>CAYSKF010000001.1:0-503409 GCA_964431515.1 uncultured Bdellovibrio sp.
CATACGTTTATACTTACCGCACAAGCACTCGTAATCCTTAATAGGACCGAAGATTTTCGCACAGAACAAGCCATCACGTTCTGGCTTGAATGTACGATAGTTAATAGTTTCAGGCTTCTTAACTTCACCAAATGACCATTCACGAATCATTTCTGGTGACGCCAACGATACTCGTACGGCGTCAAACGAAAGTGGATCTTTTGGTTTATCGAAAAAATTCAACAAGTCTCTCAAAGAACACCCCTGTTGTTAAATTATTAATTAGTGCTGACCTGGCTCAGTTGGAGCCACATCAGATCCCTCGTTACCCTCGATACCGTCGTCGCCAAGATCTTCATCTTGATCACGAAGAATGTCGGACTCCATCAACTCAACATTCAATGCAAGAGACTGAAGCTCTTTCACCAATACGTTGAATGATTCTGGTAAGCCCGGCTCAAGGATATTTTCACCCTTCACGATGCTTTCATACATACGAGTTCTTCCTGCCACGTCATCGGACTTAACAGTAAGGAATTCTTGTAGTGAGTAAGCAGCACCGTACGCCTCGATAGCCCAAACTTCCATTTCCCCAAGACGCTGACCCCCGAATTGCGCTTTACCGCCAAGAGGTTGCTGAGAAACAAGAGAGTAAGGTCCAATAGAACGAGCGTGAATCTTCTCTTCCACGAGATGGTGTAGTTTAAGCATGTACATGATACCCACAGTAACTGGGTTCGTGAACGGCTCACCTGTACGACCATCAAATAGAACTGATTTACCTGAGGTTGGAACTTCGGCTTTTGCCAGCAAGCCCTTCACATCAGATTCACGAGCTCCATCGAAAACTGGGGTTCCTACGTGGATACCATTTTTCATACGAGTCACCATTTTCTTCAATGATTCGTCGTCTGATTTATCCAACTTCGTAGAAATGTCAGAATCATTGAAGATGTCTTTCATTTCTTTACGAGCGTTTTCAGCATTCCACTTATCTAGATGAGCACCGAGTTGCTTACCTAGATTGTGCGCAGCCCAACCCAAATGCACTTCAAGGATCTGTCCGATGTTCATACGAGACGGAACGCCCAGTGGGTTCAGAACCATATCAACAGGTGTACCATCCGCTAGGTAAGGCATGTCTTCTGCAGGTAATACCTTAGAAACGACACCCTTATTACCGTGACGGCCGGCGAACTTATCCCCGACTTGCATTTTACGTTTGATTGCAACGTAAACTTTAACCATTTTGATCACGCCAGGAGGCAATTCGTCACCTTTACGAAGACGATCGATCTTTTCGTTGAACACCAATTTAACAGCGTCAAGTTGGTTACGTGCATTGTCGATGATCTTGTTCACTTGGAACTCAAGATCTTGATCAAGCGGGATGTAGTTCAACAATTCAAATGGAACTGTCTCAAGGTCAGCTTCAGTGATGATTTGACCTTTATTAAGAAGCTTTTGGCTTCCATCTTCGTTCAAAAGAACGCCCGTTGTTGTTTTACCAACAAGGATGTCACGAAGTTTAGAAATCGCATTATTGCGGATCACGTTCTGCTCAACTGCCAAGTCTTTTTCAAGCTTGCGTTTTTTCTCTTCGATGATTGAAGACAAACGCTCATCGCGGTCTGCGCCTTCACGAGAGTAAACTTGAGCGTCGATAACTGTTCCGTAAACACCAGATGGCGCACGAAGTGAAGTATCACGAACGTCTCCTGCTTTTTCACCGAAGATCGCTCTCAAAAGCTTTTCTTCAGGAGAAAGTTGAGTTTCACCTTTAGGTGTTACTTTACCAACTAGGATGTAGCCAGGGCGAACTTCCGCACCAATGCGGATGATACCAGAGCTATCAAGGTCTTTAAGAGCCTCTTCACCTACGTTAGCGATATCGCGAGTGATCTCTTCCTTACCAAGTTTTGTATCACGCGCTACGCACTCGAATTCTTCGATGTGGATAGACGTGTAAACGTCGTCTTTCAACAAACGCTCGGAAATAAGGATGGAGTCCTCGAAGTTGTAACCTTGCCAAGGAGTGAACGCCACAAGGATGTTTTGTCCAAGAGCCAACTCACCAAGCTCAGTCGAAGGTCCGTCAGCGATGATGTCGCCTTTAGAAACCTTATCACCAACTGTTACGATAGGTTTTTGATTGAAGCATGTATTTTGATTCGTACGTTGATACTTCGTTAGGTTGTAGATATCTACGTTCGCACCTAGTTCTCCGCCTTTTGCAAAACGACGAACAACGATACGAGATGCATCTACTTCTTCAACGATACCATCGTTTTGAGCAACGACAGATGTACCAGAGTCACGAGCAACAAGTCTTTCAACGCCAGTTCCAACAAGTGGAGCACGAGAGCGAAGCAATGGCACCGCTTGACGTTGCATGTTCGATCCCATCAAGGCACGGTTGGCATCGTCATGCTCAAGGAATGGAATCAATGAAGCCGCGATAGATACTAGCTGAGATGGAGATACGTCCATCAATGCAACTTTATCTTTATCTACGATTTCATACTCACCATCACGACGTGTGATTGTTGTTGCAGTCTGAATCGCCTTGTTACCAGCTTCATCACGAGCTGCAGGAGCAATGTGGTGTCCAGCTTCTTCAAGTGCAGAAAGATAATTGATATCTTTTGAAACATTACCTTGCTCAACTTTACGGTATGGAGTCTCGATGAATCCATAGTTGTTGATTCGAGCATAAGTTGCCAAAGACGCGATCAAACCGATGTTTGGTCCTTCTGGAGTTTCAATTGGACAAATACGTCCGTAATGCGTTGGATGTACGTCACGCACTTCGAAACCAGCGCGGTCACGAGTCAAACCACCAGGTCCAAGAGCTGACAAACGACGCTTGTGAGTGATCTCAGACAATGGATTTGTTTGATCCATGAACTGTGACAACTGAGAAGCACCGAAGAATTCTTTTACAACTGCATTAACAGGTTTTGCATTCACAAGATCGTGAGGCATCATTGTCTCAACATCTTGAAGAGACATACGTTCACGAATAGCACGTTCCATACGAACCAAACCGATACGGTATTGATTCTCAAGCAACTCACCAACAGAACGAACACGACGGTTACCCAAATGATCGATATCATCGATCACGCCACGACCATTTTTTAGGTCAATCAATGTTTTAATCGTGCTCAAAATGTCTTTATGAGTAAGTGTTCTGTGCGAAGGAGGACACTCGTCCATAGAGATGCCAAATCTGTGATTGATCTTAATACGACCAACTTCAGACAAATCGTAAGTTTCTGGATCAAAGAACAAGCGACCGAAGAATGCCGTAGCAGCATCCAAAGTCGGAGGCTCACCAGGACGAAGACGCTTGTAGATCTCTACCAAAGATTCGTCTTTGTTTGAAACTTTATCTACCAACAATGTGTTGCGAAGATAAGGTCCTACAGTCAAACCATCGAAGAAGATCATGAAGAAACGATCGATACCAGCTTCGATAGCTCTGCGGATGATTGCAATACTCAATTCAGCATTGGCGTCTGCAATGATCTCACCTGTCGACTCATCGATAAGTGGCTTCGCCAAAACTTTACCCTCAAGGTCATTTGGCTCAACTTCAAGCTCAGTGATATTAAGATCTTTAATTTTCTTAACGATAGCACGAGTGATACGACGACCTGCTTTTACTAAAGCTTCGCCAGATTTTGGATCAATGATATCAGTCAATGCTCTTTGACCTGACATTCTTTCGATATCAAGCTTACGGTACAATTTACCGTCACGAGCATAAACTTCATCTAGATCGTAGAAGTACTCAAGCAATTGTTCTGCATTGTAACCCAATGCTTTTAACAAGATTGTTACAGGGAACTTACGACGACGATCGATACGTACGTGAATCAAATCTTTTTGGTCAAACTCAGCATCCAACCAAGATCCACGGTAAGGAATCACACGTGCAGAATAAATCAATTTTCCTGAAGCATTATTCTTACCACCATCGTGGTCAAAGAATACACCCGGAGAACGATGCAACTGAGATACAACAACACGCTCAGTACCGTTGATGATGAATGAACCGTTCGCAGTCATTAGAGGGATTTCACCGAGGTAAACTTCTTGCTCTTTTACATCTCGGATACTGCGCGCTTCAGTTTCTTCATCAACATCAAATACGATCAAACGAAGTGTAACTTTGATTGGAGCGGCAAACGTCATTCCACGTTGGCGGCACTCATCCACATCGTATTTTGCTGGCTCAAGCGTGTAGCTTACAAACTCAAGACTAGCTGTATTGTTGAAATCTGTGATTGGGAAAACAGATTTGAAAACGCCATTGAGACCAGCTTCGCCGCGACGATCTGGATCCATGTCTTTTTGAATGAAAGCTTCGTAAGAGCTTTTCTGCAATTCAATCAGATTTGGAATATCAATGACTTGCTTATTTTTCGCGAATGACTTTCTAACTCGAATGTTAGAAGCCGTAACTGGAGTTTTTTCCAATGTACTCTCCGTGATAAGAAAATCGGATCTTCACTTCGGGGGGAAGCTTCCAAGGCCCACATTAAATAAAAAAGGGTAAGCACTTTAAGTTACCCCAAGTTTCAAATAAATCAAGTAATTATGAGGGTTTTGCTAACTTTCCAAACCTTTTCGACAGAGCCTATAAACCCGTGAATTGAACAAAGAAAAGTAAACCTAAATCACAATGGATTAACGGCGAGGCGAGCACACAAACGGCAACAAAACAGCAGTGACCCCAAAAAAGCAAAAAGCCCCTGGTACAACCAGAGGCTTTCGGCAAAGATCTTCACTAGAAGAGCTCAAATTACTTAACAGTAACTTTCGCACCCGCAGCTTCAAGAGCTTTTTTGATTTTTTCAGCGTCTTCTTTAGTAGCGCCTTCTTTAACAGCTTTGTTACCAGCTTCAACAAGGGCTTTTGCTTCAGCAAGACCCAAACCAGTCAAGCCACGAACTTCTTTAATAACGTTGATTTTGTTGGCACCAGCGTCAACAAGGATAACGTCAAAAGCAGTTTTTTCTTCAACAGCAGCAGCAGGACCAGCTGCAGCAGCTACAGGAGCAGCAGCAGAAACGCCCCATTTTTCTTCAAGCATTTTTACAAGTTCAGCGATCTCAAGAACAGTTTTTTGAGACAACGCATCAATCAATTGATCGTTAGTTAGAGACATTTTAAAATCCTCCACGGATAAAAAATTATTTATTAATTCAAATATTTAGCACCATTATTCTCCGTTAAGCCGGAGAGCAAGCATTATGCTTGAGGAGCTTCTTCAGTACCAGCAGCAGCTCCGCCACCAAGTTTCTCTGCGTATGCGTTAAGGCATCTTGCAAGTGAAGAACCTGCAGCCAATAGCGTACCGAGTAACATAGCGCGACACTGATCTTTGCCCGGAAGAGTTGCCAAGAACTTAATTTTAGCATCATCCAAAGCAGCGCCATCCATAACACCAGACTTGATTTGCAGAACTTCAACGTCCTTAGCAAAATCAGCCAATGTCTTAGCAGTAGCGTTCACTTCACCGTATGAGAATACGATGGCGTTAGTACCTTTCATTGAATTAGCAAATGCTGTTTCAATAGCTGGGTGATCTTTGAACGCTCTTTTTGCAAGAGTGTTGCGGACAACCTTCATCTCAGATTCAGCAGCATTCAATTTTTTACGCAAGTTAGTAACTTGCTCAACCTTGATGCCTTTGAAGTCGACGATGAAGGCTCCTTTAGCCTTACCGAACTTTTCAGTGATAAGCTTAATCTCTTGCTCTTTATCTGCGCGAGTGATCATAAGTGAGCCTCCTTTCATTAGACTTTTAAGTACTTCAATAACTTGAAGTAGCTTGTGCGATTCAGGTCGGTTTGGAGGTCGCGAACAAGCTCCGGAGAAAACCGGAGCATTTTTTAAAACCTTTTTGCCTTATCTCGGTAGGCCCCTTACGAAAAAGGGATTAAATCTACAAAAAGAAACCTACTGTCTCTGACCGCAATTAAAACTAAAACTATTACTATGCCAAGCCAGCTGCAGACGCTGCTGCATTTGGCTCAATCTTTACACCAGGACCCATAGTAGAAGCTACGGAAATAGTGCGAAGATAGATACCTTTAGAAGAAGCTGGTTTCGCTTTAACGATTGCGCCCAAAAGAGCCATAAAGTTTTCGCGAAGTTTTGCATCTCCCATAGATTTCTTACCGATACCAGCATGAACGATACCCGCTTTATCAACGCGGAAGTCCAACTTACCTTTTTTCTCGGCAGTTACAGCTTCACCAACGCTCATAGTCACAGTACCGATCTTTGGGTTCGGCATCAAACCACGAGGTCCAAGAACTTTAGCAACTTTAGAAACAGTCGCCATCATATCAGGAGTCGCGATACATTTGTCGAAGTCCAACCAGCCGCCTTGAATTTTAGCAACTAGGTCGTCTGCACCAACAAAGTCAGCGCCAGCAGCTTTCGCTTCAGCCTCTTTCGGACCTTTTGCGAAAACAACAACTTTAACATCTTTACCAAGACCATGAGGCAATGGAATTGCACCACGAACTTGTTGATCAGATTGCTTAGGATCAATACCCAAACGCAATGCTACGTCGATAGACTCATCGAATTTCGCAGGTGCAGCTGCAACCACGAGCTTGAATGCTTCTTCAACAGAGTATTTTTTTGTAGAATCAACCTTCTTAGAGGCTGCTTCAAATTTCTTACCTGCCATAGATTACCACCCTTATGCGATATCGACGCCCATGCTTTTAGCCGTACCAGCAACTTGTGACATTGCAGATTCAACTTTCAAGCAGTTCAAATCAGGCAATTTCGTTGTAGCGATTTGCTTAATTTGTTCGTTATTGATTTTGCCAACTTTGTCTTTTTGAGGCTGTTTTGAACCTGAATCCAGTTTCAACGCCTTTTTGATCAAAGAAGACACCGGTGGTGTTTTTGTAATGAAAGTAAACGATCTGTCTTGGTAAACAGTGATGATGATAGGTACAATGCTATCACCCAATGCTTGCGTACGAGCATTGAACTGCTTACAGAATTCCATGATGTTTACCCCATGCTGTCCGAGCGCCGGTCCAACGGGAGGAGCTGGATTAGCTTTCCCTGCCGGTATCTGCAGCTTGATCATTCCTGTAACTTTTTTTGCCATGACCCACTCCTGCAAGAGGTTGTGTTTTGTTAATCTCTTAGAGCCACCCTATGTAGCTCTAAAATTAATGCTTTTCAACTTGAATATAATCCAACTCAACTGGAGTTGGTCGGCCAAAGATAGAAACAAGAACTTTAATTTTAGCCTTGTCTTCATTAACTTCCTCAACCGTACCCTGGAAGTTGCTAAATGGACCATCAATAACAGTCACATTTTCACCTACAGAGAATTTAACTTTTGGCTTAGGTTTTTCCGCAACACCAGCCATCTGCTGAGTCACACGAAGCACTTCTGCCTCTGGCACTTCTGGTGGGCGAGTTTTTGTCCCACCAACAAAGCCAGTTACTTTTGACGCATTTCTTACCAAATGCCAAGTCTCATCATTCAAAAACATTTGAACGAAGATATATCCCGGGAAAAATTTACGTGATTTAGTCTGTTTTTGCCCTTTTACAAGCTCAACAACACTTTCCGCCGGAATTAGAATCTCACCAAAAAGATCTTCCATTTTTGAGGATTTAATTTTTTCCTCAATTGCTTTTTTTGCCGTATTTTCACAGCTCGTCTGAACGTTAACTATGTACCACTTTTTTTCCACGTCTTCGTCCCTACTACTTCATGAGATAATTGATAAAAAAGCCCGAGATCAAATCGAACGAGCTAATGATAACGCTTGAGATAAGAACCATAATAACACACGCAATAGTCATTGCCGTCGTGTCTTTACGTGATGGCCAAACCACCTTACGAATCTCAACAACAACCTCTTCACCCCACGCCAACACACGAGGATTGAATTGCAAAGCCGCAAACACTGCAAGCCCCACAACAACCGGCAACCCATGTCGAATGAGATCTGAATCTGCAAGCTTAGCAACAATACCAAAAGCACCTGCAAAAGCTTTAATGAGAAGAGAGAGGGTCAAACCGACCAAGATAGCTGCTGAAGCAAAGCTGATTGTCAAAATCTTCGAGTTGGCTTTTTCCATAAATCCCCGTCTTGAGAGTTATCAATTGGCAGGGGCGGAGGGATTCGAACCCACGACCTAACGATTTGGAGTCGTTCGCTCTACCGCTGGAGCTACACCCCTGCACTTAAAAAAACAAAAAAACGTACTAGCCAAGAAACACCGAGGGGGACCCTTTTGTCAAGGAGTCCCCCGGGTTATTATAATATGCAGTTACGCTGCGTTATTACTACTCAAGGATTTCAGTAACAACACCCGCTCCAACTGTACGACCACCTTCACGGATCGCAAAGCGAAGCTCTTTTTCCATAGCGATAGGAGCGATAAGTTCAACAGAAACTTCCACTTTATCACCAGGCATAACCATCTCAGTTCCAGCTTTCAAAGTACAAACGCCTGTAACGTCAGTAGTTCTGAAGTAGAATTGTGGACGGTAACCGTTGAAGAATGGAGTGTGACGTCCACCTTCTTCTTTAGTAAGGATGTACGCTTCAGCTTTGAATTTCTTGTGTGGCTTAACTGTGCCAGGCTTAACAAGAACTTGACCACGCTCAACGTCTTCTTTTTTAGTACCACGAAGAAGAACGCCACAGTTGTCACCAGCTTGACCTTCGTCAAGAAGCTTACGGAACATTTCAATACCAGTAACAGTTGTTTTAGTTGTTGGACGGATACCAACAATTTCAACCTCGTCACCAACTTTAACGATACCACGCTCTACACGGCCAGTAACAACTGTACCACGACCAGAGATAGAGAACACGTCCTCAACTGGCATCAAGAAAGTTTTTTCAACAGCACGAACTGGAGCTGGGATATAAGTATCACAAGCTTCCATCAATTTCATGATAGCTGGGCGACCGATTTCTGATTGGTCACCTTCCAAAGCTTTCAAAGCAGAACCTTTTACCACTGGGATATCATCGCCAGGGAATTCGTACTTAGAAAGAAGCTCACGAACCTCAAGCTCAACAAGCTCAAGAAGTTCTTTATCGTCAACCATGTCAACTTTGTTCATGAAAACAACAAGAGCAGGAACACCTACTTGACGAGCAAGAAGGATGTGCTCACGTGTTTGTGGCATTGGACCGTCAGCAGAAGAAACAACCAAGATCGCGCCGTCCATTTGAGCAGCACCAGTGATCATGTTTTTTACGTAGTCAGCATGGCCTGGGCAGTCAACGTGTGCGTAGTGACGGTTGTCAGTTTCGTACTCAACGTGAGTAGTAGAGATAGTGATACCACGCTCTCTCTCTTCAGGAGACTTATCGATTTGATCGTAAGACATCGCTTGAGCTTTACCAGCCGCTGCAAGAGTAGTAGTGATAGCAGCAGTCAAAGTTGTTTTACCATGGTCAACGTGACCGATTGTGCCGATATTAACATGCGGCTTCGAACGGTTAAATTTCTCTTTAGACATTATTCCTCCTGCAGAGATTTTTGTAAGTCTTTAAAGTCTATAAATATCAACAAAACAAATCAATAAGTAACAAGTGGAGCCCATGATCGGAGCCGAACCGACGACCTCACCCTTACCAAGGGTGTGCTCTACCACTGAGCTACATGGGCGCATGTTCTGAAAATTTGGAGCGGGAGACGGGTCTCGAACCCGCAACCCTCTGCTTGGAAGGCAGATACTCTAGCCAATTGAGCTACTCCCGCCCATTCAGAACGCCCGAAGAGAAGCAAGCCCCTCTTCCCAAATTTCTTGAAATGAATTTCAAATGGTGGACAGGGAAGGATTCGAACCTTCGTAGACGTAAGCCAGCGGATTTACAGTCCGCCCCCTTTAGCCACTCGGGCACCTGTCCAATACAGAAATTCTTCCCAGAAAAATGGAGCTGGTTATGGGACTCGAACCCGCAACCTGCTGATTACAAATCAGCTGCTCTACCAATTGAGCTAAACCAGCATTACTGAGATAACCGACATGTTGTACGGAGAAAATCGTCTGACGTCAAAGATAATATTTCATTACGTTACGATTTTTTACGATTTCCGCGCGGTGCGTGCTGCCTTAAGGTTTCTGCTAATGCCATAGCTGTTGCTACGGATGCATTGTAACTCGCGGATGCACTTGCCTGCGGAATGTAGGCTAATTCATCACAAAGCCTCTCGGTTGTCACTCTTAATCCTTTATCTTCAGCACCAACAGCCCACACAACTTTATCCGGCAGCTCCAACTCAAATATTGAATGCTTACCACGTGGACTTAAGCCGTAGATCCAGTACCCCTGTTTCTTTAGTTCTTCCGCATATTTAGCAAAATTGGTTGTGGACTCCACAGGAACGTGTTCAACACCACCACAGGCCACCTTATGAACTGTTGGCGTTAGACCCACCGCGCGATCTTCAGGAATTAAAACACCATGAGCACCCACCAACCAGGAGGTTCTCATAATGGCGCCAAGATTGTGGGGATCTTCAATACCATCCAACATAAGTACGAGTGATTTGTCGAATTTCTCCAACTCAGTCATATCGAATTCAGGGGCACCATCAACAAATACAGCAGCCCCCTGCTGTGAAGGACCAAATTTTTCAAGAACTGCGTCTTGCTTTAGCTCCAAATTAATTCGTAAGGCCTGTGCTTTTTCATGCATTTCACGCAAATCACCTGAGCTTTCCCAGCTCTGACGAAGCCACATCCCCTTGATCTGCTTCGGACGCACCTTAAACACTTCATTTATTGCATGAGTACCGATGACAACTCTCCACTCACGAGGAATATGATGCTCCGAACGAGCTCCTCGCGAAGGTTGTGCATTTCGTGACTGAGGACGTCCCGAAGTTCCACTATTATTGCCAGGTTTATTACCAGTTTTATTGCCAAATCTATTATTATTCTTCTTCATATACAGCCATCACAAAGTCAGTTGCAGATTCTTTAATGTTTTTCGCTTCGAGAATCGGACGCCCCACCACCAAAGCAGAAGCTCCTTTTCGCAAAGCCTCTTTCGGGTCCATGATTCGTTTCTGATCTCCAGGATCCTGCATACTAAAGCGAATACCTGGCGTGACAAGATAAAGATCACGTTTTTGTAAAAGGTCTAATTCGTGTGGGGAACAGACGACACCTCGAAGTCCGGCAGCTTGCACCAGATCCACCAAATTTGTCACGTGCTGAGCAATGGGTTGATCCTTCATATTTACAGGTACCGATTTTTGCTCCCAAGAAGTTAGAATTGTTACGGCCAGAATCTTAAAAGGCCGTTGCTGACTTAACTCCGCTTCTATTTGCGCCATACGCGTGAGAGCTTCTAGACCGCTTAAAGCATGCACAGTTACCAGCGAGGCACCCGCCTCAAAGCTCGCTCGAACAGCCGCTTCCATCGTTGAAGGAATATCAAAGTGCTTATTATCTAAAAAAACCGGAGCACGCTGTGCAATTTCCTGAACAAAACTCATCCCATAGCGCAAACAAAGCCTAGGGCCTAGCTTAATTCCACCCACAACTCCACTCACATCATCCGCAATCCGCAAAGCGGCATCTCGCGTATCTACATCGAGAGCTAAAATAATCGGATTTCGCATCGGTTGAGCACGTCGATTTTTAGACATAATCACCCCTGTTAATTTTGTTTAGTTTTTTTAGATTTACGGATAGCAAACCAAATTAAGGAGATAAAAGAAAAAAGAATAGCCAGTCCGACATAAATCTTCCCCTCGGAAGTGTCTTCCTGCGCAGACTTAATACCAAAATAAAAAACGGCGGTCTTTGTAATAAGAGTCGCTTGAAGCATTATCCAAATGTACGAAAACAACTCCCAAAAGATTTTTTTCTCTTCAGAGATAGGAGCCTTTTCTTTTTTTGGCAATCGCTGTTGCCCCCAGAAGCTTGCATGAAAACTTCGCACAACTTCAATCCAAGCACTTTGATAATCTTCCGCGCCATCTCCTTTCAGAGCCTCTGCCAGCTTCTCCATGGCAATACGACGAAAGGTTTGAATTGATTCAGAACTCCAGTGCCCTCCAGCACTCAGCCATAAATCCTGCGCACAGGTGCCTTCCAGTTGGGTAAGAAATACTTCACCCTCCTTGGAAACCGAATGAAACTTTAAAAAGATACTGAGCAAGCTTTCTGCCATAATCTACCTTCGTACTTTTTATAAGAAAAAAGGGGATTTCTCCCCTTCTTTATTCCCACTTAGTAGGCAGCTAAAACCTCTTGTACCGTCAGCAACAGTCCATCAGGGTGGACTTTGCGAACCTGCTTGGTTTTTCTTTCAACCACTTCAAGTTCGTTATTTTCGAGGCCGCGCTTCCCTAAAACTACTCGTACGGGCATTCCCAACAAGTCGGCATCCTTAAACTTAACACCCGGGCGCTCGTCACGATCATCCATCAACACTTCAATGCCTGCGGCATTCATTGCCGTATAGAATTTATCTGCGATAGTCATCAAAGACTCATCTTTAGGGTCCAAGACACACATGTGAACGTGGAAGGGAGCAATCTCTTTTGGCCAAATAATTCCGTCAGCATCATGAGACTGCTCAATCGCTGCTTGCACAGTACGAGTAACACCAATTCCATAGCAGCCCATCTCAAATGGCTGAACTTTTCCTTGAGCATCCAAAAAAGTCGCATTCATTTTCTGAGAATATTTTTTACCTAAATAGAAAACGTGTCCGACTTCGATACCGCGATACGCTTTCAAGCGACCATTAGACTGTGGACATTTGTCACCTTCTTTAGCCATGCGCAGATCACCGATCTTGCTAACTTTAAAATCACGGTCGTGATTGACATTTTTGAAGTGAAATCCATCTTCGTTCGCACCGACTATGTAGTTCTTAAGACCTGCAACACCGTTATCCATGTAGACTGGAATACTCAGACCCAAAGGACCACAAGAGCCTGGCGAAGCTCCTGTCACTTCACGAACTTCATCATCCGTCAGCATCAATGGAGGGTTGGTCATACCAAGCATATTTTTAACCTTAATAGGGTTCACTTCGTCTGAGCCGCGCAAAAGCACCGCGAACGCTTTTAAGGACTTATCTTTAGGATCAAAACCTTCATTGGCAGAGAAATACAGCGTCTTCACCAGATCTTTTGCGGCAATCCCCGTAAACTTCTCTAGATCCGCAATTGTTTTCTGATTTGGTGTCGCAAACTTCTCGATCGCCTTCAATTCCGTATCCGCACTGACATGCGCCTCGAAATCAATCGCCGGACAAACTTCGACGTTTGCTGCAAAGTCGGTTGTATCAGACACTAAAAGAGCATCTTCCCCAGCTTCTGCCAATAATTGAAATTCATGAGTCTGAGAACCGCCAATATTTCCAGCATCAGCCTGAACAATGCGGTAGTTTAGATTCAGACGGTCAAAAATAGCTTTATAAGCGTCGTACATGACTTCGTAGGACTTCAAAGCGCCTTCTTGATTGGCATCAAAGCTGTAAGCGTCCTTCATGATAAATTCGCGACCACGCATCAAACCAAAACGTGGACGGATTTCATCGCGATATTTAGTCTGAATCTGATAAATATTCTTGGGAAGATCACGGTAAGACTTTAAATCATTACGAACATAATCTGTGATGGCTTCTTCATGAGTCGCCCCAAGACAGAACCAATGCTTATTGCGATTTTGGAATTTCAATAAACCATCACCCATTTCATTCCAACGACCTGTTTCTTCCCAAATTTCACGAGGGTGAACCATCGGCATGAGAACTTCTAAACAATGACGTTTATTGAGCTCTTCACGAATAACATTTTCAAATTTACGAATAGCTCGCAAACCCAAATTTCCGTAAGTGAATATTCCAGGTGCTAGCTTCTTCATAAAACCACCGCGGATCAGTAATTTATGACTGATGATTTCCGCATCTGAAGGGGCTTCTTTAAGAGTATTAATATGTGCTTTTGACCATTTCATGTTTTTTCCAATCTATACAACAATGCAAAACCGAACCAGAGTTCACGGTTTTGCTTTCCTCTAGTTTTCTTTTGTATCAATTCCATAAGCCTTGATCTTGCGATGAAGATAACTTCTTTCAAGACCAATAACTTCCGCTGTTTTACTTATATTTCCGCTGTTTTCCGTGATCTTGCGAAGAAGATACTCTTTTTCAAACTGGGCCCGCGCTTCGCGGAAAGTTGAAAGATCTTGCATCTCAACGGCTTTCTCATCTTCAGAGTCAATAAGACCAGCAAAGCGAAGATCATGAACATCCACGAAATCGCCGGGCGTTAAAATGTACACGCGCTCAATGAAATTTTTAAGTTCACGTACGTTTCCTGGCCACTGATAAGACAACATTTTCTCTATCGCTTTTTCAGAAAAGACCTTCTTAGGATAACCGCTTTCACGAGCCACATTGTCAGAGAAATAAGAAACCAAAACAGGGATGTCCTCAACATGCTCTCGCAACGCTGGAATGCGGAAAGGGATGACATTCAATCGATAATAAAGATCCTCGCGGAAACGTCCTTCTTTGACTTCTTTATCAAGATCTTTTGAGGACGCCGCAATTACGCGCACATCACTGCCAACAAGCTCTTGTCCACCAACGCGAGAATACTTTTTGTCGTCCAGGTATTGCAGAAGCTTGCCTTGAACTTCTAAATTCATTTCGCAAATTTCAGAGATATAGAGCGTGCCACCATGAGCCAACTCCAACTTCCCTTTTCTGACACGATCCACTCCCGGCATCGCGCCTTTTTCAATCCCAAAGATCTCGGACTCAAGTAAGTCCTCAGGAATTCCGCCACAGTTGATCTCAACCAACGGACGACTCGCACGAGCACTCAGGTAATGAATGTTTTGCGCCACAAGCTCTTTTCCTGCTCCGGCCTCCCCTTGAATAAGCACCCAAGAATTGGTTGGAGCGACACGCGCAATGATTTGCTTAGTTTGCACAATGGAAGGAGCCTCACCAATAAGGGCGATAGACTTTCTTAGCTTATTCAACAACAAAGCCTTCTCTTCACGCTGCTGCTGATAGCTCAGTATATTTGAAATCACGATCAGAATTTTATCCATTGAAAGTGGCTTCTCGATGAAATCCCATGCGCCAAGCTTTGTTGCTTTTACCGCCGTCTCGATGGTTCCGTGACCAGAAATCATGACAAAATCAATCTGAGGATGCTCTTTACGAGCCATCGTTAAAACATCGATACCATCATACTGCCCCGGCATCCAAATATCCAAAAACACTATATCTGGTTGAACTTCGCGCAATGCTGCCAAGCCAGAAGCTCCATCATGAGCGAGGAAGACCTGATAGCCTTCGTCTTTCAACGACGCAGATAAGACATCACGAATAGGAGCCTCATCATCGATAATTAAAATTTTTGTGGCAAGAGTTGTCATCTTTGTGACCTTCTTTCTTATTCGCCCGCAGGCTTCCAAGCGCCGACTTCATTTACTGGCATTTCAATCACCATCTTAACCCCTTTAGGCTCGTTGGCCAGGGCCCGAATGAAACCATTGTGATCCTCAATAATTCTTTTCACAATGGCTAACCCTAACCCAGTTCCGCCTTCTTTTGTAGAGTAGTAGGGCTCAAAAATTCGACTTCTTTCAGCTGCTGGAATGCCATCCCCATTGTCCGCAACAGTCAGACGCATGGTTTTGATTTCTCTGTCGTATTGAGTCATGATTTCAATGCGCCCCTGTGTCTCTTTTGCAACAGCAGAGACCGCATTGTCGACTAAGTTGACTAGAACGCGCCTCATTTGATCCGGATCAAATTTAAAATCAGGAAGCTCTAAATCTTTTTGGAAATTGAAGGAAATTTGCGGGTGTGCCTGCCGATATAAACCAAGAGACTCTTCCAGGACACTGTTCAAATTACCTACGACAGGGCGAGCTTGTGGCAAACGCGCAAAATTGCTGAACTCATTCACCAGATTCTTAAGTCCATCCACCTGTTTTACAATCATCGTTGTGCAATCACTGAAGGCTGGATCTGTAATCGAAGCGCCGAACTTGCGCTGCAAACGCTCGGCAGACAGTTTTATTGGTGTGAGTGGATTTTTAATTTCATGCGCAATACGGCGAGCCACCTCAGTCCAAGCTGCAGCTCTTTGTGCATTGGCGATCGGAGTTAAGTCATCGAACACCAAAATTTTGCCGATCTCCTGCCCTTTTTCATCTTTCAAAAGAGACAAAGTCATCAAGAGTGGTAGCGCTTCCCCTTGAATATTCAAGCGCATTTCTTTCTGAATGCTCTCCATTTTGTGATCAGTCATATTTTTCTGAAGCTCAGCAAAAGTTCGGAAATATTCCAAAGTTAACAAGTCTCGGACCGATTTTCCGATGAATTTTTCTGGATCGAGTTTGAGCAAGTGAGCTGCGTGACGGTTGATGGTCGTCACTTGCCCCATTTCATTGACAGAGATCACCCCCGCACTGACGTTTTTCAGTACTGTGTCGGTGTAACGTGCATGCTGATCCAACTCTTGCAGCGTCTTTTCCAAAGTCACCGTCATTTGATTAAAGGCCGAAATCAAGTCGTTGATTTCCTCGGAGCCAGCCTTAATCTGCAAAGGTGTATAGTCTCCCCCGGCCACTCGACGAGTCGCACGGCCCAACTGAACGATAGGAATAGACAACTGCTTCGCCAAATAGAATCCAAACCAAGTGGCTGCAAGTAAAATGACAAAAGTCATCAATACCAAAATATATAAATAAATGGATTTCAGAGGGTATTCCAGAGGATTGATATCACGGAACTCGTCATAGGCAGTGGAGATATCATTCATTTTGGCAATCAAAGACAAAGGCAAGAAACTCGACACAACAATGGCGCCCTTTTCACTGCCCTCTTGAACAGGAACAATAACACGCACCAAGTTCCCATCACCAAATTGATGGATAATACTGGCTTCTACTTGAGACTTAATACCCTTCTGCAGAAACTCAAGAGTCACTGCTGGAACAACAGGAACGTTGTCATCTTCAGCTGAAACCACGATCCTTTTTCCAAACAAAGAAGGATAGTATTCAACTGCATCCAAACTAAATTCTTTACGCAGTCTTTCGATTTTCTTTTTAATCTCAGTGCCATTTTTTAAGGGCCGAATGCCTTCAGCGACCTGATGTGCGAAGTGATAGTTCTTTTTCTTGGCGTTAAAATAATAGGCGTTCGTCACTTCGATGGAGCTCTTCAACACTCCCGCCATTTTTGCACTAAACCACTTGTCGAAGCTGGAGTTGATATAGAACACCGAAATAATGAACATCAACACCGTCGGAACAAAACTGAATGTCACGAAGGCGGCAATGAGTTTTGCCTTCAGACTGCTACCTAAAACTCTCCCTTGCCGTTCGACGAAAACCTTCACGACATTGCGGAAGATCATGAACAGAAGCAACAAAAGCAGAATGATATTGAAGTTGACGAGTCCAAAAAAGAAAATGCTATGGACAAAAGGAAGCTGCTGGCTGGTCGCAAAAAGGCGAATCTCAAACCAGGTTAGAAGACCAAATAAAAACGACACCACAAGAACTAGAACAATCTCACGGCGTCGTTTCTTATATTCCTGAGGACCAGGAGGCTGAAAATCATCACGAGGGGGCTTATTTTCCATGCCCCCATGCTAATTTACTTTTTAACTTTTTTCTTGGTTTTTTTTGTTTTTGCCGGAGCTTTAACTGCAGCTTTTGCCGGTTTTGCTTTTTTTGCAGCTGGCTTTTGCTTTGCTGCCATCAAAACAGTTCGGATCGCCACAGGAATTTCCTGAGTCAAACCAATCATCTCCATAACGACCTGAGCCGCTTCTGCACCTTTGTTACCATGGGCGCCGCCAGCTCGTGCCAAAGCCTGTTCTTCATTTTCCGTCGTAAGAACACCGAAACCAATTGGTTTCTTATAATCAAGCATCAAGCGAGTGATACCGTCAGTCACAGAGTTACAAACGTAATCGTAGTGAGAAGTCTCGCCACGAACCACTGCACCTAGAGCAACCACTCCGTCGCAACCAGCATCTAAAAATGCCTGACAAGCCAAAGGCAACTCGACCGCTCCCGGAACAAGAGCTGCAAAAATCTCAACCCCTTCACAAGATTCCAAATAAGAAATCGCACCTTCTTCAAGTTTTTCTGTAATTTCGTTGTTGAAACGAGCCGTCACGACTCCAACTTTGATATTTCCCATTATGCAGGCCCCTTTATATTTTCAATAGCCACAATTTCTACGATCTCAATACCGAAGGCTTTCAAACCCACCTTCTTTTCCGGCTTATTAGTCAATAGACGGATTTTATGCGCGCCAATTTCGCGCAAAATCTGAGCGCCGATTCCATAATCACGTTCGTCCATCAGTGGATTGTGAGGACGGACCTCATCCAGACCGATGAGGTTTTGCAATTCATGCGCAAGCCCTTGGGTGCGATTGTTTCCGCGCAAAAGAACGAAAGCAGCGCTTTTTTCCTGCCTCAATAGCTTCATGCTTTCTGCAACTGTGGATGCTCCACGCTGCAAAATAGACATAAAATCGCGCGTGAAATTATCCACGTGCACACGAACTAATGTTTCTTGGTCCGGATGAATCTCACCTTTTTGAATTACAAGATGCTCCAACCCGTCCACTGTGCTTTTGAAAACGCGAGCCTTCATGCCTTCACCGTAGGAAGCCGGCAGATCAATACTTGCAGTTTCTTCAACCAAAGTTTCATTTGCGAGGCGATAAGCGATCAAATCAACGATAGTACCGATCTTTAGATTATGCTTTTTAGCAAACTCTTTGAGGTCACCGACTCGAGCCATAGTCCCATCGGGATTCATGACTTCACAAATAACCGCAGCCGGATTTAAGCCTGCCAATCGAGCTAAGTCCACACTCGCTTCTGTATGACCAGCACGCTTCAGAACTCCACCTTGCTGAGCACGAATCGGGAAAATGTGCCCTGGCATGTGAATGTCTGTGGGCTTTGCGTGTGGATTGGCTGCAACTTTCAATGTATGAGCACGATCTGATGCGGATATCCCTGTGGATATTCCTTCCGCTGCCTCGATACTCACCATGAAAGCCGTCTTGTTTGGTGCGAAATTCATTTCATCTCGCACCATCAAAGGAAGTTGCAAACGCTCTACTTGCTGAGCAGTGATAGTTAAGCAAACGAGCCCTCTGGCTTCGGTGATCATAAAGTTGATCGCTTGGGTCGTGACATGATCTGTGGCTAGAATCAGGTCCCCTTCATTTTCGCGATCTTCATCATCAACGAGGATCACCATCTTGCCGTTACGAATATCTTCAATGATTTCTGGGATTGTATTAAACGACATTTTAATTATTCCTTATTTCAAGAGAACGTTGAATCGCCCTTGCCATATAGTCTGGCTCGACATTCACTTTAGAACCTGGCTTCAATTCACCCAGATTGGTTCTCTTTAAGGTTTCGGGAATTAAACAGACTGAAACAACGTTCTCACGCAGGTCATTGACAGTCAAACTGACCCCGTTCAAGGTCACACTGCCTTTTTTCCAAACATAAGGCAGAATCGAGTCTTTGACTTTCACATCAAGAAAAAATGATTCCCCATCTAGGTCCGCTCGCACCACTTCACCGAGGCTGTCGACATGACCTGTCACCAAGTGACCATGGATTCGATCCCCAAAACGCAAGGATCTCTCCAGATTGACGACCTTTCCTAACCAACTGCCTGGATTCCACTCCAAAACTTTGATGGTTTCGGCTGCCAAAGCAAAAGTGATCTGCGCCTCATCAAAAGCTTCAACAGTTAGGCAAACACCATCACAAGCGATGCTATCACCAAGCTTTATGTCATTGAATTCTATTGGTTTTTTTACTTGTATACGATACGCGTTCGGAAGCTCTTGCGAACTCACGATCGGCATTACAGACTCTACGATTCCTGAAAACATAAGGGCCTCAGTTTAATTTCCGAGACCCTACACTTTACCCATAGAAATGGCAAGGAAAGTGGTACTTTTACAACGATCCCCTAGCCGCGACCGGGCTTGCCAGAGACACTTTCCTCAGGTGCATCCCCACCACTAACGCCCTCGACGCCGGGTTCGGAACCAGAATAGTTGGGATCATGGAACTTGAAGAGTTTCACCTTGGCTCCGATCACAGCGTTGTTATCACTTTGCTGGATCACTCGCCCCCGGGAAATCTCATCCCCAACCCAATCCAACTCAATTTTTGCCACAGCTGAACTCGCCTGCGCTCCGCCGCCTAAATAGCGCGAATTGCAAGGTTCACCTTCCCAATAGTAATCTTCGTTGTAAATAAGCAACTGATCGCCAGCTTCTAAACCGACATCAACACCACCGATAACAACGAGGTGCGTGTCGTGGTTTGCTAAAACTCGTGTATACCAATCCTCTTTTTTTAGTTCGGCACTGAGCTGCCCTACTGATTTCACCAAGGCATTCTTTGTCACTTGCGCAAGCGGAGTCTGGTAGTAAGCACTAGGACCCACAGTGAAGGCTCCGAAGTTCAATCCGAAGTTTACTTTTGTCTTTGATTGCTTCGAGTTCACATTGCCCGCTGCAATCACCTTGGATGTCAAAGGGCGAAGAGCCACTAACGACAAATCGAGCTGCGCAAATTCGACGTTAAAACCCGCCGAAGCCAAACCGTTTGTTGGATGCGCACCACTTGGATTAAAACCAATAGTGATACCACCGCCACCTAACAACTCAAAAGAGTTCACTGAGCCACTCAATTTCGCCTGAGGAATATTGACCATACACCAAGCTGTCTTAGCGTACTGAACACTGTAATCATCCTTACCTACGGCTTGTGCAAAAGCTTTCATCATTTGCCCGTCCGCTTTTGTTAGATTAAAAAATCCATCATCTCCAGAACGATACTCTTGTGGAGGAATTGCAATAGGTGGATTGTATTTCAAAGTAAAATCTTTGCTTTCTAGAAGAACACCGTAGATCTGTTGATTTGCAACGAATTGAAAATCAAATCCTCCACCACCTGGAAAATTCAACGGGCTAGAGCGAATCGCGCCTAACTCGACAATTTTTTTCAACGCACGCTCAGTGGTCGCCTGCGGAGCCTGCTCGCACTTTTGATTTCCCATGGTGATCATGGCTCCGGCAATCAGCATGGATGCCTTCAAAAGTCTCTTCCCTAACTTTGAACTTTGCGTTTTCATGACTCTTCCCTTTCCAGTCATCCGAGTGTTGGCGGTGGTCTCAGGACAGTATACGGAAAAAAGCTCCTAGACCTTAAGCCAGAGCTAAGCATCTGTCTTTACTAAGAAATCCAGAACCAAAAACAAAATGAGACAAGCTAACTCGTTGATATTACAGAGAGGCTTAGAAATTCTCATGTTCAAAAAAAAATTGCACTGTCGAAAGGTTCAACTCTTTACAAAGAACTGTTCCGCAAATTTGAAAAAATTTGTCGAGAGAGTTTTCAATATTTTGGAAATTCACTTCGCAGATTCACAAAAACAGAAAAGGGCAGATTTCCCACCCTTTTGTTTTTTTATCACAACTAAATTTCTTAAATCTTTTTGTCATTTGCTAGCCGGCTACTGAAACACCATTTAAAGGCTGTTCAAAAAGGTTCAGATGCAAGGCGGAGGGCCATTTCCGCAGCGCAGGCGTGCTCCAAGCACGTCGGAGCGAAGGAAAAGACCCGACAACGCCGCAGATGAGCCTTTTTCAACAGCCGGCTAGAAAAGCAACCGCTGTCCATCACTCTTTATGTTGATCACATCGCCAGACTTCAATTTGCCTGCAATGATTTCTTTAGAGAGTGGATTCAACAGCTCTGTTTGAATAACTCGCTTCAAAGGTCTTGCACCATAAATTGGATCGTAACCTCTTTTCGCTAGGAACTGCACAGCTGAAGAATCAAATTCAATGCCGATCTTTTTCGCTTTCAATCTTTGAGCAACAAGGTCCAGCTGAACTTGGACGATCCCTGCAATTTGCGCCTCACCCAAAGAATTGAACATAACCACTTCGTCGATACGATTCAAAAATTCAGGACGGAAATGATCTTTCAAGGCCTGATTAACAGCCGTCTTCTTCTGTTCTTCAGTCATATGAGGGTCCAAGATCGATTGCGATCCAACATTGGAAGTCATGATCAGAACAGTGTTCTTAAAGTCCACTGTACGCCCTTGACCATCTGTCAATCGACCATCATCCAACACCTGCAATAGAATGTTGAATACGTCGGGGTGAGCTTTCTCCACCTCATCCAACAGCACAACACTGTAAGGACGGCGACGAACAGCTTCAGTCAATTGACCACCTTCTTCATAACCAACATACCCTGGAGGAGCACCGATCAAACGAGACACAGCATGCTTTTCCATGTACTCACTCATGTCGATGCGGACAACGGCTTGCTCATCGTCGAATAAGAATTCAGCCAAACCCTTAACTGTCTCTGTTTTACCAACCCCGGTTGGCCCCAAGAACATAAAGGTTCCAATAGGACGGTTGGGGTCAGAGATTTCAGCACGAGCTCTGCGAATAGCGTCTGACACAATTGTCAGAGCGTGATCCTGACCGACGACACGTTTCTGCAAAGTCTCTTCCATGTGCAACAGTTTTTGCGTTTCGCTTTCCAACATTTTACTAACAGGAATTCCAGTCCACTTCGCAACAACTTCTGCGACATCTTCCGGACCCACTTCTTCTTTGAGCATGCGATTTTCAGAGCCAGCTTGTTCTTTGCTTCGCTCTTCGAAGTTTTTCAACTTCTTTTCAGTCTCCGGAAGTTTACCGTATTTAAGCTCAGCCGCTTTACCTAAGTCCCCTTCTCGCTCTGCCTTGGCAATAGCAACTTTGAGGTCTTCGATATCTTCCTTCAGTTTTTTTATCTGATTAATGCCACCTTTTTCGAACTCCCACTGTTCACGCAACAATTGGTTCTTGGCGCTCAACTCGGTGATTTCTTTTTCGATCACAATCAGACGATCTTTTGCGCTTTCATCTTTTTCTTTTTTCAAAGCTTCTTTTTCAATTCGAAGCTGCATCAATTCTCGCTCAATCTTATCGACTTCTTCAGGAACAGAACGAGTCTCAATGCCCAACTTACTTGCCGCTTCGTCAATAAGGTCAATAGCTTTATCTGGCAAGAAACGATTGGTAATGTAGCGGTGTGAAAGCTTCGCTGCTGCAACCAAGGCACCATCCATGATACGAATGCCGTGATGGACTTCGTATTTTTCTTTCAAACCGCGAAGAATCGTAATGGCATCTTCAACACTTGGTTCTTCAACCATAACAGTTTGAAAACGGCGCTCTAAGGCAGCATCTTTTTCAATGTACTTACGATACTCATCTAGAGTCGTTGCACCGATACAGCGCAATTCACCACGTGCTAGTGCTGGCTTCAATAGCTGACCTGCATCCATAGCCCCGTCAGTTTTGCCGGCACCGACAAGAGTGTGCAATTCATCGATGAAAAGAACAATCTTACCCTCACTCGAAGTGACCTCTTTGATGACCGCTTTCAAACGATCTTCAAATTCACCACGATATTTTGCCCCTGCAATCAGGGCACCCATATCCAATGACATCAATTTTTTGCCGATAAGGTTGTCGGGCACATCTTGCTTAATGATTCTCAGTGCAAGCCCTTCGGCAATAGCTGTCTTACCGACGCCAGGCTCACCAATTAAAACTGGGTTGTTCTTTGTGCGTCGAGAAAGAACCTGAACCACACGGCGAATTTCTTCATCTCGTCCGACGACAGGATCTAACTTACCCTCAGCAGCTAGGGCCGTTAAGTCGCGGGCATACTTTGCCAATACTTCGTACTTATTTTCAGGATCATCATCAGTGACCTTCTGGCTGCCCCTCATTTCCTTCAAAGCAGCTTGAACGTTGTCAGGGTTTATTTTTACTTTTTTAAAGAGCCCCATTAAATCAGCATCACCTGACTTGAGCATGCCCAAGAAAAAGTGCTCTGTTGAAATGTACGCGTCACCCCACTGTTGCGCTTCGTCCTCGGCCGCTTTAAAAACTTTCTCTAAGCGCGGACTTGCATATATTTTTTGAGCTCCGCCAGTGACCTGCGGGAAACGATCTATTTTCGCCTTCAGCTCACTTAAAAAGGAGGCTTGCGGTACACTCAACTTATCCAACAGACGAGGGACGATCCCTTCTGCCTGCTGCACAAGCTCCATGAGAAGGTGTTCAGGCTCTACGGAGGGGCTCCTTTTCCTTTCAGCCAACTTGGCAGCTGCCTGCATCGCTTCCTGGCTTTTTCGCGTCATTTTTTCAATATCGTTGCTCATAAACCCTCCATCTGAAATAAAGGATGAGTCTTATTTTTAAATTGTCAATATGAGGGGCACTCAATGGCAGGTATTGTAAATCCCAAAGGAAAATCAAAGTCTCAGCCAAGACTTCATGCATCTATCAAAAAAGATCGCGTGAATCCTAGCGACTTCATGAAGTACGATTTTCGTTTTGCCTGTGACGACTGCTCTCACTTTGACTCCAACAAAACAGTTTGCACCATCGGCTATGATCCCTCGAACCACCTAAAAGCTGTCCAAGAACATCAGTATCTGTTGGCAGGCAACATGGCCTTTTGTCGCTTTCTGGAAATTGACTGAACCTAAGTAAAGCCAAATCCTCTTTTTCTATCCTATAGTACTGCTAAGGTATCTACGAATGCCTTCTTTAGTCGGGCCTCCTCGTGTTGCCTTTGGACTAGTATTAATATTTTTTTACAAATCCCATCTTATGTCCTGTCAAGGGCCCACCTTAAATCCCGATAACTTTCATATCAATGATTCACTCAGAAAGAGTCAGAGAGAGAAGGTCACTCTCTCTGTGTAAACCGAAAGGAGGGCCTTCAAGGATGATGTAACCGAGAACAACAGATTGTTCATGGGCAACGCCCAAAAGTGCCAAAGCCTTAGATGAGGCAAAAACTTCAAAAGGCCAAATATACACAGACTCGGATGTCAGTGTAAGACTCAGCGGAAGTAGGTTTCGCTCAGTCACAAAAAACTCAAGGAGGGATTTTAGAATGAAAAATAAGTTTTAACGGAGGATTTTAAAATGGGAATGAGAGTATCAACTAACGTAAGCGCGATTAATGCACAAAGAAACCTTATCGGTTCACAACGTAACATCAACGACTCTATGGCTAAGCTTTCTTCTGGAAGCCGAATCAATAAAGCCGCTGACGATGCTGCGGGTCTGGCAATTTCTGAAGGCTTGAAGGCTCAGATTCGTTCTGCAGCTCAAGCTCAAAGAAATGCGAACGATGGTATCTCCATGGTTCAAACGGCAGAGGGTGGACTTAATGAAATCGGTAACGTTGTGGTTCGTCTGCGTGAATTAGGTATCCAAGCTGCTTCTGACACTGTTGGAGAAACAGAGCGTGGCATGTTGAATAAAGAGGTTCAGCAATTGAAATCTGAAATTCAACGTATCGCAAGTGTAACAACATGGGGAACAACAAAGCTATTGGATGGCTCTTCACCACAGTTCGACTTCCAAGTTGGTCTTTACAACAATGATGCTGAAGATCGTATCTCTTTCAACGCAGCAGAAAATGTTGCTACGTTGGATGCTTTGGGTCTTGACGGAATCGATTTCTCGACGAAAGAAGGCGCGCAAGAAGCTCTCACTATGCTAGATGCAGCACAAACATCTGTATCAGGCACTCGTGCAAACCTTGGTGCTCTCCAAAATCGTTTGACTTCGACTGTAGACAACTTAGGTGTTGCTCAAGAGAACTTATCTGCTGCAAACAGCCGTATCCGTGATACTGATGTTGCACAGGCTTCTTCTGAGATGACTAGAAACAACATCTTACTACAAGCAGGTACTTCAACTTTGGCTCAAGCGAATCAATCAAGCCAAATGGCTTTGAAATTGATCGGCTAATTCAACGCCAGATATTCTTTCAACCCGGTGATGATCTCACCGGGTTTTTTATTTTTTCTGGAAAAAAAATTTACAGGACCATCCTCCCCCGCAAAAATCACCCACAAAGTGTATAACTTTTTTACCAATAATTTCAAATATTTAGCTAAAGCCTCGCCGAATATCCTCCGATAAAGTACTCGACCTATGGAGGAGAGTTTTATGATCACTTCTAAAACAGCCAGCTTGCTTGTCGCCCTGTCAATGACGACACTTCTTATTTCATGTAATAAAAATGGTGGGTTCACAACAACCTCTGGCACATCTACCAGTTCTGACAACTCGTCCAGCCTAGGATCTGACAATCCACCACCACCCGCGACACCTAGTGTACCGAGTGCTTATGAGAAACTTGATCTAAATGCCTACGTCAATGGAACAACCTACGAAAATGAAAAAGCATTTTCTTTAGATAAAGCAAACAATGCTCTCTTGCTATATCTTCCATTGCCTCCTGGGCCCTTCACAAATATTTATATCGACGCCCCTAATGTGAAAGGTGTCAAAATCACCACTGTCATGGACTCACAACAAAAGGCACGCATCGCAGTTAGCATTCCTCTGCGCCTCATCGTGAAAGACAAGATTACGACTTTACCTTCTGCGACGACTCTACCTGGAGGACGAGCTCTACCTATGATGCCAAGCGGAGAATACCCATCCCTTGGACTAGGTCTCAATCAATCAAATGAAAATAAAGTTTATCTTTATATCGGGGTCAATGCGGTCGGAATGTTTGTTGAAAGCTCTTACTTTCCGGAATATTTTGGAATCACAGCTCCTGTAAAAAACCAAGCAGGTACTCGCACTCTAGGCTATTTTACCATCGTACCAAAGCAAGGTGCTAACAACGGTGGACTGTTTTTATCTTTCCTACTGCCCAAAGATCTGGCTCGCATCATTGATGATCACTTAAGTGGACTTGTTCAATAAACAAGACCGTCCGATCACCAATATCATTTTGAATTGCCTGCCCGCTTAAATCTAGATAATCTAAGCGGGCAAATCCATTCTGAATTACGTCTTCTAGGGAGCAAATAAATGGCAAAGAAAAAAGCAAAAGCAGCTAAGAAAGCCGTTAAAAAAACTGCGAAACCTGCAAAAAAAACAACGGCAAAAAAAGTAGCAAAAAAAACTGTGAAGAAAGCAACTAAACCTGCAAAAAAAGCAGCGCCAAAAAAAGCGGCAAAACCTGCTGCTAAAAAAACGACTGCTAAAAAAGCTACAAAGCCGGCAAAAAAAGCTGCTGCTAAAAAAACAGCCACGAAAAAAGCAGCGCCCAAGAAAGCAGCTCCAAAAAAGGCAGCTCCAAAGAAGGCAGCCCCAAAAGCTAAAGCGGTTGAAGCTGAAGTTCTAAAGCCAGCGATGCCGGTCCTACCGGAAATCACATCAGATTTCGATGACGAAACAGAACTTGATAGCATGATCGACATCGAAGAAGCAGGTGACACTGATGAGTGGGCCGACGATGATGCTGATGAAATTGAAGATGATGAAGAGTCTGAAGAGGGTGGCGAAGATGATGAAACCGCAGACGACGAAATCATCGAAAAGTCAGACGACGACGATGATGACGATAGCGATGATGACGACGATGACTTCGGAGATGACGAAGGTTACTTCTAAATAAGGTTATTTCTAAATAACGCCTATCGAATAAAAAAGGGAGCTGACAATGCTCCCTTTTTTATTATTATCGAGGCATGTATAAAAAACTCTACAGTCGTTTTCTAAGCAGCCACCAAGATGAACTCCACTTTGCTTGTCATAGTCATCATTTCTGGCCTGATGTCACTCGCGAAGCCCAAGTGCAATACTGGGACGACTCCTGTAAATTCGTAGATGACAAATGGAGCTATTTTTTCTCAACTAAGGTTCCACAAGCTCAGACACATATCGCAAAAGTTCTGGGACTCGCTTCCCCAAGCCAAATTGTTTTTTCACCAAACACACACGAAATGGTATTTCGACTTCTTTCATCTTTGGATTGGACGAAGAAGGTCCGCATCTTAACGACAGACTCAGAGTTCTACAGTTTTGATCGACAAATAAATCGACTTACAGAACTTTCTCAATTTGAAGTTGTGAAAATTCCCACCCTCCCCTTCACGACGTTCAATGAACGCTTTGAAAAGGCTTTAACAGAGCAAAGTTGGGATTTCGTTTTCATCAGTCACGTCTTTTTTAACTCTGGTTGGGCGTGCGATATCGAAAGATTGGTCCAAGCCAACACGAATAAAAGTACGTTTGTGATCGATGGATATCATAGCTTTATGGCAGTCCCCTTAAATTTAGCTGCCCTTGAAGAAAAAGTCTTTTATCTTGGAGGCTCTTATAAATATGCCCAAGGTGGAGAAGGAGCCTGCTTCCTTTATGTTCCCAAAGGCACTCGTCATCGTCCGTTTTACACTGGATGGTTTGCAGAACTTTCCCATTTGTCGTCAGTAGGTAATGAAGTCGGCTATCCTCTAGATGCTCTTCAATATGCAGGAAGCACCATGGACTTTTCGGGATTATATCGCCTTATTGCCGTCATGGATCTCTTCAATGAGCTTAATCTGGACACCGTTAAAATACATAACTTTGTCCAAAGAAACCAAAATTTATTTTTAACTTATTTGGATTCAGTTCCACACCCTCTGTTCAACCGCAAAAATTTGTTGTTTGAAAATCTCAGCAGTCATGGTCATTTTCTAACCTTTCAACTGGATTCTGAGAAAACCACTCAAGAAACTGTCAAAAAATTGAATCAAAACAAAGTGAAAACTGACTCTAGAGGAGCACGTTTGCGATTTGGATTTGGGCTTTATCATGATGAGCAGGATGTTGAAAAAGTCTGCAAGATTATTACATCACTCTAATGTGAGACTGTTTTAATGCAGCAATATTTCTCTTAGAAACGAAGATAGAATCGATCTGAACATCACTAACCCCGGAGGATGAAGATGATCGATTTAAAAATTCAGTACTTGGGATTTTCAGAGTCACCAGCCATTTCTGAAATCGTGAGAGAGCATGTCGATAGACTAGAGAAACTCAATGATAAGGTTATTTCTTGTCATGTAGTAATCTCTAAACCCCATCGCAAGCACCATCAAGGCAACACCTACCAGGTCAAACTGCGCCTACATCTGGCTGGAACTAATATTATCATCGATAAGGATCCAGGAAAAAATCATGCTCATGAAGATATTCGCGTTACAATTCGTGATGCTTTTCTGGCAGCCAAAAGAAAGATCGAAGACTTTTCTAAAATTCGCTCTGGCTTAGTCAAAGAGAAGGTTCGCCCCCTCCACGCCAAAATTTTACGAGTTCTTCCGGCCGAAGACTGTGGCTTTGTGCTAGCGGAGGATCAACGAGAACTTTACTTCCATAGAAACGCGCTTCTCAATGGAAAATTTGAATCCCTTCACCCGGGTCAAGAAGTTCGATTTTCAGAAACCTTGGGTGATAATGGCCCACAAATTTCTTCCATGGAAGTCGTGGGCCAATCGGGACATATCGTACCTATTTAGGGATAGTTAGCAAAGCTGAAGCTTTTGACATCTTCTCAAGAAGCGTTCTCAAAGCCAGGATCTCTTCTTGAGAAAACTGCCCCCAAAACTCTGCCAACTTCGGATACCATTGTGGAAAAATCTGTTCAATCAAAGCAGTGCCTTTTTCCGTAATTTTAATCACGAAAGAACGTCCGTCTTTTTGATGAGTTTCCCTTTTCAAAAGCTCTTGTTTTTCTAAACTGTTTATCAACCCAGACACCGTGGCCTGAGTGACTCCAAGTTGTTGCGAAATCTCACTGGGCATCAACCCTGCAGGAGTGCTTCTAAGTAAAAATAAAAGCATAAATCGTCCACCTGACAACTGATGCGGAGCTAAAATTTGCTCGGTATAGTTTTCTATGTCAGTGGCCACTTTCATATAAAGTGTATTAAAATACAGCGGAAGTACATCTCCCTCTTTATTCAAGCCCAAAACAGCCTCATGAACTTGTTCAGGTGTTGGTAAGTTTTGAATGAAAAGCTTAGCCATGAGTACCTCCTTTAGTAGAAGTCAGTTTAGCACCCAATTTATTTGCCCACACTCTAAAACGATCTACATAAGTGAAGACCGCTGGAACCACGATCAAAGTCAGTATTGTCGAAGAAATCATACCACCAATAATTGCGACCCCCATGGCAGTACGTGACTTCGATGCCTCATTCAAACCAATCGCAACAGGCAATGTACCTGCGATCAGCGCAAAAGAGGTCATCAAAATAGGTCGTAGTCTGGTTTTGCCGGCGATAACCAGAGCCTCTGCTCGAGTGCGTCCCTCTGCCATCATTTGATTGGTATAATCGACCAGCAAGATACCGTTCTTACCAGCAACACCAATCAACATAAAGAAACCAAACACTGCGAATAGCGTTAAGGTCTCATTCATGACAAATAACGCAAAGAAAGCTCCACTCAGTGCCAAAGGCAAAGCAACCATGATTGTGATTGGCGTGATGAATGACTCATACAAACTAGCCAAGATGAGGTAAATAAACAAAATGGCAAATGCTAGCGCCAACACCGTTGAGGTTACTAGCTCGCTCATATTTTCAGCGTCTCCAGCGAATGAATAACGAACACTCGTTGGCAAAGCTGATTCTCCGATCGTCATGGATTTAACTAAATCGTCGACAACCTCACCAAGCCCCACACCGGGAGCCAAGGATGCTGTGACCTGAATGTATCGTCCACGATCTTGTCGTTCAATAGAAGCAGGACCCACTGTCAACTTACCATCGGCAACATCCGACAATTTGACCAGCTTACGATTCACGTTTGGCACGTATACTTTGTTAAAGCTTTGCTCAAGATTGCGTTGTTCAGGCAATAAACGAACTCGTACTTCGTACTCACGACCGGCTTCGCGAAATTTCGCTGGCGTGAATCCCTCGATTTGCGCACGCAGCTCCGTTCCCATTGTTTTGGTATTAATACCATACTGTTTCGCTGCCCCTGGCTTGACGTGAACCTGCATCTCCGGTTTCCCAGGTCGATAATTCGTATCAACATCCTTGAGTCGAGGATCTACTTTCAATTTTTCGTAAATACGTGTTCCCGCTTCTTCAAGCGCCTTCGGATCTGCAGAGACGAGATTCAGCATAAGAGGCTGTCCTGCTCCCCCTCCAGTAACATCATATTTTTTTACTTTTGGGTTTGCGAACGCAAAAGGAACAAGTTGTTCACGAACTTTATCTCGGAACTGTTCTGTTGTTAATGCTCCTCGCTCTTTGCCGCCCTTCATACGTACATAGAAGGACGCTTTATTAGACTCACCGTACTGACTACCAACAATCATAGTTGTATAGTCCACCTCAGGGTTATTACGTAGAAGATTGTCAATTTGTTCACTGACTCTATTCATCCCCTCAAGACTGGTTCCTGGAGCCATTTCTAAACTCACCGAAAACTCACCACTATCGTCATCTGTCATGAAGCCTTTGGGAACTTTGGTTACCGAGTAAATAGTCAGCGCAAAAACCACTAACGTTGCTACTATGGTAGTCAACGGGAAGCGCAGTGTGACTCGTAATAACTTTTCATAAATATTTTCTAACCATGTCTGAAAACGGTCAAAGCCTCGAACCATTCGACCCAACGTTTTATCGTAAAGTCCTCCTGACGTTGAGGCACTATGTCCTGCATGCCCAGAACCACCAAAGTAAGCAGTTAACATGGGTATCAAGGTCATAGCTACAAACCAGCTAATGGCCATCGAGAACACCACGGTCATACCAAATTGTTTTAAGAATTGTCCGATAGTTCCAGACATTGTTCCTACTGGTACGAATACGGCAATCACCACTAAAGTGATGGCCATGACGGCCAATTGAATTTCAGTTGTCCCTTTTTCTGCAGCAGTCAAAGAGTCTTCACCTAACTCCATACGACGATAGATATTCTCGATAACCACAATCGCATCATCAATCAATAGACCCACTGCCAGTGTTAGAGCCAACATTGAAACGATATTGATTGAGAAGCCCGCCAGCTTCATGATCAGAAAGGCACCAATCAAAGAAACGGGTAATGACAGTGCTGTGATGAAAGTAGAACGCATACTTCCAAGGAAGAAAAAGACTGTGATGACAGTCAGAATAATACCTATGATAATCGTTTCATAAACATCATAAAGATTGTTTTTAATTTTGATTGAAGCATTCGTAACAACTTGAGCTTTGGGAGCACCTTCCATTTTTGCCATTTCCGGCGCCATTTTTTCAAGTTGCTTAATAACGTCATCGGCAACTTTTACGGTATTAGAACCTGCCTGACGATAGACCTGAAGGAAAAGAGCTTTCTTTCCATTCAAAAATGCTCGTGACTTTTCATCTTCAAGAGTATCAACAACTTTACCCAGATCAGCTACACGAGTCGGAACTTCATTACCATAAAGGTTGACGAGCGTGTCAGAGATTTCATCTACAGACTGAAACTCACCAAGACCGCGGAAGACCAGTTCTTTACCATCCTGCTCAACCTTACCACTTGGAATGTTTTCACCAGAGGCACCAACCTGTCCAGCCACCTGCCCCACTGAGATTTCGCGGGCTTGCAATTTACTTCGATCCAATAACACATGGATTTCACGCTCACGCCCCCCGAATATTTCGATCGCCCCCACGTTACTCACTTGTTCAAGACGAGGCTTAATATATTGATCAGCAATATCGAACAATTTGGCATCGCCCAAATTCTCAGCTGAAACCGACAAAGTTAAAATTGGCGTATCCGCAGGGTCAAATTTTCTAATGACAGAGTCATCAGCCTCTGTTGGCAATTTGTTTTTTGCAATATTCACTTTATCGCGAACTTGTTGTTCTGCATATTTGACGTCGACAGAACTATTGAACTCAACAATAACCTGACTGACGCCTTCAAGACTTTTCGATGTCAGACGTTTAATTCCTGAAATAGTACTGACCGACTCTTCGATTGGACGACTGACCAAGGTTTCGACTTCAGCAGGACCTGAACCCCGGTAAACTGTTTGCACAGTGATTACAGGAACGCTGACATCAGGGAATAGATCCACACTCATTGACTTAAATGATGCCCACCCCACAACAAGAATTGCGATGGTCACACAGGTCATGAATATTGGGCGGCCGATGGAGATTTTAGGTAAGCTCATAACTAGTTACCCCCTTCAGAAGAGGTCTGATAAAGTTTAATTTGCGCTTGAAGACCCAGAAGCAAAGCCGCCGCTTGGACGCGAGTGACTTCAGATTGGGTGAAATCCTGTTCAAAGAGTAACACTTGGTAGGTCGTTGTACGACCTTGGCGCAATCTGATGCGCTCATTTTCCAGTTTTAGTTTTTGCGCTGTCACGATATTCGTCGCAAGACGAAGACTCTCTTTCGCCTCGGAAAGCTGCTGAACAAGATTTTCCCAGTCTTGTTCCTGATTAAACTTCTTCTGTTGATAAGACAGTTCTGCGGCACGCTGAGCTTTGAGGGCTCCGGCCTTCGCATCTCCCATGGCTCCTAAATTGAAAGGCACGCTAATTCGCACGCCGACAAACGCTGAATCGCGATAAATAGTTCCAGCTTCAGCCAGGGCTTTATCAAAACTCGCATCAGTGCCATCTAATGAATAGGTTCCGTAAATATCTACTTTCGGTTTGTTTCGTTCTGCAACTATCTGTGCAGCAGATTGAGCAATCAGCGTTTGCGCCTCTGCAGCCTGGACATCATATCTGTCACCGGACTTTGCTTTTGGCGCCTCTATTTTTTGCAATGAAGCATAGTTCAATGGCTCCAAATTACTCACGACAGTGTCTGCTTTTCTGTTTAAGAATGTGTTGAACACTCGTTGCGCTGATTTTTCTTGGTTCTGCGCTTGTTGCAGTTGGAACGCACGAGCTTCCACCAGGGCTTTTGCTTGAAGAATATCTGAGTTTTCACCCAGATTCATTTTCGCTTTTCGAGAGACATATTCCAAAATACTTTGAGCTTGTTTCAATGCTTGAGTCTGCACACTCACTACTTCACGCGCAGAGGCCAACTTCCAATAAGCTGCCTCGGCCTCAACCAAAAAACCAGTGCTTTGAGCGTTCGCGCCTAACTTTTCTGCACGACTCTGCTGACGAGTCAGCTCGGCATTGGCCTGACTCGTGCGACCAAAACCATTGGCCCACAAAGGCATCGACAATTCCAAAGTTGGCGTCGCTCGCCAAAAACTATTGGGCACTCCTGCTGGCAAAGCTGCGCCTTCCACTTCGGTTCTATCAAGTGCGTAGGACAACTTGGTTTGCAATCCGAATTGGAACTCTTGAGATAAGCCCAATGAGTAATTTTGCAGCTTTAAGCGATCATAGTTTATTGTGGATGCAAAAGGTTCTTTTCCATCGTGTCCTATTCTTCCGTCAACAAACCAACGCGGCGTAAAGAACAAGTCAGCTTCACGTGATTTTAAATTTGCAGCTTCTGCTTGCTCAGAAGACGCTTTATAGCCCAAACTTTCGCTCTGCACCGCAGTCATATACTCATTAAAAGTAAGAGCAGACGCCTTCTGACCCATGAGCACGGCCGCTAATACCACCGTCAGACTGCCTATTTTAAGGATCTCTATTTTTTTCATTTGCAAAGTCTCCAATAAGTAATCAAGTACATACAAAGACTACGGGAGACTTTCGTTGTAATCAAGCAATTACTTACTTGCGATAAAAAAATCCTTATGTTACCCTATATAAAAGTTAGTCCTTTCATATACTTATAATGTTTGATCGGAGTTTTTATGGCGGATGAAGCCCAGACCAAAGTGGATAAAAATGAGACAACCAGTCAGGTAAAAAGCAAAAAAAGGGATCGCTCCGCTTCCGAAGAGCGTTTATTGAACGCGGGTCTGGAAGTGTTTTCTGCACATGGCTACGATGGGTCGACCACCAAAATGATCGCCAAAACTGCTGATGTTAATGAATCTCTGATAGGTCGATACTTTGATGGCAAAGAAGGTTTGCTCATTGCCATTATTGAAAAGTTTCTTGAAGAAATGGTCAATCGCGAACTGCCCTACCCACCGCAAAACAGTCTTACTGAAGAGTTGGAGTTTTACACCAAAGACCGCATTGAGGTTGGATGCCTCCATGAAGATTTCGCCAAGATCATCTTCTCGCAAGGTTTAGTAAATCGCACTTTTAAAAAACGCGTTCTCGAAACAATTCCAATGCAGTTAGATCCACGACTGATTGCGCGAGTGCAAAAGCTAGCGGATGAGGGAAAGTTGATTACTGGAGTTGATATTGAAGAGCTTTGTGAGGATATAGATAGCTACATGAGTGGTATCTTTTTTCATGACGTGATTCTGCATGAGAAAACCAAAGATATTGTCATAAAGAGATCTGTTCGCTTTGTGAAAAAATACGCAAAACTCTTTGAGAAAAAATAAAGAAACCGGTTTCTCACCGGTTTCTTTAGGTCCTTTATTCAAAGTTTGGTAAATCGAAAATAACTCCGTCTTCACTATTGCTAGGCGCACTCGGTGCTTCTGTCTTCGGCGGCGCTTTAGGGGCTTGAGGTTTAGAATCCTGTTTTTTCTTTTCCTCTTCAACTCGGCGAGCGTCCTCTTGTTTACGACGTTGCTCTTCCTGTTGTCTGCGCAAATCATCTTGTCGTCTTTTCTCGTCAGAGCGGCGTTGCTCTTCCTGGCGACGCATTTCTTCTTGACGACGTTGTTCGTTCATTCGTCGCTGTTCTTCTTGACGACGCATTTCCTCGGCACGCGCCTCAGCCTGACGACGACGCTCTTCTTCTATGCGACGCAACTCGGCCTCTTTACGCGCTTTTGCTACAGGGTCAAACTGTTCAATACATACTTTGGCTGCATCAGCAGCTGACATTCTTCGATACTGATATTTTTCGATAATACAATTCTTAATCTGATTTCGTTCTGGAAGAGCACAAATGCGCATTCCATCGGCAGCCATTGCAGGGTTGACGATATAGGTACCACCCTTAAAGAATAAATCTGCAGCACATCTCGCTTCTTCGACATTGCGGGTGCTAGCACAAGCATGTCCAGCGACTTCGACATTTTCATGACCAACAACATTGGCTAGATTGATCGTACACTGCTGAAATGCAAGATCGGTACGACCATAAGAACAAGCTCGGTCTGTGGAAGAGGAAAAGGTCGAAAGATTGATATAAAGAGACTCTGAACAATCTTCCACAGTGACGTAGGATTGAACAGGTTGGGGTGTTGTTCGCTGGCCTTTTATAATCCAAGCCTGAGAGACGCTAGACACAGCCAAGGTCGATACGGCAACTGCCAGAATAAGTTTCTTCATAAGAACCTCAAAAAAGGCCCAGAGTGGGAAAAGAGAGAAACCACTCCAGGCCGCTAGTCAATTTACTTCATTGGTTTAGTGTGAACCGCAAACTTCTCAAACTCACCGTACTCGTGCAATTTGTTATAAAGTGTCTTAATCGTGATACCTAAGTTGTTTGCCGCTTGAGTTTTATTACCACCGAAATGAGCCAACGCTTTTAAAATATAACGCTTCTCAAGGTCATGCAAAGTCAACTCAGGGTCATAAGCCAAGATATCTTTTTCTTGCTCACCAACTCGAATATTCTCAGGAATATCATTAAGCATGATCATGTGACCATCAGACAAAATTTGCAGACGTTCACAAGCATTCTGCAATTCTCGGATATTTCCTGGCCAATCGTAACGAACAAGAGCTTTCATCGCGTCTTCACTCACCGTGCGACCACGGTTGAGATAGCTGCTGTTTGAGTTATTCAAAAAATGATTCACTAATACAGGAATATCTTCCTTACGACGACGAAGTGGCGGAGCACTTACTACAATCGTATTGATACGATAGAACAAGTCTTCACGGAAGTTACCTCTTGCCACCTCTTGATCCAATTCACGATTTGTCGCGCAGATCAAACGAATATCAACTTTAATGGGATCCTTACCACCAACACGATACACTTCACCCTCTTGAATGAAGCGCAATAGCTTAGCTTGAATTGACATATCCAACTCACCGATTTCATCAAGGAACAAAGTCCCGCCGTTTGCAACTTCAGCCAAACCGATTTTACGAGCAAAAGCTCCTGTAAATGAACCTTTCTCATGACCAAACAACTCAGACTCAAGGAGGGTTTCACGAAGGGCGCCACAGTTGATGGCTACAAAGGCTTTGTTCTTACGATTAGAACGATCGTGAATTGAACGAGCAATCAACTCCTTACCAGTTCCCGACTCTCCTAATACGAGGATATTCGCATTTGAAGGAGCAACACGGTCAATCATCTTCATCAAGCTGCCCATCACTTCGGATTGATAGACAATGGTCTTGTTTTCAACTGCTTTTGCAGTTTGATTTGTATTCCACATCACTTGATTAGCATTCTGAGAAGCGGGTAGGATCGTTGAGTTATTTTCGTTCATGGGCTCCACCTTTCGGTAAATCGTCTTTTTATTAAAACCTGGGTGGGTGTCTCATTTTGAATATCTCATCATGATACACCGCAGCAACGCATTGAGTTATAACCTTGGTCCTGTAACTTTTGCAAGAAAAATTTTGCATGGCGTTAGATTTTTTTTAGGGTGATGAGCAATGGCAAAGTCTTTCAATCTCGTTGAGAATATAACTAAGTATATGAATTTTATGACTTTTGTTAAATCAGCATCGCCCTTAACAATTAAGCATTACACCTTAGATTTGAACCAAGTTTTTAGATATGAGGATAAATCACATAATATTCAGCCTTTTTGGACTGAGGAAGAGCTGCTCCAAACAGCCCGAGAAGCTTTCAATGGATGGGCCCACTTATCCCTCGCTTCCCGCAATCGAAAAGCCGCGACCTTGAAAAGCTTTTTCTCCTGGGCCTTCGCCGAGGGGCTCATTGAAAGAGATCTCTCTCTCCAAATCACTTGCCCTCGAGTTCCGCGCAAAATTCCTCATTTCATCAGTGTAGATGAGGCCCTCGCAGTACTTAACAGCTTTAATACCAATGAGATTCCTTTACGCGAAAAGGTTTTATTTCTGCTTCTGTACGGTGGAGGCTTGCGGGTCAGTGAGGCGTGCAACTTGAAATGGTCTCAAGTACAGATCAGCCAGAGAGCCCTCCGAGTTCTCGGTAAGGGTGGTAAAGAGAGGATCATTATTCTACCCTCTTTAACGGTTGAAATTTTAGCCAAATGGCAAAAAGAAAGTTCATTCGCTGAGTACGTTTTGGCTGATGGACCACTAAATCCTCGAACGGCTTACGAAATGGTTCGACAAAGTGGTCAACGAGCCGGCTTGCTTCAACCGCTTCATCCCCACGCCTTACGACACAGCTTTGCGACTCACCTGCTGACAAGTGGAGCCAACCTCAGAACTCTGCAAGAGCTCTTAGGTCACGAAAGCCTCAGTGCTACCGAAAAATACACCCATCTTGGCATCGATCACTTGGCTCGAACTATGGAAGCCCTTCACCCTCTGGGCAAAAAAAATTAGGGCAGACAGAAGATCTAAAAAGGGGCTTTCTCTAACTAATTAAAGAGCTGCATTCTCTAGATAGTGACGCACCATCAGCTCTACATTTGACAGCTCTTCGTCGACAATATGCCTATGAAGCTTTAATTGATTGCACTCAGAGATACGGGCTCGCAAAAAAGGTCCCATCCATGGCTCCGCATTCACCACTCCTTGTTGCAGCAGTAGCTTTAAATAAAACTGCATTTTCAAAACTAACAAGTCTTCGGCAGTTTCGATGGCCTTAAGCGTGTGCCCTAATAAATTAAAAAGAAAATCTGAAAAGGTGTCCCCTTCTTGGCTCACTTTATTGACACATTCAAGAATATGCAGAGCGAAGGACAGACGGTCGTAGTCTTTGCGAATGTTAGCAAAGTCATTTATCAAGGTCGCCTCTTGCAAAAGATGAAGACGCCCCTCTCCTTCAGCCAATTTAAATGTCAGATTGATAAAATGAGTGGGTTCTAAAATCCCCCCGCCAAAACGCTTTTTACTTTTTAAGGCACCGCGAGCAATAAATGATAACTTTTCACCTTCGGAAGACAAAGCATGCACGATCAGGTCAGACTCTGAGTACTTGATCTTGCGAAGAATGATGAAATTTCCCTGGCCTTTATTCACAAATCCCAACTTTGCTGTGCTTTGATTTCTTCATACGAAGATATCATCAGCTTGGCAAAGTCTTTTGTATTCAACAATTCAGCGGTAATGATCAACAACCCGCGCAGTTGCTCCTGAGTCGGTTGCGGTGTCCACCAGTGGCGGAACATTTTTACGGCCGACCAATGGCACATATTCGTCGTTGCCATCAGACCCCACCCCTCATCCGCTGAGACGCCTAACTTCTTAAAAACAAGTTGGGCTAAGGCTTCCGCACTGACGTCAGGGAAAACACAAACGGCCCGGTCAAAAATTCGCGACACACCTGGTTTTAGAAATGGTTGTGCAACGGAAGCCAGTTCAGTTTCAAATTTCTCCACCAATAACTGATTCACTTGACGCCCTTTATAGGCGTCCGTCACGTCTTGAAGAAATTGGGAAGAGTTCCAGTTCATATTTTGCACCATCAATGTCGGAGCTCGAAAGCGTTCGCCTAAAACAGCAATCGCAGCCGTTGGATTATAAGAACAAATTCTGACAGTGTAAGGGCGAACTTCGATGTTTTGATAAAAATGCTGATTGTGGGAAACTCTGAATGAGCTGATTCGCTTTTGATTCAAGGCCTGATCTAATTCGTCAGCAAAAGGATAGAGTTCCCCTGTCACTGGATGATCTTCACTGTAAAGAATAAAATTTGTGTCTTTTTTTAAACCGTCAACCCACTCTTGCACATTCGTCAATTCAGAATGCACTAAGGTCTGAACCTCATAAGTTTCTTTATAATAATAGGGCAGTAAACTTTCAAAGACCGCAGTCTGGCCCATTACGACACCAATCGCTTTTTTATGAGACATAAATTGAGCAGCCCCTTGGGAAATTTCAAAAACTGCTTGAGACAACCCGTAAAAACTTCGAGCTCTCAAGCGAGCATCTAAACCCAGTTGCACTTTCAATTTATCATTCAATTCTTCCCAGGACTCAGGACGCGATACATCTATATACATACACTATAAGTAGCAGAATAATTTTAACTTGAGAGTCCGACCTAGGTCTGTTTTTAAAGGCAAATTTGAGAATCTCTCGGCGAGGCACTATAATATTCACTACAGGAGTTCAATTATGAAGAAAATGGTCGTGCTTTTAGGTTTCGTTTTTAATGGATTGTTTTTTAGTCTACCAGCAAATGCCCTCATAGATTTGCGCTTGGGTTATGGTTTGCTGGCAAGCACGACGGACCTGGGCTCACTGTGCACAAGCTGCTCTGCTTCGGCCCCCGCAATAGTTCCAACTTATGGACTTGGCGCTGACGTTTTGGTCACTCTTCCCTTGCCATTAATTCCTGGTATTGGAATCCGTTATGAAAATATGGGCCTTACTGCCAGCAATGGTGGTCTTGATATCAAATCGGAATACACTCGAACGGCTCTTATCGTGAACTGGCGCCCACTAAATAATTTTATCTATTTGGGACCGATCTTCACTTATGGCCTCTCGCATTCAACAAGTATAAAAGCAACAGAAGGTGGAACGGTGAAAGCAGACTACTCCTCCGACTCTGTCGCATCATACAGCGCAGGAGTTGAAGCTGGAGTGAGTTTGCTTGGATTTACTGTTGGTGCGGAAGCTGGGTATATTGATATGAAATGGAAAGATGCGAAAGACTCATCTCCGAGTAACGCGCCAACACAAAATATCAATATGAGCGGAACTTACGCTAAAATTCTTTTGGGCATTTCTATTTAAGTATCGCAAAACAAGCACCTCTGCTAAGCTTTAGATAGAGAGGTGCTCATGACACAAAAACGCATTGAATGGCCGGTGGCCTTATTTCTTATTCTGAATCCCCTGGCCACTCTAATTCTTGCTCCAATTTATTTTTATTTTTACGGCTTTCAATGGGGCATTTTCTTATTCGCCTTACTTTTTGCTGCAGCCACAAATCTTAGTATCACTGCGGGATATCATCGCTTGTTCTCACACAAGAGTTACGATGCGCATCCCATCGTCAAAGCTGTGTTCCTTCTGATTGGTGCCTCTGCTTTTCAAGGGTCCGCATTAAAATGGTCTTCCGATCATCGCCGTCATCACTCGAATATTGATACTGAAAAAGACCCCTACAATATCAACGAGGGCTTCTGGTATGCACATATGGGGTGGTTGTTCTACAAAGAATCTGTGAACCAAAAAATTCACGCACCTGACTTAGAAAAAGACTGGATGGTTCGTTTTCAAGACAAATACTTCGTCGTGCTAGCCGTTCTTATGGGATTTGGTTTGCCGACACTCATTGGCTGGATGTTAGGTTCTGCACTGGGTGGCTTGGTCATTGCCGGTGGACTTCGCATTGCGCTGACTCAACAAAGCACCTTTTTTATCAACTCTCTTTGCCATACTTTAGGTAAGCAGACTTACTCAAAAGAAATCTCCGCACGAGATTCTTGGATTGTAGCACTGTTAACACATGGTGAAGGCTACCATAACTTTCATCACAAGTTTCAAATCGATTATCGCAATGGAATTAAGTGGTATCAGTGGGATCCAACAAAGTGGGTAATACGCAGCCTTAGCTTTATGGGTCTTGCCTCAAAGCTTCGTCAGATTTCTAATACTGAAATCCTGAAGGCCCGCCTTCAAGCCGAAGCCGCAGAGCTGACAAAACATGGTTTTGCTGAAGAAAAACTGATCGCCATGAAGGAAAAAATCTTAGAAGCACAAAACCGCATGAAAAAATTCCGCGAAGATTACGAACAATTCAAAGCGGACACGACACGTAGACGTGGTGAACTTCAAGAGGCTTATGATTTAAAACTTTTGGAGCTTAAAAGAGATTTTGAAATTGCGAAAGTGGAATTTCAAATGGGTATGAAACAGTGGAAAGTCTTTTTGAGATCTGTCTAGTGTTTAAAGAATAAAAAAAGGGAATCGAACGATTCCCTTTTTTTTTACTAATAACACTTACGTCACTCTTTTAATCACAAGACAAATTTTTATTATAGAAAAACCAATGGAACTTTGAAGGAGTTATGAATGAGCTCTTCGTATCTGGTAATGGAGGTTGCTGCCGTCGCCACTCCTGCTCGACCAAACAATCCTCGCGCCGCAACTGATCGTTGATAGTCATCATGTCCTGAAAAGAGGGAAGATATCCGTTCTTTTTATAAAACTCGTCTTCTTTAGCGTAGATGTTCTCTTCAAGTGCCACGGCCACCGCCTCGAATTGCACATTTGTTTTGATACTATCCATCGGCATGTATTTTGGTAGGGTCTCTTTAGCAACACCAAACTGGCGGACCAATTTCGCAAAATACGCTTTCAATGAATGAGGTGCCGCCCAATGAAACTCGTACTTCTTATCAATCATCCAGCTGTACATACTTTGCAATACTGCATCCTGCATCCGCACTTGACGCAAAAGTGGATAATATCGATATTCTGCCACGAACTCAAAGCGTGGATCGACTTCAATGTCATACGGAGCAAACAAAGTCTTCTGCGTGACTCCTAAACTACGAGGATAGGCCAAACCTTCAAATTTCGTGACGGAACTGCGAAACTTCGGAACCATGAATTGACCACCGGAGGCCATATCATAAGCATAGCGAATCACCTCTGAACAAAAAATCGTGGAATAGTCTGAATCATCCATAGCAAAATCGTATTTGATGCCCTTTGCGCGACTTTGCAGAGCTTCTTGAGCTTTATCATAAATATTTCTTGCTGCCATTTTAGCCAAGACTGTGTCTGGCTGACGATAAAGAGCAACACGAGCATCTTGCTGTTGCCTCCACTTTTCAAGCGGCGTCACGATAACACCGTATTGAATTAATGCTTCTACAACATGTTTTTTTCCAGATTTATCCTCCCCTACTATTGCCAAATGAGAGAAATTTCCTTCCTCATCTCCAATTCTGGCAATCATCGCTGACACGTAAGATTTGCCGCGAATAAGCATAACATCACCACTCTGCAACTCAAATCCGGCAAATTTGGGATTTGTCCAAGTCTGGGGTTTTGTATTGCTCATGATGGGAGCGAACTGAAAGTCATAGACTTTGTTTGCATGAAGCCATTCCAACAAATATTCTTCAGCAAATCGAGCATACTGAAAGCCTTCGCGCATTTTGTGAACACAATCTTTCGAAAGTGCGTTGGTGGCATCAAATTGCTGCAACTTTTCATGCAGAACAACACGAATTTGAAAAATCGTATCCATAACTTGAGGTCCTTGAGTCATTAACCTCTCAACCTCCGCCGACGTTTTGGGAATAAAATAGTCCGCTGGAAGATAAAATAAATAGTCTGTCACCTTTCCGACAAAGCTGGCACAAGTCGCTGGATTGAAAATTTGGGGATTGGATAGGTCATTCAAAACTTTTTGACTTCCAGTTATCAACTCCTGGCTGCTGGCAGGCTTGCGATATGAAGCTGCGTCTTCTGACTTTATAAATGAACTTTTACATGCAGCAAAAAACAATGATGAAAGCAAAATGATAATGAGTTGGTAGATCTTCATAATAACTCCAAGAATATTTCGTATTATTCGGAAAAAAAGAGTTCTTTCATAACGCGACTAAAGACATGGTGTTTCTTCACTAGATTCCTCTAGGACTCCTGTGAGACTCTAGGTGGATATATGAGGGAGAAAATTCTATGAATTTAATTGATCTATCGATCCGACGTCCAGTTTTTGCCTGGGTCCTTATGTTCAGTTTAATTACCTTCGGTGCCATTTCAATGAACCGTATGGGGGTCAGTCAGCTTCCCGACGTAGACTTCCCAGTCCTTAGTATTTCCGTGGCCTATGATGGCGCCGCTCCCGAAGTCGTAGAAGCTGAGCTGATTGATCCTATCGAGGAACGGCTTTTAAATATTGAAGGTATTAAAGAAATGAGGTCCGGTGCACGTCAAGGAGCTGGCTCGGTTACTCTAGAGTTTGATATCAATCGCAACGTCGATGTCGCCCTCCAAGAAGTGCAAGCCGCTCTCTCTCAACTGCGTATGCCCCCCAATGTGGACCCACCAATTATCCGCAAACAAAACCCTGAAGAAGATCCCATCATGATTGTGGCCATCTATGGTGAGTCCGAACTCCGAGATCTTTTGAACTGGACCGAAAACTATCTGCTGGATCAACTGCGCTTTCTACCTGGTGTCGGTGAGGTGAGCATCGGCGGATTCAGCCAAAGAAATCTGCGTGTTTGGGTCGATCTTGAAAAACTGAATAAATATTATTTAACAGTTGGAGATGTCATCGATGCCATCAACAGTCAGCACTTAGAAAGCGCTGCTGGGCAGTTCACGGAAGGGGAACGCGAACTGCGAGTTCGCTGGCTGGGAGAAGCCGTTTCCGTTCAAGAAGTTGAAAATATCCAAATTCTCCGCCGTGGCGGCCAACGCATCATAGATCAGGCTTTTTTTATTAAAGATGTCGCTCGAGTTGAGGATGGTCTTTCAGATATCCGTCGTTTAGCCCGTGTTGAAGGAAAACAAGCTGTCGGAATTCAAATTCGCAAGCAACGTGGTACCAACGAAGTTGTCGTTGCTCAGGCTGTGCGAGAAAAGCTCGCCAGCATCAAAGATCGATTTCCTAAAGACTATGAATATCGTATCAACGTAGACTTTACTCGCCCTACAGATGCCACAGTTTCTTTGACTCTGGAAAAGCTATGGGTAGCGGCTTTAATTACAATCCTGATTTGCTTTCTCTTCCTCGGAAGCATCCCCTCTGCTATCAACATTCTGTTTTCAATTCCAACGTCAATTGTTGGAACCTTCACGATTCTTTACTTCTCTGGCTTCACCATCAATTTGTTCACACTCTTGGCTCTAACTCTAGCCATCTCTATTGTTGTCGATGATGCCATCATGCTACTTGAAAACATTGTGCGCCATTATCGCATGGGTAAGGGATCTTTCAGGGCGGCCTCTGAAGGATCTAAAGAAGTCCTTCCCGCAGCGATTGCTGCGACCTTGGCCGTGATTGCTGTGTTCCTTCCTGTTGTTTTTATGGATGGTATCATTGGAAAGTTCTTCTTCCAATTTGGCGTGACGATGAGTGCCGCCGTATTACTATCCTTGCTAGAAGCCTGCACCATCACTCCGATGCGAGCCGCAGCCTTCTTAAGTTCAGAGCCCAAAGTCTCTAAATTTGAAGCCTACTTGGATCACCTTTTTGAATCCTTTGCTTCGTTTTACCAACGACTGCTCAAGGTTACACTGCATTGGAAGTATTCGATTGTTATAGGCTCCATCGCTTTATTTGTCGTCTCTATGTTACTCGTTTTCAAAGTACGTCAAGAGTTCGTACCAGCACAGGATCAAGACTTCATTATCCTGACTGGACAGACTCCCCCTGGAACCAGTCTGGAAAAAACAAGTGTCATTACAGAGCAAATTGAAACGATCCTAAAGAAAAACCCGTATATCCAAGGCTTCTTCGTCTCCGTCGGTGGTGGTGGCGGAGGTGCTGGATCTGCCGTTAATAGTATTTTCATTCCTATTTCTTTAAAGCCGAAAGCAGACAGAGATAAAAGTCACATTGACATTATGACAGATCTGCGAGGTGAATTTAAAGCGGTTAAAGGAATTCGGGTTACGATGCGTGACATCTCTGCGCGAAATCTGACTTCGGGTCGACAAAATCCACTGGCAATACGCTTAAGTGGACCTGACCTTGACATTCTAGATGAGAAATCCAAAGAGATTATAAAACGCTTAGAAGATGGCGGCTTTGGTGTGGATCTAGATTCGGATTATCGTAAAGGTATTCCTGAGCTTGTTCTAACCCCCAATCGCAAAGCGATGGCCGACCGTGGAGTTTCAGTTGATGCCGTTGGGCAAGTTCTATCAGCAACGGTGGGTGGTATTCGTCAGGGCCGCTTCACTGCCGACGGAAGACGCTATGACATTCGCTTTAAAGTTTTGGATGGTCAAATTCGCACTTCAAAAGACTTCAAAAAACTTTATGTGCGCAATCTAGCTGGAAATCTCATTCCGCTTTCCGAATTAGTTAAAATCGAAGAAAAACCGACAATTCAAGGAATCTCACGGGTGAATAGACAGAGGGCTATTTCCGTCTTCGGAAACTTAGCACCAGGACAATCACAGTCGAAGGTTTTGGATGAAGCAGCTAAGATTGCAAAAGAAGTCTTACCAACTGGTTACAGCTATGCTTTCGAAGGAGCCTCGGCTGGGTTTTCTGAATCCTTCAAAAGTTTGACTTCAGCCCTGTTGGTTGGAATTCTTGTGGCCTACCTTGTCCTCGCCGTTCAATTCAACTCGTTCATTCATCCTGTGTCAGTTCTTGTGGCTCTACCATTCAGTGTCACTGGGGCCCTAGTATCATTGTGGATGTTTGATGTGTCATTGAATCTTTTCAGCTTTATCGGCTTGATCGTTCTCATGGGTATCGCCAAGAAAAACTCAATTCTACTAGTTGAATTCACGAATCAAGTTCGCGAGCACGAAAAAAAGGGTCCTTGGGAAGCATTGATTGCAGCCTGTCCGATCCGCTTAAGACCGATCTTGATGACATCAGTGGCAACCGTTGCCGCTGCCGCACCACTAGCTTTTGGCAGTGGTCTTGGCTCAGAAACACGCCTTCCCATGGGACTTGCAATTATTGGTGGCACTGTGGTTTCAACACTCTTAACTTTATTTGTCGTCCCTGCGCTTTATTTAGTTATGAGCCCGCTTGAGAAAAACAAGCCCGAACAAATGAAAACATTTGAATCTTAATTTTTCTTGAGTAAAGACCCTTTCATGGGTCTTTACTCTAATCTCCAGAGAACACAATCTAGACTCGGATCTAGAAAAAAACCTTTCTCAAACTCATCTTTTATACATAACCAGACTGCAGTTCTCTTTTCACTTACCGATAAGGAACCAGTATGTTTGCAAAACAATTTATACAGACCATTTTTTTTATTTCAATTTTATCGGCAACGTCTCATGCTGAGACAAACCCTTATCAGTCTTGCGGACCAAAAGCCAACCTTGTGACACGGCTGTTGACCGACGCTGAGAAAATTCGCCTCGCATGTATAAATGATGTTTACGATAAAATTACGCAACAAAGAGATAAAGAAGTTGCAGAACTCACGGAAACAATTCAAAACGTAAAAAAAGAACTTCAAGAAGTTGCTTTCAAAATTGAGTACGGCCTCCTTCATTGTGAAGCCCCTCGAGGATACCCCGCACACAATCCACAAAAAGTCGCGCGCTGCAAGGAGCTCTCTCCGCTTCTCAATAGTCTCATTGATCGCCAGCGGGCCTTAACAGAATGGGTCCCTCGCAAACAACAGAATCAGGGAACAACGGCTGCTGCACCAGTAGAAGCTCCATGTCCTTCAAAGCAAGATCTAAAAAAAATGCAGTCAGTTCGTTACTTCAACAAAAAACTCTATAAGTCCTGGGAGAAATGCGTTTCTTTAAGTCCAGAAACTTACTTTGATGACTCTAAATAGAGTCGCTCCTAAACTAAAATGAGTCTGTCAAATCATTTGCATAGTGAATAACTGAACTACAAATTATAAAAACCCCCAGTGTTTCAGAACCTTTGGAACACTGTACGCTATCTATTCCGCTCATCATGTCTTCATATCAAAATGAGAAAATATCACGCTGGTCAATCCACAGCAGTTTCACTGTTGGTCTAATAATTGAAGAACGATTATTCTGACAAGCCAACGGGGGAAATATGATTATTGGAGTTTTTGCAACAACAGTTCTGATATTTGCATTAAGCTCTAACCGTCAAATTAAAGACGATCGCGTACCACAAAAGTCTTTCCTCAATGTTCGTTTCTAATGTTTCAAAAGACTCAATCACGTTGACCTCGCCATAAAGAAAATTCTTTCAATCGCTCTACCTATATTATCTCATGGCCTCACGGACTCATCGCTGAGGCTATGGGGTTATCGCTAAAATCAAAAAGTAATTTCTCAAATCCTGTGCTGGGCCTCAAATCAACTCAAAAACCTGATTAATCTCTAAACAGGGCAGTGACAATCTTCCGTTATTATCTTATTTTGAGAAGTCAATTTCCCCTCAAAAATACACGCAAGCCATTGAAATATTTAACTTTTCCCAGAGCAACCGAGCTTGTGCCTGCTCTTTGCAATGTCTCAAAGTATGAAGATTTCAAGACTATACAAACCATTTATATCAGGGCTTCTAAGCACCCTACTCCTGAGCGGATTTTCCGGGCAGGAAAAGTATGTGGAACTTGAGGGCTACCTGAATGCGCGATCATCGATGTCCTTTAATCCTGGTGATCGCAACGTCAAAACAGTTCTTGGCAAAGGGACTCAAGGTGAAATTCTCGAGGCAAAAAAACTATCATCGGGTAACTATGGTTTACGAATTAGAGTACTCAATGGCGTTAAGGCCGATGAAGTCTTCTGGGTTTACCATAAAGTCTCTGATTCTGATTTGACTCTTTACGAATCACTTCCAGGCACAACTTCACAACCAAAACCACGCCAGACAGCCGCTGTTGAGGAAGCTCAAAGTGTTGAAACTCGTCGCCCCGTTCAAGCTCATTCAGCAAAAGCTAATAAAGATCATGTGCGTCCTACGCCGAGCCCCCAAGATGTCGTAGGTCTTATTAATAGTGCGAATGATGCCGTTAAAAAAGCTGAAACGAGCTCTTGCGACAACTGTGGAACTGCAACGGCAGCGAGAGAACGATCATTGATCCAACCAGGCCGAAAAGCCATGGCGAAGGCCTGCAATAACTTGATGAACAAAGAAGGCGAACTAGGCCCTCAAGGACAGGATATTATGTCCGTCATGAGCGAACCAGAAAATGCAAGGCATTTGACTGCAAACAATGCTCTGGGTTCTTTTTGTCCAAAATTCAATACTCTTAGCGATGAAGACAAACTCATGGCATGGGCCTGGTTCTGGACTTCTTTAGCTATGGAAGAGTCCTCATGCAAATCCACGCAAGTACATGGTACAACCTACCGTGATAGAAATGGAGACATTCAAGTATTGAATCCTCGCGAAGGTTATGGTCTGTGGGCACTTGAAAGAGATCGCAACGTTCGTCGCTGGAGAGGTGATGCTTGTAGTGACATTGGAAATGTTGAAGGGCAAGCACGATGTTCTATTGATATCATGATAAAAACACAACTGTCACAAGGACGATCCGCTGGAGTCAATTCATCTAGCTACTGGGGCCCTGTCCGCCGCGGTCATCGTCAACTTGTTCCACACATGAGGAGATTCAGTTTATGTTTCTAAAACTATCTGCACTTATCACTATTTCTTTCGCATCTATGATCGCAACTGCTCAAGTCGCCACTGCTGAGATTCAAGCTGGCAAATATGAACTTAAAACTGGTGTTGATATACTATGTAATGATTTTTCTTTAAATGAGAAAGATCTTCAGTATAAAACCATCAACATTGCCGGCCAGTATGCATTTGAAACAAAAAACTCTACTCACGTGATAGAGTCTGATATTGATCCCGAATGTGAGTTCAGAGAACAAAATCTACGAGAAAATGCAGACGGTCTGCCGCTGACTTTGACTCGTATCAATGAAGAGTACTGCAAAGGCAAATTGCGCTCAAAAACTGTTTCAACAGTGACTTTCGCGGGCAACACGATCACTGTTCAACACCAAGTTGATGCCGCTGCTGCCTACACTTGTATTTGGAAAAAGCAATAACCAAGAAATTACTAAAAATTCAGACCTACTTGCCTCCGATATAAGGAGGCGATAGGCTCTAATGATGAGCAATTATGTTTTTCTTACTGAGTGCAACGATTTCGGTGAAGCCCAGATACTAAAGTCCTACCTGCAGTCATTAGGTTTTCATCCGAAAGTTCGTGATGAACAGATGCGAACCGTAGCTCCCCATCTGCAAAACCTCATGGGACGACTGATTATCGAAATTCCTGAGTATGAATTTTTACAAGCTTCGGAAGCTCTGGAAAATCTTGAAACAAATCCACTGGCTAATGCAAAATTAAAAATAGCAGATCGTGAAACAGTCGAAGAGCATTTGATGTTCACCCAAGGTTTAGCCAAAAAAGCCCTCACCAACTCTATCCTGGGATGCATCTTTATCCCGCTTCTGTGCAATCTCTACTCATTGACCTTGAGCTGGAGAGTGGTCAGACAAGAACGCCCATTAACTGCTGTTAGTGGCAAAAGACTTATGCTCGCAATTCTTTTCAACTCCCTCGGTCTTTATATTTGGCTGACCTTCGGAGTGAAGTACTTCTTGCGAGCACTGTAAAGGAAACTATCGCATTCCAATACCGAACAGACGGATGTAGATATTGCCATCGTTAAGATAGACATCTAGGTTGCCCCAATGATGACCTTCTGTCGTCGGCCAGAAGTAAGCACGCAAAGTACACTTCTTGCCCACTTCTAAAATTTTGGGGCAGTTCGTAGCTGCATCGTAGTGCATGCCACTGATATTAATTCTTCGAATTTCCGTCGGTGCTGGTCCCATCGCCGTTAAAGTGTAGTCGACATAGCTGCGACTATTTAAAAACTGATGACCAAAGTTATATGACAGATACTGATCTTCCCCCAAAGTTTTGAGCTGCAAAGACTCCGGAACAGACGCAAACGACAGCAAAGGCGCTACCAGTAAAGCAATCAGGACAATAAACTTTTTCATATACACTCCTTGTATACGTAAAGTCTCTTAGAGTAATTCTAGCAGAGCAATAAAAAACCCTCGTTCTGTTCAAGCGAGGGTTTTAAATTAAACTTTATGCAGAAACTTCTCAAAAAGTTCAGGAAATGACTAAATCCCTGCCTTATGTCGTTCCTCATCATCAACGTGAGTTTGGATACCACCCTTAAGGTTCGGGCGATATGCCAAATGATTGATGTCGTAGATGAAGTTCGCACCGTTAACACCAGGTGTTTGCCACTCAGGCCCCAATCGGATTGCATCTACAGGGCAAGCTTCTTCACAAAAACCGCAGAATACGCATCGAAGAATATCAATCTCATAGCTGATTGGAAATTTTTCGACGGTTGGGTCGTTGTGTTCCGCAGCTACGATCTTAATACACTCTGCAGGACAGTTGGTCGCACAAAGCATACAAGCCGTACAACGAAGCGAGCCATCTTTCTTAACCGTTAGTACGTGATTTCCTTTGAAGCGCGGAGAGTATTCATACTTCTCCTCTGGATAATTCAAAGTCATCATTTTCTTGCGGTTCAAAAGATTCCCCAACAAGTGCTTCATGGTGATTCTCAGGCCACCCAAAACACCCGGCAAATACCACTTTGCTTTCTCGGAGTTATTTTGCATTACACTCACAAGCTACCTCTTTTAAATACAAATTCGTTCTTTTTACGCGCTTCCAATGTAACTTGGTCAGGACGTTGATTTGTCGGCATGAATGCTTGTGCTCCAGTTGGGATAGACAAGTTTTTGCCAGACAGTAACAAAGCCGCTTCAGTCAAAGTTAATGCTTCGGAAACGACAGTCGTCACTTTCTTGAACTTTTGTTCAAGACCTGCATGATTGATAAATGTTCCATCTTTCTCTACGAAAGTTTTTGTTGGAATCAACCAAACATTTCCCGTCAATGCACTCAAAGCCGCGTTTTTGCCTGACTGCAACCAGATCAAGTTTTGCGCTTTTGAAAGCTCTTTCACGCGATCTGCAAAATCAGGGAACACAGCTTGGTTCTCTGGTCCAGCAACAACAACTGTTTTAATAGAACCAGAAGCAAGACCTTGAGACAAATCTGCCCAAGTTCCAGTGATTCCATGCTTTTCAAGAACCTTCAACAAGCCTTTGGTGTTTGGATTCTTATCACCACGGATAAGAAGTCCATCAAAGTTGTCGAAAGACTCTTTATTGTTGATCCAGAAGAAGACTTTCTTAGATTTAAAATCATTCACGAATGTAGAAACAATCGCGTCGAATTCTTCAACAGTGTACTGTGCTGTCAAAACAAGAGCCAAAGAGTCCGCTGCTGTATTTTTCAATACTTCATGCGCAGCCTTCGCTGCTGCTCCGGCTGCCATTTCAGTCCAACCAGAAGAGCTGCGCACTTGACCTTTTAGAAGGCGATGCTCTTGATTCGCGAACTTGTAAATGTCTCGTCCTTCATCACACATCCAGTGACCGTTGACCTGCTCGTTATAAACAGGCTTCACGCGGAAAAGACCTTCTTTGTTGTAGTACACTTTAACGTTACAGCCAGTTGAACAACCGTTACAAACAGTCTCAGCATCTTTTAGATACCACACGCGCTGACGGAAGCGGAAATCTTTAGACGTCAACGCTCCAACAGGGCAAATATCAACTGTGTTCAATGAATATTTATTATTCAACTCAAGGCCATCATGCGTTCCGATTTCAGAACGGTCACCACGGTTGAAGATACCCAACTCGTTTGTTTTCGTAACTTCTTCAGTAAAACGAACACAGCGAGAACAAAGAATACATCTTTCAGAATCCAAAACCACAGTCGGTCCAAGATCCACGACTTTGTGTTTCTTTTGTTTTGGCTCTGCCATTTCTGGATCGTACTTACCGTATTCCATGTACTGGTCTTGCAAACCACACTCGCCAGCTTGGTCGCAGATTGGGCAATCCAACGGATGATTGATCAAGTGGAAATCAAGTCCCCACTTCACAGCATCTTTTACTTTGTCAGACGTGTTATTGATCTTCATGCCTTCAGTCACCATAGTGTTACATGCGATCTGAACGCGTGGATTTCCTTCGATTTCCACCATACAAACGCGGCAAACACCCGCTACTGACAAACCTGGGTGCCAGCAATAGTGTGCAATGCGATCGCCAGAAACTTGCATCGCTTCGATGATCGACGTGCCTTCTTTTACTTCGACTTCTTTGCCATTAATGGTGCATTTCGGCATATGTCGTTCCTCTTACTTTCGAGCGTCCTTCACGAACGTAGAATTCAAATTCATCTCTAAACTTACTTACAAAACTCAAAACTGGTAAAGCTGCTGCGTCTGAAAGAGCGCAGATAGTCTTACCTTTCATGTTGTCTGCAACTTTGATCAACAAGTCGATATCTTGCAAACGACCACGACCTTCAAGAATCGAATGAAGAATCTTATTCAACCAACCCGTTCCTTCACGGCATGGTGTACACTGACCACAAGACTCGTGGGCGTAGAAGTGAGTCAACACTCCCAACATATCCACCATACATTGTGAGTCATCGATCACGATAACCGCACCAGAACCCAACATAGTTCCAAGACCAGCCAAAGATTCATAATCCAAATTAGCTTTGGCAACTTCTTCTGCTGTCAAAACAGGAGCTGAAGATCCACCAGGAATAACCGCTTTCAACTTGCGGCCTGGCTTCATTCCGCCACCCTCTTTCATGATCAAATCCATCAAAGGGTAACCGAGTGGAACTTCGTAGTTTCCAGGCTTCACAACGTTCCCAGACAATGAGAACAATTTAGTGCCCGCTGATTTTTCAGTTCCATGCTTGCGATAAGCTTGTGCTCCGTCGCGAACGATGTAAGTCACAGCTGCAAGGGTTTCAACGTTGTTCACAATTGTTGGTTTTTTCAAGTAACCTTGAACTGCAGGAAATGGTGGCTTCAACTTCGGCTGACCCTTAAGACCTTCCAAAGAAGAAATCATCCCAGTTTCTTCACCACAGATGTAGGCACCAGCACCGCGATAAACATCCAACTCAAAATCAAAACCTGATCCTAAGATGTTTTTACCAAGAAGGCCGGCTGCGTAAGCTTCCTTAAGAGCTTTTTCCAAGCACTCGATCGGATAAACATACTCGCCACGAACGTAGATATAACCTTTGTTAGAACCAATTGCGAAAGCAGAGATAATCATACCTTCGATCAATTGGTGAGGAGCACGCTCCATCATCATACGGTCTTTAAATGTTCCTGGCTCGCCTTCATCGGCGTTACAAAGTAGATAGCGAGGTTCGCCATTTTTCGGCAAGAAGCCCCACTTCATACCTGTCGGGAAACCTGCACCACCACGACCACGAAGACCCGAAGCCTTCACTTCATCGATGATTTGCTGAGGTTGCATTTTCAATGCTTTAGGCAAAGTTTCGTAACCGCCCTTTGCTTTGTAACCAGCAAGAGTCTGGAACTCAGGCAGATGATAAAACTCTGTTAATATTTTTGCTTCAGCCATTATTTCATACCTCGCAAAAGATTCATTGCAGTTTCAGGAGTCAGCTTCTCGTGATAAGTGTCGTTCACTTGCATCATCGGAGCTGTACCACAAGAGCCTAAGCACTCCACTTTACTAACTGTGAAACGCCCGTCTGCTGTGACTTCATCATATTTTACGCCAAGTTCATGACAGATATGATTCGCCATCTCTCGTCCACCTTCAAGGGCACAAGAAATGTTTGTACAAACTTGCACGTGATACTTGCCCACTGGCTTCTGATTGAACATTGTATAGAATTTGAAGACTTCGTTGATTCTTGCTTCTGGAATATCCATTACCGTTGAAAGGTAACGAATCATCTCAGGAGTGATAAATCCCTTGTTCTCTTTTTGGACAACATAAAGACTTGGAATGATAGCAGAATCTTTAGACTCATAACGAGCCAATTCTTTTTTTACTTCCGCCAAGCCTTGTTCTGAAAGTTTAAACATTTGTTTTCCTCTTAAAAAGCTACTTCAGTTCTTGCGGCCGAAGCCGCATGGAACTGGAAGGGTCACCCCTCTTAGCGATCCAACTCACCAGCAATCAAGTTCATAGACGCAATTGTCGCGATAGCATCGGCCAATTGTGCTCCCTTAACTACGGTCGGATAAGATTGATAAATAGCAAAGCATGGTGGACGAACTTTCAAACGATACGGATTGGCTGAACCATCACTCACGAGATAGAAACCAAGCTCACCGTTCGCTGCTTCTGTTGCATCATAAACTTCGCCAACTGGAGGACGAAGACCTTTGATGATCAACATGAAGTGATTCATCAAACCTTCGATATTTCCGTAAACATCTTTCTTCTCTGGAAGAACAATGCCCTTGTCGCGGATTGTATAATCGCCACCTGGAACATTTTTGCAAACTTGTTCGATAATACGAAGTGACTGGCGCATTTCTTCGAAACGAACCAAGTAGCGATCGTAGATGTCGCCAGTTGTTCCAACTGGAATATCAAAATCCAAAGCATCGTAACCATAATAAGGCTGTGATTTACGCAAATCCAAATTCACCCCAGAAGCACGTAACAATGGACCTGTGTAGCCCCACTGAATGGCATCTTGAGCAGAAACTGGACAAACATCTTTTGTACGGTTGATGAAAATCTTATTGTTCAAAACAAGAGAAGCCATCTCCTCTGTTCCAACGCGGATCTCTTTACAAAGAGCCGCAACTTCATCAAACCAACCCTCTGGAGCATCTTGCGCCATACCACCGATTCGAGTCATCGATACAGTCAAACGCGCGCCACAAAGTTTCTCAAAAAGTCCGTAAACTTTTTCACGCATTCCGAACATGTAGAAGAAGCTTGTTAAAGCTCCTAAGTCCATGGCACCAGTACCGATCGCAATCGTGTGATCGATAATGCGAGATAGCTCAGCTAAAATAACACGCATTGCTTGGGCTTTTGCGGGAATTTCAACTCCAAGAAGCTTTTCTACTGCTTTACAGTATCCAATGTTGTTCATTGGTGCAGAACAATAGTTCAAGCGATCTGTGTAAGGAATGACCTGATTGTACGGATGAGTTTCCGCCATTTTCTCGAAACAACGGTGCAAGTAACCAATCTCGTTGTTACAACGAACAATCGTTTCACCATCCATCTCAGCCATAACACGCAAAGTTCCGTGCATTGCTGTGTGTGAAGGACCGATATTCAAGGCAACATACTTGTCATTCAAGACATCACCAGGGGAACCTGGCTCGTTATTAAAGTGAATAGGAATCGAAGTTGTACAAACTTGATTCGCACTAGCTTCGTAATCTTTGCGCAACGGATGACCCACAAACTGATGGTGAGTCAAAATTTTACGCAAGTTCGGATGCCCGTCAAAATGGATACCGAACATGTCATAAGCTTCGCGCTCAAACCAATCGGCACCACGATAAGCATTGATAGCTGTACCGATAGATTCGTTTTCTCCGACTTGCGCTTTAATACGCAGACGAGAAGCATCTTTCGAAGAGTACAAATGATAAACGACATCAAAACGTTTCTCACGGTTTGGATAGTCCACTCCGCAAACGTCCATCAAGAAATCAAAAAGTCCGCTTTCACGAAGATGCATCAAAAGCGCCGGAACGTCTTCCTTCGGCACTTCTAAAACATCATCACCCACGGCGTGAGTGAACTTATAATTCCCAATATTAAACTTACCAGTCAGGTTCTGTTTTAAATTCTCAAGCTTGTTCATAAGGGCTCTTCCAGTTGTCTTTCCATGGGCGAGGTTGACCCGTTGCGATCATACGTTGCAAAGCCATAATTCCATCCATCACCGCTTCTGGTGTTGGAGGACAGCCTGGGATGTACACGTCGACAGGAATCACTTTGTCGACACCTTGTAATACGTGATAAGCGCGGTAAAAACCGCCAGAGCTTGCACACGCACCCATTGAGATCACATATTTTGGCTCTAGCATTTGTTGATAAATGCGCACGATTACGGGAGCCATTTTTTCTGTGATAGTTCCTGCCACGACAAGCAAGTCTGCCTGACGAGGAGAGAATCGCGCCACTTCAGCGCCGAAACGAGCTAAGTCATACTTAGGCCCCATCACGGACATGAACTCGATACCACAACAAGCAGTACCGTAAGGCATTGGCCACAAAGAATTTTTTCGCCCCCACGCAACCAAAGCATCAAGCTTTGATGTGAAAGCAACATCTCGTGACATATCATCTATGGCTTGAGTTCCACTTGCACCCTCATGGGACGCGGAACCCTGCACTGGATCTTTGTGCATATCTACACCTCTGCAATTTCATTTAGCTATCATTAAGTAGTTACTGAAATTCCGTAATCCTGACAACTAGATATATCTAATGACGGCAGAGCTCGTTTTCTTCAACGCGCCACTCCAATTGGAGCCAATGAATTTGATTCTCGATACGCCTCCGAACTAAAGTGAAAGTTCGGTTCAACACAATCAAGAGAGGACACATCATGAAGATAATGGCCCTGTACGTTGCATCTGCCATTCTTGCACTTGGGATGAGTGCAAATGCGCAAAAGAAACAAGATTTACTCATAAAACTGGCACCAGGTTTCACTGAATTCCAAATGTCAGGCGCAAAAGTCGAAAAAATCACAGACTCTTGGATACGCGTCGAAACTTCGGCTGCTGCAAGTTTGCAAACTATTAAAAGAAATCCAGCTGTTGAGTACGTTCAACCCAACTATAAGATCAACCTCTTCGAAGACTTCTCTATCCAAGACCCTCTCCGCAAAGCAGCCCTTGCGAAAATGCTTTCGCGCCAACCCAAGCTTGAAACAAAAGCAAAAGCCGACAACCCTGCAATCCCTGACGCTCCGCAATCTACCACTGGAGCAGATCCCCTCTTCAATAAACAATGGGGAATGTTGGACAACAACGTAACAGACGCTTGGAAAACGACGAAGGGCGATCCGGAAATGGTCGTTGCTGTTATTGATACTGGCGTTGACTACACGCATGAAGATCTTTTGCCAAATCTTTGGCGCAACAAATCCGAGATTCCAAACAACAACATTGACGATGACCAAAACGGTTACGTTGACGATGTGATTGGCTGGGATTTCGTTTCTAATGACAATAAACCCTATGACTTGGCCATGGAGCCTTTAGATATTTTATTCAAAGGAGGCAATCCTGGTCACGGCACTCATTGTGCTGGAAACGTAGCTGCTCGCGGTGACAACGGTAAAGGTATCGCCGGCGTTGCCCCCAATGTGAAAATCATGTCTTTGCGTTTCATCTCTGAAAAAGGCCAAGGTACGACTGCTGATGCCATCAAGGCGATTCGTTATGCTGTCGACAATGGAGCAAAGATCATGAGCAACTCTTGGGGCTCAGAGGGAGAGGAACCAGGGTCTCCTGAAAATCAAGCTCTGCGTGATACTGTTCAATATGCGCAGGATAAAGGGGTTCTTTTTATTGCGGCAGCAGGTAACGGTCATAAAGGTGTTGGCTACGACAACGACACGGATCCAAGACCCGCTTACCCAGCGTCATATGATCACGACATTATCATCTCTGTCGCAGCCTTAGATATTAACGATAATTTAGGTTCTTTTTCTAATTGGGGAGCAAGAAAAGTTGATATCGGAGCTCCTGGAGTAAAAGTATTTTCAACTGTTGTAGATCAAGGCTATACCGATGTCGTCATTGATAAGTTTGGCATGAAAGCAACTTGGGACGGAACCTCGATGGCAACTCCGCACGTCGCTGGTGCTGCAGCCCTTTATTGGTCTGCAAACCCAGAAAAGACATGGGAAGATGTCAAAGGCGCCATCATCGGGTCAGCAAAGAAGATCAACTCCCTTGGCAACAAATCCGTGTCAGGTGGCAAGCTGGACGTTAAGGCTTTGTTAAGCTACTAATTTACAGCTTCGTAATTTGAAAAATCAGTTTTCTTAAAAAAGAGTAGTAGACGCAATTTAATCGAAAGGATTTTTATGCGTTCACTACTCTTTCTTTTTTTAGCAACCTCACTAGCTCACAATCCCGCAAACGCTGCCAAGTTTGACTTGGATACATCCCATACCAGCGTGTCCTTTATTGCACCCCACTTGGTCATCTCAAAAGTGAAAGGTCGCTTCGATCAATTCAATGGCAGCTTTGATTTTGATGAAAAGTCTTTAAAGTTAGACGGGGTCAATGTGGTCATCAAAACAGACTCTGTAAATACGAATGAAAAAGATCGAGATAAGCATCTGCGAAGTCCTGATTTTTTTGACACGACAAAGTTTCCCGAAATGACTTTTAAAAGTACCAAGGTTGAATATATCAAAAACAAACCCGCCAAAGTCCATGGAGACCTCACCATCCGAGGCATCTCTAAACCTGTCATTCTAAATGTTAGTTACGGTGGGACTATCACCGACATGATGGGCAAACAAGTTGTCGCATTCGAAGCGTCAGGACAGGTCAACCGAAAAGACTTCGGGCTCAATTGGAACAAAAGCCTCGATAAGGGCGGCTTCGTAGTTGGTGATGAAATTAAAATTCAAATTGAAGGAGAAGCTAAAGCCGCCGCGCCTTTAGAGGAAAGAAAGAAATGATCTCGTCCTCCAAAAAACATCACAAAGTGGGGATCAGCTTGCAGCCTCCCCACTACAACTACCTCGAACAAAAACCTGCCACGATGGCTGCTTGGCTAGAGGCTCCTTTAGAAGAGTTTATTTTCTCCAAAGGACGCCCGGCGGAAGTTTTAAGAAATTTACGCCGAGATTATCCTATCGCATTTCATGGTTGTTCTTTGAACGTCGGCAATCCGGATGGAGTTCGCCTTGAATATCTCAACAAAATACGGGAGCTCAGCGAATGCTATGATCCATTTATTATTTCAGAGTGCCTCTGTTGGACCGGATTTTCTAATCATAACTTTCACACACTTTTACCGCTTCCTTTCACTGAAGACAGCATGATGACCGTTGTGAATAACATTGATTTTGTTCAAAATTATTTAGACCGCCCGCTGGTACTAAAAAATATTTCTACCTATATCAGTTACCACCACAACGAAATGACAGAGTGGGATTTCATTTCAGAAGTCAGTCGTCGATCCGGCAGCGCTCTTCTTTTAGATTTAAATAATATCTACATCAATGCCTACAACCACAGTTATGATCCTCATTATTTTATCAACAATATCCCCTTGGAACGAGTGGCTCAGGTTCACGTCGGTGGCGCAAAAGATCTGACATCTCACTTTAAAGAAACTGGTGATTCTGAAATTCCCTGCGAAGTCTGGAACCTCCTAAAGACCATTGCTCAACGTATTCATCACACCCCCGTTTCGTTAAGCCATTCCTTGGACACGACCAACTTCACCAAAATAGAAACAGATATTTGCCGTGCGGCCTTAATTCTACAGGATTCTTATGAAATTGAACGAAGCACAGAATCTATTTAAAAAAAATTTACTTGCTGCCCAAGCCGATCCTCAATCCATCTTACATCTCAAGCCGGCAGGAACAATCTCGCTATCTCAGGCATTCGAAATTTATCATCAATCGTACTTGAATCGCCTGACTGATAAACTCAAAAAAACTTTTACAGCTGTCAATTGGGTCCTAGGGCAAGAGAGCTTCGAAAAAGCATCCCACAGATTTATCGAATCCCAACCCTCGATCAGCTACAACTTACTTAATTACGGAAAGAGTTTTCCAGAATTCCTGCAAATTTACCCAGCCACTAGACACATTCCATTTCTGAGTGATTTGGCACGATTCGAATGGATCTATGAACAAATTTTTCACAGTGCATACACAGAAAGCATGCCAGTGGAAAGAATCTATCACAATCTACTCGCAGTAGACTTCAAAGTTCAGTTTAAAGAAGGGATGGCAGTCTTCAAAAGCCCCTACTCGATATACGAAATGTGGTATCGCCGTGAAGAACCTCCTTATAATTTTGAAGAGATTGACTGGACGCACCCCGAAAGTCTGCTGATCTTCAAAAAACGAAGAGGCGTCGAAGTCCTTCAAATTGAGAATATCGAAGCTGAAATCATCTTGGCCCTACAAGAAGACCTCTCGATGACGACAGTCCTTGCCGACTACGCCAATCACATGACACCAGATCGAACAGCGCGTTTCTTTCAATTAATTATGAGAGCTGGAATTATTGAAGATATATTTGTTCTCGAGGATTGATTTTATCGCTCCAGATTTTCGAACTGCTTATTGCAGACCTTTGACAAGTCTAGCGCTGGCCGTAAGTCAAAAAAACACAATATAATTTATGAGGAAATCTTACAAAAAATAAACAAACTTCTTAAGTTCATCATTTACTGAGCCGTTAATACCTCCTGCAAGGAGGAATACTGTATGAAATGGACCCGACTTTTTAAAGGTGCTGCATCCCGCTTTACGACGATCGTGGCTATTGGTTTAATAAGCCTTACCTTAGTTGTCGCCGACGCTTATATTGGTTTTTCAGAGCTATCTCAATCTATTCAAAACCTCGTCGATCATCGCATTCCAATTTCCACCACTCTCGGGGAAATGAGAACACAAATTAATGGTATCGGTCGCGACCTGCTTGCGGCCAGCGTAGACACTGACAGCACAAGTAAAAACCAACGCTTGGATCACATCCTTAAACGAATAGATATTTTAACAAATGAAGTTGACTCGTTGCTAAAGCAACCTCTTAAAGCAGCAAACAGAGATCGAGCCTTGAAAGCTCAAGAGATCTGGAATAACGACAGCCCCGAACTCAAGCAACTTGTCGAAGCAGTTCGCAATAGTGCGCCAGATACACATAAAGCTGATGCCATGATGATGATCACAGTATCACAAAAATTTAACGATCTGATCATTGACATGGCCAAATTGAATGTTGAAATCAACAACGATATCAAGGCTGACGCAATGGCAAGTATTCGCAGAAACAACACACTTCTTTTTTCAATCTCTGCGATCGCATACCTCCTGTTAATCTCACTCGGCACCTTTATGGCAGTACGTTTAGTGAAGGCACTAAGCTCTATCACCGACAGTATTGGTAACGCCGGAACTTCAGTTAGAGATGCTTCGAACGAACTCAGCAGTACAAGCCAGTCTTTAGCGAACAGTCAAACAGAGAACGCAGCTTCGTTAGAAGAAACTGTAGCATCTGTAGAAGAACTTAGCAGCATCGTGCAAAGAAATTCTGAACAAGCTAAAATCGCTGAAAAACTGTCTGTTGAAAGTGAATCTATTGCCAGCCTAGGTGGGCAGGAAGTTGAAAAATTGATTGGCTCCGTCCAAGGCATTGCTGAAAGTTCTAAGCAAATCGACGAGATCATTACGATCATCGACGATATCGCTTTCCAGACGAATCTTTTAGCACTCAATGCTGCCGTAGAGGCAGCTCGGGCCGGAGAACAAGGTAAAGGCTTTGCGGTTGTTGCTGACGCCGTACGTGCTTTGGCCCAAAGAAGCGCCTCCGCAGCAAAGGACATCTCGGGTCTCATAACGAAGTCCGTCGCGCAAAGTAATGAAGGCGCTAAACTCGCTATAGAAAGCGGAGAAGTTTTCCAAAAAGTGATCCAGTCGATCAAGAAGGTTTCTGAAATCAATAAAGATATTGCCAGTGCCTCGCAAGAGCAGGCCGCAGGACTTCGTCAGATTTCTCAGGCCATGAATCAGTTGGATCAATCGACTCAGGCAAATGCAGCTGCTGCTGAGCAAACGGCGGCGACTTCAGAAGAATTGACACAACAATCAAAAACACTGGCGAACCTGGTCGAATCTCTAAAACATGTTGTTGACGGAAGCTCCTCAACAGAAAATACCTTAAGTGAAATGGCGCCTACTCATGTTTTGCCCTTGGAAGAGAAGGTAAAAAAGGCGCCAAAAGTATCTGCGGGTAAGGCTAGAAAAAATGACTTTGATGACGTCTCCGGATTTTAATTATAAAACGATGTCATAAAATAATATGAAACTTTAAAGCTGGGTGACAATCACCCAGCTTTTTTTTATGGTACTGACAGATCATCAGCAAAAAGGAAATCTTGCAGATCAACTCCACCCCCTTCACCCGGCATCCTTTCTCGATTGACTCCAGCGGGAACCCACTCTTGTCCCGAAAGATTTTGCTCCCACGGATAATTTCTTGCCTGAGTCATTAAGTCTTTGTGATATGAAAGTAAAATACTTCCGTTCTTGAGAAGATCCACCAGGTATTTCACATAGGGCAATCCGACCGCAAAACATCCTTCACTCCACCCCAGCCGACCATTTTGGGCTATAAACTCTTCGCTCACATATTTGGCACCATGAAGAACGATATTCCTTAGTTTGGCGTTGTTATTAGAACGATCGATCCCTTGAAGATAAAGTGAAAGACCATTTTTCGAACTTAAATAAGAATCCTTTGCATAATAAAAGCCGAGAGAACTTTGCCACGAGTCCTGTAAGTTTGAAAAATATCGAGTTTCTAAGACTCCCGAGCGAACTCCATGGGAGACAAAAAAAGTTTCCACTTTGGCAGTCCATAAATTCATTAAATAAAATCTTTTCCGGGTTGATATCAACGAGTAGTCTACCAAAACTGCATAATTCGTATTAGGAATTCTACCCTCGTTATAATCGAACATGCGAAAAATCAGGTGCAAGGCCTCACGAGGAACACCCTGGCTGACAATGGCATCAAATACATAACGACCATCTCGCAAGCGACGTTCATACATGGACTCGGCCCAGACTAAAAAAGAAAAGCCTGACAGAAAGAAAAATATAATCAATCGAGACGCTTTGATAGCCATGCCATCAATTTCAATGGCACCGCATTCAACCTCAACTTAAAATTAGGAAATGTCCTAACTCCTGATACAAAGCCTTGGTCTATAATTTATTTTAACATCAACCTTCTTCTTTACGTCGTATGGCACCCATATAGGAGTATTGCCACGGTCGAAAGGACATCAAAATTCCCATATCACTCACTGGCACTCCGTGCGCCCCCTCGAATCGCGCGTCCTCCTGCATATCCATTACAAGTCGTTCTAATTTTGCTTTGTACTTTGCCAATGTTGGCAAACTGATTTTGATAAAAGAAAAGCGTATAAAATCATCTGCCTTGAAGTCGTAATTGAGGTAACTTGCCTTCGTTTGTTCGAACAGCGCTTTACCAACAGGACCATCTCGGCGAAATCTGACGACACCTTGTTTTTTAAACTTCACTTTGTCTCGAGGATGCAACTCAATGAGGTTCAAACGGTCCAACTGAAATAAATATTTTTTCGATTCTGCGCTAGAGATTTGATATTCCTTCTCTATTTTTTGTGGAGTTTTTCCCTCCTGCAACATCATAAAATAATGAAGCAGACGAATATTCTCTGCTAAAGCTTTCTCTTGCTCCTCAGAGAAAATCTGAACATCACTTGCTTCCTCTAAGTTAGCTGATTTTACGACCTCCGAAAAACTGATATCCGCAACCCGACAGATTTCCTCCAAACGTTCTAAACTCAAGCTTTTATTTGAAAGAATACGTTTTACACTGGACTCACTTAAACCCAAAGCTTTGGCTAAATCGCGATAAAGAATATTTTTAGCCTTTAGAGTTCTTTTTAAAGAGTTTAAAAACTGATCTATTTGCGACATAGCACCCCCGAAACACCAAAGTATTATAATGCAGTACCCGTGGCAAGGGTGTTAAATTTAAGTTGCGGACAAGGGCGGGATTCAATACAGTTCACGAGCATGCAGCTCAATCGACCTTTATGGCATTACATCAAAAATAATCCCCGCGCTTTTGGCTTGGGAATGTTATTCCTCTTCATCACGAATGCTCTGGACGGCCTCTACCCTCTTATTATGAAAACCGCAATTGACCAAATCGAAAAGCAGGTCCCCTTGGATGACTTGGGCAAAACTAGTCTGCTTTTTTTTGCGATTATGACGGGTCTTGCCGTCACTCGCTACGGTTGGCGCGTTCACTTCGGTCAGTTTCATACATTTGCAGCTGAACATTTACGGCAAAAGGTCTTTCGCCATATCACCTCTTTAGGTCCCAACTTTTTCCAAAAAAATCAAGTGGGCGAGCTCATGAGTCTATTGACCAATGATGTCCAATCATTTCGACAGGCGATTGGCCCCGGATTATTGATCTTGGCGGATGGTATTATTATCATTGCTGTTGTCTTGCCGATCATGATTTCACTTAGTTGGGAATGGACCTGGAAAACGCTGATTTTCCTACCGCTTGTTCCTTTTCTCATTTGGAAAGTCATGCGCTTGATTCACACTAATTACAAAATACAACAGGATCGTTTTTCAGAACTCACCGGAGTTGCTCAAGAAACTGTCGGCGGGATTCGGGTCATTAAAAGCTTCGCGCAAGAAAACAATCGCACTCAGCTTTATAATGGCGTCAGCGCCGCGTTTGAAAAAGCCTGCAACAAGGTAGCTCGCGTTGATGCCTTTTTTATTCCAGTGATGGAATTAGGCGTAACCACTGGCAGCGTGATTCTCCTGTTTATTGCCAAAGATGATCTATACTCTGGAGCGGTCACGATCGGAACTTTCGTGGCCTTCCACCGCTATATTCAAAAGATGGTCTGGCCAATGACCGCACTAGGACTTGGCTTTTCTTATTTCCAAAAAGGTTATGCCTCGTTTGCCAGAATTCGCGAAGTGCTTGAAACCAACACTGATATTCCCGATGAGGGCACTTTTGAACTCAAAAGCTTTGAGAGTCTTGAATTCAAAAATGTTTCCTACAAGCATCAAAACAGCTCTACTTACGCATTAAAAAATGTCTCTTTCACCTTACAAGCCGGAGAAAGTCTGGGAATCATGGGTCCCGTAGGCGCCGGTAAGACCACCTTGCTCCATCTTTTGTGTCGCCTTTATCCACTGACAGAAGGGCAAATTTTAATAAACGATATTCCGATTGAAAAAATCTCTCAAGAGTCTTTACGCAAGACTTTTCTGCTGGTTCCTCAAGAGCCTTTTCTATTTAGCGACACCATCACAGACAATGTCAGCTTTGGTTTGCATGAAAAGCCTACTGAAGAAAGCATCCATCGCATGACAGAGATCGTCGATCTGAGAACCGAAATTGAAGCCCTTCCCCACAAATTCGAATCACAGTTGGGCGAACGCGGAGTCAACCTTTCTGGCGGGCAAAAGCAACGTCTGACTATAGCCCGCGGGCTTATCATGGATGCGCCCGTGTTGGTTCTGGATGACTCTTTGAGTGCAGTTGACACCCGCACCGAAAAAGCCATCGAAACCGAGTTGAACAAAAGCAGTACGACTATGAGTAAGATCATTGTGGCTCATCGCCTTTCTTCTCTCAGCCAAGTAGACAAACTGCTTATCCTTAAAGATGGCATCGTCGAGGCCTATGGAACGTACGATCAAGTTTTAGAAAAAAGCGCCACCTTCCAAAAAACCGTTCAAATTCAGGGAAAGGACCACCACCATGAGTGAAAACTTCATGCACGAGGACCTGATCAAAACCAAGATCACGTATCCTGAACTCTTTCGCAGACTCTGGCCTTACGCTAGAAAAGAAAAGGGGCTCCTTTTTGCCGCACTCTTGGCTGTGGCTGGCGGAGCTGTCGTCGCGCGTTTGATTCCCTTTTTGGTAGGGTACGCTATCGACAATGGAATCAAAACGAAGAACTTCGAAATCTTCACACAGGTGGCCTATGCCTACCTCATTCTCGAAATTTGCCGGTCCTGCTTTTCTTTTACCAATGTTTACTTCTTTCAACACTTCGGTAATCGAATGCTATTTCACTTGCGAGAAGCCCTCATGGCTCATGCGCAGAAACTTCCGATGCAGTTCTTCAACAAAACTCCCACGGGTCGAATTGTCACTCGCTTGACCAACGATGTGATGTCTTTGGGGGAATTGTTTAGTGAAGGAGTCATCTCTGTCTTCACCCATATGGTGATGATCATCTCAGTTGTGATTGCCTTGCTTTTTATCTCGTGGAAATTGACACTTGTATCACTTATTTTGGCACCTGTTTTTATCGGTGCGTCTATTTACCTGAGCAATCGGATTCGCGACATCTTGCGCGATCAGAAAAAGAAGCTGTCTTTGATCAATGCCTTTTTGGCAGAAAATTTAAATGGCATCAAAGTTGTCCAGCTTTATAATCGCCTAAGACGCAATCGAGAAAGTTTTGCCGCTTTATCAACAGACTACCGCGATACAAATATGAAATCGATTCGCGCCTATGCCTTAATGCAACCGATAATGAATCTTTTCAATGCGACAACAATCACTGCGGCTCTGTATTTTGGTGGTTTTTTAAGTGCTGAAAATTCCATCGCAATTGGTTCCCTGGTTGCCTTTTTAATGCATATTCAAGATTTCATCCCGCCCCTCCGGGAAATCTTGGAAAAGTATCAACAGTTCCAAAACTCTCTGACCAGTGCAGAAAGAATTTTTACTTTGATGGATGAACCCGAAGAAAAGGAGCTGACAAACCTTCAATCGATCGAACGCATTTCCGGAAAAATTGAGATACAAAATCTGAATTTTCAATATGAAAGCAATTTACCCTTTGTATTGAAAAATATCTCTCTAAGTATAAAACCTGGGGAATCCGTGGCTCTCGTAGGACGGACTGGAAGTGGCAAGTCCACATTTATCTCCCTTCTGCAGCGCTTTTACGATGCTCCAGAAAAGACTATCTTTATCGATGACATTCCTCTTGAGTCTATATCGCGCCAGAACATCCGCAAGCACGTCGGCGTCGTCCAACAGGACAATTTCATTTTCCGCGGGACGATCGGTCAAAATATTGGCTTAGGAGATCCACGAATTTCAGATGAAGAAATTCTACAAGCATGCAAGAAAACCGGTTACCTCGACCTACTGACTCGCACAGGACGCAGTATCTTGAGCCCCGTCGAGGAACGAGGTGCAAATTTATCCGTGGGCGAACGCCAATTGATTTCCTTTGCGCGAATCCTGGCTTTCAATCCTGATATTCTGATTTTAGATGAGGCCACAGCCAACATCGATTCTGAAAGTGAACATATTATTCAAGAGGCCACACGAGAGGTGACAAAAGGCAGAACGAGCATTATCATTGCTCACCGTCTTTCAACGCTTCAACAATGTGATCGAATTGTGGTTTTAAACCAAGGTGAAATTGCAGAGATGGGCTCACACGTTGAACTCATGCAAGCCCGCGGTCTTTATTATCAGTTTGCTTCTCTAGGATTGAAATCTACCTTAATGGATGAGTCAGCTGAAGGAACTGCTGAGCCATAAAACCGAACAACATTCAGGGACTCAATATAGTCCCAACCGTTCACATTACTTCTTGGAATGGTGTTACCGTTGATAGTAACAGTAATACTTTCTATCACCGGCAGTTTTGATAGCTTGAAGTCCGTCAATATTTGGTAAATCCGTGCTCGGATATTCCCTACCGCTGATGATAAGTTGGTGCTGCAAATGGATTCTTGTACGCCACCCGAGGTTTTTACCATATCAATAAACGTCAACCCTGCCTCTGAGTAATCATTAAAGGTTTTACAATTTGTACTTGTGGGTAAAACACCAATAAAGTTAAAAACCCAAGAGCGTGATCCGTCAACCCACGGTGTTTTAATACTATCTAAAAAATTTGTGTAATATTTTGCCGGACTCGAAACAGCACTTTTATCGTCCTCGTCTGACAAAGCAATTACCACTAACAAAGCATCATCTCGAAAGAATCCTCGTCCTTCATTGCTAAGATAACTTGTAGATAAAGAGGCCGCCATAGATTCAAGTCCTCGTTCATTATTGCTACCAGCTTCCCCTACAATCATACGACTTTTCAAAGTATTAACTAAATCTGGTGTCGCTGAAGTCACAAACTTGGGATTGCCTATGAACTTTCCACCATCGGGACTCACTCCACCCATACTGGTGGTGACGACAGCCATATGGTAATCCATCTTCAAAGAATTCAAAGTCTGAACTAACTCTGGCACCTGGGCACTGAGGTTTTGCTGATGCTTAAGCATCGAGGAAGAGTTATCAACAACCCAAAGAATATCGACTTTGTTATTGTAGGTCACATTCTGCGCGAAATTTTCCGTGGCTGGTGGCAAATTGAAATTAACTTTATCTGAACAGCCAATCATCGCCCAAGCGGCACTTGCCATCAAAACTGCAGTCATTGCGTTTTTCATAAAAACCTCTCCTACAAATTACTCGTCAGCTACCATCAAAGTTGGCCGACAGGCTGATAAATACTATCTTCAAGGTCGGTCAAAAAGGTTCAGATGCAAGGCGGAGGATATCCTCTACAGCGCAGGCGTGCTGGAGGCACGTCGAAGCGAAAGAGGATACCCGACAACGCAGCAGATGAGCCTTTTTCACCGACCTGCTAAGCGGCTTTAGTCGTATAGGTTTTGATCGAATCACGCACAGACTGACTTAAAGTCGTAAATTTAACTCCATATTTTACCGGCTCATCCGAACCAGCTCCCTCTCGCACGAATTGCTTACTCACAATCTGGCAAACAGCATTAAACGGAGGAACACCCTCACCAGGCTGAAAATGGAGGAATAAGGATTGTCCAGGCTGTAACTCCGAGCAATCAATAAGTACCCCTGCACCACCAGCACTAATTTCGAGCGACTTGCCACGGAAAACTCGTAAGTTGTTATGCACGATGAGTGAAGCACCATAAGAGGCTCTGGCATGGCGACGACGGAAAAATACTTCCGAGATACTCACATCACCGGCATCTCGAACTCGACGAATATTTTCCACTGAAAAATCTTCCACTTCAGCAATACATTTCCAGTTATTAAATTTTTCATGGAAAATAAAGTCGTGCTCAAAAAGACTTTTTTCTTGAAGCATCTGAATAACTTCTAACTGACTAAAAGGTCCGTAGTTGTTTCCTTCTTTTAGAATAAACCAACCACGCTCTTTGGTGATCTCATTTAACTTCACCACATTTTCATCTGGCGCTGTTCTAACAGCTGGAGGAGGAGAAGGATTGCGCTGAGATAATTTTGCCGAAAATTCAGGATGCTCTAATAGCAACATCCAATCGCCAACACCTTCATCGTAGATGTAGTCTGTCCACTGATGTTCTCGAGCATCAATTTTCCCAATCACAGCCTCGTACGAAAAAGGTCCGTGCTGAACTCCGTTACTAGATAGATAATATTGCTTCGCCATATCTTCCTCACTACTTGTTGAAAGTATCGGCAAAAAATTATCTCGACTTAAATGCTGGAAATCAGACAAGTTATTCGAAATAATTTACATTATTTCGAATAACTTTTAGACAGAATGAAGGTCATTACGAGACAAGACTCGACCAACCTACTCCATTCCTAGTGCTTGCTTCCACTCGGGTGTGGGCTCAATCAAACGGCGTTCTTTCATATCAAAAAGTCCGAAAGTGAACAGAGCTTCACTGGCAACAGTCCCGTCTGCTTTGACCATTTGTTGCAACATCTGTCCGACTTTACCTTTATAATCTAAAAGCTTCGTCGTGATCGTAATATTTTCACGCAGACCAATCTCTCGTTTGAACTTCAAATTCACTTCCAAGATAACGGGCCCCATTTTCATCTTATGAATTTCTTTAAAGCCAAAACCTCTTGGCGTGATCACTTCCCATCGAGCTTCTTCATAAAGGGCCAAGTAAGTCGCATTGTTAACATGGCCATAGGAATCGACATGAAACTCTTTAATTGTAACTTGGTAACTGCTTAGTTCCGACATTATCTTCTCGCTTTACTTAGGATTGATTTCTTATTTTGTTTCTTTTGGCCCTAGATCCTTAAATATTTCACGGACAGAGTCATAGTCACTGTCTGTCGCTTTCTTTAAGTTCGTCGCTCCGACAATTCGATCCATTGCTTTTTGCCCTTCTGGAGTTGCCACAAAGGCTAACAGAGCAGCCACAATTTTTTCTTTCATTTCTTCTGGCAGGTCCTTGCGAAACACAATTGGATCGTTCGGAATCGGTTCTGAAAGTTCGATGATCTTTACTTTTTCTTCAACATCAGGATACTGCGTTTTTACTAAGCGACGAGCATCATCCATCACACCGTTTTGTGGCGGAGCATAGTAAGTTGCCCCGGCATCCACTTGGCCTTGGTAAATCATCGAGACCACAGAGTCATGTTTCATCGCAAAGACGGTTTCTTTTGGAAGGATTTTACGATCTTTGAGTGTCTTGTATGGCAATAGATACCCTGACGTGGAAGCCGGATCGACAAAGGCCAACTTTTTTCCAGCCAAATCTTGCAACGTTTTGATTTTACTGTCGGCACGTGCAAGAAACTGAGACTGATAAGTGGCAATACCAAAGCGAATCACAGTCAACCGCGCCTCTGCTCCATGCTTCTCATGGGCTAGATGATAGCCATAAGTATTGATCGCAGCCATATCCGCTCTCTTCGTACCAAAGGCTTCAACGACCGCGACAAAAGACTGAGGGATCGTCACTTCGAATTTATAGGGTGTCTTGTCTTCGAGGTACTCTTTTAAAACCTCAGCATTATCAGTCAAAACCTTGACGTCATGGGAGGGCACAAGATGAAGTTTAATTGGATTTTTTGAACTCCCTAATGTGTCTTTTTTAAACTCGCAGGACGTTAAAAAAAGACCTCCACACAGTGCGACCACAACAAGCAATTTGTGCATAAATTTGCCTCCAAAGACATTATAAATATTCGCTCTCTGGGAGCAACAAAAGTCTTTGATTTCACCTATCAGGTAGGGTTAGATGAGCCCTATGTTAGAGCATATAATTACCCACATTCAGACCCTGACAAATCAAGGACAAAAAAGTCTTGTTGTTTTTGATTTAGACTCAACTTTATTCGATGTGAGTCCTAGACTTGAGCGCATCCTTTTAGATTTTGCGGCTTCTCCGTTGAATCAGAAAAAATTTCCTGAACAAGTGCGTCTCTTAAATCAGATTAAAACTCTCAAAAGTGATTGGGGTATTGCTGGAGCTTTGAAAAGGGTCGGACTGGATGGACATCATCAGGATTTTCAAGACGCCATCCATGATTATTGGATGAAAAGTTTTTTTTCAAATCACTACCTTCAATTCGACTCAATCTATGACGGGGCTTTAGAGTTTGTCACTGCGGTAGAGAAAGCAGGAGCGGACATCGCCTACCTTACGGGTAGAGATATTGAAAGAATGGGAACCGGTTCACTAGAGATAATGAAGCAGTGGGGTTTTCCAATAAATGAAAAAGCACAGCTTGTTCTGAAACCTCATCGCAGTATGGATGATGCTCAATTCAAAACTGACTGGTTTATTGAAGCTGACAAAAAAGACTATAAAAAAATCTACTTCTTTGAAAACGAACCCGTGAATTTGCACCATTTGATGCAATTTTGTCCTCATGTAGAGATGATCTTCTTTGAAAGCACTCATGCGGGAAAAGCAGAGCCGCCTGTAGATATTCCCCGTATCATGAACTTCCTTTACACACAGAAGGTTCCATAATGTTATACCTTATCGCAACCCCGATTGGTGACACTTCAGAAATTACACTTAGAGCACTCGAGTTGCTAAAAAAGTGTGATGTCATTATCTGCGAAAGCACGAAAGAAGCTTCAAAACTTCTGCGCACCCATGGAATCACTGGTAAGACGTACGAAATTTTAGATGAGCATTCTACACCACAAGACAAAGCTGCTTTAGTTCCAATTTGTGCTGCTAAAGATGTGGCCCTTGTTACAGACTGTGGCACTCCTGGTTTTTGCGACCCCGGAGCAGATCTCGTCAGACTTTGCCGTCAACAAAAAATCCCAGTCAAATCTGCTTTGGGAGCATCAGCTTTGATGGGACTTCTTTCATTAAGTGGGCAGCGCCTCGATGAATTTGTCTTCCGCGGATTCTTGCCTGCAGAAACTGAGTCCCGCGGAAAAGCTCTTAAAGAGCTTACCAAGGAAAAACGTGCCATCATTGTCATGGACACTCCCTATCGTCTTAAAAAAACTCTGAATGACATGAAAGAGCATTTTTCAAACCGGAAGATTTTACTGACTCTGAATTTGTCCCAAGAAGAGGAAGTGGTTCTTGAAGGCTCTGCTGATAAAATCATTTCAGCACTTCCTTTTGAAAAAGCAGAGTTCATGATTTTGATATATCCAGCTTAATATGACTTCGCTTGTATCTTTACCCATTGATGACTTTACCCCGCTCATTCAGCAAGAACTGCAGAAACACGACAGTCTCGTAATCACAGCGGCACCTGGGGCCGGGAAAACCACCCGCCTCCCACCGGCGCTACTCAAAGTCGTTCCAGGAAAAGTGATCGTTCTCGAACCACGAAGAATGGCTGCCATATCCGCTGCCCACAGAATCGCCGAAGAGCAAGGTTGGCAGGTCGGGGAAGAGATCGGCTATCAAGTGCGTTTTGCCAATAAGACCTCTGCAAAAACACGCTTGATCTTTATGACAGAGGCTCTGTTGGCTCGACAGATGATCGCCGATCCCGAACTATCCGGAGTGGATTTGGTTATTTTGGACGAGTTTCACGAGCGCTCTATGCACGTAGATTTAGCTATCGGCCTTCTTAAAGAACTGCAGGAGCTGGGACGCAATATCAAAATCCTGGTTATGTCTGCCACTCTTGAAGCCGATAAGATCTCGAACTATCTGAATCGTTGCCCTGTCATTGATGTTCCGGGAAAGTTGTTTGAACTGGATATTCGCTATCAAAAAAACAATCAAACCTTACAAACGTTTCCCGCTTTTTTTGAAAACCTCGCACAAACAATTAAACAAGCACAGACACAAACCTCTAAAGACATTTTAGTCTTTCTTCCTGGTGTCGGTGAAATCGATCGCGCGAAAAATATGCTACAAGATTGGGCCGAGGATAAAAGCATTGAATTGGTCCCTCTACATGGCTCGTTGAACATCGAAGAACAACGTCAAGTTCTGCAAAAATCTGACAAACAACGAGTCATTCTTTCCACCAATATTGCCGAGTCCTCCGTAACTATCGATGGCGTCAACACGGTGATTGACTCGGGTCTTGCTAAAACAATGAGGCAAGATCATAAAACTGGGTTCTCGCGCCTGGAGTTAGGACGCATCAGTTTATCAAGTGCTATTCAGCGAGCGGGACGGGCCGCACGACAATTTCCAGGAGTGTGTTACCGTCTGTGGAATAAAATGGATGAACTTTCTTTTGGGAAAAGTGAACTTGCGGAAATTCAACGCATTGATCTTACTGAGAGCCTGCTTTTTTTAAGTGCCCAAGGTGTTACAGACTTTGATTCTTTCAGCTGGTATGAAAAACCTCCAGCTGTCGCCATCAACAATGCCACTCGCTTTTTACGTATTGCTGGTGCCTTGGACGAACAAAATAAGATCACGGAACTTGGGAAAAAAACTCTTCACTTTCCCCTACCCGTCAGACTTGGAAAGTTAATTCTAGTTGGTCTTGAGTTGGGTATCCCTAAAACAGCATCCGAAGTTGCAGCCTTGTTGCAGGAACGGGATATTTTAAAAAAAGAAGCCCTCAGCTCTTTTCTTGGCGACAACTTAGAATGTGATTTAACGGCACGTTTAGAAGTATTTCAAAGTTTCAGAATAAACAAAAAAGCTCCAGCCAATGCCTCTTTCTATGGTCTACAAACGGCCGATCAATCTGCCAAACAGATCGAGGAATTAGCAAAACGAATAGCTCCTATTTCAGAACAAAAACCAAGTATCTCTCAAAACGATAGTATAAAAAGCCTCCTTCTTCATACTTTTGCTGACCGCCTTTGCCGTCGCCGCGGAAAAAGCGAACGGGCCTTGATGGTGGGTGGACGCGGAGTGAAACTACAGCCAGAAAGTTTAGTCAAAACTTCTGAATTTTTTGTGGCTCTCAATGGAGTTGAAGGAAATACCGATGCTGAAACTGTGATCAGCTTGGCCTGTGGATTTAGCAAAGATTTTATTTTGCAGACTTTTAAAACGCAGATTCAAAAAAACAAGGATGTCACCTTTATGGAAGATAAAGGACAATTCTTTGTCAGAGAATACCGCTCCGTATTTGGCCTTCCCCTTGAAGAACCGTCTCTTTCACCGGCTTCTGCTAGCGAGATAGCAGAAAAATTGCCACAGATTCTTACGGAAAAATTTGATCTCGTTCTGAAAAACAATGAACGCTTGGCCCACTGGTGGAGCCGTCTGCAATTCTTAGAACAACAAGAGCCGCAAAATCTAGATATTGAAACTTTAAAACTTGAAGCCTTCACCCAAGCCTGCCTGGGTGAAAACAAAATGCAAACAGTGATGGAAAAAGACCTGACTTTCTTTTTTGAATCCGTCTGCCCATCCAGCACGTTGCAAATCTTGCGTAAAGAGCTACCGGAGCGAATTGAAGTACCTAGTGGCAGTAAAATTCTTGTGACCTACCCGCTGGATAAGGCACCTTATCTTGAAGTTCGTATCCAGGAAGTTTTTGGCTTACAAGAAACGCCCAAAGTTTATTTTGGTAAAACACCTGTAACCCTTCATCTTCTGGGACCCAACTACCGTCCCGTACAAGTGACGTCAAATCTTGAAAGCTTCTGGCAAAATGGGTATCCCGAAGTGCGCAAGGAATTGCGTATCAAATATCCAAAACACCAGTGGCCCGAAAACCCAGCGGATGGAACTCCAGAAGCAAAAGGGCGGCGACGCAATTAAAGATCACGCCCAAAAGGCAAAAAAAAGGCCCCCCTTTTTTAAGGAGGGCCTGCTCAGTTTACCACGCTGGTAAACGGCGTCGGCGGTTCCGTTTGCGAACAGGAGCAGTTGTTCCGTTGCTCTCACCTTGATGTGTGTTCGTTGCGGGTGTCGCCTGTATTGGTTCAGTCTGCTTCATAGCCGAACTCCTTTCGTGCTAGATTAAGAACTCTCTCATTATCTCAGAGAAGCACGGCGTTAAGCGACACTTTTAATTTTTGTTTTTACTTAAGAAAGGCAAAAAACTACTTGATGACCTGATGCGCCATAGGCCCCACCATTGTGGCCCCAGCTGGAACATCTTTTGTAACAACAGCATTGGCCCCGATCATGGCGCCATCTCCTACTGTAATAGGCCCCAAAACTTTAGCACCAGTTCCAATGAGAACTTTGTTACCAACGGTAGGGTGTCTTTTGACAGGATCAAACTTAAGCCCCCCTAAAGTGGAGCCATGAAAAATAATACAATCATCGCCGACAATAGCTGTTTCTCCAATCACGACACCGATGCCATGATCAATAACCAGACGACGCCCTAACTTCGCACCAGGATGAATCTCAATTCCGGTCAACAGACGTGATATCTCAGAAACCAAGCGTGCAAAAAAGAAAAGACGTTGCGAATATAAAGCGTGCGCAATTCTATGGAAAAAAATGGCTTTGGGCCCTGGATACAAAAGAGCCACCTCGAAAATGGATTTCGCGGCGGGATCGTAATTTTTGTAAGTGCGCAAAAGCTCAGTCATCCGTTCAAACATTTAGTTTCTCATTCATATTTTCTAGTAAGAAGTAGCGATCAAAAAGATCGCTATATCGTGACCACTTTTCTCCAGAGCTACGTTCTGAATCAATAAAGGTCATCATTGTGCTTACTTTGCTATCAAACTCGTCCACCATGGCAACAATCATGGCCTCTGGAAATTTAGGTCTTTTTGGAGAACCATACTCCAGTTTTCCGTGATGACTTAAGATAATATGCTTACAGATGTCACGCAGCTCCTCGTTAAAACCCAAAATCCGAGAAGCTTTCCTATCAATCAACTCACAAGCCAACTGCATGTGCCCTAAAAGTCGACCGCGATCTGTGTAGGAAAATCCATTTTCATACGAAAGTTCCCAAACCTTCCCGATGTCGTGAAAAATACCACCAAATAAAAGTAAATCTCGATTTAAGAATGGGTAATGTTTCCCCATAAAATCCATGATCTTACTGATAGAAAGGATATGCTCAAGCAACCCACCCAACCACGCATGATGAATGGATTTGGCAGCTGGTGCGCGCAAAATTAACGGGCGAATTTCAGGATCTTCTAAAGTGTCCAAGACCAACTGACGTAAATGATCGTTCTTCATGGTACGAACCATTTGTAACAACTCAACGAACATGTCCTCGGTGTTTTTTGAAGACTGGGGAATAAAGTCCGCAAAATCAACTGTCGCAGAATCGACTCTTTCCAAGCGATGAAGAATCAATTGACGGCGATTTTGAAATAACTGTACAAGGCCTTTGACCTTCAGCACATCGCCAACTTCAAAATCTTTAGAGAGCTCGTCAACGCGATCCCACAACCGAGCATCAATTGTTCCAGTAGCATCGCCTAACAGGAGTCCCATAAAAGGCCGCCCATTTTTGCCGACGCCAACATTTTTTTCTTTCACAAGAAATAGAGCATCAACTGTGTCACGATCCTTTAAGCTTTGGATAGTCTGCTTTTCCATTATTGCTCCCTACAAAAAAGAGGCGAGAATCCTGAGTGCCGGAAGCTCACTTGTGCCACATGAACTTCTTTATCTTTTTTGGCAGAAAATAAAAATGTTCCACCCAAAACACTCAAATACCGTTCTTGAAAAGTGTTGACCTTAATGCCCTCACTCTTCATTTCTTTAAAAAATCTTTCTGTTATATCAAAAAACTGATTACAACCAGCTCCGAAAATTTGCCCGCCGATTTTACGTTTCCTTGCACCACTGACAAAAATCACTTTCGTTTCGCTAGAACCCTCAAAAGACGGGAACTCAAAACCGACATAAAAAGTTCCTCGTTGAGGATTTACATATTGAGCCAAATCAAGAGTGCCACCACCCTTGGGCAAGGAAATCTTAACAGCCTCATCTTGTATAATACCCGGATTCTTCTGCACTAAGAACACATGGATCTCGGAAAATACGATTTGTCCGGCGCTTGAAGTCTCAACCCCAGAAGCCTGCATCTCAAGAAGATCCCAAGCTCCACTTGGAATCGTTATATCTTCGGGCATCTCTGTGAGTTTTAATTCTTTGTAGTTTTCAACTCGATATCCTGGAGAGTCTTTGCACCCTCCTAAGGAAAATAAAACGCTGCAAAAAAATATCAGGGTGAGTCTCCCGTTCATTGAGACTCCAGTTGATCCCTCAGCTCAAGTAATGGCAAAAAGTTCGGTTCTGCCTGCAATCCACCACGAACATAGTCGTAAGCACTTTTCTTATCGCTTCCCTGGGACACAACCCAAGCCAGACCGTATAAAGCCATCGCACTTTTGGTATCAGAGTTGTAAATTTCAGAATAGACTTTTTTTGCACAGGGAATATCTTGAGTTTTAATACAAATATCCCCCATGACAAAATTCCTAACTTGGAGACTTTGCACCTCTGCTTTTTTCAGAACAACCATTGCCTCCGGTTGACGTCCCATTTTATTCAAATAATTAGCCTGAGTTACTAACACATAAGGGTCGTTTGGAGCCTCCGCTAAAGCTTCCTGCAGAAGCTTCAAGGCCTCCGCATCGCGATTGACCTCAAGCAAACAGACTGTACGTAAAGCCTTCAACGCAGCTTTAGGAGCTGTCTTTTGATATAATTCCGCACAATACTGTTCAATATAATCCCACTGAGTGAAACGCCAATCGACATTCAAAGGATGAATGTAGTTTTTTGCTTGCCCTAAAGGTTGGCTTAAGAAATTGAAGACAGCCTGCCCCATTCCGGTGGTGTCATTCATCAGACTGCGAGCATATACGGCCAACAAAGCTAATTCCTGACGAAGATAAGCTGTCTTAGCAAGATTTTGGTCAATCTCAGCAACCAGCTCGGGCAAATCCCCAGTGTCTTGCGTTGTCTTTGCGTACTCAATAGATGACAAGGCCTTCCCAAAAAGTGCGAGTGTTGAATTCACATTTTTACGTAAAACCCCATCAAACCCTTTGCGTGCAACATCATAATTACCTTTTTTATGATCGATAATTGACATGTTCAGCAACGCCCCAAGATTGTAAGGCTCGTATCCGATCGCTTTTTGTAATACGTCCTGGGCCTGCTTTAAGTCCCCATCCATCATGTAAGAAATTGCAATACCTAGGTAAGCATCAACAGTTTCCGTTCTGCTGCGACCTTCCTGAATAAGTGCTTTTTCTAAAATTCTTCTTCCCGCTAAACTCTGACGATCTTCAGATATTAACAAAGGTGCCATCTGCACCTGTGTTTCAAAATCTGATTCGCGAAACTTCAAAGCTTTCGAATATGACTGAAGAGCTTTTTCATAAAGTCCAAGGCTTTTATAACGGATCGCCTGGCTGACAAGTTCTTCGTATCCAATACCTTTGCGTTGTTCTTTTTTATTCCAAGTGACAGCAACGACTGCAGCTACGACACACGCAACCCCTAAGATGCCCCACTTCAATGTATTCGATTTTTGACGAATCTTGCCTTGCACGCGTGTGTCTATGGTCGAACCATAGCTTTTTGCCTTTGCATTGTGATCGACACCAGAATAGGTGTTCACTGATACGACACTTGGTGTGACATCTTTAAGGCCTGTTCCGCCCCCATTAGTGATCGAAGCAGTTTGATCCCAATCGTTTTCAACCGGAGTTCTAGTAAATTCATCAGACATCGGAATCGCATCCGTCTTTGTCATCGTATGATGTGCCATCGACTGCGTCATAGTGTCTTCTGAATGAGAATCTTGTTCGAAGCGAATTCTTTTTACAATTTCAATAAAAGTTGGATTTTCACGAATGTAAGTCCAACGCCCCGTGGGCAAACGAACTTCGTCAATGACTGAGACTTGCTTCGACTGCAACATCTCAGTGACCTCGCCCAAAGTAAAGGGTCCCAGGATCCTTGTGGATGACTTAACTAACCAGTTTTTTTCTTTGGGGTTTTCATTCACATTCATATTCTTTTAAAAAGGCGCCTTGGTTAAAAGTAATTTTAAGTCGTCATTCGTCAAGAACAAGCCCGCTCCTAAATAACCGGACTGAAGTCCACCATTATTAAAGGCATCATTGATACCACCAGTAATGTAGATACCTCGATACAATCCAAAAGAAACCGAGCTGCGAACATTCGTTTTACTAAAATCAAAAGCTTCAACGGAGAACTTAAGCTTACGTCGGAAGAAGTAATAATCGATACCAAAACCGCCCGTATTTTCGATCATTCCACCCTTTATGGTTAAATCCCAAAAGTTTTTCGCGAATAAAACGGTCAGCTTGATTTTATTTTGATAAGTTTTCTTTTCAGTGTAGTCCGCATTAGCTCCACCACCGGTCCCAGTCACCTGAGTTCGCGTCGTCTCGACAACTCCCTCAGGATCATCCACAACCGCCAGATAATAGTAGCGATCTAAACCAGGTTGAATCTGCACACCGATATAGGACTTAGTTAATGCCGCTTCACCAAGATACTCTGCTCTAAAATCAAAAGCTGTTTCAATACGATTGGCTGAGTCCAACATACCGGTCAGCCCTTCAATTGCCGTACTGACATTTTCACCGGTGGTCTCATCACTGACCAGTTTACCAATAACACCATCACCTTTATTGATCTTTTCAGTGATATCCTCGAGATTTTTCATCGACTTGGCCAAACGAGACCAAGTGGCATTCAAGCCATTCTCTCCTCGATCGCTCAGAACATCTCTTAATGCTGCAGAGACCTCTTGAACATCTTCAACGATATCACCCAGCTTCCCTTTGTTTTCGCTGGTAATTTCCGCCAGATCGCCAGTGAGTGTTTCAATATTTTTAACAATTCGCCCAAGAACGTGATTACGCGTTCCCTCACCGGAAGTGGCTTCTTTCAAATTTGTAGCTATCTCTTTTAATGAAGAAGTCACATCGGCGACCTGATTAACAAGATTATCCAAAGATCCTTTGTCACGAATGGACAATATCTGAGCGGAATCCTCTAACGGAGGATCCGTTGGTGATCCAGGGTAAACCTCAACATGCTTGTCTCCTAAAATACCCTGAGCTTTGACTTCAATAGCAGCTGAGGTCGTAAGTAAAACGTCGGACCGAACCGTAATATCGATACGAGCCATGCCATCTTGAAGTGTTATATCCTTGATAACGCCCACCGGGATACCCGCTGAACGCACAGATGAATTTTTAATAAGCCCGCCGGCATTCGGCAGAAGAAACCATGCTTTTTTTGAACGGCCCAAATAAGATGGATCATCGCTCACCTGCATAGACATGACAGCGATCAACGATCCCACCACGATCACTAATAAACCTACTTTAAACTCTGCAGCGCGAAGCCAATTCATTGATGTTTCATCCCTTTATTCACGAACTTCTTAACCAACTCAATATCTGTCTTAAAGAAGTCCTCTGGAGTACCAAACAGAAGAACCCGGCCACTATCTAACATCGCAATATGGTCGGCAATCCTAAACGCAGCACCTAAATCATGGGACACCATGATAGAAGTCGTTCCAGGTTTCAACTTATGAGTACTCAGGATCAAATTATCCACCATTTCAGTCAGAATGGGATCTAAACCCGTCGTCGGCTCATCATATATCAAGATTTCTGGATCTAGGGCGAGAGCTCGGGCCAACCCGGTCCGCTTTTGCATTCCTCCACTGATCTGACTCGGAAGCTTATTAAAATGTTTGGTATCCAAACCAACCTGATGAAGCTTTTCTTCTGCAATACGAAGGACCTGACTCTGTTTCAAATCTCGCCGATGTTCGTACAAAGGAAAACACACATTTTCTAATACTGTCGCGTCATCAAATAAAGCGGCTGATTGAAACAAAACCCCAAAGCGGCAGCGAAACTTAGTCAACTCGTCCTCTGATAAAGTCGAAATGTCAGTGCCTAGCACTTCAATTTTTCCGGAAGTTGGCTTAAACAAACCTAACAGATGCTTCAGCATCACACTTTTGCCCGTTCCGGAAAATCCGATGATGGCCGTAAGACTTCCCTTAGGAATCTCCAAATCAATTCCCTTCAGGACGAACTCTTTTCCTCCATCGAAGGATTTCTTTACATCTTTAAAAGAAATCGCAGACTGAGTGACCATTATGAAATCCCCAAAACATTATAGTAGAAACGAATTAAGTTACTGAGGAAATAATCTAAAATAATAATTCCCACCATACTTTGAACAACGCCTTGGTTCGTTGCATCGCCAACGCCTTTAGCTCCACCCGTTGTGTTAAAACCTCTATAGCTACACATCGTTGCAAAAAAGATCCCGAAGACGATTCCTTTAAACAGTCCCTCATTGATATGCTTTACTTCAATAAAGTCTGCTATCTTTTGCCAAAAAACGGCTTCGTCAATGGCCACCAGTTTAACACAAAGAAAGTAACTTCCCAACATGGCAACAAAATCAAAGATTGCCACTAACAACGGCATACATATCGCTGCGGCAACAATACGAGGCATAATCAGGTACTGTTTGGTATTAACTCCCATAACATCCAGCGCATCAATTTGCTCGTTCACTCGCATTGTTCCAAGTCTGGCCGCCATGGCACCTCCAGCTCGAGCTGCCACGATTAATCCTGTTAAAACAGGACCTAATTCGCGCGTGATTCCCAATGCAACTGTAGGCCCCACCATATTGACGGCATTGAACAACTTAAAACCTAAATAAAGCTGAAAAGAAAGTGCCAGACCGGTAAAAACACCCGTGAGAACAATAATTCCCACCGACTGATTGCCGATAAATTCCATATGTCGAATGATCTCAGGAAAACGAGATGGTTTAGCAAAAATCAGCCGAACACTTTCGTTGAAAAATAAGACTATTTTTCCCGTCTCAAAAACAAACTTTTTAAAAGTTCGCAACGTGTATATCCCAAGCAAGGAGACGAGACGATAAATTCTTTGAGTCCAGCTCACGACACTCCCCCGATCTGAGCATTTAGAAGCTCAGCACCATTTCCGACGTAAACTCGTGGAACTCTTTCACCAACACTTGTCAGCATCTCCCAAGTAATACTACCTGCGGTGACCGCTATCTCTTCAGCAGAAAGAAAACCGCCATCTGCGCCAAAGCCAAACAGAGTTACTTCTTTTTCCTTAAATTCCTGCAGGTCTTGATCTTGTACTACATCGGTCACATCAATCATCAGATAATCCATACAAATGCTTCCTACAATGGGCACACGGAAGCCAGCAAAAAGAACAAAGGATTTATTGGATAAAATACGATGATAACCATCAGCATATCCAATAGGCACTACGGCAATCACCGACTCTCGTTGAGCTTTCCAAGTACCACCATAAGAAACAGTTTCTCCCACTTGCAACTTTCGCAAAAGTCCAACTTGGGATTTCAGACCCATAACCGGCTTCAGGTCTGCAATATTTTTTTCACCGAGTGGATTGTATCCATATATCATCAAGCCAGGACGCAATCCCCAATTCTGAAGAAATAGTGGATGGTCCTTTTCAACTTGTCGATTTTGCAGACTCAGAAGACTTAACAAGCCTGCACTATTCAAGGCATGACAAAAAATATTAAAGGGTGCGAATATCTGACTGACTTGATGAAATTTCCTCAGCTGATGTGCGGTCTCCCCTTGAGTTGAAACCCCGTCTTCGCCATTAAACAAATGAGTCACCAAAGCTTTTAAGCGGATCTTTGTATTCTGTGAAAAATAAGTAAAAAGTTTTTGCGCCTCACTCACATGAAAGCCAAGGCGATTCATCCCAGTATCAAACTTCAAATGAATTTCAATCGGAGCATCAGCGACAACTTCCAAATGTTCAATTTGTTCCCAAGTGCTTACGACAGGGGTCATCTGATGTTCAATAATTTTAGCAGCACCTTCTCGATCAAAACCTCGAAAAACAAGAATCTCTGCCTGCACGCCAAATTGCCTTAACAGCAATCCCTCTTCAATTAGACACACTCCAAGATGTTTAATACCCAAAGTCTCAAGGAATCTCGCTAAATAGACATCCCCATGGCCATAGGCGTTCGCTTTGACCATCGGACAAATAAAAGGGGTGTGCGGAAATGCATTCTGAATCACACGAATGTTGTGTGCAAGGTGATCCAAATTAATTTCCGCGAAGGTGCGTCGGTACATTTCCATGAAACTCTCTAATCTGCGCTGACTTCATATTCTGGTTTGTGATTTTCAGACGCCTTGTACAGACAAATCTTATTTCCACCTTTATCCAAAATATGCATCAACGCTTTGGAAGCGGTCTCGTCCAGGCTTTTGTCTGAATCACACAGACTTGGAAACTCACTGATACCCAAACTAACAGACAACTTCATACCGTTATCTAGAAAAGAAGTGCCCTCAATAATTCGTCGCAATCTCTCCGCCCTCAAGGCCGCGCCTTTTTTTGAGCTGTGAGGCAGAATCATCGCTATTTCATTCGTCGCCGTCCGGCAAGTCAGATCATTGGCACGACTTGTTTTAGCAATGACTGTAGCTACAGACTTTAACAGCTCATCACGAACAGCCTCACCGAGTGACGACTCAATTTCATAAAAATCATCAATGGCAACTTTAACAACCGCAATTGGTTGTTTCACCCGACGAGCACGAGAAACCTCATCGGCAAGAGCCTTTTGATAATAGTTTCTATTAAAAAGTTCGGTAACATGATCTTGAACTTCTAAGATATCCACTTTTTTCTCTAAAGAAAAATTAGAATAGCATAGAGACATGAGTGAAAATTCTTCGCTGATGTTTTTAATTTCAGCTGCACTGATATTACCGGCATACACAAAAACACCTTCAAGCGAGTTGTGTGCATATAAAGGCAAAGCTTTAGGAGGATTGAATTGAAATGCTGCCACCAGCATTTCAGTAAAACGAGCTGGCAATAATCCCATCGCCAAATTTGGAGCTAAATCCTTAAGATCTTCAGACTCTAACTGTACACCAACACCCTTAATTTCAGAGCTCAATATACCGTTCCCATGAGTCGCTACAAAGGATCTCAGCGAAGGTAAAAATTTAAAGAACACACATAATGAGGTTCCCAAATAAGCCAAATATTTCTGAATAATCTCTTCTTTACTTTGCGAAGTTCGATAGTCCGTGATGCGCATTGGGACCGAAGGACCCGGGGGCTTTTTCGCCTCTACTGGTGCCGTATTCTTAAGAACCTCGACCTGAAGAACATCAGCTTTTTTTCTAGTGTCTTCAAGATCCTCCAGCAATTGCTCATTCTGATAGGTAAGATACAACTTCTCGCAAGCACGATCTACCGCCCATACAATGCGAGATTCTAAGGCAACAGGATCCAAAGATATGACATCAACAAACCCAAACTGATTGTATTGTGCAAGTATATCGAACTGCTCAATCGATGAAGCGACGATAAATTTGATATCATCATTAACGGCCCGAATTTCGCTGACAAAATCGTTCAGCGAGCCCGACATGCCTTCAGTGAAAAAGACGACAATGTGAGGTGCATTTTCTCGTAGGCGTTGATTAAAAGTTTCTTTGTCCTGAAAATAAAACGCATCGTAACCAGCCTGGGAAAGATGCACCTTAACCGCCGCCCCAGAATCCACGTTGGTCGTATAAACATAAATCGTAAATTGAGAACTATAATCGCGAATATTCAATTAAATCCTCTTTCCTGGCCGACGAATATCCACTTGGTAAGAATCCAACTTCGATTGCTTCCGTGCAGCCACCTGCTGAGGCGGCACGATAAACCCAGCTGAAACAGGTCCATCCGTCATCGTCTCCAACTCTTCAGAAGTCACCGCGCCTGTCGCTGAAGCCTCGGGGCTTAAGACCACCGTTTCACTTGACTCTGCCGCTTCACTTGGCGCTGCCATTTCATTCGTCAATGCCTTATTTTGACCATCAAGAAAATCATCTATAAAAATTAACTCATCCTCACCGACGGCAGACCTAGGCGAAGAAGAAGCCTCTGCTTTGGAAGCTGGAGTCGGTACTTTTTGCTCAGCAACAACGGCGGCAACTTCTACAACATCTTTAGAGGCTGGAGCGGCTTCAGCAAGCTCTGGCAAGTCCAACATCGCATCAATGTTGATATCCAAAGGTGAGGCCGGTGCCATTGCCTGATTTACAGACTCAACAAGCGGTTCGGATTGAATCTCAACATGCTCTTCTACAATCATTGGCGACGCCTCCACTGGTGCTTTAAGAACGGAAACCGTCTTCACGGCTGGCTTAAATAAAACAGAAACTTTGGTGCCTTGACCTCTCTGCGACTCCACCTTGATGTCGGCGTTATGCTCTTTCAAGATTCCGAAAGCGACAGACAATCCTAAGCCCATGTGATGCTGAAAGGACCGGGTTGTATAAAAAGGATCGAAAATTTTCTCTGCATTCTGAGGTTCAATTCCTTCACCAGTGTCCTGAATGTTAAGATGAACACCCTCAGCGTCCTCAAAAAGTTCAACTGTGATTTCTTTATTGGCCATTCGTTCCATGGCCTCGACAGAATTTTGTAAAATGTTTTTCAAAGCCCGAATAATTGCATCAACATGAAGCTCCAGGGAAGCTGTCTCTTGAATATGCTTGGTGATTTTCACGCCCTTATCTGCAAAAAGAGATTCCATTTCCTTGAGAGCTTTTACTAGAGGTCCCTCGACCTTCATAGAATTCTTTTCTTGAATCTCTTCTCCGGCATATCCTAAAAGTTTATCCAAAACAGAACGAGCAGCACGAGTTTCACGCAAAATAGATTCAGTGCTCTGTACAATATCGGACTCAGGCGACTTTGCCAGTATCATTTGAGAATATCCCAGTATAGAAGCTAAAGGACCACGCATTTCATGCGCCAAAGCTGAGGCGACACGCATAGAGGCTTGCACTTTTTCTTTGTGCATTTGTTCGGGGTCGGGCAAAACCACTTTAGCAGAAGACGTCTGCACTGTAGCTGTTGGCACTGACGTCGGCGCAGCCGCTGAGGTCTTTAGCTGCAACAACTTAAGCTGCTGCCCCAACTCGTCAATTTGCTTTTCAGCGGGAGCCACCACCCACAATATCGCAGCCAGAGCGACTAGAATTAAACCTGCCCCCAGAAGTAAGAACTGCCACCACAATCCAGTACGTCCCTGCATGGTCCCTTTTAAAGAAGCAGAACTTAAAATCAATAAATTACTTCGCGGCACCAGTTCGTACATTCCGTACAACTCACCCGTTTTCAATGCGTAGGTATTGCTACCATGTGAAGATCCACTTTTTTGCGCATCTCGAAAAACCGGATCATCCCGCATCACGGTGCCCATATACTCGGGCGTTGAGTGGCCCACTGTCAGCCCCTTGGTCGTCACAATAGAAAAAGAATTTAAGGAACCTTTTTGCGTATCGATCAAAGACTGAAACAGCTCACCAGACCCCATCAACGCATAAGCGCGCCCCGCCTCAAGAAAGATCAAAGCCACATGCTTACCTTGCTTTGCATCTTGAAAGGGCTTGATGTAGAAACGCATTTCAGGAGTCTTGCCGTCCAAATCCGCCAGCGCACTTCGCAAAAACGCTTGGTCCCACCCCGCAGCTTTTGAGTTTTCCTTCACAACGACAACTTGAGGGTCGAGCTTATTTCCGTTCACGACAAAAGAAGCTGCTGCATAATAGGGTGCCAACGAACCCCAGTTTATTCGATCCTTTTGAAAACTATCTGGGGTAAAACTCACAACCACTCGCTGAAGAGACTTTAATTCAGCTCCCAGGGCTTGGTTCATCGCTCCGACCTGGGTCCGGGTTTGCGCCTCCACCCAACTCATTCGATCTCCGTATACGAAGCTGTCTGTACGCCATAAAACAGCCCCTATAAAGAGCGCTGCGACAGCTACCAATACACCGATAAGTTTTGCTTTCATGAAGACGAATCCTTTGTCGTGAGTCTTTGATTTCATTGTAGTTTTAGAAACTGGTAAGAATCAAGCAAGAGTCCTTTGCAAATGCCATTAAAAGGAGTAGAAGATCTCTCACTATGAATACATATCAAAGCGATGTTTTGATTATTGGCTCCGGCACAGCCGGTTTAACTTTAGCCCTCAAACTTTCTTCCATGGGAAAAGTGATCGTGCTCGCGAAGGAATCCGCGAAGGACACCAACTCCTCAATGGCTCAGGGAGGAATTTCTGCCGTCATGTCAGAAGAGGATAGCTTTGAGTCTCACATTCAAGACACCCTGGTTGCTGGCGCAGGCCTTTGTAAAGAAACTGTGGTTCGCAATTATGTTGAACAAGCTCCTGATCGTATTCAAGATTTATTAAACTGGGGCGTTCATTTCGATGTCCGTAAAGAAGGCAAAGAAACGACCAATGAGATCGATCTGACGCGCGAAGGCGGCCACAGTTTCCGCCGCATTTTGCACTTTGAAGATCAAACCGGACTTGAAGTGCATCGCACCCTCTTGGCTCGGGTGCGCGAAGACAAAAACATCACTTTGATGGAAAATTTCTACGCGATCGATTTGATTGTAAACAAAGAAGTCGACCCCGAGGATATGGACCCCGTCAACTGCATAGGCTCTTACGCACTCGATAAAACCAATGGCGAGGTGCATACTTTTTTAGCCAAAAATACAATCCTTGCTACGGGCGGTGCCGGTAAAGTTTATCTTTACACTTCCAATTGGAGTGGCGCCACCGGAGACGGGATCGCCATGGCGTATCGCGTGGGCGCCCGTATTTCCAACCTGGAGTTCACTCAATTTCACCCCACTTGCCTCTATCACCAAGAGTCTCGCAATTTCCTTATCTCAGAGGCTTTACGCGGAGAAGGTGGTGAGCTGATAGACTCTCAAGGTGTTGCCTTCATGAAAAAGTATCATCCTTTGGGATCTCTCGCCCCACGTGATGTTGTGGCCCGCTCCATAGACAATGAAATGAAAAAAACCGGTGCTGCTTGCGTCTATTTGGATATGACCAAACTAGAGCGGGAATTTTTGAAAAACCGCTTCCCACATATTTTCAACAAGTGCTTGGAATACGGGATCGATATGAGCACGCAACCGATCCCCGTGGTTCCTGCGGCCCATTACCTCTGCGGTGGTGTTGTAACTGATCAAAATGGCAGAACGGATATCCCTGGCCTCTGGGCTATCGGAGAAACGGCCTGCACCGGTCTTCACGGAGCCAACCGCCTGGCCTCAAATTCTCTTTTAGAATGCCTGACTTCAGCACACAATTGCTCTGAAGTGATAAAAAAGAATTGGGACAGCTACAAACTTTTTCCAGTGAACCCTAAGCCCTGGACACACCCTCAAGAGTCAACTGACAATGACGAAATGATCGTCATCAGCCACATGTGGGAAGAAATCCGTCGTCTGATGTGGAACTATATGGGCATCGTTCGATCGAACAAACGGTTAGAACGCGCCCAACACCGACTCAAAAATATTTTGGCCGAGACTAAAGAGTATTACTCACACATGAAAATTCATTCAGATATCTTGGAGCTAAGAAATATTGCGATTGTCGCAGATCTTTCTGTCGAGTGCGCTCTCCGACGTCATGAATCGCGCGGCATCCATTACAACATTGACTACCCAGAAAAGGATCCATCCCCTCACGATACAATTGTGGTCCGGGGACTGATTTGACTTGCCCCCCGATTGCTCTCACGGCAATCTAAGGGGTATGTATAAACGATCTGAAGGCTTTTTTAAGGGTTATCAAGACATCAATCTTTTCTTCCAACTGTGGGAAAATCCCGAAGCCCGTGGCACAGTGATTATCACTCACGGACACGGTGAACATTCGGAAAGTTACTCGCGTCTTATTAAAGCTTTTGAGAATGACAAGTGGTCCTTTTATGGCTGGGACCTGAGAGGACACGGACGCTCCGAAGGACGCCGAGGCTTTGTGCAGGAGTTTGACGACTACTGCAAAGATTTTAAAATTTTTCTCGATAAAATCTTGCAACTTGAAAGCGTTAAAAAAGGTCCAGTCGTTTTACTTTGCCATTCAATGGGTGCCCTCATTCAATTAAAAACTTTGTTACGTCATCCAGATATTGAATGTAATGCCATCATTGTAAGCTCTCCCCTTCTGGGCCTGTCGGTTCCTGTGCCATTGTATAAATCTAAGGGAGCTGTTTTACTCAACAACATCTTGCCACAATTCACGATGGGAAATGAGCTTACCAATGATATGCTCACCAGAGATTTAGATGTCATTCGTGAATTTGAACAAGATGCCCTTCGCCACACGCGCATGTCTCCGGGGGCTTTTCTTGGTATCCTTGAGTCTTTGGACATAGTGCATCCGAGAGCTAATGAAATACGCAAAAAAGCGTTGTTCATTTTAGCTGAAAATGATCCCGTGATTAGCACTCCAGAAGCAAAAAAATTCTTTGAAAAAATGGGCTCATCACAAAAAGAAATATTTATTTATCCCGACGCAAAACATGAACTCGTGAATGACATCATTCGCCCCACTGTTTTTGCTGACATTAAAAAATTTCTCGATAGCGTTTAGGAGTCTCTAAAATGAAAAAACTTCTTATTCTTTTCCTTTTCTTGAGTGCCTGTGCCTCGAATAAAATTATCCCGGATCATACGGCAGCCAATGTCTCTTCCGAATACATGGGTATTGTTGAAAAGTATTCAGATAAAGCTAGACGCTACTCTGGCTTCTACAACACGCTGGATATTGAAGCGACAATAGTAAACTCTCAAGTCGCGCAAGCCCAGCTGACTTTAAAAAAAGAACTTTCTCAATGGGATGAAACAAAAGTAACTGATGAAAAATTTAAGATTGAAAATAAACTGAATAAAGAAACAGAGATATTTCTCAGTTTCTTCACTCCAGAGAAACGAAATAACGACCTATTAAAGACAAATACCATGTGGAAGCTTTTCTTGGATGTCGATGGAAAAAGATACGAAGGCAAGGTGACAAAGCTCAAAAATGAGCTCGTAGAGATTCAGGCACTTTACCCTTATCACAATCGCTTTTACACGCCCTACATCGTCACATTCTCAGTGCCACTGAAAACTATTGAGAGTAAGGCCATGACGTTTACAATCACGAGTGCCGTAGACTCAGCCACCCTGAATTTCAATCCCTAATTTTTATCTTTTAAAGCGACGAGAGATTTCCATTTCAAACAGAGGCTTGGCATACTTGGCAAGCTTCAAACCAACTCCTGTCACTCCACCTGGCTCAAGAACTGGCAGGTCATTTAAAATCGCTTCGCGAATCATCAAAGCATACTGCGCAGGCGAGATGCTATCTTGAGGCACATCGAAGTTCTTTGAATATAAGGTGTCGATTTCATCAAACATACGTGTCTTGATTCCCGGAGTGATCAACAACAGAGTCGTCACTTCAGTCGGTTTCAACTCCAGGCGCAAACAATCCGTAAATGCTACGACAGCAGCTTTTGAAGCTGCATAAGTCGAGGCACATGGAAAGTGCATATAAGCTGATACACTTGAATTGTTAATAATCTTGCCACGCTTTCGCTCCAACATGCCGGGAAGGATTCCATGGGTCAAATGCACCAGAGCATTCACGTTGACCTGAAACATCTTGTAAATATCATCCAATGGCTGCTCCTCGATCACACCACCAGTCAACATTCCCGCATTGTTAAAGAGTATGTCGACTGGGATGTCGCGAAGATCGCTCAAAAGTTTATCTACTCCCTCTCGAGATCCTAAATCTGCTAACCATACTGTGACTGACTTAGCTCCTGCTGTTTGCAGCTCCTGCACCAGTTCCTCATCCGCTGAGCGTATAACCACATGCACATGGGCCTTGTTTTCCGCACACATTTTTGCAAAAGCTCTGCCGATTCCGCGACTAGCTCCCGTGACTAGAACATGACGATTAGAAATTTCCATAAACTCTTTATCCCTCTTTAATGACGGTTTGCGGACTCAAACCCCAAGATTTCAATATTTCAGCTTCATCTGCCGCAGAATTCGCTTTTTTAAATTTTGCACCAGACTTCCCACTGACTCTGGCCTGGCAGGATGGCCAAGTCTTATGCCGATAAACAAGCCCCCCTAAATTACTCAGATAACTAAAGGCTTCTTTTTTTTCTCCAGCCTGACGCATTTCAGGCAAAGCTGTATCATTTGGAACTTGCAGTAAATCAACGGAGTAACTGTCTAACGAACCGGAATATAAATTGACGTAGTCATTTTTTGAAAATGCCACCGCTATGCGATCGCATCTTTCATTGCCTGGAGTTCCAACATGTCCACGGGAGTACTTCCATTCAATCTTGCCTTGAACGCCACGCAACTGAACCAGTTGAGATATTTCTTCCCATAGATCACGATTCGAAACTTCGCCACCTTCAGCCGTTTTCCAACCCTTCTTCTTCCATCCCCAAATCCACTGGGTGATACCTCGAATGAGATAGGTGGAGTCCGTATAGAAATGAATCGGCGCCTTAATGGTAGACACAAAACGAAGAGCTTCGATAGCAGCCATCATTTCCATGCGATTGTTGGTTGTTGAAGGATCACTTCCACCAAGCTCTTGCACCTGATCCTCAAGATCCAATACAACACTTCCCCAACCACCAGGCCCTGGATTCCCAGAGCAAGCTCCATCAGAAAAAATCACAATGTAATCGCGCTTAAAGTTTTTCACTGGCAGATAGTCCCCGAGCGACGAAATACTGTCAATATTTACCTCTCTTGAAACTCCAGAACCCACAAGCTTCCCGGTGCATCTGTGGAAACAAGCATTTTATGACCCCATAAAAAGGGCGTACTGGTGACTCGACCGTCCAAAACAATTTTCTCAATGCTACCAGCGGAAACATTAAGTCTGCATAATGAACTATCGTCACATCCCAAAAACAGATCAGAGCCCACTGCTAGAATATTTGATTTAAGTCCTCTTTGACCTAGCGACCAAGTCTGTTGCACTTGCCCAGAATCTTTATGAAGTCGCCAAAGTCGCCCCTTTAAATCTCCGTAAAAGACACTTTGACTAGAGGGAAGTACAACAGGCGCTGACATACTCATAGACTCCCTCTGATTGCTCCATATTACACCTTCAGAAAAATCGACTTTTAAAAGTCCACCAATCCAATTAGCGACATAAATTGCGTCATCATAAATGACAACGGGTCCCTTAGAGGGCGCCTCCGCAAGAAATACACTTTGCTTTATAACTCCCGAATCCATATCGACCCATCTCAGATATCCGTCGTTTGATCCAAAAACTAAAAGGTTTCTATTAATGTCAATTGCTGGTGTCGAATGTGATTGATCAGGCAAATCAACTGTTCGCCAGTTCACTTCAGCATTATCAGCATTCAGCGAAACCACGACTCCGCCCCATTTTTGAGAAGTGCTAAACTCGGCGTTAATAAAGAAATTATTTTTATATAAAACTGGAGTCGCACCGATTGTATCCGCGATCTTCTTAACCCATATTAACTTGCCAGTGTTTTTACTTATTCGATAGAAATCACCAGAATAAGTTCCAATAAAAATCGAATCGCCTCTTATCACAGGAGAGGCATGAATTCCCAGGCCGGCTCGATGAAAATTAAAAGTCCAGATTATTTTACCTGACCAATCTATTTTTCTCAGAACACCCGCATCACTCGCAACATAAAACCCAGATTCATCTGCAATCGGTGTCGATTTCGCTGCGGTATGAATACCAGTATTCACAGGAACAAGTTTTATTTTATTTTTTAATTTTTTAAGGTTCCTATCGTTAAGATTTTCGTTTTGTACGTTCTTCAACGATCTGACGATGGTTTGTTCTCCGGATATTTTTGAACCTTCTGCAATTTTAAATGTGGGCCCCAAATCTTTGTACCATTTTTGTGTTTGATTTTTCAGAACCCAGTCGTGATCAGAAAATGAATTCATCGCATAATCAGAGGCACAAAAATCATGAGCCTGCATGAGCACAGTCCACTCCTTGGCTGTTGTGCGCTTACTAGCTAGAAAAACATGAAGCTTTCCAAGATAGTTATTGTCTTTGTAATTCTGACATAAGTTCTTCCATCTTTGCATATGCACGATCGGATCACAGTGAATGCGAATTCCTAAACTTTCATAAAGACCGATGTCAGTGTAAGCGTTGTCTTGCTCTAAAAATGTATAAGCCTGACATTGCGAATGCACATCTATCATATTAAGTGAGAAAAAACGCCCACCACCCGTGATAGCCGGATCTGTTTTTGAAAAATACTGTGGCATTTGAGCCAATAGAAAAATAACAATGAAAGCCGAGCCTACAAACCAAGAACACCTTGTCTTCCCCGATACAGAAAACTCATCCTCATCCAAATAGAAACAGCATAACAATAGCGCCATGACACTCGGATAGAAATACCCAACTTGGTGCCAAGAAAACACATGGAAAAATAGCAGAAGAAGGAGGATATATTTTTTGGACTTATGCCAAAAAAACCCCCAAATCAAAATGAGCTCCAAGAGAATCACAAAAATTGTGAATATTTCCGTCGGTAAAAAGAAGTCTAAAGACTTACTTAACAAAGCTTCTCCGGAGATCCACTCTTGCGAAAGCTTCAAAAGTCCGGCGAAAAAATAAAACAAACAAACCAGCAGTCTTAAAAAAAAGACCTTCTGCCGTGCAAAGACATAAATAAAAATCGCCCAAAATGGCATCCAATGATAATTCCCCATCAGGCGATAATCCTGGATGAAAACTAAGAATTTTAAAGCATAAGCCCCGAAGATAAAACCTATATGCCACGCCCAACGTCGCCAATAAAGTGCCAACATGCTTGCCAATGCTAAAACAGTCATCGCACCTAAAGTGAGATAGGAAAAAAGTCGTGAAAATGGACGAAGCCCCTGACATGTTTCAAAAAATGGCCAACAGTAGGCATCTTGGCTCGAAAGAATTCGAGGCACTCGATCAAGCCAAAACAATGTACTCAAAAGCAGAATCAACGAAAATGCATACCCAATGTAACTAAGACGGTTGTTTTTTTCGAACTCATTTGTGGCAAAAACTCTTGAAAGTATATTGTTCATGTTGAAAACTATATCAAACCTGAAGGAGGGAGCAAATGAGACTCTTGAAAACTCCACTTTTTCTTGCAATGGAATTCTCCTTCATCACGATAATTACCCATTTGTTACTCATTCAATCCGAATTGATTTTTGCTTTGCTATTCCCCTCGGGATATCTATTGGGCTTCATAATCTATCACTACCTGCCCCGATTGAGCTCCCATTTTTTGATAGATCGATATAACTTTATTTTGATCACGGTTGTTCTCTGCTTTTTGAACGTTTTTAATCCACATTCAAACATTTATTTAGATAAAATTACCGCAAACTGCTCAATATTCCTGATCACACTTGCGTTAGGTCTGAGGCAGACTGCATACCTCATTAAAGATAAACCTCCCCTCTTAAGTCTTTTGCTGATTACAGGCCCTGTTATTGGCCTCACCTTCATATTTCTTCCACCTCTTGCATTCGTTATTATAGCCATTTCTGTCTTTTCAATTATCGAAGAACGATTGAATCTATTTAAGCTTTTAACATTAAGTGGAATGCTCTTTTTTAGTGTTTACCTCACTGAAAAAGAGATCTCTCGCTTTTTTGTGCAGAAATTCTTTGCTCCCAATGCCCCGATTCAAATCACGCACCAATCCAAATCATTTGGGCGATATTATTATACTGCGACATCTCAGATTAAAAAGTCTGAGTTTTCTTTTCATACTTTAAAAAAACTCTCGCAAGATAAAAAAGAAACCTATTTCCAAAATAGGATTTTGCGTGAATTTACCAACGATGGGCAAAACATCTCGGCCGGTCAGCTATTAGCTGGAATGCTTAAAGAGAATTTCGAAAAATGTATCGTTTGGTCGACAGAAATCGGCCACATCAGTGCCGCTCTTCAAAATCGCTGCAATTCAATTTTTGTTTTAAAGAAAAACCAGCTGCAAAAAAAATTCAGTCAACAGTATTTTTCACACAACGTCTCTCAAGAAGAGAACCTGAAAAAGCTCGTTTGGCTTTCTCAAGAAAATATTTTGAAGCAGTTACCAACTGCAGAGCTGATTGTTTTTGATGATTTCGATATCTCTTTTTCGGAAGCCAACAATAAGCAATTTTCACCAGACACTATAATTGCCTTTTACTGCAATAAAAAAGACTCCTGCTCGCTCACAAGTAATCCAGATAAAGACTGGATTCAATTACAAAGCCTTTATCGAGACTCGATGTATTTAAAAAAAAATAAGGGCCTCCAGATTATAGAGGCCCCACTTTGGCAAGCTGTTAATTTCTCGAACTAATTTCCTCCACCATCACCATCACCTTGAAATGGTGGATTAAACCGTGGCGGCGGTGGTGGTGGCGGCGCTGGAGGTGGAGGTGGTGGCGGCGGCTCCGGCGTCGGCGGTGGCGGTGGCGGACCTGGTGGTGGTGGTGCCGGTGGATCTGGTGGTGGATCCGGAGGTGGTGGCGGTGGTGGCGGTGACTCGACGTAATTTGTCGTCACTTGTAAGGCTGCAGGAATAGTAGTTCCGCCCACAGACATTACCATCACGTTTTGCGGCTCGATGGTGTCTGCCAAAAGACGATACTCCGTAGATCCTGTGGGATATGGCGCTGTCCCGATGGAAACATTTGTGTAGCTTGCTTGACCATTGGGAATCGAAACCGTATTAACAACTCTTCCCGTCAAGCAGGGCAATTGATTATCGGAAAACTCAATAGTCTCGCCTTCTTCAACAGGCTTAAAGTTATTATCTTGGGCAGAATCATAGACAATTAAGGTCTCAGTTTGGGCATCGGGAAAATATTGTGACGGAGTAAATGTTCTTTCAACTTTAAACTTATAAACCGGTCCCGGTCCTTGATTAAGAACACGAACATTGACAACACCTTTTTGATCGGGGCCACCACTGAGCTGAGGTGGGCTCATGCAAGGAGGAGCAGGGACGTTTCCTTCCGGTGCTGCACATCCGATGGCACAAAAGCCAGGATCATTTTCAACTTTTAAAAATGCTCGTGGACGTCGTGCCACCGAGACTTTTGAAATCTCCTTCACAGTATTCTGCGAACCTGTCACGTATTTGGCTTTTACATTTAACAACAGACCGTGCTTGTCCTTATCCTCTGCGGCACGATAGCCAACAATCAACTGCTGTTGCTCTAGATTCTGCAAATCTGCAAATTTAACTTCTGCATTTACATCTGTTTTAATACAAAAATTAGGGTCATTGGCATCGACTGGAATACAAAGCTCTGCACCCAAAAGTAAGGTATCTCCCTGGCTGGCGACAGATCTAAGGTTTAATTGATCCTTGCTGTATTTTTCGTTCCAATTACAGACTTGCGACTGCTCCGAACAAGTGATCATACCACCAGAAGCAGCCATAGAAAGCTGGGTGGAAAACAAATTCACTGCACGGATCGCCATATTCTCCGAAATCATTTCCTTTTGATTTTTTATGCTGTTAAGGATGACCGTCGCTGTAACCCCGGTCACGACCAAAGCGGCTGCGCCAATCATTAACGTTACACCGCTCTGACCTTTGCGATTCTTTAAAAACCTCATCTTAATCCCCCAGAATACTATCACCGATAGAAATATATGAACCATCACTCAGATCACTGACGATACTCTCAGTCGTGGTCGATACTTCCATCGTTATAAATTTTTTAAAGTTACTATCTAAAAAGTAGGGCTCAAGAGTTCGCGGACACTCTTTTTTAAGTCCATCCACCCTGGTTAAACATTTATTTATAAGTCGGAAATCATAAAGAGTGAATGAACGCACCTGACTGTTGTCGAAATTAATAACAAAGCCATGACCAGGGTTAGAAAGCAAATCGTTCTGAGAAGGGAAAATCTCAAACTTATCATTTGTATAGATAAAAATAAAAGGCAGCTGCTGATTGTCTGCGCTACAGTTGCTCATATTGGCATCGCAACATTGGTAACTATATGTCTGGCAGACATTACATACATTACCTTTGCAGCATTGACTTTGATCGACCTTTAAAAAAGGCCGTTGGAGTGCTAAGACATTGCCCACAGTCAAATTCGAGCTATAAATGTCTTTGTCTGCACAACGAGAAAAGATTGCCCCTTTATTTTCTTTAGATAAGTTTCGATTTCTATATGAAATTCGGTACATTTCTAAGCTAAAACTGTCTTGGCGAGTCGTGACTCCCCCCAAATTGAAAGTCGCGATATCTGCAGTATCAAAAGTGAGCCCACGCGGAAGAGTCCACGGACCCGTTACCAATTCAAAATTGGCTACTGAGGTTCGAGGATCAAAACGAACAGGATTCACCGCCATTAACCCTCGATTGAAATACTTTTCCAGCAGGAGTTTTGACGCCAAAACAGAGCTGGCCTCTGACTTTGAGCGATGAGACTCCAAGGATTTAATAATAATGGGTGCAGTAAAAAGCATCGTGATAGTGACAATACCAATACCCATAATAATCTCGGTTAGAGTGAAACCTTTATTATTAAATCGAGGCTTGGAGTTGGACTTCATATCACTGCCCCGCACCCTGAAGTGAGTAAACGTTATTTGAAGACCAACCATCAGTTTTAAAAATTAGAAATGCAATTTCTGCTTTTTCGGCTGCAGATAAGTTCAATCCTGCATTTGTTTGACAAGGATTTTGTTTACTTGAAATTTCAAACTTACCGCTCCTTACACAAATCAAATGTGTGACTGCACTCGGCGTAAAAGGAACTGCGCGCCCTTGTACATTAATGGCACCTGTTGATGTCTCAATTGTCGAACGAGGCTCCCAAACTCCTGCGGCATTTTTGCTAAACGCCAACCACGAACCATGAACTGTGTCAGAGCCTGGCCAAGGCAAAAGGCTGTGGTTGCGATTTACTAATCCAAGTGACTGAACAAGTTCTGCACCATTTTCAGGCGGAAGGAAAATACCCCCTTCTTGGCGACACTTTGATTCCGCATCATCTAAGCTCGTTGCATTTACCTTCGACTTAAACAGCTCGCCCGTTTTCGATTTGCAAATGGGGAAAATCGTATTTAGAGTTTGTGTGGTATCAACTGGTAAAGCGCCCAACCATCTCCGATGATTCACTAACAGAAGACTCCCCGTCCCGGCTTTGAAGGGATGATTGCTATCGACATCAAAGGATTGAACACCTCTATGATTGAAATTAACGTATGCACTTTTAGAACCTTGTGAGGAGAAAGGAACATGATACACTTTTCCCTTACTATCCGTTCGCATCGGCATCCAAACCCGCTGTACATTGTTCGATTTCATGTCAGCAGCCAACTGCTGCAACATAGGACTTGTATAAGGCTCGATAAAACTTCCGATATAAGCATTATCGATATAATCAAACTTACCAGCTGGGTTTACCGGTGGAAGTTTCGACAGATCTGTCGGTGAGCCTGGTTGTTGTTTTAAATACTCCCTAAAGCTTTCTGCCTGAATTACAACTTGTCCCATGTCATAACAAGCTTCCGATGCTTGATCGAAAGTGACATTGCGAACCTCTTTTTCAATGTTTTTGGAAACAACCATGGAGCCTTGGAAGAAACAAGAGGCAGGAATTGGAGTTGAACAAATCTGAGTTGAAAGAACGAGACCGGTATTCGTTAGATCTGCCACTACACATTTATCAGCGGAAGCATTCCCTGGCAAAATCGAGCTCACGATTGTTTGCTCTCGCTCTGTTTGACATTCTGGAACTCGTGCATCCATTGGTTCTACAGGGTTTTCCTCACATCCACCCATGGCATTAAGACCATAAGCTTGGCATTGTTTTTTAAAACAACAAACGCAACCAATAGGTTTTGGATCTGCATCATATTGTTCAATTGTAGTATCTTGTTGATATGTGGTTCTAAAGAAAGCCCGATGCAAATTCTCTGAGGCATAATCTTTGAGATCCGCAGTTCGTCTGTTAAAACTAACGGATCCTCCTGAAGAACAAACTGAAGGACAAATGGCGCGTCCGGCCTCCGGCATTGTCACGTCTACGGGTGTTCTATTATCTGTATAAACCAACGGCGTGGCAAAGTTCGTCGTCTCACCTGAGTTGTTAAAAATGAGATAGTTCGGAGGACAAACTACGCTGTCTGCTTTTTTTCCAAAACAAACTTGGTTCATGGCAAAAATGGAACTTGCACTGATTTTGTTGTTTCTTGGGATGTAAGAAGCCCAAAGACGTCCTTTTAAAACATCTCCCCAAACGCGATTATTTCCTGCTTTATTTGAACATCTAAATTCAGATTCTGCACACTGGAACGCGAATGATTTATCATAATCGCGATTTGCCTGAATCAACCCATTTGCCATTTCAGTTGATGAGCGAATTTCATGACGAAATTCAACATTCATAAACTTGTCACCGCCTGCAGGTTGCGTTTTCGATGAGGACAGTAGAAGTTGATCGGAAAGTCCAGACCCCATTCCCGACACGGAAATCAAAATCTCACGACCATCGATCTCTTTACGACATGCAATCTCACCCGACCACATTAGATTGTGATCAGTGACGGACTCCTTTTTTCCACTTTGTTGATTATCTAACTCTATAGTGACAGAAACCACCATCCCGGTATCTCGTGCGTTAGTCACGGTTCTAGACTTTGCGACAGGAGTATAAGACTTACCTCCAGCTGTTCTTAATTCAACTGGAATAAGCTCAACTTTGAGTTGAGGATTTTGCGCTCTAAGATTATCTGCCAATGACTGATTCGAATTATCCAACTCATAGCAACGACTATAAAGACCTGGCGAACAACGAGCACTCACCTTCCAGCCCGAATTCTGAAAAGCTCTGTCCCACTCAACACCCAAATGATTTGAACCTTCAGGATGAATTACAAAGTCGATGTCACCCACACCCCCTGAAGTTGAGCGAGGTTCTAAAAACTTACATAAACCTTGATTTGAATCAGGACCAATGTCCTTAATGACAGACATTCCTCTCGCAACCAGAGTGCTTAGCTCCATGGAGGCTTTATCTTTATTATCGATCACTTTCTGCATTTTGTTCTGTAACGAAGTAATAGATGTCACAGAAAATACGATGATCGCCAGAATACCGACCAATAACAGTGACTCGATTAGCGTAAAACCGCGTTCATTATTACGTTTAATCACTTTTTCCCCTTAACCCCAGCAGCAACAAGATGTGTCATTTTAGGTTAAGTTCCGAGCATGTGATTAGTCAATAGTAGATACCATTGGCGTCGTGTTTAGCTTTAAAACGCTCCTTAATGATACACAGAAAAACTTCTATCTAGGTATCTCGAATTTCAAAAGCGAAGCAAAAATAACATTCGCTTTTTTGCCAAATAATGTCTCATGAAAAAAGATTCGACAACCAAGAAGACACAAAGCAGAGACTGGGATACTTGAACATGGCACTCTCCCTGCATCAGTGATGTAGTGAGGAGATCCATATGCCTATTTCCACACAATTTGTTTTAAGTTTGCTAGCTACACTTTTAGTTGCAGGGAAAACTTATGCAAATGCCTCTGTGACATCCTCCACAACAGTTGTTCAGCAACCTAAAAAAGAGGGACGCTCTTGGAGTGGATTCTTTAATTTCAGTCGATCTACCAATCTTTATGACTTTGACGATGGGTCTCGTCGTGATGGCATGGACTATATGATGAGGATTAACCTTAAAATAAATAATAAATACTCTCTGCGAGCCCAAGGTGGATACTCGCAAGACCTAAAATATCCTGAATCCAATGATTTTTCAGATACGAGTCTCAATTTGCAACAAAGCCCTTCAAACTGGGGCAAATATTTAATGGGCGGGTTTCGCCTTGGATTGGGCATCCCCACCTCCAAGGACTCTCACATACGACAAAATCTTTATGCTTCTGTATCGACGGGTCTAACCCTCATTGCGAATCCTGACCTACTGCCTAAAGATCTGGAGATCGCGGGCACACTCTCACTCGGCCGCAACTTTCACCAGTATGAAACCGCTCTCGACGGAAGAGTGAATACACAATACTCCACATCTCAATCGCTTGGTTTAACTTACAACTTCAACTCGAAACTATCTTTGTCCACCACTTTCATGCAAAGAAATACCTGGTCCTATCAAAATGTCGTGCGCCATTCTTTCGACATAAGCGAAGAACTTAGCTATCAATTTAACTCCACTTGGGTTGCCTCCCTAGGACATTCAAATAGCGGATCAACACTTCGTCCGAATGGCGCTGACTCAAACATTCAGTTTTTTAATGACAACAATTCCTTTGTCTATGCGTCGACTACTGTGATCTTTTAAAAATCTGGCGAGAGAACAAACTCTCTCGCTGTTAAAATGATGCCGTTGGCATTATTTGTTAATTTCTAACTTATCTAAACTGATCAAATATATCTTTTGCTTTCTATCAAAATAAATAGAATAGGCTCTAGGAAAATAACCTGTCTTTTCACAGACTTGAGGCACAGGAATGTCTTGCTCGAAGTAGGGCTTTGTCAAAAAAAGCTCGTCCTTCTCCTTGCCCTATAGAGACAGACTCTCCAAAAATTATGAAAGCTTTGGCATACACCCCAAGAATCAAAATTAGACAAAAAACAAATAGGGATTTCATCACAAACCTCCTCCGAAACATGTGAATGAGAACAGAATGAGCCTGATCCTCAATACCGTTTTAAACAAGATACGGTGTCCAAATACAATATGATCTCCCCTGTCTAAGTTATTAAAAATCGTCCAGTTTTGAGACTTATTCCCTGAATTGTCCCCTGACTAATTTTTAGACAAGAATACGCGGCTAGCTGCAAATAGTTCATTACCACGGTTTCATCTAATGGCACTGTCGATGCACTAACTTCTCTACAGGAGAGAGTCACAGCCTTAAAGCCTTTTATATTCGATATGAGGTAAAGGTGGTGACAAAAATGGAATGGAGAGAACAATGACTCACAAATCTCAATACGCAAAGGCAATGACGACCCTAATAGCCTTAGCCCTCTTTGTTACAGGTTGTACAAAGAAAAGGGATGCTTCTTTGCCTGAAGATAGCCAAGAGTCTATCTTTGCGATTGCAGAGTTTGGAGAACTCCAAACAGAAAACACCTCCCTTAAAGTGATCACTGATGATGAGTTTAAAGCCTTGAGCCACGGCGAATCGGCGAAAGCTACTGCGGAAAAAGGCATCGTCCGAATTTCTGAAGCCAATGTTCCAGATCGTCTTAAATTTATGTTCAAGGGCCTTGAAATGACTGGTCAAGCGGGTCACTCCTACCCGATCAGCCTCTCTGTCGATAAAGAATTTGTTACTACATATAAAATCGTAAGCAACACTTCTGAGTTATCTATCGTTGAAAAACAACTCGCTCAACTTAAAGAAGAAGTTGTTCTGCAAAAACAACTTCAGAAAGCTAAGGATAACAAACAAATTAAGTCTTTAATGGCAAAAATGAAGGAAGTCCGCGCGCAAAAAATTGCAGCTCTTTCTAAGAAAGACTCCACACTCCTTGTTCCTCTATTCAAGTTTAAAGTTGAAGGCTACGGCGTATTGCAAAGAGCAAAAAATGAACTCAAAGAAGAAACTTCAACTCTTCGCATGAAAGCTACTGATTGGAATGAGGCTTCACACATTAAAATTTCTACTAAAGCGGCAGATCGTTTATTAGTGGGTATCAGTCCAGCATCTAAAGGCGAACTAGATCGAACGTTTGTCATGGATCGAATCAACAATAAACTTACTACAGCTGAAACACTCAAAAAAGAATTTCAAATCCAAGTTGGACTAGACGACAAGGCTCGCGTTTTAACACTTCTTGATGTTAAAGCACTTCATGTCTTTGAGATTGGTAAAAAAAGTGAACTCGGTCTTTCTGACTCTCAATTGCTACAACTTCAATCAGGTTCTGATAAAACAAACGTTCGCGCTTGTTCTGCTGAAATCGTAAAAGCACTTCCTGATTCTGAAAAAGTGGACTGCGTGATGGTGCTTCGCTATGATGTTCCAGTTTCTTATGTTCGTCCAGAACTACCAGTTGTCGATGAAGAAGGAAATCAATCAGCAACTCTGAACTTCACCCCAGTTCGAGCTGTTGAAAACATTGGACTTGTGCAAATCGCAGCAAATGTAGAGCCGGTAAAAATTGAAGCTGATGATAAAATGGATCCAAGAAGAACGATCCGTGTGTCAGATATTAAAGGCAAAGAATTCTTCTACAAAAGAACTCTACAAGATGCTCCAGTGACCTCTATCTTTGCTCCTGGTCTTGCTGGAAATCTGACAATTGTTAAATTTGAAATGCACGAAAACCGTCTTGTGGTTCGTAAATCTGATAAACTTATCGATTTCAAATCGGGTTCGAATGAAACGGACCTTGAAGAACTCATGTCTATCCCGGTTAAGTATCTAAAAACTGAAACTAAAGATGCAGCAGGCGCTAAATACGCAATTCCTAAATTAGTTCCAGCGACTCGTGTAGATGCTGAATACATTGATATCGAACTGGCACACAATAGTTTACACTCTGACTTTTCCCCATACGAGAGTGTCGCAAGCATGTGCTTCCGTTCTATTGGCGACAAAACTGTTGCTGATGTCGACATGAAACTAGATAACGGAATTCTAAATTACACTATCGAGTACTCAGCTGGCCTATCAGCCAACTGTATTACAGACTATGCAGTTGTAAATGATTACAATGGTACAGCCCCTTACCAAACAAACGTAAAGCTAAAAGAACGCGTTTCTTTTAAATTAGTAAATGCTGATTCTAACTCTTCCTATGCACCACAGGTTCCTTTCCGTGTTCAAAACGCTTTGGGTTATGGCGTATGGACAATCGGTAAAATTGCTCCAACAGCACAAGGTCTTTATGGTCGTGAGGGACAAGAAGAAAACTTCCCTGTCATCCATGATTTCAGAAACGGTAAAAAACTTGTTTACACAGTAACTGGTTTGGAAGCCAACGTAGATCTTGATCCTGAGATTCGTCAGCTTTATCGCGATACAACAACTGAAGTTGTTAATTCGTGGGATCTAGCTTATCGCCAAGCATTTAAAGGAACTAGTTTAGAACGCACTGGTCGTTACGTAGAGGTTCAATTCTCTGGAGACGCTGGTGTTTCTGCAATCGTAGGTGACCTTGATAAAAACATCATTCACTATGAAAATAAATTCAACGATAATCACGGAATTCTTGGTGTATCTCAAGTTGGTTACAACCCAAGATCCGGTGTCGTAGTTGCTGACGCCTTGGTTGTTTACGCGGGCAACTTGCAACAGTTTGTAGCTAGCTCTCAACGCAATTTACAAAGAACACAGCAATGGGACGATATGAAAAAGAACTATCGCGCTCAAGCTCTTGCACAACTTGCGAAACAAAAAGATATTGAAGCTGAAGCAAAACAACAGCTTGGAAAAGAAGCCAAACCATCTGCAACTCCAGAGCAAAAAGCTCAGGCTGCAGCACAATTTACAAAACAACTTGTGCAACTTGCTAACGGTAAAAGACTTCAGACTAATAGCCTTGTCGACCTCAAAAAGATCAAATTACAAAAGTCTGATCTTGTGCATGCGGCTTCTCAAATGAAAAAACTCGGCGCAGAAAAGTTTGAATACTCTATGCCTAAATTTGAAGGCGCTTGGTTAGAGCGTGTCTTCAGAGCTCTCTATGAAAACTCATCAATGGATCAAGTTGAATTGCAAGGAATCGTTGCTAAAGAAATGTTAGCAGCAAAAGGTGCTAAACTTTCTGCTGGACAACGTGCTCAGTTAACGCGTGCAGCACGTTTGGGTGGAATTCGCACACAAATGAAAACTCAGTTTAAAAATACACCTGGCTGTATGATGACCGAAAGAGAGTCCGTTGCTCGCGACTTTGCTGGAATGTCATTTAAAGACGCTCTTCGTGAAGAATTGTTCTTCGATCTTGGTCATGAAATGGGTCACTCTCAAGGTTTGACTCATAACTTTATTGCTTCTTTCGATAAAGTGAATTTCAACAATCCAGATGGTACACCATCAAAAAGAAATTACTCTTCAATCATGGACTACATTGCTCCTGGCAAATTCCGTTGGGATGGCATTGGAGCTTATGATATCCACGCTCTTCGTGCTTCACACTTGGGTTTGATTGAGGGCAATGAAAAGCTTAAAGATAAATTGAACGAATTGGGTCTTGTTGAAAAAGTCAACAGACCAGAAACATTCATCAGCGTGCAAAAAATCAAAACGGTTTTAGCTAAAGACGGTTGGAACAACTTCTCTAGACATCAAATTGCTGGAGGCCTAAGACCTTACAAATATTGCACTGACATTCATGTTGGATACGAGCCTACATGTCAGCGTTTCGATGCCGGTACAACAGCAGAAGAAGTTGTTGAGAATATGATCAAAGACTACGAAGACAGCTACGTAACTAATTACCACGCTTGGGATAGAAATGATTTCGGTGTTGCAATGGCGAGCCGAGTTGTTGGTCGGTCCATCATGACAATGTTCCAAATGCGTCAATTTATGGATGAAGCCTTCTACAAAATGGTAATGAACAATCAAGATCCTGAGCTAGGTGATTATGTTCAAGCGGCAGTAAAGTCTTACTTGTTCTATAACCAAGTTATCAACACACCTGATGCTAAGACACAATTCCTTAGTGGAGATCGTTTCTTGGCTGTTCCTTACCAATATAAAGAAAAGAACGAAAAGGGTGAAGAAACTGGTAAGACAATCACTGATATTGAAATTGTTGAAGCCAAGTCTTTGATGACTCGCGGAATGAATGATGAACGTGTCGATACCGTTGGAGTCGAAGAAGACAAGATCATGGCTATGAACTTTTTAACAATGAAAGGTTTCCCGGCTTACAAATACAGATCACAGAGCTTGATGTTCTCATTCTTAGATTTTGAAAAGTATGTTTTGGGTATGAAGCCTGAAAACAGCATTGTCGTAAATACTTTTGCGAACTTGATTTTGGATGAGGCTCAGCCGACCTTTACAAATGCAAATGCGGTTTTATTCCCAATCGAAGGTCAAAAAAATGAAGTAAGTCCAACAATGGCAGCGTATGCAGGTATCTTTGGAATTCTGAACCTAGAAGCGAAGACGTTACAAGACAAAGACAACTTCGCTACATTGTTTAAAGTGGGAAGCAGCATTGGTGCCGCTCCGACAGACCGTGTTGCACTTAGCTTGTTAGGTGTTTCTGAACAAAGTAAAACTCGTCTAACATTCTGGGCTCTGGATAATGCAATAGCTGCTAATGGTATCTTGCGAGTTGCTAGTGTGAAAAACTTCTTCATTCAACAGTCACCGGTGCTTGAACCATTGATGGGCCAACTTGCTATCAATCAGTTCCAGAACCTTATGAGCCAAGGTAAGAATGCGGAAAAAGTGGAGTCTGCTAAAGCTCAGTTAATTGCAAAACTCAATGAACTGAATGCGAATGGCATGATTGCTCACCCTGAAATGGTTAAAGCAAACCCACAACTTTCTGTTGAATCTCAAGTTGCAAACATCATGGGCTTCAATGAACAAGTGATCTCTGTGACAATAGAGGTTCTTCTTAAATCGGAAGGTGCAGTGAATGTGGCTCTAGAACTAAAAAATCAAGCTGACAACTTGGCAAAAGCCGTTCCAATTTTCGCTGTGGCTCAGAAATCGTTAAAAGGAAGCATGGATCAAGTAGCGAAAGTTTACGGTCAACAAAAAGGTTTTGAAGTACTGGCAAACCTTGGTGAAGTTATGGGTCAAATTGTGGATGGAAGTCAGCTAGATTCCTCATACGGCATGATTATGAAGAATATTGAGTTCCTCAGTAATCTAACACTTGTGACAAATCCAGAATACAATCGATAATTCAGTCTCTCCGGGTGCGTCGTTTTCTCTCTGACGGCGCACCTTTTTATGTTTTGATTTTCGGAAAAAGACCTTCACCTGTTTTCAAAAGATTTCCAAACCAAGCCCAAAAACCTTCTTCTGGCCCTGGCAATCGCTCTCTTACGATCAAGCCTTGAGCATGAAGTTGGTCTGTGATGTCTCGCAATTGTTTAATCGTATCAACAGTATGAGTAAAGCGAATACCATATCCTGGTGCCGCGGGATTGTGGCTCTTGTAGACAACGATTCCAGAGATTGTTTGCTCTACTCCCTTATAGTCCCAAAAAACGTTCACCTTATCACCGATTTCCATCAACGGACCGGTCGTTATAAACATTCCACCTTGAGAAAGATTCTTAATGAATGCACGTCCTCCATTAACAATACCGGATGTGTTAAAGTTATAGCGAGGAGCCGCCTCCCACCAACGCATTCTAGGGTCAAAATAAACTTGCTGTACGGATGGAACCATAAAATAGGCCACAACAAGAATATCAATCAAGGCTACGATCACAAGAATCAGTAGTGTTCCTAAAGTCATATTTGTGAAATAGCTGTAGAGATTTGAAGCAAAGATCGTCCCTATACTCAAGAGATATCCCCAGTAAGACCAACGACGGCAAATAAAAATGAAGATGCCCGCAAGAATTGGCAAACAGATATAGATAAAGGGCAATGCCTTGGGAAGCGCATCAATCCAATAATGCCACTGTTGGATTGGCGTCCTCCCACTGCGGACCGCATTTAATAGTAGACTGCCAATGGGTGATATCACATGAAGTACAGCCAAAAGAATCAGGGACCATGGTTTTCTTCTCATGCTGACAATACTAAAAAAACCTCCACACTCAGACAAGCTAAGAGGTGCGAAATAAAAAGAGCTAGACCTCTGTCCAAGGGACACTCTTAATCTGAAATTCCGACCTCGGCTTCGAGTGCTGAAAAGCTTTGATACTCCTCCACCTTAACCACTTCATCTAAAGGATAAACAACTGCAACTTTGAGGCGAGTCACCCCATCCAAGTAATTCAATTTACCTAGGGCCCAGGCATAAATCTTAAGTTGTTTCAAAGCGACATCTGAATATTTCTGCGATCCCGTTTTGTAGTCCACCACCCATAATTCACCATCTACAATCCCCCACAGATCAATTTGTCCTTGCACAAAAGTGTTCCCGTTCTGCAAAACAAACCCCCATTCGACATAGCCTTTCTCTATGATGGAAAGCAAAGGCAGCTGTGTGGTCTGTGCAATGAAATGAAGCGGCTTTTTTAAGTCTTCATCACCAATCTCTAAAAGCTCTTCGTAAGTAGTGTACTTCAGAGCTTCAAACATTCGATGCGCATTGGTTCCCTGCTGCGCACGATTCAGACCGGCACTTAAATTATTAAGTCGCTTCGTACCCCCCGAGCTCGTTGCAACCTCTTGTGCCGCCAACTCCGTCACCGAAATATATTTTGGACGTGAAGCCGCCTCTGTCGCCTGCCAAATCGGACGCAATTCCTTTTTCGACAGCAACTGTTCATCCATTTTTTGTGGAACATTATTTCCTACGCGAACAAGATAAGAAAAAGTGTCCTCTTGATGAAATCCCTCCTCAATGTTCAAAGGACAAAGTGCAGCCCAGGATTTCTTGCCAATTTTTTGATCCCACAGCAATGTCACTCCAGATTTCGCCCTTGTCAGAGCCACATAAAGCACCCGCAGAAACTCTGCGCTTTCACGTGTTCTAAGTTCTTCTGTGATTTGATCTGCAAGTACACTACTTGCCATAGACTGAGTTTCTTCAATACGAACTTTCAATGACCACAGACCGGTCTTTTCATGAATACTTAGAACCGGAGCATGACTGGCCCTTGGATCTTGGCCCATTCCTGGAACAATCACTTGATCGAATTGCAGACCCTTAGAGGCATGAACCGTCATAAAGTTCACACGTTTGGGCTCAATCACAGGAGTGGCATCAGCATCCTCACCACCCTCATCCGCAGACAATGTCGCTAAACTTGAATCTAAAAAATCTAAGAAATTAAAACCGGGTCGACGCTCTTCTTCACTCAACAAGGCGACGACCTTCCACAAGTTGGCCTCTCGACGTCCGGAACTATCGATACGACTAGAATAATCAAACAATCCCAAATCTTTCAGAGCTTTTTTTAATGTCGCCGTCAGTCCTTGTTTTTCACTCATCTTTAGAAGGGTTCGAAGCAGCTGTAAGGGATGTGTCTCATCCTTACTTTCGATGTCCTTTTGTGCCTCTTTCCAATAAGAGTGACGAGAGCTGTGACAATACCCCATTAATTCGGTATCGGAAATTACCAACCACGGTGAGCGCAACAGAGATACAAAGTTGGCATTATCATGTGGATTGACCAAAAACTTTAATATCGCCAGTGCATCAAGCACCTCTCTGCGCTCATAAAATCCACTGCCACTATGCAATTGTAAGGGCACTCCAAAATCTTGCGCCACTTTGGCAATATCTTCGAGGGTTTTATGCGTGCGCCCCAGCACACAAATCTGCTCGGGACTGACTCCATCAGCTAAAAGTTCTTGAACACGAAAAACTGTATTCAAAATCTCTTGAGAAATTGGATCTGCATCGGTTGTCTCAGACAGCAATATCTGCACAACAGGATTCTGGTTTCCAACTCTTTTTTTATCTGGATTCGGAGTCATAGCGGCAAAATCTTTACTTAAGCGAGTAAAGTAATGATTAAAAAAATCTAAAACCTCCGGAGTGGATCGGTAGTTGATCAACTTTGTATTGAAGACTCCGTTGCTCTCTTGAATCTCCGAAACTTTTTCATTGAATACTTCTGCTCTAGCTCCACGGAACAGATAAATACTCTGTTGGGGATCCCCAACGATGAAAACGGGTTTTGTGCCGATAAGATGACGTAGCAACTCAACCTGTGCCGGACTGGTATCTTGATATTCATCGACCATCCAATAGTCCCACTCCTGGGAAAATTGCTGAGCAGCCTCTGGAGTATCGCGAATGATCTTTGAGGCCAAAGTCTCAAGATCACTCATTGAGAGAAAACCTTTTTCTAGCTTAGTCGCCATAAAATCACGACAGAAATTTTGTGCCAACTCATTAAATAATTCACAGTTACGTTGATGCTTTTGCCAGAAAGAAGGACGATACCGAGGCTCTTCGATCAACTTATCAATACGTTCACGTAATTCTTCCAGCTCCTCATTAAGACTGGCAGAAAATGGCGCGGATGCCTTGCGATAGGCTGGCTTAGAAGTAAACTCCCAAAAATTTTCCAGTCGCGAAAAAAAGTCCATCCAACTTTCGCTTTTCATTTTCCAAGAAAAATTGAGAAGACTCTGTATGTATTCTTGCCACTTGTCGTTGGTCGTCTCATGGCTGATGGCCGTGCAGACCCTTTGCAACTTTCCAGAAATATCCGAAAGAACCCGTTCGGTTTCAATCTCTAGCTCCAATTCTGGAATAAACTGCATAGACGTGAAATTCACACTTTCACCGAAATATGCCAGCAAGGCGCCCTCTAGAACAGGAAAGTCATATTCTTCTAAAAGCTCCTGAAGATTGGGGTTTTCTAGAAGATATTTACGAATAATCTTTCTTGCCCCTTTCCGAATCTCACCCTCAGCCATGATTTTATAATCCGGAGTCAATCCGATAGAAGCACCATAACGAGCCAGAAAAACACTCAAAACCCCATGAATTGTCGAAATCTGCACTTGCGACTTAGAGCTGACATAAAGAAATAAATCATCTCGCCCTAATTCCAGAGACTTGTTTAACAATCTCTCCTTCAATTCTTGTGTGGCCTTTCGTGTAAAGGTTGTCACCACAATACGAGGAAATTTGCCATGATCTAACTTAAACTGACTGGCAAAACCTAAAAAGGTTTCTGTCAACTTAGTAGTTTTTCCCGCTCCTGCTCCGGCGCGAAGAATTTCATTCTTTAATTGAGATGAGGTGCTCGACATTGGCGTCTCCACTCGCAAGTATTGCATGTTTTAAAATCCGCAGGATGTGCCTGACATTCGCCGTTTTTTATTCTGTCTAAAGTCAGCATCAAAAGCTGGCTGAAATCTGCAAGATATTTTTCTTTGGCTTCAAACGTGGCATTTTTATCTTTTCGTTTAGGTACTGGATACAGATGACCTGCCAATTCATCGATTCTAAACCCTTTACGCTCAAATGTTCGGAAAACGTAATAGAAAAGTCCAATCACTTGCCCTTGAATATCTTCACAGAGACCTTTTTCAATAACCCACATATAGAACAACAATTGCAGTTCTCTGTTCTTGAGCCACGAAGCATGAGCCGAAATACCACCCGAGGAACTTTTATAGTCAACGACCACCACATCCCCAGCCCCGTCTCCGTCGATTCGGTCAATTTGACCTGAAATACGGAAACAGTTGTCGGTAGGCTCTTTAGTCAGTTCTTCAGTTTGCGGATTCAAATAAAATTCAAAGCGCTTTTCACGAGCCAAAGTCTTGGTCTTTTTAAATTCTTCTCGCCATTTCTTTTCAAAATTGAGAAATCGCAAACCTAATTGGATGTGTTTATTCTTTAGGGGCCCCCACAAACGCTCATCTGCAAAAAGCAACTTTTTATCCTGACGGATCTTTTCAAGAATCTGTGCCAACTCATCCTGGGACCAATCAAATCTCATGGGTTCTTCAGTGAGCTTTTCGAAAAGAGCATGTGCCAATTGTCCCCGAGTCCGGTGATCGACATCCAACTCTATGTCTGGTAGATCTCGTAATTTAAAATACCTTTGTGCTGCAAAAACAAAAGGACACTCAAGAAAACTCTCAACGGCTGAAGCGGAAATACGCGGCAGCTCCCTAATTTGTATATTATCGGGTGCAAGCTTACCTCGATCTTGCAACAGGCGTTTTTCAACTTGTTCTTTACGAGCCACTAACCACGGTCGGTGCCCCACCTCGTCTGAATTTTGCAACTCGTCCCATCGAGTTTCTTTCGGCAAAGTTAAGCTTTCATGCTCACCTTTGAAGCTCAACCAAAAAGTAGAAGGAGAGCATAAGGTTCCCGTCAAATCTGTGGCCCCAAAGCAGAAAATGTCCATTTCACTGTCAGCTTCAGCTAAGAGTCTCAATTCAAAATCCAAGTCGCTTTGATCTGGATTGTTTAGATAAAAACCAATATCTTTGCCTAAATCAAAATAGTCCTGACCTGACAACTGAGTCCGACTTCGCGATCTCAAGGCCTCATCTGTTAAGCCTAAAAATAGGCGAAACTTTGCTTTTTCAGAATGAGCTGACATCAACTTAGTAACAATCACTCCATCGGGGTGACCCTTTTCTAGAGTGTACTCTTTGACGGCCACAATACTCTCTAAATAACTCAGCCATTCTTTCCAACTCAACTTGGTATTGGGAATGGCATTCTGAAGCATTTCACGAAGAACCAGTTGCACAATTTCTATCTCATCTGAATTCCAATACATGAGAGCTTTAGCAACAAATTCATCTCGCAACAAAAATCCTGTCATGTCGAGTTGTTCATGAAAAACTCGATGGACTAAATCGTTTCGAGCCAAGTCTTCGTTGACATAAAGACTTTTAAACAAAGACCGAAACTCTTCATATCGTAAATTCTCAGAATCTTGATGATCGAAAAAAGAAATCTCCAGATCAGAACTTGAGAGTCTTCCACTTTTCGCTCTCAACGTCGCCAACCACCGAGTCACAGATGGAAGACTTTGTGTTTTATGTGTTACATCCTTCTGAGCCGGAATTCCTTCTTCTTCTAGATAAGCCTGCAAAACAGGCCAATACAACTCAATGTCGGGCGCAATCACACTGATTGAGCTTGCTGCTTTACCTTCGTTCAGCCACTCACGAATCTGACCAACACAGTTTTTAATTTCAGCTAGCATTCCCGAAAAACGCAAAACTTCAATTTTTTTGGCAACGCTAGGACGCGCCGGCAAATCCTGAATATGACTGCTTTTCGCGCGTAAATCCTCGTAGGGTTGTAAAAGGAAATAGAAATCTTTCTTCCAATTGGGACTCGGCTCCAAGATCGTCACGTCGACAGTGCGAGACAAACTTTGCAACAGCTCCGCTTCGACCCGAGAAATTTCGCCACTTAAATCCACAATGAGCGAAGTCCGCCAGACACGCTCTAACTCATTAAAGTTCTGCAAATAGGCTGTAATCCAGTCCGCTGTAATAACACGATGTTGGCTTAGGAGCTTCAACGCACAGAAACGAGCCCGCAAGTACCAGTCACGCCAACGATTTTTCGATTCCTGATGACTTTCAAACCACTCTTCAAGACGAGATGTGCCTTCTGGATGAAAAAGAACGGCTGCCATTTGATCGATATAAGCAAAGACTGTATCTGCTGCCGAAGAGTTGACTCCCAGTGCCTGCTCGTTCTCATCCATGATGGTTCTTAACAACGAACGTGCAAAGGGATCACTCACCAAACGCAAACTTGGATCTAATCTTTTCAAAAGAATTTTCCACAGATCACTGGCACGTAAAACGGACTCATCAAGATACTGTCCGTCACGATTCAAGATTTTTTGTTGCAGCTCAAATTTGGTCCGCAAATCCGAAACCAACCAGGATTGCTCCCGTGGCTTAAAACTTGAAAAAAGATCAGCAACCTGCGACCGCGATTGAAACGATATTATTTTCAGCATTCACTAACACCAGCGTTGAAGAATTATCTCCCGATTATCCTCCATACCCGCCGGAAAAGGTACGCCGTACCTTTTTGCATTGCAGAGCGAAATTAACGTCGTTGTTTGAGTTTTCGCTTTTTACCTTCGGCATCAACAAAATTAAAGTCCGCATCAAACCCCATATCAATGGTCAATCCTAGTAGAAATCGCTGCTGAGCAGTCTGCCCTGGATAAACACCTACTTCTTCATTGAAACTGGCTGCGTCCAGACGAAAAATAAGAAAATTCATCCCAACCCCATAACTCATATATCCTTGATTGATACCAGCGCGCAGGTCGATAAAAGGCAGCGAGATCTCTGTGCCTATATGAACTTTTTTACCAAGGGCCACATCAGATTCCATAAGATGGCGCATTTCAAATCCATAGGTCCAATCCAATCCGGGTAAATCGATCATCCCCCCGACGCCAAAATTCAAATTTTGCTGAATGGATGGAGGCGCTTCGACTCCATCCGTTTTTTGAAAAGTTGTATTCCCTACATCTTGTAATGTTAGGGCCACTGTGGGACTTGAAAGGCCTGACAACTCCTTCATGATCGCGACATCGACTCCGTAGGCGGTACCGCGATTCTTAAAGTTGTCACCGATGGAGTTTAAGTTATTGGCATTGGCAATCGTAGATAGGCCAAGATCAATGGTCTCGCCCCCCCACCGTCGCACCTGTTTTAAAGACATTCCCACATAGATTTTATCACCCAAATTCAAGGCACCAGCCAGAGCAACAATCTGATCATTCAAAAAATATGTTTGAAACTGAGGAAAACCAGGATTGTGAAGCTCAAGATTCACATTCGCTTTCTGTAAAAATCCCACACCCAATCGAGGCAAAGTCACACCGGCCCGCCCCTCTGTTTCAAACCAAACTTTCTTTCCAAAGAACTGGTTGTAATCAGAAGGGTTCTCGATCGTGCTGGCTGAATTAGCAAGATCAATAGCCTCTTGTCCGTTGATGCCCACATCTAAATTCATCAACTCGATATTCAGTCCAAAACCTTTTCCTAAAGCTGCCGGGTTGTAAAAAATAGCGTCAACACCATTTGCTATAGGAATATACATCCCGCCCATTCCAGCCGAGCGAATAGAGCGACCGGACTCGAAGATTTCTTGAGCACTCACACTGAAGGGAAGCAGAAGGCATAAAAAGCTTAAAATGTAGCTCATTTTTACTCCCTATGGTCCACAACAAAGAACGACGTCACAAGTTCCAAAACCAAGATCCTTGCTGGCTATCATCTTTCTAAAGATTGCAACAGTCGTTGGGTCAATATCGTCTTCTTCAGTGAAAGTACATGAAGTAACACCTGGAATACTTTCACACTGAGTTTTGGCAGCATCTAAAGCATTAACTCCATCATTGCCAGTGCCAATAGAAGCAATCAAAGTTGCGATATTATCAAATACAAGACCCAAGCCAGTAATCACTTTCTTTATTTCTTCATCAGTCAACTGACCATCTGTCGTTCCTGCCGGAGCTGCACAAACATCGTAACCGGCATCAACCACGCCGTCGCCGAGACCATTATTTTCTCTATCTAAAGTATTACGAAGATTGACTCCCATTTTTGCCAACCCAAGAAACACCGCAAATAAATTCTGATTGGAGGAGCGCTGCGTGGAAGTACCAAAACCTTTTAAAATCTCAACTGCGTTTTCACAAGACGTGGTGTCGATGGCGAGATTGCCAAAGGCCCCTAGAGCCAAAGGAAATATTTTTGTCTCTGCTGTCGTTCCTAATCCGTCAACTAAAGTAACAAATGTCAGGCCGCACTTGCCGGCATAAGCTCCCATTAAACTCTCTCTTACGTCCACTCTCTGTTGGTAGGCTGAAGACATTTGGTTCTTTATGATATCAATTGCGGCCGTATATTCTAAAGCATCTATTTTCTTGAGGGCTTCTTTGTAAAGAGCCTCATCGGAGGTTTGATTCGAAAATTGCTTAAACAGATTAGGGTCCGAACACGAGGTCATCGCCAATGATAGAATTAAAACAACCAAAAATTTGTAAGTGCGCATCCTGCAACTCCTTATCAAAACCTGTAAGCAAATTTAATAGTATAGCGGCGATCTTCTCGAGGTGCGTCTGCCGTACCAATTTCTTCGCCGTACGTTGCTATCTGTGTTTGAAATCTTTCTGATGCCAGCTCAAAACCTGCAGTCCAATATCTTTGATTATAGCCAAGCCGAGTGAAGAACACATCTCCAAAATTCACTTCAAAACCACCATGCAACAGTTTTGCTTTATCTTCTTCATCAGCTGATGTTAATAAGCCACGGTACTCCACTGTCCACGATGAGCGGATGTTATTACTATGGATCGGAAACAGAGCAATCGCTGCATCCACATCTTGTTTTACCAAATTGGGACGATTTGCTGTGGTTAATCGGACACCATGAGATTGCGTGAAGCTCGTGTTACCAACATCTCTTGCAACCAAACTTAACGTTGGCAATAGCTTCCAAGGCGCTGTTAGTATTAATCCAACATCGTTCGAGAGTCCTACACCCTCTGTTCCAATCGTTGCATAATCCATCGGCCCAGTAGCACTTAAGGTGGGATTATCGACTTCAATTCGACTGATCAATTTTGAATTGAACCCTAACTTCATTCGACCACCAAAAAGTCTGAAGTTAAATCCCAACACCAAGGCGTAATCATTTCGGTAGTAGGTGCTCAATGTACTTCCATCTGCCGCCATTTCAGCATCTAAAAGATAGTTAGCAAACAATCCAATGCCAAAATTTTTAGCTACAAGTGAGGGAAATACTTGGGCCTTTGCATGATAATAGGTGCTGCGTTTGGCATCTAGGGAAGCCAGAACATCTTCTAATGTAAAAGGCGCACTAAATGCTTTATCCTGATAGAACCCTTGAAAGTGATAACCGAATTCCAACTCTGGATCGAAAACTGTTGCATAGAAGTCTCGCACCTTACCCAAGGCTGCTGGATTGACTAGCAATGCCGTTTCATCATTGGCAACAGCAATGCAAGCGCCCCCCATAGCTTGACAACGGACACTGCTATAAAAGCTGCGGCGTTCAGCTGCTTGCACCGTTGTCGTCAACGATAGCAGCAATACTAGCGAGTAAAATGTCATCCATAAAATCCGTTTCATAGATACCTCTTAGAAGAGCTTTTTCTATATATCGAAAAACTTATCGGCAGTTCAGAAGATCAAATTGAGACATTCACAAAAAATACAGTCTTTTGTCTAACTAGCAGTCATGAATTTAATGAGCTTAGGCATTAAGACCAGCCCCAATGCGCCGATAAGTAGGTATCACTTTGCTTGGAACGATTAAGGAGATATAAATGCGCTTATCCAAAACGACAGCTAGTCTTTTAGCCCTAGGAATGACAGTTCTTATGTCAGGCTGTGAAGCAGAACAAACTGAAAAGGATATGTTAGCAGAAGCTCAGTATTGCTTGGACAAAGCTAATAAAGACACCGCTATGGATTGTATGAGTAAAATCCAGGGACTGACAGCTCCAAAAGCATATGCTCTTCGTTGTGCTGCCGGTTTCATAAAAGAAGATATCACCAGTTCAAAAAATTTAGCTGAAGCAATGACAGCGATCTCAGAAAACTCTGGCGCCGTCGGACTTCTGTCAGCAATAAGTTTTGATAGTCAAACTGACGCAGATACAACTTTCGGACACTGTCGTCTTTCACAGCAAGGCGGTTTGGCGCTGATTGGAGCCATGGCAAAAAGTGCTACCATTCTTAAGACAGCAGCCAGCCTGGCATCATGTGGCACTCCCGGTGCTTGTTCGGCAGCAACAATTTCAGACGGAATAGATAAGCTTCTAGGTTCAAATGGCGCCCCTCCACAAGTTGAGGATGTCGTCAAAATTGTGGATTCAGTATCTACCGTTTACGAAATTTCTTGCTCTAGCGCTAACAGCGCAAATAGTGAGATGTGCAAGCAGATTGATTCCGCCGCTGCGACTGCGAATGTTGACATCAACAACCTAAGTGCCGCAGATAAAGAAGAATTAGGAAAAAAACTCTTAGAGCAGTGGAAAAAATAAAATCGATCTAAAAGTACAAAACAAGAAAGGCTCCTCAAGAGGAGCCTTTCTTGTTTTGACGCCACCACACACCAAGCACAACCCACCACACGCCCCCCTCCCCAAACCCCAGAACCAAGGCTGGTCAAAAAGGTTCAGATGCAAGGCGGAGGGCCTTTTTCACCAGCCGCTCGTTAGAAATCTAGGTTGGCTTTGAGCGCATAGACTCGGCTTTCAATAGGAGTGTTCTTAGACCCCACATCATCCGCATAACTGACCAAATCTAAATTGAAAATACCTAGCTCTGCCGACAAACCTGCTGTCCAAAATCCTTGGCTCAAACCAACACGATAATGGCCCTTCCACCAGCTTGCCACTGTCCAATCGAATTCAAAACCTAAGTGCAAACCTTTTCGCCATGTAAATGCTGGATGGTTCAAATCTCGAATATCTAAAACTCCTCGTCCACCAAAGATCCACAATTCTGGATATTCCCAACGAGTTCCAAGATCGACCACACGATATAGTTTTTCTGGCGTTCCTGTCTTGGCATCTTTATTAAGAAGTTTCAAAGACTGCCCGAAACCACTTTCGGCAATATTTCTAACTACTGCACCAAATGTTGGATGCGCCAAACGCATCAACGAAAGAAAGCCTTCATCTGGAAGGTCCGGCGTCCAAAGAAATCCGACATCTGCATCTATTGTGTAACCTTCTAGAAGGTCTTTTTGACTGACGATCTCGCTACTTGCCGCCAAATCAATAGCACTGATAGATTTGCTAAAATATCCACGATTCACAAATTTACCTGTGATACCCCAAGACATTCGTCCGTAATCAAAAGAATGTAAATCGTCCGCATAACCGATGCCTAAAGTCGTATCCGCAAAGACTGTTGCATTGATTGTGGGACCAACTTGTTGGTGCATTGCCATTTCGATACTTAGATCCATCGGAATCAAACCGATACCCCAGTTAGGACGCACCCAAATACCTTCCATTGCCGTCACTCTAGAAGAAAAAACATCTCCGTAGTGCTTCTGTATCAGGTCAAGATAGGCTTCGGTCTTTTGAGTGTCGGTTTTTCCAGATTTATCAATGTCTTCAAACTCTTTAAAGAAATCGAGAATGCGTGTACCACCACCAAAGCCGATTGAAGCGTTAAACTGACCTTCTTCACGACGGGCTAGCCCTGCTGGATTGTAGAATAGAGCCGAATAATCGTTAGCGACGGCAACAAACGCATCCCCCATACCCAAAGCACGTGGTGCCTGATATTGATGATGAATTGTAGTGCTCACGCTTTCCGCTTGAACTGTGCTTGTCACAAATAATCCTAAAATACCTGCAAAAAGCCACGATCCTCGTCTTGCCATAAATTTATCTCCAAATTTCATTAACATTGATTGTAGTCATAATTTATACTTTGTCGTATGCGAGTTATTGAGATTCTACTTTTTTTGACCTTGGTCGTGAGTCCACTTTTCACCAAAGCGGCCCCAGACACAACAATCCCCATTAAACCTTCGGATTTTAAAACTGAAGAAGATCCTCACCTTATGGGAGTCGAGCCTCGCCCCAAACAGCTGGGCTATTTTAATATCTCGGTCGGTTTTTCTGGTGGGCACTTCCTAGAAAAAGATAGTTACAAGCAAGGCCCCCTTCTCGCTCTACGCTATCTGCCCCTCACACAAGATTTGCCTCAATGGGACTATCACGCCGAAGTTACCACAGAAAATCTTGTCGGGATCGCCGTTGGTAGAAGATGGTATTGCTGCCCAGAAGATCCCTTTCTTCCTTATCTCAGAATGTCTGCAAACTTGATCCTCGATGGTGACTCGGAACTGGGTGGGATAGCTGAAATTCGTCGATGGCGAGTCCGCGCATCTGCTGGTGTCGGAGAGGTCTTCACTTCGGAAGTTGGCTTTGGCTTGGCTGTGACCGGCCCCGATCTTTTTGCCCAGTTCGGTTTTAATTTTTAGGTAGTTTTTTTAACCAATCCGCAAGTCGATCAATCTCTTTGAGCAAGTGCTGTTCATCTCGATTATTGTTAATAATAAAATCAGCATGCTTTTCTTTTTCTTGAAGAGATAACTGCGCAGCAAGACGTTCTTCGACTTCGTTTTCCGACAGATTATTGCGACGACGTAGCCGCTCTCGCTGTTGTTCTTTAGTGCAAGACACTACGATGACTAAATCAAATTGGTCTTTGGAGTTTGTCTCAAACAATAACGGAATATCATAAATTACCAAAGTCTCGCCATTCGCCTCTAGCTCGCGTCTTCTTTTTTGAGTCTCTGCTCGAATCAAGGGATGAAGAATTCTTTCAAGTTGATTCAACTTTTCAGGATGTCCAAAAACAAGACTGCCTAGCTTGGATCGATTGAGCGTACCATCTTGATTAAGAATCTTATCACCGAACTCTTGAACTACAGACCTTAGTCCTGGAGACCCAAGGCATACGACATCTCTTGCAATTTCATCGGCATCAATGACTGAAAAACCGCGGGTTCGCAAGAGACGACTCACCGTACTCTTTCCACTGGCAATACCTCCGGTCAGTCCAATCCATTTCATAGATAATTCTCCTTAAGGAATCATTTCATTTTACCGATAGTCAGTTCAAAGGGGAACAAATATTCATGTCGAAAGCCTTAGAGCAATTTGGAAAATATATTCTTCTAGAACGTGTCGCTGCAGGTGGCATGGCTGAAGTGTACCTTTCCAAGTCCACAGGGGCTGTGGGCGTAAATAAGTTCGTCGCTATCAAGCGAATTCTTCCTCAATATTCCGATCATCAAGAATTTATTGAAATGTTTAAAGAGGAAGCCAAAATTGCGGTCAACTTGAATCACGGAAACGTGGTCTCAATCTATGACTTCGGCGTTGAGCGCAATCAGTTCTTCCTCGTTATGGAATTTGTCGAAGGTAGAAATCTACGACAAATTTTAAATGAACTTAAAAAAACAAATACCCAATTTGTCATTGAACAAATCGTTTACATGATGAAGGAAGTGGCTGCCGGCTTAGATCACGCCCACCGTTGTATCGATGGAACAACAGGTAAACCACTTAATATTGTTCACCGTGACATGAGTCCGCAAAACATCATGGTCAGTTTTGAAGGTGAAGTAAAAATTATTGATTTTGGTATTGCTAAAGCTGAAACCCAACTTGAAGCGACAAAAGCCGGAACTCTTAAAGGTAAATATGGATACATGAGTCCCGAACAGGCTGACGGACAGTCCATCGATCCTCGCACTGACATTTTTTCACTTGGCATCGTTCTGTGGGAACTATTGGCTAATGACCGTTTATTTACTTCAAACAGTGAAGCCGCGATCCTCAGAAAGATTCGTGAATGCCAAATTCCTTCAATCAGAAAAATCAATCCCTCTGTATCACCAGAATTAGAGAGAATTGTTAATAAAGCCCTCGCAAAGGATCGCAGTCTACGTTATCAGACAGCAGCATCCCTTCATCGGGACCTCAATAGATTTTTAAATACCCAATATCCAGAGTTTTCTCCGCATGACTTTAGCGTCTTCATGAAGAATGCCTTTTCAGCGGCATTTTTGGAGCAAAGACGTAAGCTGGTTGAATACGCCAAGATTCAGGCGACTCCGACGCCGAACGAAGATAAAACAATCGTGACTCAGACAGATGTTCGCAATGCGCCACCTTCTTTACCAAAGGTGGACAATCCATTCGATATGGATGAGAGATTAGACATTGATACCTCTACAGATATTCGTGTCAATTTGGAAGGTCTAAAGACACCTTCCACATCAAATCTAAATCCAAAAACGAATGTTACTATCAATACAAATATCACGCATGGAAGAACGGCACATGGCGTGGGTCCACGCACAATGCCTCCCCATGTCGCATCTTCTTCATCTACAGTAGAAAAAACAACCGCGTTGGTTATGAGAGGTATATTAGCTCTCATTCTTATTGCCGGAGGCTGGTGGGGTTATAGTAATTTTGCCACTAAAAAAACATCTCCGAAAAATAATACGGCAAAAAACTCAGCCCCCGTTAATCCGACTAAAAACCCGGTGACTCCGCCGAAGCGTGCACTTGCCGACAGTTCACCTACAGAACAAGTAGATATGTCTGCCAATGCACCAGACTATGCCATCGTCTTTCACAGCACTCCAGACAGAGCGCGTATTATCATCGATGGAGTTGATACCGGAGAATTTACACCTGCTCGTCGTAAAGTGAAAGCGAATACTCCTTTCAACCTACGTTTGGCAAAAGAGGGGTATACTGATTTAGTCACAACTGTTACCCCGACTTACGAGCCCTACTCATTCAATGGTACTTTGCAACGGCTACCTCGAATCGGCTCTCTCCTAATCAATTTAGTAAATGCGGGCGCCAGTCCCGAGCTAACAATTGGAGGCGTCCCCGTCAGTGTAAAGCCTGCAGGCACTCCCTATTTGATACAAGCGGAAGTTGGCATAAAGATTCAGGCACGAAACAAAACAACGGGCCTTTCTGCCGAGACCACCGTGGTCGTGCCAGCTGATCAAAGAAAAATTATCGACTTGTATTTAAAGTAGTCCCTTAGCTATACATGAGCACCTGAGGAGTACACAACATGACAATGTCTAAGACTTTGGGGCCTTCCGTTTTAAAAATGCGAGAGCGAGATTCAAATCATGTCGCCATTAAATTTAAAAAAAATGGACGTTGGATTGAAAAAAAATGGATTGATTACTACAAAGACATAGAAACGATCGGATTCGCTCTACTTTCCTTGGGAATTCGGAGTGGTGATCGCGTGGCAATTATGGCCAACTCCAGATATGAATGGTCTGTTGCCGACGTAGCGATCTTGGGAATTAAAGCCGTGACGGTGCCCATTTACCAAAATTGCACTCCGGAAGATGTTGAATATATTCTCAATGACTCGGAAGCTCGAATTTTGATTTGTGAAAACAATCATACTTTGAAGATTTATGATTCTATCAAAACCAACTGCCCAAAAATTGAAAAATTGGTCCTCATGGAGAAAAATGATCTCCGCAAGGACTTTTTGGACTGGCAAGAATTAGAAAGAATTGGCCGTGCAGAACTTCCCAGCAAGAATTTAAGCTTCCAAGAGCTTTGCAGTCAGATTGAGCCCACTGATATGGCCACGTTGCTCTACACCTCTGGAACAACAGGGCGCCCAAAAGGGGTCGTCCTAACACATCTCCAACTTTTCAGCGAAGTGTCAGAATCCTTCCCACTTTGTGGTGCGAGTGAAAAAGACACCACTCTTTCGTTTCTCCCCTACGCCCATATCTTGGGACGAATCGAACACTGGGGACATCTCTACATTGGCTTTACTATGGCTTATGCGGAGAGCATTGAACGGATGAGGCATAACCTGAGTGAGATTCGGCCTACTTTTTTAGTCGCAGTTCCTCGAATCTTTGAAAAAATTCATGCAACTATATGGGCTCAAGTACAGACGCAACCCCTTAAAATGCATCTTTTTAAATGGGCCATAAATATTGGGCAGAAAGTTGGCGAATACAAAATGAGTGGCCAAGTTCTTCCGCTAGATCTTCTTTTAGAGTACCAAGTCGCCAAAACAATCGCTTTGGACAAAATTAGGGAAGCATTCGGAGGTCGACTGCGCTTTGCAATTAGTGGTGGTGCCCCCCTAAGTAAAGAAATTGCGCTTTTTTTTCATTCCGCAAATATTCTCATTTTAGAGGGGTATGGATTAACAGAAACAACAGCTGCCATCACAGTGAATACTCCATTTAACTACCGATTCGGCAGTGTCGGCAGACCGATCGGCGAAGTGCAATTGAGAATCGCTGAAGACGGAGAGATTCTAGTTAAAAGCGACAAAGTAATGACAGAATACTACAAAGACATTGAAGCAACTAAAGCTGCCATGACTGACGGCTGGTTCCACACCGGTGACATTGGCGAGATCCTACCCAGCGGGGATTTAAGAATCACAGATAGGAAAAAAGATCTCATCAAAACAGCCGGCGGTAAATATGTCGCTCCACAAAGACTGGAAGGACTTCTAAAAAACTCTCCTTACATTGGGCACGTACATATTCACGGAGATCAAAAGAAATATATCGTCGCATTGATCACTTTAGATCGAGCGGCCATCGAGCAGTTCGCCAAATCAAAAAATATTGCTTTTAAAGATTGGCCTAGTCTGATTGAAAATAAACTGGTTCAAGAACTGATTCGCTCGGCTGTTGCAGATGCTAATGATCACCTAGCCAGTTTCGAAAGCATTAAAAAATACAAGATTTTACCAAATGAATTTTCAGTTGAAGGAGGAGAACTCACTCCTTCCCTGAAAGTAAAAAGAAAAGTGATTGATAAAAGATTTGAAGTGCTCATAGAGGAGCTTTATCACTAAGGCTCCTTTAATCGTTGGCAGATGAATTTTTAAAGATTCAACTGCCCATTTTCAAACTGATCGAGTCCTTGGAAGAGCATGGTCATCTGATCGCTGAATACTGTTGATTTTCGATATTCGATCTCATACGTCTTGCAGGGAACTGCCCCTACCAACGCTTTAAAGGCATTGCACTTCACACCAGTAAAGCACTTCGTATTGGTGCAAGCGACAGCTTCTCCTGAAAAAAAGCTTAGGTGCTTATCGTTCTTGAACTCTTCATTAAGAACAGCTTGTCGGCAAGCTTCTCTTCTTTTGCCACTTTTATCTGAAGGACACATCCAATCGATAGCAGCATTGGTTAAATCTGCTTTCGAAGACTGCATTGACAATGGAAGTACTGAGGGCGTCAACAGTGTAAAGTGCACAAGAGACTGAGGAATCAAATTTTCATCGGGTGAAAATACTTTGTAAAATCCCAATCCCCTGGAGAAGGTACCAAAACTGTCAACGTAAGAAGCGTTGACTGGCTTCAGCCGAAGACATTTGCCTTTGCCACAATCCAAGCTTTCCCGAATAACAGTAGAAGTGTCTCCTATTCGAGACAACCCATCTGGATACATTCCGACGTCGTGATAATACCAGTGACCATCCGTCATAGGCTCTTGGAAATCAGATGAAGCGAAACTGCCATAAACAGGTCTGCGCCACATTTTCGCTGCCGCTGGAGCCAAAAGCCAGCCTGAGTTGCATGAATGAAAAACGACAAAAGCATTCGGTGCCAAGACTTTGCCAATTTCAGAAAACTCTGGAGCTTTTTCATCTAAACGATCTGTCTTAGATTGCAACCGAAAACCATTATAAGTGTTTGCATGTCCATAAAACTGCAAAGACGAAACTGGCGTGTTTAAGTACTGTAAAGCCATGACAAGTCGAGATCTTTCTAGATCGTCACGATCGGCTTTGCGAAAGCCGAAACCCGCGGAGGACAGCATCTTTTTTTCAGCCTCAAAAGATTCATTCACCGCACTGATGATCACCCGCTGACGGTCAGGAAAACGATCGCGTGATATTTTGGCTCCTAGAATTGCAGCTTTTAAAAATTGAGTGCCTTGATCATTTCCAAATCCAGCAACAAAAACATCTGTAGGGACTCCGGCTTGAAGCTTCGCAGGTTCTGAAGCAATAAAGTAGGCCTGACTGATGCTAGCCCAAAAACTTACTGCCAATGAAATACTTAGAACTAACTTTTTATTCATACGTCCTCGCTTCATTAAAATGCGAAAACGTATTTATCACAGATCATTAAAATACTAAAAATTTTTGCCGTAATTCGGCAGCGACATATGTAAAGGATTCAGCGCTGAACGTAAATTGTCTAACTATTGGACGATGCGCCCACGGATCACAATGTCTCCGCCTCGTGAGATTTCTTGATTTTGAGAGCGGATACGTCCCCGTAAGACAATCCCTGCACCTTCATTTTTGCTTACACTAGCTCCTGCTAAAATCTCCTGACTAATGGTCGTCGATGGCTGGTACTTAATCTCCACATCCTGATAGACCCATCCCGCGGCACCCAAGGCCACACGAAACTTCAACTTAATAACTTGCCCTGACGTAATTTTTGCTTGCGCCAAGGGGGCGGCACTTCCTCGCAACTTCATTTTAAAAATTCCATCTTGGCAAGCCCCAGTTGAAGTGGAATCGTGACTTTGTGGTGAAATCCAACTAGAGCCTGAGTCAAAACTCATTTCGACATTACCCGCAAAAGGAGAGCAACTAGCCTGTAAGGAGACAGCGCCTAAGCTTGAAGTGACTATTCTGGTGTTATCAAACTGAAGACCTTGAATACTTTTTAAAACACCAACGGAGGGGTTTGTATCTGAACAGGCAGACAGCACAAAAAGTGATGAAACAAATCCTAAGCAGAGTTTGAACGATAGTCGCGACATAGTGCTCTTTTCGGAATAAATACAAAAAACTGTAGATTTCTAATAATGAGACACCAATGCCAATACAGACGCTGCAACCAAGCAAATAACTAGAGTCCAACCATTCTAGATATCTTCATAATATTCCGATAATACAATAGGGCCTGGAGCTTTGTAGGGAAATGGATTGTCTTCAATGAAAAATAAAAAAAGAAACACTCACGAATTTGTACAAGAAAAGCACAACCTCATCGAAGCTATTTTTCGCAGAGGACATACCTCCCAACATCTATTTTCAGCTAAAAAAACTGTGATATTTTCTTTTATGCTCCTCCTTTCTTCCTGCAATTTTCACATGGATGCAAGTCTTGAGGAGATTTCCAAAAAAATTCCCACCCTCCATTTGAATGATGGCATTCCCCGAGAGATCATTGAAGGAGAAACCGTGACCACCCCTTCTGGAGTTGTAGTTAAAGGATCCTTCGGCGAAATCATGGAGAAAAAATTCTTGATAACGGCGTTGTTTTTGAAGGGGCTGTTTTTGAATAGAAAAATATACTTTTTTCTTTATTGTTTTTGATGTGTGCCACGCTCAATAACTTCCCCTGAATGGACTTCTTTTTACACAAATCCGCCAGCACAATTTAACATCACAACGTGCTCTTGCACAATGCCTACGTGGCCTAATCTCAACTGCTCTTTGTCGGCTAGCTAATACACTGGTGCCGCAAGGACTGTATGTACGACTGCCCCCAATCTTCACCTAAGCTCTGGCAGCTATGCCAATACAGTTGAATATGCAAAAAATGGTGACGCCTGGAGTGAACTACCTTCCGGGTTGTCGACAATTCCTGCGATACCAACTGAGCACATTCACAATTGCTCAGAAGTAGGGAGATCCTTGTGCAATTTAACACAAAATTCAGTGCCGGCCTCTGTGCTGTAAATTGACAATTGACCTTGGTGATTTGCAATAATTCTTTGAACGATGGTTAAACCCAAACCTGTTCCTTTACCCACTTCTTTAGTTGTATACAAGGGTTCAAGAATTTTCTCTTTAATATCTGGGGAAATTCCCACTCCCGTGTCTTTCACAGCCAAACTCAGTATTTGCTCGGACACTTGCAAAGCCCTGATTTGAACTTGCTTCTTTAACGAGTTTTCACAGGAATCAATCGCATTATTGAGCAAATTAACCAACAACTGAACCAATTGTGTTCTACGTCCTTTTAGGCTGAGCCCCTTATCAACAAAAACATCCAAAGACACGTCCATGGACTTTGCCTTTTCTTCAACAATTTCTAAAGCCTGAGAACACAGATCACTAACATTGACAGTTTCTAATTCATCCTGGTCTCCGGATTGTGATAAATATTGAATATTCCGAACTATGCGAAGGATTCGCTGAGACATTTTGGATATCACGGACAATCCGTCTTTTAGAAAATTTATATTATCCTTTTCTTTCGAGTCACTAATACTATCTAAAAGAATTTCGACTCGAGCTATAATCACTGATAACGGATTCGCAATATCATGGGCAATGCTAGCAGAGACTTCTCCGACTGTAACCAACTTTGCCGCACGAAAACTACGGTCCTTTTCATTTTCAAGCTCCAGACTTCGTTGTTTAACCTTTTCTTCCAACTCCAAATTTAGTGATGTGAGTTTTCTCGAATATTTATTTACGATGTAAATGGAAATGGCGCCAAAAGTGGTTACAAGCAAACCAACAAAAACAAACAACACATTCATTCTACTTTTCTTGACTGTTAAATCCGCAACTATCTGTTCCTTCCTTTTTTCCAGATTCTGTTCAAACTCCCTCATCGCGAATTCATATCTACTTTTTTCTTGCAGATATTCATTCCCTTTCAAGATTTCTATTGCCTCTTTGCGTTTATGGTCTTCTGCCAATTGAAATACTAGCTTCTCCAGCTCCACCAGCTTTTGATTTGATAGAAAGGTCACTTGCATAACATCTTGCTGTTCTTTTGCTGAAACTTCCGTCATTAAAGAACGAATGGAGTCATCGAGCTTTGGGATAATTGAATCGTACCGCTGCTTCCATGAAGCATCTCCCGTTTGCGCGCCCATATTAGCACTCATCGTTAAAGCTTCATCATAATAGATAATATTTTGTTGGTGAATTGTTAGTTCTCTGAGTTTCAAATTATCGGCGCTAATCGAGTAAATAAGCTCATTTGAAAAAAGGTACAGCAACCCGACAGAGGTAACGGAAAGAGCTACTAGGAGTAAAAGAGAAGGAAACAACCTTTGGCTTTGAAAAAAAGTCATTATCAACTTTGCCCCTTACAAACGAATCAGAAAAGAGCGATTGATTTTTTGCAATCTAATTGCTCCGCAAGGAAACACGGAGTTTTGATTCTATCTACTTAAAGTATAATAACAAATATTTTTTTATTTAATAACAGTGAATTTAGAATAAAAAAATCAATATCCCTCAAAAAAATTCGTCCTTCGCTTGCACTTCGTCATGTTTTAAAAATAAAACCGAAACCCTAGTGAAATATACCCACCTGAAAAATCAAGAATACGGTCTTTTCCTGTGTTGGTAAGGAGTTGGTCACCACTAACTTTCGCGCCCGAAAAAGTTGTCACTGCCTTAGTATATTTAAAGTTATCAAACTTCAGTTGACGATAGCCGAACTCAATTAATATTGTCGTTGTGTCCGAAAGCAGCCCCTCATAACCCAAGGCTGCAGAAGCCAATGTGGTATCTGCTTTTGACTCCGCAATGTGGTCCGACACGCCGGAATATGTTGTCTGGCCATCCGTAGTAAGTACATAGGTGTTTTTCATATTTAAACTTGCTAAGCCAACGCCCAAACCAAAAAAAGACCGAAACTTCTGCGTTTTATGAAGATTCACTTCTAATGTGACCTTCGGCACATAGCCCAAAAGTTCACTACTCACGCTGTAAAGCTCCGCTGCTCCACTCTTTGCTGTGGACTCCAAGAGATTTGGTTTTAACACTTCAAAGCCAAATCTCACACTTGCCGCGGACCGAGAGTAGAGTATACCAAACTCGCCTGTATAGAGATAATTAACAGCTCCAGTAAAGGTGACCCCGGCATTACCCTCTCCGTCTAAAGCTGAAGTGGCAACTTGGGATCCCCCCCCTGTTGCCATAAAGTAAGGTGCAACACTATCCCGGTTGATATCAAACACGCGCGCCTGTGCAGGCAACGTCGTCAATAATAAAACCACGAAGAGTAGTGATTGCACATTCATACAAACCTACTCAGTATACAAGTCCACAACCACTTTACTGGTCGTTTTCTTGCCGAAGACTTGATACACACGAGCCTTGGTATTTTTCTTAAGATCCAAAGTTAAATTTAAAGAATTATCAACAGGGTCCAAACTCATCGCCGTTTTTAAAACACCACGAGACGCTGCCATACGAGCTGCGATTTTTGATTGATCTAATCGCGCATTCGGCATTTGCGCAAAATCAATCACCAAGCGCTGCGGATTCTTTTTCATCTCAGCGAAATAATAACCAGGCCACCCGCGCATAGGGGCTCCTTGCATATCGCCAATATCAATCACAATTCGTTCTACTTTTTTATTTTTAGAAGCAGTTAAGCGAACATCCATCAGGGTAAAACCGCTTCCCGCAAGGCCACCAAAACTAGCGCCCTCCCCTTGCAGAATTTTTGCCGGTGGTTTGGGTTTTGTTTGAGTTGCTGAGATGGCTCCAAAAGCAGTGTGCGCGCAAAATAGAAGCAAAAAACATCCAATGTACTTCATCATCGACTCCCTTCGATTCACCCTTAAGCGTAAAGACAAACCGGAGCCCTGCCAAGACCTAAACCAAGCCTTTTTCCGCCATTTTTGCTATCAGGTGACAAAACAGGTCACCTGGGCTGAAAGATTTACGTCCCTTCTCAAATATACGGACTTTAGACAATTCCTCAGCAGGCACGAAACTTGGACCAGTAACAACTGTACGAAAGTTTATTTTTCCAAGGAGCAAGCAGTGAAAAAGCTTATACTTTTCATTACCACATTATTCGTCGTGGCGGCCTGCCAGCAAGATAATAGCGGTGGAACTGCCAATCCCGGAACTCCCGTCGTCACACCCCTCAGCATGTCGTGCATTAACGGAACGGCGTACTGTAACAATTCTGCCTACACACAACACTACGGGTGGCTTCCTTACCCAGGCATGTACAACTACGCCTATGACTACACCAACCATTTCAACCAATATGGCTTTTGCAACTGTCCAAGTGGCTACATGCCTGTTTATAACGGAACTTATGGTCTAGGTTGCGTGAATACGCAAATTCTTGAGCCCTATCAAGGCGTGTATTTTTACTGGCAATGGGGACAGCTCGGTTACACAACTGCTGCTCCTCAAGCTACGACCAATTTCCCTCAATATTCAAACATTCCCGGAACAATCAACAGTGCTTACAATTGCTCGAGAACCCTCACTCAGAGCTGCCTGTTGGATCAAGGCAACACTTGCGGAACAGGGGCGACGTGCCGCCAAGTTTTTCCTGGGTCAAATCTGGGAGTTTGCATAATTCATTAGAGTGAGCGCGGCCTCCTCAACCGTTTTTACGGATTATACGCCGCACAATCATGGGCCCTTGGGAGTCTAAACCACCAAGGGCCCTTTCCATTTTCTATTTAAGGTGCTCTACCTTGAGCCTCTGACTAGAGGCTAGCATCATTTGTCTTTTTAGCTTTATTTTCAGTCGTGTTCATGAAAAAAAAGAGTCTTGTATAAAGGACCTTCGGAGGCACCAATGAACACATCAAATCCCCTATTACAACCATTCACAAATCTAGACCAGGCCACTCCCTTTGATCTTGTCAAAGTGGAGCATTATGTCCCGGCATTGGAAGAGGCCATTCAGGTTGCAAAGAAAAATATTGCGGCAATCAAAAGCAACTCAGCAACACCAAACTTCGACAACACCATTGCTGCCCTTGAAGCCGCTTCTGAACTATCAGACAAAATCGCCGGCATTTATGGCAATCTTGAAGTGGCAAATGCAGATGACGCTCTTCAAGCATTAGCTAAAGAAATTTATCCTAAATTGACGGCGCTTTCGTCTGACATTGCCCTTGATGAAGAGATCTTCAAAAAGGTCAAAGCAGTTTATGACAACCGCAACTCTTTCAACCTGACAACTGAACAAACTCGTCTTCTTGAAAAGACCTACTTATCGTTTACAAGAAACGGAGCTTTGCTTTCTCCAGCAGACAAAGAAACTCTTCGCCAAATCGATCAAGAGCTTTCAGTTCTTGGTCCCAAGTATTCTGAAAATGTTTTGAAAGCGACAAATGCCTTCGAAATGATTTTGGACAAAAAAGAAGATGTCGAAGGTTTGCCAGAAGGAATTTTGGAAGGTGCTGCTGCAATGGCCGAAGCCAAAGGGCACAAAGGCAAGTGGTTGTTCAACTTACAAATTCCAAGCTATCTTCCTTTCCTGACTTACGCAAAAAATCGCGCCCTTCGTGAAAAAATGTGGCGTGCTTTCTCGTCAAAAGCCTTCAAGGGTGAATTTGACAATCAAGGAAATGTTCTAAAAATCGTGCAACTTCGTCACAAGCGTGCTCAGATTTTGGGTTTTGCGACTCATGCTGATTTTGTTCTTGCGGAACGCATGGCGAAGAATCCACAAACTGTGAACGAGTTTTTGAATAAACTTCTCAAAGCTTCCAAAGCTGCAGGACAAAAAGATGTCAACGAAGTGGCAGAGTTTGCCAAAAAAATTGATGGCCTGACTGATTTGAAACCTTGGGACTTTGGTTACTACTCTGAAAAACTTAAAGAAGAAAAGTATGCATTCAATGAAGAAGATCTACGTCCTTACTTCAAACTTGAAAATGTTGTTGAGGGCGTCTTCTTGCATGCGAAAAAACTTTATGGTTTAACCTTTAAAGAAAATAAATCAATCCCAGTCTATCATCCGGAAGTAAAAGCCTACGAAATCTTCGAGGAAAAATCTGGCAAATACATGGGTCTTTTCTACACAGACTACTTCCCGCGTGAAACCAAAAAAGGTGGCGCTTGGATGACCCAATTCCGCAGCCAAGGTTTAATCGAAGGTGAGATGAAGCGTCCACACGTCAGCATCGTGTGCAACTTCACGAAACCAACTCCAACCAAACCATCACTTCTAACTTATGACGAAGTTCGCACATTATTCCATGAATTCGGACATGCTCTTCATGGCATGCTTTCTGAGTGTACTTATCCGTCTGTAAGTGGAACGAGCGTTTATTGGGATTTTGTCGAGTTGCCGTCACAAATCATGGAAAACTGGGTCGGTGAAAAAGAAGGTTTGGATCTTTTCGCTCGTCACTATGAAACAAACGAGCCTATGCCTGCAGATTTGATTGCAAAACTTAAGGCTTCACAAAAATTCCAAGCCGGTTACATGTCTTGCCGTCAACTTCAGTTCGGTATGATGGATATGGCTTGGCATTCGACAGATCCTGCGACAATTAGTGATGTTGACGCTTTCGAAGAAAAAGCGACGGCCGAAACTCGACTCTTCCCGAAAGTGGAAGGCGCTAATTCCTCTTGCAGCTTTAGCCACATTTTTGCAGGTGGCTACTCTGCAGGTTATTACTCATACAAATGGGCTGAAGTTTTGGATGCGGATGCTTTTGAATATTTCATGGAAAAAGGCCTCTTCAATCAAGAAGTGGCAAATAAATTCAAGGACAATGTTCTTAGCCGTGGTGGAACAGAGCACCCTATGGAACTTTACAAAAAATTCCGTGGGCGCGAACCAGATCCAAATGCTTTGCTTCGTCGTGATGGATTGATTTAATGGCAAAGAAAGCCAAATCTCAAACTAACAAGCTAAAACTTGAAGACCGATGCAGTATCGCATTGGTCTATCGCCCGGAAACAGAACATGCTGTTTCTTTGGCGAAAGAGGTGGCGATCTATTTGAAAGAGCGCCACTTTAAAGTTTTCACGGCCCACGATCAAAAAGTCATTCCAGGCACGACTTTGGCAAAAACCAAAAAGCAATTGGATGAGATCAAACTCGTTATCGTTCTTGGCGGTGACGGAACTTACTTAAGAGCAGTTCGTCTTTTGGAAGGCCGTAGTGTTCCAATTGTTGGCTTTAACATGGGTTCTTTGGGTTTTCTTACTGCACACAGTGCGGAAAGTGTTTTTGATATTATTGAAAAAACTCTTTCCGGAAAGATGATCTTAAGACCACGCTCGATGCTTTTTACAAAGATCCTTCGTAAAGGAAAAACTCGCGCTGAATATCATGCTTTGAATGATATTGTGATTGAACGCGGATCCCTGAGCCAGCTGATCAACACGGCCATTTACTCAGAAAAGTTTCTTGTCAGCCAAGTGAAAGCCGATGGTTTGGTTGTTGCCAGTCCTTCGGGCTCAACAGCCTACAATCTAGCTGCTGGCGGACCCATTCTTGATCCCGAGTCCCCAGTTATTGTGGTGACCCCGGTTGCTCCGCACAGTCTGACTTCAAGACCGCTGATCTTTCCAGACAAGAAAGAACTTTCCTTCAAACTCGAAGGAAAAACACAAAAAGCACACTTCGTCGTGGACGGTCAGAAAATGACCGAAATAACAGCAGAAGATGAAGTCATCGTTGCGCGCTCTTGTTATGACCACTGGATGGTGCGAGAAGAGGACCACAACTTCTTCCACTTGTTACGACAGAAACTTAAGTTTGGAGATCGCAGTTAGCGAGCCGAAAAGAACTTTTGAGGCAAGTCCCTAGCGGACAGGAGATATTATGTTACTGGAGTTAAAAGTTTCAAACTTCGCAATTATTGAAAATCTTCATCTTTCGTTCAAAGAAGGATTAAATATTTTAAGTGGCGAAACGGGAGCTGGGAAATCAGTTCTTTTGAAAAGCTTGACTCTTTTGATGGGAGGCAAGGCCTCCAGTGACACCATCCGTACCGGAGCCACTCAAGCAACGATCGAGGGGTCTTTCGATATTAGCAAGCGCCCTGACATCCACGAGAGTCTAAAAAATATGGGTATCGACACCGACGAGGACATCTTGATCGTGCGTCGAGTTCTCAGTGCCGGAGATAAGTCAAAAGTTTACCTTAATGGCAGCCTCAATACTCTGAACAGTCTTCGTTATATCGTCGCTCCGATGGTAGAGTTGGCTGGTCATTCAGCTCCGCTGATTGAAATGACGGGACAACACGAGAATCGCAATTTGATGTCCAAAGCCTATCACTTGGATCTTCTGGATCAATACGCTGGCACTTGGGATAAGCGATTATTATTTACAGAAAAGTACAATCGTTACCACGGAATTTTTGCCGAAATTAAAAAACTTGAAAGTGATGCTAAACAAAAAGCGCAACGTTTGGATTTTTTAATTTATCAACGCGATGAAATCACCAACTTGGATCTTTCGCCTGGTGAGGACATTGAACTTGAAGTCGAAGTAAAAAAACTAAAAAACTCCAATCGCATCGGTTCATTTGTCGACCAAGCAGAGTCAGCTTTATACACAGATGATGATTCCGCAATCAGTCGCCTGAACACGGTTCTGAAAAAAGGTTTGGAACTTGCGACAATCGATCCACAAATCGCAGCTAAATTGGATAATTTAGAGCAAGCCAAAACGCTGATTGATGAAAGTATCTATGATCTTCGTCAATATGCCGCAAAAATCGATGCAGACCCACAGCGCCTTGAAGAGGCTGAAAGCCGCCTCAGTGACCTGCGTAAATTGCAGAAAAAATACGGGTCAACAGTTGATGATATTTTGCGTGCCTTGATGGAGATGGAAATTGAAATCTCCAACCTGCAAAATTCTGAAAGCAAAATTGAATCCTTAAAAAAGGAAGCGGCTGCTTTACACAAAGAATTAGAGAAGCTTGGTGCGGATCTACATAAACGTCGCCTCAAAGGAGCAGAGCTCCTCGCGGACAGCGTGAACGCAGAACTGTTAGATCTTAACATGAAGGGTGTCACCTTCCACGTGATGGTCGAGTCACTTGCTGAACTTTCCTCGACGGGAACAAGTGATGTTGAGTTCTTGAGCCAGACCTCAGCAAAAGATATCAAGCGTCCCTTGGCAAAATTTGCGTCTGGTGGAGAGCTCAGTCGAATTTTGTTGTCACTAAAAAGAGTCGTTGGTTCGAGCAATCAACCACGCACTTATCTTTTTGATGAAGTGGACACGGGCGTTTCTGGGGAAACGGCGGAGAAAGTGGGACGAAAATTAAAGACCATTGCCAAAGGACAACAAGTCATTTGCGTAACGCACTTACCACAAGTTGCGGCTTTCGGGGATATTCACTTTTTTATCCAGAAATCACCGCAAAAAGATTCCGTTGCGATGCTTGTGTCAGAACTCAAAACTAAAGATCGAGTTCAAGAAATCGCTCGTCTTATCAGTGGTGAAAAGATCTCAAAAACTTCTTTGGCTCATGCCGAACAGCTTTTGGCGGATGCTAAAAGCTAAATAAATTGCGCACCTCCTCTGAACAACAAAGAATTTACGAAGACTTGTTAAAGAATTGTAAGTAAAAACCTCCTCCCGATTCCCTGTAACATTCAGGATGGTAAAAGCAATCACACAAGGAGGTTTACTTATGATTTTAGTCATGGGCGCTACTGGACAAGTGGGCTCCAAAATCACAACACATCTTTTGGCCAATAATGAAAAAGTTCGCTGCTTGGCCAGACATTTTCCTAGAACAGACATATTCACAGGTGCAGATCTTGTACAAGGGGACATCAATGATGTCGCTTTTCTAAGCCAGGCGATGCGAGGCTGCAAATCAGTATTTACATTAATACCCAATGATATGTCGGCGACTGAGGTTCGCTACAGCCAAAATAAATATGGCGAAGTTATCGCCGAGGCTATCGAGGAGTCGAGAGTTAAAAAAGTTGTCAATCTTAGTAGCGTCGGAGCTGATCTTGAAAGTGGCACAGGTCCAGTCTTAGGACTTCATGATCAAGAAATGAGACTCAACGAAATTACACAGGCTGATACAGTCCATTTACGTCCTACATTTTTTATGGAAAATCTATTGCGCTCGATTTCGAGTATAATGGCTGAAAACAGAATTTATGACATTATTCCTTCTGAGGTCCCCTTTCCCATGATTGCTACACGCGATGTTGCTGCACGAGCAGCCTTTCTTCTGATGAACCCCGAATTCAAAGGCACGCAGATTGAGTACCTCCTCGGAGAGCGAGATTTATGTATGGATGAGGTTGCATCAGTCCTCAGCGACACCTTAAAAAAAAGAGATCTCAAGTACAGCGAACTAGCGACTGAGAAAATGAAAAAACTGTATCTGCAAAATGGAATGGCAGAGGATTGGGCCGACAGCTATTTAGAACTCTCAAAAGCAGTGGGCGATGGCACCATTGTCGGGACTTTACAGCGAAATAAAATCAATACGACGGCCACGTCCATCGAAGAGTTCGCACGAACGACCTTTGCCGAAGCTTATCGCACAACTCTGTCACAGGAATTGAATCGCCGAATGCATCGGCCTTCAAGTCCGGATGCTTTCCTATAAAATTCATCACCGAATTCCGAAAAGTCAGATCAGCTTCTCCTGGTCTGGCTTTAGAACCTCACTAGCCTCCTTGAGCTCATCATGCTAACCTACATCCTATGAAAAAATGGATTTTTGCCTTCTTGAGCATGGGAGTTTCTTGTATGCATAAATACCCGAACATTGTACCTCACCCCCAAAAAAAACCTCTGTCGCTCGAAAAACATGAGGATGTCAGACTAGACCAATACCATTGGCTCAGAGAACGTGAGAATCCTGAAGTTCTAGACTACCTAAAAAAGGAAAATGAATACACCAAAGCCGTTATGCAACCGGTGCAGGCTCTTGAAAGCACTCTCTTCAATGAACTCAAAAGTCGAATGAAAGAGGACGAATCTTCTGTTCCAGCAAAAGATGGACCCTACTTCTATTCGGCTCGCTACGAGATCGGACAACAATATCCCCTCTATTTTCGCCAGAAAGAAAATCTAACAGCCAAGGAAGAAATTCTCATAGATGTGCCAATGTTAGCGAAAGGAAAAAGCTTTTTCCAAACCACAGGCCCCCGTGTTAGCCCTAACCACGAGATGCTAGCTTATGGCGTCGATACGATGGGTCGTCGTTTTTATACGATCTTCTTCAAAGATCTCCAGAAGGGAAAAGTCCTCGAGAACAAAATCGAAAACGTAACTGGGAACTTTGTCTGGGCGAATGACAATGAAACTTTATTCTATTCCGAACAGAACCCAGAAACTCTGCGATCCGAAAAAATTTATAGCTACAACGTTAAGACTCAGAAAAAGAAACTAGTTTACTTTGAGCCTGATGAAACATTCTCGGTTTATGTGTATAAATCTCTTAGCGATAAATTCATTTATATTCAATCCAACAGCACTCTGACCACTGAAGTTCAATATTTAGATGCGAACCAGCCCGAACAACCTTTTAAAATCTTTTCGGAACGGGAACGAGGACACGAATACTCCGTCACCGATGGGGAAGATCGATTTTATATTTTAACCAACAAAAATGCGAAAAATTTTAAGGTGGTGACAGCAGAATTAGATGCCACCAAACAAAAAAACTGGCAGGAGATCATCCCCCACCGGACCGATACGCTGATCGAAGACATCACTGTATTTAAAAAATACATCGTGCTTGATGAACGTAAAAATGGTCTTACGCAAATTCAAATTACTGATCGAAATGGAAAGAAATCTTATTACATTCCATTTGCCGATGAAAGCTACCTGGCTGGGGTCGGTGACAATCGTGAATTTGATACTGAATGGTTGCGCTTTGACTACGAATCCATGCGATTGCCGGACTCCGTTTACGACATGAATCTAAATACCCACGAGCAAGTCCTTAAAAAAACTAGAGAAGTTCCAAACTTCAACCCTGAACTGTATAAGACGGAGCGCATCTTTATTCAGGCGCGTGATGGTGCCCAAGTCCCCATCTCCTTGCTGATGAAAAAAGATCATAAAAAAGACGCCTCTGATTCTATTTTAATATATGGATATGGGTCGTATGGCGCGAACATGGACCCCTGGTTTGATCCGGATGTTTTTAGCTTGATTGATCGAGGATTTGTCTTTGCCAAAGCTCACATTCGAGGTGGATCAGAAATGGGACGCGAGTGGTATGATCAAGGTCGCACACTCAACAAAAAAAATACATTTTATGACTTTATAGATTGTACAGAAGCACTGACAAAGCAGAAGTACGCGAATCCAAAAAAAGTATATGCCATGGGTGGAAGTGCGGGAGGCCTGTTAATGGGTGCAATCATGAATATGCGACCTGATCTCTATCACGGAGTCGTAGCTCAGGTTCCCTTTGTCGACGTCATCACCACAATGCTTGATGACACCATCCCACTGACAACGGGTGAATATGATGAATGGGGCAATCCTCATGAGAAAGCGGCTTACGATTATATCAAATCATACTCTCCCTATGACAATGTTCGTGACTTACCTTATCCGAACACTCTTGTGACGACAGGCCTTCACGACTCTCAAGTGCAATACTGGGAGCCAGCAAAATGGGTTGCAAAGTTGAGGGATCACAACAAAGGTTCTTCGGTAATTCTTTTAAAAACAGATATGGACGCTGGGCATGGCGGAGCTTCAGGTCGTTATGATCAACTCAAAGAGACTGCAACGGAATATGCTTTTCTCTTGATGTTAAATAAACAGTAATAAACCTAAATCACAGGAAGATTTATGCGCTTTTTTAAAATACTCATTTCTATTTTATTTCCTCTCAATTCGATGGCAAATGTCCTCGGGGACATGCAAACTTTTTCTCCCAATACAGATGGGCTGGATTTTATCACCGTGCACACAGCCCGTCCTCTCGACAAGGACTTTTGGGTATTTAGCAATTACCTAAACTACGCCAAAGATCATCTTTTGGTTTACAAAACTCTTCAGGCACAAGATCGCATCGACTATAAAGACTCACTGGTTGAGTATGATTTAGGTTTTGCGTATGGGATGACAGATACTTTTCAGATGAGTTTACAAATGCCTGTTCTTCTTAGCCATTCCACCAGTCGGCAAGAAGGCGTGATCGTGAATGTTTCAGAGGGCATACATAGCTTTCGTCCCGGCTTTAAATGGAATACAAAACCTTCTGACGACAGCTATTTGGCCTTTCTAGGATCTGTGGATTTTCCATTTTTAAGCAATAGTCCTTATACTGGAGTGGACGATCGACCCATTGGAAACCTTGAGGTCGCGTACAGCTGGGCAAAAGGCTCAAGAATTCAATCTTTCAATTTGGGTGGTCGCCTACGCACCCCTACAGAAACACCGGCGGATGCACATATGTTCCCCTTAAAAAGTCAGCTGACTTTTTCTTACGGGCTGTCGGATCGTTATTCTTCTACGGCACGTTGGGTTTTTGAAGCTATTTCAAGCTACCCCTTGGATCACACACCTTATGACAACCCTGTAGACATCACCTCGATAGACTTGCTTCTTGGACTGAAGCACCGATGGTACAAAAATCTAAATTTTGACTGGGGCGGCACTATCGAGCCTGGAGTTAAAACATTATCGCCAACTTATCGTCTCTTTGCTGGATTGGTTTACTACTGGAAGCCAAAAGAAAAAAGTGAAAGCACTTCCCAAAGAAGTCCTTTAGAAACGAGCTTTCTTATTGCACCAGAAAGTAAAACGATCAAAACATTCCAGCCCCTTCAATTTTATAGTAAAAATGAAATTCAAATTGAAAGCTGCACGGTCCTTTCTGGTCCGGGATCAATGAATGACGGATGTGAATTTCTTGCTGAAACCCCGGGCATCAGCGAACTTGAATTTTCTGATGCCTATGGCAGATCTCTCAGAAGAACAATCACTGTAAAAGAAGAAGTCCCTGACTTGCCTTTAGCATTCACACAACCTGAATGGGAGGTTTATGCAGGATCCTCGGTAAACGTAACTGCTGAAGGAGGGCGTTTCCCTTTACAGTACAGTATTGTGAAAGGACAGGGATCCATGACACTTGAGGGTTTCTACGAAGCTCCTTTGCGCAAACAGGTCGTTACCATTAAAGCTGTGGATAGCAGCGGACAAACTGCAAAAGCAATCATTAAAGTCATTGAGCCACCTAAGGAAGATAAGGCCATTGATCTCTCTAATCTTGAGTTTGTATCTGGCAAAGCAGAACTAACAAAGGCATCATTGGCCTCTTTGAGAAAAAACTTGGACAGCTTAAGAAGGGTCGATATTCAAAAGCTGATTGTCGAAGGCCATACAGATTCAATTGGTCGTGACGATTACAATCAAAGACTCAGCCGCTTAAGAGCAGAAACAGTGAAAAGAATTTTATCTGGTGAGCTGGGGCTAGATGAAAAAAACATTCAAGCCATTGGATATGGAGAATCACGCCCGATCGCGGATAATAAAACCGCCCAAGGTCGTCAGAAGAACCGTCGAGTCGCACTGAAGGTTTTTTACAAAAAGTAAGAGGATTCAAAACTTATAAAAACATAAAAAAAGGGGAGCCACTAAGCTCCCCTTTTTAGTTCAGTCACTTTATTTTTTTACTTCAAAGCGATCTAGCATCATCACTTTATTCCAAGCTGCCACAAAATCTTTCACAAATTTATCTTTGTTATCATTTGCCGCATAGACTTCAGAGATTGCTCTCAGCTCAGAGTGAGAACCGAAGATAAGATCTACCGGAGTTGCTGTCCACTTCGCAGCACCAGTTTTTCTATCAACACCTTCATAAAGTCCTTCAGAGCTTGCAGACTTTTTCCACTGTGTAGACATATCCAACAAATTCACGAAGAAATCATTAGACAGTGTACCTGGTTTCGCCGTCAAAATACCATGCTTAGACTGACCAGCATTTGCACCAAGTGCACGCAAACCACCCACTAAAACTGTCATTTCAGGTACAGTTAGTGTCAGCAAGTTAGCACGATCGATCATAGCTTCAGTTGGAGGCAAGTCACTTGAACCGCTGTAGTAGTTACGGAATGCGTCCGCTTTAGGCTCTAACAATCCAAAAGTATATAGGTCTGTTGTCTCTTGAGTTGCATCTGTGCGTCCTGCAGTGAAAGGTACAGTCACAGAGTGACCTGCTTGCTTCGCCGCATTTTCGATAGCTGCATTACCACCTATTACAATAAGATCCGCTAAAGATACTTTTCTTGCGCCAGATGACTTGTTGAAATCTTTTTGAATTTCCTCAAGCTTCGCCAATACTTTTCCTAGTTCTTGAGGATCGTTTGCAGCCCAATCTTTCTGAGGAGCCAATCTTACACGCGCTCCGTTAGCTCCACCTCTCATGTCCGTACCACGATAAGAAGATGCAGATGCCCAAGCAGCTTTCACAAGTTCTGAATTCGTCAGACCAGATTTCAAGATCTTATTTTTAAGAGCTGCAATATCAGCATTATTGATCATCTTGTAGTTCGCTACAGGAACTGGATCTTGCCAGTTGAATGTTGCTTTTGGCACTTCAGATCCGATATATCGAGTCGCTGGTCCTAAATCACGGTGAGTTAATTTAAACCACGCTTTTGCAAAAGCATCTTCAAATTCTTTTGGATTGTTTTTGAAGCGTGTTGTGATTTTTTGGTATTCTGGATCCATGCGCAAAGCGATGTCCGTTGTGAACATGATAGGCGCATGTCTTTTTGAAGGATCATGAGCATCAGGTACTAAACTTTTTGCTGCGCCGTCTTTAGGAATCCATTGAGTTGCACCAGCTGGGCTTTTTGTTTTTACCCACTCAAAGGCATACAAATTGTCCAAATACTGAGTCGTCCATTTTGTTGGATTTACCGACCATGCACCTTCAAGGCCACTTGTGATTGTGTCTTTACCTTTTCCAGTACCGCAGCTATTCTTCCATCCGAGACCTTGCTGTTCCAAACCAGCAGCAGCAGGTTCTGCTTCTAAACATTTTTCTGGCTTGTGTGCTCCGTGAGCTTTACCGAAAGTATGTCCCCCAGCAATCAAAGCAACAGTTTCTTCATCGTTCATTGCCATGCGACCAAAAGTCTCACGAATATCTTTTGCCGCAAGAAGAGGATCAGGCACGCCGTTTGGCCCTTCTGGATTCACATAAATCAAACCCATCTGCACAGCTGCAAGAGGGCCCTTAAGCTTACGTTCTTTTTTCTCATAGCGCTCATCCGCTAGGAATTTTCTTTCAGGTCCCCAATATACTATATCAGCTTCCCAATCATCTGCACGTCCACCGGCAAAGCCAATCGTCTTAAATCCCATTGTCTCTAGAGCAACATTTCCTGCCAAGACCATGAGATCTGCCCAAGAGATTTTATTTCCGTATTTCTGTTTTACTGGCCAAAGAAGACGACGAGCTTTATCTAAGCTCACATTATCAGGCCAGCTATTAAGAGGCTCAAAACGCTGCTGACCACCGCCTGCACCACCGCGACCGTCTGTAACACGATAAGTACCAGCACTGTGCCAAGCCATACGAATAAAGAACGGACCGTAATGACCCCAGTCAGCAGGCCACCAGTCTTGAGAAGTTGTCATCACTTTCGCGATATCAGCTTTGACTGCCTTCAAATCCAATTTTTTGAATTCAGCAGCATAGTCAAACTTTTGCCCTAGAGGGTTGGATTCTACACCATGTTGACGAAGCGGAGAAAGATCCAATCTTTCTGGCCACCAAAATTGATTCGGTGATGCCTGACCCATACTGTCTTTCGGATTACCAGCAAAACTTGTCGAAGTACTCATTGCTACAACGACAGACAAAACAACACTTTGAATTTGTTTTCTCATCTGAACTCCTCGGTTTATTTTTAAATGCACGTGTAAATTCAAAACTCAATCGACTTTAAAGTCATCTTTAAAATCCTGCAAATTGATATTCCCTTGGTTCTAATAGATTTTCTCTATGACGAATCGCATGCAATGTAACAAGAGTGTGCAAGAAACGTAATGCAGCAAACATATATTCGCAATCAGCTCATTAGTGAGCTTGCAGACGAAGGTCTAGTGAACGCATTACTGTTCATTCATTGAGATTGATAATCAACGCCGACATCAAAACACAGATTCAAAATTCTTCAGTGTAGATATGAAAATGACATTCTATTGACCCACTCCTACATCAAGTGTCTAATTTTCAGAGTGTCTTAATCACCACAACTCCATTCCCGCAAGGAGAACAAACATGGCAATGAATACAAAAAAAGTTATCGAAACATTAAATCAAATACTGGAATGCGAACTGGCAGGAGTTGTTCGATACACTCACTACTCTCTAATGATTTTTGGGCACAACAGAATTCCGATTGTAAAATGGCTTAGAGACCAAGCCAATGAATCTCTTCTTCATGCGGGAGTTGCTGGAGAACACATCACCACTCTTGGTGGACATCCTAGCTTAAAAATTGGTCGCTTGATTGAAACAGAAAAACATTCACTCAATGACATTCTTAACGAAAGTCTTGAGCACGAACTTTCGCAATTAAACAATTTGTATACATTACTTAAGCTTGTCGAAGGTGAATCTGTTTTTCTTGAAGAGTACGCAAGAGAGATGATTACAGAAGAAGAAGCACACGTGGCTGAAGTAAGAAAGATGTTGAAACCACAGCCAAAATAGCTTTTCAACAGGAGACTATGTCGTGTGTTTTAGCAACAAAATTTCAAACCAAAAGCGATTTCGATTTTTTGTTGCTTCATTTTTCTTTATTCCCGTTTTAGCTTTAGGCAAAGAAATCAGTCTTGAAAGATTAAAGACGATTTTCTCCCCTTTACCACCGAGTGCAGCACCAGGATCGGTTCAGGCGACAGAGATGGAAAACTTAGGTCGTAAACTTTTCTTTGATCAGAGGATTTCCGCTGACAACTCAACTTCCTGCGCAACCTGCCATGCTCCTGCTAGATACGGTACTGACAACCTACATAAATCAGTAGGGTCGCATGGCCTGTCTTCAGCGAGAAACAGTCAAAGCAACTTGAACCTTCGATATCAGTTCGTCACTCATTGGATCGGAGATCGCGACAGTTTAGAAGATCAGGCAGAACAAGCTTTCACAACCCGTGAAACTCTGGGGCACAAATCAGCACAAGCCGCCCTCAAAAAATTGAAGTCATTAAATTACGATGTGGAGTTTAAAAAAGTCTTCAAAGACCAAAAGTTTGACTTAAAACTCGTCGCTAGAACATTAGCAGAATATCAAAGAAGCCTTACGACTCCAGCCCCTTTTGATGAATATTTAAATGGAGATCTCACTGCTTTAAGCGCACAACAAAAAAAGGGACTGGCAACTTTTATAAACTTAGGTTGTGTTTCTTGTCATAACGGACCTGCTGTTGGGGGGAAGTCACTACAACGCTTTGGAATTACCAAAAACTATTGGGATATCACAGGCTCTGTGGACAAGGACCCAGGGAGATTTTCTTTAACCCAACTTGAAAGCGATCGAAATGTCTTTAAAATTCCATCATTGAGAAATGTTGAAAAAACGGCACCGTATTTTCACGATGGCTCTGCATCGGATCTAAAAACGGCTATCAAATGGATGGCTCATCTGCAGTTAGATAGAGAAGTGGATCCAGAGGATATTGAGAATATAGAATCTTTTTTAAAGAGCCTGACGGGCCGAGTTCCTGAAAATTTTTAATAACCCAGAAAAGCTCCAAGAAAAAATGGGGAGAGCCACTTTTATGACTCTCCAAAACGATCTTTTTAATTCGCCTCAACAATGATGAGTGCGCTGAAGGTATTAAACTTTGCAGTTTTACCAGTATAAGGATTTACCCAAAATTGTTGGTTAATATATTTCACGTTCCCCTGTTCATCCAAGACAGGTGTTCCATCCAAGTTTATTTCCGGAATAGATGCACCTTCAGTTGAAGCAACACGATTGAATAATTCTTCTGCTGTGCCCTTATCCTGACGAACACAACCACCGGATGCACGACCTCCCAAGTATTTTTCGTAACTAGGATGAACTTCATGCAAAGCCAATCCGTTATCTAAATCATAAAATATTGCGTTGGGCATATCTGAATCCCAAGAACTTGATCTATGGTCTTTCGATAAATATTTCGGTGTGTAATAACCCGTCGGTGTTTGCGACCAATAGGATTTCGGAGGTGCACCAGTGCATACTTTATTTTTTCGTCGAAGTTCTAACCCCTCACGCCCTGTCGAAACTTTGGATTGATGAACAAGCAGACCATTTTCATACAAGCGCATTGTTTGCGCCATTGGTCCTTTCGCAGACTTATTAACGACTATCACATACTGGAAATCCCTCATCCAGGGTTTCTCAACAAAGTCTGCCTCCGAAAATTTTCCAGAAAAATGTTCTGGGAGCTTCCGTGTTTCAGCCTTCTCGATAGCATAAACTTCTTTGTATTCTTCCTCAGAATATTTGCAGTCATTGAAGGCGTTCTTTACCTTACCCCAGAATGAGGCCGAGGCTGTGTGAGTAGACAAAAGAGCAACTACCAAGATACCAGTTCTTACAACGTTCATAAAAAATTCCTTATCTGTGTTCGAAAAACGAATACAGACAGGCCTTAAGCAAATACGTTGCCAACTTGTAAGCCAATAGAAACGACTACAGGAGCAATTTTCCTAGAAATCACCTATAGTCGAAACGAAGAACGTCATTATGTTCAGAAGTTTAACAGCTCCCCTTTTTTTAGCAAAAAAGGGGGCTTACGAGTACGGTTCACTGATGGGCTTCTATCTTACCACTGCCCACTCAATATTTTTTCCAACCAGAAAACTCCGATTTGAGTTTTCACATCGCTCACTTTGCCCTCTTTTACCCATTTAATTAACTCTTGGGGAGACACTTCGACAACATCTAGAAACTCACCACCATCGAGAGCCTGTCCTTGAAAGGTCAAATCAGTCGCAAAATAAAGATCAATATGCTCGTTAGAGTATCCAATGACAGGATGTATCGTCGTCAGAAACTTCCAAGTGTTTGCAGCGTAGCCAGCTTCTTCTTTCAACTCTCGTTGAGCTGTTAACAAAGTATCTTCGCCGTGGTCTCTTTTTCCCGCAGGGAACTCTAAAAAAACTTGTTTCACAGCATGTCGGTATTGGCGAACCATGACCACGTTGCCGTTAGGAAGTAAGGGGATCATCATAGCTGCGCCAGGATGAATAATATATTCTCGTAAATATTGTTTTCCATCCGGACCGAGCACTTGATCCTGCTCGATTTTCAAATAACTTCCGCTATAAACTTGTTTTGAGGATATTGTTTTTTCTTCTAAATGTTTCATGACATTGATTGTCTCATGTCGACGAAACATTGTCGCAAGCAAAATCCTAGACTAAAGCAGGTCTTGTCTAAAGTCTAAAATCAGCCCGGAAGTGTGCACATATGCAGCCCATTAGAACTCTGTGTTATACAATGGCCCCATAGACAAAGATCAGGAGGATCTCCCATGATTCAATTCAACAAGTTGAGTTTATTTCTTTCGACAGTCCTTTTAGTATCCCTATTCTCTACTCAAGATGCCAATGCCAGACGTGGTGGTGGTATGTCTGGCGACATGGGACTGGGCATTGGAATTTCAACAGTCTCAGCCGGTCAAGATGATCTCAATGGTGCTATTGACGACGCTGTTGCCGCTGGCGCGAATACAAAAAACCTAGGGAGTGCATGGGAGTTCTATGCGAACTGGAGTTATCGATTCAGTGGAACCATGTACGCATTCGTCTTCCGCCCGTCCTATTTCACTCAGTCCACTGAGGGAACAGGAACCGGTGGAAATTATGACTACAAACTCAGTGGCTTCACGGTTATGCCGATTTTCCGTATTTACCCATTGGAAAATTCATTCATTAAATTCTTTATGCAAGCAGGTTTAGGTTATGGAAGCTTGAGCGGTGCCATCACTGCTGGAGCTAAAAATCTTGATTTTAAAGGTAGTGCCTTTGGGGCTCAAGGCGGCGTAGGGGTCGATTTCTGCTTCACACCTTCACATTGCTTAACAGTCGAAGGAAATCTTCGTTACATGCCGATCGAAAGAAATCTTTCAACAGGTGGAAACTGCGCAGCTGCAGGCGAAATTCCAGGCATCAGCCAGTGTGGTGGATCTAATGAGGTCGAAAGAAATAACAACGACCTAAAAACTACATTGTCAGGTGTTCAAGGCCTCATTGGCTACACTATGAATTTCTAAGAATAAAAAGTATCGATTAACTTGCAGGTGGTAATGATTTGATTGCCCCTGCAAATATCTCACTACCCCGCATGGTTTATTCAGAAAGAGCAACCCACTCTCCTTGGGACTCTTTAATGCGAAAAACTTTTACTGTCTTCTCAAACCAAGACCCCAAGTTAATAGATCGAACTTTTTGGCCCTCGATCTCGACAACATGATCATCAAAAACATGCATATGACCGGAAATAACATAATCAAAAGGCTGTTGCGAATAGGCATGAGCAATATGTCCGCGAATCATGGTAACTAACTGATCTTCATTTCTAGAACGATAGCTACCACTTTTTTTTCTGCTCTTTTGACTCATTTTATTTCCAACATAGCCCCAGAAACGACCCGGCAGCTTTGTTCCTAATGGCTTAACAAGTGGATGACGAATCACTCCGCGGTATCTTAAATAAGCTTTATCATTGAGATTTATCAGATCTCCGTGCTCGCAACGAACCCTTAAACCGTTGATATCAAAATACTGAGCCTCAACAAAGACATCAGCACCCAACTGTTTCTGGAAGAAGTCTTCAATATGAACGTCATGATTGCCTTCAATGTAGGTAATTTTAGCGCCGGCTGATTTCAAATCTTTCAGGGCATCCATCAAAGGCTGATACTTCTGCACAAAATAATCATGGCCGCCAATCCATAAATCAAAAATATCACCAAGCAAAAACAGATGAATATTGGCTGGATTTTGTGCCAACAAAGAACGCAAAAAGCGCAACAGGATTTTCCCATTGCGCTCTTCGACTGATTTCAAGTGAATGTCGGATAAAAACCAGGCTTCCACTATTCTTTATTTATTTCAAAACCTTGCTTCTTGCGAATGAACGCAGGGACTTCAAGATTCTGACTAGAAAAAGGTGAACTCAAGACTTCACGAGCCATGCGGCGCGCTTCTTCCAAAGACTGCTGCTCATGATCAACGTTCATAGAAAGTTGCTCTGGGCTAGCTTGGCGATTTCCCAAGTTTTGCGTTTCCTTAAAAGCGCGAGCCTTCGCTAGCAACAAATCACGAGGCGAAACAGTTGACTCAACTTGTGGTTGAATCGGTGTCGCAACTTCCTGCTGTTGGTCCGCTGCCTGTGGCATCATGTTTTGGGCCGCCTGTTGCGCCACTTGCGGAGTGACTGCAGCTACAGGGGGAACTACAACAGTCTCAGTGACCTGAGGAGCCTCCTGTTGTTGAGGCTGAGTAAAAGTCATGACCTGCGATTGAACCGTAGAGATAGGAGGCAATTCAACAGGAGCCATTTGTGCCGGCATTGTTGGCATTGTCTGCATCACGGGCATCTGTGGCATCTGAGGAAACTGAGGCATTTGCGGCATCTGAGGCATTTGCTGCATTTGTGACATCTGATTCATTTGCTGATTCATCTGTCCCATCTGTGGCATTTGTGGCATCTGCGGCATGTTCATGCTCATGTTCATGTTCGCGAAGTGAGCGGCATGCTGCTGATTCAAAAAGTTCTGCATCTGATTCACTTGCGCCATATCGTTCACAAGCTTCACATCATGAGAATCAAAACCAGTCGCAATAACAGTCACACGCACTTCATCACCCATGCTGTCATCAATAACAGCACCGAAGATAATTTCAGCGTCTTCATGAGCAGCTTCAGTGATCAAAGTAGATGCTTCATTCACTTCGTAAAGTGAAAGATCAGATCCCCCAGTCACGTTAATGATAATACCAGTCGCTCCATCAATTTTTACATTCTCAAGAAGAGGAGAAGAAATGGCAGCTGTTGCAGCTTCTACTGCACGGTTTTCACCTTTAGCTGCACCCGTACCCATGATTGCAATACCTTTTGAAGACATCACAGTACGAATATCTGCAAAGTCTAAGTTGATCAAACCACGGATATTGATCAAATCAGAGATACCTTTCACCGCTTGCAATAGAACTTCATCAGCTTTTTTGAAAGTCTCAAGCAAAGGTGTTTTTTCAGCGGCAATAGAAAGAAGCTTTTGGTTCGGAATAACGATCAATGTATCAACATTGTCTTTTAATTCCGCCAAACCACCTTCAGCGTGTTTACCGCGTTTTTTACCTTCAAACAGGAAAGGCTTAGTGACAACCCCAATTGTCAACGCGCCAAGTTCGCGCGCAATTTTCGCAACAACCGGAGCGCCACCAGTCCCAGTTCCGCCACCCATACCCGCAGTGACGAAGACCATGTCAGCACCTTCCAATTTTTCAACAATTTCATTATAAGACTCGATTGCAGCTCGACGTCCCACATCTGGGTTTGCGCCAGCGCCAAGTCCTTTTGTTAAATCAAAACCCAACTGAATTTTGTTAGGTGATTTACTAGCATTTAAAGCCTGGATATCTGTGTTAGCAACGATGAACTCAACTCCTGTCATATTGGAATCGATCATCGTAGAAACCGCATTGCTACCACCACCGCCGACACCGACGACTTTTATATTGGCTCCGATATTGATATTTTCTTCTAATTCAAACATTATAAGCCCCCACCAAAAAAATTAAAAAATCTGACCAAAAAAATCTTTGATTTTGCGTGTGAATCCGTCGAGCGACTCACCGATATTCACTTCCTGATGCTGTATCTGATGCAAGTTTTTCGTCTGCGCCAGTCCATACAAAAGAAGCCCCACTGCCGTTGAAAACTCACCCGTCTTCACAACATCAGTCAGTCCGCCGATTTCACGAGGTGCTCCTCGACGAACAGGAATATCGAAAATAAACTCTCCCATTTCAATCAAACCATCTAGCTGACTGCTTCCGCCGGTCAGAACGAGTCCTGATCCCAGCATTGGCACCAAGCCACTCATACGAATATCGTTGGCAATCAGACTGAGCATCTCTTCCGCTCTTGCTTCAAGAACATCAGCCAGATCTTTACGTGGAATAACACGAGACTTGCGCCCGCCCATTCCTTCAACTTCAATAGTCTCATTTTCATTGACCATCGAAGCCATCGCACAACCATATTTCTTTTTAAGTTCTTCCGCAGCTACCTGCGGAGTTCGTAAGCCGACCGCGACATCATGAGTGAAGTGCTGGCCGCCCACCGGTATGATTGAAGAATGCGCGACACTTCCGTTTATGAAATAGAGCATACTGCATGCTCCACCACCCATATCTGCCACACACACGCCTAGATTTTTTTCATCATTTGATATGACTGCCGTCGCTGCTGCCAACTGTCCTAAGACAAGATTGGTAATTTTCAAGCCCGCCTTTTCAACACATTTTATTGTGTTGTTGATCGCGCTTTGACTGCCCGTCACGATGTGAACATTGGCCTCCAGTCGAATGCCTGACATGCCAATTGGATCGGTGATACCGTCTTGTCCATCCACTTTAAACTCTCGCGGCAAAACGTGTAGCACCGTTCGATCCGCCGGAACAGCCACCGCTTTCGCAGCTTCGATCACGCGTTCGATCTCGGAAGTTGTCACTTCACGATTCTTAATTGCTACCATGCCTTTAGAGTCAAAAGACGAGATGTGAGTTCCGGTGACACCCACCCAAACTTCCGAAACTGAATACCCAGACATGAGCTCAGCTTCTTCTTTGGCTTTCTTGATTGATTCTGTAGTTGCTTCGATATTGACTACAACACCCTGGCGCATGCCCGTGTTAGGTGCGACGCCAACGCCTGCAACTTCTATTTTTCCGTCGGGATTGACCGTTCCGATGACAAATGCGACCTTGGTCGAACCAATGTCCAGACCAGCCAATACCGGTGCTTTCGGTTTTGATGTACTCATCCTTAAGTCCTCACGGATGCTTCACTTTAAGTGCCTAGACCGCCCGTTAAAATCATTTTAAGGGGTTTCCAGTCGAGAATTCTCGACTAAGATCGGTCCTCCAGACTTAAGCTTAGGGACCCTTACGCAACCTGACAAGGACTTTCTTTGACAGATTCGCATCTATGACGCGAGCGTCAAACTGACGAGATTCGAGATAATCGACAACTTTACTGACTCTTGCTGACTTCAACAACACTTGATCTTCACCCAACTTCACTTGAACTCCGGTCTTGATCATCGTCATCCAAAAGCCTTCTTGATTGTCGTAGCGAATTTCAGAAATTGTTTTTTTACTAAAAGATCCTTCGGCGGGAATTTGCTCAATGACATCAACAGCTTTTTTTCGCAGCTCTGCTTTCTTCAAAAAAACTTCACCATCTAGCAAAGCAACATCAGGAGCTTGTTTCGCCTCTACAGCATTTAAAAAAGTACCATCTTTAATAATAGGAAGAAGTTTTCCACCCTTACCGAGATACAACAACTTCACTTCGAAGGGACGTAAATAAATAGTCAACGTAGAAGGCCAACTGCGCTTCAGGGTTAGACTGTCCACCCATTTGTGTGCAATCACTTCACGAGAGATTTGTTTTATTTTTATATTCCACAATGAACGACCTTGATACTTGCTAAGTTCAGATTCGAGGGCCTGCAGTTGAGGTCTCAAAAAATGTTCCTGACCTTCAGCAACCCCCTCGAGCTTAACTTCAACTTTACTGATGTTGAAGAAACCAGTTTTATTTAGATAGAACAATGTGCCGACAATAGAAGCGGGAAGAACTACGAATCCAAAAATAATCTGCAAAATAAGTTTTTTCACTTAGTCTCTCCGAAATGCCTTGCTGTCGTGCTTCTAGAGTAACAACAAGCCTACCAACAATGAATGCCTGTAGATAAAACACGACTAAGGTCTTTCGAGTCCAAGACAACGGATTGTTGCGTGAAATGCGAGTTATCATCAAAAATGAGGCTTTTCGGGTAAATAAATCATGTAATTCAAAAGAACCCACAGCCAGCCGCTCCAAGAGGTTGTTTATTTAAATGATTCAAGATATCTTAAACTATATGTCTTATACAGTATCACTCCAAAGAAATCCGAATCTTTCTATTCCTCAACTGGATCGCAGCTCTGCAAACGAGGTGCAAAATGCTTTTGCAGATCGTTGGTGGACGGGACTTGCGCCGCAAGAGTGTCCTGGCTTTAATCAAGAAAAACAGTTTCTTCAGGCACTCCCGCTGATCAATTTGGATCTTTGTACACGGCAAGATGTCATAGACTACTTTAACAACTCTTGGACACTGACCGAACTTCTTTTTGCTTCTCTTAAAAAAGAAAGCACTTTTGTTCGTCCTCCTTACCATGAACTGCGACATCCTCTGATATTTTATTACGGTCATCCGGCGGTTCTTTATTATAACAAAATGCGCTTGGCTGGTTTGTTTGAAAGCCCTATCGACCTCTATCTTGAAAAAATTCTCGAAACTGGCGTTGATGAAATGAGCTGGGATGATATGTCCAAGAATCAGATGCAATGGCCATCTATTCAGTTAGTTCATGAGTACCGCCAAAAAGTTTACAATGCGGTTTTGAACTTAATTAAAACTCATCCAGATCTTGAGCCTTCACCAAATAGAAATCTTAAAGAGGGATCACCTCTGTGGTCTTTATTCATGGGCTTCGAACACGAAAAAATTCATTTTGAAACTTCGAGTGTTTTAATTCGTGAGTTGCCATTGGAACTCGTCGAAACGCCAAAGTTTTGGGCTCCCCCACACCCTTCTGCAAAAGAAAAACGCCCCTCTAAACCTGTGGCGCAAAAAGACTACCCATTAGAGAAATGGATCTCCGTTAAAGGCACGACAGTTAGCTGGGGTAAACCTGCGACGGCTCCTTCTTATGGTTGGGATAACGAATACGGCACTAGAACCAAAACTCTCAAAGACTTTCAGGTCACACAAAATCTTGTGACCAATGGTGAATTCTATGAGTTCGTTTCAAGCTTGGCCTACGTCAACGACAAGTATTGGAGTCAAGAAGGCCTGATGTGGCGAAAGTTTCGCAACACTAAGCGCCCCACATTCTGGGTGGCACATGGGCCCGAGGGATTGCACGACTATAAACTTCGCACAATTTTCGACGTCATTGACATGCCATGGGACTGGCCAGCCGAAGTGAACTATCACGAAGCGCAAGCATTCTGCCGCTGGAAACAGGAGCAGGATAAAAGCTCTCTTACTTACAGATTGATCACAGAGCCAGAACACGTTTCTCTTCGTGAGCACCCAGAACAAGACCCTGTCTTGCAAAAGAAAAGTTCTTACTCAAAGAATGAGAGCTTTGATTACGGTTACAACTTTAACTTCGTCTATTCGTCCGCAAGTCCTGTCACCAACTTCCCAGCAAATTCTAAAGGGGTCACAGACCTTTTTGGTAACGTGTGGCAGTGGGCAGAAGATCAATTCAATCCTTTAGATGGATTTAAAGTGCATCCTCTTTATGATGATTTCTCAACGCCTTGCTTTGATGGCAAACATCAAATGATTCTTGGTGGAAGCTTTATGAGTTGCGGTCATGAAGCGAGTAAGTGGGCTCGTTTCCACTTCCGCCCGCACTTCTTCCAACATGCGGGATTCAGAATGGCTGCCACTTTGGATGGCAGTAACGACAATGGATCCACCAAACTGTTGCAAACAAAAGAGTACGTGCACCCACGTAGACAAAATGTTCTGGATCAAACAAGCCAACCGAACTGGTGGAAAAATGTAAATCAACCATTGGATCTAAATGAGTCTGAACTCAAAGAGCTTTGGACTGCAACAGAACAGCAAATTCTGAATTTCGAAAGCAAAAGAAATCAGACTTCGCCGATGGGAACAGCACTGGACCCGGCAACAAACAATGTTTCTAAAAACTTCCGCTTGGCCTATCAAGGAGTCAAAAACTTCCCACAAAGACCAGAGGACTTTAATAAGCTTTTGCAAACAGTCTTTGATGAACTTGCATCTGCCGGCCAACAGCCAGGTCACCCCGGCTACATGGCTTATGTTGCCGGTGCTGGAAATGCCATTAGCAACATGGCCCAGGCCATGGCTCAAACACTCAATCAATTCACGGGTCATTACAGCTTATCACCTGGATTAGTGGCGTTAGAGTTAGAAGCTCTCAGTTGGATTCAGAATATGATTGGATATCCTGAAAAAGACAGTGCAGCCTTCTTCACGACAGGCGGAAGCCTTGCGACCTTATCAGCTCTTAGTTTTGCAAAACACGCGAAACTGAAAGGCTACGATCTTAGCAAAGCACGCTTCTATGCTTCACAAAATTCTCATCATTGCATCGGCAAGTCTCTTGCGATTTTGGGTTTCCCGTCTGAAGCATTAAGCCTTGTTCCAGTAGACCATGACTTCTCAATGAAAGTTGATGCTTTGGAAGCAATGGTCCAAGCTGATTCACAAAAAGGTTTGCAACCTATTTGTATTATCGGTACTGCTGGCGCAACCACGACTGGCGCTATCGACAACCTCAAAGGGCTGGCGCAAATCGCACAAAAACAAAACCTTTGGTTCCATGTTGATGCAGCTTACGGTGGGTTCTTCTTACTTACGGAATCTGGAAAGAAAGCGCTGCAAGGAATCGAATTATCAGATTCAGTTGTGCTTGATCCGCATAAATCCTTGTCATTGCCTTATGGCACAGGTTGCCTCGTTGTCCGCGATCGACGTGTGATGACATACAAGTTCGCTGGATCACAATCTTATATGCCACCAGCTCCGGGATCTAACGAGGAAAACTTTGAGCATTTAGATTTTGCTGATATCACACCAGAACTTTCCCGAGACTTTAGAGGCTTGCGTTTTTGGCTTCCGCTTAAAACTTTGGGCATTGGTCCCTTCCAACTGAATCTCGAAGAAAAATTAGCGTTGGCGAATTATTTAGCGCAAGAACTGAAGGCAATTCCAGAAATTGAAGTTGTCACTGATCCACAACTTTCAATCGTCAATTTCAAGCACAAGGATAGCGCAAAAACGCGAGAGCTGATGACCTTGATCAATCAATCTCATCAGATATTCTTAAGTGGTTGTACTTTGAATGGAAATTTTGTCATTCGCGTGTGTTTGCTTGGATTCCGCAGTCACTACAAAGAAGTGCAGACACTTTTGGAGTTGCTAAAGAAAGCTCTCAAACAGATAGGCACATAAATGACTTCTGAAAAGCTGCTTTTTTTTCAATCTCGTTTTGCAAGAGCCCCTCATTTGATTCATCTCAACAATGCGGGGCTTGCGCCGATATCAGTCGATGCAAGAAATAAGATTCAGTATTGGGCACAAAGATTTTACGAAGAGGGTTTTTGGACAGATGCCGATTATATGGCAGATGTAGCTTCATCTCGCGATTCCTTGGCGCATTTAATTGGGTGTCAAAAAGATGAGATAGCCTGGTTTCAAAGTGCGGCTGGTGGCATCAATCAATTCGCTTTTGGTATCCAACTACAACCCGGTGATGAAGTTGTTATGTGGGATCAAGAGTACTCTAGTCATCTTTACCCCTGGAAAGAAGCTTGCGACACTGCTGGGGCGCACTTAAAAGTTGTTAAGTCAGAGGCCAACCTTGAAACTCCGACTGAGAAATACCTTGCAGCATTAAGCGAAAAAACAAAAGTTGCAGCCTTTAGCTGGGTGCAATTTAGCTCCGGCGCCAAAATGGATGTTGAGTTCGTTATCAAAGAATGTAAAAAACGCGGGATCATTGTCTTCGTAGATATTGCCCAAGGCCTTGGAATTCACCCTTGCCATACATGGAACTGGGGTGCTGATGCCGTCGCTGGCGGAAGCCACAAGTGGCTTGTCAGTGCCGTCGGAGTTGGATATTTAGCCATCCGTAAAGAGCTGGCATTGAGAATGAAACCCAGATTTATTGGTGCCTACACCTACGGAACCTGCGATGACCCTTCCGACTTTGCGTGTGAACCCAAAAGAGATGCGACCAAATTCGAACCTGGGTCAAAACAGGTACTGGAAATAACGGCTCTAGGAGCCTCTTGCCGAATGATTGCTGAAACTGGTGTTTCAGTTATTGAGAAAGAAGCCTGTCGACTTGCAGAGGTCTTGCGCCAAGGCCTGACTTCAAAAGGCTATCAATTACTCAATTCTTTTGTGGGACCTCATTCACCGATCGTGAACTATCTCCCTCCTGAAGGAACTTCTTTAGATCCAATCACAACCCTGCTCTCGCAGAACAATATCAACTTTGCAAAAAGAGGCGGAGGCATTCGCATGTCCCCTCATGCTTTTAATACAGATTTGGAAATCAAAAAAGTCCTAGATCTTCTTTAGGGACTGCCTTGCTGCGGTCCTGTTCTTTGAACGCACTCATAAAAGATATGCATCTGCTTTTGCCTATTTTTCTTAGGTCATTTAAAAAAGTGCACAAACATATAGGCTACCATAGAATCTCGCGCTAAACTGCCGCCATGAATTTCAAGAATTTTCGGCAATTATGCCTCTCTGTAATACTTATCTCTTTCTATATCCCGGGATTAGCACAATCTCAGGATATACCGTTAAAAGTAATTAGTTTTGACTATCCACCTTACATTTTGACTTCGAGAACAAAGATAGGTCGCGGATTAGAATTAGACACTTTTTTAAAAGCTCTTGAAGGCTCCAAGTTTAAGTCTGAATTTTCATTTTACCCTTTAAAAAGAGCTGTTCAGATGCAGGCTGATTTCAAAAAAAATGGCTGGCCAATATGTATTGGCGCCTGGAACCATTTTAGCGATCTACCGGCGTCGAAAGACCTCATACCGATTCAACTCGGCTCGGGCTCTTTCTTTGCTTATTCTCGACTAGAGAATATTGAAAAATATAAAAAAATCCGCCAACTTTCAGATTTAGCTAATGTTTCTGTAGCAGCACCACGCGGCAGTTCAGTCGTAACAGCATTACGTCGAATAGGCATTGAGCCCCTAGAAGTTTCTACCTTTGAGCAGCTTTTCAAAATCCTACTGGCAGGCAGGGTTGAGCTCATCATCGTTATTGATCTAGCCGGTGAATATCACGTAAAGGATAACAAACTTGATAATGTTGTTAAAAAAATAGAACAGCCTATTTACGAAATTAGCACTGATATTATCATCCCAAAGGAACACCCTCATGCGGATGTTCTTATTTCTACTCTAACCAGCCGACTGAGCCAGATGAGAGATGATGGGGAACTAAAAAAAATTGCCGAAAGATACTTCGGCAAAGATCAGGTACCTAAATACTTTTGGAATCAACGCAAATAAAAAGCAGGATTAGAGCCCGTTTAGAACTTCGAGACCCAACTTCCATCCGTCACCGGCACCAAGAGTGACAAAGACATCTCCTTCTTTAAGCATGTTCAAAATCTTTTGTGGCGCCTTTTCGTCGCGCACAAAGTATTGAGCGTGCTCATGCTTCATCTCTTGGGCCAACTGTTCACTGGTTACACCAGGAATTGGGGCTTCTCCGGCTGGGTAAATATCAGTTAAAAGAACCTCGTCCGCTTCTTTAAATGCGGTCGTAAAATCATGCCAGCAATGTTCTGTTCGAGAGTAACGATGTGGTTGAAAAAAGACCACGAGCCTTTGCATTGGATACTTTTCACGGAAAGCTTGTAAAACAGCACGTACTTCTGTCGGGTGATGTCCGTAATCATCATAAACCCGGATTCCTCTTTTTTCACCTTTGAAATGAAAGCGGCGATCCACACCTTCAAAGCGCTGCAAACCTTTCGCGCAGGTGGCAAATGGAATCCCCGCTGCTACACCAGCACAAATTGCGGCGACAGCATTCAGAGCATTGTGTCTTCCCGGAACGTTCAAATGGAACTCACCAACAAGATGCTTAGTCCCGAGCAAGCGGTCACTGCGATAAAGAGCGTAATTACCTTTCTCGCCACTGACCACCAAATCATTTTTCTCATCAAAACCATAAAACAGAATGCGCTTTGGAAAGTTCTCGAATATCTGTCGAACAATAGGATCATCCCCACAGGCAATCACCTTGCCATAGAAAGGAACTTTTAATGCGAAGTCGTAGAAGTTTTTTTGCAAATTTTCGAAAGTCTTAAAATGCTCCAAATGATCTGAATCGACATTGGTGATGATGGCAATTTCAGGACTTAACTTATGAAAACTTCCATCAGATTCATCTGCTTCTGCGACCAGCCACTCACCAGATCCCAACATCGCCGTAGACTTGATCAATTCAAATCGTCCACCAACAACGATAGTCGGGCTCAAATTCGCTTCAAGAAAGATCGCCGAGGTCATCGAAGTTGTTGTAGTTTTACCATGAGTCCCGGCAACAGCAATCCCTCGTTTCAAACGCATGATCTCAGCCAAAGCTTCTGCACGTGGAATAAGCGGTATCTGACGGGCTCTCGCTTCAGAAATTTCAGGATTTCCGTACTGAATAGCGCTGGAGTAAACTACCACATCGGCATCACCGACATTCGTAGCAGCGTGCCCTTTAAAAATCTTTACACCAATTTCTTTGAGGCGTTCGGTATTAGCATTTTCAGCAAGGTCGCTCCCAGAAACTTTTGCACCGATATTGTGTAGAAGTTCGGCAAGACCACACATACCAATACCGCCAATACCTACAAAATGAAACTTGGCTTGTTGTAATTTCATTGCAAAATTTCCTTTGCGATGGTCATCGCTGCTTGAGGAATATAGTAGCTCTTTATATTCCGAACCATTTCCTCACGCAAAGCTTTATCTTGACGCAAGGTTTGTACTTCTGAAATCAACCTTTCAGGATTTAAATCTTTTTGCAAAATCATACGGCCCGCATTACGAGCCACTAAACTTTCCGCATTTTTCTGTTGATGATTATCTGCGGCCGGCAGTGGAATAATAATAGGAATGATTCCAAAAGCAGCAGCTTCGGCGATAGAGCTAGCACCACCACGACAAACGATAATATCTGCCCATTGGTAATACTTGGGCATGTCAAAAATGAACTCGTGAGGTACCACTTCACAAGGGGCTCCCTTATACTTCTCAGAGATAGCAGCAAAGTCCAAGGACCCCACCTGATGAACAATTGAAAGATCTTTTACCCAGTCCCCACCTGACATCACGGCATCACTCAAACAATTGTTGATTGCGCGAGAACCTTGGCTTCCACCAAAGGTCAATAAATGGAATTTGTTGTCTTTATGAGATTCATGAATGGAGTTTTCAATTTCAGCTCGCACTGGCATACCCGTTTGAATGATCTCATCATGGCGAAGATGTTTTTTCGCTTCCGAAAAAACAACAAAGCATTTATCAACAAACCGAGACAACAAGCGATTGGCCATCCCAGGCATCGCGTTGGGCTCCCAAATGGCTGTACTAAAACCAATGATACTGGCTGCCAATACAAATGGCCCCGAAGCATAGCCCCCGACACCAATCACGTAGAGCGGCTTCAATTGACCCAAAAGTCTAAAAGATTGCCACAATCCCAGTGGGATTTTGCATAGGGTCTTCAACTTTTGCAGAGGACTTTTAACGTTCAGCTTTCCTGATTCAATAAGATGTAAAGGAAATCCTTCGCGAGGAATGATCTTAGATTCAAGCCCCATCGCTGTTCCGACAAAATGGATTTCAATTGAAGGATCCATTTTTTGAATAGCGCGCGCAATTGCTATTCCTGGATATATATGTCCACCAGTACCACCACCGGCAATAACGATCGTTTTTTTTATCATGAATTTTTCGCCTTCGCCGATGTCCAACGAGCCCCAAATCGACGTGCAAATTTATCTTCTTCAAAGGAATTTTCAATGTTTAAAATCAAGCCGAATAAAAAACATAACGATATTAATGAGCTTCCCCCATAACTTAAGAAAGGTAGCGTCAAACCTTTTGTCGGCAAAAGCCCCATCACAACTCCGGCATTAATAAATACGCTCAGACCAAATGTGACCGACAAACCCAAAACCAATGCTTTCTTAAATGTTTCTTCAACTCGCACAGCAATTTGAATACCCCTGAAAACCACAAATCCATACAAACACAATATCAAAACAAAACCGATAAAGCCCATCTCTTCGCCAAAGACAGCCAAAGTAAAGTCCGTGTGTGCCTCGGGCAAGAAAAACAACTTCCCCTGCCCCTGACCTAAACCGACTCCAGTCAAACCACCTGAGTGAAAACTCAACATACTTTGAATAACCTGAAATCCTTTTTGCGCAGGATCTGACCAGGGATCTAAAAATGCCAAGACGCGAGCTCGGCGATACGGCACGGACATCACTAGAAAATAAAATGCAGGAAGCATCACCGCCATTGAGGCAATGATGTATTTCCACTGCAAACCAAAAGCAAAAAGCATCGTCACCGCGACACATAAGATAATCGCAAAAGTTCCAAAGTCAGGTTGTTTCAACAACAGCAACAAAGGTAACGTTGTCATTAAGAACAACCAATACCACTTTATTCTGGCCATTATATTTTCTTGGCGAACCAATAAAGATGCGAACCACACACTGAATGAAATTTTTAATAACTCACCAGGCTCAAAACGAAATCCTAAAGGCAACTGTATCCAACGTAAGGCACCACCCACTCGAACACCCACACCAGGAATAAATGTGGCCAAAACTCCAAGACCTGCCAACAGCCAGAGTGCCCACCCATACTTTTCAAAATATTTAAATGGGATATGGATCGTACCAATCAAGACACAAAATGAAAGAAGAACAAACAACAATTGCCGCTTGAAAAAATAGAGGCCGTCACCATAGGACTCAATTGCAAATATAAAACTTGAGGAATAAACCTGAACCAGGCCAATACCAAGTAGCATGATGATAGCGAGAAACAAACTGCTGGACAAATATCTCAACATAATAGGACTCCCGACCTTTAGTTTAATCAGAAGTCCATTTTATCGTCTATGACTCTCAAATCGTTGAGAAAAAGCTAGACTCGACTCTATTTCTTCTTTTCGTTAACTTCGGGTGTTGGAACCGCTTCTGTGCTGGATTTAGTTTCAGCAGGGCTCACAAAGGATGGTCCTTTTTTCTCGTTCATTGGCAAAGTCGCACAACAATAAATGACACCAGCTTGATCCGATGAGTTTTTATAGTTGGTGATAGTAAAGTTTTTATTTGTATCACAACGTCTGCCCATTTCCATACTGAGCTCAACATCTAAATCAGGAAAGCGATCGCCACTGACAAACTGACAATACATCCCTGTGCTGGATGCCATTTTTTCACGCTGCTCTTGGCGTTCTTTGAAGGTGCCAGAAGCACATCCGGAAAGAATCAATAAAGATAAAGATAATGGAACAAGGAGCAACTTGCTCATAGGTGGCCCTCCTGGCATCTGAAATTAAAGGGCCCCCAACCATGGAAGCCCTAATATTTATTTTAACAACGAATCAATGAAATTTTCTTACGATTTCTTTAAAATAATCACCGCGTTCTTCGAAGCTGTCAAACATGTCAAAGCTAGAGCAACCTGGAGATAGCAAAACGGCATCCCCAATCCTAGACTTTTGGTAAGCAATCAAAACTGCCTCTTCAAAAGTACCAATCAAGAAGGTCTCAGAAAAATCACCTAGATCACGGTTGATACGTTCTTTCGCCTCACCAACCAAGATCAAAGTTTTCACTTTTCTTTTAACAGCATTGCGCAACGGCTCGTAATTCAAATTCGTATCTTTTCCACCCGCGATCAGAATCACGTTTTCGTCAAAAGTGTCCAAAGCACGAAGAACGGCATGAACGTTTGTCGCTTTAGAGTCATTGTAGAAAACAACGCCACCCACTTTGCGCACATATTCAATACGATGTGGAAGGGCCGTAAAGCTGTCGATGACTTTTTGTACAGCTTCACGAGTCGCGCCATGCTCACGAGAAGCCAAAATCGCAGCCATGATATTTTCAACAGAGTGTTTACCACGCATTTTCATGTTCTTGATCGTAAAGGTCTCAATCTCTGGACCTGTGCGAACACGAATTTCTTCACCAATATTTACCGCTCCACCGATATTCATAATCTGTGGTTCTAATGCAGGCTTACGAGAGAAGTAGAAAATACGTCCACGCTGAACTGCTGGATCACGTGCCAACTCAACAACGGCGTTATCGTCCGCATTTAAGATGCTTGTCGTCGCCTGATTGGTGTTCTTAAAAATACGTCTTTTTGCATTCACGTACTCTTCCATTGAACGGTATCGATCCAAATGATTTTCCGCCAAGTTCGTGAAGACAACATTCATAGGATTGAATGTGTCACAGTGCTCAAGCATGAAACTAGACACTTCAGCGATAACTACCTGAGCTTTTTCTTCGGAACGCAAATATTCAACTAACGGCTTTTCATTAGCTCCACCAACCCAAGTCTTCACGCCAGATTCGCGTAAAATAGCTTCAGTTATTTTAGCAACCGTTGTTTTACCGTTCGTGCCAGTAATACCAATGATAGGTTCTTTAATGAACCCTGCTGAAAACTCAAACTCACCCGTAATTTTGATACCTTGTGAACGAGCATAATCAAAAATCTTAAGATTCCCGGGCACACCTGGAGATAGAATCACCAAATCCTGTGCAATGAATGTCTTAGGGCTGTGACCACCCAATTCAAATTTAATCGGCAAGTCGCCCAACTGTTCAAGCTGAGTAGAAAGCTCTGGTTTTGACTTATGATCAGTCACAGTCACCTGTGCACCATGCTTGGTCAGGAAGTGCGCCAAGGCCGCCCCTGTCTTACCTAGTCCGACCACCAGGATTCTTTTATCTTTTAGATCGCTAAATTCTTTATACATTTTTTACCTCAACTTCAGAGTCGCAAGACTTAATACAGCTAATAAAATAGAAATAATCCAGAAGCGAACAATAATTTTCGTTTCTGTCAGACCACCTAATTCAAAGTGATGATGAATTGGAGCCATTTTGAAGACACGCTTCCCTGTTGTCTTAAATGAAATAACCTGTGTAATAACCGATAGAGCCTCAACGACAAATACGCCGCCAAGAACAAGCATCAAAAGTTCATTTTGCGTGATCACGGCCATGGAACCTAAAAAACCACCTAATGACAATGAACCCACATCGCCCATAAACACTTGTGCAGGATAAGTATTAAACCAAAGAAATCCCATTCCAGCTGCAACAACTGTCGCCGCCACCGGAGTCAGTTCACCAGCCCCTGCCACGTGAGGAATTTGCAAATAGCCAGCAATCGTCAAATGCCCTGTGACGTATGCAAACAAGCCAAGAGTCGCAGCCGAAATCATCACTGGTACGATGGCTAATCCGTCTAAACCATCCGTTAAATTCACTGCGTTTGCAGTCCCAACGATAACTAAGGAAGCGAATACTATATAGAAATATCCAAGATCTATTGAGATCGACTTAATAAAGGGAACTGTCACAGCCGTACTTAAACCATGATACTGAACTAAAAAAGCGACTGCAGCACCGCTGATAGCAAATTCACCAATCAAACGAATTTTACCGGAAAGACCTTTTGAATTCTTTTTCGAAACTTTGAGCCAGTCATCGATATAACCAATGAGCCCAAATCCCCAGGTGATCAACAGAACCGCCCATACCAGCGGATTCATCATATCAACCCAAAGTAAACATGGAATTAAAGTTGAGAGTAAAATCAGTCCGCCACCCATCGTCGGCGTGCCCGCTTTTTTCTTATGGGTTTGAGGCCCGTCATCACGAATACTTTGACCAAAATGCTTCATCTTCAAATGGTTGATAAAGTAAGGCCCCCACATCCAGCACAGCAAAAATGCGGTGAAGAATGAAATGAAAGTTCGGACCGTGATGTAACGAAACACGTTCAGCGGCGAAAACTGGTCCGCCATCGAATAAAGCCATTGATAAAGCATGTTGAATTGATCCCCTGTTGTGAGCTTATTGATTTAGCACACTCGACCTAGCAATTGCAAGAGAAACTTCTTAAGTTATTGTTTATATTAAGGTTTTTTTAAATTTTGTATCCCAACAAAGGACCTACAGCAAACTCACGGAAGAACATACAATTTAATGAACTGATTGCGAAAGAAAGACGGGGAATAATTTATGACTATGAAGCTCAAAGATCACATGTCACGTCACCTCATCACTATAGATCAGACAGAAACAGCGAAAGAGGCTCAACGCCTAATGAGCAATTACTGGATTCGCCATTTACCCGTGATAGAGCCAGAGACCGGTCATGTTGTCGGTCTGCTTTCTGATCGAGATCTTTTGAGGTCCCCTTCTTTAGACATTCCAGTAGAGCAACTCATGAGCACACCTTTTAAGTCCTTCGATATCGAAACTCCGCTCGTGGATATTGTCGAGGCTATGATTGATGAAAAAATATCGGCCTTTGTGATTACAAAGGACAACGATGTTGTCGGACTTGTCACTTCGGAGGATTTGCTCGTTGTTCTGGCACAAATTCTCAAAGAAGATGCCAACAAAACCTGGATTTTAAATGAAATCCTGACGAACCCCGCCTTACAAAGAACAGCCTACATACTCGGTCAAACAGGAATATAATTGCTCTCTACCATCATAAAAAGCCCGTGACACCTTAGAGGCAGAAATCGTGTCAAAAATTCGGTATTCATAGAAAGTAGTAAACGGATAATGGATCAAAGATAAAAAAAAATCATATCCTCAGGATTTAGAAAAAATTCCATTTATTTTATTAAGAGGCTCATTTGTCAGGATTTGTTCAGAAAACATTGGGGGTATAGACAGCCTGAACCCACTCATGTAGACAAGTCCAAACGCAAGGTGCTCTAAATCTGAAATCGTTCTTTGTAGCTGTAAGCTTGATCCTAACTACTGGTTCTTTCGCAGGGGCTTCAACCCCGGATACTGCAAATTGTTTCTCCGCCGTAGAGCAAGAAGCTAACAGAGTTTACAGAGGAAGCCATGTTGAACAAAGCATGTATCCCCTAAAATACGAGGGTTCTAAGGTTATTGTTTACGGCGCTCGTTTGAGTTTAAATGGCGGCCGTATGGAAATTGAAGCGACCGTAGAAAAAGAAACCTGCAAGGTCCTTAATCTTTTCACAGTATGGGCGGATTAGTCCCCGGCGCCACTCTCAAAATGTAATACAAAGGACCCAATGAAAACTTGGGTCCGCATTCTCCTAACTTTTCGCGCTGAAATCTAAAGGTTCACATGGGAAAACAAAGCGCTCAAGCTTCGTTCCACGCGACGCTTTCACTACCGCAATGTCACCATTTTTTAAAAACTGCGCAAGATCTTGTCCCATGGAGTCGCTATAGTCTTTTTGAATAAGCTGCTGGTTGGAATATCCCGCCTTTTGTAAACCACGAGCAAAAGACTCAAAATCATCGCCAATAAAATAGACTTTATCAAATCCGGCGCCCCCAACCCAATGACCTAATTCCTCATGCAAAGAAGGTGAAGCTTCCCCCATCTCTCTCATCTGTCCGAAGACACCGACTTTTCTGCCTGAAACAGATAACAGTTTCATGTTGTCAATCAGGGCCTTCATACTATCAGGGTTGGCATTGTAGGCATCAAAAATCATTTGTGCGCCAGACTTCAAATGAACCAACTGATTGCGTCCCCAATTTGTTTTGCAAGCAGGAAGGCCCTTCCAAATCTGTTCAGGCGTCATGCCCACAGATAGACCCAAAGCCGCCGCCGCCATCAAATTTGTTAAATTCTGGGAACCAAAAACTTGCACTTGGGCAGCGCCTTCTTGGCCAGCAATCGTCCCCTGGATTGAAAGATGACTCATGCTCATAGAAACAATATGAAAATGAACATCTGCACGAGGATCTTCAGATGAAAAAGTTCGCAAATTTTTATGTGCATACTTTTCTTGTGCTCGAACGTACATATTGTGAGTTTGTGGATTATCGAGATTAAAAATACGTAGAGTGTCGGCTCCTGCCGCCTCATAAATTTCTTCTTTGGCCTCGGCTACTTTTTCAATAGTGCCAAAAAACTCCATGTGAGCGCGCCCCACCATCGTGCAAACCACAACATCCGGCTTTGCGATATTCACAAGTTCTGTCAATTCACCCGCATGATTCATACCCATTTCTACAATCGCAACATCCTTGTTCGGAGGTAGTTGTAGCAACGTGAATGGCACGCCCCAATGATTGTTAAAACTCCCTTTGTTATAATGAACATCAAAGACTGTTCCAATCAATGCCGCTGCAAATTCTTTCGTGGTGGTCTTTCCATTTGAACCAGTAATACTGACAATTTTAGCTCGAGATTCATAACGAGCCCAAGTTCCCAAGGCTTGCAAAGCCTTTAACGTATCTGGAACCTTCAAAATGGTGACATGGCCTGACAACTTCTCAACTTGCTTATTCTCTTCATGAACGAGCAACCCCACAGCTCCATTTTCAACGGCTTTTTCTAAAAAGTTGTGAGCGTCAAAGGCCTCACCCTTCAATGCAATAAAAAGCTGACCGCCAAGATTTTCACGCGTGTCAGTTCCGATGCCAGAAAAACTTTGCTCCTTTATAGAAATTGTTTGAGCACCAGTGACTTTTATCAAAGTTTGTAAATCTACAGCTCTCATACATTATCTCCCTTGCAAAGCTTCGACTGCGACTTGAAGGTCGCTGAAAGGTGTTTTGACGGTCCCAATAATTTGATAATCCTCATGACCTTTACCTGCGATTAAAACAACATCACCCGGCTTCGCCTGGTGAATGGCATGGCCAATGGCTTCTTTTCTATCTTCGATCACTTTGACTTTATTTTTTTCTGAGTCGCTAACACCAGTCAAAATATCTTGTATGATTGCCTGTGGATTCTCCGTGCGAGGATTATCTGAAGTTACGACAACTTCATCAGAATACTTTAAAGCCATCTGCCCCATCAACGGGCGCTTGCCTTTATCACGATCTCCACCACAACCAAAAAGAGTCCAAATGCGAGCCGAGGACTGCAAGGTTTCACGCACACTGTTTAAAGCCTGCAACACATTCTCCAAAGCATCCGGAGAATGAGCATAATCAATGAAAACGGAAAGATTTTTATTGTTCGGGACAGACTGCAACCGACCGGGAACTCCAGTGAACTGATTTAAAGCAGAAATACACAGAGGCAAAGGCAGACCTGCGGACAAGCCTGCCCCTAGCGCCGCCATAGCATTTTGCACATTGTGCAAACCAGACATCGGCAAGCGAACTTCTCCTTCGCCTTTAGGAGTCCAAACTTTAAAATGGGTCATCGCAAAGTCCATACTCAAAACTTCATAACGTAGATCTGCTTCTTCAGTACCGTATGTCCAAAGCACTGCAGGATCTGCGACTTTCATCCGCCGCCCATATTTATCCGCAATATTGACAATCGCAAAACAAGGAGTCTTCTCCGTTTCCCAAAGCAAATCAGTGAAGAGCCTTTGTTTCGCTTCAAAGTACTTGTCCATAGTGCCGTGATAATCCAAATGATCTCGTGTAAGATTTGTAAAGATCACCGTATTAAATGGAACACTGTCGACACGCTTTTGATCTAAGGCATGAGAAGACACTTCGATAGCAACAGCCAAGGCCCCTTCTGAACGAAACTCTCGCAATCTTTTTTGTAAAAAAATAGGATCTGGTGTTGTCATCTCTGAAGGCCAGACCTTCTCACCTAAATGATGATTCACGGTCCCGATCACTCCAGTGGGAATCTGTCCGGCATTCAAAATAGCTTCAGTCATATAAGTAACTGAAGTCTTTCCATTCGTTCCAGTCACACCAACACAAAACAACTCTTGCCCAGGATCATGATAAAAACGACTGGCAATTAAATCCAAAGCCTCACGTGTATTAGCCACAACAGTGACAAAGCCAGAAAAACTAGAAGGAACTTTTGTCGCATCCTGAACAACCAATCCCGCCGCCCCACGAGCTATCGCATCCGGTATAAAACTATGACCATCAACAACACTTCCAGGAATAGCAAAAAAAATAGAGCCTGGAACAACCTTCCGAGCATCATTAAAAACCCCAGAAACCTCAAAATCCTGAGAATCTAAAACCTGAAAACCACCAGGCAACACCGAAAACAAATGACTTAATTTCATAAACCGCCCCCAATCCCAAAAAGGCCGTCCCCTAATGCCCAGCCAACACATAAAGGCTGGTCAAAAAGGTTCAGATGCAAGGCGGAGGGCCTTATCTGCAACGCAGGCGTGCCCCAGGCACGTCGGAGTGAAAGATAAGACCCGACAACGCCGCAGATGAGCCTTTTTCACCAGCCGACTGGACTAGTGAAGAAGGATAGCGTATCACGGATGAATGAGACAACTCGGAAAAATACATTGCCAAGAAATTAATAATAACGACGATGCCCCCTGGATTATTTTTTTCCACGGATACGGCGCAGACTGCAACGATCTGTTCTCTCTCGGCCAGATGATAAGTACAAAAAAGACCTGCAATTGGCTTTTCCCCAATGGCTTTCTTGAAGTGCCAATTGGACCAGGCTGGACCGGCCGAGCATGGTGGCCAGTAGATATGCTAGAAATTCAACGAGCAGCCGAACGAGGCGAGCATCGTGACTTCAGCGACATCACCCCGCCAGGTATGCCTAAGGCCTATGAAATGGCGATGACAATGATCAATCAACTGAAAGTCCCTTGGAATAAAATTATTCTCGGTGGCTTCAGTCAAGGAGCTATGTTGGCAACAGAGTTGTATCTTCGCGCTCCTGAAGCTCCTGCTGGTTTGGTCATGATGTCGGGGACATTGCTCCACCAAGAAGAGTGGAAAAAAATAATTCCACAACGTGAAGGCAAACGCTTCTTTCAAAGTCATGGCTCTATGGACCCAGTTCTTGGCTTTAAACAAGCACAAAAACTGGAAACGTTGTTAACTCAAAATGGAATGAAGGGTTCACTTTTAAGCTTCCGTGGGGGGCACGAAATACCACCCCAAGTTCTGCAAAAAATCAGTGAGTATATCAATTCACTAAATTTGTAATCATGCTTGAAGTTGAGGACGGCATGTCCTCAACTTTTTAAATCTCATCGAGCGCTTCTAAAACATCCCAGCCAAACTTTTCTAATTTGGTCTCACCAACACCATAGATGTAGCGCACATCCTCAATGGATTGGGGATTTTTAACTGCCAAATGTTTTAATGTCTGATCACTAAATACGACAAAAGCTGGAACATCCAATTCCTTAGCTTTTTCCTTCCGCCATCGGCGCAAACGTTCATAACGTTTTTGCTGAAGATCATCTAAAGACATATCCAGCTCTAATGTTTTAGGCTTCACTGGCTTACGAAGGACAACTTTGACTTTATCTAAAGCTTTATCAACATTGAGTGTCGGTAAGATAGACTTACGGATACGTCTTACTGATTTTGCATCGCAATTATCACAATGCCCGCAACTTTCGATTCGTTGAGAATCTTTGTAATAAGTCAAAATTTCAGCGTGACGACACTCCCCACCTTCAGAGTAATTCACCAAGGTGTCCAGATTTCTCCAGCGCGCCCCTTTAATATCATCCGGCGCCTCAGAGCTATGAATGAAAAAAGACTGCAATCCCTTGTCTTTTTTTGAATACAAAGTCAGGCACGTGGACTCCAAGCCATCTCGACCCGCTCGTCCCATTTCTTGATAAAGCGAATCGATATTTGCAGGAATCTGAAAATGCACAACCAAACGAACATCAGGCTGATCAATACCCATTCCAAAAGCATTGGTTGCAACAAGGATGCGAAGATCTCCGCGCGCATAAGCTTCTTGTGTCTGTGTACGACTTTCAGCAGAAAGACCGGCATGATAAAAACCCACACGCTCAAATTTTTTCTGCAAAAGAGCGGCTGTCGACTCGGTCACTTTTCGCGTCCCACAATAGACAATAATTCTGCCCTGAGGTGTCTGTTTGATACTTTGTAGAAGATACTCCACTTTCTCTTCATCATTTTCACAAAGCTCAACCTGATAATACAGATTTGAACGATAAAAACCATGAACCATTCGCTCAGGCTTCTGCAAGTTCAACTGTTTAGAAATATCATCAAGCACTGTTGGAGTCGCCGATGCCGTCAATGCCAACACAGGAACGTGAGGACACAATTTCTTAAGAATACTCAGTTGAGCATACTCCTCACGAAAATCATGCCCCCACTGCGAAACGCAATGCGCTTCGTCTACTGCAAATAGAGCGATCTGACGTTGCTGAACCCACTTTTGAAAACCCTCTTTTTGGGCTCGCTCGGGAGACAAATACAAAATAAAAGGTCCGCCTTTGTTGAGCTCGTAGAAGACCTCACGCTTAGCATCATCTGACTGGCCCGAATGTAAACACCCCGCAGGTATGCCCATCTTTTTCAAGGACATCACTTGGTCACGCATCAAAGCAATCAAAGGAGAAATAACTATCACCAATTGTTTAAAATGTACTGCGGGATATTGGTAGCATAAGGATTTGCCACCACCCGTTGGTAATACAGCTAATACATCTTTCTTGCTAAGAACAGCCTGAATAATCTCATTTTGCCCACGACGAAATCCGGGCAGATTGAAATGCCGATTTAAAAGACTGACCTGAGGAATCACGTTCGTTTCCATGAGCGACACTTTCATTGAAAGCCCCCTTTGGAGCAACAAGAAAGCAATCTAACGGCCAAAATAAAAGCGAGCTTGTCTTTACAAGCTCGCCAATTTAACGCCCCGAAGTCCGAAATGCGTTTTATTTAAGAATGACCGTAATTTCCTTATTTGCGGGAACTTGTGCTCCCACCTCGGGAACAACCTCACTGACGGTGCCCTGCCCAATGAATTTGACACGCAGATCCTGACCACTGATGCGACGAAGAACTTCCCGAGTCGTCAGATTCAAAAGATCAGGAACAGCTTCTAGTTCTGAACTCTGAGCTTCCGGACTTGCCGTCACCTCACGAGCAACAAGTGCAGGCTTGACTGGTTTTGGTTCCGCGACAACTCGACGGACCGCTGTGGATTCAACCGATGCTTGTGGCATAGGCAGTGGCGCAACCCCTTCTTTGCGAACAGCATAAGAGGCCACTCGTGAAAATAAAGGAGCAGCCACTTTCGCTCCATAATAGGCTTTTCTTGGCGAATCCACGGCAACATAAATTACAAAACGAGGATCATTAGCTGGAATAAATCCGCCGAAACTTGAAATATAGGCTCCAGGTAAATAGCCTCGTCCATTGGGATTCACTTTTTGCGCAGTCCCTGTTTTACCAGCTACCAAGAAACCATCCACGCGAGCATTACCGCCCGTCCCACCTTTTGTCGTCACACCGACTAACATAGCACGCATCTGTGCGGCTTGCTCTGGCGAAAGCACCCGACGAATAGGCTTAACGGGGTTTTCCGTCACCAATCCCGTTTCGGAATCACGAACGGACTGAACTATATAGGGAGTATTTAAAACACCGCCGTTGGCAATAGCCGCAAAAGCATTGGCAACTTGCAAAGGCGTAGCGGAGATCCCGTGTCCGAATGAAATATTACTTAATAAGTGCTGCTTCCAAGGCAGTGCCTGAACCATTCCACGTGCTTCACCGGGTAAATCGACGCCAGCCTTTTGACCAAAACCAAAATCCAGAAGACCTTGCCTTAAATGCTCGGATCCCATTTTAAAAGCAATTTTAGTGGTTCCAACGTTAGATGACACCGCCAAAATTTCCGAGACTGTGAGATCTTCGAATCGTTCGCTGCTTTCTGCTTCACGGATCGTGCGATTACCGATTTTAAAACTGCCTTTTTCACAATAGAACTTCGTGTTGGGCTTTACGATACCATCGCGTAATGCAGCAGCGATAACGAAAGCTTTCATAGTCGATCCAGGCTCAAAAGCATCAGTCACAATCTTGTTGCGTCGAACTTCGGGCGAAGCCTTCATAGCCTTATTCACATCAAACGTAGGTGCTGATGCCAACGCTAAGATTGCAGATGTTTTTGCATCTAAAATAACACCAACGGCATGATCCGCTTCAAATGTAGAAACTGCATTAGCCAGTTCAGACTCAAGACGATATTGCAATTCAGAATCCACCGTCAAACGCAGTTCATGCCCCTCTGGATTTTCAATAAACATCAAACCGTCGTTAATTAACGGACGACCGCGAGCATCGCGTTTCACAGAAACCTTTTTCTGGTTTCCGCTGAGCAACTGATTATAACTCAACTCGAGCCCCTCAAGACCTTGCCCCTCGCTGCCCATAAATCCTAACGTTTGTGCCATCAGGGTTTCGTTTGGATAAACTCGACGCCACTCTTCCACAAAAGAAAGACCACGAATATCCCAGGACTTAATCTCATCAGCTTTTTGTTGCTCCAACATTCGCTGAATCCACACAAAGCGTCGAGAGCCATCTTTGATCTTGGCGTAAATAGCATCCGGAGACTGATTTAATGCTTTTGCAAGTTTCTTGGCGACCGCCTTGCGATTTTCCAAAAGCTTCGGATCTGCATACAGAGAGTAAGCTGTCGCTGACATTGCCATATCACGTCCATTGCGATCAACAATGGCACCTCTTCTTGCAGGCAAAGTCACCTTTGTCTGAAACTGGCGACTTTGCAAAGAGTTCAGACGATCGTTAGGCAAGAATTGCAAATAGCCTGCACGAAGAACCAACATTCCCCACAATACGAGGATTCCCACGAAAATAAAAACGATCCGTGATTTCAATTTTTTACCACCTTGCTGGCATTTTCTGTCGGCACAGGTCCACTTAAATGAATAATTTGATTCGCTTGAACTTTCTTAAGCGTAAACTTTTCTTGCGCAACAGAATCCAGAAGCTGGGGTCGAGTCACCTTAGCTAAAGCAATTTCCTGAACTCTTTTTTCTTCAGAAACTTTCTTATACTCACGAGTTAGCTTCAGGACACTGTAACCTATGCGTCGTTCTTCCATTTGCAAGAACACGATAGAAAACAAAGTGGCAATGATAAGTAAAATACTAAAAAATGGTTTTAGTTGCCTAAAATTCCCTGAGCTCATCCTGAGCACTCCTCTCAAAGACTCTCAGTTTCGCTGATCGCGAACGAGAGTTTCTGTCACACTCTTCCTGAGTGGGCATAATTACTTTTTTATAAACTGGTTTCCCTAATCCTTCTGAATCGCGGAAGATATTTTTAACAATGCGATCTTCCAATGAGTGAAACGTAATGACGGCCAATCGTCCACCAGGTTTCAAAGCTCGCATCATGGCTGGAATCGCTTCGGCCACGACTTCCAACTCTGAATTCACAGCCAAACGCAACGCCATGAAGTACTTGGTTGCTGGGTGATGACCTTTGACTTGCCACCCATCTACTCGTTCGATGAGTCCCGCAAGTTGACTTGTAGATTGAAATGCTTTTGTTTTACGATCGTTCACTATCGCACGCACGACACGACCCGGACGATAGACCTCGCCGTAGTTCTTAAAAATCTTAATAAGATCTTCTTCTGTTGCCGTATTCACAAGCACCTCAGCCGTCAATCCTTGCTGCTGATTCATCCGCATATCCAAGGGGCCATCGTGATAAAAACTAAAACCCCTCTCCGCTTGATCTAATTGCGGAGAGCTCACCCCAAGGTCTAACAACATCATATCAAAATTTTTTAAGTTGTGTTCTGAAAACTGCGAGAAGTTTCCATGAATTACATTTAACTGGCCCTTCTCGACCTCAGTCTTGAAACGCTCTTTCGCGTAGTTCACGGCTGCTAGATCTTGATCCATCACCGTCGCCACCATTTGTGGAGTCAGGTATTTCACAGCGGAATAATGTCCACCACGACCAAAGGTCCCATCAAAGTAAGTTACATCTTGTTTTTGGCGGTAGGGATAAAAAGCAGCCAGAACCTCTTGCAAAAGAACCGGATAGTGCTCTGGAGAAAACTCGAACGGCAACTCGACTTTGGGCGGGATGAACTCTTCAACAATATCAACACGTTCACCAGATTTGGGCTTATACTTTTTCATCTCGTTGCTTTCTGCCTGTTTGGAAAATATCCACTGCTTTCCTCAAGGTATGAATAATTCTATTGAGCGTCAAGTCGCTTTGCCGTAACCTGTTTTTAAGAGAAACTCGTCTCTGATAGGGGTTTATTTTTCATGCTCATTAATTGCCCACGGTGCGGATTCCAACAACCGAATGACACATTCTGTGCTCGCTGTGGCGTGGATATGGAAACCTACAAACCAGCTCAGGTACCGGGGTGGAAAAGGATTTTAGGAAATCCCCTTATTCAATTGTCGCTGTTGGTTCTCGTTGGCGGTGGCGTCAGTCTGGCTCTTTTTGAAAAAGGAAAAAAACAATTCGCGACGACCACCTACACAAATCCTAACACTTCTAAACAACCAACTCCTGAGCAAAAGGCAATTGAAAACGAAGTCACTCAAACTTCAACATCCGCACCAAATCAAGATGTAGCGACTGGTGGAACATCTCCCAATGTTAATGATACGGAATCCAGCTCAACCTCCGTACCAGCAACAGCAGCGGCAACACCAAACTCAGCTGCCGGCTCTGAAAGCCCTTCAGCACCCACAACAAATCCGACAGCAACAGCGACACCTGCCTCCGTCGTTGAGGATGCTCCTTCGGAAAATACAAAAAGTAGAGCCTCTCACGGCACTCCGCAGGTTGTAATCATCTATGCAGAAATTGGTCAGTATACCTTAAATAATCTATTTTCCAGCAGCCGTAGCACTGGGCAATTTATGGAGCTTAATGACTACACTGCGGGACTGATTCCGACTCTCGACAAAGCTATTGGAAGCTCACAGGTCAAAATCTTACACAAAGAAATTCGTCCCATTGAAAAAGTAAAATCGTTTCAGTGGTTCAACGGAATAAAAGACCCTAATGACCCCAACTTCGAAGTCGGATTTACAACTTTCCTGACCGTCAACGTGGTCGAAAATAACGCTCTTCGCGGCAATATGAACCTTCGTCGTTCCTGGAGAGAGCCCACAAGCGGAGGCAATTTTGAGGTGCAAAAGAAAGCTTTCCCCGCGGAGTTTGAGATTGATGACAACTCGGGTTTCTTTCTATCTGGTATCATGCCTCGACGAGCCTATGTTGAAGATGAACAAGAATTAGAGAATAATGATATTTTTAAAATCCTCTCCTCGCCTCAGTTTAAGGCCGGTGAAAGCAATTTTATTATTTTTATAGACTTCCAAAGTGGAAACTAATGCCGTAAGGAAATTTGAATGAACTTCCAACAGGAACTCCGTCATCACTACGGACCTAATGTTCACATTATTGACAACCCTTTTCTCAGTGGTCTTTTAGCAAAACTCTGCTCTCCAAAATGCGAACAACCTGAAATCAATCGGATCGTTGAGGTTCTTTACACTCATCTCATTTCGATGACAGTAAACAATGAATTTGACAAAGAAGAATTCGAAGAGAGCACTCGCATGAGCGTGTCTCATCCGAACATCCCACTGCGTGGCACTCGCATCGCTAAAGAACAGAAAGCAGTCAGTATCAATCTAGCACGAGCTGGTACTTACCCTAGTCATATTTGCTACAACTTTTTGCATTTTTGTTTGCCCGCACAAAACGTTCGCCAGGACCACATTTTTGCAGCTCGAGTCACGAGCACCAACGAAAAGGTCGTTGGTACCGAATTGGGTGGGATGAAGATCGGTGGAGACATAGAAAAGGCCCACGTCATCTTCCCAGACCCGATGGGTGCCACTGGCAATACCATGGTCAATGCGATTCATCATTACAAGTCGCAAATTTCTGGACAGGCCAAAAAATTTATCGCCCTCAATCTGATCGTCACACCAGAGTACTTAAAGAATTTACTGACGTCTCATCCAGACGTCGTGGTCTATACCTTAAGGCTTGACCGAGGACTGTCTTCTCAGGCAGTTTTAGAGTCAACTCCTGGACAATTTTGGGATCAGGAGCGTGGCCTTAATGATAAACAGTACATCGTTCCCGGCGGCGGCGGATTCGGCGAAATCATGAATAACTCTTTTGTATAAAAAGATGGAGATGAAAATATGACAGCTCTTTCACTTGAACCTTACATCACCGAAGAACAAATTCAAAAAAAAGTAAAAGAGCTTGGCGAAACTCTGACGAAAAAGTTTAAAAACGAAAAAGTCGTCGCAGTTTGCGTTCTTAAGGGTTCCTTCATGTTCTACTCCGACCTTATTCGCAACATCAATTCAGACATCACATGCGAATTTTTTGGAGTGGCTTCATATCACGGCGGCACAACTTCTTCTGGCGAAGTGAAGGTGACTTTAGACCTAGCAAGCCCCGTTGAAAACTGCCATGTGATTCTTGTCGAAGACATTGTAGATACTGGAATTACAATGAACTATCTGAAGAACTCTATTTTGTCGCGCAAACCAAAAAGTTTGACGACTGTGGCGTTGCTTGAAAAACCCGATGCTATGAAAGTGAAATGCGAACTGGATTATGTTGGGTTCCAAATTCCGAATGATTTTGTTGTGGGTTACGGTTTAGATTATCAAGGTTACTACCGCAATCTACCGTACATCGCCCAAGTTCAAAACCTTCAATAATTAACGAAGGCACTTGCTGAAAAAAGACCGTGATGACTTTTGATCTCACGGTCTTTTTTTTACTCTTTATCTAAATAAAATTCCTACGCCGAAAATGACATAAATAACTGAAGAGACATAATTGATCCACTTCATCGAAATTCTCTTCGTCAGCTTTTCACCAAACACAACAGCCAAACCATCTGCGAATAACATGCCTAGCGTGGTCCCCACTGTAACCAAAATAATGTCCTGATATTTCGCGGCCAATGCAACAGTTGAAAGTTGCGTTTTGTCCCCGATCTCAGCGAAAAAGAAAAGAATCGTCGTCGTAACAAAGGCACCCCACTTCATATCCTCTTTGTTTGACTCATCCTTATCCGGAATAAGAATCCAGACAGCGAAAGCAAAAAAAGTAATCGCCAATCCCCAGTTAAGATACTGAGGCGGAATTTTAGCTGAAATCCATCCGCCAGCCCACGCTGCCAACGCATGATTCAAAACTGTCGCAACAAGAATCCCCGCCATCACATGCCAGGGCTTTTTATATTTCGAAGCCAAAACCAATGCCAAGAGCTGAGTTTTATCACCCATCTCGGTCGCGGCTACCAATAAAAAGGAATTAAAAATTGCTTCCATGAACACCTCACTTTGAAGAAAAACCGTGAGGCTCGAAAAAAAGGCGAGACAACACGGTGTTATTAATAACACTCATGTCAGTCTCGTCAACAAGGGGACCTTGCGTTTATACCGGAGTTCATCACTCAGTATGTCGGTAAAAACTAATCATTTTTAGATTACGACTACTCCCTAACAGGACCGAAAATAATCAAGATTGTCTATCCGAGTCAATGGCAAAAAAGAGCTGCAACGATGGCTGCCATCTGCGTCACTCGGACAAAAACCTTTTCAAGGGTAAATTCAAATGGACAAAAAAAGATCCTTCACTAAAATGCTCCAGAACCACGGACATGCCTGGGGGAATTCATGAAGCAATATCACGATTTAATTAAAACTGTTCTCGAAAATGGCACCAAAAAAGAAGATCGCACCGGGACAGGCACTATTTCTGTTTTCGGCTATCAAATGCGCTACAACCTTCAAGAGGGCTTTCCCCTTCTTACGACAAAAAAGCTACACACCCGATCTATCTTTCATGAGTTGTTGTGGTTTTTAAAAGGCGAGACCAACATCAAATACCTTAAAGACAACAAGGTGAGCATCTGGGATGAGTGGGCTGATGAAAATGGCAATCTTGGTCCCGTTTACGGTAAACAATGGAGATCTTGGGAAACCGCTGATGGTCGCACCATAGATCAAATTTCAAATGTGGTGGAACAAATCAAAAAGAACCCCAATTCTCGTCGTCTTTTGGTCGTTGCTTTCAACCCAGGGGATGTTGACAAAATGGCGTTGCCACCTTGTCACGCTTTCTTTCAGTTCTATGTAGCCAATGGCAAACTGTCTTGCCAATTGTACCAAAGAAGCGCAGATATTTTCTTAGGCGTACCATTCAATATTGCCAGCTACGCCCTTCTCACGCACATGATCGCTCAGGTCTGCAATTTAGAAGTCGGTGACTTTGTCCATACTTTGGGAGATGCACACCTGTACTTGAATCATTTAGAACAGGCCAACTTACAACTTACGCGTGATTTCCGCCCGCTTCCTCAACTGAAGCTCAATCCAGAAGTTAAAAACCTATTTGATTTCAAATATGAAGACATTGAAATCATTGGCTACGATCCACATCCCGCAATCAAAGCAGAGGTGGCCGTATGATTTTAACGCATATTGCAGCTTGTTCAAAAAATCGGGTCATTGGAACACAAGGAGGACTCCCCTGGGATCTACCAGAGGACATGAAGTTTTTCCGTGAAACCACAAAAGGTCATATCATGATCATGGGCAGAAAAACTTTTGATTCATTCAATGGCCGCGCTCTTCCGAACCGATACCATATTGTGATCACCCGCGATCCAAGCAAACACCAATTTAATTCTTCAGAAAGCAGCCCTGTGGTTTTCGTTGCGTCTTTGGAAGAGGCCATCAAACACGCCGAACCCTTGACTGCCAAATGGGGTGAAGAAGTTTTCATCATCGGTGGTGGCGAAATTTACAAACAAGCCATGCCCTGCACAGACAAAATCTATCTTACCATGATTCATCAAGACTTTTCTGGTGACACTTATTACCCAGAAATAGACGAAAATCTTTTTACCCTAAAAGAGCGACGAGATGTCGAATCGCCTATTTCTTTTTCATTTCTGACCTACTTCAAAAAGTAGGTCCAGAACCTCATCTCGTTTTGAGAATTACAAAGATAAAACTCCATTAATCTGCAGAAAACTCCGAAACTAAAAAGGTGATTTCTTCTGGAGTTTGAATGAGTTCAGCAAAAAGATATGAAACAAACGAGACAGCTCACGTAGAAGTTTACGGACATGTAGGTATCATCAACGTAAATCTCAAAAATCTATCCGCAAGTGGGGCTTGCCTCGAAGTCTCTGGCGGTGCATACATCCCTCAAAAGGGGGATCTACTCAATATGACAGTCCGACTCAATAGCGTTCAACGCACCCACAATGTGGCCGCAGAAGTCATCTGGAGCCGTGGAATGGGTTTGGGCATCTGTTTTATAAACAAAGATCAAGTTCTTGAAAGAATGATGGCTAAAAGTAATACATTCTAATATTATTCAAGACTCGATGAAAATTAATACAAATGTGGACCTCAGCAATTATAATACCCTTCAACTACGCTCCTCTGCAGAGTATTTAGTTGAATTGCAATCTCTGGAAGAGATGAAGTCTCTTCTTGCAGACTCCAAGCTCAAAAAACTACGATGGTCTATCCTTGGTGGCGGAAGTAATTTAGTTTTACCAGCTACCATTGCAGGATTGGTTGTAAAAATGGCTAACAAAGGCCATCAGCTGATGAGTGAAGACAATGAGTTTTGGTACGTCAAAGCCGCTGCCGGAGAAGTATGGCACGATTTTGTACAATGGACCGTGCAAATGGGATATTCCGGATTAGAAAATCTTTCTTTGATCCCTGGCACTGTTGGAGCAGCCCCAATACAGAATATTGGTGCCTATGGAGTTGAAGTGAAGGACTCCATCTGGCAAGTTCACTGCATTAATTTGGAAACCGGAGAATCGGAATACTTCTCCAATCAAGATTGTCGTTTTAGTTACAGAGACAGCTTCTTCAAACAACAAGGGGCGGGACGCTATCTCATTTGGGATGTCACTTTCCGTCTTCCTAAAAATCAAAACCTGCATCTGGAATACGGCGATATAAGACAAGAGCTTGAAAAACTCACGCTTGCTCCCAACCCTCAAAACATTGCCAAAGCTGTGATCCAAATTCGCCAGACAAAACTTCCCGATCCTCAAGTCATAGGCAACGCCGGTAGCTTCTTTAAAAATCCTATTGTCAGCAAAAGCCAGCGTGATCAACTTCTACTGAAGCATATGGATCTCGTAAGCTATCCATATGGAGATAATCATTATAAGTTGGCTGCTGGATGGTTGATTGACCGCGCCGGATGGAAGGGGAAAAAACTGGGCCCTGTGGGTATGTACGAAAAACAAGCCCTCGTCTTAGTGAATCACGGTGGCGCTACTGCTGACGATGTTTGGAAGCTGGCGGACCAAGTTGCCAAAGAAGTCAAAGCCGCCTTCGGCGTTGATATTGAGCCCGAACCCATTCGCTGGTGATTTCAACCTCGACCTAAGCCCAAAGTCGTAGACTTTCCATTGTGCCTTGACACGTTTTCCTCTCAAACTGGTATCCAGAGTTGCATCTACCTGGACCCAAGGAGGGGTTAATGAGAACGATCCGTCATCTGATCGCTTTAATGTTTTTTATCACAACAGCGACCGTCGCCGCTACCAGCGCATCGGCCTCAGCTGAAATCCAATACTGGATGAAAATCCGGGCAACTAATAAATTTGAAAGATCTCATATCGCCAACACGGGAATCTCGATTGAAGTCACACGAGAGGATTTTGTCGTTGGAACTGGAACACTCGACGAAAAAATCGCAATAGAAAAGCTCGGACTGCTCGAGGTCAGCTTTCCCCTGACTGAGGAAATGGATTTTCCGAGCAAAGATGCTGCTTTTCATAATTACTCCGAAATGACAGACAAACTGCGCGAGCTCACTACTAAGAATTCAGATATCGCCGAGATGACATCCATTGGAAAATCTGTAGAAGGTCGTGATATCTGGGTCGTCAGAATCTCCGGCAATCTGGAGCAAGCCAACACCCTGCCAGCAGTCATTTTTATGGGAGGCCACCACGCAAGGGAGCATCTCTCGATTGAGCTGCCCATATACTACATTGAGTACCTTTTAAGCGAGTACAACCAAGGCAATCCCCGAATACAAAGACTTATAAACGGTCGTGATATTCATATCATCCCTATGGTCAATCCGGATGGTGCAGAGTTTGATATCGCAACAGGATCCTACAAATCATGGCGTAAAAATCGTAAGAAAAATTCAAACAACTCCTGGGGAGTAGATCTGAACCGAAACTACTCATTCGGTTGGGGTGGTGGCGGTGCCAGCACCAATCCAGGCAGTGACACCTATCGTGGCCCCGCCGCTTTCAGTGAGCCCGAAAGCCTGGCTGTAAAGAACTACGTTGAGAAGAATGAAAACATCACCATCTTGTTGAGTTTTCATACTTTTTCACAACTGATTCTCTATCCTTGGGGACACGTCTACGAATCCATTGCCAACACTCGCGACAAACAGGTGCACGAGACAATGGCCGCGAAAATGGCTCAGTGGAATGGATATAAACCGCAGCAATCCTCAGAGCTTTATATCGCCAGCGGAGACACAACAGATTGGTCTTACGGGGAGCATAAAATTATTTCCTTCACGTTTGAACTCGATCCAGCGAACAGTGGTTGGGGCTCGGGAGGATTTTATCCAGGGGCAGGTATCATACCAGAAGTACAACGAAAAAATTTAGAACCCGTGTTGTATTTAATTGAGTACGCAGACAATCCATATCGCAGTATCGACCAAACAAATGGTCCGATATTCAAGCCATAGGCACAAAAAAATAGCTAGTGCCTGCTGGCTTCTCTGAAACTATTGGAATACGATAGGCCATGACTTCGAACATGGCCTCGATTCGAGACGAACTAAAATTAGATCTGATCTCTTATCACTCAGAGCGACGCTTGAGTCATCTTGGCTCTTGCCTATCATCCCTTGATATTTTGACCGCTTTATTCTGGGGCCCCCTCAAAGAAACAGATCACTTCATTCTTTCCAAAGGCCACGCTGTCAGTTTACTTTATTTAATTCTTAACAAAAAAGGGCTGATTTCCGACAAGGAACTGACCGATAGCTGTCGTGATGGCAGCATCTTCGGCGCGCATCCGCCTTTTCATGAGTTCAACAAGCATCCCTGGTGGGGCTTCGGGACTGGAAGCTTAGGCTACGGCTTAGGCTTAGCTTGTGGTGTGGCTTTGGGAAAAAAAATTAGAAATGCTTCCGACAAAGTTTACGTCCTCTTATCCGAGGGTGATTTGAATGAGGGCTCTTGCTGGGAGGCCCTTCACTTTGCTGTAAATCACAATTTAAATAATCTCGTCGTACTTTTAGATCACAATCAAGTTCAAGCCCTGGGCTCTTCCAACGCAGTATTCCCTCTTGATCACCTTCCAGTTACTTTAGAAAAAATGGGCTGGCATGTCGATACCCAGGATGGACACGATCTTTTGAAGATCAGCATCGCACAATCAACGGAAGAAAAACCAAAATTTATCATTTTTAACACGCAGAAGAATCGACATATTGAAAGATTTCTATCCCCTCTTGAAGCTCACTATAAATATCCTGATTCCGGCTTCGGAGGATTTTCATGAAAAAAAATTTCTTCCGCTGGATTGATCAACATCTGGCAGAGCACAGTGATAGCATCTTGTTAGTTTGTGATTTAGGTTTTCCTGATGCACTGGTTTTGTTGAAAAAATATCCGAACCGAGTAGTTAACGTGGGAGTCTCGGAGCAAAATGCGGCTCTGGTTGCCAAAGGACTGTGTTCCGAAGGTTTCGAAGTATTTATTTATGGCATCAGTTCTTTTACTTTGTGGCGAGCCGCTGAAGCCTTGAAGCTTTATTTCGATACACAAGATCGTCTTAGAGTAATTGGCAACGGAGGAGGATTTGGATACGGAGTTATGGGGCCGACTCACCATAGTATAGATGATTTGGGTCTCGTGAGCTTATGGCCAAAATGGAACTCCTGGATTCCAGCTCGAGACAATGAAGTCTGCGAAGCACTCGACCAACTGAATGAGCACCAAGGGCCACAGTATTTGCGTCTCACAAACAACGAAGCTCCGCAAAAACACTGCTTTGCTCCACTCAGAACCTTTGGCGAAGGAAAAAACTGTACGATTGTGACTTTTGGCCCTTTATTGGATCTTCTTCTGCCTCTTCAAAATGAAGATTCTGATATTAAAATATTCTGCATTGGTTCTTGGCCCCTTGATATTAAACCTATTGCAGATCACTTTTCCCGATCAAAAAAAATTCTTTTCGTTGAAGAGCATCAGGAACAAGGCTCGCTGAGTTCGCAAATAATGGCCCAACTAGATGGATTGCGTTCACAAATGCAGTTCTTCGGCGCTACGAAGCAAGATTCACATGGTTCTAGAAATTATCTACTTGAAGCCTCAGGAATTGAAAAAAATTTGATTGCGAGTCACATCGGAGCCATGAAGAATAAAGTTCATGACCTCACTTGAGTACGATTATCCCTCCTACCTTCTTAAACTAGCAGAAAGCCTGCGGCACAAAAAAATTCTTGTGACCGGAGGCCAAGGGTTTATTGGTTCTCATCTCTTAAATCTATTATCCGCAGCGAACATCCCATGTAAAGGTTTAAGCTCCGGTCGCAACACCAGCAGCGTGCGTCTGACTGAAAAAGCAAAAAGAAATCTCTATCTTTGTGATCTCAACAACACAAACGCCGTCAGAGCTCATTTGAATGACGTGACCCATGTTGTTCACACCGCCACATTTGGGGCCTACTCCTGGCAAGCAGACACTACCGACATCTACAGCCAAGTTTCACAGATGCAAAATCTATTAACTCTTTGTGTAAGCCATAAAATAGAGTCATTCATTCACTTAGGCTCGTCGAGTGAGTATGGGGCTGAATGTAAAAATGCTTCCGAACAACAAATCGGCCAGCCTAATAGTTTTTATTCATTGGCTAAAATTCACTGCAATGATCTTGTAAGATATTTTGGGAAAAACTTAAATATCCCCGTTCTTAGTTTACGACTTTTCTCAATTTATGGACCTGGGGAAAATCCAAAAAGGCTTTTCCCTAATATTTGCCAAAGTCTTCTAGATCGGACCGAACTCGTTTTCGCCAACCCTCTTGTCGCAAGAGACTTTGTCCATGTCTTTGATACCCTAGAAATGATTCTTCTGAGTTTAATTAATATAAAGCCAGAAGACTATGGTGAGACTTACAACATTTGCACAGGAACTCAAACCTCTTTGAAGGATCTACAGATACTTTTATCTCAAGAGTTTGCCTTCGAACAGGTTACCTGGAATCAAAGCGTTGGCAAAAAATGGGATCTTGAAAATTGGTATGGCAATCCAGAAAAAACTTGGCACCGTTTTAATTGGAAACCGCGAATCACCTTGGTTGAAGGAATAAAAAATACTTTATCTTTTTACCAAAAATCACCACACCTTCTTCAAGCTGAAGTCTTTCTACCGCATAAGAGAATCTCCATAGTCGCCCCTTGCTACATGGACCTACAAAGCATCCCAGTGCTCTTCGATCGCATAGAAAATGTTTTTAAAAATTTAAATTATGCTTTTGAATTTATAGTCATCGACGATCGCAGTCCTGACGGAGCCTTTGACAAACTCACTCCGCTTGCCATGAATGATTCAAGATGGGTTCTTGCAAAACACACTCGCAATTTTGGCTCTCAATCCGTATTTATTCACGGATTAGAGCTTGCAACCGGAGAAGCAGTCATCCTTTTGGACGGAGATCTTCAGGATCCACCAGAGCTTATTCCCTCATTTATCAAAAAATGGGAACAAGGATATGATCTCTGCCTAGGACAGCGTGTTTCCAGAGCTGAAGGACTCCTTTTCTCGGTCCAGTGTAAACTATTTTATCGTCTTTGGAATTGGCTCGCTCAAATAGAAATACCGCTGGATTGCGGCGATTTTGGACTAATTTCTAAGCCTGCAGCTCTGCAAATAATAAAACAGCGTTCTCGGATACAGTTGTGGCGATCGCAACGTGCTTTTCCGCAATTTAAAACGGCCTTTATCCCGTATGAACGACCGCAAAGAGCTTTTGGTCAAAGTACTAATAGCCTTAAGAAACTGATTCTTTGGAGCTTAAAGTTCATTTTCTCTACACCCAATTATATAGCTCTCTTCTATTTATTGATTGGTCTTATTACTTTTTCGTTCAATCTACCATTTTATTTCTGGATCCTCTGGTTGCTGGTAGGTGTAAGTCTTTTATTGATCCTCTTAAATCTTATTTATTTAAGTCGATTCAACCACCCTACCTTCACCACCGAGGAACTCGTGCGCAAACAGTACCTCGTGCGCTTTCCTCAGGATGAAAACAATGTTTTCAATTAAAGACGAAGCGGGACACAGTCAGATCTGGCTTCCGACTCCAGGAAATACGGCTCGAGCCGAGTGGCGCATTCAAAAAATTCTTCGCTCTTTACCCCCCCATGCAAATGTTCTTGAGGTTGGATGTGGCTATGGTGATTTGACGAAAGCACTTTTAGAGGCTGGGCACTTCGTCACAGCTGTTGATCAATCTGCAAAAATGATATCTACCACGAAAAATAGATGTCAAAACTTACCAAACCTAATTTTACACAATGATGATATCTTTAGTTATCTCAATAAAAATAAAGAGAAGTATGACGCCATCGTAGGCATAGGAATACTTCATCATCTGACAAAAAACCTGCCAGAGTTTCTGAAAATGATGTCGCAACATATTCAACCAGACGGTCGTGCTTTATTTTGGGAACCCAATCGCCAAAATCCCATCGTTAAATTTATTTTTGGTACAACATGGGGCCGTCATATTTTCAGATTGGAAGAAGACGAAGATGCTTTTTCAAAAGCATCTTTCAAAAACTTTGCAGCTCCAAGCTTCAAAATTGTGATCACCGAACCCCAAGATTGGGCCTACCCATATTTAACAGAAAAAATAGTACATCTTCTTCGCGTAGCAGAACGTTACGCACCAACGATTCTCAATAGCTATATCGCACAGTCTCTCTGGATCGAACTTTATAAGTCGGACTTCTTAGTAGCTACCAAAGACAGTCCTAAATAAAAATTACTGGATCTTGCTAGACCTAATCGCAAAGCACACTGAGCAAAAAAAAGAATTAGAAACACTAAGGGAGCAAATAAAGTCGCTAGTAAAAACCACGGACTTTTAAATAACCGAAAAAGAGCATAGTTTAAATAGGAGCTGATAACACATAATAGATTACCTCTTCTAACGAGGTGGTCGACTTCATATCCAGCGTTATTTAAAAGTGTTCTCATCCCCTCTTCCGTCCAACGATGAAAATCTTGAGGTGCCCCATGTTCTCTAGCCAAAAATGGTGTCGTAATATAGATCCGTTGTCCTAGGTTCTGATGATCATTGAAAAAGGACAGAACTTCGTTTGGATTGCGTAAATGTTCAAAAACCTCTGTAGCAGCAATAAGATCAAATCTCATTTCTTGAGGCACCTCGGGCATTTTGCTCCAATCTGCCGGCATAAAAGGGTCTAAAGAAAAATACTGATGTACCTGAAGACGTCTCTTGAGCTCTCGAGTCCCTGAGCCAAAATCTAAAACGCTTTTGATTGATTTTTCTGGCAACAATTTCTGTTCTGCTAAAATGATACTTAAATAGTGAATATCTAAGATCTTACGAAGTTGCGTACTTCCAAACTCTACAAGTTCCGGGAAGGACTTGTTTTGTTTAATTACCCAGCTCATAAAGAACCCCTAACTGATATCCCTCAAATGAAAGTACCTGCTTACCTTTAATAAAATTATTATTCTCAAAAAGTTTTAATCTTTTTAAATATTCTTCATGACTTTCACGAAAAATTTTTTGTAATTCAGGTCGAGGATGATCTACTAAACTGAGCCCCTGGATGAACACCCATTGCGCTTTGTGCTGAGACTGCAGGAGTCGCATTCTCATCAACCAATCATTAGAGTCAGTGCCAAAAAAAGTGAGCGGGATACCAACTCGATCGGCGACCAAGCGTGCTCGAGAATAGTCTAAACCTACTGTCCAAACTGTCTTGGCATCGGTATGTTGAGAAATTAATTTGGGTACGGCCTCACTGTCTCCTGAGAAAATTCTCCAACGATCTCGATAGCCAAATCCACTCATCATGAAAATCAAAGTACAAACTCCAATGAGGAGTGCCGTATAACACCAGTAGATTCCGCCCTTTTTTCTTTCAACAACATAACTGGCACCTTGTGCAGAAACAAAAGCAACAACAGGAAGTATGAAAGGAAAATGAACATAACTTGGACTGAATCCCAAAAAGAATATAGTCAGCAGAAACAATCCCAAAAGGTCACGATTTTCTTTAAATTTGTAACAATGGAATAGACCCATCGCAAAAAAGATACTGATCCCGTATGAAAGAGGACTGCTCCAAACCAAAACATTAGCAAATCCATAACCAACATCATCCATAGAATACGCAGAAAGTTTTGGCCAAAACATTTGTAGAGGCGGAACCCACCAAAGTACTACTGAGTTCAGGTAATGATGAAGAGCCTCTGTGAGACCTCGGTCTAAAAGATAAGAGCCTTTTGAAAAGAACGCTTTGAATTGCTCAATCCCCAACAAGAGCAACAACCCTAAAGCAATCAAACCCGCAAGAATGTCATTTACTAAGAACTTCCATCTTTTATCCAGTAGTGCTCGCAAACCACTCCATATCAGAAGAACACGAAAAGATGCATAATAAAGCAGCCCACCAACTGAGACTGCAATACGACCGACAGGATTCTTTATTTCCAGCAAATAGAGACTCGTCCACAAACCTGCGACACAGGGTCCTAAGACAAAAGAAAAAAAGAAGTGCCAGGGCATCAGAGAAAGAAACGTCGCGGATAACAGAGCTATTTGCTTCGAAGCTCGACGCTGGCTCCAAAGATAGCACAAACCGACTTCTAAAAAAGACAGAGCGACAGCTCCCCATCTTGGAGAAATTCCTATTAAATCCAAAGCCCCAAAAAAATACGCTGCTGGAGTTTCCCAAGGTGGGAGTTCTCCTGAAGCCATCAAAACCAATCGCCCCTCTTGCAGCCATTTCCGGCCCCAATAGACAACGACCGCCTCATCCGCTTCCATACCTGGAGGAAAATAGAATAGGCCCAATGCTCTCATCAAAAGGCCTAGAATTAAAAAGAAAAGAAGGATCTTCGAGGAAAACGTTTTGGAATCAATATGGAAGGACATGTGTTTTTAAGCGGCTGTAATAATACATTCTTTCCGTATTATTTGAGCTATCAAGAATTTTAACTCGGATAAAAAGTCGAGACATAGGTACATAGTTAAAGGAGGTGCCAGCAACTGCGACCATTCCTTGATAGTTTCTATCGACCTCCTGCAATCTGTAAAAACTCAATCGAATTGCGCAGTTCGGTGCTGATATTGACTTAAGAGGACGCCCTTCAGAGTCGAAACAGGCTTGATGAGCCTCTTTATCATCAAAACTTGCTTCATAAGCCGCCTGATCAAACGTCGTTCCACTAAAAAAATTAGCATTCTTACGAAAAGGCAAATTTTCGATTTCCTTCATGAGATCTTCTTGCACAGAGTAAACAACTCGAACCAAAGAAGAACGTTGTAAAATAACCTGACTTTGTTTCAAGATTCCCGATTGAAAAGAAATCACGGCTGCGACAGTCAAACCCAGGATGGCTGCTGCCAAAACAACTTCTAAAATTGAAAAACCGTTTTGATTTCTTATCAACTTGCCCGTCATATTTTTATTTTCCCAAGTATGGTTTTTTTATCAATGGTAAATTCAAAAGAGGCACTCCCACCCCTTCCTGAATCCGAGCACCTTCACTAGATACAGCAGCAAGATCGGTATCACTAGCAATCCCGGCCATGCCCTTTTTAATACTGCTTAAACTAAAAAACTTGGTTCCTGGTTGAGCCTCTACATAACCACCCAAGATAGTTCCATAGATATTTGCAGGAGCTTTTATACTGATTTTTTTTATAGGACTTACAATGTACGCATGACTACCCGAGACTTCGACATCCATCGCTCCGCCCGACAAAAATAATTTTTCAGGCGCTGACCCTTCGCAATTCAGTACACTCATAGAGTCTGTCGCATTGGTGTTCAAATATTTATAAGCCCCGTTGTTGACAGTCACCTTCAAATCACTACAGACATTTCTTAGGTTTGAAATATAATCTGAAATTCCAAAATTTTCCGTGGGTACTAAAGGTCTTTTACAAAACATACCGGATTGATTTGCCATCACAATGCCAGCAACACAAGCTCCGTCATTTATGAGTTTTTCCACAGGAAAACGAACAACCAATCCTTTTCTAAATTTTTCACGCATCAACTTACGATAGTCTTCTTGGCTCAAACTTGTATTAACAACAATGTCCCCGGATATAACTACCGTTTCTGTAAAGACTGGAAGGGCGGCTAGATCCACATCTATATCACCATTAAAGAACACTCGTCCATTTACGCGAGAATCGGTTCCACCTAATTTCATCGACTCAGAAAACTTCTTAGTCGGCAAACCAGAAGAAGTTTCTGGATAGATAATAAAAAGCGCGAAGTCTTTAACTGATGAAGTGTACATTATCAACGATTCGGATGCACTGGCACTTCGTCTAAATAATGGGGGACCATAGTTAACTTCAGCTCTAACGGTAACATATCGTTCATTCGAAATTGTTTCAAATCCTGCCGATGAACTATAGAATGTATAAACCATCTTTGCATCGAAACTTCCATCGCGAAAACTTCTGACTAACTTCTCGTCCGAAAACAAACGAACATACTGATTATCTGAATCAGCAAGAACTTTTTTCAAATCTATCGTCAACTCGTAAGCACCTGATTCGGTCTTTTGCATGATAGCCGGTCTTGATGTTGTTTTAGTCTCTAAAACACCTCCAGACATTGAAAGCACACCGACGCTTCCAGATCTAGACCACATTTTAAGCATCATGTTTTCGAACATCGCTCCATCCATCAATGGATTTCGCACAAAGTATGGACAAAAAACAAGTTCTCCATTTGCCTTAAAATCACCAACTTCAGACGCATTCGCATCATATCCACCACAGGCATTTAACAAAAATGAATTGTTGGCCGCTAAAGAGCCGTAAGATTGTTGGGCGAAGTCAGTTAAAACAATCCGTCGATTTTCACTCATTGCCAACGGGTTATCCATGAAGATGACTTTTTCATACGCCAAAAAATACTTTCCAAGCTCGACAATATCACCAGCTAATAGTTTAGCTTGCAAGAAGCGCAACTCTTCCTCCGTATTACCCCTCCGTGACTGAACAAAGCTCAGGATAAAATAGCTCACGAGAGCGAACATCGCTGTGATCATCAAAACAATCGTGAGAGCATTTCCTTTTCTTCCAATTCTCATGACACTCCTAGTTTACTCGCAGTCAATGTACGCACCGCTTGACGGGAAGACTGAAGATTTACCATTTTTTGCCAAGACATCAATTTTATAGGGTCTCAAATAAACCCGGTCTAATGTTTGAAATAAATGCAGGAAGCGGTTGCAGTTCCCCGCCATTCCATCATTTTCGGCATTGGGATAGTAACCAGATGACCACTTACAACTTACTTGTTGGTCGATGCCAAAGTTTCCGCCATAGACAGTGACATCATCTCCTGAAAAGTCACTGACCAAACTCCAAGACCCGTTCTTGAAACACCTTGGTTTTTGGTTTGTATTTAAGCGAAAGCGCGTAGGTGCAAAAATAGTCTCAACTGTGCAAGGGACATTTCTAACCTGATTCAGAGTTGTATCGTAGTAACTCATACTTGCAGTCATTTCTACACGCCCTCGCACAGCACAAGTGTAAACATTAAAACCAGTCGCACTTTGATTCAAAGTTAAAGAACCATTGATTCCGGGCCCATCAACTGTGAATGTGCCATTCTCTGGGTTGTGTTCGAAACACTGAATGGTAGCGCCTGCTCCCGGTGTGAATGAAATATTAATAGCTGGGTTTGACGCACTCGCCGAAACATCGGCTGTAACTTTTAGTGGCAGCGTATTGCGATAAAGATCTAGCCCCGGCTTTATCTTCAAACTTCCCAACTTAAACTCATGTTTCACGGAACAGCTTGGAAATTCGACGGCGACAGAAGGCGCACCCACTGGGCTGTACAAGTTAGCTATATGAAAAACATTTAAGTTGTACTGCGCCTCAATGATTTGATCCTTGAAGTATGTGGCAGCGTTACTCAGCAGACTTCCTTGCTTTGTTATAAATTTCAATTTGTAGCTCATGCGACCATAACGGTTTTTTCCATCGACATCATCAGAGCTAGGTGACCACTGGGAATCAATAGTTACATTTTCAATCCCATCCATCAACTCAGTCGCACTTTGTTTTCCTGGAAAAATCTGACGAGTTAGAATTCCTTTATCCAAATAGTATTTAACAATTAGGATACGACTTAATATCACATTCGATTTAATGTTCGGCCCAAAAAAACTACTAAGATTTTTGCCGCCTAAAGAGTCACGACACTCACTATTGGGCTCATCAATAACTGCTGCTTTAACTTTTACGTTGTTTGTTTTTTGGTCTACAGCTTCCACTTTAAAAAGACCGGACTCACTCAGCGCTGAAGCCAAACTCAATAAAATATAGTCGCCTACCTTAAGCTTGTTAGATTCTGCAACAACAATTGTATCCACGATTGGAGCCAAACCAACAGTTGAGGCCATATCTACTTTTACAAACTCAAATTTATCTCCATCCAACTTTAATGTCGCTTGCCCTTTATCTGTTGCAGTCATTAAGTTCTGAGAAGATGGACAGTTGAATAGATTCAACCTGGAAAGATATGATCCCTCGAAATCTCCGACGATGACTTTATGAGAGTTTACTATAAGGAAGTCATCCATGAGTCGATTCTCTACGCTATTTTGGAAACTTGAGAACTGGCCGACCACAGAGAAGCTCAATAAAATAAAGAAGCCCATGATTGCTGTCGCAATCATGAACTCTGTAATTGTAAATCCTTTTGTACTTCTAAAATAAAACTTAGACATCATGTCTTCTACTTCTATTTAGATTTTTTCTTTTTAACACCCGAGTAGTCATTGAAGTAATAATCTCCCACGTTCAAATATTCGCGATATTTACTATTATAGTAGACGGAAGATAACGTCCGCCCTTCCGTTCCGCGATTGGTGATCTTTCGATGTTCAAGATAAATTGTATCTACTCCATATTTTTCTAAGGAGACAATTTCCTCGTCTTCAGCAACAGCATTACGGTTCTGATCAAACCACAATCTCAAACTACCGAAAATCGCATCATTCTTGTCTATTTTCTGATCTCGGTTTTTGTCATATTTTCCTAACGCTGCAAAACCATCTGCTGCCTTATAGTCACCAAAGAGCTCCCGGATCGACTCCACTTTTCCTTTTGAATTCGGCAAGACCAGGAATGCGACTTCCTTAGTGTTGATCGGCCAGTCAATGAGTCTCTTTTTTCCTTCAGCACGAATATCAAACTCTAACGCGTAACGAGCGTCGCGAGAAATCTCAATTCCATTTCCTGCGGCATCTATAATAAGAGGCGACCAAGAGACAGAGACATTATCGTATTCAAAGCCAGAGTTTGGACACACGGGGATCGTAAATTTTCCCGCAACATTCCCACCACCTTTTCCATCAGTCGCAGCACAGCTTTGTCCTCCTAAATTTTCAGAAGAACAGAAATGGCCAGGCGGATTCGAAACTCCAGTACACTCTTTAGATCCAAAATAGCGAACCTCAAATGTGATATCGCGCACACACTCAGAAGGTGCTTTCAATTTATTGAAGCTAAATATCGGCTTTCTTGCAGAGGTTACATCCTGATCCACCGGCAATGCTTTCGTTGAACCGATAAAGTCTTCACCCTTTGCAATCGCATCATTTGCAAATCGACATGGAATACAGGCAAAACCTTTTTTAGAACCATGCCCATCTGGATATTGAGAAAACGGCTTCGGAGCCGAACCACCTAAAGAACTGGTATAAGGTAAAATACCGTTATCTTTTAAGGTTGCCGAAACCAGCTCTCCAGCACGATTGTAAGTTGCAGCACATCCTAATCCGGCAATCATCATCTGGTTGTATCCACTAAACCGCAAAGCGAGATTTTTTCCACACTCACCTGCAGTCTCAAGAACCGGGCAACTTGCCTTATAGTTCACAACGGTCACCGGAACTTTTGTAGTCACAGTTGTAGATACAGGGCTGCAACTATAGGAGTTCCCGTAGCGCACACAGTTTGATGATGTTGAGGTCGTGGACTGATCCACCCAAGTTGTCGTGACTGTCCTACAAGAGTCATGCGCCTCAAATGGTTTTTCGTTCGCTGAAACACCGAAATTGGACGACTTCACATCCCAACATTCTTTCTGATTGCTAGGGTTCTTAGCAACACATGCTGGTTGGGCACTCGCTTTAAATAGCTCCGCTGGAAACTGATGATGAGCGTGTTCAGGTACCAGATGTAATAAAGTCAAATCGATTCGACCTGCTTTAATGTCAGACACCTTGAACGGTCTTGAATACATACATTGTGTAACACTATTCAAATCAGATGGAACCGGCTTGTCCACACGCTTCGGAGCGTTCGCTTGAAACAACGGTACACATGATTCGTTCATAAATGGAATCACCCTGTCATAGGGTTTCCCAGAGTTTGTAGAAGGAGTAAAACGATAATAAGGTAAGCCATCCGCAGTACCACGTAAATCACGTATACCATCCGGCTGGGTTCCCGCTAAAAATGCCTGAAACACAATACTCTCATCTGAATCCGGCTCCTTCGTAGGATCCACTTTATAAAGCTGAGTTAATGAATAATCATTTAAATCAAGCAAACCGTAGTAAAGAGGGTCTGCAGCTTTAGCTCCAGTCCCATCAGACTGGAATCTTTTGGCAACGACGATGGCTTTTGCATAGGCGCGATTTTCAAGTGGAGGCAAAGTCACTTTTCCAGCTGAATCGACAACGATCTCTCCGGAAAGAGCAGCTGCCGCATTCATGACTCCCTTAATAGGAACTTCAGCCGAACTTGTTCCGTACTTTGCAGAAATTCCCGGTAGACTTAGAGGCTGAGAATAAGCACTGCTTTGGTAGCCCTTATTAGAGGCATCCATATAATAATACGTTCGCAAACTATTAAAATACGAACAATCGCCGAATCGGCGCAATCTTACCATCGCTGATTTACCCTGAGGGAGGACTGTTAGCTTACAGCTAAATTTATTTTTACTGTAGGTTGTTTCAACATTTGCAGTCACCGTTGAAGCAACACCTACTGGCGGATTAGACCATACTCCAGTGACCGGATTAGGCCCGCCCACATATTCTATAGATGGGGCAGCACCGCCTCCTGATCCTCCTGTGAGTTTCACGGAAAATACAAGCACGTCATTGCCTACAGCCACTTGAGGAGGTGTCGTTGCAGAATAACCTGAAACAGCACCGGAGACTTTAAGCTCGCAGCCCGTCGCTTCTGCCGGCATCCCTGGAACATCAATCTGATTCAAAGTGGGGTTCGAGCTAGCTTGCCATTCTGATGCAAGACGATGTCGATAGTTGAACTGAACACTTCCAGAATTCAAAGTCTTGCTTTCAGTGGAACCCTTGTTCCAAATATAGAATACTGACTTTTTAACAAATTTCGCCGAGCTATCAACCAACATTCCCGGTGCCCCATTGGTCACAAACTCAAAGTCATTCATGACACCTTTGAAGGGATCTAAATAACACAACCCCTCAGAAAAAGAAGGAGAACATACTGGAATACCAACTTCATATTTTCCTAAATTACTAATTTTAGCAGCACTACCATCAGACGTGTAAGTGGACCCACACTCTGTTGTGACCTTGATGACATTTGATTGAGCCATGTCACCTTCAGGAATCTCCCGCAGAACACTTTTACTTTCGTCATTAGAAATTCCAGCATCTTTGTAGGCATCTTTCAGCTCTGATTTTGAAACCCCAACAATTGCTGTCACCTCACAAGATGTTTTAACTTGATCGATCTCACAGTTTTGACCTAGGTCTTCAAAATTACCATCGTTACATTTGGTTGATATAACCCCAGATGTGTAGCGAAGCCCATCATTCAAGTCGATATCCTGACAAGATTTGGAGAAGGTTTCGCCATGGTCTTTCTTTTTGGTCCTGAATTGATAGCTTCCTTGTCCCGGTAGCGCAATGGACATATCGGCGGCGAGACATTCTTTAGGAGGTGGTGGTGGCGGTGGTGGCGCCGCAAAAGAAATCTGCGCAAACACAAATACCAACCCCAATACATATGCAAAGTTCTGACGCACAATTCCCCCCTTAACAAAGAGCACATACAATCATCCTTAATGCTCTGTTAAGGCGCATTTTTTTGCAAGACAGCACTGCCTCTGTCCGCTCTCCTTCGACTAAAAGCCAGCTCGGGACTACTTTTTTTTAAATGTGAATCAAAATGAAACAAGAAAACTTTGTGAGTCTTCTACAAAAAAACTTCCTTAATATGGCACATGTATCAAAGTTCAACATTTGCATGTGCTTTAAAAGTGTTTAAATAAGAGCTAACAAAGCTCTACTTTTTGCAGTTAAATACTGCCGATGAAAACACTTGTGAAAACCTTTGTGGCTCTTTCAATTCTTATGTTTCACGATACACTTTTGGCTAACAGCCAGGTGCAGTCCTTTTGCAGAGTTCCTGTTAAAGGGAGTAGTCTAGCCATCGATCAAAGGGATGATCTACGCTTAACTTGCCTTAAAAAACGCAAATCAAAACTCACCGTCAGTCAGTGTTTAAAAATCGCTGCCTCGATGGAGTATTCTATCAACGCCGAAGAAGCACGCTTCATTTGTGCGACTGAACTCACCCCACCACCCAACGCGAAAGAATGCCTCAAGATTGCCGCACAAATGGAATACCCAGACTCCGGGGATGATGTGCGATGGGAATGCCTGCTTCAACATGGAAAAAAGATAGGCTCTTCTATTTGCCTGAAGACGGCCAAAGCCATGAGCTACCCAGCTAATGAAGAACGAGCTACTTTGTTCTGCAAAGAAAACTAAGAATAAAATTCACCAAATTTTATTAGCTGCGGCACATTTATTACAATTTTGCAAAAAACCAGACTTGATGTTGCGTCCAACTCTTCATAATCTGTTGTCGGTATAAAAACAAAGCAAGGACGTTGTGTTGATCATGAATGAATCTGAAAAAAAAGACAAAGTTCCGAAAACAAAAATAATTGTCAAAACTCCGACGCAAGAACGATCTCGCCAAACGGTTGCAACCATTCTGGACGCATGTGCACGTTTGTTAATTTCGGAAGGCTTCTATTCAATCACTACAGACAAAATTGCCAAGGAAGCTGATGTCAGTATTGGCTCTCTTTACCAGTTTTTTGGCAATAAAGAGTCTGTTGTGCAAGCATTGGTGAAGAACATCATCGAGGAAGATAAGCGTATTATGACTGAAAAAATGCGCCCTATTTCCCCTCTACCTCCAGAGCAACGCATCCGAGCGATGATCGACGTTGCAATTGAAATTATTCGCAACAAATCTGAATTGCGTTCTAAACTGAGTACGATTCAATATTATGTTGCAGATTCTTCCTATATGTCAGAATCAATTCGTTTCTATAAAGAGGTTGTGCAGTATAATTTACCGCAACTTCCCGGTAGAGATATGGAAAATGTCGCTTACATCTTGGTTAATACTTTTATTGGATTGACCAACACGATAGCCGTCGACAAACCAGCAGCAATTCACGATCCAAATCTCGTGTCTGAGATTTCTAGAATGCTCTACAATTATTTAGAACTTAATGTGTCTGCTCACCAGCCGACCATTGGAAAAAGCACTCATAAGGGTGACTTCATATAAAGAAAAAAAGGAGCTTTTTAGCTCCTTTTTTTTTATCCTCCATCCTTCTGCATATCCATCGCTATATTCCGCCCCTTCCGGGCCAGAGAAATCAAGGCAATATTGTATTTATCCTTTGGTACATTGATAAGCGTGCGTGCTGGAATGACTCCTCCTTTGCGCGTTCTTTGAGTCAAATGAGGATTGAACAGCTGCGCTTTTCTATGATCACCATCAAACCACGCCAAGACATCTCGGTACCTGGCTGAAACTGGCAACTTAAATTCTTTGGCTTCCAAGGGCTTGGACCAAACAACATTTGGAAAATATTTTGAAGCATTTTTTTCTACTTCTAAAGCTGCCAAAAAGCTCGCATAAAAATTTCTCGAAGCAAAACCAAAGCTTTTACGTGAACGAACATTTTGAATCAATTCAGTTAAATCACGCGTCTTATAGTTACGGGTCATCTTCAAAACCCCTGTCGGACCGTGATTGTATCCTGTGACCGCCAACGGCCACGCCCCCAACATTCCGTAGTTTTGCCGCAACAATTTTGCTGCCATTTTTGTAGCTTCAAGAGGGTGATTCCGCCTATCGACAGCAGATGAGATCATTCCATAAGGCTTCGCCGTATAAGGCATGATCTGCCATATACCACTAGCACCAACCTTGGATTGCGCCATAATATTAAATGAGCTTTCAACAAAAGGCAGACGAGTCAGCTCGATCGGTAAACCCGCATCTTTAAAAATGCGCTCCATATCCTCGAGATATCGCCCCGAATAGAAAATTCCTCGCAACATGAGATCTTTTTGGCCCAATTGAAATCTCAACCTCTCGCGCTTTTGACGACTTAAGCGAGATCCAATATTTTTTTTGACTGCATCGATCTTCTTTTGCTTTTCTCGTTCCGTTTTCAATCCATCCAACTGAACCACTTCGTAAATGACTTCTACATTCTCAGAGTCATGAATCACTCCTTGATTCGAGGAGTATTTAGTATAGACATCAATCCAGAATTGAACCTGTTTTTCCATACCTCGAGGTGTTTTAAAAGCAAAACTGCTGTACCCAAGAGCAGAATCCTGATTATTAAATGACGGAGCTCTCCACGAACGGACACTCTCCGAGGAATAAGTAGCGGACTGATGTTTTTTCTGAGCAAAAACATCAGGTGAGGCACAAAGCGACATACACAAAAGTGCAAATGCTATTTTTTTCATCCAACGTCCACCTTCCCCTGCGGGTTTCTCTATTTTAGTAGATGTATTAGCAAATTATCAAAAAAAGCCCGAACTTCTGTTTCATTTGTAGATCCGTTGTAAACAAAAGAAAAAGTCACAACTCTTCCATCCTCTAATCCAGCATAACCGGCCAGAGAAACGACATTTGTCAAAAATCCTGTTTTGGCTCGAACCCATCTTTCTGCTTGTGAATTTTTCATTCTTCTTTTCAACGTGCCATCCACGCCAGCAATAGGTAACGAAGTCAAAAATTCAGGCTGCACTCTAAAATCAGCACGTAGATGTTGAAGCACTTTCCACATAGCATATGAGGACATTTTGTTGTCTCTATTAAGCCCAGAAGGAGACTCAATCACATATTGATCTTGCGGCACTCCGATCGTTTTAAGATGCTCGTTAATAACAGAAACCCCATCAGCCAACGTCGCTCCTTTTGGCTTTTTTGCAGCTCCCAGATTTTTTGTTAGCATTTCAGCTACATAGTTATTAGAAAACTTATTCATATCAGCCACAATCTGTTCAATGGCTTTACTTTCAGACTCTGCCAGCACTTCTGAAGTTGTCGGAGCAATCCCATTTTTGACTCCACCGGAAACCTCTACGCCACGTTGTTGTAAAAAAGCTTTCAAATTGTATCCGGCCCACAGATCTGGCTGAGTGATGTTTTTAAATACAACCACTTCTTTCACTTTGTTACCGATAGAACCACCTACCTGAATCACATCTCCAGGAAATTTTTTGTCCTCATACCTGTCTGCTAATAAGTTGTTACTTGTACCAGCGACAGTTTTAGACTTATTGATCAAACGTATATAATCGTTCACGGGATCGATGAAAACCTTTGCATCGCTCCCCTTTTCACTTGATCGCACAAAAATATTCACAGAGTTCCAGTTAAAACTCATAGCTCCGACTGGGGCATCATAGGCTCGATCGACACGTTCCTTCTGACGACTTGAATCGAAACGAACCTGATCAAACAACGAGTCATCGACAATGATGTCACCTTCGATCTTCTTTATATTGTTACGTATAAAAACGTTCACTAAATACCACATGTTTTCTGAAACAAACGAAGGATCTCCTCCTCCTTTTAAATACAAAGCCCCCTTGAGGATTCCGTTTTTTAGTTCTCCATCAGACAAAAGCTGCGTCTTGAATTTATGCCCTGGAGGAAACTGTGACAAAACCGCTGACGCCGTAGCAACTTTTGTAATAGAAGCCGGAATCATGACTTTGTTGCCATTGACATCAAGAAGGACCTTAATATCCTGACCTTCTCCAATAGAGGCATAGATACCCAGATCTTTTTCTGCGACACCAAACTTTTTTGCGATATTAGAAAAATCTTTTTGCACATCAGTGATATTTTTCTGAGCAAACACACTCGCAACAAACAAAGAAAAAATTAAATTAATCAACATCACGGATGAAACTCCTCGGAAAATCTTATTTAAAGTCTAGTTCAACAATCCACTTTTCGCCAATTATATCCGGTATCTGGCCTATGGTAATGGTTGTAAATTTCCTTCGCAAGAAGTGGCTTCCATTGTTAGACTGAAGAGCATGAAAAAACGTGAATGGCTGATAGTAATACTTCCTCTTCTTGTAACTTGGTTCTTGGACCGTATCACTAAATTATGGGCCACAGATATCACACAAATAAAATCTTTTGGGAAACTTCACTTCGTCCTTCATCACAATCACGGCGCGATGTTAGGACTTTTTTCTGACCTCCCTTCCGTACTCAGAATCGTGTCACTTTCTACCGGTGGCGCATTTCTACTTTGCACCTATGCACTTATCCAATATCTTCTACCAATAAAATCACTGACTCTACGATCCGGCCTTTCCATTCTTATCGGCGGCATCATTGGCAATGTTACTGACAGAATTGTTTGGGGATATGTTGTCGATTTTATCGTGATTGGCACCCCATCACTCTCAAGCCCTGCTTTTAACGTTGCGGATGCTCTTCAATGGGTGGGTTATGCACTGATCGTCTATGCCATCGTCAAAGAGGGCGAACTATTATGGCCCGAAAATAACGTGCGAAAACAGTACTGGGTCAACATGGCATTTCAATTGAAGTACTGCTTTATTCTTATGGGAGTGGGGCTGAGCTTAACACTGATATGCCTGGTATTTTCGTATACGTACATGCGAGTCACAATCAATGAGCTGGTAGGAAACAATGCCTTTCTTCTCAATAAATTCCTTGTTCCCTACGTAGTCACCTTTGTTGTCATATGTATTGCCTTTTGTGCCATTCTATTTGCAGTTGGAAGAGTTATCTCCCACCGAATTGCAGGGCCTCTTTATGCCTTTGAAAGATTTTTACACGCCTCTTTAGAAGGTCAGTCCTCAAGCCTTAAACTTCGATCGGGAGACGAATTTAAGCATTTAGAAGAATTAGCAACAAGAGTGAATGAACGCCTGACCCAGATCAAAAAAGAGCGTACAGTCAATGTCGTTGAATTCTCTGAAGACGACAATTAATGATCTGCTAAAAAATTTCTGCCACATCAGCAATTCGGTTTAAATAGTACCGTTTTGCTGTTTGATCCTTATGACAGAGGGCCTGCAAATAATCTCCATCGGGATTTCTCACAATGCCAATAGGAGTCAGTCTGCGAGTTTCACCTTTGGCCGAACCACCTTGATAGATCAGATCTACGTCTTTTTTATTTTGAATAGCACCAATCAAAACTTTGATTTTTTCATCACTCAAAGCCTGAAGAGAATAGTCTTTCCACCACAAACTTTTCCCCTGACTTTTAATAACCTTTGCTAATGTGACGTCTTCACCCATTTTTGCGAAGCAGGCCAAAGCCACATGTAAACAGGACTTGGCATCATCATAAGCACGATGCGCCTGACCACCCGAGATATTGAGATGTTTGACCAAGGTTTGGAGCTTATGATTATCAACTCCATGAATCCATTTGCGCGACAAAAGGCTTGTGCATAGAGCTGGCTCCGAAGGCAAGGGTAAGTGAGCTTTTTCAAATTCTATTGCTAAAAAACCCAAATCAAAAGGAGCATGGTGAGCCAACACAACAGCGCCCTTAAAAAAGTCATAAATTTCACGAATTTTTTCTGAAATCAAAGGCGCCTCTGCCACCATCTCATTAGTAATACCGTGAATCCCAATGATAAAATCACTCATTGTTTCTCGAGGCTTCAACAAAAACTGCAATCTCCCGACCTCTTGCCCATTTTGCCATTTGATAGCACCAAACTCGACCACATCAAAGCCGACTGGGTAGGCACCACTGGTTTCTGTATCAAAAGCCACAAAAGTATATTCATTTAAAGGAAGATCTAAGTTCATAAGTTGCACACACTACAACGCTCTTCCCTTTTGGTCTAGTTCCGACCGCACCTACACGCTGAATTCTTTGTTTTTCTTCGCCACTTAAGCCACAATTGAACCAACTATCTATGCGAAGATACATTGCTTTTGCTATTACTGTTATTGCTTGCCTTGGGGCGCGTGCCGCTGATGGCGAATCCACGTCTTCTGTCTATATGTACGGAGATGTGACTCTTCTATCTCATTACGTGGAAAACGGAATTTCACAATCTTCCAAGACACCGGCCATTCAGGGCAACTTCTGGTTCAACCTGGGACCTCAGTTCAGACTGGGAGTTTGGGGATCCAATACAAATTACACTGGAAGCGATGACCGCTTTAACTTGCGCCTGAGTGCCGAAATCAAGGTGGACATTTCACCGAAATCCAACCTGACCATTTCATATAGCAAGAGTAACTTTTATAACGATGGACACCGTAACAGCAACATAACTGGTATCCGTCTAAATCTTCAAGATTATAGAATCCTTCACGACAATTACAGCAATTGGGAAGGAACTGAAAACTCTTTAAGACGCTTTGCTTTGGGCAAAAATACCGACGTCTTTGGAACCTGGAAATGGAATAATGAAATTGGGTACAACGTACCTGATATAGAAACTCTCGAAAATTACTTTGACCTGCGCACTGGCTTAGGAAGCAAATGGGGAAAAGTCTTTTTAGAAGGAGCTCTGACTGGAACCAGTCCGAGCCCCCAAGTTGAAACAAAAAGCGAAGTCTATTTTATTCTATCTGGGAAGACGGAATTTTAATCCCCGCTTCATCCTCTAGATGCTCATCAATTTGCTGCTTCAAGTTGTCACCAGGCTCCGCTTTCTTTTTTACTGCATCTGCTTTTTTTCGCTCGCTCATCTGATCTACAAAATTGTCGTACTCGGACATATTAACTCGCGATGGTCCAAAAAGGGCATCTAACTTCCGCGGCTTACGACCATCTGAGGTCATTGCCTTTTGCGAAATCTTAATGCGAATAAGCCCAATCAATCTTGCAGGATCCACTTCACCGCGTTTTTCCTTCACGTTAATGCCACCAGAAACCGTCACCGAGTTGCTTTCTAAGCTCGCTAGAATTTTATTGCGAACAATATCAAACCGCTCCGAAGCCACTTTATTGGCAGACATTAAACTTCCATCAGGAACCGCCTGAATGAACAAACCTGAAGTCACTTTGATTTCAGCATCTTTTAAACCCACAGTGACACCTTTGATTTTATCCATCACCTTCACGAAGTTGGCATTTGGTTCTGCTGTCCCTCGCTCAAAAAGAAGATTATCTGGAATATCAAAGTCATATCCTTCGGGCGTAACAGTTACATTCTTAGCCACATCACTTAACTGATCTGCTAAATATGCTGCAACTACCTTAGATGATCCCATGTCCAAAAGATTTGGTGACTTATCAATTGGCTCCATAAAACTTTGAAAGGCTTTAAGAGGTTCATTAAGAACATCTAAAAATAGCTTTTCCAAGGTCAATTCAGCACCAAAGTTTTGGAAATTGTATTCGATCACCGAAGGCGTAGAAAAATAATCTGACACAGCCTTTTTCGTTTCTTCGGATTGCCCTAAGAGCCACATCACGAGGAAAAAGGCCATCAAGGCCGTCATAAAGTCAGCCAAGGCAACCTTCCAGGAACCCCCGTGACCTCCACCGCCTGAGACGATGATTTTTTTGATGACAATTGTCTGTTTTTTCTCAGCCATTCTGTCTCACTCGTCCATGCTCACCCATCATTGGGTTAAGCTGCTTTCTTAATCTCTTTTGTTGCTTTATCTATTTCAGAGAAACTAGGTCTTTCCTCTGGCATGATGGAACGTCTTGCATACTCGACACATACAATCGGTGGCGCTCCACGTTGCAAAGCCACTAGCGCGGCTTTAATACACTGCAAATAACGACCTTCGGCTTCAATATCAGCAGCCATCTTTGTTGCTGTTGGCTCGATCAAACCATAAGCACAGAAAACCCCTAACATCGTCCCCACGAGGGCGTGGGCAACCGAGGCACCGATCACTTCCGTTCCTTCAGTCAGCTTACTCATCGTTTTCACGATACCCAAAACGGCGGCAACGATACCCAATCCAGGAAATCCTCCCGCAACCGCTGTGACCGCGTGCTGCGCAAGATGTTCTTCGGCATGAATCCCTTTGATATCTGCATCTAAAAGATCATCGACATCGTAAGGACTTAGTTCTGCTGATAAAGTCACCTTCATCGTATCGCACAAAAAATCTACCGCGTGATGATTGCGCATAAAACCAGGATAGGCTTTAAAGAGATCACTCTTCTCAGGTTCTTCGATGTGCTTCTCTACACCTTGTGGCCCCTCTTTACGGAAGAGTTGGAAAAGTTGAAACATCATCTGCAGAAGTTCAACGTAATCTTTTTTCTGAGGTCCCTTTGAGGTCATTGCTTTGATGGAAAGTTTAATTCCCATCTTTACAATCTTCATTGGGTTGGCAACAACATAGGCACCGAAAGCGGCTCCACCGATAATAATCATCTCGGCAACGGCAGCTTCCAAAATCACCTTCATGCTTCCGCCGGTAACCATGAAGGTCCCGAAAACAGTCGCAAAAACTATAATTATTCCTACAAATCCCATAAATTATAACCTCACCGTTTCTCTATCGGACACAACCGTGGTAATATTGAGGAGCAAATGCTTAAACTTGCCCATAGTCGAGCCGTCCGTTGATAGGAAATAAACAAGGATAAGACATGAAGACTGCATTGATTTACACTTTGACTCTCACTTTACTCACTCTGACTGGACTGACATCCAGAGCCATCGACACCGCCACTGATACGGATCCTTTGTTAGTCGAAACAAAAATTTCTCCACTGGAGTGGAGTCCTGGTCAAGGCGGCAACATTGAAATAAAAATGAAACTTCCTCCAGATTTTCATGCTTACGAGGATAAGTTCAGCCTGACCATTTTAGAGCCTGAAGGCTTCAAGATGGCTCCCTACAAAATTGAGCCTATCATTAAGTGGTATGACAAGTTTTCAAAGAAAGAACGCACTGGAATAGAGAAAGAGGCCACACTGAGTGCTCTTCTCGAAGCTCCACCGCGCTTCCTCAAAAAATATGACAAAATGAAACTCGAGCTTGTCTATCAAGCCTGCTCTGATCAGTTTTGTCTATTTCCCACAACAAAAGAAATTTCAATTCCGATCATCGTCAATATCGTAGAAGGCAATCCTGAAATTAGAGAAGGCGATGCTCAGCCCGCACTGCCATCAGAAAGCTTTTTCGAAGTGAGCAATTTCGAGAAATACTTAGGCACAAGTCTTTTTGCCGGACTTATCTTTGTCTTTCTTGCCGGAATTTTCACCAGCTTCACGCCGTGTATTTTCCCGATGATTCCAATCACTCTAGCGGTTCTGGGAAATCACTCGAACGAACGCAGTCGCTTGCAAAACTTTATCACGAGCTGTGTTTATGTCTTGGGTATCGCAACAACGTACTCGATTCTTGGGCTCATAGCTGCCTCTACGGGGGGCCTCTTCGGCTCGAGCCTTGGAAACCCCTATGTTCTGGCTGTCATCTGCGTGATCTTTTTGGCAATGTCCCTCAGCATGTATGGACTTTTTGAGATTCAAGTTCCTGCCTTTTTACGCAACCGTCTTGGCCGCGGTAAACAGAAACAAAACCTTTTTGGCGCTTACATCACAGGTCTCTTTGCGGGCATTGTCGCAAGTCCTTGTGTCGGCCCCATTCTTGTTGCCATTTTAACTTACGTCGCCTCGACTCAAAATAAGCTCTTAGGCTTTTTGTATCTTTTCACTTACGCCTTGGGACTTGGACTTATTTTCATTGCTCTTGGGCTATCAAATCAACTCCTCAAAGCCCTTCCACGCTCGGGAACTTGGATGAATGGATTTAAGTTCATCTTGGGTTCTTTAATGCTAGGTGCATTTTATTACTACCTAGAACTCCTGCTTCCGGATCGTTGGTTCGACCTTGCCTTGGGATTAGGGCTGATCATTGTCGCTAGTGTTTACGGAGCTTTTATTTCCGCATCCAACAAAAAAACCCTGGACCACATCCGCAAAGGACTCATGCTGGCCGTTCTTATCGTGGGTATTGGCTATGTAGTCTTAGGTGCTTTTGATCTTCGCCCCTATATTTATGGTAGAATCACTGCGAATGACAGCCTTAACAAGATTCAAAAACTCAATTGGCAACCTTTCGATGAAGCCAAAATTGCTCAGGCGGCAAAAGATGGCAAACCCGTCATTATCGATTTTTGGGCCGATTGGTGTGCTGCTTGTCACGAGCTTGAAGAGCATACTTTCACGGATCCTCGCGTTCGCGCAATGGCGAGCAATTATGTTCTTTTCAAGTTCGACGCCACAAAAGACTCAGGACAACTGAAAGTTTTGAAGAAAAAATACAATATCCAAGGGCTTCCCACAGTCATCTTTCTAAATCCTCATGGAGTTTGGATAGATGCCTTAACCCTGACTCAGTTTGAATCTGCCGATAAGTTTTTGAATCGGATGGAAAAAGCAGCGCAGAAATAGGGGTCTCAAAGTGTTAAAAGTCAGTTTTATGACTAAGAACATATTTCGACACACCGAGAAACTGCTATAGTGGTGCTGAAAACAGGAGGTTTATATGCAAGTCTTCTCTAGAAATATAGGAACTGCCGACCGAATCGCCAGAATTGTTATTGGCTTGTTCATCACAAGCTTGGCATTCTGGGGCCCCAACAATCCATGGTTCCTGCTGGGTTTGGTACCCGTCATGACTGGAGTCGTCGGATGGTGTGGCCTTTATCAACTGCTTCGCCTCGACACGATAAAACGTAAGCATATCATGAAGATGTAAAATTAAAAGCCAGCTCCCACCGAGAGCTGGCTTTTTATTTAAGGCCTTGTTGCCAACATTATTTAGAACCTTTTAAGACGAGCAATTTCCATTTTTGCTTCATTCAGTGCCGCTTGTGCCGCAATCATTTGCGCTTCTTTTTCGGCCAAAAGCTTTTGCAAGTGATTCATGCGAACTTCAAAGCTTTTAATCACATTATTATGCCGATCGACCATTTCTTGAACTTTTAGATCCAGACTTTTGCGTTCATTAATTCTTTGCGCCAACTGAGTCATTTTTTGACCGGCTTCATTCGCCAGTCCGTTATGACTTTGCTCTAAGCGATTTAAAAGTGTGGACTGCTTTTCAAACTTCACATTCGAGGTTTTGATCAACTCGTTGACGGTAGCTACAACTTTATTGAGCTGTTCCGCGAGGGCTTGGTTTTGCGCTCGCAATTCAAAGATTTGGCGATCAGTGTTTAAATAGCTATTGCTCGCAGGCCCAACGCTCATGGGGTTTTCAGCGGTCGGAGTCTTGACAACCTTCTTTTCGCCAAATAATTCCGGATTTAATTCTTTACTCATGGTATGACCCCTCCCTGGGACTTAAAAAAATTACAGCTCTCATCATATTTTCTCTGGACTAAAAATTCAAATATTCATACTTTACCGAACAAAGAAGGAGCTCAGCGGCGTCACCGGGGGGACTAAGACAAAATGCTTAAAGTTGAACAGCTTCTCAAATTTGTATCAGATCTCAACCCGCAGAATACGCCGACGCGCCTGTCTTTTTATAATTTCCTCAGGGGCCTCCCTCGCCCAGATGACGCAATCACCCAAGAACTGATCGAAACTTTCTTCAATTACTGCATGGATTACCCGCATTGGGCTGCAAATAAGCAGCAATTGGGCCATGAGGTTCAGTTTTTGCTCGAAAACTTCAATAGACTGCACCAAGAAAAGATCGATCTTTCCCCGATTCGCTTCCCACAGAATATGCAAATGATCGAAATTGAGCACTTCTCAGATCTTTTGGAAGCGGTCAGTGCTCATGTGAAAAGCCTCTGTGCTGACGGTGAAAAGTTTCGTATCCTGCCAGATCAAAATAAACGCGCTATCGCGATTATTATGCGTGCAGATCGAGGACTGGAAGTTCGCTGCTTTGATCGTAAATTCACAATTCGCAACGGGCATCTTGAACCTTTACGCAAAGATTTGGTTCTGTATTACAATCCAGAGCTTGAGCTCAGCTCGCATCACACGCATAAAATCGAAATTGCTCCTTATATTACGGCGCAATTCCGAGTTTCTCAGGATTTGGTTTCTGGGGTTTTACTTCGTGGATATGTTTTTCAAAAGTTCCAGGAGCTTAAGCAGGAGCCTTTGATGGGGCAAACGCGTTTGCTCTTCCCTATTAAGCGCTTAGAGCAGTTCTTTGTCGATCGCCGTACAGATCCTTACTACAATGATCTCGTTAGCCAACTTGAAAGAACTTGCGCCCTTATTCAACAGGGTGACTCTGGAGCCTTAAAATGGTCCCCTGAAATCCTCAGCAAGGCCGAAACAGCTGTGGATAATGTTTATGTTGGCGACAAATTGTTAACTTTACTCATGCGCGACCTCCGCCACGCTATTGCTGAGTTCAATCGCAAGAATCTCTCCTCATCTGGCCTCACAAGTGATATACTCTCGTTTCACCAATTACCCGAGGCTGATGAAGAATGTCTGAAAATAACGCCACTCAAAGAGTTAGACTTAACAAATTAATCGCTGATAGTGGGCTGGCTTCACGCCGTCATGCCGATCGCATGATCGAAGAAGGGCTTGTCACTGTTAATGGCAAGCGCGTCTACGAGCTTGGAATCAAAGTAGATCCTCAAGCAGATCGAATCCTTGTCGATGGAAAACCCCTTCGCAAACCACTGACTCAAAAACTGTATCTAGTTATGAACAAACCTAAAGGCGTTCTGACGACAATGGATGATCCTTTAGAGCGTCCAACAATCGCAGAGTACCTTGAAGATGTGCCATCGCGTGTTTTTCCTGTTGGTCGTCTGGACTGGGATTCAGAAGGTATGCTTCTTTTGACTAACGATGGTGATTTCGCCAACAAAGTCATGCACCCCAAAGCCGAAGTCACGAAAACTTACTTAGTAAAACTTGATGGACAACCTCAAGCTCAGCACATCGAAAAACTCAAGCGAGGCGTTTCGATCGTTGGCGGCAAGGTAAAAGCTCGCCATATTGAAAAAATCAAAAAGGGTGGAGAGAATAAATCTGATAAGTATGACTGGTATAAGATTGTCATCACTGAAGGAAAAAATCGTCAGATCCGTCAAATGTTTGAAAAAGTAGGTTTCGACGTTATCAAACTTCAGCGTGTGGCCATCGGCCGTTTGCGCCTGGGTGCCTTGAGAGTCGGAGAACTTGTTTATTTGAACGATGCTGCTGTCGAACGCGTCTTCTTGCCGGATGATCCAGAAGAAGTGAAGCAAAAGCGCACTTACAAAGGGCGTGCTCAGTCTCAGAAAAAAACGGCTAAGCCTGCTTCTCGTGTTAAAGTGACAAAAAAATCTAAGTAGTTAAGAAATGCAAAACCTCAGCCCACGCCTTCGCGGAACTCTTGAAATTTCGATCGCAAGCATGGGCTTTGGTTTTTTAGGCATCTTCGGCAAATGGGCCTTCTCTTCTGGCCTTTCTGTCGGAGAGTTTTTAACCTATCGTTTCGCTCTGGCAGCTGTCCTCATTTGGATTTTTCTCATTCTCTTTAAACCAGACTGGATCAAACTCACGGCTCGACAAATTCTGACTGCAGCATTACTTGGTATTTTGGGTTATGCCCTTTTCGCTTCTCTGTATTTTGCTGCTATTGAAGGTTTGAGTGTCACACTCGCAGCCCTATTACTTTACACCTACCCATTTTGGGTGAACATCTTTTCGCATTTTTTCACGAACGATAAAATCACTCGCAAAGAAGCAAGTTGCCTGATCGGAGCTTCTGCCGGATTGGTTTTACTATTGTGGGGACATATTGAAGTCAAAAATCTATGGGCCATTCTCGCCGGACTTTCTTCGGCCATCAGTTATGCGATCTATGTTCTCATGTCAGGAAAACTACAAAAAAATGTACGGCCGATTTCATCTACAGTTTATGTGATCTCTTTTGGTGCTCTTGCCCTGGCTCTTTTTCATCGGCCTCAGTTTTCAGACATTCAAAACTTAAGTAGCTTTCAGGCTTTAACCATCTTAGGTATTGCTGTTGTTTGTACGATTATACCACTGACCTTGGAACTTGCAGCCCTGCAAAAACTGAAAGGAAAAGAAGTGGCTCTGCTGATGATGATAGAGCCACTGACTGCCGCTGCTATGGGGGCCTGGATTTTTAACGAGAGCCTCAGCTTACGACAGCTTCTGGGGGCTGTGGTTATTGCAGCAGCGCTGATAACAAACAGCCTTACTAGTAATACGAAAAATTAAGGAGTCACTCCTCTTTGGTAGTATCCAGTGACTGCGATGTCATCTGGCTGTACCACTTTTTTCTGCTCAATATAAGAACGGAAAATATATTCCATCGTCAGACCTGTATCAATGAACGAAATTTTGTCTTTGACTCTTGGATAGAAGTCACCGCCCTCAGCCATAAAATTATTCATGGCAATTTTATATCGACCTTGTGCGCTCACGGGCTGATTGTTCACTTTCAGCTCTAAAATATTATCGTTAACATCCGTTTTTAAGCTCACACCACTCATTTGCGGGAAGTTGCCATCACCAGGAGGCATTTTCGCAATTTGTGCCATGTACTGAACCAACTCAGTCCCACTTAACTCCACAGTGCAGACTGTATTTCCAAAAGGTAAAACTTTGAAGATATCCCCGTAGGTCACAGGCCCTATAGCGATGCTTGCACGAATCCCACCAGCATTTGAAATAGCTATATCGGATTGAGTTCTAAGCTTCATAGATTTAGTAATTAAATTGCCCAAATTTGTTTCTTTATAGCGAACATTAGAACGCTCGCCATCCAAATGAACCGCCGTTTGCGCAACGACAACTTTTAGTTTTTCACTGCTTTCAGCAACCAATGGAGCCAAAGCCGCTGCCACCACAGGATCTTCTTCCCCTACAATTGGAGCTAATTGTGAGCTTTTTATAGTTAAGCGGTCATCTAAAAACTCGGCCTTTAAAATACCGACCTTTTGATTTTTCTCAAAGGCATGGAAAATATAAGTTCCATTTTGCACATCAGGAGTTTCCATTGCCGTGTGAGAATGGCCACCCAAAATCAAATCAATACCAGGAACTTGCTGTGCCAAATGAATATCATTCGGGGAAATGCAATCTCCAAGAGGACACCAGCCAAGGTGACTTAGAACAACAACCACATCGGCATGTTTATTTAAAAATGGCACCCAACGTTTTGCTGTTTCAATTGCCGGATCGAAGATCAAGCCCACAGAGTTCGTCGGCAGACTTTGCAGAGGAGTGTGTTCTGTTGCTAAACCCAAAAAGGCGACTTTCAAACCCTGCACATTTTTAATGACGTAAGGGATGATCGGAAAGGCCTGACGAACCTCTGGACGAATGTTAGCTGCAAGAAATGGAAACTGCGCCCACCCTTGTTGAACAAGCAAGTACTTCCAATGACGATCGAACTCATGATTACCAACGGCCATCGCATCGAACTTTAATAGATTCATTGCAGTGAAATCAGGCTCTGCCATCAACAAATCAGACTCTGGAGTTCCTGTGTTCACATCCCCACCAGAAGTTAAAAAGAACAAAGAATCAGTTGCTGCGGCTTCTTGGCGAGCTTGCTGAACCATCGTGGCAAGAATAGCGAAACCACCAGAGTTTGTGGTTGTGGACTTGTAGAACTGGCCATGAGTATCGCTCACGTGAAAAAACGTTATTGGGTATTTCCGCCCTGCCTCAAAGGCATACCCAAAAGACGAAACAACAAGCAAAAAGGAAACTATGAATAGCTTGATCACAAAGGCCTCCAGTGGGGTATCCTATGCCACTACCCTGCCCCTTTTGTCGAGCCTTACGGCACAACAAACGAATTCATGTATTATTTCCATTTCTATTGAGCCAAAATTGTCCACACAGACCAATGCCGAGTCCAACTAAAGTTTCATTTTTGGACAACCGATAGGGGGAAAAGACAAACCACGGAAAGGTTTTCGTATGATCTTAAGATTGCTCCTGCTCGTAGCAATAGGAACGGGACTCAGCAGTAAATCCCAGGCTGACAGCGATGTCTCCGTCGTCGATGTAAGACGAAATATAACACTGTCTGATGACGATCCTGTCTATAAAGACTTCTACCTCAATGCAGGCCCAGGTTCGGGACTTAAAAAAAATCTGGTTGTGACTGCCGTTCGCAAATTGAATATTCGCGATGCCAGTGGGGCGAATGCCATCGGAGAAATAATGGTCCCCGTCGGACAACTCAAAATCATTGCCGTTTATGATCGCATTGCCGTAGCTAGAGAGTTCACTCTGCTTTCGCGGGATGAGCTCCCGATGTTGGAACAAGTCGGCATAATGAGTGGAGATCGCATTGACCTCCAGGGGGCCTTTATAGACAACTCCAAACCCAAAAAACGCAAGGTCGCCATCCAAGAAGCCATGGCACCCACAATCCCCCCTGTAGAAACTGCAAAGGCCGAGGTGGTAAATAAAGTATCCTCCGTCGCCCCCGCAGAAACCCTTGAAAAAACGGCGGATTCGGGTAACAACTCTGGGAATGAGTGACAATTCTTATTTTCGTATTCGTTTAAGCCAAGTTCCTGCAGACCTAGAAGATATCATCACAACACACTGTTTCGAGTGTGGTGCCTCCGGCGTGACCGAGGCTTTAGCGTTTGCTCAGCCTGATCTCACCTACGACCCTCAGCTACTTCATGTACGGGCTCATGAAATGGATGTCTTTTTTCAAGAAAAGCCAAATGATTCTTTTTATACTGGCTTGAAAGATATTGATGCCCAAATTCGCCACACGCTTTTTGAAGAAGAGCACAAGGACTGGCTTGAAGAATGGAAAAAAGGCTTCAAGCCCTTTAAACTTGTTGGTGATTTCTGGGTGGTACCTTCTTGGCTTCAACCTCCGCCAGAGTGCAAACATGCTATCTACATAGATCCCGGTATGGCATTTGGCACGGGCACTCACGCTACTACTCAGATGATGGCTTTTTTCATCAATAAGCTGAATGAAAAATACAAATCTGAAATCAGCAACTGGGCCCTTTTAGATGTGGGTACAGGCACTGCCATTCTAGCTATGCTGGCACAAATGGGCGGCATGGGACTTGTCACTGGAATCGAAATCGATCCGGAAGCTCGTCGAGTAGCACGAGAAAATGTGAAGTTGAACAATCTTCCGCAAATCGACATTCCTGAAAAACAGATCGAAGACATGCACGAACAGTACGATGTTGTCGTGGCGAATATTATTGATGGCGTCTTGATCAACATCAAAAAAGATCTACTGCGCGTACTGAAACCTGGTGGTCACATGTTACTGACAGGAATTCTTGAAGAACGCGACAATCACTTTTTTGAAAACTTCATAGATAAATCTGGCCTGACAGTGGTTCGTCGACTTGAAAAAGATGAATGGGTCGGTTACTGGGTTCAATCATGAGACGTTACTGGATCGAAAAAAAAGATCTGTTTCAGAACCAAGTGAACTTCACAGGCGATGTGTTTCACCATATTTTTGATGTTTGCAGGCAAGAAGTGGGATCTAAGTTTGAGGTCCTCACTGAAGACAGCAAAGCCTTCTTTGTTGAAGTCACACAAGTGACTAAAAAAAATGCCACAGCTCAAATTCTTGAGGAAAGGATCATTCCTGCCCTAAAAGAGCCTCACATCCACATTGCTTTGTCTATTTCTCGCTTCCCAGTCATGGATGCGATTATGGAAAAGGCTGTGGAAATGGGCGTTTCGAGCATTCAGCCTTTCTTTTCCGAATTCAGCTTCCTTCGTAAAGGGGAAAAGCTTTCAGACAACAAAGTAGAGCGTTGGGAAAAGATCGTTCGCTCGGCAACCCAACAATCTGGGCGCGGGGATTTAATGAAAATCCACCCGCCGATAAATTTTGATAAAATTGAACCTCTCATTAACCATTCTCCCAACTCTGTGGGTCTTTTTGCATATGAGGGTCCGTCGACTCTAAGCATCAAGGAATACACTTCTAAAGTAAAAGCAGACCATCCTCAGGGCCTGAAAAACATTTGGATTATCGTCGGCAGCGAAGGTGGTTTTTCTCACCAAGAAGTTGAGGCATTTCAAAAACTAGGCCTTCATCCAGTCACCCTCGGCCCACAAGTTTTGCGAGTTGAAACGGCTTGCATGGCTTTGGTATCAGTCCTAAAGTATGACTTTGATCTGATGTGTTGAAAGGAGAGGGAATGGATCCCTTCGAGGAATTTGAGTTTAAGCCACTCACCGACGGTCTAGGTTTCCACAAAAAGAAATCTGCGATGCCAGCCAAAGACAGCATGAAGATGATAAAGGATCAAGGTCTTGAACTTATCGACGACTCAACCGTAGATCCGTTGCGTCCGCCTTTGCCTCGTAAGAAAAATATGAATCCTCCGCCACTTCCGACAACTCCAGGAAATTTAACGGAAGTGGGTGGTGATGGTTCAGCGGCTGTCGACGAAATCCTCAAAACTCTGCAAAAGAATCGCCGCATTGATTTTGATAACAGCGTTCAACCAGCAAAAACGACGACAACAGCGAAAGAAGAATATAAGACGACGACTTTCAGCTTTTCCGCCGCAATGTTAGACGGCATGCTCGTTGTCGCAACCAGCTTACTTTGCATGATTATCTTACTCGTCATCACAAAAGTAGATTTGATTGGAAATCTATCAAATCCAGATGCACAAGGGATGATTTATATCTCCACGTTCACGTTGTTTGCCACAGTGACTTTCATCTATTTAACTTTAAATAGAATCTACCTTGGTTGGACTCCTGGAGAATGGGCTTTCGATCAACGCGTGGGTAAACCGGAAGAATTAAATAAAGCCATGTACTCTCTAAAAGTGGTTGCACGTTCGATCATAGTGATCGCGACAGGCTTTTTCGTTCTTCCTCTTCTTTCTGTTTTATTAAACAAAGATCTTGCTGGCCGCATTTCTGGCGCGCAACTTTATAAAAAGGCATAAGTAAATGGGCCAAGTTAAAAATTTTGAAACTATTGAATCTAGCTTGGCTCCGTTCCGTTCTGCAGGAAAAAAAATTGTCTTCACTAACGGATGTTTTGATCTTCTGCATGTTGGCCACGTTCGTTACTTGCAAGAGGCTCGACAATTAGGAGACCTTTTGGTTATTGGAGTCAACTCAGACGCCAGCGTGAAACGCCTGAAAGGCCCCACGCGCCCAGTGCAAATTGAAAATGATAGAGCAGAGATTCTTGCGGCCCTTGCAGCTGTCGACTTCACTGTCATCTTCACAGAAGACACCCCTGAAAATTTGATTCACAAGGTGAAGCCGGATATTCTGGTTAAAGGTGGTGACTGGCAAATTGACCAAATTGTCGGAGCCCCTTTCGTCCAATCTTACGGCGGAAAAGTCATGTCCCTTCAATTCGTGGATGGCAAATCGACAACAAAACTTATAGAAAAAGCTCAAAATAACTAAGAGCTTCACTCAAAATCTTTGTAAGCATCATTTAAAAAAATAAATCTAAAAGGCAAAAGACAAGGTTTTCGGTTTAGAAACGAAAACCGACTTTACCGCTATAAAACGAATCCGCATAACGGTCGATTTCCAAGCTCACGAACATCTGAGAGAAATCAATATTTAATCCGAATATGGTGTGTGTCTCCGTAATGTCTTCAATAGCTGTTCGCTGATCATCAGTGATTCCCCCAGGACCACCAATAAATTTTCCAATAGCTCTGATACGCCCACTACCAAAATAAATTGCGACATTATCAAAGTTGACCGTGCCAAGAATGTTGGCTCCCAAAGTCGTTATATTAACCAAATTCGAAAAATTAGAACCACCCGCATACAAGACAGCACTCAAGGTCAGCGGAAAAAAGCTTGCTTCATAAAAGCCCCAACGCACCTGACTGCCGAAGGACTGCACGTTTTCCTCCTGAAAGAACGGAGTAAAATGAACGTGCACATCGACATTGTAATACAAACCTTTAGCAAAACTCAGATTGTAAAAGTTAAACTCACCTTTATCTTTGCTGGCATTACCTAAAGTCGCCAAATCGGTTAAAGGGATATACTCCGTAGACAAACCTACTTCAATACCAGTAGCTCCCCCCAAAGGATAAGGATTGTCTAAAACCTTCGGAGCAGAGCCGAAACCTAAAATCTCCACCGCGCGAACTCGATCTGCAGCATTTAAATTTTTGGGTAAAACAGTCGCTGCCCAAGATAACGAGCAAAGACTCAAGGAAAGGATCAAAATAAAAGAATGAACTGCAAACATATAGCCCTTATCGCGTCGTAGATGGCGAACCAGGACTATTTTTATTGATCACAACGACTCTGTCTAGTTTTAAAGAGCCGCAACGGAAATCTGTATCTGACTCAATGCCGTGTTAGCTAAGCCAGCAATCACTGTGTCACTGCTCAAAGCCAGCTGCTGAAAAATAGGTAGAAATCTTGAGTAGCTAGAAGTCGAGTTCATCACCACATCACCGCGTAGAGTTCGCGGATCCTGCCCTGGTGCTAGACCCTTTTTGGCCTTTTCATATCCCTCGATGACAACTTGAGTTGCAGTTGCGACAACTTCTGTGTTGGAGCTTTCTAAAGTTTGCATCAATACTGGTAAGCGTGAAGTAACAGCGTAGCTCATAAGGTAACTATTAGCCGACTCTTGCACCTCGGGTGCAAGCTGATCAAAGTACTGCGCCGTTGTAGAAAAGCTTTTAACACTGTAAGTACTTTTCACCGCCAATAAACCCAGCTTTTGATTTTCAATTTTGTTATCACGGAATAAATCAGTGACGATCATGTAAAAAATTGTGTCGTCCACTTCTTTACCTTTATAGGCCTGTACCAGCTTATTGATATTTTCTTCAGTTGGATGAGCTAATACCAATGCTCGCCACTGATTTCCAGAAATTATGTTTCCGGTTTGATTCTCTGCTGGTGCGTTCTGAGTATTTGTATTTGCTTTCACCTGCTTTACAGCGGCAACAGGAGAAGAACCAGTCAGTTCATTTGTTTCGGGCGCAGAAGGGTCAGAGCCAACTATCTGCACATCCACTTTAGGACTTACAGTTGCATCTTTCTTCTTTTCTTCCACTTTCTTTTTCTGTGCAGTCTTAGGCGCTACGACTGGCGGTTTCGCAGGCGCTTGTACAGTTTTCTTAGCTTCTGCCTTCTTTTTCTTAGCAAAGGGATTTACATATTTGCGTGTCACAAGACGATCACTCAAATCAAATAAGACTGAAAGAATAGAGTTTTTGGGTCTTGGCATTTCGTAGACAATATCAGCAGACTCATTCATGACAGTTTGAACAGGATTTTTCAGCAAGTGCCCCATTCCACCAGCCATCACGACAGCAAGTGCAACCATTGCGATTTCGAGTTTTCTATCTTTAAGGCCCATAAAAGGTCTCCTGTTCTTAACAAGGAGAAAAGCACCGCTTGTGCCAGCCTTAAGCAAATATATACGCTTTGGAGTATTTCATATTGAGACGACGACATTCTTAGGAATCTGACCGTCAAAAAAGTAGTCAAATTACGTCGGGTCTTAGACGCTGACGGGCTCCCCTCAAAATAGCCTCTTCATAATCCAAGCCTCCACGAATCAGGTCAGAAATAAAAGTCACCATCACGACCCCATTTAAGACAGCGATCCCTGCAAGAGCGATAAAGCACCATGTTTTTGAATTGTCCACCCCAATAAAAACGATAGCCCGGTGGAAGTTTCACTTTATCAGTCACTCGTTGTTGAGCCTCTGCCACAAAAGATTGAATATCACAGCCTTTCACAAAAAGCGATAAAGCGGAATACCTTTGCCCCCAACTGCGTGCAGTGGATATTTTTTATGAACTCTAATCATATTATAATAACGCCTCAAAAAGTAGAGCATCCAGCCCAGGGCACACAAGCCGACTGCCACTTCAAAGACCACATGAATGGTGTGAGCATTGGCACCAATATCTAAAAACAGATCATAAAAAATAAAAAAAAGAAATACAGGCAAAAGAGATTAAAATGAGTCTCGTTTGTTTCACGACAGCACCTCGACCAACGGTGATCAATTTTTTAGGGACAAAACACAAAAGGTCAAAGAAAATGAATTGTGTCTCACTTGAATACATTGCATCGCTTCGAAAACATGATTCCTCGGCGAATTGCCAATAAAGAAGTAACCCTGATTTAATATATATCAATATAAGATTAAACGTGTTCTAATCATTATAGAAGCAGTGCTTAGACTGCTTATCATTTGCATCCAAGATCCTATGACCCTCGTTCCTGCCATAAGCCTGTAGGCTTATGAAGCCTAAAAAAATATGTTCGTGAGTTGTTTTCGACAAAAGACTTCTCATATTAACTTTGTCAAAAGGAGGAAGCGGTTATGAGCGTACAAGTTATTTCGTTCAAGTGTACTCTGAAGAACAAAGTGGGCAACGTGATCAGCACGACTTTCAATCGTGATGTCATCACATCCACCAATGCACCACAAGCCATCCTCAGCGGTTTAGTTGATGGCTTACAAAACTTAAAAAAGGGTGAAAAACGTAAAATTACACTAACAGCTGAACAAGCTTACGGTTTTTATGACCCTAAAAAAATAGTTCTTTTCCCACGCAAGAAATTCGGAAAAGAAAAATCTCTACAATATGGAGAATCTGTCTCTGTTGTCACAAAAAGTGGTCTGGTAAAAATGTATCGAGTCGTTGAACTCTACGGCGATATGGTGGCTCTTGACGGCAACCATCCCCTGGCTGGTCAAGATTTGATTTTCGAAATCGAAACCACCGATGCACGCGATGCAACTCCAGACGAAATTGTCGAGTCCTTCAATGATTTATCAAGTCAGGTTTTGCACTAGAAAAGTGATAAAGACGACGTCCTAAAGATCGGCGGATCCCTTAGCGCATTGATAATATTTTCAGTGCCTGAGCCCGCCAGTTCGCTTCCGCCTCTAGGTCTGCAAAGATTCCAGCCAAACTCGAGTTTACTAGCGCTCCTCGCAAAAGACTCTTGTCAGGTTTGATCATATGTCGATGCTTGAAGTCTCGTGCAGCTAAGACACCGAGACGAAGATAATGTCGGCTGAATTGAAAAGAACCCTCATGCAAGTGATGAGCCTGTTGTTGTGTCAATACTTTCCAAAACCCCTCAAAATCAAATTTCTCTGGATCTGTAATCAAATCGCGTTTTCGGAATTCCTCAAAAACTTTGATTTTATTTTTATGCAATATTGCCTTGTAGAGTGTTCTTTCTAACTCAACTTCTTCTGGAGTTAATTCAATGACTCTCCCAAAATCGAGAAAAACAACTTCATTATTTCTAAATAAAAAGTTTCCTGGATGAGAGTCGCCGTATAAAGCCCCTCCCTGCATGACTGCGTAAGTGTGAAAGTAGGCGATCAATAATGAAGCCTGTGATTTTTCACGCGCGCTCGCTCTTTCACGAAAAGAAGCGAAGGAAAGCCCTTTTTCAAATTGGCTCACAATAATATTTTTTCTACAAAACTCTCGGTAGATTTTAGGAATAACAATTCGAGCTTCGTGAGCAAAAATATTTCGGAATCTTTCTTGGCTTTGAACCTCGCGTTCGTAGTCGAGCTCTAAAAAAACCTCAGATTGCACATCCTCCAAGAGCTTCCCTACGGCAGTTCCCGTAATACTTCCAAGATAGGACACTAAAGAAAGCTTTTTAAATTGCCGCTGCAAAATTTTATCGATCGCAGGATGCTGAACTTTTAGAACAACATCTTCTCCACTGAGCAAGCGTGCTCGATGGATTTGCGCCAAGCTGGTAACAGCCAAAGGCTCAGCTTGAATACTCGAAAATATATTTTTCGGCTCTCCGTAGGCACTCTTTAAAAGTTCATAGATTTGTTGAAATGGCAGGGGCTTGCTTTTCATCTGAAGATCACCCAAAAAATGAGGCAACTCTAATGGCAAACCTAATTCCAAAAAACTTGCCATCTGAGCGACCTTTAAAGCCAAACCTCTTGTTCCTTCTAATGACTTTATCACCTGCTTAAGAAAGGCCATCTTAATAGAAGCGCGAACATTATCTTGCGAAAAGTTTTCTTTGAAAAAGCTCTCTACAAGTTCCGTTAACGTTCGTTTAGTATTTTCGTCTAAAAGAATTCCTTCGGCTGTTAGAGCTTTCACCATTTGCCGCAAAATCTCGCGAGACTTTTCTAAAGCCTCTTCGGAAATATTCGATTCAACACCATCAGCTACTTTAAAAGAAGATTCATAAATTGATATTAGTTTAACAACGGGCCCTGGGATAGGTCTCGCTCCAGACTCCCAGTGAGCAATGGCTCCACTGGTTACTTGAAACTCTTCGGCTAAATCTCGCTGGAAATAGCCTAAATACTCCCTCAGTTTTCTGAGCCTAATGGCAACATCCGAAAGTGACACTCAACAAAGACTGACATTTAAAATGGTGGGTCGTCAAATCAAGCAATTTTAACAACGAAGACATTTTTGCGATTACTAAATTTACCGCGAACCTGCCGGACAAAATCCAGGACGAGGACCTATTGAAGGAAAGTCACGACAAGTATCTGGTCTCTTCTCGTAAACAGTGCAAAGACGCGTCTTAGAATCTAAAAAAATACAGTCCCGATTGGCTTTCTGTGAAAGCATAAAAAATTCTGTACCCTGCCTGTAACTCACAATGAGGCCATCTTTGATTAATCTTTTGGCCATTTTTTTAATGGAACCCGCCGCCTCATCCTCAGTCACAAGTTGAAGACGAATCAGATCTGAAAGCTTCACTTCCACAGGCATTGTGCAACAGCCACCCCAGCAGCCGTTGCACAGATCATTTTTATAACTTTTCCATGTCGAAGGACGATCAACATCTGGTCTTTTCATTCACTTCTACGGCAATTTCTTTTTTACCAACTTACTGTTGTAACGAGCCGCCTCATCTGAGGACTGAAGTAATACAACACTGTACCCGCGAGAGTAAAGTTCTCTCAATAACTGGGGCATAATTTCTGCTGTTCTTCTTTGGATATCATGAAAAAGCAGCATGCCTCTGCCTCGGGCTTCAAGTCGTGCCAGAGTATTCTTAATCAAAGTGTCATTTGGTTGAGCCTTCCAGTCTTCACTGTCAATAGACCAATAAAACTCTCCGACCGAACTCTGCTTCAAAAAGCTCTTCAACTCAGCAGACGATTCGCCATATGGGAATCGGAAGAAAGGATCCACGTATCCCAAAACATCGTAGATTGCCTGAGCTCCCGCTTTGATTTGACCTGTAGCCTCAGAAAAAGAAAGAATTCGGCCGTTGGTTTTTTCACAACCACGACTTGTTCCTAGGCAAGGATGAGTCATCGAGTGAGAAGCAACAACATGCCCGTCTTTTGCAACTTTTTTTACAATCTCAGGATTGGCCTGAACATTCTTTCCCAAAAGAAAAAAGGTCGCTTTTGCATTCACTTCTTTTAAAGATCGTAAGATCGATTCAGTATAGACCCCGCTCGGCCCATCGTCGAACGTCAACACAACTTCTTTACGCCCTACGTCTCCAGAAACTGCGAAGTAACCATTCGTTGTATCGCGTTTTTGAATATTGTCTGGAAACTGAAAACTGTTCTGAGAAGCCTTGGGCATTAAAGCATTCACTTTGACACTCAACTGGGAACGCTCGGCTGTATAGTGCTGCTCAAGCTTGGCATTCAAAGTCTCTGCACAAGATGCCAGAAGCTCTTGGTTCTGTTCACTTTGAATCTCGGTTTCAAAAACCGTTAAATCTTGCCCAACCAAACTTGTAAGTTTCTCGCAGAGTTCTGCCTTAAACTCATCAGCGGAATTAGGCGACGAGTTCAGCTCTTCTCTCCACTTTGCAAACAAAGTCTGGGGATGTGCTTCCGATTGCTCCCACTCTATTAAAGAGGCTGCATTCTGATTATCAACAACAGCTTGTTGAATGTTCGTTTCTAGTTTACTTCCACAGCCAATCAATGATCCAGCTGTCAAAGCCATTACTCCATTGAGGAACACCTTTTTCATATCACCACCTATTGAGATATATCGGTCCCCTGCCCTACGTTAAGAACATTCCAAGCAACATCTTCTTGCTCAGCCCCCTGTTCTGCATCTTTCTTCTTTTCAGGTTTTTTCAAACTGAACTTTATTTTTGAATTCTCAATTATCACGCGAGGATCAACTGAGTGATTGTCAAAAATCACCAAGTTGCGTGAAGCCTGTGCAGTAACCACATTCGGATTCCACAGATACTTAAAATAGATAACCAATGATCCAAGAAATTGACTCAACACAATCGATAACAAACCCAGAGTCAAAAGCCCTACCTGCGGAAAAGTATTTTCCCAACGAGCAGTCTCCAAAACCTCGAAACGCGTTCCGATGGATATTTTTTGCGCTTCTAATTTCGCCAAAGAAGTCGTCAACTCTTTGTATCTAGCAAACTCTAACTCCGACTTCTTTTTTAAATCCTCTAATCGTTGAGCGGCAAAGGGCAAAGATTTGGCTTCTTTTTTAATTCTTTGAATAGAGGACTCCACCTGCGCTAAGCGGCTAGCCAGCAAATTATTCTCAATCTTTAAAGATTCAATTTTTCCACTTAAGCCATAAAGAGAGCTATCACGCTGACCATTTCGGCCTTTTTCGAGGTACTCAATCATTTTCTTATTTTCGGCGATCTTCAATTTGATCTCATTCGAACGCACCAAAAGATCCGAAACATAGTCGCCCATCTTTTCTCTAGAAGCCAACGGCATGATGTTTTCGTCTTTGTTTTGTATGGAGGCCAGCTCCTGACTCAAAGCTGCTAATTTTTGATCAGCATCCTTCTTTTGCTGAACCATGAAACTTTCGACACGATTGAGCTCTTCAAGCTCACGCTGCTTCAGAGTCTCTGCCGCTAACTCAGAAATGGTATTCGATAAAAAGAGAGACACAGGTTTCAGAGGAGTCACCGCTGACACCCTTAATTCGAACTCTGAGTCCAATTGAACCCGGGTCCAATTATTTAAACGCTGTAAGAGCTCGATACGATTGGAATTATCATCCAATTTTTGTAGATAATGGGTTTTCAGAATTTCGTAGCCCCGACGCTCTTCCATCGTGATACGTGAACTGTTCCCACGAACCTCAATTCGCTTAAGCAGAGTTTCATAAAACTCGCGGGTTTTAAGATACTCCATATGCTTTGATAAAAGACTGCTACCCTTCTTGGATTCTTCAACAGTTTTCGACAAACCAAAATATTGGTTCGAAAAGGCCTGCAATGCAGAATTTTGTGAATCGTTAACAACAATCTTTGAAGAGGCCACAAAAGGTATCTTTACGACATAAATGAGCACCCCAACCGTAAACAGGGCAGCGCCAAACAGAGCAAACATACGCCAGTGAGATAGATAAAGCTTAATTATCTCACCAACCGTTAATTCTGGTTCTATATGCTGATCACTCATAATTGCCCGCTTTCCGTGACAACAACGTGTAAGCACTAGTTGTGCCATGATTTTAATACCTTGGCCTGTGTTTAATCTGCAATCAGGATTAAAGCTTTGAAATTAATACGTCCAAGTTACTAAAATTGTCAGCCAACAGGAGCAATTTAGGCTCAAAGCACTAGCTAAGTGACAAAAAAAGTCATCAAATATCGGTCTCTGAGAAAGAGTCATTCACGGCCCATGAACTCTACCTGGGAACTTTCTGGGTATTTAAAATAGAATCTGTTCGACTCGATACAACCGAAACCGAGACCGCTACGAAACCAAAGACCATCCAATATAAACGGTCTGCCATGCCTCCAATTGACAAATGGACATGGTAAATAATGAGGATTGGAATATGGGCGAGCAAATAAACAGCTACCTGGCGTTTCGCACTATCGGGACTGATTAGGGCTTTCAAAGAGCCGATTGTCATAAAAATTAAAGCGACACCACTTAAAATCAATAGAGGCCACCCCCCTATCACTCCCGCCGAAACAAAAATATTATGGGGGTCCTTCATCGCATTATAAGAAGAAACTTCTGCTTCTTGTCCCGAGCCAAACTTAGACAACAATCCATGTCCCAGCCAAGGTTGCTTTAGAAAGAACTGCATACCTCTTTCTACCTCTTCCCACCTCGAGGCTACTCCATCTTGTGCCTCACGCTGTCCTAGGGAATTTTGACCGGTCGCTATGCCGCGCGCGAAGTTGTATGTATCCTGACCAAAGAAAATTGTGGTCACAAAAACCAAAGACAAAAAGCCTACTTTAAAAATACGCCCTTGGTTGGACTTCACCTTATGCAAAATCATCATGAGCAAAAATGCTATTAAAACTGCAGCGGCGGAAGAACGAGTCCCGGTCATGACTATCGCAATAAAACTTGCTGCCAATACCAAACCATTCCATATTTTGCTCTTGAGCTGAGTGCCATCCAAAAATGGTCCCAAAGAAAAAATAAATGCCGCTGTTGCACAGGTAACCATATGGGGTATGTGCTTAAAAACACCAATAAACCGTCCCCCTTTAAACAAACTCCCTCCGGCCAAAACCCATAACACTAAAGACAAGATGACAAGAACTCCGGACCAACGCTGTACATAGCTTATAAAACTACTCACACTCCAAAGACTTGGTATCAAAACTCCGTAAATAAAAATCATCGCTAAGGAAACCAGAAGAGCTGCTAATTGAACAAGAAAAGAGTCATTAGCATTCACATAGTGAATTTGCAGAAGAGTCTGAACCGTCAAAGTTAATACTAACAACAAAACAAAGATTTTATAGAATCCACTCAAATGATTTCGATTCCGAACCTTCAAACCCAAAAGAGCTAAAGGAATACCAAAAAGAAAGCATAAAAAAACATTTACAAAGGGGTGCATCCCTTTTTGAAAAATCAAAAAGCTAAAGCTCTGGGGAATCGGAAGAACACTGCCAAAAGAAATCTTCGACAGAAACAAAAGACTGACTAAAGCTTTAACTAAGAAAAGAATTCGTCCGTCTTGTGCCGTCCTCATCTACTTTTTTTCCGTATTCTTATCTATAAGCACTGCCGTCAAAACAATACCCAAGACAATTGAAACTATTGTGATATTTCGCGACGCTTCTGAACTGATCCAAGGAGTTCGCGGTGGAACATAGACAAAATCATCATGTTGTAATTTCAGATTTCTTGCCCCACCAAATTTTATCAACTTTTCCGCATCAACTTCATAAGCCCCTTGGTACTCATTAACTGCCTTTGATTTGATTTCGCTCCAAGTTTTAGGCTCCATCTTACGCACTAAAATCTCTGACAAATCCCCGCCATTAGTCGTGCCACCAGCCAAGGTTATGAGCTTCAATAAATCAGTGTTCGCTGGCACATAATAAATGCCTGGCTTGTTGACCGCGCCAAGCAACTGGATGCTAATCAACGATTCTTTCGGCGACGACCTAAAAATGTACTCCGAAGATTGTTGTGGAGGCTGAATGTCGCTTAACAATCCCAGATCTTGCCCATGCGCGACCTGAGAGCAAGTGACCCCAAAAATAAAAGACATCAAAAGACGAACAGTTTTATGTAGTGCCATGGCTTGTACTCCAGATTTTCTTTTCACCTATACTGGACCTAAATCGAGAGCATATAGACTTGTCAATAAATTTCGATGACTTGACTTCTGTCTGTGCTTAACAATGAAGTCTATGAACAACTCCGTTCCAGAGCACGAAAAAATTTTTGATGAAATTTGTAATAAACTAAACGAGTTAAGCACTCATAGCGAGGATGGGGATATGGCGACACCTCAACCAAAATATGAGCAGATGCAAGTTCAAATGAAAAAATTCCATTCTGAACTCAAAGGCTCTCAAGAGGAATTGATGGAAAAGATCAAGTCCCTTGAAAACGTTTCTTACGGTCATGAAACACTAGACCTTCAATCAAAGCATTTGGCAGATCAGCTTTCTATGGAAAGAGCTAATAATACAAAGCTCAGCGCTGATTTGGCAAAATCCCTGGAGCTGAGTTTACAGCTGCAATTAGAGATTCAAGGCTTAAAAGCTCGAGCTTTGCAGATGCAAAGCGAAGAGAAGAAATACAGCCAAGCTCTTTTTGATAAAAACAAAAGTCTTCTGCGCGATCTCGAACTCAGTCACGCTCTCAAAGAAGAAACAGCCGTTGAACTGGCTAAAGCTAAAGCTGCTTTTGCCAATGAGCAGATGCAAAAAGAAGAACAAAAAAGAAAGTTTGAAAGTCAAATTCAGACACTCCGTGATGAAAATCAGGAGCTGCATCAGATTATTAATGATCAGCACACCACAATTACGGAAAGAGATACAATGATTGCTTCACTAAATGAGGAAATCGAGAAGATCTCTTCATCTTATAGTGAAGTCGAATCTTCAGCACATCAACAAACTGAAGTTCTTAAGAACCTTATGTCTGTCGCTGAAACAAAAATAGTGGAAATGAAGCTAGCTTTAGACAAAAAGGTTTTGGAAGCCCAAGATTACCAAAGCCATCTTCAACAGGCGTTGACCCAGTTGGGGGTTTTAAAGCAAGAGAATGCAGCTTTGAAAGAGTACGTAGCAAAGCTGAACTACTATCATCAACAAGCTCAGCAGGCGCAAATGGCCGTCGCCCAAATGGCCCAAGTTGCTGCAGCCCAAGTCCAGCAACAACAGCCGCAGCCGCAACCACAGGCTCCTGCTTCTCCTGCGATCACCAATTAAAAATTTCTTAGCTGATTGAACAGAGTTTTACATAAAAAAAGTGCTACAACTATTCGGTTGTAGCACTTTTCTATTTTGAACCACTCAAATGAAAGACCCGATAAGCTCTACCTTCTCGGTAATTTGGGATAAGATCTTTCTTTTAGCACGCTCGATGCCTTTACTCCTGAAACTCTGTAATAAGGAATATTTGTCTTAACATCACCCAAACCGAGCTTTTTAAATGGGTTTTTCGAATCTGCCCAATGAAGGGTTCCAGAAAAGAAGTCAAATCTTCCACGACCGACGATACCACGCCCCTTATCTCTGATCACAAAGTATCCCGTATGCTTACTTCCATCTGGCAATTCCAACCCTTCAATAGCCGGAACAAAGATGACCTCACCTGGTTTATAGATCTTCAAGTCAGCAGCCAATGTGTAGAAAGGATCCAAACAAGAACTTCGAACACCGTAGCCAAAAACACAACCATCTTTACTTATTTCAAAATATCGATCTTGCCCATTAAAACGTCCAATGATGTTGAAAGTTCGCGTTTTGCCGTTCTGAACAACTGCGCATGTGCCTTGTTCACCACAAATGTCTTCAGTGGATGAACAGACCTGTGTAAGCTCTTTACCACCGGCTCCATGAAGAATTTTTCGATCTTTTGCATCACACTTTTTCTGATCTTCATTAATAGTTGGAAAGTAGTAAATTGTGGGCTTTAAGACACCAGGGCCTTCAAGTTGAGCCGCCTCTTCTTTTGCACCATCTTCCAATGTGCCAGCAGAGTTTTCGTCTTCTTCACCCTCTAACATCTTCAATACCTCAGTTTCATCAATATCCGCCTCATCATCCTTACTTTGAGCCGGCACTACCTTATCGCTTTTTGAGGGAAGCACCTGTGCATACACAATAGACCGATTCATATTGAAGCTTTGACTTTCTCGTTGCGGAGGAATGTTTTGCCCCGGAACGACATTACTATCTTTAAGGCGATTGTCTTGGATGAGATCTGAAGTGCTACTCATCATAGGAGCTGAAATCTGAATATTGGATTCGAGGCGTCCGCAGGCATTTAGAACAAAACATGCTCCTAAACACACCATTACTTTTACAAACTGATTTGATGTCGTCATTAAAACACCTCCATCAACTCAGCGAAGAATAGCAAACCTTTAAAATTTTGTGGGATTAGATAAAAATTTTTGAAAATAAGAAAACTGGGTGACAAAGAAGGGCACTCGCCGTGCCAACAGCTTGGTATAGTTTTAGAAGGAAGATCTATTGTTTTTAAAGGGGTAATTCTAAGACAAATCGGGTATTTGGGCTCTCAGAATCGTAAAAAATTTGGCCACCATGATTTTCCATAATTCCCTTTGAAATACTCAACCCCAGCCCTGTACCCCGGCCAACTTCCTTGGTGGTAAAAAAAGGCTGCATCATTTTTTCGACAATTTCTGGAGAAATACCTGAGCCACAATCTGTCACCGCAATACGCAACAAATCGTGGCAAATGGTAATATCAATGCTAATCCACCTTTCCTTAAGATTTCTGATGGCATCAAAGGAATTACCAAGAAGATTGACTAGAACCTGAACAACCTGAGTCGGCTGACAACTCAACTGCACATCTTCAAAAGGGTTTACGCGGAGATCAATTTCAAAATCTTTTATTTTTTCACTACAGATATCGATCGAATCATTAATAATCGTAGAAACTCGAACCATTTCTTTCGGATCTTGAGAAGACTCTCTAGAAAAAGACTTTAGCCCTCTGACAATCTTTGCGATTCTCATGACAGTTTTATCTATCTTGGATAGCTCTGGGGCAATATCTTGTAAGTCTATTTCATTTGTTGCGATTTTCTTCTCAAGAATTTTTATTCGACTTGTGATTATCGCCAGAGGATTATTAATTTCATGTGCAACACCTCCGGCCATTTCACCTAATGACGACAGCTTTGCGGAAGTTATCATCTGCTGTTGTTGCTTCTCAATTGTCTTCCGCATACTCACGAGCTCTTGAATATCCTCAGCGATACCCAAATAACCAATAACTTTCTGATCCACTGAAACAACCGGAGTGACAACCAGGCGGACAGGAAACCGAGATTTATCTTTTCTTATGAAGGTCCACTCGTGAGTATAAATTTTCTTTCTACTAGCGCCTTTTGTGAAAACTTCGATGCCAGGGAAAACCTCGTAACCTAGTTCCAAACTCAGCTCGTGTGCTCTCTGTTTAATTTCTTCAAGATCATGAAATAAAACTGGAGTTATTCCTGAAGTGAGTTCCTGCTCACTATAACCCAACATTTTCACTGTAGCCTTGTTGACGGTCGTAATAACCCCGTCCAAATTTGTTCCGATGATCCCGAAACTGGCGCCATCCACTAAAACTTCCATCTGCTTCTCGATGTTTTGAGCCCTTTTTTCAGACTCTAAGTGCCTGAGCGCTAAGCTGCGAACAGAAATTAAAATAAAGCTATAAAGACCACTCAAGAAAATAAATCCCATCAAAGGAAGAACCCATTGATATCCTGGAAAAGTGTTATCTGTATACTTAGCTCTTAATATCCAATTTCTTCCACCTATAGTAATTGTCCGACTAAAGTCCTGATCAGAGCCATCAAAGGTCCCAAAAATTCTCCGCCCACCCTCGATTCCGTTATCTTCTTCAATGGAAAAATCCAAGCCGGCATCGAATGCATCACGGAGATGATTTCCAATTGCAGATGCCAAAATTGGCGCATAAGCCCACCCCACAAGTTGCCGGCGCCGTTCTTCCAAGGTCGCTGGTGTGGCAGCTGTTTTATACATAGGTAAATAGAATAAGAACCCAGGTTCTGCTCGATCCACCTGAACCAATTGAATCTGCCTCGTCAAAGTCGCCTCACCGGTTTCCCAAGCGCCAACTGCTGCTGCTCGACGATTGGGTTCAGATCCTACGTCTAGACCCCGCGCAGAGAGATTTTTTTCGATAGGTTCGATTCCTTCGATAATCATAAAATCATCAAACTGCTGCAGCGAAAGACGAGTGATCACAATATCGGGTACTGCTTTTTTGATTTTTTTTTCGTAGGCTGGCATTTCCGCTTTAGGAATACGTCGAATAAAACCAAATCCTAGAACGCCTTGCCATTGATGAAAGAATTCTTGAAACTTTGCGTATTCACGAAGCTCAGTCTGACTGATTGCAAAATCCTGGGCAAGATAGACACCCCCTACCCCTTTAAGTCCATAAACTAAGGAGTTCAACTTTTCTCGGGTGATTAAATAGGCTTTATCAAATGCCACTTGACCGGCATCGTGCTCTCTTTTCTCAAAATATAAGAATCCTTGATAGCTTAATGCGCCAATCAGACTTAATCCCACTAGCATTATAAAAACTAGAAATGAGACCGAATGAAATAAGTAACTGGTAGTAAAGCGCATACACCTTCAGACCTTCGCAGATGAGTCTAAAGTTTACGTTAAAAGTAATTATGGCTGCAATAAAAGTGGTTTGTTCTGTATGAACGGCGAGGCCCAGAAATCGAGCCTCGCACTTTGGGTGCCAACACCCCCAGGAGCCTCGACTAAATTATGTAATGAACATACATTTTTAAATAAAAGCCTTCAGGAAACTGCATGAGCGTTGGATGATCAGCCGCATGGCCCCCTCTCAAAACACTACGGACCTCAGAAAAGTTTCTCAAAGAAGCCTTTCGAATGGCATCACGAAACTCCTCTTCCTCCAAAAGTCCAGAACAAGAACACGAAGCCACAAAGCCATTTTTTTTGACCATTCTAAAGGCGTGCGTGTTCATTTTTAAATAAGCATGCTTACCGATAGGGATGTCTTTTTTGGACTTAATAAATGCTGGAGGATCAGCAATCACAATATCGTAATGTGTGCTCGGCAACTCTGTAAGACCGACAGAAACGTCCATCTCGTGGACAACAACCTCAGCCCCTTCTCTTTCAGCATTCCTTTTTGCAAAGGCCAATGCTGTCTTCGACACGTCCACAAGGGACACCTCGACCTCAAAGCCAAGGGACTTCAATGTCCGCGTAATTTGCGTAGACCAGTGCCCCACATAACAACACAAATCTAAAACACGAATTTTTCTTTTCTCTTGTGTCTTGGCCCAATTCTTAAAAAGATTCATCGCTAATTGAATATTGTGCGTTTGATCTAGAAAGAATCCTGTCTTCTGTCCTTCTTTCAGATCGCAACTCATCGTCACCAGTCCATCATCGCTAGCCGCATTCAGAAGAATACCGACATCACGTAAATTGAACTCTGGTAAGTCTTTTATAACTTTAGGTTCATCTACAGAAAGACCTTCGAGCTTGCGAATACCTACATCATTGCGCAGGACCACGGCCGAGCGATCCCAAGAAAAATCTGCCAAACCTTGAGCTTTGGCTTTTTCCACAAGACCCTTGAAAAAAGGCTCTGCCTCTTTCAGTGCTTCATTCATACCAGCTGTCACCAATTGAGCGGCAAAAACCTGAGCTCGCTGCCCATTCTGCTCGATCAGATAATAATCTAGAACCAAACCTGGAATGTAGTCGGACTCTCCAAAAACTAATCTGAAACTTCCACGAAATCCTGCGGCAATACGAACTCTCCAAGAATTCAAAATCTTATTTTGTAGATATTCAAAGCTTGTTGGATTTTGATCCTGGCTATTAAAACTTAAAGCTCTAAAAGCAATGAGAGAGTGTGGATTGCCATAGCCTCTCGCCAGGAACTGACCTTTTGCATCTTGGAGCTCAATTGGAGTTCCTGGTATCAAACCTTTCGGGCTCGCAGCAAGCTCATTAGAAAACACCCAGGGATGTCCACTGCGAATACGTTTGTCGGCACCAGCGCGAAGTCGCCAAACAGTCATCATACTTTACTCACTCTCTACACGGAAAACTACAAGTTCTGTGGTTTCATTCTTTGAAAAATTATTATCACTTAAAACCAATAAGGTGCGATCGCCATTGGGAAGTTTCGGGCCCCAAGATAGGGCCTCAAAATTCTGAACTGTTTTATCACCTCTCACAGCTGCCAAATCAGTTTCAAAATCTAAAATCTTACTTTTCGAAACACCTACGAACTTACCATCACTCAGCTTATTCAGTGCCAAAACATCAGTGCCCGTAAAGAGATCAGCAACATATAAAGTTACCGTCTGGGCCCAAAGATTTTTTGCAAAAAGGCGTACGCCTCGTTCCATAACAAGCAATTTAGTTTCAGAAATTGCCAGGACCTCTGAAACTCCACGAAAAATCTCTTTGCCTTTTTGATTGTCTTTAAATGCATCTATTCGATAGGCATATTCAGCCACTGGAAGATAAGACTCGCCTTTTCGTTCATACTTCAAAATGCGAATCCAGTCCCCTAAGTGCTCTTCCCCTGAAATATAATCTTGGGTTAACGCAGATTCTATTGCTGTAAATACAAACTTTCCGTTTTCATAATCTGTGAGTCCTTCAAACGCTGCATTATTCTGAATGCCTTTTTTTTGCTGCCCCACAGTTTCAGGTAAATATTTATCCGGAATTGGTAAGTCTTCCTTCCACACGCCGTCAGCACTGATCTTAAAAATTCTTGGCATCTCTCGAGGTTTAGCATCGTTACTGCCCTCTGAAGAAATCAGAAAATCTCCACTAGGTAAACGAACCAACCCTTCGGGATCAACACTCACTTTACCTTCACGCTCTAATGCAGAACCTTTAATAAAAGAGACAGCTTTTGGACTGAATGAGACCTGGTTCTTATCTATTTTCAAATCAAATTCGAAATATCGAGGTTCGCCAGCACGTCCTTTATCATCCGACAAGGCGACGAAGGAATTATCAACCCAGACACTTCCTGAAAGTCCACCAATGGTCGCTTTATTAAACTTAGTACCTGTTTTTATTGAAGCCTCACCGACATATCCCAGGCGAAAAAGTGAGGTATTGGCAAAGGCAAAAGAATCAAATGAAAAAGCTAAAAGAAGAAATACAAGACGACTGAAACGACTCACTTTATACCTCAGGTGATGTAAGACCTACGCGTTTTTCTGCTAATAAGCAGGTGTTCTGTAAAAGGGTAGCTATAGTCATTGGCCCAACTCCACCTGGCACGGGGCTCGCAGCTTGAACCCAATCAGTCAGCTCTTCCAGACGAACATCGCCACATAACTTTTTTGAATCTGGCTGACGATGAATGCCGACATCGATCACGACCGCCCCTTGCTTAAAAGCTTCTTTACCAAGAAATCGAGGTTTTCCCGCAGCAACAACCACCAGGTCCGCTTCACGAGTAATTTCAGAAAGATTGCGAGTGCGAGAGTGGCAAACCGTCACTGTCGCATTGGCTTCCATTAAAAGTTGCGCCATCGGTTTTCCCACAATATTGCTTCGTCCAATGACGACCGCCCTTTTACCTTCGACAGAAACTCCATAATGTTTCAAGATAGTCATCACACCATCAGGTGTACAGGGCTTCACAAAAGGTTTTCCGGCGAAAAAATATCCCAATGAAGCATAAGTCAGCCCGTCTGCATCTTTTTCCGGCGCGACCAAACGTAAAACTTCGTCTGCATTCAAATGCGCAGGCAACGGAAATTGAACCAAAATTCCATCGACATCATCATCTTGATTCAATTCTGCAATTTTGCTGTTGAGCTCCTCTTGCGTGGTTCGTACAGGCAAAGCATGAATCGTCGATGAAATGCCTACAGATTCGCAGGCGATTTTTTTATTTCTTACGTAGATGTGACTGGCACCATCATCACCCACGATGACGACAGACAAATGAGGAGGGCGACCTGTGTTCGCGACAAATGCTTCTATGCGCGGAATAAGAGCCGAGCGCACTTCTTTGGCGACTTCTTTACCATTCAAAATGAGCATCTGTGAACCTCCAACAACAACCCCAATGTCCGATATTTTCCTAAAGAATTCAATGGTTTAATATAACCCATCCAGCTTAAACACGAGCTTGATTTCACGACTTGCAGAAGCCGCAAAGACTATTTTATTCTTGCCTAAGACCCTGGCACTGAGGTACAAACCCCTTAAAACATTAAAGGATTTAGAATGGCCGACAAAGTAAAACTTTCGAAAGATGGTAGCTCAATTGACTTCGTTCAGTCGGACAGCCTTCCAACCTCACTCAAAAAATTCCGCCAAAGTCCTGAAATCGAAGGATTCTATCGTTTCATCTTTGAAAATGACCTGCAGAAGGAAGCTTTTGAAATCCTAGACCGGATTATCTTTCAACGAAAAGCCAAGAAGGCAGGCGCAAAAAAAGAAGCTGCCGCTGCTGCTAAAGAGGAAAAATTGGCCGCTGCTAAAAAAGACCTTAAAGCTAAAAAGAAATAATTCAAAAAGTCCGGACCACCGGACTTTTTTTTTACTTTATTTGCAAAGCAAGGCTGCCCGGTTCTTGCAACCTCCTAGATCATCTCAGGAGGATTTATGAAAGTGTCAAAACACATTCTATCAAAAAAAGGCCAAGGCCTTGTCGAGTATCTTATTATTGTTGCGATCATCGCTATTGGAAGCATTTCGATCATAAAAGTTGTGGGTGGAAATCTTAGCGTTCAGTTTGCCAATGTAGCTCAAGCATTAGGTGGCAATGGTTCAAGAAAAAAAGAAGCGCACGAAGTAACAGATAACATGTACAAAAAAAGAGACCTTGGAAACTTTTTTGAAGGCGCTGTGAATTCTTCTAAATCTCAAAAAAATTAGACTCTATGGGACTCAACAGAAAGGGACAGGGCCTGATTGAGGCTCTCTGGGCTTTGATTCTTAGTCTGCTGATAATTTCTGGCACAGCAACATTGCTGCACAGATTGATCTTATTTTATTTTGCAGATTACCACGTCCATGAGGCGACACTTTGCGGGGTTTCTCAAAAAGTGGATGTCTGTAAAATGGAATTACAGAGGCGCCTAAATCCCTTTTTACTCAATGACAGGAAAGTCACATTTTCTCTTACCAAAAATCGCAAAACTATTTTTAGTAGGCTAGAAATAGATACGATTCCAGTCATTAAAATAGAAAAGCAATACGACTGGGTTCCTAGATGAAAAAAACAGAGGAAGGATTTGTCCTAATTTTGTTTTTATCCTTATTGCCTGTGTTCATAACAGGCATGCTGATTATTATGGCTTCTATCAACACCATCCAAAACGATTTAGCGATGAAATACGAATGCCGCCAAGGCGGACTGGAAGGCCAAAGACTCTCAGCTCCTCTATTGGCCTCACTGTTAAAACTGAATTCACGCGCAGTCCACTTGCGAATGAGAAGAAATCAAGCTTTGAGCGAGATCGCTGCAGCGACACTTTCTAAAAATGCGCTAGCGCTTTCAACCGCGACTAAGAAGCTTATTAAGGTGCGAAAGCAACAAGAAGAGTTGGACGGCTTACAAAAACAGATCATAAAACAGGCAAACTTGATCTTAAATTCCGCAAGTACAAAGACCAATCTTAAGTTATATAAAACCGCAAGCTCCCTTTCGAATATCTTCGCCAAATTTCGCTTAACGACTCTGATTAGCAAAAAAACCAAATTAGCAATTTATCCGGATTTACCGGACCTTGCACCGATATACCGTCTGGAAAAGGACTTTGAAGTTGCTCAGTCCTTGGCACATGAATGGCAGTTCTTGATAACCACTCAGCCACCGTTTTCATATTTTATACCCGGCACTTTCACTTATAAAAAAACCTGTGCCGTAACACTACATAAGGAGTTTTCGCAATGGCACCCAAAAGTATTCACGGGCAAGCACTCGTTGAAATCTGTGTGGTGATAGCACTTGTTTTTTTGATAGCATTTGCCGCCATATCACAACTGACCGAACACAAAAGGAAACCCGCCAAATATCATTTCACAAAGGACATGTCTTATGATCAGAAAAACAATAGATCTCATCAAAAATAATCTTCTAGTTGCTGCATTTTTTACCTTGGGTGCTCTTTCTCTTGTTCTTAGCTTGAAAGAAAAGCCGAATGATATTCCGGTGACCACAGAAAAAAATGCAACTTCGGCCGACACATTTATTCCTCGAGGATATGTTCTCGTTCCTTTGGAATTGACCAACTCAGAGTCTTTAGCCTCTCTAGTTGGCGACATTGGGGGTGTCGTCGACCTCTATCTTGCGAATACGGAGCAGCAAAAAGGCGGACTCAAAGTGGGAAGTAAATTAAAGCTTTTGCGTGCACCCCTCAATCCCCAACAATACGCTGTTCTTGTAAAAGACACTGACAGTTCACGTCTACTCAGCTATGCCGGACCCTTTATTGCAGTCGTCCAAAATCCCGATGAACAAGGAAATCATGTGACCTCTTCAGGACCAAATAAAATTCGAATCGAATATCAGAACTAAAGAGTTCACATGAAAAGCATTAGTCTATTTTTTTTAATATTCACTTTTTCACAGCCATCTTTGGCTAGGAAAATATTGTTAAAACACCCAGAAGCCTCCTCACAGGAATTTCAAGAATATTTAACCAAAAACAAAGACTACTCTTCATTGGTAGATACAATTTCTATTGAAACCTTAAAGCAAAAAGAACAAGAAAGAAGACTTTTTGATTTCGGAGACTCCTCAACAACAGATCCCGCATACTTTCTCGGTCAACTGCAGGAGATGCAAAAGCTTGAATCTTTAAGTATCCTCAGTCTTCAATATCTAGAAGACGTCAGCTTAAAGCACCTGCAATCAGATACAGAAAAAAAACATAGATCCGATTTTCTAAAACTTTACTGCAAAACTCAGATTTTAAACGATGAGGGGACAACCAAGCACCCTTGCAAACTAAAAGTGGAATCTTTAGCTCCGATAACGCAAAAATATTCCTGGATTGATAAGATCCTGATCGAATCCAAAGAAGTTGATCCAAGAAACTCTGTTATCGTCAATGAGCAGACACCTTATCAATGGAAGCTTTTATCTAATAGCCATCATCCGATTCAATTTTATGGAACTTATGACGATTTGGTTCAAACGCCTTTTACTTCAAGTGCATTTGTACAAGGTCAATGCGACAATTTCAGCATCAATGAAAACGGTTTAATCCAGAAATCTGTAACAGATGTATTTTTTAAACCATCCTGTATCAAAAACATTTCTTCAGAAAACACTCAAAAATCTTTTTTTAAGGACGCCTCACCTTGGTTGTATGCAATAGGAATATTAACCCTCAGTGGTTCTATCATGTTTCTGAGGGATAAGACTCTAACAATCACTTATTAAAGTTTTCGTCCCCTAAATTGGATCTCTTTGACCTCACCGTCTTCAATCACTGTCATGGAGTCTGCAAATTGACTGTCTGGATGGGAGTGAGTCTGAGTTAAATCTCCATTAAACTTCTTGATTTTCTCTTTTACACTTTCTTCCAACGCAACTTTGTTACGCCAAAATGACGGCGGTTCAATAGGGCTGTCACAGCCAAATGAAAAAGGAATTTGCGCTGCCCGCAGAGCTTCCCAGGGAAAGGCATATCGATAAAGATCGCCCAATTTTTCTTTAAGCCAAACACGATCACTCAACCAATGACAAGGCTGTAAGTGACAACGTACATGCAAGGGCTTCATCATCTGAATTGTTTCCGGTCGCAATACTTGTACATGCTCCAGATTCAAGCGGCCCACAGCTCCCCGCGCGGATACATTTCTAGCAAGCTGAACCATTTGATGAGCGGCCTCGTCGCCAATTGTGTGCACCGAGAACTCGAGCCCAGCTGCCCAAGTTCTCTTCAGAGCTTCTTCCATTTGCTCTAATGGCCAAAGCATCAATCCACGACCGTCTTCTTGCCCCCGGTAAGGCTTAGATAAGAAGGCAGTCTCAGATCCTAGCGAACCATCTAAAAATACTTTAACACCCTTCATTCGCACTAAAGGTGTCTCGGCTTTTTTGGCCTGCAAACAGAACTGCAAGATTTTTTCAAAATTGTTTAGATCGTGGGCCGTATAGTTTTCTTCTATCGCCACTGTAAGATCCTGAGAGTCCGACATTTCAACAAGCAGATTCCACAAGCTTTCCGTACAAGACATATCACGAACATGAGTGAAACCAGCTGCATTATAGGTTTTGCAAGCAGAGATCACTTGTTGACGGTGTTGATCCTTTGTAAATTCTGGCAAAGCATCCCAGGCTCTTAAATGGTCTTTCTCGATCAATATCCCTGTTTCAGAAGTGACTCCCAAAATCTCTAGTGCTCGGGAGTTCACCCAGCACCTGTGCCCGTCAGCACGGGCAAAAAAAACGGGACGATCAGGAAAATATTTATCGAGAATGTCTTTATGGGGAGCCTTCTCCCATTGCGAATCATTCCAACCAAAACCCACAAGCCAATCTTTACGATAGTAATTGGGGTTGGCTAAAGAAATGTTTCCAATTTCTTCAGGAGATTTCAAGAAGCCCAGATGAAGTCCGGAGGCAAATTCACCAGTGGCAAGAAAATGAGTGTGGCTGTCATAAAGACGAGGGATTTTAAAAAGCATAAGGCCCTCTGTTTTAGCAGAGGGCCTATTCAAGTTTAACTAAAAAATCTTAGCGCGGTGAAGGAATTGGCGCTGTTCCACTTCCTCCAGGAATCGGTGAGATTGTTCCACCACCGCCAACGGAACCTGGCAATGGGGTTATAACACCACCACCGATGCCTCCGCCAACTCCGCCGCCGATACCAATACCGCCTCCGATAGTGCCACCTACAGAGCCACCTACACCGTATTGAACTTGTTGAATTCTATATAATAAACCATACAGCTCTTGCTGAAGGCTCGCGACAACTTGCTGCCTTTGCATCTGTTGTTGCATATACGACTGTTGTTGCTGGATATACTGTTGATATTGTTGCATTTGCATTTGCATTATTTGCTGCTGCATTTGCATTGCGCCAAGACCTCCGGACATTCCACCCATCGGCATACCCATCATACCTCCGGTCATTCCGCCCATTGGCATACCCATCATGCCGCCGGCCATTCCGCCCATTGGCATACCCATCATGCCACCGGCCATTCCACCCATTGGCATACCAAGCACTCCACCGATTCCGCCACTCGCCATTGCGCCCATCGGCATGCCCATCATTCCGCCCATTGGCATACCCATCATGCCACCGGCCATCGCGCCCATCGGCATTCCCATCATACCACCGGCCATTCCGCCCATTGGCATTCCAAGAACTCCACCGATACCACCGCTTGCCATAGCACCCATTGGCATTCCCATCATACCACCGGCCATCGCGCCCATCGGCATTCCCATCATACCACCAGCCATCGCGCCCATCGGCATGCCCATCATTCCGCCCATTTGCATACCCATGACTGCACCGATACCACCGCTCACCATCGCACCCATCGGCATGCCCATAGCTCCACCCATCATCGGATAACCCATGGCACCTGGATATGGTCCACCCATACCCCAAGGCCCAGCCATGCCCCAAGGGCCCATACCTGGTAAGTAAATTCCGCCTCCAAGTCCACCGCCAAGTCCACCCATTCCTGCCATGCCATAAGGGTTGCCCCACATACCACCAGCATTCATGCCACCGTAAGGACCAGCCATTCCGCCGACTCCACCGTTCATTCCAGCACAACCGAAGGCGCCCGCACCGATACCTCCGCCAATGGCACCATAGATACCACTACCACCGCCAATAGCCTGCCCAATTCCTTGTGCTAAGAACGGAAATCCGTAACCCCAAGCAGGGTAAGGCTGTGTCGGCCAACCAATATTTGCATTGGCATTAGCAACCATCTTATTAGTTTGATAGCCCATGTAAGTGGCAGCTAAGCCCAACCCGATATTTCCGACGACAGAGCCCCAATCAGTTTCTGGCTTCTGATAAACGTAGCCAGATCCTTGTGCGATACAATCTACGCACACTCCACCTTCAAGCTGTTCTCTTTGTCTTTCACGTTGCTCATCTGCATAGTTTTGTTTTGCATCTTGAATATCGTCTTTACTTCGACGAATTAGATTCTCAAGGCCTTCAATTTCACGCTGTAACTTTCCAGTTTGTGCATAATTCTTGCGATATTCCGTCAGACCTTTTTTACAATCTTGAGATGTCGCACGACCTTTTTCTGTCTGTCTAAAACGAGGGCCATCACAGACCACGGCATTCACAGAACCATTTTTATTCGAATCACATAGTCGGGTCCATTCTTGGATCGAAAAAGCACGAACCTCACGAGTTGATGGAGCTTGCACTGCCGCATCTCCCTCACTCCCTTGCGCAATGAACTCTTCACTACCAGCCATACCTTTGTATTCTTTACAGCTGACACTGTTTTCTATGTGTTCAAACATAAACTCTGTGAAATCTTCGGCGACAACCTCCTCAACATCACGACGAGATCGTTCCATTGTTTTCTCAAGTCTTTTCTTTTCGCTTTTTTTAGCTCGAAGTTGCTTCTCTGCTTCTTTGATCGCGGCCTGTGCTTCTTTAACTTCATCTAGATAGCTAGAGGAACCTGCAGCGGCTGAGTGAGGATAAGGACACGCTTGCATACCACCGTACATTCCAGTTCCCCAATTTGCTTGAGTACTCAATGCAAAGCTCATCACAAGTGTGAAAGGAGTTGCAATGCGCATCAGAAATTTCATACACGATCTCCTGAAAAGGATAAAAAAACAATATTATCGTTTCACTTATCGTCAGGACACGACCGCGACTTGACTCATTTCTGAGCAAAACTGCTGAAGAGATTTGAAACTAGACTCTTATCTAGCAGACTCTTCCTCGTCATCATCCGTGACAACAAGCCAGCTCTTGCGAAAACCTTTGCAAGAGCCTCTCACAAATCCTACACTGATTTGCATGACGAAGCACACAATTCTTTGTGTCGATGATGAAATTGATAACGTAGACGCCTTAGAACGCCTATTTCGCAAGAAATATACTGTACTAAAGGCCACCTCTGGCAAAGAGGCGTTGCAAGTCCTCGACAAAAATCCAGGACCCTTGGCGCTCATTATTACCGACCAACGTATGCCCGAAATGACGGGTGTTGAATTTTTAGAGAAGACTCTTGATTCTCATCCAGAGACGGTACGCATCCTTCTTACTGGTTACACAGACCTGGAATCCGTCATCATGGCTGTGAATAAAGGTCAGATTTTTCGCTACCTCACCAAACCCTGGGATCCCGTCGATCTTACGAACACCGTAGACCATGCCATTGAACACTTTGCCATGGGACAAGAGCTTAAGCAGAAGAATGCTGAATTAGCCAAAGCATTTGAAGAACTGCGCAGTTTAGACGTAGCAAAATCGAATTTTATGATTTTGATTAATCATGAACTTAAAACGCCACTGACATCCATTCTCAGTTTCGCTTCGCTGTTAGCGGAGTCCAAACTAGACGAAGAAGAAAAAATGATGGTTAACAGAATCAACCGAAGTGCTGAGCGATTGAAATCATTAGTTGATGACGTCTTACTGATTGTTCGTGCTGAGACGAACCAACTTAAAATTGATAAACAACCGACAATCTTCACTCAATTCGAAGAGAATCTAAATAAAGAGATTCAGGATCTGCTGACAAAAAAACATATTACTATTGTTAATAAGTTAGAACCTGTCAGTGTGCCAGCTGATGTCCGCCTCATAAAACAAGTAGTGCAAAGACTCCTTCATAATGCCGCAAAATTTGGGACCGAAAGCAGTGAGATCCAGCTTGAAAGTAAAACTGACGGCAAGTTCGTCCGCTTTTCTATTGCAAATAAAGGACCGTTCCTCCCAACATCGGTGATGAATAAAATCATGAAGCCTTTTTTTATTGATGAAGATGTTATGCACCACTCTACTGGTACTGGTCTGGGGTTGACGATCTGTCAGTCCATTCTGAAGTCACACAACTCTTCTCTTCAATTTAGAAATATAGATCAAGGCGTTCTCGTCTATTTTGATCTACCGATCCAAATTTAATTTCCGAATGTCGGGCATAAGCAAGAATTGGTGCCAGTTCTTGCTAGAACATTTCTTGCTTTGCTCGAAGACATGTTGGCATTTCTATTTTTGTTCTTATTTTTTCCGCTCCATGGCTGGGCTCAAGAGACTCAAGTGGTCCTTTCCCTAGGCGAGGCCAAAACACTGGTCATCTCGGGGTCCCCTACAGTTTGGATAGAAAAAAAAGAGATCCTTAAGGCGGAGGGTGCTGGTAATCGCCTGACTGTTCGGGGTGTTCGCGAGGGGGTGAGTTTTCTAAAAGTCGGAACTCAAACCTATAAGATTCAAGTTCTACACCCACAAAAAACAAATCTTTTTCAGTCTTTCAATAATTTGATTTCAAACCTTGTAGGACTGAAAATAGAAATGGCCGAGGGAGAGATTTTCGTCAAAGGACGTCTCTATCGAATCAAAGATTGGTTGAAAATATCTGAATTTGCCAGAAAATATTCAATCAACTTTAAGATGCAAGTAAACCTTTCTGAAGATCTAAAAGATGAAATGCAAAACCATCTCAATAAAATCTTGAAAGAGTCTCACCTGCCGCCTCAGTCTTTGGTTTTTGAACCACATTTAGAGGTCCGTATCAACACTAACGAACTCAATAGCCAAAGATTCAAATCCGTCCTGGGTCCCTTAGGTATTTCCATTCAACGTGATGAAAACAGCTTGCAAGTGGAGCCCACCATTCGAGTCGAAATCACGGTTGCCGAAATAAAGCGCAACTTGTCACTTAAATATGGTCTACGTTGGCCATCGAGCTATTCCGCAAAAATCCTCAGCACCGGGGAAACCGAATTAGATGCATTGCCGTTTAATCTATCTGCTCTAGAAAACAACGGTTACGGTAAAGTTCTGGCCAGCCCGAACATCCTTTGTCGCAGTGGAAAAGAAGCTGAATTCTTAGCTGGGGGTGAGTTCCCCATAAAAATTATCAACTACAAATCACAAGATATCGTCTGGAAAAGATATGGTATTCTACTAAAAGTAAAACCCAAAGCCGATGCCAGCGGCAGAATCAGCCTCTCAATAGAGACAGAGGTGACTACTTTAGATGACTCCCGCAAAGTTGATGATATTCCTGGCTTACTAACGAACAGAGTCTCAAGTCACTTTGATTTAACTCGCCCGCAAACCATTGCCTTGTCCGGCTTGATCAAAAATGAAGAGGGCAACAGTCGCGAAGGAGTCCCCTTTCTATCAAGAATTCCTATCCTTGGCTCCCTTTTCGCCAGTAAAGATTTTCGCGAAAACAGATCCGAATTGGTCATCTTTGTACGCCCCACCATTGTTGGTTTCGAAGAACCAATTGAAAACCGTAAGAATCACTTACAAGAAGTTGGTGTTTCGTTATGACTGAAGCAGTTCAAGGTATCTATGATCTTATCCAGGCAGACATCCAAAATCTTCCTCTCAACGAATTTCTTGTTTCACCTGAAGAGGAACAAAATCTACGCAATCAAAAAGTGGAACAAATTATTCGCCTTCATTCTTCCAATCAAGATCTGGCCGTCAAAAATCGCTTGGATCAGGAGTTCACATCCTGGGGACCTTTAACAGCATTATTAAATGATGAAGATATCACCGAAATCCTGGTTAATAACGAATCAACAATCTGGTTTGAAAAAGGTGGGAAATTGCATAAACACCCGGATCATTTTCTTTCAACCTTAAGCTTTGGAAACATCCTGGATCGCATTTGTCATGAATCAAACACCCACATCACAAAAGAAAGGCCGTGTGCCGATGGGCAATTCAAATCCTTTCGATTCAGTTTGATTGGCGCTGATTTAACTCTTTCGGCACCGCAGTTTACTTTACGTAGACACCCCAAAAATCCTTGGACTTTGTTTCGTTTAGAAAAGCAAGGTTGGTGCAACTCTCAACAATCGCAAATCCTTCAGACTATCATGATTCAAAGACAAAACTTCATGGTTGTCGGAGGGACCGGTAGTGGAAAAACTTCGGTTTTAAACTCTCTTCTGAACTTAACTGCACCTAATGAAAGGAATCTCATCATTGAGGACACCCCTGAGCTTTCCTTACCCAATGAAGCCAGTTTGCGTTTAGTCACAAGGGACGATCCTCAAGGAATCTTACCCTCCATAGATCAAACACAATTGGTCAAACGCAGCCTTAGACTTCGACCTGATCGGATTATTATGGGCGAAATCCGCGGCCCCGAGGCCAAAGACTTCCTACAAGCTTTAGCAACAGGCCACAGTGGAAGCTTTGGAACTTTACACGCCCAAGACGCGCACCAAGCCCTGATCAGACTGGAAATGCTGATCCAGATGGGAGCCCCCCAATGGAGTCTTCATGCCATTCGCAGACTCATTCATATGTCTTTGCAATATATTATTGTCACAGGAAAATGTTTGGATGGAAGTCGCAAACTTCAAGGAATCTTTCGAATTTGTTCTTTAGAAGAAAACGGATTCCTGGTGGAATCCGTCGATTGAGAATCATTTAAAAAAACTGACTTTGCGGTGTTCGATGCTGTTAATAGCTCTTGGATAAAGAGAACTTAAATTTTTTAAGTCTGCGTCTCTTTAAGAGGAACGGCATTCGTTTCTGCTAAAGGCTTTTCTGGTGGACGAAGTTCTTTTTCCACAAAGAAAAGACTTTCGTTCGTTGCGGTCTTCTTGAGTGCCTCTTCCGACTTCGTCATGTCTTCATCTCTAGCCACATCCTTAGGGCTAAAGAACTTTTGTTGAAGATTTTCAATGACCTTGGCTTTACGCCCTTCCGCCGTATTCTTATACGTGACAGGCTCCTGAAATTGCGGAAGCTCTCCGGTTTGTCGCATTTCTTCAAGGTGCTTACTCAAAGTGACTCGATCTCCTAAAGAGTTTTTACCCATCGGACGCCCCAGAGCTGGAGCCCCTGGACGTGCGGGCTGGGCAACGGCGACATCAGCGACCCGAGTTCGTGCACTTGGCGGTAAAATTCCACTGATCTTTTCCATACCACACCTCCCTGTGTATTCGAGAAAGCCATCCTAGCCTTCTCATAACTTCGTATCGGTATGAAACGTATGAACTTGAGACAAGAAGTAAAAATACCTGCTTAGGTCCAGTCGAAAAACTGCCAAGGGCTCGCTGGATGCCCCAAAAGTTTTTCACAGATCATCTTTACTTGGGGATCATCAGCTCCTGACCAAAAAGTACGACCAATTAAAAAGCTCTGCGCAAACTCCATCCAAGAGTCAAACTTCCCCTCAACGATTGGAGCCAACTTAAGAACCTCAGACCACGCTTCATCATCATTTAAATAACCAACCACAAAACTCAAACGAATCAGATGAACGTAACGAGCGGCATCCCACGCGAGAATACCACCGACTTTTAGATATTTTTGTGTCCGCTGAATCCACTGCGCCAGTTTACGATAGTCCTCATCAGACATCTGCAACTGCTGACTGTCTTGAAAGTCAAAATTGAAAATCTGCTTAAATTTTTCTAGCGAAGTTGCGTCGATAGAGCCATCTGCTGGCAAAGAAGTTCCTAAAACATTGAACTTCGTGCGATGTCCTTGTTGTCGAATGTTTTCAAGTGCTTTCTTAGCGTCTGCTTTATTTCTAATTTGCCAAAAATCTTCCAATATCTCGAGGCACTCCCCTTTGATATCGGGGCTGTAGTTCATATCAAGGCGAAAAAAATACTCACCGATTTCATTTAATACTTGTTCTCTAACATCTTCAGAAAGCTCAACACCTTCTTGCAAATCAGAACCCACAACCTGGAAAAGTTCATCAAGAACTTGATTTTCTTCAATAAAAATTGCACCCAAGCACAACATCTTTTTTTCTAAACTTGTCTCGGGAAGTACACGCGGCATGACAACTCCTTTATCTCATTCAATTACGTTTCACTTTCTTTTTCAATGTGTTAAATCAGAAGGCCATGTTGAAGAAACTTCTTCTGGGAACTATTGCCCTCCTTTTCGTGCTGTTTGGCTCTCTCATTCTTTTGTTGGGATATGTTTTCAACAATCCCTCCTCCTTACTTACGGCGTTTAATAAGGTCACCCACAAGCTCACCGAGGGACAAGGCTACGAAGAAAAAGAAGAATATTTCTTGATGGGCCTGGAAGAGGTTCGCATCAAAACACGACAGGTCCAGCTGAAAGTTCGATCCTACTCTGGCTCCACTTTGCAAGTGCAACTGGAAGGGCAAATCCCACGCTTCGAACAGGGGCCTTTTATTTTGAGTACGACAGACAAAGGCACCTTGTACTTGGACATCAAAGAACCAATACCGAGCCATTGGATTCAAATGAATATTAATGGCGAAGAGCTGACTACAGAAAGCAATGTAGAACTACAGGCGACGCTTTATCTACCCACGAATTTCAAAAAATTGGTTTCTATAGAAACTGAAACTGGGAATGTTGAGCTCAAACTACCGGAAAACCAAATCTACGAATTAAATCTGCAATCTATCAGTGGTACGATCACAAACCACTTAAATCAAAAACCCACGCCAGGGGTACTTCCTCAAGACGTGGGTCGTATTGATATTAAAACCAATCAAGGCTCTATTTCTGTAGAGCCCGCTGACTAGCCTTTTTTCATATCTTCAAGATTTTTCTCAGCCAACGTGCTTAGTCTCACGCCAACTTCAGCCAACTGATCGCGATTGACTTCACTTGGGCAATCTGCCATCAAGTCCGAAGCTTTCGCCGTTTTAGGGAAGGCGATCACTTCACGAATCGCATCTGTTCCGCATAGAAGCATTACAAGACGATCCATACCCCAAGCGATACCACCATGTGGAGGAGCTCCGTACTTTAAAGCATCTAACAAGAAACCGAATTTAGCTTCTTGTTGTTCTTTATTCATACCCAAGAGACGGAACATCGCTTGCTGTAATTCAGTACGATAGATACGGATACTTCCGCCACCCATCTCATAACCGTTACAAACCAAATCGTAGGCTTTCGCTAGCATTTGACCGTAAGAGGCTTCGTTACCATCGATCAAATCCTGCATAAATTCATCTTTAGGAGACGTAAACGGATGATGCCTAGACACCCAGCGCTTTTCTTCTGGAGAGTACTCAAACGCAGGGAAATCGACAACCCAAAGGAAGTGGTCCTTCGATGTATCAATCAAATTCAACTCTTTACCTAAGTGCAAACGTAAAGTCGAAAGTGCCGCACATGCCGTGTCGAAATCGTCACCGACGATCAAGGCACAATCACCATTGCTTGCACCAACCGTTTTAAACATTTCTGCCAATTTCTCAGGGCTGAAAAACTTAGACACTGGAGAAGTTAATGAGCCATCAGCTTCAGACTTGATCCAAACCAAGCCCTTAGCACCTGCTCGCTTTGCCATATCCGTCAGTTTATCAAATTGTCCACGTGAGTACGAACCACCCTTAGGAACAGCAATACCACGAACAATTCCACCACGAGCTAAAACGTCGTCAAAAACCTTAAAGCCTGAACCGGTCACAACTTTTGCAAGATCTTTGATTTCCATGCCAAAGCGAGTGTCTGGCTTATCGATACCGTAACGATCCATCGCCTCTTGGTAGGACATGCGAGGAATGACACCGACATCAACTCCTTTGATTTCTTTCCAGATCGTACGAAGCAAGTTTTCATTCAATTGCATGATATCTTCTTGATCGATGAAAGACATTTCCATATCGATCTGAGAAAATTCAGGCTGACGATCGGCGCGCAAATCTTCGTCACGGAAGCAACGAGCGATTTGGAAATAACGGTCGTAACCCGATACCATCAACAACTGTTTCAAAATTTGTGGCGACTGAGGTAAAGCATAAAAAGTACCTTGATTCACCCGAGAAGGAACAAGGTAATCACGTGCACCCTCTGGAGTCGACTTGAACAAAATCGGAGTTTCGACTTCCAAAAATCCATTTTCAGATAAAAAGCGACGAACCAGCTGCGCCACTTTATGACGAGTCATTAAATGATGAGTCAAACGTGGAGAACGCAAATCCAAATAACGATATTTCAAACGTAATGTTTCATTGACGTTCTCATCGTCCACTTGAAATGGTGGAACGGCGGATTCATTCAATATTTCGCAGCGAACGGCTTCAACTTCAATATCACCTGTGGCGATCTTAGCATTCTTCATTCCATCAGGACGTGCGCGGATAATACCCTCAACAGCAAGGACAAACTCGCCACGAAGATTTTTAGCTGCTGCGGTCTCAGCCTTATTTGGATCCAATACTACTTGAACGATGCCTTCACGATCACGCAAATCGATAAAAACAAGACTGCCATGGTCACGACGAACATCAACCCAGCCCATGAGGACCACTTTTTTGCCGACTTCAGACAGGCTTAGACTTCCACAATAATGCGTTCTTTTTAACTCTTTAACAAACTTCATAAATCTACCTTATTAGAGGTCCTCAGATTTACATATTGTGCCAAATCAGTCAAAAACCATATTGCTATATAAACTCCGGTCGAGCTTGTGACCTCACAGTATTCTGCTATAGTAAATGCTCCACTTTTTATTCCAGGGAGGGATGAGCAAATGCCCAAATTCACCATTGATCATCAAAGCAGTCATAACGCCGAAGAAGCTTACAGAAAGGTTAAAGAGTTCTTATCTAATGACGATGAAATTCGACGCTTTGATCCAAAAATGAAAGTGTTATTCAATGATGGCTCCAAAAGCTGTAATTTAAATGGCGGCCAATTTAAAGCCGATATGTCTATTGCCTCCTGCGGCACAGGAAGTAAAGTCGTCGTCACGGTCGATCTGCCGTTGATGCTGACTCCATTCAAGGGTAAAGTCCAGGAAACCCTACAAAAGAAGCTTGCTAAGTATTTAGGCTAACAAATCTATGGCAAAAACAAAGGCTAAGACTACAACTTCAACCAAATCAGCGAAGAAAACACCCTCGGCGAAAAAGTCTGCAAAACCTGTGGTTGCAGAAGTTGTAGATTCGTCCGCAACAGAGGACATACCTCTAGAAGTACCTCTTGTTGAAACGGACAAAGCCTATACAATGCCTGCCCCGGTTGAGGAAGAGACGCAAACATTTGAAATTGCGGAACCCACGAAAGCCCTCACGTCGACGGAACCCTTGGTCATGTATTTGAACGAGATCCGTCGGTATAAAATCTTAAGCAAAGAAGAAGAAACGGCTCTCGCGCAAAAATACTTTGAATCCAAAGACCCGGCAGCGGCAGAGGCTCTCGTCAAATCGAATCTCCGCTTCGTCGTTAAAGTCGCCGCAGAATACTCGAAGTTCGGCGCCAAGATGATTGATCTGATTCAAGAAGGCAATGTCGGCCTGATGCATGCCGTGCGTGAATTCAACCCTTACAAGGGAGCTCGCCTGATTACTTACGCCGTTTGGTGGATTCGCGGCTACATTCAAGAATTCCTCATGCGCCAGTATTCTATGGTACGCATTGGGACGACACAAAATCAAAGACGCCTTTTCTATCAACTGCAAAAAGAAAAAGAAGCCCTTGATGCTATGGGCATCGAGGCCAACACTTCTTTGATCAGCAGCCGACTAGGAATCCCCGAGGACGAGGTTCGAGACATGGCCATGCGCATGTCCGGCCGTGATGTGAGCCTGGATAAACCTTTGGATGATGAATCTGGCGTCAGCCTTGGTGATTTACAGTCTGGCGGATATGAAATGCCACTGGATGAAGTTCTTGCAAAAGAAGAACAATTACAGATTCTAAAAGAAAAGATTGAAGAGCTTAAGCCAGAACTTTCTGAAAGAGAAAAAATCATCCTCGAAGAGCGGATTCTCAACGATGCGCCTTTGACCCTGCAAGAAATTGGCGAAAAATATGGCATTACTCGAGAAGCTGTTCGCCAAATGGAAGCAAGGCTTTTAAAGAAAATTAAAAATAAAATGGAGCCGGCTGAAGAGGACTAAACCATGAGGCCCGGCAACATCGTTGATGGGCCTACTTGAGAATCGACTAGGCGATTTCCATCTCTCCAGCACCGATCGTTGCAGCTAAACGTGCTCGCAAACGGGTGACTGCTTGAGCGTGGAGCTGAGACACACGAGACTCTGTCACTCGAAGAACTTGACCAATTTCCTTTAAATTCAAATCTTCAAAATAATAGAGAGAAAGAACGAGACGCTGACGCTCTGGCAACTCTTCAATCGCCGTTGCCACAACTTCTTTGATGTTCTTCACGTTCAATTGATTGAACGGGCTATTGGTACGAGAGCCCTCAAGAATATCCATAATAGATTTCTTGTCGGTATTGCTAAATGTCGTCGCCTGATCAATCGGCAACAAACTCACAGGACGAACCTGATTCACCAAATCATGGAACTCATCGATACTGACATTCAAAGCCTTGGCCACTTCTTCATCTGTCGCCGTTCTGCCAAGGTCCGCTTCAAGCTGAACAATGGTTTTATCCAATACTTTCGCTTTGTCGCGAATAGAGCGAGGGACCCAGTCTTGCGCACGCAATTCATCGAGTATGGCGCCGCGGATCCGGAATTCTGCATAGGTTTTAAATTTATTATCGCGAGTAGAATCGTATTTCTCGATGGCATCCATCAAACCGATCACACCAGCAGAAACCAAATCATCCAACTCAATATTAGAGGGAAGCCGTACAGCAATCTTTTGCGCAATAAATTTAATTAAAGGCGCATATTCTTTAATAAGATCATCTTTTTTAATGGGAGCAAGCTTACGTGGCTCTTCTTTATACTTCTTCAACAATGCCGCATTTTTCCCCATATTTTTCCCTCTATGAAATCTATGTTAGCAAACCGCTCCGCGCGCTGAAAGTCCAATTCTGTATTTTAACTTAAGCAAATCCAACGACCTGGTCCCAAAACATCTGCATCCCGCCATTGACTTCTAATTTCTGGGTAGAATTATCAATTTGCTGAGCTATCTTGCGAATTGCTTTGGCGGATTCGGCGCTGGCATCCTGTCTCACAATGAGACGTTGCATTTGTATTGCTTTTTTCAAAACCACGTCGTTAGGAACCGAACCCCAGTAATCAAGACCAATGTAGAGAAACTTATTCACTACATCGTTGAACCTTTGATAGAGCCCAAGCCCCTCTTGTTCATCTCGTACTTGATTGCAAATAATAGAAAATCGATTCACTCGGTGACGCTGATTCAACACCTTTATCATGGCGTAGGCATCTGCAAAGCTTGCAGGATCCGGAGTGATAACGACGGACACTGTTTGCACGGCAGAATTTAAAAACAAAACGTTTTCTGAAATACCAGGAGCCGTATCAATCAAAAGATAGTCAAAGCCCATTGGCAGCGACCGAACTGCTTCGATCATCGCACGGCGCTCAAAGTGATTGAGGCGATTGAACTCAACGACACCGCTGCCACCTGGTATGAGAAAAACATTTTTAGACACTTCTAAAATAATGTCTTTCATCTCTTTTTGCCCAGACACGATATCATGAATATTGCCCGTGGTCTTAACTCCGAACAGGATATCCACATTGGCCATGCCGAGATCCCCATCCAGGATCAAAACCTTTTTTCCTTGCTGAGCTAGAATCAGGGCGATATTGGCAATCAAAGTTGTTTTGCCCACTCCCCCTTTTCCAGAGGTGATGCTGATTGTGCGTGTGCGATGCATATCGAAATAATTTACGGTTCTCATACAGCTTCCGAATCTTGTGTTTTGAGCTTGGTAATCTTAAAGAGCAAATCCAAAAGACGTTCTTTCGTCGCAAACTCAAAATCTTCTGGTACTCTTGGACCAATCCCGAACGAGTGTAGAGGAATGTCAAAGCGCTTCATAAAATTGTAAATAGTGCCGTGCTGGGTTGACTCATCTAAAGAGGTAAAAATCACATCTTTATAGCCCAATACAGAATAGCGACGACCCAACTCTGTAGCATCCCCATCTTTTGCATTCGTCGACAAGGTCAAATGAATATTCGGAGCTAACGAAGCTGGTGGCAGCAGTCGTTTCAACATTTGAATCTCGTCATTATTTTTAAGGCTCAACCCTGTATAATCAACCAAGACACAATCTACGTTTGCCAAATAGCGTACAAGATGAACCCAGTCACCTTGTGTGCGAATGACGGCAAATGGAACATTCAGAATTTGTGCATAGATCTTCATCTGATCTGCAGCACCGACTTTATAGGTGTCTGTCGTGAAAAGGGCGATCTTCTTACCCTCACGAACGACCATCTGACTTGCCATTTTAATGAGTGCTGACGTCTTACCACTTCCAGCAGGCCCGACAAAACAATGAATTTTCCCTTGAGTTGGATTATTCACAATTTTGGTTGTATCTAAAACATGACGTGCAACCCAAGCTTCCACTAAAGGTCGATTCTTCAATTTTAAAGATGGCAAAGTCTCTTGTGCTAAAGTTAGCATCTCAGCAGCGATCTCAGGGGCCATCCCAGCACTGGTCAGTTTTTCAAAGACAAAGCTTAAATCGTAGTTGATGCCATAGTCAGCTCCAGGATGACCACCCACAAAAGACTGAGGCATTTGTTGAAATTGAGAGATCACCTGTTTCAAACTGGCAATTTCATTTTTTAAAGCGCTAATCTCTTGAGCTTCCGTAGGACTCAAATTTTTTCTTGGAGCAGGGGCAGACTGCTTCGGCTCTTGATATGCCTGAGCCGCTCGTTGCGGTGTCGAGCGGGCACGTTCAGCCGCAGCTGCCGCCGCTGCTTCATCTTCAATATCAATATAACGGCGTTGCGTGATAGATGCAGGTGCCTGGCTTTTTTGCACATGCTTTTCTACCATTTTGTGAATGAGCTCTTTTTGCTGTCGCGCCGGACTTTTCAGGAAACGTTCACGATCCTGCTCTCGCAAGCGAGACTCTGCAAATTTTTTCTTCTGCAATGTTTCTTCAGACACAGCCGCTGTGATCTCTACACTGCCCTCGCCAACAAGGCCGTAACTTTTGTTGTTGTCGCGTGCGGAAAGAATGATGGCATCCGGACCCAACTGAGTCTTTACCATCTCTAAGGCTTCTTTCATTGTACGAGCTTCAAACTTCTTAACCTGCATGGTTCATCTCCACAAGTGCGACTGATTGTACATCGGCATCAGAACTCAATTCATTGTGTGAAAGCACAACCAATTGAGGAATAAAACGCGAAGTGAGTTTATATAAATGACGACGCGAAGTGGGGCTGGTCAACAGGATCGGCTGACTTGCCACTTCTGGATGGTTTTCAACAGTACGAGCGATTTCATTAATCAATCGATGTGCCGTCGTTGGATCCATCACCAACTGAACCCCTTGCTCTGTTTGCAGTAATGAGTTTGCGATTGTCTCTTCGATCATCGGATGCAACGTCATCACCGGAATATTTCCTTGATCCGTTGTATACTTAGCCGTAATCGCTCGAGCTAAACCTCGGCGGACTTGCTCTGTTAAGACTTCAATATCTTTTGTTCTTGGAGCCTCATCGGCCAAGGTTTCAAAAATTGTCAAAAGATTACGAATTGAAACCTGTTCCTTAAGTAAGTTCTGAAGTACCCGCACCACGGATCCCAAAGGAAGAAGATCTGGAATGAGCTCTTCGACCACCTTAGGATGTGATTTTTTGAAGTTTTCAATTAATGTCGCTGCCTCTTGCCGTCCCAAAAGTTCATGGGCATGCGTACGAATAATTTCGGTCAAATGAGTCGCCATCACAGTTGGCAAATCAACCACTGTATAACCTGCAATTTCAGCATCCTCTTTACGAGAAGGTGAAATCCATAGCGCATCCAAACCGAATGCAGGTTCTTTTGTCGGAATACCTTCGACTCGTTCAGCGACGTTGCCTGGATCCATTGCTAACACGGCTTCTGGACGTAGAACCCCGCCACCCACTCGATTGCCTTTAATCATTACGCGATACTCGCCAGGAGCTAACTGTAAGTTGTCGCGGATATGAATGCTTGGAACGACAATCCCAAGATCCAAGGCAAACTGTTTACGAATGCTGACAATACGCTCTAGCAAGTCGCCGCTCTGATCGGACTCAACGATGTTGATCAGGCCATAACCGACTTCAAGCTCCACCATATCCAAAGGAAGCATGGTCTCGATATTTTCCTTTTTGGGAGCCGATGCGGCTGCTTCGACCTTTTTCTTTTCGTCGTTGGCTGCTTCTTCTCGATATTTCCGAATCGCCCAAGATAGGCCCGCAAGAATTCCCCCCATAAACAAAAAGGGAATCGTCGGCAACCCTGGGACTAAACCCATCAATATCAAAACCCCACCTGAAATCATAACCGCACGAGGATTCACCAAAAGCTGACTGGTGACTTCTTCACCCATGTCTTTATCTGAATTGGAGGTACGAGTAACAATCGCACCGGCTGCAGTTGAAATGATCAACGCTGGAATCTGAGACAAAAGACCATCCCCGATTGTCAACATCGTGTAGTACTTAGCTGCGGTACTAACATCCAAACCTTTTTGGATAACTCCGATAGCAAGACCACCTAAAATATTGATCAGCGTAATAATAATACCCGCAATGGCATCACCACGGACGAACTTAGAGGCACCGTCCATCGCTCCGTAAAAATCCGCTTCCTGTTCAATCTGCCGACGACGCTTACGCGCTTCGGCCTCAGTGATGTGACCCGAGTTCAATTCGGCATCGATAGACATCTGCTTACCTGGCATCGCATCCAAGGTGAAACGAGCTGCAACTTCCGCCACGCGGCCCGAACCCTTGGTGATAACCATAAAGTTGATCACGATCAAAATCACAAACATGATAAAACCGATGACGTAGTTGCCACCGACGACAAAGTTCGCGAATGAAGCAATCACATCGCCGGCTGCTTTTTCGCCTTCGTGTCCGTGAGTCAAAATCAAACGGGTTGTAGCCACGTTCAATGACAAACGGAATAAGGTCGTCATCAAAAGAAGTGATGGAAACGAAGTGAAATCCAAAGCTCGTTGCGTATAAAGACTGACTAGAAGAATAAGGATACTGATCGCCAACGAGAACGTCAGCGAAATATCCAGCACCATCGGAGGCAATGGAATAATCATCACTGCCAAAATCGCCAACATGCCGAACGCAATAAACAAGTCCGTATTCTTGGTGTATTTTTCAAATCTTTTTAAAAACTGAAAAACTTCTTCCATTATCTTTTCTTCCTACGCAGGCGATATACAAACGAAAGCACTTCGGCCACAGCCACAAAAAGCTCTCTTGGGATAACCTGTCCAATTTTTAGTGTTTTAAAGATGGTGCGAGCCAACGGCTTATTTTCCACAATCGGAATATTATTCTCTCTTGCGATCTCTTTGATTTTTTCAGCCACATGATCCGCTCCCATGGCAACGATTTGTGGAGCTGGTAAATTCTCGGTATATTTGAGAACGACGGCAATATGTGTTGGATTAGTGATAACAACGTCGGCTTTCGGAATTTCAGCCATCATACGCTTACTTGCCATCTCGCGCTGGATACGGCGAATGCGTGATTTGACCATCGGGTCACCCTCACGCTGCTTGTGTTCTTCTTTGACCTCTTGCTTGGTCATCATCATCTTTTTTTCAAGATCCCAACGCTGATAGAAATAGTCAGCAGCAGCGATCACAAGCATGACACCGCCTACCCCACCTAAAAGTTTTACGACGACAGTTCCTAAATAGGAAAAAATCTGTTCGATCGAAAAAGTCAGCATATAGGGAACTTGTGCCACTTCACCCTTCAGGAGGATATAAAGCACGAAGCCGATAGCACCCATCTTTAGGATCGACTTAAGAGCTTCCACGACGGCACGAAGACTGAAGATACGTTTGAATCCAGCAACCGGATCGAGTTTTTCAAAGTTTGGAGAAACCGCGTCCTCCACTTGCAAAAATCCAACTTGCATAATTGAAGTAGCAGCACCCAATAAGGCGGCGATACCCATCACCGGGGCAATCAGAATCAAGCCTTTCACGGCACAGAACTGCATTGCTTCGGTGAAATTTCCTTCCCGCACTAAAACGACCATATGACTGCCAAAGGAATACTGGAAAACTTCAAATAGATTTTGAAAGAAAAAACGGCTCAAAGCATACACGCCACCAGCAGCCGCCAGTAACAATACTGCCGAGCCTAGCTCTTTTGTGTGGGCGACATTTCCCTTTTTGCGAAACTCTTCCCGTCTCGCATCCGTCGCCTGTTCGGACTTCTCGCCATTTTCTTCAGCCATCTCGTTCCTTCCTAGAACTTAAAAGCCAACTACTACAACTGCTTCATCACTGCAAAAAGCTTCGCTGCCGTTAGATCAACTAAACCATTCATTTCAAACAATAATAGCGGCAGACAAATAAACACGACGGCCATTCCCAACATGATTGTGACTGGCATACTTGTTACCAAGACATTAATCTGAGGGACCGCTCTTCCCAAAATACCCATTGCAATATTCACCAATAATATTGTGACCAAGACGGGCGCACACATCTTGATCGCCATAATCATCACATCTTGACCATAGACAGCCATTTCAGCAAAGGGTCCAACATTAAGACCCATCTGACCGACAGGGACCAAGTCAAAGCTCTGCACCATCGAACTCAACAACATATGATGTCCGTTGATTGCCAGAAATACTAAAGTACCCAAAGTCGAATAAAACTGATCCAATGCGTTTCCACTTGTTCCTAACATTGGATTATAAAGCTGGGAGGCTCCCAAACCTATAGATACCGAAACAAGGTCCCCCGTCATTGTGACAATAAAGAAAAACAAACGGGTTAAAAAACCTAGAGTCAGTCCTACAAAAAGCTCTCGAATCGCTAAGCTAATGATTTCATTTGAAATTAAGTCATAGTTCAAATTCTCAGGACGTACTGATGGAAAGACCAATGCCGTCAGCAGAATTGATAATAAGACTTTGACCTGAACGCTGACATTGGGTGAGCCAAAAACTGCCGACGACACCACAAAGGCAATCATGCGCAAAAGAATAAGCGCAAAAACAAGTATTTGGGCCTCTGTCATCGCCGACCAGTTAAACACTCTTTACTCCCTAACCATCACAGCAATGTTTTCAAATAAATTGACTGTGTAAGCACTCATCACATCCATCATCCAAGGCCCTGCAATAACGATGACAGCAGCAACAATAATCATCTTCGGGATAAAGGTGAGAGTCGCTTCGTTAATTTGCGTCAGGGCCTGAAACACACTCACTGCTAAACCGACCACGAGAGTGCTAACCAACAAAGGCGCAGCTAGCAAAGCCGTTGTACGAAGGGCATCTTGGCCTAATTTTATCACTAGTTCTTCCGTCATACTCACCTCAACCGAAGCTCTTGACCATAGAGCCAATAAGGAGGCCCCAACCATCTACCATGACAAAAAGCATAATCTTAAAGGGTAAAGAAATGACTACAGGGGGCAACATCATCATCCCCATCGCCATTAAAACACTGGCAGCAACGATGTCGATAACCAGGAAGGGCAAAAAGATGATAAAGCCAATCTGAAACGCTGTCTTAAGTTCAGACACAATAAACGCCGGAATCAAAACCATCGTCGACACATCTGCGCGAGTTTTAGGTTTTTCAGCTTTAGAAAGTTTTAAAAACAATGCCAAATCTGCATCTCGAGTTTGACTGAACATGAATTTTCGCAAAGGCGCTAGAGTATTCTCGATAGCAAGCTCTTGCGAAATTTTTCCTGCCATATAGGGCTGAATACCATTTGTATTCATTTCATTGAATGCAGGTTGCATTACGAAGAATGTTAAAAACAATGCTAGGCCCACCAGCATCTGATTGGGAGGCATTTGTTGAACACCCATAGCCTGGCGCAAAAAAGAAAATACGATAATGATACGAGTAAACCCCGTCATCATGATTAAGATTGCTGGTGCAAGAGTTAGCACCGTCATGATGAGGATTAATTTCACCGCGTTCACAACTTCGTTCGGATTGTCTGTGGTTTTAAATCCTAAATTCATTGTTGGCAAAGTGACTTGCGCCAACGCATCTGAACTCATCAGAAGAATCAGTGGCAGCAAAAGTAGCCCGAAAATAGACCAGCTAATATTTTTCACTGCAAAGACCTCATCCCTTTAAGACGCTTTGAAACAATGTCTTTAATCCCACTGATGGCAAACTCGTCGTCTGCATCCAATTCCTTCTTCAACTTCTTCCGTGGCTGTGGTTCTTCATCGTCAAAATCTGAATCCGCGATACCGTCTTGAGAGTTCTGACCTTTCAGAACTCTGCCGAAGTTTTGCGGTGCCTCTTCCGGCACTTCGTCGTCTAATAACGAAAGTGCTTTGATCATAGTGATATTATGATCCGTCACTCCAATTAAAATAGACTCTCCAGCAACACGCACGATAGCCAAACTTTTCTTGGGACCTAGATAGTGTTGCTGCAACACCTTGATTTGCGTCTGATGTTTCATTCCTTTAGGAACCGAGTATTTTCTAAGAAAAAAGAAAGCCCCCGCACCTACTAAACCTAAAATCGAAAGTGTAAATAGAATGCGAAAAAAACCACTTCCCTCTGTTGCCGCTTTTTTATTCTCGTCTAGATTCAAAGGAATCTCAGACTCAGTGCGCGTATCAACTTCCGTATTTTTTGTTTCGACAGCTTCTGCAGCAATGGTTGTCGGTACTGCTGTATTAACCGCCTCTGTCTGAGCAGAAGCTTGTAGAACACCAAAAAACACAAAAAGAAAAGAAAGTAGCAATCGCATGGCAACCTCGCCCTAATTCTATTTAAGTTGTTCGACTCGTTCTGCGGGAGAAATAATATCAGTCAAACGCACACCGAATTTTTCATTGACGACCACGGCTTCGCCTCGGGCAATCAATTTATCATTCACATAGACTTCCATAGGTTCACCAGCAAGCTTGTTCAGCTCAATGACACTACCTTGAGTCAAATTCAACAACTCGCTGACGGGCATTTTAGTCCGCCCCAGTTCAACAGATACTTTTAAAGGAATATCCAGTATCAAACTCAGGTTGCGATCGTTCATGCTTATAGGCGCTGCGCTGGCTTTTGCTGGAGCCTCGACCATTCCATTTGCTTCCGCAAGAAGCTGATCTGCTAATTTATCCAAACTATCGTCTGTCATTGACTCCCCCTACTTCTGAATTGGCCGAGTCACTTGGACTGCCACTGTACCGTGATGTATTCCGTAATAACCTTTAAATTTCTTAACACCTTCAATGTTGATATCGAATTCCCCTGAGGCATCTTGATCCAAAGGAATGACATCGCCTACTTTGAGGTTCATCATATCTTTCAATTTGATTTCAGTCTCACCCAATGCAACTTTAATTTCTAAATCAGTTTCCAAAAGTTGCTCCTGAATAATTGAAGTCCAAAGCTTCTTATCAGTTTGATCAGATTCCACCTGAAACCCTGTTGAAAGTTTTTGCTTAATGGGCTCGATCGTCGCGTAAGGAATAACTATGGAAATTGTCCCAGTCGCATTCTCTAGCTCTACGTCGAAAGTTGAAGCAATAACCACATCTGTCGGTGGTACGATACCCACAAACTGTGGATTCACCTCAGTACGTACAAAAGAACAGCCGATCTTTTCGATTGAAGCCCAAGCAGCTTCTAAATCGTTAATTCCCAGACCAACAACTTTTTGCACAATAGATAGCTCAATAGGTGTAAAGTCTTTACCGTCAATTTTTGTATATGGACGATCAGCTCCACCAAAAAAACTATCAACCAATGCGTAAGCCAATTTACTTTCGATAACAAAAAGGGCTGAACCTCGCAGATTACCGAAACGCAGAACACTCATACACGTTGGCATCGGTAAGGTATTGATGAACTCACCAAACTTAAGAAATTCAGTGGAAGTCAAAGTGATAGAGGCAATTTTTCTAAGTGCAGATGACAAAGAGACACGGAAAGCTCTCATGAACTTCTCGTAAATAACCTCTAGCTGTGGCAGACGACCGCGGATGATGCGATCTTGACTGGTAAGATCGTAGTTCACAATCTTACGTTCTTCATTTTTTACAGTACCATTCGATGAAGCTTCAGGCTTTTTAGTTTCAGATGTGGCGACGTCTCCGTCCGAAACTGCGGCTAAAAGAGCATCTACTTCACTTTGTGAAAGAACCTGATTCATAGTCCTGCCTTAGTTATAGATAAACTCGGTGAAGAATACGTTCGAAATCTTTCCCTTCACGAGAAAAGAATTGATTGTATCCTTGATTTCGTTACGTAGGCCGTCTTTGCCCTCTTTAGTAGACACATCATCGTAAGATTTCGATGAAAGAATAATTATGATGATATCGCGAACCTGAGCTTTTCGTTTTTCCATTTCATCCAAGACATGTTCGCCCTGAACTTCGAGCTCAATATTCACTTTGGCCACTTTACGACCTTTAGAACCGGCTAAATTGACAATAAAAGTTTCTAAAGGAAGAACTTTACCAATAACTTCTTTTTCTTCACTCGCTTCTTTGCGCTGAGCTTCCGCCTCACCCCTGATGACATCTTCAATCTTAGGTTGCTGAGCTTCTTTCTGGCGCCCTTGATACAACATAAATCCAACACCAGCGACAACGAGCATGTTAATCACTGCCAATGCAATAAGTAAGATCGGCTTTTGTCCAGATCCGCCACTTGGAGCTCCTGCTTCTGACGCTGCCGCTTTTTCTTCTGCCACTTCATCCTCCATGATGAAAAACCACAAAGTGGTCCCACAAAAAACTAAAGCAACACCAATGCCAACTAGACAGTGGTCGTGTCATGAAGACTGCGGACTAACATATTTGATTTAAGGCAATTTTTGCCCCGGAGGAAAATGTTTCCGGGGGTATTATTCTCTGACGGCAGTCAAAGTTTTGGCATCTACATTTGACTCTAGTGTGTTTCAGGACCTAGATGATTAGCTAAGACTTGCTGAATTTGGCGAACAACATCAGAATTACCAGCGACGATAGAATTCTTATAGGGGTTGTATTTATCACCACGATAAGTTTCGACAATTCCCCCCGCTTCGCGCACCAATAAAATGCCAGCAGCGGCATCCCACGGTTGAATATTTCTTTCCCAATAACCGTCAAAAACTCCGCGGGCCACCTGAGTTAAGTCATAAGCTGCTGCTCCTGGACGTCGCACTCCGCGACAGCTTCGCACCATCTCATCAAAAACTTTCAGTTGTTCCGAGATGACATGCTCGTGCTCGGCAACAAACCCTGTGGCAAGTAAAGACTTCTTCAGTTCTTTAGTGTTACTCACTCGCAAGGGTCGACCATTCACAAAGGCTCCTTGTCCACGAATGGCTGTATACGTTTCTTTGAGAATAGGAACATCAATCACCGCAAGCTGGATTTCCCCGTTCAATTCCAGAGCCAAGCTGATGCAAAAAATCGGAAATCGATGAATATAATTAGTCGTCCCATCTAAAGGATCTAGGATCCACCGCCCTTGCGCTCCAGCTGGCTCCGCCTGGACTTTAGCCCCTGGAGCGTGTCCTAGGGCAAAGGTCTCCTCCCCCAAAAACTCGACAGTAGGAAAAAATTTCCTAAGATGCTCTGCAATGACTCGTTCTGATTCTTTGTCTGCTTCACTCACTAATCCGGCCTGAAATTTTTCTTCAACATGTTCTAAGTTGCCGAAATAATTGAGAAGGACGTCTCTACCTAGGCTTACAGCTTTGATTGCTTGACCTAAGACCTGCTTCCAATCCATTGATATTACGTTGTTTTCCATACTTTTCCTTATTAGACAGGACCCTCTGATGATTGACCAGTTCCGCGACTTAAAGCTAACATGTCCAAAGGGTCAATGGAAGGACCTTAAACTTAACTGCTCCCGATGATAACTTCAGGGCAGCATACGAAGTGAGTTTAAACAAGATGAGGATCGAAAAAATGAGCTCGAAAACTGATACCGTTGTTAAACTAGCCATAGTCTTTTTTATTTCTTTGCTTTCATTCTCTGTCGGAACATTTGTTGGCAAAAAGTACAGTGACAATCAACATCAACTTGCAGTTCTAGAGCCACAAAAAAAATCATTCGGACAAGAACGTGAAGTCGCTTCAGTAAAGCCTTCTGAAGAAGGAACAAAGCCTGGCGCAATGACAGACGAAGAGATTGCGAAATTGGCCGAAGAGTTTGTTGCTGACGACACAACAGCCCCTGTTGAAACAGGTCATGACTCTGGCCATGGCACAGCACCAGCAACAACTACCGCTGCGACTGAGAATACTCCTGGTGAAAAGGCAGGCCCTGCAGAAAAAATGGCCCCTGCTATGAAAACAGAAGGGCCTTCATTGGCAGCAAAAAATATTGCTTCTGGCAAAGCACCAGCAGCAGTAGAACCCTCTGCCGCAAAAAAAGGTCAAGCACCTGAAGAGCGCATTCCGTCTTCGCTTCCAAAAGATGTTGCACAATACTCAGTTGGAAAGTTCACCGTGCAAATTGCATCTTACGCTGATGAAGCTGAAGCACAAAGAACAGCTTCTGATCTGAAAAACAAAGGCTACAGTGCCTTCTACATTCCAGCTAACATTAAAGGAAAAACTTGGTATCGTGTGAGTGTTGGCCAGTTCGCAACACAAAAAGAAGCGCAGTCTTACAGAACAGAATTTATGAACACTTCAAAAGTGACTTCTGCGATCGTGCAAAAAATCACTGAATAGATTCCTATCCATCAAAAATAGTGGTCTCTCGCTGAGGGAGACCACCAGAAGTTCTTTTTTAAAAAACCGCTTACTTAACTGGCAACGTCGAACATAGTGGTAACTGTTGATCCATATTATCCAACATATTTTTTACTGCAATATTACGGTTTCCCCCAACACCATAACCAACATGAATCCTTGCACCTGGATATGCTGTTAAATTTTCATTTGAAAAAATCTGATTGCTAAAGGTGCCTAAATTTGGGCTGGAAATAGATTGAACACTGCCCTCTGATCCGTCATATCGAATCCACTGTTTATTGCTTGTGTTTAGACTATACCAGTCTCCATTTGATAGCTGTGCTGCTATGACATAAACTCCAGCAAGTCCTTTATGAGAGGATGACACATCTAATGTTGACCGAATACTGTGAGACTGCAACCCACCAGAGGATTCACATCGTACGGATGATTTTGAAGACTTCCAAGTAGCATCCAGGCTGATTCCACAAGACGACCAGACGCCTTGTGGAGATTTCTTCATGACTTCATACACTACTTTCACTTCGGGATAAGACTTCAAGATTGGTCCAATATCTTTCTGGATTTCTTCAGCTTTAAATACCTTGATGCCACTTTGACTTGTCCATTCTACGGTTTCAGAATTTGTCGCAATCTTTTGTGCACCAATGTAAATTTGATTTCTTTGACCTATTGCAACTGAACCAGTCGGAATTGTTAGATTGAGAGAAATATCGTCTGTTAAAGAGTAAGTATTCTGTTTATTCAACACAGATGCCACACAAGATGTCTGATTTGTATTCAAATTATGCAGTCCTGATAAAATCAGCTTTTCTTCCTCAGTTGGATTTCGAGCTCCAGCCTCTAAGACTCCATAGTTAGTTTCTGAAATTCTACTATATGCATTAATCGATCTTTCACCCACAATTAAAGACTGAAGCTTACTGGAGAATTGGGCCCCCAATTTTTCCACGTAGTCTTCTTCCTCTTGATTCAAACGAATAACTTCAATAGGTGGGTTACCCTTCACACTTGCAATAAAACTTAAGGTCTTTAAAATTTGAAGTTGATTATCGACTTCGTGTACAGACAACACGCGTGTTGTGCCCACTGGTAAATCTGAAGGCAAAAACTCAGTAACAGAAACTCCGTTCTCATCTAAAGTAAAACGATGAAGATGCAGATTGCCTAAAATATCCTTAGCAACAATAGCATATCTCTTACCAGGAACACCTGTGGCTAAAATCTGAGGCTTTGATTTCAGCGTCACTATCTTAGGAAACTCAATAGTCAGAGGCGTATCCGTGTAACCTAAATTATACGCTTCAAAGATCGAAGATTGTGGTTGCACCTTCATGTTGGTCTTTTTTCCCACTTGCACAAAGCTGAGTGCTCCGGGATTTTGTGAGGCATTCAATTTTAAAATCGCATTTAGAATATTGTTATCTTCAAGCGTCACATCACCATTATGACCCACTAAATAATTCACCCGCGCTTCCACAGACACATTACTTTTTTTGTAGATTTGAAATAGTTTATATTGATCCACAAAAGGAACAATATTGTCATGACTTCCGATTTCTAAAAACACGGATGTCTTATTTGCTTTCAGTTTATTCATTTTTGCCGGGGCCGTCAGATCAATATTTTGTTTCACAAAACCTTTATCATAGCTCCCCGTTAAAACTTGAAGATGTCTTTCGTGCCCAGACATTGAGCGGCCGGGAACCACAAAGTCTTGATGCCATGAATTCACCCAACCTGTGGACCAATCCTGTGCAAAGGCAAGAAATGGGATTGTTGGAGTGACTAAATCGATAATAGAAGAGACCTCAGCAGGTGGTACAACAGAATGAACATAAGATACTTTTATCGCATTGACTGCAGGATGGGCTGCCAAGTTGATTGCAGTCACCCCACCTCTGGAGGCACCAAATGCAATACCTTTCTCTGGATGGAGACCTAAAACCGGCATTATCTGTGACATAAACTCATTGAATTGAAGATAGGCTTCATCATTCATTGTTCGAGAAGAGAGAGCACCTTGACCATTCCACAAGATTGCCACAGCCCCTTTACTATCTTTCGCATATGAATCACTCAGGGCTTTAAAAAATGTAGGCCCCGCGAGTCTGGCGAGGTTCACGTTTAAACCATAAAAACCATTCATCAAAGTCGTATATTGATTATTTCTTTTCCACATTGGAGGAATGACAATGGTAAAAAGATTTTTCTTATAAACCAGGCTGTGTATCACTTGAAATGACATTTCGTTAGGCACGATGACAGACGAAATATCTGAGCCAGTCTGAAACTCTTTATCGATCTGAATAAATCGAACCTTCGAAACCCCTTGCGAACACAAAATTTTCAAAGAATTGATATACTCTGCCTGGTTAATACCCCATTCGTCTATTCTGTTATAATGGTATTGATCTGCTTCAGGTTCAGTTTTATAGAAACGTACGTATTTTTCTCCCCGAGCAATCTGCTGGGGCCAATCTGCATTCTCAACTGAAATTCCATCAGCTCCTTTTATCGAGAAGCCAACCCTCTCCTGATAATGGGTTCGAACTGGAAAATTTCCTTCGATAACACAATTACCAGCCTTATTTACCATGTGAGCAGATTGATTCACCTGACCCAAAAGATCTGAGCGATGCCCCGCCGATTGCAAGGGTTCTGACAGATCAGACATAGACGGCGGTGATTTTATTGATCCATCTAAAAATGCTGTATTTGTAGAAGACTCTTGGGCTATCTGAAAACCAGGACCGCAATTATTGAAAGAAAAAACCAGAACAGTGGAAGCAGATGCAAACGCAACTGCAAAACCTATTTTTTTCAAAATCCCCCCCAAGGCATTCTCGTGAACCTAAAAATGGTGCATTTACATAATTTGTTTCATTTAGATTCTTAATGCGATAATCACAATCATATCAGAAAGTTAGCATGACCAAAAATATTTAAAATGTACGTATAAATTTGAGACATTTGTCTGTGCAATCTAGGCAGATTACAACCACTAAAAAAAGCAGACGCATTTTCTTAATGTATTTTATTGATATGGTTTCTGATGGACCTCGCAAAACAAGAACCCTATGCAACTACTTAAAATTGTTAGTTCGTGTCTGCAAAAAATAATCTGTGCTTTATCTAGAACTTTCTAATGGCCTCAACAATTCTTTGCATAGATTCGCTGGAGCGATCAGCAGTGGCTTCATTAAAACCTAACCCCAAGGCCCAGCCGCAAAACGGCAGACCAAATAGGATTGGGATCATACTCTGAGGCCAACAATGTTCGGCCTTCAGCTCCGACCAAAAACTCAATATTCTTTTTCATCTCGACAGCTGCCACAGCACCAAAAACTAAACCCGCAAACATTTTTATTGCTGCCTTATCTGTGCGCGATTCCCCCATCAATGTCGTTCTAACTTCTTCTTCGAAACCACCAGCACCACCTCCGGCAAAAACAGACCACTTTGCCTCAGCAAATTTCTCTCGATAGAAATGATGTCGGAACCAAAGCGAGACATCTTGATATTTTCTCGATATATTTGCAGTTTCGTTTCCGGTATTTTCCTCAAAGCTAGAGTACTCCAATAACAGGCTGACCTGATTTACTTCTACACCTACAGAAAAATTGACGGGATTTCTATCGACAATTTCTTGCGAATTATCACGCTCATAGCGTAGTTCTTTACTGAGCACATAAGCCTGAACCGAAGAACTCGACAAAGAAGTCTTAACTTCAGCTTTTTTCTGAGCGTAAGAAGCTAAAGAAAAAAACAGAATCACTGCCGTAACAAAAAAATTCATTGCTTCTTTTCCTCGCTAGGCTTTTGCTCCGCCGGAGCAGGAACAACTAATTGCTCCTCCTTCAGCTTCCACTCAGATTCTTTGCTGCAAACATATTTGGTATTCGCAACGTCGCCAGAGTGATTCAAAACCTGTGCAAGGAACTGACACTCCGGTTCTGAAATTTTCGGCATTTGCTGAGCCACGAGTAAAATAAAATTTGCCGATGAGAACGCCTCACCGGTGGTCTTCTGAAGATCTTTTTTCATCAATGGTAGAACTTTGATTAAAACCTTCGCAATATCTTTTCGTGCCTGCAGGTGTTCAACATTATTTTCTTTGGCATAAATATCAGTCAGTCGCTTCATGACTTGAGAAAAGCGAGGAGCCAAACTGTAGGAATAGCCGATCGCATATTCTTTCAAAGATTTTGAACGTCCAATATTGAAAAGTTGAAGTGATCGCTGAATCTGCTCTGGACTGGGCAATGCGAATGCCGTGACTTTTTCACTGACTTTAAGAGAACGAACAGCTCCTTCACGAGGCAACGACTGGGCAATGAAGTCAGGATTTCCGGTATACATCCAACCCCAAAAATCAGCCAAACCCTCATTCAAACTTCGTGTCATCACTAAGTTGTAATAACGACGGAGTTCTGACTCTTCCATTTCTTCCGCACCAACGAGCGATGGAAAGAACCGACGCTGACGACGACCACTTTCTTCAATTCCTGCCATGCCAAAGAATTCCTCTCGGTCATGAACATTGGATTGCACGGGTGAATCAGCCATGCTGAGCTTATAGAAAAGGGAATGAAAATGTTCATGCGCAATAATTCCGCCATTGATCGGAATCGGAAGACCCGCTTGATTGTAGGGAACAAGAAACATAGAATCTGATTCCCCATCATAATAGGCATTATTCTGCGAGCCTTCCTTCACGCGAATAGCGACTCCCACCTTGCGCGGCCAAGTATTAACACCCTCTGCACCAACTTCTTGATCCAATAGTGCCAGCCTTTGCATATGAGCATAGACAGTCACCAACTGTTGGGTCATTTCATTTCCGGGTATGTACTGGCCGGCTCCATTACGGATGAATCGTGCCTGCGGGGAGGTTCCTCGCAGCTCGCCATCAACAACTCGAGGACTCATAAAGAATTGAACATATTTTCCTGCCACAGTTCGGATATCGGACAACTCTTTGAGTTCAAAGAATTCCAGTGCGTATTGCCCATTGGCATCAGACATTGGCGTCAAAACTTGGATAGCACCATTTTGCTGATCTGAATCTGCGTCCGGTGCGCAGGCACCGAGTGCACCAGCCAAGATGATTGCTGCTGTGATCCGACTTAAAACTCGCTTCACAAATTCCTCTCTACGCACTATAAACAGACGTTGCCTAAGGCTATATAACGTTATGCGTTAATGTTGTAGGCCATATGGCTGAAAATCTCAATAAAAACTTGATGATAGACAAACTTTGTCAGTCTCACTAAAGTTTCGACAATTCTAGGCCCGCAAAATAACTCAACTCGCGATGGGATAAATTAATGGATGTACTTGAATTTGTTACCAAAAACATGAACCCTCCTCAGCGAGAAGCCATTGTCACCCTGGAAGGTCCTTTACTCATCCTGGCGGGTGCTGGTTCTGGAAAGACCCGAGTTCTCACTCACCGCATGGCCAACATCATCGGCCAAGGGGTTGCGGCTCCTGATGAAATCCTCTGTGTGACCTTCACCAATAAGGCTGCCAAAGAGATGGAGCATCGAATTTATAAAATCCTGGCGGACATGGGTGCAGCCATCCACTCGCAACTTTGGATCAATACATTCCATAGTTTCTGTGTTCGAGTTTTGAGAGCTCATATCACCCTGCTTGATTACAAGCCCTTCTTTGGTATCTACGATTCGTCAGATCAGCTAAGCCAGATCAAAAAGGTTATGACGTCGTTGAATATCGACGACAAGATGTATCCGGCTAAAAACTTTCAAAGCCGCATAAGCCAGGCAAAAATGCTGGGCTTGACTCCGGAAGGGCTAGAGAAAAATTCTAAACGCCTGATGGATGCCAAAACAGTTGAAGTCTATAAAGCTTACGAACGTGAGATGAAGAAAGCCAACAGTTTGGATTTCGATGATCTTTTGATGAAAACGTACGAGCTTTTCCGTATGTATCCAGATGTCTTAAAAATGTATCAGGATAAATTTCGCTATATCATGGTGGATGAATATCAAGACACGAATCACATCCAATACTTGATCGTACAAATGTTGGCAAAAGCGCATCGCAATCTTTGCGTCGTGGGTGATGAAGATCAATCAATCTACAGCTGGCGTGGAGCTGACATTAAAAACATCCTCGACTTTGAAAAAGATTTTAAAGAAGCCAAAGTCGTAAAGCTTGAGGAAAACTACCGCTCAACTGGTAACATTGTTAATGCAGCCACAGCTGTGATCAAAAACAACTCCACTCGCAAAGATAAGACGCTTTTTACTTCCAATGAACCTGGAGACAAAATCCAAGTCCGCGAAGAAAAGAACGAGTACGATGAAGCCCGTTTTGTTGCTAAGACCATCCAATCCATGGTGAATGATGGAGATGGCTCTTACAACGACTACGCTATTTTCTATCGTACCAATGCGCAATCTCGCGTCCTTGAGGAGCAACTAAGAACACTATCGATTCCTTACAGATTAGTGGGCGGCGTTCGCTTCTATGAACGCATGGAAATCAAAGACATGCTTTCCTACATGAAGCTTGCGATCAATCCTGCAGATGATATGGCGCTAAAGCGTATTATCAATGTACCAGCTCGTGGTATCGGCAAAACGACCATCGAAAAAATTGAGGAGCTTGCAGCACAAAGAAACATCAGCATGTACACTGCTGCTGTTTTTGCTTGTGAAGAAAGATTCTTTAACGCAGGAACCACTGGAAAAATTCGACGCTTTTTAGAAATCATGAATGACCTTCAACAAAGCGCTCAAACTTTCAAACTCGTCGACTTCTATCACATTGTTTTAGATCGCACTGAGTATTTGATGGCGCTAAAAAAAGACGAATCACCAGAATCTCTTGCGCGTATTGAGAACTTAGAAGAACTAGACAATGCCATCGCTCAATTTGCTAAGGAACGAGGCGACGAATCCACCCTGGTCAGCTTCCTTGAGGAAATGGCTCTCGTAAACGATGTTGATTCATTAGATCAAGAACAAAACTCAGTCACGATGATGACACTGCATATTTCCAAGGGTCTTGAGTATCCTTATGTGTTCGTCGTGGGTGTCGAAGAAAATCTGTTCCCAAGTGCACGTGCTTCTGGAAGTGATTCTGAAGATGAAGTGGAAGAAGAGCGACGTCTGGCCTATGTCGGCATGACTCGAGCTCGTAAAAAACTTTGGCTGACTTACACCAAGATGCGCCGGGTTTGGGGGCAGGAGCAATTCAATCCTCCATCAAGGTTTATCAAAGAAATCCCTCAGCAATTCATTGATTTCAAAACAGCGACTGAAGGACCGCGATTTATCAATCGTTATGGCAGCTCTAGCTCAACGGGTTCTTCTTGGGGATCTACTGGTTCAGATCGCAATAAACCTAGAAATGAAAGCTGGGATGATGATCAGTCCTTCCCTGATTACGAAAACGAGGGTTCAAGCTCCAGTGGTTTCAGCAAAGGCATGCGAGTTCGTCACCCCACTTTTGGAGCGGGAACTGTTTATGCCACTGAAGGCACCGGCGACACTCTTAAAGTCAGCGTGATGTTCACAGACAATACGGTTAAGAAGTTTGTCGTGAAGTATGCTCGTTTGGAAAAAATTTAAACTTTTAAAAATGCAATCTTAAGGAGATTCTATGAAACTGATTATCGCAATGACTCTGCTGCTAACTTCGTCTTTGGCTTTGGCGCAAAAAAATAGTCGCTCCAGTGCCTCCACTTACAACTCATACGCTTCAAAAACAGCAACTGTGAATTTAGGCATGACAAGTTCTGCATTGAACATTGGAGCAAGAATGGAGACGAGCAACAGTCAAGGTGCTCTTGGTGGCTACTTCTTTTTACAGACTGAGAAAACCGATGCTGGTATCCCACAAGTTTTAAGTTTTGGCGGTCACTCTTTGATTAAACTTGTCGATTCAGCTGAAGTCCTAGCTTATCTTGCACCAGGAGTCGGCATTGCTATGGTAAAAAACCAAGGCGCCAGTGACTCAACTGTGGTTGGACCGAACTTCCGTTACGGTGGCCAAATTAAACTTTCTCGTGGAGCTGCGATCGGTATCGAGCGTTTTGAAGTCTGGAATTGGTTTGATAGCAAAACTCTATCAAACTCGGCTTTCACAAGTGCAGTTTACAGCTTCAGCTTCTAAAGCGACAAAGCTGATGATTCCGTAAAAGACAAAAAACACTTTGAAGATCTGGGCCTTGGCTCAGATCTTCTTATTCAAGACGCGCTGTAGGTCTTGCACTCAGCCCTCCTTCATTGCCTCACTATTTAACAGCTTGTTAAAGTTGTTATATGAAAATCATCTTTAAATTTCTGATTCTTTCTTTTGTTTTCTCCAGCGCTGCATTTGCATCAACTCCCCGAAATGGATTTTCTTTAATAGGACCTAAACAGATCCAAGAAGAAGATGTTACATTTAGCTATTCATCTTCGGATGGAGGCTTTGAACTGAAGTGCACCCACGTGTTCGACAAGCCTGAGTTGAATGATTGGGATGTCTGGTGCGGCAAAGGAACACCCAACTTGCGCCAGTTTCGTGTGCACTTCCTGGCACGACACTATCAAAATCGCAACACCAAGCAATCAGCCTACGAAGTTCTTTACTGGGTGATCGATCGAAACCAGCCCACTTCGAAAGCCTTCTCTTCAACAAGCTCGTGGATTGAATTTAAAAACATTTCTGAACTGAACTTGTTATCCTTCAGTCAGGGCGTAGAAAATGACTATGCTTTTTTAAAATTAGATTTTAAACCTAAGAACTAATTGCGCGGACCTTTAGAGTTTTTAAGAAAATCCCATTCGCTTTGGTATTCACTGATATCAGGCTTACGAATTTTCTCTGGTGCAGGACTGACGTATTCAGCTTTCACGCCATCCCAGCCGACATAATGACGAGTCAAACCTTCCTGCCCCACTTGGAAGTTCGGAACAAGATATGTTTTTCCGCCACCGTTCGGAATATCTACAGACAAGTTCGGCATCGCTAAGCCTGACAGATGTCCCCACAACTCTTTTTGAATTTCCAAAGAATCTTCAATCGAAGTGCGCAAGTGATCTGTGCCAATAGAAGGATCACACTGAAACATGTAATAAGGTTTCACTCTTAAATAAACCAAGCGACGGTTCAGTGCTTGAATAATAGCCGGATGATTGTTCACCCCGTTCAAAAGCACCATTTGATTCATGACAGGTACACCGTTATCAACAAAGCGCTCAAGCGCTTGCACGGCCTCTGCTGTCAGTTCTTTTGGGTGATTAAAGTGAGACATCAAAAACACTGGCTTGTGCTTTTTTAGAATCTGCACCAGATCTTCTGTTACACGCATAGGACAAACCACTGGCATGCGCGTACCAATACGGATAATTTCAATATGATCAATCGCACGCAAATCACCAAGCACTCGATCCAATTGAGCATCACTGACAGTTAACGGGTCACCACCTGACAAAATCACTTCGCGGATTCCAGGGTGAGAACGAATATAAGCTAATGCTTGCTCGTACTCATCGTTACGAACAAAGGCTTGTTCCTTACCGGTAAAATGCTTGCGTGTGCAAAAACGACAGTAAACACTGCAAATATCTGTGATTAAAAACAATACGCGATCTGAATAACGATGAATCACGCGAGGTGCAGGATTGTTTTTACGCTCCCCTAAAGGATCCAACATTTGTTGAGTTCCTTCTTCTATTTCGTGCTTGTGAGGCATCAAGATCTGACGAACAGAATCACCAGGCTCGCCCGCTAAGCTGGCATAGTATGGAGTCGTGCGGATATTAAAAAGCTCTTTGCCACCCGTGAATGCGGCCTTTTCATCAGCAGAAAGAACAAAATGATTTTCAAAGTCGGCTTGAGTCTTCAATGAATGACGAAGCTGCCAGGTCCAACTATTCCAATCAGACTGAGAAACGTTTTCTGGCTTTTTGCTTGGGGGAAAATAAAACTTCATCGAGGACGTTATGAAGGAAAGCCGCTTATTAGGCAAGATGCCTTTTTTGTTGCCCAAAATAGTCGCTTTCTAGGATTTCTCCTATCCCGTCAAATTCAGCCGTAAGATGTTGAATTCTCGAATGTTTTTTAAGATATCAAACTGAAACACCAGAAGTTCGACAAGGGAAGTCTGTTTAGATTCTATGTCTCACAATGAAAAAAATTTGAAGTTTCCACAAGTTACGCTCGCAAACAAAGAACCCTCCGCGTTGGCTCGATGCTCGCTTTACCTCTAAGTAGGAAAAAGGGTCTGGATGTGCCCTACTAAAAGGAGGACTTTATGAAAACTTTCAAATTCCCACAAAACAAATGGGTGATGACAGCGACACTAGCGGCTGTTCTTGGTCTTAACGTGTCTATCAACTATCAACCAAGCCAGGTAGAGGCTGCTGAATTTGCTTCAACAGATGGAGCTGTCATAGAAAGCGAAGTCCTAACTGCGGATGGTCCCCTTTCAGTTAGATACCTCAACAACAAAACTCATATCCTTGCCATCGTACCCCAAAAGACCACAGAAGGAAAAATCTGTGATGATTGCTATCAAACAATCACTCTGCAAACTACTAATAAGGAAGATATTAAGGAGTTAAATATTCAGTTGCTGAAAGCACTGAGGGATAAAGAAGCTGAGGCTGCGAAAGTTGCTGTTGCACCTGCTAAGGCAGCTGTCGAAAAAGAAGAGTCTGCACCAGCGAAAAAGGATCCTTTTGCTGCTATTGAGAAAGCCTGTGAAAGAAAAAAAGAAAATGCGGATTTCTTGAGCTGTACTTCAGATCGGTTCATTTCGCTTTTAAGAAAGAATGGATCTAAAATCGACAAAGATGAAGCATTGGATTTTTTCCGTGATCACATTGAATCTTCAATAAAATCCGAATTGAAAAAAGTTGATGGCAATGTCAATACTGCTATTTCAGCTTGGACTAGCTCTTATTCAAAAGATTTTATCCTGGCGTTAAATAATGTCTCAGAACCGAAAGAGGCCATCTACAATGCATCTCAAATAAATACTAATACATTGAAAATTGTTCGCGACCTCATTGCTGACATTCCTAGCAAGTTTGAAAACGTGAGAGAACGATTACTTGAATTCGAATCAGAAATGGCTCGTGAAAAAGCACGTAAGATCGAACAAGCGTTTATACAATCAAAAAGACTTGAAGGATCAATGAATAAGGACACTCTGAATCTTGAGAGAGACTTACGATACAATGACTTTAAGTCTCTATTGGATAACATGTACACTCATACAAATGAGGGTCTATATCAGGCTACTTCCACAGGTGATCTCAATGCGAATCTATATAGACAGTATCAATCTCGAATCAACACCATTCTTCAAGAATTGAACGCCAGCATTGAAAAACAGAGAGCTGAAATCTGGAATAACAGCTTTATGCCTGGCACGACAAAAGGAGCAACCACACCCAACTTAGGCGCTCGCCTTGCGAATCCCGGCAGAAACACTAACGGCCAAACAAACGGAACGATCAATCGCACTTACAGCGGACCAGATCTTTCTCAACGACTTGGCAACAGTGTACAAAACCCAGCAATGGGAATGCGCGGGCGCCAGTAGAATATAAATAAAAATTTAGATTTATCCTCCAACGGGTCCAGGATCGGGCCCGTTTTCCTTTTTTGGATCAACAATTCGCAGAAAGACCCAAAACTCAAATTGTAATTAGAAACAATTAAGCTCGAAAAAACAAACTCGCCCTTAAACATCTACAACTGCCATAACTTTATATCAGTTGCTCGAGTACTACCTTCGCTCCCACACATTGCGAATTCTCAATCAAAAAACTCGACTCTTTGGCACTACCCTTGAAGAAACACCATGTATGACTACTCAAAACTTTTCAAAATTATCTTGGGTTGCTTTAACAATGTGCTGTTTAGACAAGTGTAAAACAATTTTGCGGTTATTACCTTTCAAAATTCTCAGCACAATTATTATTTTCTCTACTGCCGCATGCAATCCGCAGACTATTAACAATATTACTCAACACCATGCAAACAATCCCAACACGAGCGAAAAAAACACTAGAGGTGGAGGCGGAGGAACTGGTGATGGCGGTGGCGGACAGGGAATTCTTTGTGGAAATGATGTAAGTGACCCTAAGCTAAGTGGAAAACTATTGGTACGAGACATCTATGAAGCAATCTATAATCATGGTCGAGTGATGCACTTTGATCTTCCCAAAAAAGGCAGCAAACAAGTTGATGAGGATTCAATTAAATCCCTAGTAATGGCTATCAAAAGCTACTTTGGCCCTGCCAGTGCACATCTTGATTTTGCACAGGAAAAGTATTGGCAAGATTTTGCAAATAATATTTCTTTTACCCCCACAGGCTCCCATCTCATTCCCAGCTCTGATGCAAACTCACCGCTTGCCGTGCCAAACGGGTGCGAAATTGTGCAGATTGCTTATTGGGATGAATCTGCCGGTCCTATTGAAAATGGAACACTTTACGTCGATCAAAAATACTGGGAACAGCTAGATCAGTTTAATAAAATCGCATTATTGACACATGAATATTTTTTCAAACAAGCTCGCAAAGCAGGCTACAAGAATTCCGACTTCATCCGATACAAAGTCGGGCAGCTTTTTTCTAAGGAAGGCCTTGAGCCCCTTTTTAAAGATTGGACACCTTCTAAAGATCCCAGAGTAAAAGACATATTACCAGAAGCGAGAGATGGGTTTAAATACTGCGAAGGAACCACGGCTGAAGACCCTGACGCCTATCTGCAGCTTTATCAATACCAAGGAAAAAACGAGGAACAACATATAGCAATTCCTGTTCTAAAATCTACGCATATCAACCATCCTCTGCTACAGAGTATTCGTGTGGCCTATGCTCCTGATAGGAATACAGAATTGAATGCTGTTACTGATTCTTTTATTTTAGCTTTCGATCCTTTGCACTACGACAACTTCTATTTTGAAAATCACGAACAAGAAATACTATGGCAAAATATACGATTTGGTGTAAGTAATTTGCTTTTTTCCAAACACAATGGAAGTCGCGCCAGCATGTCCGTGACAAATATGTTAAGGAATTTCATACCGGAGATGCAAGCCTCACATCCGGAAGTTTTTAGCCATATAATTAAATCGAATAACGGTCCCATTCAGTTTTCAATTCTCAATACATTTAAAGACGAACAGACAAATTTCGTTACACTGAAATCAGCCCAGGAGTTGTTAAGCACTATAAATCAGGAACTCGAAAGAACACTTTTGGACGACTGGCTACTATCAGACAAAATTGCAGTTTTAGAAGCAATTTCTATTTTGCATAATGAAATCGACAATGCCATCACCACAGGAGAATCTTTAAGAGTATTTGCGAAATGGACTGTTTCTCTTTCAGAAATAGTCAAAGCACAAGGCAGCTCACTTCACAAAAAAAAGAACAAAGATTTCATTCTTCAGCAACTACCCGAACTTCTATATAAATTTAAATTACAAGTTCATACGAATACGGGCTTCCCCATAGGTAATTCATATTACGATGAATTGAAGGCAGCTGGAATTAACATCTATAACGAAAACAGGAGCGATAGTGAGAAAGAATTTTATAGATTCAATCAAGGGACTGTTGAAATATCGCAGGGCAAAAATAAGCTGCAATTCAAATTAAAATGTAAAGACTATTTACTAGTTTTTCGAGAAGCCACAAATAAAAGTAAATCAGGTAATAATCAAAAAGCAGTCAAAAGAAATATGAATATAAGCTACCAATATGATAATAGTCTCCCACCGCCAAACTTTTTCTCTAGTACCAAGGAAAATCGAAAGTCAGAGACATTTCACCAACACAGACTAATAAACTTTCATTATTTCAGATCTTTCATGGACTATTTAACCTCAGGTAAAATAAACTCCTTTAAAGATTTAATAAGCTTGGCTGATAAAGGCTGTGTTAACCGAGTGTTGGGACACGGGATGCTGCAAAAAAACTGCTTTGATATCCAGCAGTTTTACAATGCACTAACAGAAACAACAAAGACATCAGCTCTAGATTGCTATGCTTATGGTATTGCCTTTGGGCCAAACGAGGAATACCAAAGCTCACAGTTCAAAAATTTAGACTTAACAAACCGATATTGCATGGTTATAAATTTCGAAGAAGCCAAAGAACGCTACATGGTTATTTTTTCTAAACCACCTTTTGACATGACGGAAAACATGAAAAACGAAAAGTACTACTTACCACCAGGTATAAATTTAGTTTTACGAGTTCCATAATCTTGCAACTGCAAAAAATGAAAGCTTTTTTGAGTGTTGGTACTCAACATAACCAATAATTGGATACTGATTCTAACTGAAGCTTTCTGTCAGAGGATTTTTTTCGGATAAAATAAATCAACCCACCCTAGGCAAAAACAGCTTAATACTTGTACCCTTCTGTTCAACACTTTCAATTTTTAAAAAGCCACCGGCGGCAACCAAGGCCGCCTTTGCGTGGGAAAGACCCAACCCATTCCCTCCTTCTTTAGAAGTGAATCCTCTTTTACCCACTGAGTCCATGAATGAAGCCGGTATTCCTACACCATCATCTGCGATCTCAAGAAACAGATGAGACCCTGTTGAACCAACCTTAACTCTGACTGTTCCATGCGCACCGATAGCCTCAATCGCGTTATTAATTAAATTTGAAGAGATTCTGTCGAATTGATCTTATTCGATGGCACTCATTGCATTACTTAAAGGACAAACTTCTAAAATAAATCTAATACCAGAAGAGGCAATCAACCGCTTTTCCGCAACAATCGATTTTATTTCCGTCACGACACAAGTCGGTTGATTAACAGTGTCTCTTTTAGGAGGTAGAGCTAGATGATCATCATGCGAGTCCACTTCAGAAGTAGAAAGAAGATCATCAGCGATAGCGTTTATTCTATCGATCGTGTTCGCTAAAAGCTCTTGGCATTCACTAGGAAGCGTTTCTTTTAAAGTTGAAGCAAGCATTCTTAATGCTGTTAATGGTGACCTAATATCATGAGCTGCTTGTCTCATGACTTGTTTTTTAGTTTCAGCTGTTTTTATTTTCGCTACACCCAACATATAAGCTCCTTGGATGCGCAGAATTTACGTCCTCTGCATTAAGGAAGCGACTTACTTGTGGTAAAAAGAAAGGGCCAAAATTAACCAAAGGTGTTCACTCACTAAGTATTTGATTTAACGAAGAAATTATCTAAAAATGGAGGAACCTTACTTCTTCAATGGCGGATCAGATGAATATTTTTGAGTTCGAAAACTACCGAGAGTTCTTAAGGTCTTATTTATCTTTAGAAAAAAACAGCTCCAGTGGGGCTCGTAAAAAATTGCTAAGTGCAGTTGGTATCAGTAGTTCTTTTCTAACTCAGGTTTTATCTGAAACAAAACAACTATCTCCAGATCAAGCGTATGAAATTGCTTTGCATATTGGGCTTACCGAAAAAGAAACTGACTATTTGTTAACCTTAGTGGACTACAGCAGAGCAGGTTCCTACAAATTAAAAGATCGTCTTATGCAGAAGATCCGCCAATTACAGCAAAGCTCGCAACAAATAGAGGCCAATGTTAAAAGCAATATCACTCTGACGGATGAACAGAAGGCGATCTACTACTCCAGCTGGATCTATACTGCTGTTCGAAATTTAATACCGACGGGACAAGGTCCAACCACTAGTGCCATAGCACAAAAATTAGGTATCCCCGAAGCCCGTGTGGAAAATGTCATTCAATTTTTAGTTGATATTGGACTGATCACTAAGGGTGATTCTGGTTTTGAATATCGAAGTGGCTATACCCACTTACCACCTTCGCACCCTTTAATCTTTCGACATCATCAAAACTGGAGACAAAGGGCTATTCATCGGATGGACCACTATAACGAGTCTCAAATGTTTTACACCTGCCCTATGGCCATCTCAAAGCAAACAGCCATGAAGATGAAGGCCAAGCTAGTAGAGGATATTCGCACCTTAAATCATTCGTTATCTGATGAAGAACCAGATGTTTCATTTTGTCTAAATATAGATTTTTTTGAATATTAATCATGAGTTCTGAGAATGAGTTAGGCTGAGTTCTAAAGCACTCCCCACTCAGGCAAAAAAAATCCCGGGGGAACTTTCGCTCCCCCGGGCCCTGCTCACCACCAAACAAGATGTATCAAGTAGTCATCAAGCTGTCGTACAAGTTGCAATCGCGCTGTAATCAAAAGCTGATGGCGGCTTTAGATGCAAATCCGTAATTAACACCGTTTTCTAAGTTTCCGCCTAAGCCAGTTCCGTTTTTAAAGGCTTCGCCAGGCATTAAAACTCCGACTTGATTTATCCACTGAACTCTTTCGCTCGGTTTATAAATCAACTCGATATCCCATTCTAGTCCTAGGAGTTTCGAAGAATCAACAGAGTTTTTTACTGTATTCAACAATTGAGCATAGATAAGTGTGTTACGAACTTCGAAACGGTCACTGTAAGCGTAACTAACAGATGGAGCGAGATAGAATGTGTTGCTCACAAACTCATCATCAGCGGACTCACCAACTTTTGCTAATGTGCCGTTAGCAGCATCAGTTGCATCGGTATCCCAACGATATGGATTTGTGTGTAAGAAATCTTTTTGTCCTAATCGATGATTGAACAACAACATGCCAACTTCGTAGTTTCTGTTGAAGGCGAAACCACTGAATTCTTTAGAGGCCGAATCATCACCGGTTGCCATACCCAACTTTAACTTCATTTCCCATTTAGATTCATTGCGAGGGATATAAAATTCAGAAGCGATACCGTATCCATTCAAGCTGACACTTTCGCCGCCTTTTTCAATTCCAGTTTCACCGGATTGAAAGCCTGCTTCAATTTTGAAACCAAAAGAATCAAATCCTCGACCTAAAACAAAGTTCGTTCTTTGAATATTTAAGTCGCCAGACTTCCCAGTTCCGCCATAAGCATCAATTTGTCCAACTGAATAGCCGACAACATTTGAAGGAGCTTTTGTGGACTCCTGGAAAATACCGATCAAAGATTTATTTTCTTCGTTTTCGTATTGTAGCTGGAAGCCCGTTGAAGAAATCGTCCCGCCCTGTCCAAAGCCAGAGGACATCTTGCGGCTCAGTACCGGCATGAAAAACCAGTCACCCACGACAATCTTGTAAGCAACCATGTCACGCGTATCATACCAATGATCAAAAGCTCCACGACCCGCATTGTAAGTCATGCCTAAACCGAACTCGAAAGGTGCGCGTCCAACAATCAAAGCACCATATTCTTGGTTTACATTTAAATACAATTGACTGACGTGAAGATTCGTCGCCCCTTGATTGCTGGATGTCACTGCGCTTTGCCCTTGAGCTGCATGCGCATTTAAACCCCAAATCTCACCTAGCTGTGAGTGCGGATATGTTGTGTTATTCAACACATCAAAGCGAGAAATAACATTCACTCCGTCAGCTGCGATGATCTTCGGACTTAGATATAAATAATTTAAACCATAGGCTTTTCTTTGCCCAGGGTTCGCCAAAGAGGGACGATCAATTTCTGTCCACTCAAAACGGTATCCACCATTCCAGTCCAAGGTCATCGCCTGCGCAGAAGTCGACAGAAGGGCTACAGCAAATCCCGCAGCCTGTATTAGCTTTTTTCCCAACATTAATTCGTCCTTTATTTGGAAACCACGCCCAAAACTTCGCTTTCACGAAGAATTAGAAGGTCTTCATTTTGAATTTTTATTTTTGTCCCAGCAAACTGAGAAAATACAACACGATCACCCACTGTCACATCCATCGGACGTACGTGACCTTTTTTATTCATACTACCACGGCCAACCGCAACAACTTGGCCTTCCAAATTACCAGACACATCAGAAACTGTATCAGGAATATAAAGTCCGCCTGCAGTTTTTCTTTCTGCGCCTGAAACTCGAACCACAAGACGATCATCCAACGGAGTTACGAGACCTTCGAAATTGATCTTTTTAGTATGCACTTCGGTTGAAGAAATCTTGGAAGTTTGTTTGCTCTGATTCGCTTTTTTAGGAGCTGGCGTTGGTGTCTTTTTGACCGCCGGCTTTTTCACCGATGAGGCCTTTTTAACAACAGCTTTTTTCGACACAGTTTTCTTTGATGAAACCTTCTTCGAAGCCGTCTTTTTCACGACCGCTTTTTTCTTAGCAGGCACTGATTTTTTTATAACTTTTTTGGGAGATTTACTAGATACGGTCTTTTTTGCGACCTTCTTAACATTGGCCTTTTTAACATTGGCTTTCTTAGCAGAAGCTTTCTTCTTAGCCACAACCAATCCTTTCATCTAAACGAACTTGTGAAAAACATAAGCCGCTCATTTACTTAACAGATAGTTTCGTATTACTCTCTGTGGAATGATGCGACCCCGATTAAAAACTATTTTAGGTGCTTTTACAATCCTTCTGACGCTTGTTATCATTGCAGGGCTTGGTTTTACGTTCTATGCCTTCAACCATCTTGAACGAGAACTCAACACCAAACTTGAGTCGAAAAAATTTATCGTTCCGACAGAATACTATGCAGCTCCGATGACCTTCTACCCGCAAAGTATTCTAAAGATCACAGATGTCGAGAAACAACTTCTTAAGCAAAACTACCGCCGTCGCACCTATGATCAAAGACTTCTTCCTGGTGATTACTTTGTTGGGACCAAAGAGGAGTGCGCTTCTCGCCTTCAGTTGAACCTTGAAGAAATGCAAACTTCCTGCATAGGCTGGGTCACACACAACACCCCGACCAACAAATCCGAGGAGTCCATTCAGGTCCTCATCTTGGAAAATGATGAAGTGGTTTCTCAAATTTATAAAGGTGCCCCATTCACTCCAGCGACAGAGGCCGTTGGAGAAGCAACCCTTCTTGCACAATATATCGGCAATGAACCCCTGATGCTTCAGCAAATCCGCCTGAGTGATGCTCCTCCAATGTGCTTAAATGCCATCATGGCTATCGAGGATGCCAGCTTTTTGGAACACGGAGGAGTTAGCTATAAAGGAATTTTCAGAGCTCTGCTCAAGAACATCACCTCAGGTCGCAAGGCCCAGGGGGGCAGCACTATTACTCAGCAGCTAGTTAAAAACTACTTCTTAACTAGCGAACGCACTCTCAAAAGAAAGCTGCAAGAGTTCGTCATGTCCATCCTGCTAGAATCTCGGTTCACAAAAGATCAAATTTTGGAAACCTACCTGAATGTGATCTATATGGGACAGAATGGGGCTCTTCAAGTTCGTGGTTACGGGGCAGCTGCTCCGTTTTATTTCAACAAAGACATTCGCGACCTAGATCTTTCAGAATGTGCATTGATGGCAGCCATCGTCAACAGTCCGGGGCTTTACAATCCTTTCAAAAAACCCGCGAATGCTTTGAAAAGACGCGCTCTTGTCCTTGATAAAATGCAAGAGCTGAACTTCATTAGCTCCACTCAGGCGACCGAAGCAAAAAACTCTCCCCTACCGACCTCCGCAAGAACTCTGGCCGTGGAAACGGCTCCTTATTATCTAGATGCTGTAAGAAAACAGTTAACTAGAGAAGGCTTAAATATCGACGGCCTCAAAATATACACCGCCTTAGATTTGGAAGCTCAAGAAGCCGCGCAAAGTGCACTTCGAAATCACCTGACCTTGTTAGAAACCAAAAACCCTTATATTGCCAAACTCAAAGGACAAAAAAATAATTTAGAGGGCAGTGTTCTGGTGAGCAATAACAAGACCGGACTTGTCAGTGCCGTGGTAGGTGGGCGTGACTTTCGCATGACTCAATTCAACCGGGCCATTGACGGTCACCGACAAATTGGTTCGATCATGAAGCCCTTCGTTTACCTAACCGCCTTACTAAATAAAACCGAGAAAGGTGAACCTTACACCCCCATCACTTTGGTCAACGATGAAAAATTCACTTATAAATATGAAGGCCAAGCTTGGTCGCCAGAAAATTACGGCAAAAAGTACTTCGGCCAAGTTCCACTTTTTTATGCCCTTAAAAATTCCCTCAACGCCGCAACAGCAGCTGTCGGCCTGCAAGTCGGACTGGGAAATATAATTGATGTCACACAAATGATGGGCGTGAGTTCAAACCTGAAAGCTTTTCCTGCGATGACTCTCGGGGCCTTTGAGATGCACCCAACTGAAGTCCTTCAAAGTTATATGACTTTGGCCAATCTTGGCCAAAAACGCGCGCTCTCTTTCGTGCGTTATGTTTTGGATGCTGACAATAATCAAGTCTACAGCCACTCAACACAATCGACCTCTACCGTAGATCCTGCGGCCGTGGCTACTTTGGTTGGAATGATGAAACAAACCGTGATTTCAGGAACTGCGCAGGCGATTACGGCCAGCGGCTTCAATCTGCCGGCCGCCGGTAAAACGGGAACCACCAGCGACAATAAAGATGCGTGGTTTGCCGGATTCACTCCCTTTATCACGAGTGTTGTTTGGATCGGTTATGACAACAATCTCCCGCATAAACTGACGGGCTCCTCGGGGGCTGTACCGGTATGGATTCAACTCATGAAAAAGGTTGCAGTGCGATTTCCGGCACAAGACTTTCCATGGCCTGAAAATACCAAAAAAGTTTTATTAGACCAGGCGACTCTTGAGGGACTTAATGCCGCTCGCGATAAAGATCCGAAAGAGGTTGAACTCATCTTTGATAGCGAAAAAGCGCCCGAATTTTAGTCAGGACCCTGCAAGAAATCCACAGTCGAGCCCCTCGAGAACCGTCCTTAGCCTGAGGACGGAAAATTACTTTGCTATCTTGTAAATTAAAGCGCAAATTGCTGCGAACTTTCCCCTACACCTAACGGACGACTGATGACATCGACTGCAAATCTAATCAATACCGCTTTTGACCTGAACTATCTTGAATTCCCCAAATACCCACCCACTGAAATTAAAACCATCGGAATTCTTGGTGGCGGAACGGCGGGATACCTGGCGGCATTGGCCCTCACAAAACTTCATCCTAACATTAAGACAACTGTCATCGAATCTAGTAAAATTCCCGTTATCGGAGTTGGCGAATCGACGACGACTGAAATTGTTCCCTTCCTTCATCGCACGTTAGAAATCGATCCAGAAGCCTTTTTTCGAGAAGTGAAACCCACCTTAAAACTCGGAATTCGTTTTGATTGGGGACAACCAGGAAATTATCATTTCAACTTCAACTTTTTTGCCGGTCATCAGCAAGAGTCGATGTACTTTGAAGACTCTATCAACAATGCGAATTGGCCCTCTGTCTTAATGGATAACAATAAAATCCCCGTGATCCGCGATCGCGATGGGTCTTTGTTGTCTTTGCTACCAAGCATTCCGTTCTCGTACCATATCGACAATAAAAGTCTGATTCGTTTCCTTCATAAAACTTTGCAACAGCGATCGATCCCAATTCACGATGCCGAGATTGTGCAAGTCAACCTAGACGAAAACCAATTTGTTAAATCATTGCAAACGGACAGCGGTGAAGAATTATCCTTCGATCTTTATATTGACTGCTCAGGCTTCCGCTCAAAAATTTTGGGTCAAACTTTAAAAACAGAGTTTATTTCATTCAACTCAACTCTGATCACTGACAGAGCTTTAACTTTTGAGACCTCTCATAATAATGTGATTAAACCGTATACGGGCGTAACAACAATGAATAACGGTTGGTGTTGGACGATTCCCATGCGAGATGAAAATCACCATGGATATGTTCATTCATCAAAGTATTGCGACGAAGCCACCGCGCTCGCAGAAGTGCAGGCAAAATATGGTCCCGTTAAAAGCTATAAAATGGTTGAGTTCAGATCGGGTCGACACAAGGAAGCCTGGAACAAAAATGTCTTCGCACTTGGAAATGCTTATGGTTTTGTTGAGCCTCTAGAATCAACTGCCATCCAAACAGCCATGCACAGCATTATGACTCTTTGTAAATTAATGCCAAATTCACACTCAGACGCTTCTTCTATTGCCGGCATCAATCAAGAGATTGCTTCGACTTGGGATACTTTCCGTTGGTTTTTGGGCATGCACTATAAGTTTAACAAGCATTTGGATACGCCATTTTGGCAGTGGTGTAACGCCAATACAAACATTGGTGATGCCCAAATGATCATTGATCTTTTCAATCAACGTCCCCCACTCAGCGCAAGCAATTTTGGCACAAACTCGCCCTACACGTCCCTTGAGGCGCTTGTGTTTAATAGCTACAGTTACGACACTCTTATTTACGGTCAAAAATTAAATAGAACACGGCCGAAAAAACCTCTCATGAGCCAAGAAGAATATTTTGCTCGGGTTCACTCCTATAAGGAATTAACGAAGAAAGCGCTCAGTCTACACGAGCTTTTTGAAGGTGATCACTTGTTTGAAGATGAGCTTTTAAGTCAACTCTTTGAAGATCCTGATACTTGGATTGTGGAAACTGAAGCGTGATAGGCCCAGCCTTTCACGCTACTTTTACAACTTAACTTCAAGTCCTTCGTAAGCGAAATCCCAGATAACTTCTGGGATGCTCTCATTATTTTCCGAGGCAAATCGCTGACAAGACTCATAGTACTCACGTGTTTGGTGTTTAAGCTCCATCACATGATCTACACGAGCACCAGGATCATGGTGTGCAAATAAAACTCTTTTGACTCTTTCACGCAAGGCAATGTCCAAGCCTACTTGAGCAGCACTATGCCCCCAATTCGCTTTCTCTGCCAACTCAGGCAAAGTGTATTGAGCATCGAAGTACATAAGATCGACGTTCTGATACAAAGGCAAATCAAGTCCCAACTCTTCCCGAGTCACTCTTGTCCCTTCAGTATCTACACAGTGAGCATAAGCTTTACCACCAGATTCAACCCTCAGGCCCCAACAAGGATCTGGATGATCGAGTTCATAAGGAGTCACTGTAAAGTCATCAATCTTGATAGACTTGCGCGGCTCCAAAGTATGAAAAACCAGTTTTGCTTTCAATGCTTCGAAAGGAACAGGAAAAGAAGGCTTGCTGAATAGACCGCGAATAATTTTTTCTAAATCTGGTTGGACGGCGTAGTAATGAATTTCGGCACCTGGAATAAAATGAGGCGAAAAGAATGGGAGCCCAATAACATGATCCCAATGAAAATGGGTCATGAAAATATGAAACGGCCCCTTCACTCGTCCCGTCGTGCCTGTCATTATCTGCTCGCTCAAAGAACGAATTCCGCTGCCACCATCAATAATCAATTGTGATTTCGAGCTTTGTAACTCCACACATGTCGTCGCAGCTCCATAACCTCCGATTGAAGGCAGGTCCATTTGCTGAATAAATTTGGGGATCTGAGAGGCATCGCGGAAGCCTGATGTAAAGAAGCTCCGAAGAACTCCCTCTATATGGTACGCCCAATCTACTGGTGCAGGAGCGGAAGGCAGCGAACCCCTAACACCCCAAAATTTTACTGTAAACGACATAGATCTTCATCATCCTCCCAACGTAAAGATGAATCAAATACATATTTCTTTCATCGACCTTTGATGGAGAGTTTTACGGCTTTTTGAGGACGATAGTCGGGTAAACAACATCGCACCCCGACCTGAAAAGGAGATCTCTAAGATTGGATGTTTTGTTGTTCGATTGGTAGCTCTACTGTAAATATAGAGCCATTACCAATAGACGACTCTACAAAGATATTCCCCTGGTGCAGCTCCGTAAAATATTTTGCCAGATAGAGCCCCAGACCGGACCCTTTGATTGGTGAGCTTTTAGCATTCTTCGAACGGAAAAATTTCATAAAGATATTTGGCAGTTCATCTGCAGGTATACCTGCTCCTTGATCAATTACTTGCACTACAACTTTAGAATCCTTTTCCTCGCTAGACACCAGAATCTTAGTGCCCTCGGGGCTGTACTTAATTGCATTTTCAATCAAGTTCGAAAACACCTGTTTCATCAAATCGGCATCAACTGGAACTGGGAACAAAGGCTCAAGGTCAGATACGATCTGGATGCTTTTCAACTTAGCCAGAAACTCATGCTTACGAATTACTTCCTGAAGAAGGTTATTCACGTCCTTGCTTTGCAAATGCAACTGAACTCCTTGGCTTTCAATCTTGCCATAGTTCAAGATAGCATTGATGAACTTCAGAAGATCATCGGCAGAGAGTTTAATTGTATCAACCGCTTCACGCTGTTGCGAACTCAACTTCACAGTGTCAGCGAGAATCATATCTGTCATACCTTGAATACGCGCGATCGGCGTTTTTAGGTCATGTGACATCATCGAAATAAAATTAGTTTTGAGTTCTTCAACCTGACTCAACAATTTATTTTTCTGAAAGTACTCCCAGCTTCGGCGATTCTCGATAATCAAGCGGTAGGGAATGAAGAAGTAGTAACAGAGGAAGATGGCTAGAAGGGGGGCCGCCATGGGTAGCCAGAACCCAAAGAACCAAAATGCAAATGAACTAATGATACTGAAACCAGCAAGTGCTCCACCCAGAACAATAAGACCACGGGTAGGCTTCATCGTCAGTACAACATGGGTAGCAAGCACTGAGGCAATAAAAATTAGCACCCAATTGAAATACTTCGAAACTTTCACAGATGCCGAATTGCGAATGAGCGTATCGATGACATTGGCTTGCATTTCAATCAATGTCATGGCCACAACTTCACGATTAAATGGAGTCTTGACATACTCTGTCTCTGTGAGTTCAAGATCCGTTCCGATGAGAACAATTTTATTTTTAAAGCGAGTGGGATCCACTTTTTGGGTTGCAATATCCTCGAAAGAAAAGGCCGAATATGAATCGGCAGGCAAAAAATCTATATAAGCCTGATCCGTTCCATAAAAATCAAACCGACCACGGATATTACTGACTTGTTTTATTTCTGGGTTAACCAAGGCAGCAAGTTCCAAGGGAAGCAGAGCTCGATCCTGATAGGTGAACATCATTCGACGAGTCACACCGTCTTTCGCAAAATTCGAAATGTCAGCAGTTTTGGGACCTGGCGAGAGTGTGACTTTTTCTAAAGGATCCGGCAAAATAAGCTGACTCTCCTCACCTTTCAGAGGAACGCCACGACCGGCAATAAATACATTTTTATTTTTAACAATTACACTTTCCCAAAGATTTTTTTCAGCTATGCTCCCAGGAACTTCCTTAATGTCAAACTCATAGACCACAGCCGTAGCTCCCGCGGAAAGAAGCATACGCAACAGATGAGCCTGATCTTTAGCAGAGGGATAGCCCTTAAAGGCTTGGATTGTTTCTGGCTTGATATAAATAAGCTCGATATTCCCAGGATTGGGCCTGGCTGGATTAAATCGCATTCTCAAGTCATAGAGGTATGATTCAATATAATCTAGGTTCACCTGCGCCATGAAGAAAGTGAGACCCAAAGCAAAAATTGCCTTTAATAAAAGGGACCTAAGATTGAAAGGTTTCTCTTCCGAGGCTAGAGGTGGAATCATTTTTTCCTATATAGTCGGAACACAAGGTCCATCGCCGGAACCAAATACGCAACCCTCGGGAATCGCAGACAATTTACGAGGTTTTATTTTTTTGATGTGTAAAGCTTTTTTCATATTACCTTCTTAACAGGCAGCCCTGCTTATTTTATAAAACATTAATGTGGTCGCAATCAAGGCCCGAGTGCGACTGCAAAATTTCTCGTCTTTGCGATTTTTACTTCCCGTCGCCTGTTTATGAACAAACATACAGCCTCCACCGCAGAGAAATCGGGCCCAGCAACTTTGGCAGTTATTTTTTTCAATAAGTGGAGCTTCATATGCAGCAAGGCGCTCCTGGTCTATATTTGTGCCATTTCCGACCTGTTCGGCCTTGGCTCCAACATCCCAAGGGCAAGTATAAAGGTTGTTTTTGGCATCAACCATGAGGTACGACTTGCCGGCACCGCAATAATTTTCAGTTTGTTGTTGATTGTCTAGAGCCGTGAAATACTGGTCGAACATACCAATTTTTCGGATTTCCACCTCTCCGCCAACTGAAAATGCCTGGGCGGCAATTTGATTCATTTGCTCAGTAAAAATTTTGCTACTTTCACTGTCATTTTCCTGTACGGCATAAGTGAATTCATAGCGATCGACACCCAAGGTCCGATAAAAGTTGTAAGCAGCGACGAGATCCATATTGCTGCTATCGAAAACACCATGAACGATCAGAGGTCCACCTAAAAATTCCTTGATTTCAGCCAGTTTTTGCAAACCTGCCACAACCAAAGAAGTGCTGCCACTGCCGTCTTTTGCTGGGCGAACTTTATCGTTTATTGATGCCGGGCCATCAATACTTACAGTAACCTTGGCGCGAATATTTTTTAAGATCGCCAGCGTTTTCTCATTAATCAGCGTTCCATTAGTCACAATTGAAAAGTAAGGTTCGATATTACGCCCTAAAGTCATTAGTCGAACATAATTAGCAATTTCCTGAATACCCTCAGGATAAAGCAGTGGCTCTCCCCCAAGAAAAGTTATACGGAAAGAACTGTTATCTGGAACCTTTTCTAAGAAATATTTCAGCTGAGGAAGCGTGGATTCGACATTGATTTTAGTTTGCGGAGATCCATAGGTACCGTCCCCTCCGGCTGCACAATACGTACACTTGAGGTTACAAATCTGTGTGACATTTATAGTGAGACTGCGAATGCCAAATTCTAATTTGCCAGACTTCACATCAGAACTATTTTCTTGTTCCCAAGCTACAAGCTCTTCAAAAGCTTCCGGATTCATATCTGAGGAACTGACGATACTGTCCCATGCCTCTTCGGAGATCTCAGCAATCTCAAGATTGCGGGCATGAAAAGCCATTGGTGCACCTTGCTCCCACTTAAACGCCACAATGTCTTTGTATCTTCGTTGTTCCATATCGAATTAGTAATATTGCAACAAGCGTACCAAGCTGAATCCTGGATCGAAACAAAAATGTCTTTAAAAATCAACAACTTACGATTTCAAAACTGGTGCATCTTTGCCCATTTAAAAACTACGAAGGGACAGAATGAAACCGTTTCACGATCGCGGAAAAGTTCCACATATCCTTAAAGGTCTTCTGAGGGTTACCAATAAACTTATATATTCCTAAACAGAACTTTAGCGATCACCAATGCTGGGGATCAATCTAGAAGCGACATTTTCATAATCTTTGCTGATGGATTCTTGGTGTATTTTGAATACTCCAACAGCACAAACTCGGCCGATCAGCTCGAGAATCCTATTGGGCAGAATTTTTTACCAAATAGCGCCAAAGAAACACTTTTGTGAAATCTTCTCATGGCAATGGAGCGATACTTGCGATAGAACTGCCAAGGAACAGGGGGTACTCATGCTCAAAGTTTTGGTTGCGGATGATGATCAGGGCTTAAGATTGTCGGTGAAGTCGGCACTATCCTTTACTCAACGCTTCGAAGTTGATGAAGCTTTTGACGGCATCAATGCCCTTGAAAAAGTAAAAAATGGCGACAAAAAATATGACATCGTGATCCTTGATGTCGACATGCCCCGCCTTAATGGCATGGAAACTCTGAAGCAAGTCAAAGAGTTCGATCCTGGAATTATCGTGATCATGATGACAGCCTACGCAACATTGAATGATGCAATTCAGTCAGTTAAAGATGGCGCGTACAATTACCTACAAAAACCTGTGGCTTCAGAAGATCTTCTTCAATTAATAGACAAAGCCGTTAATGCACACAACTTGATTTCTAACATAGCTGCTTCGGCACCAGTCATGGTCGAAGCGGGAAGAAAGATTATTGGTCACACTTCTCAGATGCAGAAGGTTTTCAATATCATTCACAAGCTTGCGAAGGTTGAAACTCCTGTGCTGATTCGTGGAGCTTCTGGAACAGGCAAAGAACTTGTTGCAAAAGCTATTCACTACAACTCTGCTCGTAAAGACGAAAAGTTTGTTGCTATCAACTGCTCTGCAATTCCTGAAAACTTATTTGAGTCAGAACTCTTTGGACACGAAAAAGGCTCTTTCACTGGCGCCGATCAAAGAAAGATCGGTAAATTTCAGTATGCCGAAGGTGGAACCCTGTTCCTAGATGAAGTCGGCGATATGCCGCAACTGATGCAAGTGAAGATCTTGCGTGTACTTCAAGAAAAAGTATTCACCCCTGTTGGATCCAATCGAGAATTTCCTTCGAATGTACGAATCATCGCGGCGACGAACCGTCCACTTGAGGACATGATCAAAGCGGGCACATTCCGTGAAGATCTCTTTTATCGCCTCAATGTCGTTCCTATATTCTTGCCAGCTCTTGCTGAACGCAAAGATGACATGGAACACATGGTGAACATTTTCATTAAAAAATTCAATGCGGCTCACTCTAAACGCATTAATGGAATTGCTCCTGATGCGATGGCTGTGCTTAAGAAGCACACTTGGCCCGGCAATATTCGTGAACTTGAAAATGTCATTGAACATGCTTTTGTTCTTGAGATGTCGAATATCATCACGATTGCTTCCTTGCCGGAGTCCTTACTTATTGCGACCGGTACAAATCTGATCGATGTACAACCGGTGATGAATATCGCTCAGAATCTGACTTCTGCAGGTGTTCGCGTTGCAGCTGAGGCTCATCAGACACTCGGTGATGATACTGACGACTTAGAATATGATGAGGACTCCGAAGACGTCGAGGGAGATGACGGGCCTCTTGTTTCTGGAGCAGAAAGTTTAGACTTTAATGCGCAGAAAGAAGCTTTCGAAAAAGAGTTCATTATTAAAGCTCTTAAGACTTTCCGTGGACGCATCAACCAAACGGCACTTCATGCGAATATTCCCAAAAAGACTCTTTTAAGAAAGATCGAAAAGTACGGGATCAACGCAAAAGACTACGTCAACTAAAACAAGAAAAATTATTTCTTTTACCGCAACGCCCCTAGTGTTTAGAAACACCTCAGGGGCCAATATGTAGGGGTGCCTTCAGATTAAGCACTTCTTTCGTAAGATTTTGTAGGTCGATGACATTGACTCACAGTAATGGAGTCGGTAATTTCTGACCCCTGACTTCTGGAGACTCCACTTAATGGCCATGAATCCCTTGCCACCACAGGCTTATACGAAAGAGACGATGCTAAAAGCCTATCAATGGCTTATTGGGCAGAACTCTTCGATTAAAGAAATGGCAACCACTCCAGACATTCTTGTCAGCCTTTATCTGAAAGCCACACGTGATGGAAGTGGAGCATTAGATCGTCCCAGCATTCAAAATTTCAAAAATGAACTCAGAAGCCTTGCCGGAATTATGGGCGAGCTGGATCGGCCACAGCAAAATCGTCTGGATTCTTTCGAAGAGCCTGTTTTAAAAAGAGCGACGCAGCCAACTCCTCCAACTCCGACTCCAGTGGCCGCGCCAGTTGCACCTCAACCGCAGATGGCAATCCACCCCATGGTTTCCGCAACACCCATCGCTCCAGCTCCGGCCCCAGCGCCAGTGTCTGCACCTGCCGCGGTGGAGCCTGTTGTTGCGGCTACGCCGGCGACTCCTACTGGACCAGTCCATTCTCAAATGATTCCATCGGTGGGGCAAACACCAGTTCTCCCTACCGAAAAAACGATCGCCACGACGACACAGACTTCAAACGCTTTGGAGCTCTTGGACCTCAGCAGTCGCTGCATGATTCAGGAAGTCAAAGAGGACTTCAATTTAAGTTCTGACTTAGAAGCTCTTCGCATGCTGATAAAAATTGGGCACAGTCGAGCTAAAGCTTTGCTTCGCTAGACGGCACCTCACTTTATCTCTCGGAAATCATTTAATTTACTCAAAAAAATAAGCTATACTGCCGTCTTTAGACCACCATTATGATTTAAGGAAAAATGGCATGACCACCACTCCAGATTATAAGTCGACGATTCGTTTGCCCCAAACAGAGTTCCCAATGAAAGGGGACCTTCCTTTGAAGGAACCAAAAATCATTCAAAACTGGGAAGAAAAGAAAATCTACCAGAAGATGATTGGAAAAAATGCTGGCAAAAAGAAGTTCGTTTTGCCTGATGGACCTCCGTATGCCAATGGCGGCATTCATCTAGGTCATGCCTTAAATAAAACTCTGAAAGACATCATCATAAAATACAAAAACATGCGCGGCTTTCAGGCGGTGTTTATTCCAGGTTGGGACTGTCATGGTTTGCCGATCGAGCACAAAGTACTTAAAGATCTTCAAGCAAAAAAGATCACTAAGACAGACCAAGAAATCTTATCTCTTTGTCGTGAAGAGGCGCAAAAATGGGTTGGCGTGCAAAAGGATGATTTCCGTCGCTTAGGTATTCTTGCTGATTGGGAAAATCCGTACTTAACAATGCAGCCTTCTTACGAAGCCGAAGAAGTGCGAGAGTTCGCTCGTTCCTTTAAAAATGGTTTGATCTATCGTGGAGTAAAACCCGTTTATTGGAACTGGGTTTTAAAGACGGCTCTTGCAGATGCGGAAGTTGAATACCACAATCACAAATCGCCTTCGATTCATGTGAAGTTTCCAATCACCGATGCAAATACTCTGGCGAAACTTGGCAATCCCAAACACCCTACAAGCATCGTTATTTGGACAACAACTCCTTGGACTTTGCCAGCCAACACAGGCATCTGCCTTCACCCGGATTTCGAATACGGTGTTTACAGTACTGGCACAGAAAACTTAGTGATCGCCAAAGGTCTTAAAGACTCTTTTGAAAAAGACACAGGACTTTCTTTGACTGAAATTTCTATTTTCAAAGGCGAAGATCTGGAGCTTGGAAAAGCTCGCCACCCTTGGATTGATCGCGACTCCATCATCGTTCTAGGTCTTCATGTCAGCTTAGATGCTGGAACCGGAGCCGTTCACACAGCACCAGGGCATGGAGCGGACGACTTTAAAGTGGGTATGAAATACAAACTTCCTGTTCTAAATCCAGTGGATGATGCAGGTCTTTATACTGACGAAGTTCCTGAGTATAAAGGAATCAACATCTTCAAAGCTAATCCGATGATCGTTGAAAAGTTGACTCAAAGTGGACATCTATTGGCTCACAAAGAAATCGAACACAGCTATCCACACTGCTGGCGCTCTAAAGCACCACTGATCTTTAGAACGACTCCTCAATGGTTTATTGGCTTGGATTTGGAAGGCTCGAATGTTCGTGCAAAAACAATGAAAGCTATCGATGGAATTAAGTTCGTTCCACAATGGGGTGAGGCCCGCTTCCGCGCGATGATGGAAAATCGTCCAGACTGGTGCGTGAGTCGTCAGCGTCTTTGGGGTGTTCCAATTCCAGTTTTCACTTGTGTAGCGACTGGTGAAGTTTTAGCAGATTTCGACGTAATGATGAAAGTAGCTGATGTGATCGAAGCTGAAGGTGGAATCAACGCCTTCACTGCCAACGATCCAGCTAAATTTATCACCAATGAAGCTGTTGAAAAGGCTCGCAAAGAATTGGGCAACCCTGTATTCGGGTCTCAAGGATTCCGTCATGGACGCGATATTCTCGATGTATGGTTTGACTCTGGAGTTTGCCATGCCGCTGTTCAAAAGAAACGCGAAGGCATGGGCTTCCCTGCAGACCTTTACCTTGAAGGAAGCGACCAACATCGTGGTTGGTTCAACACATCATTGCTTTCTTCTATGTGCACAAATGGTGAGACTCCATTTAAAGCGTTGCTAACTCACGGTTTCACTTTGGATTCACAAGGACGCAAAATGAGTAAGTCCTTGGGGAACACTGTTGAGCCTCAAGAAGTTTCTTCAAAAAGCGGAGCTGAGATTATCCGTCTTTGGACTTCTTATGGAGATTACGGCAAGGACATGTCTTGCGGTAAGACTGAATTAGATCGTGTCACTGAGACCTACCGCCGTATTCGCAACTCTATGCGATACCTTCTTGGAGCGACGAGTGATTTTGACCCCGCTAAAGACATTGTTGCTTATGACAAACTGACTTGGGTCGATAAGTGGGCGCTGTCTCGCTTAGCTAATCTTCATAAAGAAGTGACTGAAGCTTATGATAATTATGAGTTCTACAAGATCTATCATGCGTTGAATATCTTCTTCACAGTGGATCTATCTGCGACCTACATGGACGTCCTAAAAGATCGTCTTTATACATGGAAGCACGACGGAACGGCTCGTCGCGGATCTCAAACAGTTCTGTATTATATGGCAGACTATTTGATTCGCATGATGGCTCCTATTTTGAGCTTCTTGGCAGAAGAATCTTACAGCTACATGAAGTCTAACAACAAAGCAGACTCTGTCTTCTTGTTGGATTATCCAGAGGTACCTGCAGAGTGGGCGAATCCAGAAATCGCTGCGAACTTTGATGAATACATAAAAGTTCGCGGAGACGTTCAAAAAGTTCTTGAAGGTTTACGTGCAGAAAAAGTTATTGGCGCAAGTTTGGAAGCCAAAGTCACTGTATCTGCGGAAGGTGATTTACTTAAAAAACTGCAAAATTATGCGGACCTCAGAGAATTCTTGATCGTTTCAGCTGTTGAACTTAAAACAGGCCCTTACAAAATCGAAGCGGCAAAAGCTCCGGGTGAAAAGTGTGTCAGATGCTGGGTTTACTCAACAGAAATCAGTCATGACCCAAAACATCCTGAAGTTTGTCCTAAATGTGTAGAGGCACTAACATGAATAAAAAATACATCTGGCTTATTTTGATCTCGGCATTCCTGGTCGCCTTGGACCAAGTGATCAAAGTTTACGTCCATACTCATTTTCATCTTGGCGAATCCATCAGTGTGATTCCCAACTTCTTTAATTTGACTTACGTGCGCAACTTCGGGGCGGCTTTCGGCTTTTTAGCTGAAAGTCATCCCACGTTCCGTGAGATCTTCTTCCTTTCAATGCCACCGATTGCTTTGGTGATCATTTTAGGAATCCTTCGCGGAGTAAAAGACGACGATACGAAGCAGATTTTAGCTCTTTCAAGTATTTTTGGTGGGGCGATTGGAAACTACATCGATCGCTTACGTTTCCGCTACGTCATCGACTTTTTGGATTTCCATTTGTACAACAAATGGAGTTGGCCTGCATTTAACATTGCAGATATGGCCATCGTCGGTGGCGTTGCTTTATTGCTTTTGCTGATGTTCATCGAAGAAAGAAAAAAGAAGCAAGCGACTCAAGACGCTTAAAAAAATAGACCGGCATTTCACTAAGAGAGCCTAGGATTATTTAAAAAAACCAAAAGCCAGCATGCCCAAAGCAAGCTGGCTTTTTTATTTCAAAATATTATTTCGGAATATTTTTTCGCAGTTTTCTTTGCAAACTCTGTCGATGAAGACCTAATTTCTTTGCCGCTTGAGTGATATTCCCATCAACGTTCTGTAGGACATAGTCAATATACTCCCGCTCCATACGAGCGAGGGAGATCTCTTTCTCGGTTTCACTTTCTTGAACTTCGTTGTTCAAAAAAGCCTTTAAGATCATTTCAACGTGTACAGGTTTGGTAATAAAGTTATCTGCTCCCAACTGCATCGCCTTGACGGCAGAAGCGACACTGCCAAAACCGGTCATCATCACCACTTTGATTTGGGGATATTGATTTTTCAATGCCTTCAAAAAATCAAGACTACTTTCAGAACCCACTCGCAAATCTAAAAGAGCCCACTCTGGAGCATCAACTAAGGGCAAAGAAGGTATTTGCGCCGAAGAAAAAACTCGAAGACCTCTTTCCTCAAGCTCTTCATGCAAAACCTCACGAAGGCCCTTATCATCTTCTACGAGTAGAATACTTTTTCCTTTTTGGTCGTTCATAAAACCTCCAACGGAAGGTGAATTTGGGCCGTAGCTCCTGGGTGAGGCGTATTATTAAAAATTTTAAACTCACCGCCCACGGCTTGTGCCATCATCATAGCAGCGTACAATCCCAACCCATTACCATCCACTTTGCTTGTGACAAAAGGTTCCCCAAGTCGCTCGAGAATTTCACTCGTCAATCCCGTCCCCTGATCACGAACTTCTAGAATCGCCCAACGATCTTTTCGGTACAAACGAATATGGATGGCCTGATCTTTGGGTGACGCTTCGGTGGCATTATCTAGTAGATCAAACAGTGTTTGAGAAAAAGCTAAGACTTGCACACGACAGGAATAAGCACCATCAAGAAAACTTTTGTCCACTTTCACTTGCGGATTTTCTTTGTTCCATACTTTCAAAAGATCTTGTGTCAAATCCAACAAATCCACTTGCGTCACTTCTGCTTGAGAGGACAAGGAGAAAACAGAAGCCATGTGCTCAAAGACTCTGAGACAGTCTTGCAGAGAGTCTTGAGCTTTTTTGAACTCAGCCATTGCCGTAACATCAGATCCTTCTAACTTGCGCAGTCCTCTTTCCATGCGCAATTTTAAAGAATTCATCGGAGTTGCCAATTCATGAGAAAAGCCCGCGGTCAGTGCACCCAGCGCCTTCAAGCGATCTGCCTGATACTGCCGCTCCTGAAGTTGGCGAATTTGGACCTCATTTTTCTGCAGAACCCGGGAAAAATAATGACTGACCCACCACGAAGCCAGCACCAGAACCCATTGCGATAAAAAGGCCAGAAAGAGCTGCTGCTGATTCGAGCCCAATGTCACTTGTGCATCTAAAAAAGTTTCAACCTGCAAAAGCACCAGGACAAATAAAACTGTTCCACCAAAAACGTACGAAAGCAGATTGCGCAAAAGCATTCCACCTAAAAAGGCGTGCACACAAAGAATGCTCACAAATGGGTTGTTGGCAGATCCACTAACAAACAACAACCCAGCAGCGGACAGCAGATCCACCCAAAGGTGTAAGAGCAATTTCCTTTGTTTTGCGGACTCATCGGTAACTTCGATGGATTCAGACAAAATATTGAAAACACACAACAAAGCTAAAACACCTAGAAAGTATGGCAGATTTTGTTTTTGCAAATACCCCCATTTCCAAAGAGGTAAAATGCCCAAAAATAAGAAAAGAATCGCGATCCAACGAAATCGTATCAATCCGGCCATGCCCCTTCATATCCAAGGTCTTCCATATCAGCAACAAGACTCTGAGAAATGCAACGATTGGTTGCTCCTTATTTGCAAATAACTTGCATTTAGAAGGTGGCAGTGATAGGAATCAAAGGGACTTAGCCAGCCAGCAAAGGAACCTCATAAAAAATGAAAAGACTTATTTTTTGCCTACTTATTAGCACGAGTCTTTTTGCGGAAGCTAAAATCAAAGTTGTCACAACTTTGCCTGATATTGCAGAGCTGGTTCGCGAAATCGGAGCCCAAGAAGTTGAAGTGCAAAGCCTCTTGACCGGAAACGAAGACCCCCACTATGCCGATGCGCGCCCGGATTATATCCTCAAAGTAAACCGTGCCGATGCCATCTGTATGATAGGCTTGGACTTAGAAGACGGATGGCTGGGGAAAGTTCTGACAAAGTCTGGTAACAAAAAAGTGCAAGAAGGTGGCAGTGGTTATTGCGTTCTGGGAAAAGCAGTGAAACCGCTCGATATCCCAAGCGGAACTTTAAATAGATCTATGGGAGATATCCACGCTCATGGAAACCCTCACTTCAATCTTTCCCCACTGAAAATGGCCGAAGCAGGAGCTGAAGTCGTTAGAGTTTTATCTGCTATCCAACCCGACAAAGCTTCTGAATTCCAAAAAAACCACGAAGCCTTCAGCTTGCGAATGAATCAACTGCAGAATTCACTGGCGAAAAATTTAAAAAACAAAAAGGTCATGGAGTACCACAAAGAGTTCACTTACTTCTTTCACACCTACAACTTAGAGTCTGTCGGATCACTTGAAGAAAAACCTGGCATGCCACCTTCTGCTGCTCGAATTGGGCTTGTTGCTAAATTAGCCAAAGAAAATAATGTCAGCGTTCTTTTGGCTAATCCATCTGCACCCCATAAAGTTTTAGAAAGATTTCAAGAGCTGTCCGGAGTTCCCGTCGTTATCGTTCCATCCTATCTTCAAACAACGGGGAAGTACCCTGCAAAGTCCATTGAAGATTTACAAAAGCTACTAGTGAAATCCATACCATGAAAACTATTTTGAAGGTCGAAAAGCTTCAAGCACTGAATCTTGAAGGTAGTTCCATTTCTTTGCCCGTGAGCTTTGACCTACAACAGGGGGAAGTTCTTTTTTTACAAGGTGAAAACGGTGCAGGTAAAAGCACTCTTATCAAGACTCTTATTGGTTTACACAAACCGCATGTAGGCCAATTTAAGTTCACTCTGTCAAAGGACAAGATTCAATATCTCCCTCAACTGGGAAATCTCAATTTTCATTTACCCCTGACCCTCAAGGATATGCTACCACTGGCGGCGACAAGTTCTTTACTTATAAAAGATATCGACCTGTCCAAAAAATGGAATACAGCAAGTGGCGGTGAAAGACAGAAGATTTCGCTCGCTGCTCTTTTGGCTGAAGAACCAGAGTTGCTCTTTCTTGATGAACCTTTTAATCACGTGGACAAAGCTTCTAGCATTCTCCTTGAAGAAGCTCTCGATCTCTTCTTAAAAACACATCCTCAAAGTTCTCTTATAATTGTGTCTCATAGAGCCTTTGTACAGAGCTGGCCGAGCGTTCGCTTTTTGGAGATTCGATGATTTCTTTTCTTGAACTCTTATCAATTTACAAATGGTCTCTTCCTGCGAGCATTGTGATGGCAGGCGCCTTATCATTGATTGGGGCTCAATGGACAGCTCGAGAAAAAAGTGCTCAAATTTTTGTTCTTGGCCAAGGTGCTTCTTTAGGAATTATTCTTGGACTGGCGTTAAACATTTTAATGGATACTGATTTTCACGGACTCAACCTTGTCCTGGGTTTGTCTCTTGGATGGATAACTCTTGTTATTTCCGACATGGCCCTTAAAACGAAGGCCGACCGTAATCATATCTACTTAACTCTTTTTGTTTTTTTTCTTTCACTTTCCTACCTCATTACTTCCATGACGCCAACACTCGAGTCCCACGTCGCCTCATCCTACTTTGGAGACATTTCGGTGATGAGTGATTTTTCTGCACAAATGGGTTTATTGAGTGGTTTTCTTATTGGAGTCTATCTTTTGAGGAACTGGCATTCATTGAGCCTATATTCGTTTCGGTTGGTGAATCAAAGTTCCATTCACCGAACTCGTACAAATTTAGTATTTGATGTTGGTACATTGCTGTTAACGACAATGTCGATTCAAAGCATGGGCTACCTATACACCATGGGGTCCCTGTTTATTGCGACCACTTTTGCCGCCCATCGCAGTTCTGATTTACAGGACTACACTCGTAATATTCTTATTATTTCAACTTTAGGTACAACTCTTGGATTTGGAGGTTCTTTACTCAGCACCACTCTGCCAACAGTCCCTTGTATTCTGTTGGCTCAAATGCTGATAGGAATCTTGATCTACACAAAGAAATAATGGAAGGATGGCTGACCTTCACGTCTTTGCCCATCTATATTAAACAAACAAATAACTTCAGTGCGCACACCTTTTTTCACATTGAAAATAGTGAGATCTGCGTTTTCAACGACTTGATGTAAACCCCGGCCAGCCCCACCTTTTTTCTCGTTCATGGAGCCCGCTCTTCCACCATAACAACTCAACAGATAGTCGACGATGATTTCCTTTGTCAAAGAGCCAAAAGGATCTGTCACTGAAACAGCAAGCAGCACCCCATCACTCCCATAAGACAGTTGGGCCTTCTGGTGGGTATCAAGCTTGATCTCATTTTTACGAGATATGTGATTGAAGATATGATTGCCATTAGAGTCTACAGGAGCATCATAGATGGCATTCATCAACATTTCCTCAAGGGCTGTGTTGACTCTATCTAATACTGTGCCTCGAATACCAATTTTTTTGAAGTGACACTGAAGTTCTTCACGCAAGGATTCGCGCTGATTTGAATTGGTCACGATACGGTTTTGAATCTCAACACCCCACATGAGGTATTTATCTATACCGAAAAGATCTTTATTTAAAAGCTTACCAAGAGCCGTCAATATGTTGCGGATGGCACCGTTTCTATCCTCTAGATTTCTAGAGATGATATGGTTTACAAAGCGATGATTTTGTAAAATATTTAGATTACCTTGATTATCACAGGCCGTTAGCAAAACTACGAACGGCGATAGCTTCTTATCCTGGACTTCGCCTAAAAAATCTACGCATTCATCTTCACCAAGAACCACGTCATAACGGTTCTGCGATAACAGTTCATGGGCAGCCTCTGGCGTATCAGCAATATCCAATTGGACACCTGTTCCACCCATCGCCATGCGAATCGGCATTTGTCTTTTCTTATCTGGCTCAAGCAAAAGTACTCGCCCACCACCACTTTTTTCGATGGCTGTTTGCGCCTCATGCAGCTCTCTATTCAGAATTTCAAAAAGTCGCGCTTTTTCATTTGTACGCAACAAACGCTCGGTCAAAATAAAACAATAAATTTGATAAAGTAGAGCCTGAAGACGGTCTTTGTCTTTAGGATGAACATGGTCGAAATCTTCTGATCTGATAACAAAACACTCCACCGGACTCAGGGCTCGAACAGCAGTAGAAACCGGATTCGAGGTGATAACACTCATTTCACCGAATATTTCACCTGGATTTTCAAGAGTCGCAATAACCTCTCCGGAAAGAGATATTTCTATCTTCCCAGATCTTAAGAAAAAAAGAGAATGATTGGTTTGTCCCTCTTGAAGCAAAAATGCACCAGCTGCAAAATTCTCGACATGGACCATCGCAGAAGCCCGCATTAATAAATCATCACTGAAAGCTCGAAAGAAGGGATAAGTCTTAATTTCTTTAGCTATATCAACAGGGTGCATTCTCATATGGTCTAATTATGTAATTAGTTGGACTCCCTTGACTAGAATCGTCTTGAATATTTTCAAGAATAACAGAAAATTAAGCCTATCGTCGGTATTGGAGGCTTTCTTGTATCCATTTATTGAAATCTCTCCCGCAATTATAATCCCCACCTATTACCTCATGATTAGTCTGGCCATGTGTGTGTCTTTATTTTGGGTCGTAAGAAGAGCGCAACAGTCTCATCTTTCTCGGAATATCACCCTAGATGTAAGTCTAATTATCATGGTGAGTGGCCTCATTGGTTCTCGCCTGCTTCATATCATCTTTGAAAATCCAACGTACTACCTAGAAGACTGGTGGCGCATTTTTGACTTAAGCAACGGAGGCTTCGTGTTTTATGGTGGCGCCCTTCTAGCCGCCATGACAGCTATTCCTTACTTGCACATAAAAACTAAAGGTTTCTTTGAAAGCTATTTAGACCTTTTCGCACCTGTCAGCTCTTTAGCATATGCCTTAGGACGAAGCGGATGTTTTCTAGCGGGTTGCTGCTATGGTAAATATTGCGAACTTCCGTGGGCCATTAATAATCGTCATCCTACTCAACTCTATGCCGTGTTTTGGGAATTAGGAGTTTTACTTATTCTTTTGGGATGCGAACGAATACCTGCCCAAAGCCGTCGTCCCACTTTTCTGGCGAAGTCGGGCAGCATATTCTACTTATGGATGATTCTCCACTCTACCGGAAGATTGCTCATGGAGACCTACCGAGATGACTTCAGAGGGCCCACTTTGGGTCTTTCGATTTCAAGTTGGATCAGTCTTTTTATCATCCTACTTGGCGCCTACTTGATTATCAGGAAGCCAGCAGTTCGGAGCACGGCAAGATCCACCTAACTGACAGCGAGCACCTTGTATAAAGTTATCCAGACGACACTGATCCGATGGGTAGGTATTTAGAATCAACTTTTCAGCCGGCTTTTCGGCACTAAAAATACTGACCGGCGAATACTCACGATAGGAATACGCTTGCAAAAAGCGCACTGTCTCTAAACCGGTCTGAAGAACAACACCACAATCTTTATTGTCTTTGCATACCTGCTCGACTTCAGAGGAAACAACAGGAGCCAACTCTGGGTGCGCACGGAAAAAATCCGGCAAACAAACAGCTGCCGCATAGAAGTCTGATTGCCCCTCTATAGAACCCCATTCAGACCCAGGAATTGTTTGGCGCGGCTCTCCACCCAAGATATGTCCCAACTCATGACAAAGAACTGCAGCGAGCACGCTTTTGCTAGCCCCAGGCGCGCGAGCCATGCCACCCCACAAAGAAATTTTCATGTAGCCTTCTTTACTTTCCGCAAAGGCTGCAAAGAAAGGACTATGCCATTCAAACGGAATGACTAGAGGTTTGCCTGTGGTGGTGTAAACTTTATTGAAATACCTCATCAAGAATTTACTGAGAACTGCAGTGTAATCACTTTCGGTGAGTGCCGAAACGTTTGCTGAACCTGGTGGTAAATAAAAGTAGTCTTTGCGAGCCTCGTCAGCATGAACTTGTTTCGATACCATTGCGACTAGGAGTCCTAGCAAAAAAACCGCAATAAAAAATGGAAGATTTTTTTTCGTTTTCATGGACACAGGGGATACCACATCTGCCACTCAATACACACTGTAATGATTCTAACAGGGTGACGAGAATTGTCTCATTTTGAAACACATCAATATCAATCATCTTAAGTGTTACATTCTTTCTCTCAGATCCCAAATCTAAGATGATTAACATTCCCTACTCATACATCATAGAGGCCCCCTGAAGTGCCGCAATTCGGCAACTCCCCTGTAATTTATAAACAGAGTAAAACAGTTCTACTTAAATTGAAGACATTCTGAATCTCATCACCCGATGGCACGATTCCTGAAGTAGCAATACGTTGAAGAAGTTTATTTTCCAGGAGAGGTCCTTATGAAAAAGCTCTTAGTCTCAGCCATAGCAGTATTTTCGACTGTACTAATGATAGGTTGTGGAAAAGATGGCGGCGGTGGTGGCAACACGACTGTAGTAAATCCAGGAGTAACCCCAGTATGTAATCCTGGCCAAGCTTGGAATGGTTACTCTTGTGTTCTTGTGAATGGCGGTGGAAACAATATCACAACAAAAGTGAGTTTCGCGGATGGTAGCGTTGCATTTGCAGCCGGTGGACATCAACTTCCTGGAAATCTACGCATTACCAACACAGCCGCTTATGCCGCATTTTTGAAAGATGCCTTTGCTATCTGTGATCGTGAAGGTCTTTGGCTTTTACAGGTCGGCTTAGCAAATTGTGCAAATTGGACATCAGGATATCTTTTCCTAGATATTACAATCGGCCCGTCACTAGTTCCAACAGTATCTTTAACTGCCTATCCTGCACCAAGTTGGTATAACTATACTTTGAGCGTTGGCATTAGTGCTGGTGGTATGGCTTACAACCCCCTTTACCTGAACACCAACAATACGTTCAGTATAATCCCAAACAAAGAGGGAGTTCATAGTAAAGCTTTCGAGATCCGGGCTCAAGGAGCCTGGGGTACCCCCGCTGGAAGATACTTGATTCAAATCCAAGCACACGAAGGTACATTAGCAGATGCACAGGTAAAATATGACCTGGCATACAAGTTTGGAAATCAAAATGTGGTGTTCGCCACTGGAACACTTCAACGCTACCAATAAACCCCGCGTCTTGCCCTGCCCCCAAAATCTCGGCAAGAATGCGAATTATGTCTGAACAAAAACCAAAAGTTTTAGAAGTTAAATGCCCGCAATGCGGGCGTTTAACGTTGTACTCTCCCGAAAATCCATCCCGCCCCTTTTGCTCGGAAAGATGCAAGTTGATTGATCTTGGGGAATGGGCCAGCGAAGGATATCGAATTCCGGTCAAACCTTCTTCAAGTGATGCTTTAAGTTCCGATCCTGAACAGGATGATCCCGAGTCTGATGAGGGATACTAGAACCCCCCTCATACTTTAATATTGACGAAATTCTGTTTTTGCCTTTTCATGGGGCTGTCATTGGATGACGAAGAGTTATCATCAGGATTTTTAATTACAACGCAGGACACACAAAAGTGTCTCAATGGGAGTTCACATGAACAAAGCACAACTCATCGAAAAAATCGCGACTGAAACTAAAGTTTCTAAAGCTCAAGCAGAAGCAATTCTTGATTGCGCTGTAGAAAACATCAAAAAAGCTGTGAAAAAAGGCGACGATGTTAAACTTGTTGGCTTCGGTACTTTCACAAAAGCTAAGCGTAAAGCTCGCACTGGTCGCAATCCACAAACTGGTAAAGCAATCAAAATTCCAGCAGCTTGGGCTCCAAAATTCCGCGCTGGTTCTGAATTCAAAGCAATGGTTAAGTAATTAACTTTTTGTAAAATAATTCAAAAGATTAAAAAAGGCGGTCCTTCGGGAGCGCCTTTTTTGTTTTCCTTTTCAGTCCGCCAGTAGTAGCTTTTTAACATGGCTCAATTTTCAAAAAAAATAAAAAGAATCGGTGTTTTCACAAGTGGTGGCGATGCTCCGGGAATGAACGCAGCTATTCGCGCAGTTGTTCGTGTGGGAATTGCACAAAATCTGGAAGTCTTCGGCATCCACAATGGTTATGTCGGGATGATGGAAAACAAGATTGAGCAACTCAATCTTCGTGATATGGCCAATATCATCCAAAAAGGTGGGACCATTTTGAAGACCGGCCGCTCAGCCGAATTTATGAAGCCAGAAGGCCGAGTCAAAGCGGCTGAAAACCTACGCAATGCTCAGATCGATGCTTTAGTTTGTATTGGTGGAGACGGCTCTTTCCGTGGGGCCCATGCCTTATGGGAGGAACAACAAATTCCTTCCGTCGGTGTTCCTGGCACAATCGACAATGATATCTACGGCAGCGATAAAACTATTGGCTTTGACACTGCAGTCAATACAGCTCTTGAAGCCATCGATAGAATTCGTGATACGGCCGCATCCCACGATCGTCTATTTATTGTCGAAGTGATGGGGCGAAATTCTGGTTTTATTGCTTCGCATGTCGGCTTAGCCGGTGGTGCTGAAGAAATTTTCACACCTGATGGCACTGCAACAGTTGAAAAAGCAATTGATCGCATCAAAGAAGGCATCAGTCGCGGAAAAACCAGTAGTATTTTGATCACTGCAGAGGGACAGAAACCGGGTCGAGCTTACGATCTTGCGGATGCCATTCGAAAAAAATCAGGAATGGATGCAAAGGTTTGTATTCTCGGACATCAACAACGAGGAGGCTCTCCGACAGCGGCAGATCGCATCCTTGCAAGTCGCATGGGGGCCGCTGCTATTGATGCCCTCCTTCATGGCTACTGCGACATCATGATTGGCACAGAGGGCGAAAGACTTGTGCAAGTTCCACTTGATTTAGTTACTAAAAATGAGAAAAAATCTCAGCTTGATTTGATTTCACTCGCAAATATTCTTTCCACTTAGAAACGAGGACCTCATGAAATTCTTACTGGTGGCACTGGTATCAGTGCTTACACTCCTATCGGGTTGCACGAAAAATACAAATGAAATTGTTATTGGCGAATATGACTCCTTAACCGGCAGTGATGCTACTTTTGGATTGAGTTCAAATAAAGGCGTGCGTTTGGCCCTAGATGAAGTCAATGCCGCTGGCGGGGTCAAAGGAAAAAAAATCAACCTGGTGACATTAGATGACCAGGGAAAAAATGAAGAGGCAGCAGCTGCAACAACACGACTTATCACACAAAGCAAAGTTGTCGCTATTATCGGTGGTGTTGCCAGCGGACGATCCAAAGCCGCAGCTCCGATTGCACAATTCCATAAAGTTCCCTTCGTGTCGCCGGCGTCAACAAATCCGGATGTCACAAAGGTGGGCGATTATGTTTTCCGCGTTTGCTTTATCGACCCATTCCAGGGTCTTGTGATGGCAAAGTTCGCTGGGGAAAATCTTAAATTAAAAAAAGTTGCTATTTTACGTGACGTTAAAAATGACTACAGCGTGGGGCTGGCGAATGTCTTTTCTGAAGAATTTAAAAAAATGGGTGGCGAAATAGTCGCGGACCTCAGTTATCAAGCTGGAGACATTGATTTCAAAGCGCAACTAACACAAATTCGTTCCAAAAATCCCGATGGCATTTATGTTCCTGGTTACTACACAGAAGTAGGCTTGATCGCGCAACAAACTCGTCAATTGGGAATCAAAGCTCCCCTGATGGGAGGCGACGGATGGGACAGCGACAAGCTTTCTGAAATTGGTAAAGAGGCGATCAACGGCAACTACTACTCCAATCACTATACGACAGAGTCTACAGATCCAGCCGTAACAGAATTTATCAAAAAATTTAAAGCCAAGTACAACGAGACTCCAGACGCCTTGGCTGCTCTCGGCTACGATGCAGCGAAAATTCTTGTCGCTGCTATTGAGCGCGCTCCTGACTTGTCAGGAAAAGCCATTCGTGATGAACTGGCAAAAACAAAGGACTTTGCTGGTGTTACTGGAAAAATCTCAATGAATGAGAATCGCGATGCCGTCAAAAGTGCGGCTGTCATTCAAGTAGATGGCAACAACCGTAAGTTCGTAACGACAATCACTCCTTAAGGATGGTGCATGCAGGATTTCATACAGCACATAATCAATGGAATTAGCCTCGGTTCAATTTATGCTCTGATCGCCCTAGGCTACACGATGGTGTACGGAATCCTGAAAATGATCAACTTCGCCCACTCTGATGTTTACATGGTGGGTGCCTTTGCCGCCTACTATGTAGCTCGCATACTCGGCATTGAAAACAATCCTGGCATTTCATCACTCGTCACTCTTTTGATAGCCTCCATGATTTGTTGCAGCCTCCTTGGCTTTGCCATCGAAAAGTTGGCTTATCGACCTCTTAGAAAAGCACCGAAATTAAATATTCTTATCACTGCAATTGGCGTCAGTCTTTTTCTTCAATACGGTGGCCAAGTCGTTTTTGGGGCAGACCCCAAGGTTTTTCCAGAGGTCATGAAAGACCTCGTTCTTTTTAATATTTCAACGGTCGAAGTGAAATCCTTCGATGTCACCGTTCTTGGAGTCAGTTTACTAGCTATGTTGGCTCTGCAATTTCTTATTTATAAAACGAAAATTGGACGCGCCATGCGTGCGGTCAGCAGCAATTCTTCGGTTGCCAGTCTTTTAGGTGTTAATCCCGATCGAATTATCACTGTGACTTTTATTGTTGGATCGGCGTTAGCAGGCGTCGGCAGCGTGCTTGTGGGTATGAAGTATCCCAAAATTGAGCCTCTGATGGGTATGATGATCGGCCTCAAAGCTTTCGTGGCCGCGGTCCTTGGTGGTATCGGAAATGTCGGTGGCGCCGTTTTAGGGGCCATGATCATGGGGCTTTCCGAAGAAATGGTTGTTGCTTACTTATCAAGTACCTATCGCGATGCTCTGGCTTTTGGAATACTCATTATCATTTTAATTTTTAAACCTGCAGGCTTGTTGGGCAAATACACGACGGAGAAAGTCTAATGAAGTCCTTAAAAAATCCTGCATTGGCACTTCTAGCCCTGACAACTTTGGGTTTTCTCTTTGATTTTGCAATGGATGCCTACATTCAACTTATTTTGCTGTATGCACTCGTCAACTGTTTGCTGGCGATGAGTTTGAACTTGATCAACGGTTACACAGGACAATTTAGTTTAGGCCACGCAGGTTTCATGGCTATTGGTGCCTACTTTGCCGCCTACGCCAACACTCATTGGGATATTCTCCCCCCCTCTTTTAATGTGATTGAATTCTTTGTTTTCGCGACAGGTGCCGGACTGTGCGCTGCTGCTGCTGGCTTCATCGTCGGTCTTCCCTCTTTACGACTTAAAGGGGATTACCTTGCGATCGTCACATTGGGGTTTGGAGAAATCATTCGCGTTTCGCTGTTAAACATGGATTTTCTCGGCGGTCCCCGGGGCTACTCCAATATTCCCGGATTAGGTTCCTTTCTTTATTCGTTTTTGTTTGCCTCAGTCTGGTTGATTATCTGCTTTTTTACTATTTGGCGAGTTCTACACTCCACCTACGGACGTGGCTTTCTGAGTGTGCGAGAGGATGAAATCGCTGCAGAGGCCATGGGTATCAACACGACAAGCATGAAAGTTCGCTCATTCGTTCTCTCTAGCTTTTTTGCTGGTGTCGCTGGAGCCCTTTTTGCTCACTTCACGAACTTCATCAATCCTTCATCCTTCACCTATTTACAGAGTGTAAATGCTGTAATCATGGTGGTCCTCGGCGGTATGGGTTCTATGACCGGCTCTATTACTGCCGCCATTCTTATCACGGCTCTTCCAGAGGCGTTGCGTCCCCTGCAAGAAATCACTGGTGTCGATTTGCGAATGGTGATCTACGCCCTATTGCTTATTCTTGTCATGATTTTACGTCCTAAGGGACTCTTCGGAAATCGTGAATTGCCTGAAGTTTGGAGGAAGTATGTCCGACGTTCTACTTGAGGCTCGCCAAATAACGATGCAATTTGGAGGACTCAAAGCTGTTGATTCTTTGAGTTTTCAAATTAAAAAAGGGCAACTTGCAGGATTGATCGGGCCCAACGGTGCTGGCAAAACAACTGTGTTTAATATGCTCACGGGCGTTTACCACCCAACAGCTGGTGAGGTGCTCTTAGCTGGAAAGTCCTTGAAGGGACTAAAGCCTTACCAGATATCCCACCAAGGAGTGACCAGAACATTCCAGAACATTCGTCTTTTCAAAGACCTTTCGGTTTTGGAAAACGTCATGGTGGCTGGACATCAGCACATGAAATACGGGCTTTTTGATACTTTGTTCACTTCAAAAAAATTCCTAAGTGCTGAATCAAGGCTACAAGACAAGGCGATGAGTCTTTTAAAAATCTTCAATTTGGAAGATAAAGCTCATAAACCCGCCTGTGGACTTCCTTACGGTGAGCAGCGAAAACTAGAAATCATTCGTGCCTTAGCAACGGATCCCAAAATCATTCTTTTGGACGAACCTGCTGCGGGGTTGAATCACTCCGAAACTCATCATTTAATGGAAACGATTGCCAGTATCCGAGAGCAATTTAAACTGACCGTTTTACTCATTGAACATGATATGAAATTGGTTATGGGTATTTGCGAAAATATCATTGTACTCGATCACGGCGTAAAAATTGAAGAAGGCTCTCCGGAACGAATTCAAAACTCACCGAAAGTCATTGAAGCCTATCTTGGTGTTGAGGAAACTGTTTGATGAACACTCTATTAAAAGTCGAAGATTTACAAGTTTACTACGGAGCTGTTCACGCCATCAAAGGAATCAGTTTTCATATTGAACGAGGTGAAGTCGTATCTCTAATAGGCGCCAATGGTGCCGGGAAAACGACAACTCTTCGAGCGATCTCGGGGCTTTTGCCCACGCAAGGAAAAATCTTGTTTAAGGGACAAGATATCGTTTCAGTTCCCACCCACAAAAGAGTGCATTTAGGCATCGCCCAATCACCTGAAGGACGTGGAGTTTTTCCACAGATGACGGTTCATGAGAATCTCGAAATGGGTGCTTATTCTCGTACTGACAAGACTCAGATTCGGGCAGATTTAGATATGTGCTTTGAACTTTTCCCGCGCTTAAAAGAACGGATTTGGCAAGCTGCCGGCACTCTTTCAGGCGGTGAACAACAGATGCTCGCCATCAGCCGTGCATTGATGTGTAAGCCTGAATTGCTATTATTGGATGAGCCATCACTAGGATTAGCTCCTTTGGTTGTTGCCCAAATTTTTGAAATTGTGAAACAGCTCAATCAAAATGGAATGACAGTCTTGTTAGTTGAACAGAATGCCAGAATGGCCTTGAAGTATTCACATCGAGCTTATGTTTTAGAAACCGGAAACCTAATACTTCAAGACACTGCAGCCAACCTCTTAGCGAACGACGAAGTACGCAAAGCTTATCTGGGTGTTTAAGACATCTTTTGGAGCACAATCTCAAATTCCGTGCCTTTTCCGTCTTTAATAGGACTTCGCACGGAAACTTTTCCGTCGTGGGCCTCAACAACAGCTTTAACGAAGGTCAGCCCTAGTCCCATGCCATATTCGGAGCGACTTTTATCGCTTCTATAAAGCTTCTGCCAAATCAACGACTGTTCTTCTGGCGCAATACCAGGCCCTGTATCAGTGACACGTAAAGTCACATGTTCTGTCTGATTGACAGTCTCGATCGTTACTTCTCCACCAGATGGAGTGTATTTAATAGCATTATCTAATAGATTCGCTACAACCCGACTGATCAGCCTTGCATCAACAAGTGCCCAATCGTTCTCATCCAAACGCTGAACGACGGTGACATCTTTCTCCTCAAAGGACATCTCATAGAGATTCATGATCTCACCGACAATTTCGCTGATATACTTCTTTTCAAGCTTCAGTTTCTTACTGCGATTCTCGGCTTCCGTGATATCTGTCAAAATTTGCAGAAAATTTAAAATTTTATCTGAGTTTTCGTAACAACTCTGTAAAGCTTCACGATAAGTCTCAACATCTCCTTCTTGAGTCAGAGCCAATTCGGCGCGTCCTCTCAAACGAGTTACAGGCGTTCGAATATCATGAGCAAGATGATCAAAGGCTTCTTTCAGTCCATTTACTAGATGTTCAATCTTATTGAGCATTTTATTTGAAAGGATTTTTAACTCCTCAAGCTCTCCGTAACTGCCGCCAACGGGAACACGAGTCGATAACGACCCACTTTCAATCTTCTTCATGATTGCAATGAGCTCGCGAATAGGCCCCAACGTCCTCGTTGAAAGAAATGAACCACCCAAGAAACCAAAAATGAATACTGGCACTAAAAACCACAGGAATATATTTCTTAGACCCGCTAAGTGAACAGCCAGCTCCTCTGAGCTTTTAGCGACAATAAGTTGATTGCCGTCTTTTAGCTGACGGGTAACCACTAGTACCTGATTGGATCCAAATGTTTCTGGAATCGTAAACTGCGTTTTACGTCCATTGTGCTCACGAATACGTACATTTAAATGATCCGCCTCAATACCAAGACCGGGAACAGCTTCGTGCAAAAATAGAAGATCACCACGAGGTGATGCAACCATAACAAAAAGTTTATTATGAATATTGGAGCCTTCAAGACTTGCAAAATAACTTTGCAGATCTGCAGGAGACTGAATTTCTAATCGACTTTGAAAAGCTGCCACTTGAGATTCTAAGACTGAAAATTCTTGTTTCTCAAAAATGCGGCTAATTTGAAGGTAAAGTAATAAAAAAAGAGCTGAGGAACTCAGAATAAGCACCAGAGAATAGACAAGCGTCAATCTAGTGCTTATTCCAGCAAAACCCCACCTAGGACGATTTAAGAACATATCCTACACCTCGAACTGTATATATAAGTCGTGTAGGGAAATCTTTTTCCAACTTGTTGCGCAAACGACATACCAACACATCTACCACATTAGTTTGTGGATCAAAATCATAATTCCAAACTTCTTTGAGGATGGTTTGCTTACCTATGATTTTGTTGGGGTTACTCATAAATAGATCTAAAAGAACAAATTCTCTTTCCTGCAGGTCAAGGATGCGTCCCGCACGAACCACATCACGATTTAATCTGTTTAATTTAAGATCCTGAAAAACCAACTGAGTCGCTTCTGACGTTTTCTGAACACGCTTGAGCAAGTTTTTGACCCGAATCTGAAGCTCAGCCATAGCAAAGGGTTTCGTGAGGTAATCGTCTCCTCCCATGCTTAAACCCTTGAGTCGGTCATCAAGTTCTCGCAGTGCACTTAAAATTAGAATCGGAGTGTTCACTTCTTTTTCACGAAGTGATTTAGCAAAAGTATATCCATCCATTTCCGGCAGCATGAGATCCAAAACAATAATGTCAAAATTATTGGTGATAGCTTTCTCGAAAGCTCGACGACCGTTAGATTCAACTTCGACGTCTCCCTCGAGTTCGCTCAAGCCTTGTTTTACAATTGTTGCAATTTCGTTATCATCCTCAACAACTAAACATCTCATTCCGCATACCCCCGTTACGTACTATTAAACATTCGATACACTTCGATATAGCAGATTTGTTTCTAAACAAGAAATTCATTTTTCTATATATACCGTCAGTTTTCAATCTATTACACAGATTTAATTCGTGATTACCAGAATGAAACTTTAGAGGGGTAAATATTGATTGAAAAAAATAAAAAAAGGCTCCTGGTCAGGGAGCCTTCGACATGGTCACATTATACTAATTAAAACTATCTCTTCAGCTGAATAACCTCATTTAATAGTTCATCAGTTGTCGTGATGGTTTTAGCATTGGCTTGGAAACCACGCTGATTCTGAATCATATTTACGAACTCTGTTGCAAGATCCACTGTTGATCTCTCAAGTGATTTCGCAAACAATTTACCACGACCAGCCGCACCCGGAGCACCCAAAGAAGCAGCACCAGACTCTCTCGACTCTTTCAAACGGTTGTTACCAACTTTAAATAGAGCCTCTGGATTTTCAAATTTTGCTAGAGCAATTTGCGCCAAATCAGCCGCTTGACCGTTGGAGTAAACCGCAGTCAATGTTCCCTCATCGTTGAAAGAAAGGCCTGTGATTGTACCAGCAGCAGCACCGTCTTGGCTCCAAGATATCAAGTCAGAATTTTTTCCGTACTGTTTAGTGCCATCTAGTCCTTTACCGCCATCTTTAATCGCATCACCGAAGTTGAGTTTAACCTGCTGGCCTTGCAAAGCTCCACCCTTGAAGTTAAATGAGCTATCCGTTAACTCTTGGCTATCTAATTTTCCATCAACTGTGAACTTCAACTTACCAGCACATACCTGAGCCAATGAGCCTTCATCTCCACCTGTCACCTCTTTACCATCCACCAAACCTTTGAATTCCCACTCACGGTCTGCAGTTTTATTAAAGAAGAAGCTGACCAAATGCTTATTACCTTGAGAATCGTATACCTCAACACCTGTAGAGTAATGAGATGTTGAATATGGATCTTTAATGTTAAATTTCTTCGTCGCTTCCATTCGAGAATCTAAGTTCAGATCCAACTTAATTTCTTTTGTTGCTTTTGCAGGAATCAACGCACGAGGAAACTTGATGTCTGTCATCTTATTTACAATGTTACCTTTTTCATCTGTCGCGAAACCTTGAACTTTTTGATTATCATTAGTTACAAGGTAACCTTCACGGTCAAAGTGAAAAGAACCATCACGAGTGAAAGATTCACCGTCAGAACCTTTTACTTTAAAATAACCATCACCAGAAATTGCCAAGTCAGTCACTTTTTCAGTAGCATCAATATTACCTTGGCTGAGGATAGGATTCACTGCACCGATCTTTACACCGCGACCAATTTGATTACCACCCAAGATGCCTTTTAAGTTTTTTGAAATAATATCTTGAAACTCTGCACGGCTGGCTTTGAAACCGATGGTGTTCGCATTAGCGATATTGTCCCCGATAACACCCAAAGCTTCGCCTTGAGCAGTCATACCAGACACACCTGTGTAAAGAGATGAAAGAATACCCATGTGACCTCCATGTCGTTGGCGTCTTCAATCGGAATCCGCCGTTTGGAGGGCCTCCTCTGCGAGGACCAGCCCTAATATTAAATTTTTAATTCAAATGCGCCCGCACCACGTCCGATGCCGTCGCACTTTGTGTTAAAGAACTACAGTCGAATCGATGTTCGTGAACACGTTTTCTTTCAACGCATTCTTATCCATCACCGTCACCACTGTGTTATTCTTCACACTGACGATCAAAGCCGAATCATTCATTAACACTAACGAATCCTTCGAACCTTTCGCCGCCGCTCTCGAAATCGCATCTGTCAGCTTTGAGATATCCTCAGGAGAATAACTGATCCCCCGAGTTCTCATACGCTCGATAGCGTGATTTGAGAACTTCACTCCTTCACTGGCCTTGGCAAGGCCTTGAGGATTCATCTGCCCAGCGTTCTGAGGCTTCATGCCTCCGATACTGGTCAAAGTCTCCTTGAAGGAGGGTCCCGACCCCAGATCCGGCTGTTTTATTTTTGCCGGCTGTTGCGGAACGAGTTGTTCCAGAGTTTGTATCTTTTTTAAGTCTATCATTGCCCTGCCGTCTCCTTAGCAATTTTCTCCATCATGTCTCGGGATAATCCCACTGAGTTCATGATATTTGATTTTGCGACAGGAGCGGGTGCATTAGTAGTCTTTTGTAACTCTGCACTTCCCTCTTTTACAGTTTGTCCTGTGGCATCATCTTTTTTCAAGTCTAGGTTTGTAACATCATTTTCTTTCTGGTCGTTGCTCATAAGACGAGGGTCGGTAATCTTCTTCACATCAGAGAAACGAATAGCCTGATTTCCCACATGAAGAACCGGTCCCTCAGCGGAATAGCTCACACCTGTAATCATTCCATCAAAATCCGTTTTCAATGCCATCTTCTTGCCATCAGCACTTTTCGCTTCAGCGATAAATTGATATTCACCCGCTGGAGCTTTCATGCCTTTTTCATCTTCGCCATTCCAAGTGAGTTTGTTATCACCCATCTTGAGTCCTTTCAGATCGTAAGTTCGCACAATATTTCCCTCGGGATCACGAACTTTGATAGAAACTTCACTCGCTTCCATTGGTAACTTGAACTTAAAATCATGCGCTTTATCATTCACACCGCGCACAACTTTTGATGAATCACCAGAAACTGCTTTTCCGATAAGATTCAATGCTTGAAAATTTTCCGAAGGCTTTTGTGCATTCTTTAATTCATCAAGTGTCTTATTCATGTTTTGCATTTGCTCAAGCGACGAGAAGTTCGCAAGTTGAGCGGCCATCTCATGACTCTTCAATGGATTTGTCGGATCTTGATTTTTCATTTGCGTGAGCATCAGTTTAAAAAAAGCATCTTTATCCAAGTTTGGATTTCCCGCGACACGGGCTTTTTTTGTGGGATCTGTCCAATTGGCATCAACAATTTTATTGAGCACCTCTCCAACATTTTCACCACCGAGCTTTGCTTTATCTTGAGCACTTAAATTTGAAGCCCCTGGGTTTTCTGCTTTCGTTTGCGTCGCACCGAAAGCGTTCACACCCAACTTTGTACTCATAACTGCCATGCATCACCTCTTAAATAAAAAATCACTGTCTATGCCACCAGATTCAAACCACTACCTTTACCCTCTAATGTGCGAGGACGAGGCTTGTTTGACGTCTCAATCGGCTGCAACGGATTTCTTTCACGATTTCCATACCCCTTCAGATTTGGCATCTCCATGAAAGATTCTCGACGCCCTTGTGAACCAAAGTTGTCATTGAACTGATTCCAGAACTGACGAGTTTGATCGCGTTGATTCTGACCGTTCATATTTGTTTGATTCTGGGTCGCCGTATCCGCCGAAGTTGTATTAACAACATCTACTTTAACATTTTCCATTGAGAGCTTCTGTGCAGCAAGACTGGTTTTCAGTTCAGCTAGACTAGACTCAATAGTCTTTTTAGCTTCCTGAGTATCTGCCGACATCTGCAAATTTACTTTTCCATCTTGAAGCATGACTTTCAAATGAATGGTGCCCAACCCCTCCGGAGTCATTTGCACTTTCATCTCGCCGCCGCCTTTTTTAATTAAATACTGCGCCTGGCTCATCACCTGCTTCACAGCAGCCTCATTGTTCTCTGCTCGTACTGCAGCCATCCCTGCCGGTGGCGCAGCTGCTTGTGGGAATGAATCGAGCTTCAGAGACTCACCTTTAATAGGCGCCCCATGTAAGCCCTCTAGTCCTACCAAGCTCTGTTTGAAGTCACCCGCAGACTCAGTGGCCTTGCCGTTGGATTCCTTCTGTCCAAAGCCCTCAGAGTTTCCAGAGTTTTGCGCCTGATGTTCCATCAGAGACTGCCCTTGAGACTGCCCTTGAGACTGCCCTTGAGACTGTCCCTGAAAAAACTCAAGATTGCTGTTGCCCTGAACAGAAGCCGACATACCATTTTCAGCAGAAGACTGCGACGCTTGCATAGCTTGTTTGAAGTCATTCAATAGTGCCGGAGATTCTTCGCCTCCTTCCGCAACTGCAACCTCAGCTTCCGCTGAAGACGCCGCTTGCTTAGCCGCCAATGCTGCCAACAAAGAAGGAGAAATGACATCACTCATCTGTCCCTTGAGATGAGGTGGCAATTTATCCATCAATGAGGGTGTTCCCGGTGGACTGTTCGCACCTTCCGAAATCGTCGGATCTACGTCATCTGGCAGCGCCATCGAGTCGGATAAACCTTCCGACGGTTCTACCGAAGGCATCTCATCCATACTCAAATTCTGCATCAACGACGAGGTCGACTTAGCATCCGGATTCGTCCAGAATTTTTTGCTAAGACTATCCACTGAGTTCGCCATGACGTCTTGTCTGCTCTGAGCAGCCGCCACTCGAACCTGCATATGCTGCTGAGTCATACCCGTTCCTGTTGTAAAACTTGGCACAGCCTTCTCAGCAGGCGGCTGTGGCAAATTATTCAATTGCACCAGCAATCCTGCATACATCGCTGCAGCGGCTTCGGTTTCAGACTCGTCCAATCCCAATTTAGCAACAACAGCATCGGCTGTCATTTCCGGGGATTGCGTCAGTTGGGTGTCGTCTAGCTGGGCCATCGCCTCCACAAGTCGTGTGGGGGATATTTGGAATTCACTCTCGAAGGAGTCCATGAATTCTTGTATTGCCTGCTGTCGAACCGTCGTCTTCTTATTTGCTGGTTTACTGACCGATTGTTCCTGTTTTGGTGGGGCTGCCCCTTTTACATCTTCTTTTGGCTGCTTCAGATCTCTCTGATCTTGCGAACTCTTTGAAGTCATCTTTCCTTCTAGAGTTCTCCCAAAAGAAGTTTCCTCCCGGGAACTTTTGAGGCCTCTCTCTGCTGACTTCTCAGCGAGGGGCTTCAAATCGGTCGCACCCAGTATTGGGGGGCCGACTATACTTTGTAACAAACCTTCCTCCTTCCTTGGAAAAGGGTTTCATTGTCTACCTGCAACCTCTATTGCGAAGCAGGTGAACGTCGTTTGTATCCTGCAAACATCTCAGAAAGTATCTGAGCCTTTTCAGGTTTTAGTAAATTCATAATATCAGCAGCATTCTTCTTTTTCATACGACCAAGTATTTCTACTGCCAAATCCTCGTCCATTGTCTCAAAGACTTTAGCCGCTTGCGGGGCTTTCATATTGGAATACATCTGTACTAAAGTATCGACCTTTTCATTATCGACTTTTACGCGGTCGTCTAAAATAGAAGATATTTTAGTTCGCATCTCTTCAAGTTCTTTGAGTCGTTTTTCTAGTTCGACTTTTTGAACCTGCAATTCATTTTCCATGCGATTCAATTCTTCTTCCCGTGCATCAAGTTCTTTTTTTCTATCATTTAACTTTTGTAAATGACCGATCTCGACAGGGCTCGCAACAACACTCTCAGATTCTGCTTTTTTTTCTGGAACAACTGGCGCGGAAGCTTTGGGCTCAGGCTGAGCTACAGCTTCTCCGGTCATTTGAACTTCAACGGATTGAATAAAAGTCTCAACCTGCTCGTAGTTTTGAAATCCCCAAATCGCCAATACAAAACCAATAAAGGAAACACCCACAATCTTCCAAGGAACCGTAGATCTTTTTCTTTTTTTAGACGGAGTCATCTTCATACGACGACGAATTTGCTGTTCAGCTTCCTCCGAAGAAAGATCTAACTGCAATCTTGGACGAGCTTTTCCTTGCTCATTCGCTGCCCTTCGGGCGTTCTGAAAAAACTGATCGTATCCACTCTTCATCCTAAGATTCCTTCACCGCTTTAAAGCGCAGGATGCTTTGTTCATCCATATCTTTTTGATCTTGAGAGGTGCGTTCCATCTTATAGTCTTCAAACTGTTTTTCCCGCATCCTCATCATTATTTTATATTCCTGAGCGGCTTGTCGCAAAATGTCTCTCTTGGCCTCGACCAATTTTTCTATTTCCTGCAATCTCTCTTGTTGTCGTTGAATTCGAATTTCCTGGCCTTTCAAAAACTCATGAATCTGACTGAGGGCCGGCCCCATAGCTCCACCTTGCGCAGAAAAGGTTCCTGCCTGAAGATGAGCATTTTTTTGCTGTTCTAACATTTGGTCTAGCTTCTGTTGTTCCTGATTATAGAAAGACATCGCATCTTGAAAGTCCTTCTGCACAAGACTTTCCCGTATTTTTCGATGTTCCAGGACTTTCTGGAGGGGAAATTTGAACTTCATGTCACGAAACTCCCGCTAAACGTACATTTTAAGCATTGATAAGAATTTGCTGCATCATCCGGATCGTTTGAGTAAAGTTTGTCGGATCTTCGACTCTTTGTTTTAAAAAGTCATTCACGGCATCGATCACTTTCACCGCTTTATCAATTTTAGGATTAGATCCGGGCTTATAAGCACCGATATTAATCAAATCTTCAGCATCTTTATAAATCGCCAAAGTTTCCCGTAGCTTTTGCGCCAGCTTCGCGTGCTCTGGTGTTGAAACGGCTCGCATCACACGACTTGCACTTTGCATAATATCAATCGCTGGAAAGTGACCTTTTTGTGCCAAGGCTCTACTTAAAACGATATGACCATCGACGATAGAACGAACAGAGTCTCCGATAGGGTCATTCATATCATCCCCTTCAACCAGAGTCGTATAGAAACCAGTGATACTTCCTTCACCCTCAAACGATCCTGCCCGCTCTAAAAGCTTCGGTAAAGTGGCAAAAACACTCGGAGTGTATCCTTTTTGTGAAGGAGGTTCTCCGGTACTTAAACCGATCTCTCGCTGAGCCATCGCAAAACGTGTGACCGAATCCATCATCAACAAAACATTCTTACCTTGAGCACAATAGTACTCTGCCAAAGCTGTCGCTACATAAGCGCCACGCATACGCAGAAGAGGACTTTGATCACTTGTCACACAAACGACAACTGAACGAGCCATCCCCTCAGGTCCCAAATCGTGCTCAATAAACTCTCGAACCTCACGACCACGCTCACCAATCATTGCAATGACATTGACATCAGCGTTGGTATTGCGAGCCATCATCCCTAACAAGACGGACTTACCTACACCCGAACCCGCCATAATTGCGACACGCTGCCCGAGCCCCGCGGTTAATGCTCCGTTAATTGCACGAATGCCAAGATCGATAGGCTCGCGAATAGGACGACGAGCTAACGGATTTCTGACTTCACTATAGAGGGGGACTTCACGAAAGTTTTCGACTTCTCCTTTATCATCTAAAGGACGCCCCAAACCGTCGACCACACGCCCTAAGAGCTCTTCTCCTGCACGAACTGTGGCAATGGAGCGGGATAGAATGATTTTTGCCCCCAACCCAACACCACGCATATCGTTTAAAGCCATCATGAGGATGTTTTTATCTTTAAATCCAACGACTTCTGCTAAAAATGATCTATCCATTCCCGCAGGAGTGATCTGTACGATGCTACCAATGCTAGCGCCGGGCAAATATCCTTTGATGAGCATTCCATTCACTTCGGTCACCTTCCCACTGTCACGCGTAAGATGAACTGTGTTGACGACATCGGAATATTTATCAAAGTTAATATTTAGCTCACTCATTAGCCCGCAATCCGATCTTTCACTTTAGGAAGATTTTCAGATAAGGTCGCCCATAATTGTTCAATTCTTTGCTCAATACGGGCATCTACTTCGCCGTAATTAGTTTCAATAATACAGCCACCATCAGAAACTTCTTCACTCTGCTCGAAGCGAATTTTCTTTACGAATTCAAATTCGCGTCCTGTTTCACTTTTCAAAGTCTCTAAAAATTCGTACTGAGAAGGGGATACTTGGACTCGGATATTCTCTTCGTCTTGAGATAAGCTGACAGCATCTCGAAGGATAGAAACCATGGCCTCATTGTTACCTTCCAACGAAGTTTTCGCCAACCGCGCAGCCATCTGGAAAGTCAACTTAAGCAAATGAGCCTCGTTAAAGGTTGTCATTTCTTTTTTGAGCTCTTTGATGGTGACAAGTAACTCATCTAGGTTTTCCATTCGCTCAGCTATTTCACGAGAAACGGTTTCAAATGCTTGTTTACGTCCTTCTTCTTGCCCCAAACTGTAAGCTTCAGCATAGGCATTTTCTTGAATTTCTTTAAGCTTTTCTAAAGCCGCCGCTTCAACCTTCTCTTCGTCGTTCGTGAACTCGACCTGATCGATGCCGGTTTGAATTTTCACGGCATCGTTCATCACAAATTCAGAACCTTTTTTTTTCTCTGCCAGGTATTGCAAAGCTTGCTCTGGAGTTCCTAGGTCAAAGCGCACAGGAACAAACTCCAAGACGGTTTTTTCAGCCAGCTCTTTAGGCAAAACGGCCTTAGCGACCCGATAAGTGCTATTCTTTGTATTAGACCATGGCATCTTCTGAACCACCTCTAGCAATCATAATCTTACCTTCCGCTTCCAATCGGCGAGCGACGTTAACAATTTCTTGCTGTGCCGACTCAACATCCGATAGACGCGAAGGACCCATATTCGAAAGATCTTCACGCAACATTTCAGCTGCACGAGCAGAAATATTCTTAAGAATCTTATTACGAATATCTTCACTGGCAGTTTTAAGTGCCAACAACAATTTATCATTAGGTACTTCTTTAAGAAGAGCCTGAATACCGCGATCATCAATTTTCGCAATATCATCAAAGACGAACATCAACTTGCGAATTTCTTCTGCCAAGAGTGGGTCTTTTTCTTCCAGACGAGACATGATCGCTGTCTCCGTATTTTTATCCATCACGTTCAGCATCTCAGCGACTGGTTGAACGCCTCCTAATGCCGCCTGTTCAACAGTAGCGGTATTCGACAACTGGTTTTTCATAACCCTGTCGATTTCCGCAATAAGCTCAGGATCAACATGCTCCAGGTTCGCCATACGAAGCACAACTTCTGCTTGAAGAGCTTCAGGAAGACGCTTTAAGACCTCACCCTTCTTTTCTGGCTCAAGGTGGGCCAAAATCACAGCGACCGTCTGAGGATGTTCATTGATCAAAAAGGTTGCTAAAGACTTTGCATCAACCATTTCTAGTGATTCTAAGGATCGAGATCCACCGGCATTGATATTTAAGCCCCCAAGAACTCCACGAGCCCGTTCTTCTCCTAAGGCCTCAACAATTGTTTCTTTTGCGGAAATGCCTTCGGAAAAAATATAGTCTTCAGTCTCAGAAATCATTTCATAAAACTCTTCCAAGACTCTCTTGGTGACATGAACTGGCACTACACGCAGCTTGCTCATTTGATTCAGCAGCTTACGAATATCGGCATCATCCATATGGCGCAGCAAAACTTTAACCGCATCACGCCCTAAGTAGTTAATCAGGATGGCAGCCTTATCAAAACCTTTAAGATTTTCGTACTCAATGTTTTCAAGTTTATGTAGTTTCATTTAGCCATCCTTCCTGACTAGCCACATGCCAAAGGCATTCGCAGCTTTTTCTTCGTCTCTAGCTAAGTTAGACATAATCCGATCTTTAAGAAGTTCACTTTCGGCTTTTTCCGGATCAATAGCTTCCTGTAAGACAGGCAGAGCTGTCGACATGCCTGGTAAAGTATTATCAACTGATTGGAGTTCTTCCAGTTCTTCAATAGTTCGTGGCAACATCTCCTCCACTGAATCTTGAAAGCTGTCCGTAATCCATTGCATGAATGGGCGCACAACAATAAAGAAGAACAGCGCTAAACTGAATCCCAATAGAGCCCATTTGAACAAGGCGTGGATCAATTTTTTTCTTTCAAGAGTTGTTAAGATTTTGTCTGCCTCAGTGAAATCTTCAGGCTGAAACTGCATATTCTCGATACGCACGCTGTCGCCGCGAGCTTGGTTAAAGCCAATTGCGTTTTTGACGAGCTCTTCATACTTCTTCAACTCTTCCGGAGGACGAGCTTGCCATTTACTTTCACGCACCCCTTCGGCATTGGTAGAAGAAACTAGAACTCCATCAACAACAACAGCAACACTGATGCGCTCTAGATTTCCCGCAGATTCGCGGATATTTTTTACGGTCTTCGGTACATCATAATTAGTTGTCTTAATTTCTTTCTTTACGTCTTGCTTAAAGCCAACAGTCCCTTGCTCCTCCGCACCAGGCAAATTCGCACGAGAGCCTGGCACTCCAGAGGGATTTGTTCTGGAACCGTCCAAGGATTCTTCTTCAGATTGTTGCGAGCGAATCGCCGTTTTCTCAGGATCCACAGATTCTTCCACAGAAGAAATCACACGATGATTCAAAGTTGCATCGACTTTAGCAACAACTTTGGCGTGACCTACGACTTTAGATAAAATATCTTCAATGCGATCTTCAAGGTCACCCTCAATCTTCGCTTTTAAGTCCAAAAGCTCATTAGATCCACCAGTGGCTCCATCAGACTGACGAGTTAGGACTTTACCACGCTCATCCAAGACCGTAACCTTTTCAGCATCCAGCCCTTCCACGGCATTCGCCACCAAGTAACGAATTCCACGAATTTGTTCTGCAGCAAGCTCTTTACCTTGATGCAACTCCACCACAACAGAAGCTGATGCCTGACCACCTTCTTCTAAGAAAGTCTTCTTATTCGGAAGAGCCAAAATCACTTTTGATTGTTTCACCGCAGTCAGAGTGTTGATAGCTCTCATCAACTCGCCCTGAAGAGCTCGTTGATAATTGATCTTTTGAGCATAGGAATTCATGCCGAAATCTTGCTTATCAAAAATCTCAAGACCAATTGAACCCATTTTATTGGAACCAATTTCAGACATTAAAGACATCTGAGTGGAGTGCAAAAGGTCTTTGGGAATTGCTATCGTTTTACCATCGTCACGCAACTGAAAAGGAATGTTCTTTTCATTGAGCTTTGCCACCATTGTGGACACTTGATCAGATGGAATGTTGGTAAAAAGAGGTACGAAGTTCTTCCCCGAAGCCATAAAGAGCATCGTGATGATTGCGCCAACGGCAATCACAGTCACTGCGATGACAGAAAGACGCTTGGTGGGACCCAAATTTTTAAAGAACTCACGAAACTGAACAATCAATCCACCGAAAATTTTATTCAAGGCAATCCCTCCGGCCTAGAAACTACGAGCTAAAACACTACACTTGCATTTTCATGACTTCATTGTAGGCGTCTATGACCTTGTTACGTACTTGCACCATCACCTTTAATGCGATGTCTGCTTTTTCCGCTGCGATCATGACGTCAGCTACATTGTCCGTTTTGCCAGTCGCGAGATTTTGCATGGCTTTGTCCGAAGCCTTTTGCATTTCATTCACGCTGCCCACGGCATCTTTCAGAGTGTCGGCGAAGCTCTTACCAGTACCTGCTGTAGAACTTGTTGAGGAAGGTCCTTCGATACTTAATGATTTGGAATCACGAGTAATTCCAGTATCTAAAAACCTATTCGCATTTGATACAGTAAAACCTTCCATGGCTTCACCTTCTCCTTAATAAAATTGTAATATAGTCGTTGCAAAAAGTCGTAAAATTTTACCCAGGTCCAGGTACTATCTGCCGATCTCCAAGGCTGATAGCGCCATATCCTTAGATGCTTGCATTGCCGTTACATTGGCCTCGTAAGAACGTGACGCCTGTATCATATTGGTCATTTCTTCCATGAGGTTGATGTTCGGATATGCAACATATCCGTCTGGATTTGCATCAGGATGATCTGGTTCATACTTAAGTAGTGGGGCCTTAAGATCCGAAATAATATCGGTCACTTGAACCCTTTGAAAGCTACCGGCAGGATCCGTTGACGAGATAATTTCGCCAAAGTTTTTCGCATCCGGCATCGCCTCAAAGACAACGTCTTTGCGACGATAGGGGCCTCCCTCAGGCGTTTGCGTGGTATTGATATTCGCAATATTGCTGGCAATGGTATTCATGCGCATTCTTTGCGCCGCCATACCACTGCTACTCACTCGCATACCGGTCAAGAAGTCAGCCATCTATTACCGCCCTTCTGTCGCAGCATACTTAAGCGCCGCCATCTTCTTATTGATCAACTGCAAGGCCGCCTTGTACATGATCGCATTCTCCGACAAGGCTGACATTTCTTTCTCCATGTCCACAGTATTACCGTCGTTATTTACGGCGCCTTCTGGATCGTCATAAATATCAGGACGGGTCTTGCTGACGGAAACACCGCCCACTGCGATATGGTCAGGGTTGCTGGTACTCAAAGAATTGGCACCATCCAAATCTAAAGCTCTTTGCAAAGCCCCCTCAAAATCCAATTTCTTTGCATGATATCCAGGAGTCTCAGCGTTCGCGATGTTGGCAGACGTCACATTATGACGAAGCTGCCTCATCGATAAGGATGTCGCTAAAGCATTGGTCGTTTTATCAAAGAGTCCACTACTCATAAAACACCTTCCTCTCGATATTCATTCAATTTATTGCGTAATGTTCTAATACTGATACCTAACATCTGGGCTGCTCGAGTCCTGTTCTGCGCCGTCAACTCTAAAGTCTGTAAAATGAGACGCTTTTCGACCTCAGAAAGGGACATACCTGGTGCAAAATCCAGCTCCATTTCGCTCACCACAGCTTCGAAGTGAATATGTTCCGGTCCAATGAGTGAATTTTTTGCAAGAACCACAGACCTTTCGATGACATTTTCGAGTTCACGAATATTCCCGGGCCAAGACCACGTGTTCAAACGATCAAAAGCCTCTGCCGTAAAGCGCAACCCGGTCTTACCGTGCATAATTTGCGAAACTTCCAAAATAAAATTCACAATTGGTTGAAAATCTGCAGAACGGTCTTCCAGTCGAGGAATCTCTAAATGCACGACAGCCAGCTTATAAAATAAATCCTGACGAAATTGATCTTGTTTCACTAAGCTGCGCAGGTCTTTTCGTGATGTGGAAATAAAACGTGGACGACTGCTATCCGTACGCTCTACCAAGCTCATCAGCGCACCTTGTAATACACTGCTGGCGCTGTCTAAATCTTCGATCAGTAAAGTTCCACCATCGACTTTTGAAAAATCAAAACCACCTGGATTTTTACAATCCAAACAGTACAACCGAGGTGAGCGACTTTTGCCATAGATATAGCGAGCTAAACTTGTCTTACCAACACCGGCCTCGCCAACCAGCAAAAGACTGGCTTGAGTTCCAGCCAATTGCAGACTCAGCTGTTTGATATCAGACATTTTTTTATCTTCGATATTTAAAGCGTCAAAATCAAAGTAAGACATCAATACTCCTATTTGCCTTGCTCGTTCTCAGACATTGCCGGAATTCTTTTGATATATTTTTTGTAGTCATCCCGCCACGCAGAGTTTTTCAGTTGCTCCTGCGCAAGGTCTTTCCAAAAACCACTTTTCTCACCTTTAAAATCATTCCAAACTTCAGCGGCTTTTTGGATAGCACCTTGTTTGAAATGAATCTGGCCTAACTTGTAGCGAATCGAGGACAATGGCCGAGTGTCTTCGTATTTTTCTAATAACTCTTGGTAGGCCTGGGCCGCTTGTTCTATTTTATTTTGCTCTAGATAAATATCAGCCATAGATTCCAGGGCCTTGGCATGAACTTGTGCTGGCACTTTTTGAGAATCTTTCTGCAAACGATTGATCATCTCAAGAGCAGTCAGAGCTTCCGCCGTCTGATTTTGTTTTCTCTGCAAGTCAGCGAGTTTCAAGTAAGGCTCCGCAACAAGCTCCGGTTGACCCTTCCAAGTTCTTAATAGTTCTCCTAAATAACGAATGGCCGATTCCGTGTCTCCTCGTTTTTCAAGAAGCTTGACGGCAATATCGACTCTTTCGATCTGTGATTTCTCTGTCATGGCAACAGGATTTTTAATCGATTTTAGATAATCATAAGCCTGATTGAACTTTTGTTCCTGTGTAGAAACAGAAGCCAAGCGAAGTAAAATCTCATCCTCTGAGGGAATACTCTCCTTCACTTGAACTTCTTTTGCTTCCGCAGTTCCGCGAATGGCGTAAATTTTATTGATGGTCTCTTTATAGTATTTTTCCGCTTCCACTGGCGCACCAGCCATTTCGAAAGCACGTCCCAAATTATAGCGCGTATCCAATCTTTTGGACTTTTTTAACCACGAGTCTGCATACTGACTATGAGTTTTCAAACCATCAATAAACTTACCATCATCGATTTCGCTACGCATTTTATCGTTAATATTTGTAATAATACGATTCGAAATTAGAGGCATATCTACTGTTGTTGGATTTTCCTTGTAATACTTCGAAAGTAAATCCACAGCTTTTTGATACTCGGCTCTATGATTGTAACCATCTGCGACCATAACGGTTGCAAACTGTTCAATGTTCGGAAGATCAATTTTTTTAGCTAACGACATAATTTCGCTGACCGCGTGGGAGACCTCTTTAGGTTTCATCCCTTTCATTCTTGCACTCAATAATCTCAGCCTTGCAACGACTGCCTTAGGGCTTTCTCCGTGGCGAAAATAAGTTTCTAAGTAAGCTCCCATAACTCGGGACTTATCTACGCCGAAGACTTCCAACAACTCCCCTAGACGAGTCATTGCAAAAGCCACGTGATCATCGGTTGGGAATTTTTTGATGAATTCACGATAGGCTTCTAAACTCTGAGGATATTTTTGCTGCAAAAATAAAGATTCAGCCTGGTTGTAGTAGGCATTTGGATATGAACTTTGCCCTTCTGGATATTTTTTAATCGCAGCTTGGTACTCATTCACGGCTTTGGCATAGTCTTTAGCCCGAGTCCACACATCCCCTTTTCGATAAGCTGCATCCACCTTTAAATCGCGATTCTCTGCAGTTTTTTCAACTTCGTCCAGTTGGGCGATAGCCTCATCCCAACGATTCAGTTTAGCAAAAGCTAAAGCCGTTCCAATGCGACTTAAATCTTTTGATATAGAACCTTTATTGGCAAAATTCTTGTTATCAATATGCTCTTTAAAAAGACGAAGGGCTCCTAGGTAATCTGCTTTTTCTAAAGTGAGGTAAGCCATCTTTAAAGAAGTTCTTTCCGCTAAAGGAGACTGCGGATACTTTTGTACAGCTTCTTTATATTTCTGCATGGCCTCGTTAAAGAAACGACTGCTGTTTTCCTCTTGTGCCAAGATCAGGTACACATCCGCAGTCATATAATCGATAACTTCGCTATACTCGGACTCCGGATATTTTTCCTTAAACCATTGAACCGACTTCAAGTAGACGGCAAATCGTTTCTTTTCAAATAAAGTGAGTAATAAACGAGCTTGTTTATTTTCCTCAGAAGATTGACGAGAGACTTCGTAAATCGCTGGAGTTGAGCGCAATTTATCCCAGTAAGCAACGACGGGCTCCAACATTGGAAACGGGATGTAGTAGTTATCTCGAGAACGAATGACTGCGTCTTCTTTCATTTCATAGTCTTTAACAGCAAAACGATCGTAATCTGGATCTCCACCATCAAAAATACCTGCCTTGACAGGATCATTTTTAGCTAACAAAAATCCTTGAGCCCCTAAACTCAAAGCATCGGAAGTTGCTGGTTTACGCTGCTTCCCCGTTTCCTTTTTCTGAACTGTTTTTAAAGGCTTAGAATTGTTATCAACCAAATCTGTTTTTACTTCCGATTTGTTTTTCTGAGCCGTTCTGCTGGCTGGATTCACAAAGAAGTCGACAATCAAGCGCGAAGGTTGATCTGTGAGGTAGTCAAAGGTATCGATGCTCTCTCCGGCAAGAGTCAATCGTACAATATATTTTCCGTCAGGACCTTTACGATCGACGCTCACTGCTGTGACCATGTCGCTTTTAAAGCTTGAAAGATTTTTGACGGTCTCTTCAGCAAGAGCCGGAACCACCAACTCGACCACAGTCTGGCCGTTGCGATCCAGACGTTTCATATCGTAGTCCCAATTCTGCTGACCTGTGAACTCAAGATGAACGGTGTCACCCTGCAAGCTTAATGCACCATTGATTCCAGCTGCATTTGCGCGGGCAATACTTAGAATAAGGCATCCTGCCAAAATCAAAATCTTCAAAGTGTTCACTCCTTGAACTTACTTTTTTCCTACACACTGCTAATGCACATACAATGCCAGCTCTTTCCAAGGTCTATTGGCAAATATGTTCAAGATGGGCAAAAAGTTTCATAAAATTTCTGGCAGGGCTGACAAAGACCTGACAGCAGACCAAGGTCCTAATTCTTTAGTCGTGATTCGTTTTCAAGACTGAACTTTTCATCAAGTCATTCCGATACGAAGGAGCCATGAGAAATCACATCACTGTTTGCATCTTGAGTTTATTTCTTCAGAGTTGCGTGTCAGTTCAACTGCCCGCAAGTAAAGTTGCGTCCGCAAAGAACGTTGAACTGGAAGCACCACCTCGTCCATTTAAAGAGATTGCCGCCAAATCACCGGACAAGTCTTGGATCAGTGACCACACTGGAAATACAATTTCTTATCTTTCTGAATGTGATCTCAAGGTTGAATCCAGCCTTGAGCAAATTGAAAATGACACTGTGGCCACCTTAAGCAATTTGTCTCTACTTTCTACGGAAAGCCCAGAATACAACGGCCGGGCCTCGAGATTCAGCACTTACAGTGGAACTCTTGATGGTATTCCAGTTCAACTCTCTCTAGTCGTTTTCAAGAAAAATGGCTGCAATTTCATTCTTAGCTACGGAGGCGTATCCAGCAAATTCAACGCGGAAGAGTCTTATTTCAAAAACTTTATTAACTCTTTCAAGGCGCCCTGATGACTCATCTGGCAGTTCCCTTTTCCGTATTTTTAATTGAAATCTTCCACTTTATGGGTGGAGTGGGGCTGCTTACTCGAGATGTCGTTAAGGAACTCTTCATTGGTCGATTTTATGGAAAATTGCTTGCCGAGCAAATCTACCAAGTAGGTATGAGGTCTTTACCACTTATTATCATCACTTCTGCCAGTATCGGAATGGTAATGTCTTTACAGTTTGGTCTCGGCTTAGAAAAATTTGGTGGCAAACTTTATGTACCAAAACTTTTAGCTGTCACCATTTTGCGCGAAATGGGCCCTGTCTTTACAAGCCTCATGCTAGCCGCTCGAGTTGGAGCTGGAATCGCCAGTGAAATCGGCAGTATGGTCGTCACTCAACAAATTGATGCCATTCGTGCCCTTGGCACTTCCCCCATTAAAAAAATTGTGATCCCGCGAGTTTTGGCCTGCCTTATTACCTTGCCCATCTTGGTCTCCATGGCCAATATCGTCGGCAATGCCGGTGGTTTGTTGATCGGCGCGACCGAACTCAATTTAGATCCTAACTTCTACTTCCTAAAAGTAATGACGACATCTAACATCCAAGACTACCTCTCAGGTTTTGGTAAAACTTTTTTCTTTGCAATTTTCATTGCAATTCCATCTTGTTATTTTGGCTTAAATGTCAAAAATGGCACCAAAGAAGTCGGCATCGCTACGACCAAGGCCGTTGTCGTATCTTCAATTTTGATTTTGGTAGGTGACTTCTTTTTATCAAAACTTTTTTGGTTCTTCGAGAAATTGATATGACTGAAAACAATAGAAGTGTCATTGATGTTATTGATTTTCATAAATCCTTCGATGACAAAAAGGTCCATCAAGGTGTTAATTTCTACGTCCGCAAAGGCGAATGCTTAGGCCTTATTGGTGGATCAGGTACAGGAAAAAGCGTTCTTCTACGCAGTCTTGTGGGATTGGAAAAGCCAGACCAAGGAAAAATCATCATCAACGGCATTGATATAGCTCCGATGAAAGAATCGGAACTGAACGAGATTCGCAAAAAAGTGGCCTATGTTTTCCAAGACGGGGCCCTTTTCGACTCTATGACTGTCTTTGAAAATTTAGCTTATCCACTGAGAGAACACTTCAATCTTTCTGAAAAAGAAATAGGCCAAAAAATAAGGCAACAGCTGGAAGAATTTGGTTTACCCCATGCTGAGCACCTGTTTCCGGGTAATCTGTCTGGTGGGATGCAAAAGCGAGTTGGCTTGGCCCGTGCTATGATGATGGGCCCCAGTGTTGTTCTGTATGACGAGCCCACTGCGGGGCTTGATCCTTATAATACAAAAAGAATTCAAGAGTCGATCCTAGCCCTCAAAGCTAAAGGAGTGACTTCCATTCTTGTGACTCACGACATGCCCACCGTATATGCGGTCTGTGACAAGGTGGCTCTGCTACAAAATGGAAAAATTAGTGAGCAGTATTTAATTGATAAATTGAAACAAGAACCTCCAGGTGCCATGAGCGCATTTATAAATGGGGAAATAGCCTGATGGACTCAACAAGAAGCACACAAATAAAAGTCGGTATTTTTCTTACAGTTGGAATGATATTTATCTTGGGATCTATCTTTTTTCTAGGTGCTGATAAAGCCTTATTTACGTCTTACATTCGAGTGCATGCTCACTTCGACCAAGTTCAGGGGCTTTCAGTTGGTAGTGTGGTTTCCTTGTCGGGTGTCACAGTTGGCAATGTCGAAAGTATCACTTTTCTTTCAGAGCAAAACACTTTGGATGTTGCATTGAAAGTGAATACAGATTTTGCCCACAGGCTTCGCAAAGGTTCTCAGGTGGAGATTCGTACTCAAGGTGCTTTAGGAGATAAGTTTGTCTTTATCATCCCTGGAGACCTCAAAGCTGAACCAGTCCAAGATGGAGAAATTCTTGAAGTTGCAAAGGCCACGGACTTATTTGGTATCGTTTCTGAAAGAGGTTCTGAGACAAGTAAAGTTTTTGATATCATCACTGACTTACATAAAATCACGGCCTCTTTGAGTCACGATAATAAAATATTAAAAATACTATCCCATATGGAGGCCGCCAGCAAAGAGGCTCACAAACTGGTCGCAAAAGTGAACGCCAACCAAACTGGTGAAAAATTGGAGAAGTCTGTTGAAAAGCTCGATTCTGTATTAACCAAAATTGATAAGGGTCAGGGAACATTAGGAGCTCTCATCAACGATCCAACTCTGCATCAACAGTTGAAGGCATTGATCGGCGGATCCACAAGGAAGGATCATGTAAAATCCTTACTTAGAACCTCCATCGAAAAAGAAGAGAAATAAGCGGATCCCCCCCCCTTAGTGTCTGGCTCCAAATTTGCTCAAAAAAGCATGAAGATTCAGTACTCAATTGTGGAGGATTTCATGCTAAAACGAGCCCTTTCTATTGCCCTAATTTGTCTCCATGTCATTCCTTTACACAGCCACGCTGTTGCCACGACAGATATTGATGGACTGATAGCTACCAGCCAAGAACAGGCCCAAACTCGCATCCAACAGCAAATTATAGAGAATCAACAGCTTATAAGCGAAATTGATCAGCTTTCCGCTCAAATTAAAGAACTGCAAAGTGATATTGCTATTAACCGTCAGGACACGAAAAGAAACCTTTATATCGCAGCTGGTTCCATGATTGCCACCATACTCGCACTTCGCCATTTCGGCAAAAGCACCGGTAACGAGGTTAGCGACAGCTTTCGTATTTTGATGGGAATTCTAGCGGGCCATGCGGGTGCCGCGACAACTGTCGTCGCAGCGGGAGGCAGTGGTGTCAACTACCTCCTCGTGAAGTTGGATGAGAAAAAATTGCCAATTCTTGAGCGTCGGCTTCAAGAAGTTAAAAGTCAGCTAGAGCAACAAAACGCAAATCTTGCAAAATAGAAGATGCGTAAAGGTTCGATTCTATATCTTTTATTATTAACTCTTTTCTTCCAAGCGGCAGGGCTCAATTCCTTTGCCGCTGAACGCTGCGAGAGCCTTTTTACTTTTGGCCCCTATCAAGAAGTCGCCCTTAATTTAGCAATCTCCAAGGCCACTGCGAACACCAAGAAACCCGGGCTTTCGCCAACTGATCTCCAACTGCTGGTGGAACATGTTTTTGCAAAACAAGAAGGGCGTCGTCACAAAGTGAGCGATTACTGGAATAAAAGTGCTTCAGAAAGAAGTCTCAAGGCTATTGAAAGAGAACTGTCAGAGTCTCTGACTAAAGAAGGATTGATAAATTATTTCCAGAAACACAATCTGCTGCTGGAAAACTCAAAGCTCAAGTCAAAAATTATCGCCATCAATCGCAGTCGATCTTTCAATATATTAACAAGTCTTTGGAGTGTCGTGGCTGCTGCCAAAGGAGCACCTCCCCTTTTTTTGCCTGATGGTGCTTTTAAAATTTCAACAAAAGATCTCAATACTTTGCTTTTAAAAGGAACAGATTCTATCGAGGGTCGACAGATTTTAAAGCAAGCTCAATGGCGCCTTGAGACTAATAGAGGCTACGATCTTTTCAGTCGGTACTATAGCCGTGTCGCTCTGGCAGCACTGCTTTACATTGTGTACGACAAAACATCCGATTATCTAGATAAGAATCCATCGATGGAACCAGAAGAGGCTTTTGATCTCATTCTCGCCAATATCGAAGAGAAACTCCCTTCGACAGCAAAAACAAAAGAAGATATTTTATTTGATACAGTTCTAGAAAATTTTAAGAAAAAACACTCTCGTTCACCAAATGCCCAAGAATTGGGTCTCATTTGCGAAAAAGTCTATGGCCCCCAAGGGTGCTAATCATCGTCCTGTTCAGGCGCAATTTTTTGAATCATCTCTTTAAAACCCTGCTGATCACCCTGAGGAACCTCATGTCGATCCAAAGTGAACTTGATATATTTTACAAAATTATTATCGAATTTCTGGTTAATAGTGTCGCGAATATGATCTTTCATAAAGATCATCTGCTGCATCCAAGTGGAATTGCGCACCCACACGAATAGAACTCCGCGCTGGAACCCGACAGGCTCTGCATTTTTGGCAATAGTGGGGCCGACAACTTCTTCCCATTTTGCCCAAAGCTTCCAACGCATAAACTGCTCTGACAATGGCGACTTGCCATTTTCAAAAAGTCTCTGTAGTACTTCGGAGCCGACAGATAATTTACCCTTGGGTTTTTTATTAGATTCCATTAAGAAAAGGTCTACCACAAAGATGACAAATTTCACTCAAAATCAAAAAATTACAGTGGTTGGTGCCGGGCTTGCGGGCTCAGAGTGCGCTTTACAGCTTGCTGACATGGGATATCAGGTCCTCCTTTACGAAATGCGCGATAAAACGATGACTCCAGCCCACAAAACGGCGAAGTTTGCAGAACTTGTCTGTTCAAACTCCTTTGGCAGCATGGGCGAACACTCCGCCCCAGGCCAATTAAAATGGGAAGCCCAGAAACTGAATTCTCACATCCTTAAAACTGCTTATGAGGCCCAAGTCCCTGCAGGACAGGCTTTGGGAATGGATCGAGAGGTCTTTTCAGCCCTGATGACTGAAAAAATCAAAAATCATCCTCGTATTGAAGTTCGGAATGAAGTGGTCAACTCTTTGGATGAAATTCCTCGTCCCGCGGTCATTGCGACAGGTCCTCTGACCCACGATGCTTTGGCAGAGAGTATGCGGAAACATTTTGGTGATGAGTTTCTTTATTTCTTCGATGCGATTGCCCCCATCATCGACGCTGATTCCATCAATACAGAAATTGCCTGGAAAGCCGATCGCTACGATAAAGGCACTGGCGATTATTACAACTGCCCGATGAATAAAGAAGAATACAATCGCTTCATCGAAGAAGTTAAGAACGCGCGAAAAATTGAACCGAAAGATTTTGAAACAACAGATTTTTTTGAAGGCTGTATGCCTATCGAAGTCATGGTAGAGCGTGGGCCACAAACATTGCGCTTCGGCCCGATGAAACCCATTGGTCTGGATGACCCACGCACAGGCCGTTACCCATGGGCTGTTGTTCAACTGAGACAAGATAACAAAGAAGGCACTGCTTACAATATGGTGGGCTTTCAAACTCGCATGGCTTACGGCGAACAGATTCGTGTTTTCAGAATGATTCCGGGACTTGAGAATGCTGAGTTCTTAAAATTGGGTAGCATTCATCGCAATCTTTTTATCAACTCACCGAAAAGATTGAATAAAGATCTTTCCAGTAAGAACGACCCTTGGTTGTTTTTTGCAGGACAAATTACTGGAGTAGAAGGATACTTTGAATCCACTTGTACAGGACTTATGGTCGCTCACTTTTTAAATCAGAAACTGAAAGATCGCCTATTCAGTCCGCCGCCAAGAGCTAGTGCTTTTGGATCTTTGCTTGAAGCTATCACTGATCCAACGAGGGCTGAACATTTTCAACCCACGAATATCAACTTTGCATTGCTCCCGCCGCTTGCTGAAAAAGAGCGGGATAAAGAGCTGCGTAAGAAAAAACAAATCACGCTGGCACGTGAAGCCCTGGATTCTTGGGCTTACTGATTTCAAGGCCACTTCGACAGAAGCAGATCTTTTAGACGAGATCTGCTTCTCGTTTCAATTTCCAATCCAAAGTTGGCGCATCTACCGCTGGCTTAAAATGTTGACGACAGCGAGCTTCATACGAATCATGCGTTCCTACCAAAACTTGATCACCGCCTCCAGCAGTTCTTTGAGTGCGACTTGCAGGTGCACCACAAACAACACACACAGCGTGTTGCTTCGTCACACTTTCGGCAATAGCCATCAAAGTCGGCATGGGTTCAAAAGGATTGCCTTGCCAGTCTGTATCAAGCCCAGCAATGATCACACGCAATCCTCGATCCGCTAGATCTTGAGTCACCTTTACAAGATTGTGTGAAAAGAATTGTCCTTCATCAATACCAACTACTTTTGTATCTGGTTTTAGATGATTCCAAATCTCTTCCGCATCATGAATTGGCAACGAATCAATTGTCGTTAAGTTGTGAGAGGTCACAGCCATCTCGTTATAACGTTTATCAATAATGGGCTTAAAAACTTGGATTTGCAGACGCGCGAATTCAGCTCGTCTCAAACGTCGGATCAACTCTTCTGTTTTTCCGCTAAACATTGAACCGACAACAACTTCGATCCATCCCCGACTGTGAATATATGAAAATTCAGACACGCTTTGATCCTTTTGAAAACATTGTCTTATCACAAGGACGATCCAAAAATCTGGTTTTTATGTCAAACAAACTGCCAAAACAGCGCGTAAACTTAAAAGCTGCGTTACATTTTCTGCGGCCCGAAGCCCTCTCTAACGCCATACTGTAACTCACCACGAATGCTCACGTTTTCTACGAAATAAGAGCAATGACGCAATATTTTCACTCTGTTGGCACAGTTTTTTCCCAGCAATCATGGCTCTTAAAGCTTGCGCCGGCACCGCGCCATCAGGTAGCTAGGCCGAACCTTATGGCTAAGTTTTTAAGACTTCGACAGAAATTAAGCCGCGCTCTGATCGCTGGATTGTTGGGTTTCACCACAGTCGGCATGAATGGCTGCGATGCTATGTACTGGAATGAGCAAGAAAGTCTTGCGCAGGTCCAGGCAAAGGGCGAAGTCATTGTTCTAACGACGAAGAGTCCACTGATATACAACAAGCAAGGACAAACAGAGACATTCGGTATCGATTACGATCTTTTAGAAAACTTCTCTAAATATTATGATGTTAAAATTAAATATGTCGTACTTCCTGATGAAGACTCCGTGATGCGAGCTCTATCCAACGGAGAGGGAGACATCGCAGCTGCACGATTGCGCACACAACCCAACTCTATAGGCTTTCTCTCAAGCCCAGGTTTTGAAGAAACGAGTCTCAGTCTTTATTGCCGCCGAAAATCACAGGTACAAAACATTCAAGATTTAAAAGGTAAGAAATTACTTCTTTTAAATAAAGACAACTACCGAGGATTGTCAGAACGACTAACACAGCTGACGAACAATATTCAGATCCATATTTTAGACAACACGAAATCCTCGGAAGTATTAAAAAACCTGAGTGCAGGAGAAGGTGACTGCGCTATCGTAGAGTCATTAACCGGCGATTTCTATGCTCGCTATCACTCACAAATTGAAAAAGTGAGTACCCTAACGGATTCTTACTCACTCAGCTGGCTTCTAACTCCAGACAATAAAGATCTTCTACGTCTCATTCAGTCTTGGTATCGCCAAGCGGCCCGCAATGATGAGATCACTCGGATCATTGATCGTTATAAAACGTATCTTCATGAACTCGACAAAAATGATATCACTGCCTTCTTCAAAAAAATGAGTTCTACTCTACCTCACTATCGTGAAGCTTTTAAAGAGTCTGCGGCTCAATACAAACTACCTTGGCAACTAGTTGCATCTGTCGCTTATCAGGAGTCTCATTGGGATCCAGAAGCCCGCAGTTTCACAGGCGTCCGCGGCTTGATGCAATTGACAGAGGATACGGCCAACTATTTAGGAGTTGAAGACAGAACAGATCCCCACCAAAGCATTTGGGGTGGCTCAAAATACCTTCGTTACCTTTTGAATCAGATGCCGAATGAAATCAACAACAAGGAACGGCTAGCTCTTGCTTTAGCTGCCTACAATATAGGTTTGGCTCACCTCCGTGATGCCCAAAAGCTGGCAGAAAAACTAGGGCTCAATCCCCACTCTTGGAAACATTTACGTCAGGTTTTACCTTTGTTAGCAGATCCGGATTATGCGTCGGACCTGGAATACGGGCCCGCTCGAGGGCATGAAACAGTTGAGTTCGTGGATCGCGTAAAGTCGTTCTACAATCTCATGACGACCGCCACTTCAACATAAAAAAGGAGAACCGAAGTTCTCCTTTTTTTATTTCCGATTTAAGACTTACTTATTCTACAGTTACAGATTTTGCCAAGTTGCGCGGCTGATCCACATCGTAGCCTAAGTTGCAAGCTAAGTGATACGACATCAACTGCAATGGGATGACCGTCAAAATTGCATTCACTGTCCAGTGAGCTTTTGGAATTGATAAGTAGTACTCGCTGATCGCACGAAGTTTTTCGTTCTCACCTGTACCAATAGCAATAACTTTCCCACCACGCGCTCGAGCTTCTTCAAGATTGCTGATGGTCTTTTCATAAAGATGATCTGTCGGAGCGACCATAACAATAGCCATACGCTCGTCAATCAAAGCCAAAGGCCCGTGCTTCATTTCACCAGCGGCATAGCCCTCTGCATGCATGTAAGCAAGTTCCTTCAACTTCAAAGCCCCTTCCATCGCAATCGGGAAGCTGGTGCCTCGGCCCATGTATAAAAAGCCTCGGAACAGTTTTAACTTTGAAGCCGCTTCATCAAAATACTTATCGTAAGCCAAGACGCCTTCCATTTGGCTCGGAACAGCCAACAAGGACTTCACCAACTCTTGCTCTGTTGCTAAATCCATCACGCCGCGAGAACGGGCCAAGGCGATGGCTAAGCAATTCAACACAGCCAAAGTGCTTGTGAAGGCTTTTGTCGATGCCACACCAATTTCAGGACCGGAGTTCATATACAGATGCCCGTGAGCTTCACGGTCGATTGTTGAACTGCGCACGTTACAGATACTTAAAGTCGTTGCACCCATTTCCTTCGCCATACGAATAGCAGCCAAAGTATCCGCTGTTTCACCAGATTGAGAAATCGTCAGAACAAGAGTTTTTGCTGGAATCACTGGATTTCTATAACGGAACTCACTGGCAATATCGACTTCAACAGGCACTTTCGCCAGTTGCTCAATCAAGTACTTCCCAACCATGCCCGCATAGTTACTAGTTCCACAGGCAATAATAAACACACGTTCAATCTCTTTAAATGCCTGTTGTGACTTTATCCAATCAGCAGCACTGTCCAACTCTTCTAATTTTTGAACAGGTTGACCACCAAAGCCCACATTTTTAAGTGCCACCGTGAAGTTTTCAGGATTTACATGAGGCTCAATCGCAGCAGCAACTGCACGTGGCTGCTCGTAAATCTCTTTCAACATGTAATGAGCATATCCCTGTTTTTCAACCATCTCGGGATTCCAGTTCAGTTCAACAACTTTCTTCTGAATAGGGAAACCGTTCGCTGAAAAGAATTGAACTTCAGGTCCGTTGATCGAAGCCACTTCACGATCTTCAAGGTAGACGAATTTATTCGTGTACTGGATCAATGCTTGAACGTCACTCGCTACGAAGATTTCTTTTTGTCCAAGACCTACAACTAATGGAGGACCATCTTTGAAGGCTACCAAACGATCTGGTTCTGCTTCCCACATCACCAAGATTGAGAAAGCACCGCGAATTTTATCCAAAGTGTTTTGCACAGCTTTGAAAAGATCTTGTGTCACGTCCACTTCGTTAGCAATCAAATGCGCTACAAGTTCCGAATCTGTATCTGATGTGATCGTCGCACCTTGTGCCAATAAGTCTTCGCGAATGTCCAAGTAGTTTTCAATGATTCCATTATGAACCAAATTGATTCCACGAACTTGATGAGGATGTGCATTTCTTTCAGAAGGCTTACCGTGAGTGGCCCAACGAGTGTGTCCGATGCCAACATGACCATCAAACTTTTCACCTACCAGTTTTTCTTCAAGAGCTTTAAGTTTCCCCTCGGCACGCACACGCTTGGTCTTGCCCTCATTAAGGATGGCAACGCCGGCACTGTCGTACCCACGATATTCTAGCTTTTTTAATCCACTTACGATGATGTCTTTTGGATTTTGAGGACCCAAGTAACCTACGATTCCACACATAATTCACCTATTCTTTGTTTTCAGTCTCAGAGGCTTTGGAAACATAGTTTTCTTTAACAAACTGCTTACCACGTGCCACCGCCAAAGCATTCGCCGGCACGCTCTTCGTAATAGTAGATCCAGAGCCAATCACAGCATCATCACCAATTTCAATTGGAGCCACAAACTGAGTATCACTGCCAACGAAAACACGATTACCGATCTTGGTTTTATATTTTTTTCTGTCAGCAGCATAATTGCAGGTAATCGTTCCACAACCAACATTCACTTCTTCGCCAACTTCTGCATCGCCAAGATAAGTCAAATGCCCAGCCTTTGATTTTTTACCAAACTTCACTTTTTTCATTTCAACGAAGTTCCCAACGTGAGCCTCTTCGAAGATCTCGGTCTCAGGACGCAAACGAGCGTAAGGACCTACGGAAACTTTATTGTGCAACTTCGCACTTTCCAAGTAGCTGCCACCTCTGACTTGAACGCTGTCACCTACTTCTGAATCAGAAATGAAAACATTCGACTCAAGCACTGTGAATGAACCTATCTTAGAACGTCCACGAATGAAAACATTAGGATAAATAACAGTTCCAGCGCCCACTTCTACAGAATCTTCGATGTAGGCAGTGCGTGGATCAATCATCAAAACGCCCTCTTCCATCAAGCGCATCGCTTTACGCTTAAACAATAAACGTGTCGCCTTTGCCAACTCAACTTGGTTATTCACTCCAACAGCCACTTTAGGCGTCGATTTGATCGCTTGAACCTGGCACTTGTCCTGGATACACAAAGAAATCAAATCTGTGATGTAAAATTCTTTTTTAGCGTTGTTGTTAGAAATCTTCGGTAGGTACTCCGCTAGAATAGAGGCTTTAACAACGTAGATACCTGTATTGATCTCATTGATCTTAAGTGTCTCAGCAGAGGCATCTTTTGCTTCAACGATAGCTACCAGCTCGCCACGGTTTCTAACGATACGACCAAACTCTCCCGGATTTTTCACAACGGCTGTCACAACAGCCAGATCACATTTTTCTTCACGGAAGATACGCAAAAAGTCCTTAATGTCTGACGCTTCGATCAAAGGATGATCGCCGTTCATGATGACAACATCGCCCTCGATCGTTTCAGGCTTTGCGCAACGGACGGCATGGGCTGTTCCTAATTGCTCATCTTGAACGTAACAAGCAACTCCCATAGGCTCGACAACTTGTCGAACCAAGTTCTGACCATGACCCACAATCACTCGAACCTCGGCGGCGCTCGCCTGTTTTGAAGCTTGAATCACTTTTTCGATCATTGGCCGGCCTGCCACAGGATGAAGGACTTTCGGCAATGGAGACTTCATACGGGTCCCTTTACCTGCCGCCAAGGCAATAACCGTCAATTTTTCTGATACATTTGCAGACATTTAAGAACTTCCTTTTAAAAGCTTTTCTTCTCTGAAAAAAGCAGGCTTAATTATCACATGCAAGGAAAAATTTTTCACCAAACTTCTTGGGCCCAAAGCACAAAAGGTCACCCAATATCTCTGTATAAAAAATCACACACTCTGAACGACTTTTCGGAACGTCCTATCTTGTTCGTTGGTGGCGTTCACGGAGACGAACCTGAAGGCGTGCGTTTGGCAGAAGACCTTCTGAAATGGCTAGAAGAACAGGAAAATAGCAACAGTGAAAGCATACGGCCCTGGATTCTGATTCCGTGTCTGAACCCAGATGGCTACAGCACCAATCAAAGAACCAACGGGAATGGTGTGGACCTAAATCGCAACTTTCCTTGTCGTGACTGGAGTCCAGAGTCCAAAGCTCCCCGTTACTATCCTGGTCCTTCGCCGGGAAGTGAGCCCGAAGTTCAAGCTCTTGTTCAACTGATTGAGGACGAGCGGCCCCAACTTATAGTACACTTCCATTCGTGGGAGCCTTGCGTTGTTTATACTGGCAAACCTGGCCGTATCGCCGCTGAGGTTTTGGCGATCGGCACAGAATATGAGGCTCGGGAAGATATTGGCTACCCCACACCTGGCAGTTTGGGCCAGTACGGATGGCTTGAACACCAGATACCAGTCATTTGCATCGAAGAGCAGGAGCATATCGATTTAAATCTCGTATGGCCGCACTTCAAAACGGGTTTGGAATTGCTACTCAAAGGAAAATAAGAAATGAGATACCGCTCGATCGCCTTCGACCTCGATGACACGCTTCTGGACACCTCCGGTCTCTTGGTGCCAGCAGCCGCTCGTCGAGCTTGCCAGGCAATGATCAATGCTGGCGTACCCTGCGACCTTTCGACATGTTTAGAAATTCGCCAGGAAATGGCTGCGGATCACTCTCATACAGACATCTTTAAAACAATCGCTCATCGTTTTGGTGCACAACAAAATCTGTCCGCCATTGAAAGTGCGCTGGAAGCCTTCTACAATCCCGAAATCCCAACCACACTTCCCCTCCTTCCCGGTTCGCTGGCGAATATTGAAAAGCTAAAAACTTCCTATCAACTTTATTTGGTCACCATGGGGTCCGAAAAAGCCCAACGGGAAAAGATCAAAGCCTTAAATATCGAGCGGCATTTTAAAAAAATCTATATATTGAACGGGTTTAAGGGAGAAAAGAAAGAACAGGCCTTTCTAGAAATCCTGCGAATTGAAGGACATTCTTCACACCAACTTCTAAGTATCGGCAATCGTCTTTCAAGTGAGATTCGCGACGGCAAAAGAGTGGGCGCTGACACTTGCTACTTTGCCTATGGCGAGCACCTCGGAGAAACTCCGCAATTTCCAGAGGACAATCCTGACTATACCATTTCACACCACAAGGATCTAATCATCACATGCGGTCTTTAAAAGCCAGCTTTCTTTTAATTGGTCCCTGGGAGGCCCGGCTGCAAGAGTTAGGTGCCCATATTGCAACAGACTTACAGCAGGCCTGGCATTGGATCCAAGACTCCAGCTACGACGTCGTGGCTCTTTCTGTTACTTTGATTTTAGGAAAAAAATTTCCTGATTTTTATGAAGAAATCAAACGCCAGTCTCCGTCGACACAATTTATCGCGGTTGTCCCAGAAGACTTCTCAGCACACCAATTAGCAGCGCTGCATGCCGATTATTCTTTTTTCCGAGTCATAGCCAACTTTCAGGATCACGATACAGAAACACATCTATTTGCAGCTCTAGAAGAATCGAACCAACTAAAGCAAGACGAAAACCTTGCACAACTGATCAGAGAACAAACAGACCAGCTAAAAAAGTTACAAGTTGAGCTGGAAGAGCGAGTGAACAAAAGAACCAGCTATCTTAGCGATGCGCGCCGAAAGCTTTTTGTCACCAATTCACGGATCGAAAGTTTTCGCCGCACCCTCATGGCAGTTCATCAGGCAAGCTCCGTTGCGGAAATTGAGCAGTTTTTGAATGAGTCCTTGGCGACTTCTGTACAAACCTCGTGGATCCGCCTGTTTTATTCTCCTCAAGATGAGGTTTTTGCCAAGCAAGTTCAAGTGCAACTGACCTTTACACAATTGCAAATCTCTCTTTTTTCACACAACGAAAAAATAGGCTCGTTGTTTTTTTTGAGACCGCAAAATTATCCTTTTAATAAAGAAGAAAGTGACTTTCTTAATCGCGTGGGAGAAGCCGTTTCTTTGGCCCTGGATCGTATTCAGAAACTGAAAGAATCTGAAGATTTAAAAGAGCAGTGGGATGCCACTTTTAACTCTATGTCAGACCCAGTTGTGTTGATTGACACCAATTACGATATTATTCAATCAAACAAAATACTCGAGAGCAAACTGCGAGAACGAGATAACGAACAGGCCTCAAGAAAATGTTACAAGGTTCTTTTTGATCGCAACGAGCCCTGTGACAACTGCCAGCGAGGTCGTGATTTTAGAATCCAAACCCATGGTGATCAGGCATTGGTTTATGAAACCTACAGTCAAAGCTTACTACTAGATCCAGAAAAGCCTCCAGTGTTCGTGAATCTGTATCATGACATCACTCAAAAATTGAAAATGGAAAAGCAAATTTTAGAGTCTGCTAAACTGGCCGAACTTGGGACTATCGGCTCCAGTATCGCACATGAGTTGAATAACCCTCTGGGCGGAATTCTTTCTTTTGCTCAACTCATCAAAATGGATATGGATACTCAGCACCCGATGTACCCTGACATTGTTGAGATGGAAGCAGGGGTGCAACGCTGTAAGGAAATTGTACAAAATCTTTTGGGCTTTACTCGAAATGCAAACTCTGATGAAGAAGGCGATATAAGTCTCAAAGAAGCTTGCCTTAGAGCTTTGAAAATTGTCGAACTACAAACAAAGTCCCAGGGAATTGAAGTCAGAATGATCTTTCCGGCTGAAGATACTTTGGTGCGCGGGCACTTCAATCTCTTGGCCCAGGCTATTAAGAACATTCTGCAGAATTCGATCGATCGTATCATCGAACGCCTTCATCAAGAGAAAAGCTTTCACGGTTTACTAGACCTTGAAATATCTGCCGCCACTAACTTTGCTTGTATTTCAATCAAAGACAATGGAACGCCCGAGAAAAATACAAGTCTTCCTATGGGCTTAGGCTTGTCTGTGGCATCACAAATCCTGCGAGACCACGAGGCAAACCTCGAATTTTTCTCAGATTCGGATCGCCTGAACTTGGCAAAAATTTCCTTCTCTCGTCTAGTTTTAAGGTCCTGAAAGCCTTATCTGGCGCGGTTTTTTTGACAGTCCCGTCAAAATCCCCTTATCCTGAAAAGGTTGAATAGAACCCACCATGGAAGGAAGGTTCATGCGAAGCCAGCGAGTCCTTATTTTAGATGACGAGTCCTCTTTACGAACTGCACTTTTTCGCGTTTTGGATAGAAAAGGTCTTAATGTCATCACCGCCAATAAAATCGAAGAAGCGAAAATTCTTTGCCAAGGCGACACACACATTGATCTAGCCATCGTTGACTTGAATCTTCCCGATGGCGATGGCATTGAGTTCATGTCTTATCTAAAAAGCCTCAACCCAGCGACAGAAGTCATTATTCTTACAGGCCATGCCACGATCGAATCAGCCATTCGGGCCACACAAAAAGGGGCCTTTCACTTTGTGACAAAGCCCTTCAATTTAGAAGAACTGATGAGTTTAATTGAGAAAGCTTTGACGCATAAAAAATTGCACCAAGAAAACCAGCAGCTACGTTCTGAACTGCACAAAAAATATAAATTCGATCAAATCGTTGGGACAAGCGAGCCAATTCAAAATGTGTTACGCCTGATTGAGCGTGTCGCTGAATCGGACTCTACTATTCTTGTCACTGGAGAGTCTGGAACAGGAAAAGAACTTATTGCGCGTGCTATTCACTACAACTCTCCACGAGCGCAGGGTCCTTTTATTCCAATTAATTGCGGTGCCATTCCTTCTGAACTTTTAGAAAGTGAACTGTTCGGCCACATGAAAGGCGCCTTCACCGGAGCTATTGCCAATCGCATTGGTCGCTTTGAAATGGCCGATGGTGGAACAATTTTCTTGGACGAAATTGGTGACCTCGAACCTTCTTTGCAAGTGAAACTCTTACGGGCCCTGCAAGAGAGAAATTTTGAACCTGTTGGCTCAACCAAAACAGTCAGTGTCAATGTCAGAGTCATTGCAGCCACGAACTTGAATCTAGAAGAAGCTGTAGAAAAAGGGAAATTCCGAGAAGATCTTTTCTATCGTCTTAATGTCATTCCTATTAATGTGCCCGCTTTGCGTGAAAGACGTACAGACATCCCCTTGTTGCTGACACATTTTATGGATTTGTTTAATAAATCAAAAGGTCGCCATTTGACAGGAATCAGTTCAGAGGCTCTTGACTGTCTTGTCAACTATCCTTGGCCTGGAAATATTCGCGAACTAGAAAACCTCGTCGAACGCATGGCCATCTTAAAAGGACAAGGCCATGTGGAAGTCGCGGATTTGCCACCAAAGTATAAATCGGCGAAAACAGTTACGACTGATATCGGAGGTCTTTCGATTCCTGAAAATGGGATGGACTTCAACTCAGCAGTGGATGCCTATGAAAATGCTTTGATTTTAAAAGCACTAGAAAAAACCGGCTGGAATCGCAATCAGGCTGCTAGCTTATTGCGCCTGAATCGCACCACACTGGTAGAGAAAATTAAAAAGAAAGGTCTGATTCCACCAAACGAAGTAACTCCTTCATGAGAAATTTGAAACAAAGAATTTTATGAAGGTATGGAAAAATCGACTTATTCTAATTTTAACTCCCCTGATACTTGGACTCAATGCTGGGGAGTTTCTTGAGCTTGAAGGTCACTTCAATGCCCGCTATTCCGCAAACTTCGTCAAATCCGCCAAGAACATAAAAACTGTTCTACCTCCGGGCACACAAGGGCGTATCGAAGAAACAAAGAAATTTTCTTCTGGAAACTATGGGCTTAAGGTTGAAATCACCAAAGGTTCGCACAAAGGCGAAAAGGTTTGGCTTTACTACAACGTGAACAAACCCCAGATAAAGCTTTATCAAAATGAAAGTGCTCTAGAAAAAGGCCAAGCCACAAGCGATGTCGAACAAGCCAGAGCTGCGGTAACACGCGAAAAAGTACCGGCGCTAAGAATCCCCGCCCAAGCCGAAGAAAACGAAAAACGCACAGCTGCCAAAGACATCGTTGAAAAAATTCAAAGCAGCAATGCTGCACTCAAAGAACACGGTCGCCCTGGAGGCCCCTGTTCTGATTGCGAAGTCAGCAATAGTTATGCAAGAGATTCATATATTCCTAAAAGATCTGCCGATGCAGCCACGATCAAACCTCCGACACGAACGGTGAATCCGTTCGGCATCCGCTCCACTCGTTGTCGGACGATGCCAGGCCCCTATGAAAGCTGCACCTACGAAGGGGATTCTGAACCTGGATTTTTCAAACTGAGCAACAATGGCCCCAATCGCATTGTTGCTAAAGGGGAAAGTCGAAGTCGGGAATGGGGATTTCATTTTGAAGGCAACGCAAGACAGGATCTTGGATTTTCTGTGACAGATGCCCCTAACGGCACAATCAGTCAGCTGCAAGAAAGCTATTTTATGCTTTTCCCAAGAGTTTCTCTTCCGACTATTCGTTTGGTTGGGAATCGACAAGTGGTGACTTTGCCCACGGGTGAGACGGTCACTTTTAATGCTCAGACAAAAGAAATTATCGGTGGCGTTTTGAGTGAAGATGGAGCCATGACAAGTGGTGGAGCAAAACTAGATCCTGCAAAAATATCTTATCGAGGATCTGGCGTTGCAGTTCGTGTAGACAGTCGAGGCTCGGAACCCCGCTTGAATCGCAATGGAACAGCAACGATTACCAAACAGGGAAGAGTCTGCAAAGTGCCAATAAAAGATTTGTGGCCCAACCAGTCCGAGAACTCGCCTGTGCACTTCAAGTTTGCGACAGACGAGCCCTTTAATGCTTATCTCAAGAAGAAATGCGGTTTCGGACTTTAAGACTTCATAAGATGGAGCATTTCAAAAAGTGCATCCATTCCTGCGAGAGCCGTGATATCTGCATGATCAAATGGTGGCGAGATCTCAACCACATCACCACCTACAAGATTCGGAATCTTAAAGGCGCGGAAGATTCTTTGCACTTCGTACGTCGTCAGTCCCCCTGGAACCGGAGTCCCTGTACCTGGAGCACAACTTGGATCTAAATTATCGATGTCATAACTGATATAAGTCGGCGTCTCGTCAAAAACCGGAAGTGTCTTCAGAAACTCTGGCAAAGGTAAATTTCGCACTTCATCTACTGTGATCACGCGAATCCCATGCTTCTGCACAAAACTCAAATCATCACTTCCAGTCAAAGGCCCCCGAATTCCTATTTGCACCATTTTCTTCGGATCAACCAAACCTTCTTCGACTGCGTGACGAGCAAAGGCTCCATGATGGTATTCGCAACCCCACGCTGCAGGATAAGTATCAAGATGTGCATCGAAATGAATGAAGGCCAAAGGCTTTCCGTACTTTTTGCGCAAAGCCCGTAGAACTGGCAACGTGGTCGAGTGATCCCCACCAACAGCCAAAAACTTTTTATTATGCTGAAGAACTTCACCAACAAACTTTTCGATCCGCTCGTAAGTTTGATTCTGATCAATAGGCACTGTCGGACAGTCTCCGATGTCTGCCACCTTGAGGTTCTCGAAAAAATTTTCCATCCGAGTCATATGAAAACCGCGACCCAAACTTGAAATCTCTCTCACTTTAGCAGGGGCAAATCGCGCACCTGGTCGATAAGAAACAGCACCATCATAGGGAATACCGAAAATACCCACTTCATAATCAGCATCCACGGATACATACGGCAATCGGAAAAAAGTTTTGATAGCAGAAAAGCGGGGAAACTCACGTCCACTCAGGGGTTTGTATTCCATATTGACTCCTCGTTTATTCGACGTCTACATTACCGCGAATGACGGCAAAATACGACCATAAACTCGATCACAAACAGCTTATCCAATGGTACAAAAAAAATCTGCGCTCCTTACCATGGCGGGAAAATAAAGATCCCTATCGTATTTGGCTTTCCGAAGTCATGCTTCAACAAACGACTGTTGTTGCGGTCATTCCTTACTTTGAAAAGTTTCTTACAAAATTCCCAACTGTCCATGCGCTGGCAGAGGCTCCTGAAAGTGAAGTTCTGGAAGCTTGGGCAGGATTGGGCTACTACTCACGCGCAAGAAATTTACACAAAGCAGCCAAAGCGTTAAGCTCTTTAGGATTTCCGAAAACTGCGGAAGAACTTTTACAGCTTCCTGGCTTTGGGCCCTACACTTCCCGATCAGTTGCCAGTATTGCATTTGGTGAAAAAGTGGGTGTCCTTGATGGCAATGTGATTCGGGTTTTATCACGACGTTACGGTTTAAAAATCGAATGGTGGAACAACAAAGGCCGAGCACAACTGCAGCAAATTTCTGATGATTTGGCTGCTCTCGGCCAAGCCGATATCGTGAACCAAGGCTTGATGGAGCTTGGAGCCACTGTCTGCACACCACAGAAAGTAACCTGCATGTTATGTCCTTGGGTTTCGACCTGTGTGTCTCGTGAAAAAGATTTAGTTTCTGTTTTACCACTCAAGAAACCGCGCAAAGCTAGCGAGGTCTGGGTCTGGAAGGCGAAGGTTTTTATAAAAAACAATAAAATCGCCCTGGTCAAAAACGACTATGCACCCTTCCTCAAAGGCCAGATGATTTTCCCTGGGGAAATCTCTTTCGAAAAAAACAAGCCTAAAGACTATGATGCAAAACACAGCATCACACATCATGATATCTTTATTCAGATTCATCAGCAAAAATCAATGACAGATAAAAATCTGGAATGGGTCGAATTAAAGAATCTGAAGAAGGTAAATCCTTCTTCATTGCTTCAGAAGGTATTGCACAAGGTCAGGGTATGAGTTGGATTAAAGGAGCTATCTTAGGAGTTTTTTTGTCACTAGCCGGATGTACTCATCAGAACATGACAAAGGATCTCCCCGCTCCTGATTATTTAGTTGGAGTCGATTCTAAACAACTCACATTCTTTGGTGACAACAGTCATCCTAGATTTTCTTTTGATAATTCAAAGATTCTTTTTAACAGCATCCGCCCGCCGACTCACAAAGGTTCGCAGGTGTACGAGATGGACCTAGAAACTCACCGCGAACGTCGAGTGACTTTTTCTGATGGTGATGCTTTTGATGCAGCTTACATTAGCTCCAACGAACTCATCTACGCCTCTACCACCGACGAAATTAAAGAAAGCCCTTTCATACATCGTGCACACAGCAACGAGATCCCTCCATCAGATCTGTATATGAGTGATCTTTACGGAACTGAAATTTTACGCCTAACAAAACAACCAGGCTTCGATGGATCTCCCCTTCTTTTTCCACACCCTGAGAAACCTTTTATTATTTTTTCTTCTCGACGAGGACAACTCTATGGAATCTATCGTTTAGATCTAGAAAATCTCCCCGTCAGTCTTGTCGCTGCTGAAAAAGGAAAAGAAAAAAAACACCCCACCATAAGTCCTGATGGACAACAAGTGGTGTGGATCGAGAAAGACCTGAACTCCCTGGAACAAAGTCTAGTTATGTACAATTTAAAAACCAAAAAGGCGAAGGTGATTCCTCGTCAACCAGGTCAATACAGGGATCTTTTCTATGCTCCGCGATCTCCTGACAGGCTTTTTTATAGCGTTCAACATGCCAACCAAAGCAAATATCAAATTGAAGTCTATGATATTGCCAAAAATTGCACTCAAGTCGTCTTTAAAGGAGCTGATGATTTATTCCATCCCGCAGTCTCAAATGAGACTGCGGAACGACTGATTTTTGCCAGAACTTTTCAAGATAAAAAACAAATCTATATAGCACGCTTGCCTGCGGATTTAGGGCCTTGCCTGGAGACGCCCCCACAAGCTACCCTGAAAGAGTGAAAAATATATTCTTCTTCTTTTTAATTTTTCCCGTGCTTTCTTTCGCTGCTCCTTTTCCAGCAACGAGCACTTCTGCTCTGACTGCTCCTGAGAAGGGCCTCTATTTTTTGCACAAAGGTTTCACTTTAAGAACTGAGGGAACTCCCTGGGTCCCCGTTCCAGGAGCAGAACAAAGTCTGTTAGATACCGTTCGCTTTGCAGAAAAAGGAATTAAGACGAGTGGTACTCTGAGTGTGCGCACTGACACGATTTCAAAAACAGCATCACTAGAACTTTATACTCGCAAGTGGATGCGAGACTATCCAAGTTATGGTTTTGAAGTGGTCTCGGCAAAAAAATTCAACCTTAACGGCAACCCCGCTTTGGTCGTTGATATGCTTTCTCGCTCCAAGAAAAAACAATTGCGCCAGGTGATTGTAAAAAGGGATGAGCGAGTTGCCATTATGACTTGCTTAGATGATCAAGAAAAATTCTCTCAATCTTTACAGCACTGCAACCAGATTGTGAAATCCTTCAGCTGGGTTTCCCCAGCTGAATCGACGATCAAATAAATTATTTGTATAAAAGATATTTCTTACGCTCTTGCAGCCAAGACTTTTCATCTTTTGCAAGGGCTGCATCCAGATCTTTTGGAGTTGCTTTGGCATCCTCAATCCAATTTTTCAAAGCGGGTCCGCCATTGATCACATCAAAAGCCAAACGGTCTCTCACGTACTCATAGGCAAAATCACGATAGATTGGATACTTGGGATGCATTTCGCGAATGACTTTTAACATCAAAGCCGTCAAGCGGAACGGCTTAAATTTCTCGTGCTCATAATGAGGAGTGTCTGTATGAAACTGAAAACCATGGCAAAGTTTGCCAACGTGCTTGTGAAAAGTCGGTTCGAAATAACACTCTCGTAAAAGAACTCCCTTATGCCACTGTGGAGCTTTCTTTTTCATGCGCTTTAATACTTCCGCAAAATCAATATCTGAAGCACCCATCATTTCAAGAGCTCGTGTCGTTCCCCGAGCTTCTGATAACGTAGTTCCCTCGATCAGCACTGTTCCCGAATAAGCGCGCGCCATATTTAAAGAGGCGGCGTTCGGAGAAGGGTTCACCCAAGATCTTTTCGGATCCCAACCAAAACCTGGAGCTTTGTTTGGAGAATATCCTTTCATTTTAACCACTTGAAGATCCAAATTCATTTTGTAGTAGTCTTTAAAGTAAAGCGCGAGCTCCCCAACAGTTAGACCATGTCGCATGGGAATCGGCGCTGCGCCCACAAAAGACTCCCAACCAGTTAACATGCGGAACCCTTCGATAGGTCGTCCTGCAGGGTTCGGACGATCTAAGACCACGACAGTTTTACCAAGCTTCGCACACTCTTCCATCACATAAAGCAATGTCGTGATAAAAGTATAAATACGGCAGCCTAAATCCTGAAGATCGAATAACAGGACATCGAAATGGCTCATCATTTCCGCTGTAGGACGACGAACTTCACCGTAAAGACTAAAAATCGGAATTTTATGAACCGGATCTACAAAGTTGGGACTTTCGATCATGTTGTCTTGCTTGTCCCCACGCACTCCGTGCTGTGGACCAAAAGCACAAGACAGCTTTATTTTTTTCGACAACAAATCAAGACTGTGTTGCAAATTTTCATCGACGCTCGCAGGGTGACAAACCAATCCAACCCGCTTGCCTTTCAGTGATTTTATTCTTTTAGCATCAGCTAACAAAACCTCTACGCCCAACTTCATACGACTTCCTTGTTTTCAAAAAATTGTAAACGTGGAAGCCGCAAAGGACTAGTAGATTGTTTCAGATTTTCTTCACCTTAAGTGTTCTTGCGCAACCATTCCGCCATAGGCAAAGCGAAGTAAGTGAAGATGACATCCGCACCCGCGCGACGAATGGAATAAAGCGTTTCCACCATCGCTCGTGTTTCATCGATGATGCCTGCTTTGGCACCGGCCTTAATCAAACCGTACTCGCCACTGACATTGTAAGCGGCGACCGGCAGATTCGTGTGGCTCTTCACAAGACTGATGATATCCAAGTAGCTCAGCGCTGGCTTGACCATCACCATGTCCGCTCCCTCAAGCTCATCCAACTCGATTTCTCTGAGGGCCTCACGAGCATTGCGGAAGTCCATTTGATACGTCTTTTTATCGCCGAACTTCGGCGCTGAATCCAAAGCTTCACGGAAAGGACCGTAGAAACTGGAAGCATATTTAGCCGAATAGGAAAGAATACCGGTATCTTCAAAACCCGCGCTGTCCAGAGCGTCACGAATTGCTCCGACTCGTCCATCCATCATATCTGAAGGAGACACAATATCAGCACCCGCTTGAGCATGAACCACAGACATTTGCGCTAAAATTTCAACTGTCACATCGTTGAGAATTTTGCCGTTCTGAACAACCCCATCGTGACCATCAGAAGAGTAGGGATCCAAAGCAACGTCTGAAATCAAAGTCACATCGGGAAATTTATCGCGTATCATTTTGAGAGTCGTCGGCAAAAGCCCATGAGGATTCAAAGACTCTTTTCCATAGGTATCTTTTTTTGTCTCAGGAAGAGCCGGAAAAAGGTCGAAAGTTTTCACTCCCAAATCCACAGCTTTCTGAACTTCTTTCATAATCATGTCAGGACTGAGGCGAAAAATTCCCGGCATTGAGTGGATGGCTTGCATCTCCCCCTGCCCCTCAACCAAAAAAAGTGGTAAAACAAGCTGAGAAACCCGTAAATCCGTCTCGGCCACCATTTGCCGCAGAGCTTCTGACTTGCGATTTCTACGGGGTCTTTGAACTAGCTTCATATTTACCTCCGGGAGCGGATATCCCTCACGCCTTGCGGCCAATGACAATTCGATGACACTTTATTGAAAGGTTAATGATAAACCTATCTAACATGGAAGATATACTTCTCGTTCACAGAAAATCCAATAGAAACTTCGCGGAACCTTTCGAGGGTTCTTTGCCTATTTGGAAAACCTGTTTGCGTAAAATTCTTTTTTCTACTGAAGACCAATTGAGCGAGCTTCAATATCTCATCGAGCCCGAAGATCAAATTCTTCGTGGTGAAGATGCTCTTAGCCTCTTGTTAGAAATTCTTTGTGGTCTTCACTCCCCCATCGTTGGCGAGACGGAAGTTTTTGGACAATTCAGAAACTTTATAGATTCACGGCGCCAAGTTCAGGACATCTTATTTTCCAGTCACCAAAAATGGCTGCAATTTATTATGGCGGAAGTAAAGAAAACACGCGCTGAACATTTGGTAGGTATCGGATCACAAAGCTATGGCAGTTTGTTACGTCGTCACACCAAAGAACTCGAATCCGTGACACTTTGCGGTTCGGGACATTTAGCTCAAGAAATTTTGCCTTGGCTGGCACACAAGCAGACTCTTCAGGTCATTTGCCGAGATCCTGCCAAACTGCAAGGCGTCTCTGACAAGTTTAACAATTTGACAGTGACGACGTACAATGATTCTTATGTGCATGGCGAGGCCATGGTGATTGCCGCTCCACTGACCGATGCGAAAATTTTAGAACTGATGCACAAACAAGAAACCCGTCCCTGTACGATTTTTGATTTGCGCGGAGAAGACAATCAACTGTCCTCTTTAATCAGTCGCCAATTTCCGCAAGTTTCAGTGCTCAGTCTTCACCAATTTTTTGCGGAAATTGAAGAAAACAAAAAAGACACCCACAGTAAAATCGAGTCTTTGAAAATAACTCTTTTTGAAAAAGCTGTGGCCTTCATGCAAAGAACGGAGCTTCGCCCACTTGGTTGGGATGATTTATGCGCTTAAAAATATCCGCTCGCAAGAGCGACCTGGCACGTCTTCAAGCCTATATGGTTGGCGATGCTCTGAAAGAAAAACACCCTCATTTAGAAATTGAGTTTCGTTTTAAGGAGTCTTTAGGGGACAAAAACCTAACGGATCCTTTATGGAAAATTCCCGAAAAGGGTGTCTTCACCGAAGACTTCTATGGAGAACTGAAACGTGGTGAGGCCGATTTGATTGTTCACTCTTGGAAAGACCTTCCAACAGAACACAAGTCCGACACAATGATCGCAGCGACGATGCCTCGCGCGGACCAGCGAGATCTCTTGCTACTCAAAACAGCTCACTTTGAAAAACTTAAAACAAGTCGCAGCTTGCGGGTTTATAGTTCCTCTCCTCGCCGCGAATACAATCTCACTGGTTTTTTCAAAAGCCATCTGCCTTTTAACTTGGAGTCTGTAAAGTTTGAAAGTGTGCGCGGGAATATCCCAACTCGCATTCGTAAACTTTTGGAAGCCGATGATATCGATGGTCTTATCGTTGCGAAAGCAGCTTTGGATCGTTTGCTTTCGGCACCGCAAGAAGAATTCAAAGAAGTTCAAGAACTTTTGCGCTCCTATTTGAAGCAGCTGACTTGGGCAGCACTGCCTTTGAGTATTAATCCAAATGCAGCGGCACAAGGAGCCTTGGCTGTCGAGATCATGTCGGATCGCAAAGATTTGAAGGAGCTTTTAAGCGCCATTGATGATCCAACAACTTTCGCTTGCTCACAAAAAGAACGAGATATGCTGTCAAGTTTTGGCGGCGGCTGTCACCAAAAGATCGGTGTCACCTTTCTTTCACGCCCTTATGGTGAAATCAATATCCTTAAGGGTCTTACCGATGGTGGAAAAGTTTTGGATGTGCGTAAACTCACTCGCACATCTTCAACACCTCGTTTCCAGGAGAGCGAACTATGTGCTCCTGAAACGACTTCAACTCGTACCGCATTACCAGCAAAACCATTGCCTTCAAATATCAATGCCCTGTTTGTTGCACGCACTGAAGCTTGGCCTGAGGGTCTTGAATCCCCCGGCTTTGTTTGGACGGCGGGCCTTAAAACTTGGAAGAGCTTGGCACAAAAAGGAATCTGGGTTCACGGAAGCTCTGAAAGCTTAGGTGAACAAGAAGAAAGCAGAATCGAAACTTTAGCGGGAGTTCCTTTGTCTTGGGCAAAACTTTCGCACGAAGAAGGTTACGATGCGGGCTCACCCCAGTTCCCTTTGATAGCCACTTATTCATTGCAGTTAGGCTCTGTGAGTACATTGGCAGATAAGAAGTTTTTCTTTTGGAACAGCGGAAGTCTTTTCCTGCAAGCCGTAAAGGAAAATCCAGAGCTCGTGAATAAACATCACGCCTGCGGCCCTGGTAATACGTATAAAGTGATTCGCACTTACTTAGAAAAAAATAACAACTTTGATCCTTCTCGACTGCATATTTTCCTAGATGAAGAAGACTGGAGACAGCAATGCAAAATGTAACTTCTGAAGAACTTTTTAAACGTGCACTGAAAGTCGCTCCTGGTGGGGTTCACTCTCCAGTTCGTTCTTTTAAGGGTTTGGACCGTGCTCCGGTATTTTTCAAAAAAGCAAACGGGGCTTATTTAACTTCTGTTGAAGACAAAACCTACATCGACTTCTGCCAAAGCTTCGGACCGTTGATCTTGGGTCACTTGGATCCAGAAGTGCAAGAAGAAGTTCACCGCATGGTGGATACAGCTTGGACCTTTGGGGCGACTGAAATTTACTCGTTGGAACTTGCAGAGTGGATCACTTCGACTTTGCCGTTCATGGAAAAGTTGCGCTTCGTTTCTTCTGGAACAGAAGCCGTGATGAGTGCTTTGCGTGTCGCAAGAGCTGCTACTGGTAGAACAAAAATTCTTAAATTTGAAGGCTGTTATCACGGCCACGTGGACAGCTTGCTTGTTCAAGCTGGCAGTGGTCTTGCTGGAACATCAGCATCTTCAAGTGCAGGGATTCCTGCTGAAGTTGCAGCGAATACAGTGGTCACACCACTTGATGATGAAGCAAAGTTGGAAGAAGTTCTAAAAAACTTCGGCCACGAAATTGCGGCTGTCATCATCGAACCTCTTCCTGCAAACTACGGCCTTTTGGAACAACGCCTTGATTTCCTTAAAAAAGTAGCAGAGCTGACAAAGAAAAATGGCAGCTTGCTGATTTTTGACGAAGTTATTTCCGGTTTCCGTGTTGGCCTTGGCGGAATGGTTGAACAGACTGGAATCACTCCAGATCTAGTAACCTATGGAAAAATCATCGGGGGCGGATTCCCTGTCGGTTGTTACGGTGGTAAAGCAGAATTCATGAATCTGGTTGCACCAAGTGGTGACGTTTACCAAGCTGGAACTTTAAGTGCCAATCCTATCGGCATGCGCGCTGGCTTAACGACACTTAAGAAGATGCAAAGACTCGACGGCTGGAATGTCCTTGAGAAAAGAACCAAAAACTTTGTCGAAACTTTACGTGCTGGCTTTGCTAAAAAAGGGACTCCTTTAGCAGTTAGCTATCATGCCTCGCTTTTCTGGATCCATGGCCCTAGTGACAAACCTATTCGCACAATTCCGGGAATCCCAGCGAATCAAGGTGCAAACTTCAAAGGACTTTTCTTGAAGGCCCTCGACAAGGGAGTTTATTTGGCTCCGAATGCTTATGAAGTTGGCTTTGTATCTATGGCGCATTCAGAGGCAATTCTAGAAGAAGCGGCTCATATTATTCTTTCTGCTGCAGAGTAAACATGACGAAGAAGAACCTGAAACCTCACCTGAAAACAATACTTGCCATCATCTGGTTTGTGTTCACGTTTTCATTGGTGACTTGGTGGTGGGTCTTCTTCCTTTTGCGTAAGAATGAAATTCAGACCTCTCATCGTATGTTTGCTTGGGAAGGCTCGATTCTGCTTGCGGCCATCTTACTTGGAGGTATTTCCCTCATCGTATTCACATACCGAGATCAGCAACGCCATCAACGCTTGCGTTTTTTCTTTGCGACTTTCAGTCATGATATCAAGACTTCCATTGCACGCCTGCGCTTGCAAGCAGAAGTTCTTGAAGAAGATATGACAGGTGCAACTCATCCGATTATGAAACGTTTGATTTCGGATATTCAGCGACTTGATTTGCAGCTCGAAAATTCGCTCCTCCTTGCCACTTTAGAAAATGGTTCGATGCTAAGCGAAAACGTTTCTTTGAATGATCTTCTTTCTAGTCTGCGCAATGAGTTCCCTGAGCTAACAATTGAACTGAATAAAGAAGCCTTGTTACTCGGAGACCGACGGGCGCTTTTAAGTATCTTTAAAAATCTTCTGCAAAACTCTGTCTTGCACGGCAAGGCCACTGCAGTTCGCTTGGTGGTAAAGGATCTTGGACACAGGCACGTCCAAATTAGCGTCCAAGACAATGGATTAGGTTTTAAGGGCAACATTGAAAAACTAGGCTCTGAAATTTTAATTTCACAAAATACTCAAAGCAACGGCATTGGACTATTAATCACAACTCGCCTACTGCAAAAAATGGGTGGGCAGATCCAATTTGAGTCCCAAAAAAATGCAGGTTTCTGTTCCGTCATCAAGATTAAAGGGCAAATCAAATGAGAAAAATACTTCTTGTCGAAGATGATCTCTCGCTAGGTGAAACCTTAACGGAAAGACTTAAACGAGACTATGATGTCACTTGGGCACAATCTTTTAGCCAAGCTTGGACTCTTTTTTCAACGCAGAAGGATTTTGAATTAGCTATTTTGGATGTCGGACTTCCCGATGGGAATGGCTTTGATTTAGCCCAGAAGATGAAGCAATTAAAAACATCTTCGACTCTTTTGTTTTTATTTTTAACTGCACAAGCAGATGCGGAATCTCGCCTTCGCGGTTTCGAACTAGGTGCCGAGGAATATATTCCAAAACCTTTTCATCTGAAAGAACTGTTATTACGGGTTAAACACGTCCTAGATGCCCATGCACCACCACGTGAAATTGAACTTGAAGAATGCTTCGTCAATTTCACTAACATGTCAGTGCGAAAAAAATCAGGAGCTATCGAATATCCCCCAGTAACGGATATGAAGATCCTGCAACTTCTAATTGAAAAATCACCACGCGTTTTAAGTCGTGATGAAATTATGAACGAAGTCTGGGGCGTTGATAAAAACCCTAGTCACAGAACAATTGACAATATCATTGTACGTCTTCGTCAAATGCTCGGAAGCGATGGTGAAAAGCACATTCGTTCCGTACGCGGCGTAGGCTATCAATGGTCTTCCGAGGAAAACACATGAATACACTTTTTAAAAATGCACTCCAAAGAACTCCTCAAGCCGTGCCTCCTATTTGGTTTATGCGCCAAGCAGGTCGTTATCATCAACACTATCAAGGCTTGCGTGCAAAGCACTCCTTCATGGAATTGTGTAAAAATCCAGAACTGGCAGCCCAAGTGGCCCTAGGCCCCGTTGCTGAATTCGACTTCGACGTTTCAATTTTATTCAGCGACATTCTATTCCCGCTCGAAGCTTTGGGTATGGGATTAGACTATACCGATCATGGGCCACAACTTGGCTTTAAGCTGAATGCAGAAACAATCAAAAACCTTGGTTCTGTGGACGAAGCTGTGGAATTTATGGGTTTTCAAAAAAAAGCCATGGAAGCCACTCGCGCAGTTCTGCCTTCAAATAAAAGTCTGATCGGCTTCATTGGTGGTCCTTGGACTTTGTTCGTCTATGCAGTCGAAGGTTCGCATGCCGGATCACTGATTCAGTCAAAAACATTGATCGATCTATTCCCTCTATTCTTAGACAAGATGTACCCACTTCTTGAAAAGAATGTGCAACTTCAATTTGATGGTGGCGCAGAAGTGGTGATGGTTTTCGATACGGCAGCTGGAGAAGTGTCACCTTTGTTCTTTAAAGAGTGGATCCTACCTGTAATTGCCAAGCTTGCTCTCAAATTCCCTGGCAAAATCGGTTACTACTCTAAAGGCACACAACCTGTCTTCTTTGATAAAGTCTTCACAGAATTACCATGGGCAGGACAAGGGTTTGATCATCGCTGTTACTTGCCTGAGTCCTTCAAAGTACAAAACAAGGGCTTCGTTCAAGGCAACTTCGATCAAAGTTTATTGTTCATGGACGATTCAAACTTCAAAAAGGCCCTGCATAATTTCTTAGCCCCTATGAAAGAAATGACCCTGCAACAGCGCGCTGGCTGGGTTTGCGGTTTAGGCCATGGCGTTTTACCAAAAACTCCTGAAAAAAATGTAAAACTTTTTGTAGATACTGTTCGCAAGGAGCTCGCATAGATGAAAAATCTTTTAGCAAAATATGATGTTCCTGCTCCAAGATACACTTCTTATCCTACGGTGCCTTACTGGGAAGCGAATCCCACAACAGATCAATGGGTTCAGCACCTACGCACCACCTTAAAAGAACAAGATGGTGGCTGGTCGCTTTACTTGCATATTCCGTTCTGTGAATCTTTATGCACTTTCTGTGGATGCAACAACATCATCACGAAGGATCACAAACGCGAAACTCCGTATGTCGATTTGGTTTTGAAGGAATGGCAACTTTATACTGAACAAGTTCCCGAGCTTTTACAAAAGCCACTCAAGCACATCCATCTTGGTGGAGGCACTCCAACCTTTTTGTCAGCTGAGTCTTTAACGGCATTGTTACGTCCAATTCTTTCCAAAGTTCAAATTGATCCAAAAGACTTCGAAGGTTCTATCGAAGTGGATCCAAGACGCACAAATCAGCAACAACTCAAAGCTTTACGCGAGCTTGGCTTCAACCGTGTCAGCATGGGTGTCCAAGATTTCAATCCTGAAGTTCAGCGTCTGGTGAATCGTATTCAGCCCTTGGAAATTACTGCAAACCTTAGCAAAGCAGCAAGAGACATGGGCTACACCTCTGTCAATTTTGACCTGATCTATGGATTGGCAAAACAGACAGTGGAATCTATGCGAGAAACAGCCAAAGCAACAGTTCAGCTTCGTCCGGATCGTATTGCCCTTTATAGCTTCGCCCTCGTTCCCTGGATCAAGCCCGCACAACGTCTTTTTAAAGATGAAGATTTGCCAAAAGCAGCTGAAAAAAGAGAGCTTTATGAAGTGGCGCGAAGTATTTTGCTAGAGGCAGGCTATGTCGAAGTCGGTATGGACCACTTTGCTTTACCAACGGACAACTTGTCGATTGCTATGAACGAAAAGCGTTTACATAGAAACTTCATGGGCTACACAGATCAGCGCACAGATGTTCTGTTGGGCATGGGAGTCTCTTCAATCTCTGAAACTCCTTACAGTTTTCACCAGAATGAAAAAGTGATGCCTTTATACGAAGCTGCCATGAACGAAGGACGTCTTCCGACATTGCGTGGTCATATTCTGACGGATGAAGATAAAGTTCGTCGTCAACAGATCTTGGAGCTGATGACTCAGTTTGAAGTGACCTTCTTAAATGAAAAACAAGAGGCTGACTGTCAGGACTTCTTAAAAGAAATGATCAATGATTCTCTTGTGGAAATTCACGATCATAAGTTGGTAGTCAAAGAAGCTGGCCGACCTTTTTTAAGGAATGCCTGTGTCTTTTTTGATGAACGTCTGAAAATCAAACAACCTCAAACTAAAATCTTTTCGCAATCTATATGAAAAAAATCAGTGTGGTCGGAGCTGGCTTTGCTGGCCTGACTGTTTCTTTACGTTTGGCTCAAAAAGGCTTCTCAGTTGATTTGTACGAAAGCTCTTCTCGTGTTGGTGGGCTTTTAGGAACTGACAAAACAACCTACGGTATTGCAGAACGCGCTGCCAATGCTTTGATTCGCACAGAGAAGGCTCAAGGACTTTTTGACGAGTTGGGATTGACACCCAGTCTGCCTTTGCAAGAGTCAAAGAAGCGATTTTTGTTTCGCGACAAACCTCGTCGCTGGCCTCTGACCCTTTCTGAGTCGTTTTCTTTCATTAAAAAGATAGTACCGAAACTTATTAAAGGAAAAGAATCCCTTGCTCCCAAAGCAGGTGAATCTTTAGAAGACTGGGGTCTGCAACACTTAGGGCCCGCCCCCACACGCTTTATACTTGAACCGGCGATGCAAGGAATTTATGCCAATGCCATTTCTGGTTTGAGTGCAAGTTTGATCCTGGGTGCGATCTTCAAGAAAAAAAAGAAAGACAAGTATCGAGGACTTTTAACAGGTCCTGGTGGCATGCAAGATCTTGTCAATCATCTGGAAGCTGAGTGCCGCAAATTAGGAGTGCGCATTCATTTAAATACTCTTGTGCGCGCTGAGTTTTTAACAGGCCCCGTTGTCGTGGCCACTTCAGCCCGAGCAGCAGCAAGTTTCTTAGAAGTCCGTGCGCCTCAAAGAGCTCAACTTTTAGCAGGCATTACGATGTCTTCACTGATGAGTGTGACTGCCTTCTTCAAAGAACCGCAGATGAAATATCGTGGTTTTGGCTGTTTGATCCCTCGTGGACAAAGTTTACGCGCACTGGGAATTCTTATGAATTCTTATATCTTCAAAGATCGAGATCAAACCTATAACGAAACATGGATTTTAGGTGGTCTTTCCGATGAAGAGATTTTAGAGCTTGAAGATGTCCAAGTGTTGGATCTCGTTCAAAAGGAACGCCAACGCATCTTGGGTGATGCTGGTCATATAATAGATTTCAGAATCAATCGCTGGAAAAAAGCTTTGCCTTATTATGATCTCAAGCTTGAAAGTACCTTGGCTGAACTAGAAAAATTACCACCGGATAAAGGTCTTTACCTGCATGGAAATTATTTGGGCGGTATCGGTCTAAGTAAAATTCTAGAGCGCAGTGATCTTTTAGCAGAACAAATTGCGAGTCATTATGTCTAAAAAAGGTCTTCTTTTATTAAACATTGGCAGCCCTCGTTCTTATGAGGCGCCGGATGTGGCGAAATATCTCAGAACCTTTTTAATGGATGAAGATATTATCAATATTCCATTCTTTGTGCGCTGGCCTTTAGTGAATGCCATCATCGTTCCACGCCGCGCCCCTTATTCAGCGGCAAATTATAAAAAAATCTGGATGGAGGGTGAAGGCTCGCCCTTAACCGTTTACACACAACGATTTGCCAGTCAACTTGCAAAAGAACTTGGCTCTGAATACACTGTGAAAATTGGCATGCGCTATTCAGATCCTGGCATCGAACAAGCTTTGAAAGAATTTGCGCAAGAAGGTGTAGAGTCTATAACTCTAGCACCGATGTATCCACAGTACGCAGAGGCCACGACAGGTTCTTCATTGAAAGAAGTGGCACGCTTACAGAAAAAGCTAGGGCTGCAATTCAAGACGATTGTAATCCCACCATTTTATACCAACAAAGCCTTTATCGATCCAACTGCAAAAGTGATTCAAGAGAGTTTGGCTAATAAAGAAGTTGAACATTATCTGTTCTCATTCCACGGCTTACCTGAAAGTCAGGTCAAAAAAGTTCAGGGCTGCTTGATCACAGAAAACTGCTGCTTCGACAAAAATGCCTGCGCAAAAAAATGCTATCGTGCTCAGTGTTTCGCAACTGCCGAAGCAGTAGCAAAAAGACTAGGACTTGAAAAACTTCAATGGAGTGTTGCTTTCCAATCTCGTCTAGGACGTGGTGAATGGTTGAAACCTGCGACTGATGATACGATTGAAAAATTGGCGGGTCAGGGAGTTAAGAAGATCGCTGTAATCTGTCCATCCTTTGTTGCTGATTGTATTGAAACGCTCGAAGAAATCGGCATCGGCGCTGCGGAGTTATTTCATGAAAAAGGTGGTACTGATTACCACCTTGTGCCGTGCTTAAATGATCGAGAAGAGTGGGTGAAGGAATTTGTGGGGATAGTAAAAATAGGTTTTTAGTCTGTATTAAAAGACCAATGTTTCTATTAATGCTTGTACATGCATTGGAGCGAACCCCAATTTTTTTGGACATGATTAAAAGTTGGTGTTCACTCCACTAAGAACTAATTAGCTTTATCTAACCATCACAATCAGTATTCAAAACGTCACAAGATATGGAGAATTCCGCTCAGCTGAATTTATAGAAAATACTCTAACACCCTACCTAAAGACCTCCAGTATTTAGTTTGACGTATCACTCGATGCACATAAAATATAATCTGGCGTACCAGAGAAATTAATTGCCGAACCCGTTGTGTTTGTCCGAGATGCACACTGCGTTTCTTGGGCACTATGGATTAAAACGTGACTAGAAAAACTACTATCATTTGTGCCGAAACTAGTTCCAGAGCCCAGATTTCTAATTGTTCCACAATTAAGATTACTGCCTGTATGATTTACGATTACACCAGCCACTTTTTTACCACTCGCATCGCTTGCCGTTCCTACAACCCAAGAACATGTTGTCTCTGTTGCTGTAATTGCCCCCCCAGTCTGATCGTAACGAGAATAATACCAAGCATTACCACCATCAGTCCAATGACAGTTATGGCATCCCACAGCTTTCAAATAGTCTGTGCCTTCTGTATATCCACCCAGAGGAGCCCCAGTAAAACTTGTTCCTAAAGCTTTTTTTCCATAAGCCTTGCATGCGTTTACGTAAGACGCATAACTTGTTACAGATTGGCTTTGGACATTTTTGACAAAAACCATGTAGTTTGTGAATCCAGTACACTTATAAAATACCATCTCATTCGAATATGTCGTCACACTCCAACTAGTTGAATAACTTCCAGCAGTGACAGTCACAGTTTGTACTGTATTAGGAGAACTAGAACTCGTCATTCTAACTGCCAATGTCTGCCCAGCCGTAATTGGCCCAGAAGTCACCCAACTTCCACCGTTAATAGAAATCTGCGGATTACCAGTTCCACTCACACTCACATTCAATGTTCCACTACCTGTAGTTGTAATGGTCGATGATGTAATTACAGAATTCATCGCAGCACCCGTCACATTACTAAAAGTAAACTGCACTGAAGCCGTTGCATTCGCACCGGTAGAATTCGTAATAATCCAGTTACTTCCATCCGAAGTGACCGTTAAATATTGCCACTGAGATCCCAGCTGTGCTGTCGCACTACCATCAATAGTCTGAGAAGCTGTTGTACTTAAGGTCACAGCATTTGCACTACTATCCACTTTTTTAATAGTAAACTGACGTCCAGCCATACCCACCGCAGAGGGAAGTGTAAAATTTAATCCACCACTAGAGGCATTAGCAGTAATAATTCCGTCACTATCCTGAATATTGTAATTTGCTGTTTTACTGGTAATGGCCGATTGCACAGCACCTGTCAGTTTACCAGTAACATTGCCATTAAGATTCCCTGTCACGTTACCAGTCAAATTCGCCGTCACAGTCCCAGCACTAAAATTTCCACTTGGGTCCCGCTTCACAATCGTATTTGCATTATTCGCACTTGCTGCATCACTCACATCAGCACTTGAAATTGCGGCACAACCAAACCCCGTAGTGCCTGTCCATTTCAGATAATGACCTATTGTCGTACAATAAAAATCTTTAATCGTCGTCCCAGTTCCAGTGTCAGTGGCAATGAGCCTATTAGGACCAGCACTCCCTGGACTGCTAACCACTTTAGACAAACCACTAACTGCTCCATCTGCGATCTTTGCAGAAGTAATTGTATTACTACCGATGGTTGGATTTGGATAAGTTCCAGTAAGATCCCCACCTGCGGAGGTCGATGTTGTCATCACAGAGTTCGGCAATAAACTCGCCGGAATTTTTGCATTAGCATCCAATTGCACAAGATTATCTGCAGTAGTACCTGCATCCAAACCCGCGGCAGTCCCAAGACCACCGATATCTCCTTTTGATAGAACTACAGCCCCAGCTCTTCCTGCAACACTAGATACCGGTGCCGATGGAATCGCCACCCAACTTAAAATACCAGTGGCGTCTGTTTGAAGCACAGAACCAGCTGCACCCACATTCGCAGGCCATTGAATATTATAATCAGCTCCACCCGCCTGACGGCTCATGGTGACAACTTTGCCTGCACCATCGTTCACTTTTAACTGAGTAAACTGACCCGTTCCAGCGTTCACAGATGTGGAGTTCACATTCACGGTCAGTGTGCCTGAGTTAATTTTTCCTGCGTCGAGATCAGGGATATCAGTACTGGTCAGCGCAAGCTGAGTGCTGGGAACTTTCCCGCCAGCATCTAAAGAGGCTAAGCCATTAACTTGTCCCTTTAACCCATTAACAACACCTGTCGCTCTCGCATCTGAAGCCGTATCAAAATCTGCTAGATCTTCGGTGGTAATGACAACATCGCCAGCACGACCCGCGACCGTGGAAACTCCACCAACAACCGAAGCCCACTCTCCATCTCCACGCAAAAATTTACTTGAGTCGAGAGGAGTCGGTAGATCAATTAAAGCTAAGCCTTTAATGCCAAGATTTGCTCTGGCATTTCCTGGGGAATTAGCACCTGTTCCACCATTTAAGACTGAAACGATTCCAGTCACATTACTGGCTGTTCCCGATACATTTCCGATGACATCACCAGCAACATTACCAGTCACATTGCCTGTAAACGAACCATTTAAAATATTGTTCAGTTGAGTGAAGCGCTGAAAGACACTCTCTACTTTATCCTGGGTTACACCTTCGTTTGAATTAACATTAATAAAACTACTGTCAGATTTCCCATTTAAAGATTCGGCATTCACGGCATAGGCCACAGCGCGCATATTAAAATCTGCTGCCACGTTGTCGTCGTTAATTCTCATTGAAATTCTTAGCTTGCGGACGTCAGATAATTGAGGACTGTAGGTCGTCGTGACCCCATTGATGGAGCCATCAGAATTCAAACAAGTCAGACCGGTCAAATTAACCGCGTTATTCATAACGCTGTTGAGATCTCTTGGAGGATTTGGATTGCTTGCCGTGGGCGTACCGCGACCGATCACGAGATTGACATAACCATTAGTGATATTGACGCCAGAAAAACTTTCTTCGCGCAAAATACAATCGTTAGGGCTTAAAATTTTAACTAAAACGGAAGTACCTGAAATGTTTGGAAACTCTCCAGAAGGGGTCTTGATGACTCCTTGGAAACTGATACCTTTGGAAGATGATTGTGCGTACACAAAGCAACTTGTGAGAATAAAAACCACTATCAGGAACGCACGAATCATTGTATTTTTCATGTTTATCTATTCGGTGAGCTAAGGAAAAAGCTTGATGATAAAATACGTTGGCGTTTCAAAATGATACATCGAAACCAATATACCCACCTAAAGTCCAATTTCGTTGAATACCACTGCCTTTCAAGACTTTAGCCCCATGATTTTTCTGTTTAAAATGCCGAATTAATCTCGACATTCAAAACTACTAAACGACTCAAAGGATCCAAAGATGAAATCACTGAAATCATGGATGCATGGACTTCGCGGAAAACTACTCCTATCAGCATTATTGCCGGTAGTTGCATTTGCAGTCATCACCGGTATGTCTCTACGTACTATGAATAAGCTTGGCGATATGCTTTCAAATGCTTATACGGATATCATTCCCAGCATGGATGGCGTGGGACGAATCGCCATGCAACGAGCCCGTGTTGGATACTTCATTTGGGCGGCACTAGCTAATAAAGATGATTTTAAGTCTCGCTCAAACTTCGTCACAAAAGCTGAAGAAGCATTTGAAGACCTAAAAAAGGGACAAACTTACTATGAATCAACGCCCATGGATGAGGGTGAGATTAAAAACTATGCACGAGCTAAAGAGATTAAAGCGACCTTTTACACTTTAACAGACAAAATGCTTTCATCACTAAAAAAGAATACTCCAGAAGAAGACGCTTATGTTCACAAGGCAATGAATGGCGGCGAATGGCATATCCTAGCCATCGATATGCAACAGGCCATCGCCGCTAACATGAAGCTTTATAATGCGAGATCTATAGAAAACGACAAGCAACAAAAAGAGGAACGTCGTCTGGAAGCCCAGCTTCTTGTTCTTATTGCAAGCTTCTGTGCTACGTTACTATTTGGTATCCTCATGTGGATTGCCTATCGAGTTTCAAACTCTGTCATTTCAATCGCTGATGAACTTAAAAACTCAGGGGACCAAGTCACTAGCGCCCTCACTCAATTGACAGCTGCAGGCAACTCCCTTTCTCAATCTTCGACGAATGCTGCAGCCTCCCTGGAGGAAACTGTGGCCTCCCTGGAAGAAATGTCTTCTGTCGTGCAAATGAATTCAGATAATGCGAAGCAAGCAGCCGCTCTTTCTCAATCATCGAAAGAGTCTGCAGAACAAGGGCAGACTGAAATTCAAAGTTTGATCGCATCTATGCATGACATCTCCAAATCATCGAAAAAAATTGAAGAGATTATTAGCGTTATTGATGACATCGCCTTTCAAACGAATCTATTGGCTCTGAATGCTTCGGTGGAAGCTGCTAGAGCTGGAGAGCATGGAAAAGGGTTTGCTGTCGTTGCAGAGGCTGTTCGAGCTTTAGCCCAACGCTCTGCCATTGCTGCGAAAGATATCAATGTCCTTATCAAAGACAGTGTCGATAAAGTCGACAAAGGCTCTTCTGTCGCTGATAAGTCCGGTGAAGTTTTAGCAAAAATTGTGAATTCAGTAAAAAAAGTAGCCGACTTAAATAACGAGATATCCGCAGCAAGCGCTGAGCAAACAACCGGCATTCAACAAATCAGCAAAGCGATGAATCAACTTGATCAGGGTTCTCAGGCAAACGCAGCTTCCTCTGAAGAAGTCGCCGCATCAGCCGAAGAAATTAACACTCAAGCACTTCATATGAAGAAAATGGTCGTTAATCTAAACTCTATTATTATTGGCTCCCAAGTTTCTAACACAGACTTTTCTTCATTACCCAAGAAAAGTCCTACGAATGACTCTAAAAGAACTGAATCAAGTACCAGCTTTGAAGACAAATCAAAAGTAGTGCCCTTTAAGAAAACTACTGTAAGTGCAACTAAACAAGCAAAGACTTCATCTAAAAAACAAAGCACTGCGGACATCATTCCTTTTGACGATGATGAAGTCCCAGGCAAGGTAGGAACTACTGACGGATTTTAGAGCGCACTCTATTCTATTATGGATGAGATGCGCCCCAGATCGTTCTTACACCTCAAACTGGCTAACATTAAAATTCTGCTATGTTCTAAAGCATAGCAGAATCAATCTAACGAGATATCCCTATATAACCATCCATATCCCTAACCTTCTCCGCATAATTTTTACTGAATAGCCCTAGAAAAACGCCAAAAAGTGTCACCGTATCAGTTTTAAACATCCGAACTGCAAATAAACATATCCACACTTAGGCACAGTCTGTGTATGTAAGTCAGCGTCGAACAGGAGATGCTGATGACTAACTCACTGAAAATGAAAATGCTTTACGTTACTTTAGGTACCATGCTAGCTGCCTCGTCAGCGTCCGCAAAGATGTATGTCAATTCAATGTGTACAATGAAAGCAGACTCTGCGGGAAAGGTCATCGAGGGTGACGACAAAAAAGATAAGAGATTTCCGCTAGCGTCTATTTCAAAAATAGTCACAGCTCTTTGGGCCATCGAAAAATTGGGGCCTGACTATCGCTATCCCACAAAATTACACGTAACTAAAGCGGGAGCCGGAGGTGATACCTACGATATTCATATTGAAGGCAGTCGTGATCCTATCTTCGGTCGTAATGCGAGTTATTTCTTAATTTCCGAATTAAATAAGCAAAATATCGATATAAAGAAAGTCGAAAATCTAACTTTTGATGAGAACTTTCTTTTGGATTGGTTGTCAGAAGAAAGCCCCCGTGTTGCTGGCGACACACCCTATTATGACACTTTAGAAAAGCAAACTACGGCGGTCAGAAACTCGCTTGTAAATGATTTTTCTTCTGCTCTTAGAAAAGAAATGTACAATAAATTAAAAGCAAAAGCCGCGAAAATTGGTGTAACGATGGAAGCCAATCCTTCTATCAGCGTTCGCCGTGTCGAGTTTCAACCAAAAGCCTCTTTTAAACCAACTCCAGAAACGAAAGTATACACTTATCAATCAGCTCCGTTACATACCATTCTTAAGCGTATGAACAACCAGTCTAACAATTACATTGCTGATCATCTTTACTGGAATCTAGGTGGTACTGACGCCTTCAATAAGTACGTCAAGGAAGCTCTATCCGTTGGCAAAGATGAAATCGAATTCTATTTAGGCTCAGGTAATAATGCTAACTACATTCTAGATCCAAATAAAAACATCTACAATGAAGCTACCTGTGAAACCATGATCAAAGTGATGTATCGCATGGATACCCTTCTTGCGAAGAAAGGCTACAAATTAAGTCACGTTATGGCCGTTGCCGGAATGGATGATGCTTCGACAGTAGCAAGTTACGGCGGCAACTTCTTAGATACTACCGTTGCTAAAACTGGAAGTGTTAATAAAGCTAAAACTTTGGCAGGTACAGTGTCTACGAAAAATGGAACTATCTACTTTGCAGTCCTTATGCACACCGATGGAAGAGCAGATTGGGGCGCAGCAAGTGCGACTATCAAATCCAAAGTGAACAAGTTGATTGTCGATAATGGTGGTCCACAAAGAATTCACTACGCTGAATTACTCCCACTGCCCTTTGACAAGCGTTCAGCCCTTCAACTATCGTCAGTAATGGCAACTCATAAACCGTAGGAATGGCTATGAAAAAATGTTTAAGAATTATCACTTTAATAATCGCTCTGGCTCTTCCACAAATTTCTATGGCTAAGACGAGTTCTGGTGGAGTGAATGCACAAATCAAAGCACTCAACACAGCTGCGGAGACAGGCGACAAAGTGCAATTTAAAAAAATCTTGAAGCAAAAAGGACTCGACCTCAATCTTCAGGATGAAGAGGGAATGACTCCACTTATGAGCGCGGCTTTGGGTGGACAAGTAGACCTTTTAAAACAACTTCTAAAAAAGAATGTGAACCTAGAAGTTAAAAACTCTGCAGGAGATACAGCTCTTGCCGTCGCTGCCACGAACGATCAAATTAAAGCAGCTAAAGTATTGATTGAAGCTGGTGCTAATGTAGACATCGTCGTTGCAGGAGAGGATGAGGACACACTTCTTACAAGAGCCGCGACTGGAAGTCTTGAACTCGTAAAATTGATCCTTAAAAAGAAAAAGGATCTAGTGAATAAGACGAACAAACTCGGCGAAACGGCACTTATGCAAAGTGTTCGCTTTGGTAATAACGACTCCGTAAAGTTGCTTTTGGCTTCTGGAGCTGATACTAAAATTAAAAACAAAGCCGGATTAACAGCACTTGATATCGCTAAACAATCCAACAACCAAACAGCCGTTCAACTGTTATCAGTAAATTGAGTAGGAGAGGGCGGCGCGTAAGCGCCTCGCCCTCGACCTCTCACACCACCGTACGTACGGTTCCGTATACGGCGGTTCGAAGTAAAATCTCAAGATCCCTAGTCATGTAAAACTGTATAGCCCGAGATCTATGAGATGTTGGGTCGGTATTAGTTCGGACATATGCAGCTTATTGGAGTTCCACCATGGGCCTCGCCCGTTGGATGCGCACTCTTTAGCTCGGCCAGGTTTAATCCCCACCGATAACATTTTCTTGTACCTAGTTCTGGGTTTCTTCCATTGTCGCCAGTAAAGCATCCTTATCCTTCGAGCTATCCACCAGTTTAAATCTATAAATACCCGCGTGGTGTCACTGATCTTAAAGTATTGATGCCATCCCCTAAGAACAGGATTTAGATCCTCTTGGATAAATCTTCCGATGTTCCTACCGCGACCTGCACGGAACAGAGACTTTATTTTGGCTTTGAACTTCTTAACACTCGAAACGTGTGGAGCCACTTTAGCCTGCCCCTTGTTCGTGCGGATATTATAGCCCAAGAACTTTCGGTGACCCACCCATGCAACCAAGCTCTTCTTGGTGTTTACCACCAAGTACAACTTTTCCTCGATATAGCGACGGATCGACCACATCACTCGTTCCCCTGCACGCTTTGTCCTCACGTAGATATTGCAATCATCTGCGTAACGACAAAAACTATGACCACGCCTTTCAAGTTCTTTATCTAATTTATCCAAAATAATATTGGACAGTAGCGGCGATAACGGACCCCCTTGCGGCGTCCCCTCGATGGAGTCGTGCACAACCCCTTCGATCATCATTCCTGCTCTTAGATAAGATCTTATAAGCTTTAAAATTCGCGCATCTTTGATGCGCTCTTTTAATATGTTCATAAGTGTATCGTGCTGAACTCGGTCAAAGAACTTCTCCAGATCCATATCCACAACATACTTGCGACCCTGTTCGACGTATCGCTTGGATTGCTTAATCGCATCCTGCGCACCGCGCTTGGGCCTGAAACCGAAACTTGAATCCGAAAATGTCGGATCATATATCTGACTAAGAACCTGACCTACAGCTTGTTGAATAAATCTATCCAGCACCGTCGGAATACCTAGCTTGCGCTTACTTCCATCCGGCTTTGGTATCTCTACTCTTCTTACTGGCAAAGGTTTATATTCACCAGCTAATAGCTGCTTCTTAATCTGCTCCCAATTCTGCACCAAGTACGGCGATAATTCATCCACCGACATTTTATCAATGCCCGCCGAGCCTTTATTCCGCTTCACTTGTGCCAGAGCTTTGCGTAGATTCGGAGCTTCAACCACAGCCTCCATGATTTCGTTCATCTTCAATGCAAAGGGATCTTGTCCGTCATGTGAAGTCTCGGCTCTCAATGGGACTTGTGATCGCTTCTGGCCATCCGCCGCTCCATCGAGGGGATTTTTTTTTCTTATCCGCTTTCAGCGTCTTCTTCTTCACTCTGCGACAGGCCTTTCATTGTCTTACTTCGTTTCACCCTTCGATGCGGTTGATGCATCTACTATGGTGTCTGCTGACTTCTCACTCCGTTCTTCACGTCGCACTTTCATGCGTAAGGTGAGATCTCCCCGGGTACATGCGCACTTCTTTCACACTCATCACCGTTGCATATACATCCTGTCGTTCCGTATCAGTTTTGGGCTTCAATGATTATTGCCACCTCACCCCGACAGACTGCCTCGTATGCATTTCGTGTTCCTCGGCGTAGTGTTTTGTCGTACCGACTTCCTTCAGATTCTGGGTCGCCCCAGACACCCTTGTCGTCAACTCGCGATTCCCCTGATCGGGCTCGCAGGGATCTTTCATCCCCTAGAAGTGCGCCCTGCCGGGCGCACAACAAAAAGCCCCTGAGAATTTTCTCAGGGGCTTTTTAATTTGTAGAACTTTAATTTTATTAAAACGACTCTTCAGGAAAGTGAAAACTTACTTCGTCACTTCCCAGAAACTACCGCCCACGGTATCACTCACCGAAATCCCCATGCCCGTCAACTGAGCACGAAGTTCATCTGATTTTGCGAAGTCTTTATTTTCACGCGCTTTAGATCTTTCTAAAACCAGAGCTTCAACAGCAGCACGTTCTAGATTCATTTTCTTTAAAAGCAGATCATCTAGTTTTAATAAAAACTCCTGAGCCGGTTCCTGGAATAAACTCATTAACGAACCAAAATCTTTAACGAATCTTTGGAAAACTAAAGATTTACCAGCAATCGCAGGATTTGTTTTCATCCCACGACGAACTTGGTTGTTAAATTGTCGGACCACTTCAAAAAGGGACGCGAAAGCTTCTGGAGTTCCGAAGTCATCGTTCAAAGCTCCTTCGATTTTTTTCCAAGCTTCTTGTGTTACTTTTTCAAAAGCAGCATCCGGCTGAGCATCCGCAGTGATATAACTTTCGGCCATAGCTAATGCGGAATACACCCGCGCTAAACCTGTCGTTGCACGTTCCAAAGCCGCTTCATTAAAATCACTCAAAGTGCGATAGTGCACAGACAAAATCATCCATTTGTACAACTCGGCACTGTTGGTTTCTAAGAACTCACGCATGGTCACGATATTGCCCAAAGATTTAGACATTTTCTGACCACCAAAGTTCAGCATATTGTTGTGCATCCAGTATTTTACAAAATGTTTCCCAGAGCAGCCTTCACTTTGCGCGATTTCATTTTCGTGGTGAGGGAAAATCAAATCCATTCCACCACCGTGAATGTCGATTTGCTCACCGAAGATTTTTTGAATCATCGCAGAACATTCGATATGCCATCCCGGTCGTCCAGGCCCCCAAGGGGAAGGCCAAGAAATCTCGCCCGGTTTTGCTGCTTTCCACAAGGCAAAATCCATCGGATTTTTTTTCTTTTCATCAACATCGACACGCGCACCGGCCTGAAGTTCGTCAGTGATGCGACCGCTCAACTTGCCGTAGCCATCGAAGGATTCGATGGAGTACATCACATCGCCCTGGACTTCGTAGGCTTTCTGATTGTTGATCAGAGTTTCCACCATAGAAGTGATTTCACTCATATGCTCAGTCACTTTAGGATTAAAGTCGTGAGCCCGTAAACCCAACGAGCTGAAATCTTTTTTATATTCGCTGATATATTTTTCAGACAGCTCAAATGGTGACATTCCCAATTCGTGCGCTCTGTTAATGATTTTATCATCGACGTCTGTAAAGTTCAGGGCATAAGTCACTTTGTAGCCCTGCTTTTCTAGCCAGTTGCGCACAAGATTGAAAAACACCACGCCACGGAAATTACCCACGTGCAAAAAATTGTACACCGTAGGTCCGCAGACATACATTTTCACTTGGCCCGGAGTGAGCGGAACAAAGTCTTCAAGCTGCTTCGACTGAGAATTGTAAATCTTTAAAGACATTTATTATCCTTCTAATGAAGCCAAAGCTTGTTCTGCTCGTTGAATCAAAGATTGCTTTTTCATCAAAGGGACTAAAATTTTTAGTTCTGCCCCATGAGGCTTACCAATAACGGCGACACGAATTGGCATGAACAGATGTTTTCCCTTTGCCCCTGTTGCATTCTTCACTTCGTCTTGAAGTTTTAGGAACTCGTCTTCCGTCATGTAGTCTGAAGGATGGTTTTGCACTAAATCCTTCCAAACCGTCAAAACAGCTTTCGAACTATCCCACTTCATCGTCTCTTCAGCTTCAGGTAAAATTACATAGGATTTATCATTCAACGGCCGATAAAGTTCGATCGCATCAGCAAAGGTTTCCATGTAGTTTTTAAAAACGGACACAGAACGATCTTGCCATGCTGGATCCTGCGGAAGCTCCATCTTTTCACGCGCTAAGAAAGGTTGAATATGACTCCAGATTTCCATATTCGGCAAAGCCCGCAAATGCATAGAGTTCATCCATTTAAACTTCACACGGTCAAAAATAGCTCCCGCTGAATTTAAACGAGTGATATCGAAAGCTTCAATCATATCATCAATAGTCATGATTTCTTTGCCTTCAGGGTGAGACCAACCCAACAAGGCTATGAAGTTTAGAACGGCTGAATTCAGATAACCTTCTTCTTTAAGTTGTCCACAAGCCACCGCACCTTTACGCTTTGAAAGCTTTTGACGATCTTCATCAAGGATCAAAGCCATATGACCGAACTCAGGACGCTGCCAGCCCATAGAATCATAGATCATCATTTGGCGAAGTGTGTTCGGAAGATGTTCTTCTGCACGGAACACATGAGTGATTTTCATCAAGTGATCGTCCACGACGCAACAGAAGTTATAGACTGGCATACCGTCTGAACGTAACAACACAAAGTCACCGACCATGTCAGATGGGAAACGGACTTCGCCACGAACTAGATCCGTAAAAACATAATCCTTTGCCAGACCTTTAGTTTTAAAACGAACTACGCCCTTGTTGCCTTCTTTCAAATGTTCCAATGCTTTTTCTAAAGGCCAATCCTGATATGGTGAATTCACGTGAGGCTGTCCACCTGCAGCTTTGGCCTCTTCCCTCTGTTGCTCCAACTCAGCATCAGTCAAAAAGCAGTAATATGCTTTTCCAGATTTCAAGAGTGTGTCGGCAATTTCTTTATAAATAGACAGTCTTTCACTTTGACGGTATGGACCGTTGGGTCCCACATCCTTCAAAGTTTTTGGATCAACCCCTTCATCCCATAAAAGATTCAACCACACCAAATCATCGACAACGCCGCGAAGAGATTCTTCAGTAGAGCGAGCTTCATCGGTGTCTTCGATACGTAAAATAAACTCGCCCTTATTTTTTTTCGCAAAAAGATAATTGTAAAGAGCGGTACGAGCTCCCCCGACGTGAAGATAGCCGGTCGGCGATGGGGCAAAACGAACTCGAACATGAGGGGCAATTTGAGAAGCCATGAAGTACTCCGATAAATAAAAAAAGGGCCTGGTTAAAAAACCAAGCCCTGAATTTATTACGTTTTTTTACTTCCGTCTAGCCAGTGATACCAAAAATCGCTTTCACTTCTTCTTCTTTGAAAAGCTCTTCCTGACTGGTCGCCAAAGTCAGCTCTTTCAAAAGCAAAGTTCGCGCTGAATCCAACATCTTACGCTCACCAAATGAAAGTTCTTTATCAGCTTTCAAAAGGAACAAATCGCGCAACACTTCAGCAATTTCAAAAACAGAACCTGTTTTGATCTTTTCCATATATTCACGATAACGACGGTTCCAAGTTTGATTGTCGATCTTAATGTCTTTTTCCTTAAGAATACCAACAACTTTCGACGCTTCAGCCTTAGAAATAATAGGACGAAGACCTGCTGATTTAACATTTGTTGTGGGGATCATGATTTTAAGACCGTTATCTACAAGCTGCATGTTATAGAACGTCACCTTGGAGCCCAACATCTCTTTGGTTTCTATAGAAACTACTTTAACAACGCCGTAGCCGGGATAAACTGCATTATCACCGATTTGAAACGTCTGCATCTAAAGACCTCCGCAGTTAACTGGACCTGAATTGAACCTCTAGGGTTGTATCAAATTTGACACGAGTTATCAAACGAGAGCAGCGTGTAAGGAAATATTTTCAGAGGATTCCTCAAAGGGGCGCCCTTCCCTGGAAAATTACATTAAATCAATAAATACTGGTACTTAGATCTGTTGCTTAAAGTCCTACAGTGAGTTGCGTGGAAATCCGGGGAGATGGCTTTCCTAATGACGGGGTCGGCTGTGGCTGAGGGAGGACTCCTTTAAACGGGACTCGCCTTCCGGGCTCGGCCGGCTTCTTGACCGCCGGGTACGGCGGTCGCACGCATCGTGCGTGCCGGAGGTCCCTTTTTAAAGGAGCCCTTCCTAAGCCACAGCCGCTTCGTTATTTGGAGAGACTTTTTCTGGGAATTCTAGCTACCGGTGCTTGGCAGATAAAAAACATATTTGCGAAAACATGATTGACGGGTTCTTGAGTTTTCTTGAAGCATTACTTTATGGTGCGGTTTACTATGGTAAATTTTTTTGAGAATCGTTTTTTTACTCTATTTCTGGGCGCGTTGATTTTATCGCCTTGGTGTCTTTCTTGTCAGAGCTTTAGCGGAGGGGCGCAGCAATCTGAGCAGGCGCCGATTCTTACGGAGGAGGAGTTTAAGGCTTTTTCGACTCTTGAAAGTCCGAGGCAGATTTGGAGTAGCAAGGCTCGGGTGATGGCGTTGGGGGGACGGGTTCCTTATTATCAGGTGCCATCAACGAAGGTTTTGTTTGGATTGAGTTTTGATCAGACCAAAAAGTTGGTGCGTTTGATAAACATTCGGGCTCCTGAAGTCTCTAGGCCATTACCACTTCAATCAACCGATCAGAACATCAAAGCACCTCTTATCAGCTTACCTTGGACAGTGGATTATTTGGGAAAACAACCACTTCCTCCAACTGTTCAGGAAGTCTTGCGCAGCGGTGACGTAAAGTCAGATTCGATTCTTATTCTTTTATGCACCCCAGAATGGAATCCTCAGGACATTGCACGAACTTTAAAGTTGAATGGTTTTATGCGGATTTTAATACAAGGGTGCTGAAGTGCAATAGCTGGAGAGATGTCAGTACGGGAATGACTCAGGCCATCCCCGCAGTGTTCTTAGATTCGATTTATTATTTTGCTGTGTAAACTAAAGCAAAAGCTTGGCTGCCATTTTTTCCTTGTGGAACTTTATAACCTTTCACTGAAAGTTTATAAGTTCCTGCCGGTAGACCAGACTTTTCGATCATTTCTAAATTGTTCACATGATCATTCATACTCAACGTCTGACCATTTGGCATTGTTAGAACTAGATCCAAGTCATTCACCAAGGCTTGTGCGGCATTGGAAGAACCAGGAGCATCTGTCCATACTAAGTTTGCGTACAATGAACCTGATTGAGCTAAAGTAAACTCATAAGTCACTTCACTCCCTTGAGCGACACCTTGGCGATTGTCGATGAACTGAGTCTGTGAGCCTAACTGCGCGATATTAGCAACATCGACGCGACCATAACCTTCATCAGAATTCGGTCTGCGAGTCAGGATTTCCTGACCTCTCGCCGCTCCCACTTCACCAAACTGACCTGGATACATATCAACCGCGGTGTGTAGCATTGTCGCCTTCAACAAAGCACCTGATGGATTTTGCATACCGATTTTTTCCACCAAGACTTGGCGAGCAATCGCTGCTGCACCGGCAGTTAGCGGAGTTGACATAGATGTACCACCAGACCACACGTAGTCTTTATTATAAGCACCCCATAAGTCCGTTGCATCCTTCATTTGAGACTTCACACTCAAAATATTAGTCCCTGGAGCAACGATGTCTGGCTTCACACGTCCATCCTGAGTAGGACCACGAGATGAAAACATCGCCAGACCATTTTCGTTGTTAGAAACGTAGTCACTGTAAATAGGTTCTGCTGGCCACTCATCTTTAGCTGCTCTTAGCTTACTGATAGGAACTTGAATTCCACCCGTTTTCACAACGTTCTCTGAAGCACCGACTGTTAAAACGTTTTTCGCAGTTCCTGGAGAAGCCATCGAGTTTGCATCAATCCGGCCGTCTTTGTTTTTATCCGCGCCACTATTTCCGGCTGCAAATAATACTAACATGTCTGGATTAGCATAAAGCCACTCATCCACTTGCACGGCAAAATTATCGTAGGCTCCGAAAGTGCGCGCGCCCCCCCATGAGTTCGTGTGAATGCGTGCTCCATCTGCAAAAGCTTTTGCAAAAAGATCGCCTAATTTTGATGGCACACTGAGATTCTTCATCATCGGTGACCACATACCCTCGGCCACCATTTTAGCTTCGTAAGCACCACCCTTAAGTAGACCATTTGAAGCGGCTCCATTCCCCATAACGGAACCTGCCACGTGCGTTCCATGCCCCATCGGATCGTCCCAAGTTTTCGACCACAAGCCGAAAGGATAACCTGAAATAACAGAACCACTAAAATCTGAATGAATTGCCGAAACATTTCCAGAATCTAAACCCGTGTCTGCCATTGAGACCACTTGACCGCGCCCGGTAAAACCTTGCGACCAAGCTGTTGCGAATTTCATAACTTTTGTTCCAGGCTCATCACCTGTTAAATCCGAATAGTCACCGGCTGCTGTCGCCTGCACGTCACCTGAAAGATCCTGATCCATGACAAAGTGAAAAGGAACTATTTCAGGTTGAGGCTGAACGTGTTCTACGCCCGTCACCGCAGCAACTTGCGACACCAAGCCCCTTGGCACAAGCGCAACGATTGATTTCCCTGCCACATCTTGCACAGAGATTTGTTCACTGATTGACTCCATCTGCGAAGCAATTTTTTCTACCTCAGAAGTTTTAAAAACTCTGATCAAAACTTTTTGCACAGAGTTTTTATTAAAGACACTCGCAACATCAAACTGTGTGCTGACTTTGAACTCAGGCGCATATCGAACTACCGCTTGGACTTCTGGGTGAGAGCTTTTATAATTTATCAAATTTGCGTAAGTACCACGCACCACCAACGCATCATCTGGAAGATAACCAAAAATTTCGAATTTTTTTGCCAGATTTTTTTTATCTTGTTCAGTGATTGCTTTCTTGAACTGAACAATAAAATCAGATGCAGAGACATCCGACAAAGCAGAAGCTGATTGGACAACTTGATTGGTATGAATCATACCAACATTCAGCCTTAAAACAGTTCCCGCTTGAGCAACACTTGATCCCATTGCAGCCAACAAAACTGCAGACGCTAATCCTTTAGACAAATAGATCATATTTCCCCCTCTACAGGAAAAAATCAGATCATGCCGTTAGATTGGTATCAATAACGAAGTTTGACGCTGCGCCAAGAAAACTACAACTGATGTGCCATCACAGAAAGAGAAAGGTTCCCAGCTGTGCGCCCCTTGGAATTCTTTCCCAGTTCCATCTCTTGATCATTGGGAGCAAAAAGCTGAGCCCGCTCGGAAGCTTTCTCCATACCACGAACACGCCTTTTAACAGCAACGTCCATATAAAGTCCATTTTTGTTATTTACCTGTGATTTTTTTGCGAACACTTCGATCAAAGTTTCTGTACTTCCATCGTCAGAAAAGTGACTGATGAAATTCTTTTTACCAGGCTTAGCAACTGTGTTTACAGAAATAGGAGACTGCCCTTTTAAGCCCACCAGCATACTGACTTTGTATTGTGGTGCTGCGAATGAGGACACAGAAGTAAACACTAACGCTGCAATCGTTACGAACGTACATTTTTTCATCGAACACATCCTTGTGATCTCTTAATTCAAGGATGACGCATTTGAAGACCCTATGCAATAAAAATAATCAAGCAATTCCAGCCAGCGCTGCGGGCCCGTGTTCGCGCAACAACTCTTCACGCAAAAGTTTATTTTCCAAATAACTCAACTTAGGATCTTTGCGCAAAACTTCAAACGCTGCTTCTCGTGCTTGTTGCAAAATCTGCATATCACGCACCAAATTAGCGAGCTTAAAACCCGACAAACCTGACTGCCGCGTACCCATAAACTCTCCTGGGCCACGCATTTCAAGATCAAACTCAGCAATCTTGAAACCATTCGAAGTTTTCTCCATCATCTCTGTGCGCTGACGACCCTCTTCGGAAACGGCATAGCCCATAATAAGAATACAGAAGCTTTTATGCTCCCCTCGTCCCACACGACCTCGCAACTGATGCAATTGAGAAAGACCAAAGCGCTCCGCATGCTCAATAATCATGATATTGGCATTTGGCACATCGACGCCGACTTCGATGACTGTCGTAGAAACTAAAACTTGAATTTCCTGACGACGAAACTGATCCATAACTTGTTCTTTTTCGTCGGGCTTCATCTTGCCATGCAAAAGACCAAAGCTGATGTCAGGATATTGAGTTTTTAACTTTTCATACTCAGAAACAGCATCCTTAAGGTCAATCTTTTCACTCTCTTCCACCAAAGGATAAACGATGTAGGCCTGGCGCCCTTTCTTGATTTGTTCAATCATAAATTGCAACGCCTGCGGTCGCTTACTTTCGTAGGCAACACGAGTTTGAATAGGACTTCGCCCTGGTGGCATTTCGTCAATAATCGACACATCTAAATCACCATAAACAGTCATCGCCAACGTGCGCGGAATCGGAGTGGCCGTCATAACGAGAAAATGAGGGGATTGACCTTTAGCCTTAAGAACTCCTCGTTGTTCAACGCCAAAGCGATGCTGCTCATCAATGATTACTAAACCCAACTTCGCAAATTGCACCTCATCCTCAATCAAAGCATGAGTTCCGATAATGAGATCAATGTCCCCAGCCTGGAGATCCGCTAAAAGCTGCTTTCTTTCAGAAGCCTTGGTTTTCCCCACCAGCAATCCCAAACGCAAACCCTGGGGTTCTAAAACTTTTTTGGCATTCTTGTAGTGCTGTTCTGCTAAGATTTCCGTGGGTGCCATCAAACACGATTGATAAGAACTTTCAGCAACATAAAGTGCTGCCATAAAACTCACTAAAGTTTTTCCACAGCCCACATCCCCTTGAACCATCCGATGCATAGGGTGTTTTTTCTCCAAGTCCGATTTGATTTCTGAAAAAACTCGTTTCTGAGCTCCTGTCATGGCAAAGGGTAAAGACTTTTCGAGAGCGAGAAGTTTCGCACCTTTATTTAAAATTTGCGGAGCTTCTTCTTTTTGGAATCCCACTTTGCGTGAAGCTAAATAAAGCTCTAACCAAAAAAACTCATCAAAAATGACTCTTCTCTGACCAGGGCTGCGATAGTTGGCATATTCTTGAGCCCTCTGAGGTTCAGGAAAGTGAATTTCTTTTAGCGCCTCTTTGCGTGGCTTTAATTCATATTTTTGTAGAATCCACCGTGGCAAAGCCTCCTCTGGCCATTCTTCAATCTGCGCAAATGCCAGTCGTACCAACTTCATAATTTTAGCTGTCGCTAATCCTTCGATCTCTGTGTACAAAGGGATCAACGCATCTTGAGTTTCCTCGTCTGGCTCAATATCACGAATATCTGGATGGTGAAATTCAAGACGACCGCGGTATTCCGTCACTTTGCCGACTACGCGAACATCCATGAAAGGCTTAAAACGTTCAAAATAACCTTTGTACGGCACACGAAAATATTTGCAATGAATCTGTCCTGAGGAGTCTCGCAAAACGACATCATACATTTTTCGCGTCGATCGCCCCATATTGATACTATGAACGGATGCCACTTGGGCTTTGATGCTGACAATGTCATCCGCCTTAAGACTGGCGATATTGCGTGCAGCTCTTTGATCTTCGTAGGCTCTTGGATAAAACTCAATCAAATCCCCGAGAGTTTTGAGTCCCTTTTTAGAGAAAATCTCACCAAGCTTGGGGCCAACGCCCTTGAGGTACTGAATTTGCGTGTCTAGACGAAAGGCCATGGAATCTAATTATTCAGGATTTTGTTTCTAAGTCAATGTATCCATGGCAAAATTAAGGTTATGGAGTCAACACAGTATTTTCGCATTCGCTTAAGCACGATTCGTCCTGAAAAAGAGACTACATTCAATATCTACCTGTATGTAGATAATAAATATATTTTATATCTACGCGCCGGTGACCGCCTTTCTGATGGGAAAATTCAAACCCTTCACAATCGCGATACAGGGGACTCTTTCTTCGTCGCTCTTGAAGACAAGCAAAAATATCATGATTGGGTTCGCGAAGAAATGAACTCAAGTCTGATCAATCCCTTTGATAAGGCTAAAATACTTCGCGAATCTTCAATGGCTTTGATGGAAGATCTTTTCGAAAATCCAGATGTTAACAAAGCCCTGGATGACTCTCGCCCTATCATTAAAGATTTTATCGATTTAATGGAAAATGCGCCTGAAGCGATGGGCTTCATGATTTCCCTTTCGGGGCATGACTTCTACACCTACAATCACTCTCTTGACTCTAGCATATACTCACTCGGCTTGGGTAAAGCATTGGGATACGATCCAAAAACACTTGAAGATCTTGGTGTCAGCGCTCTTTTCCATGATATTGGAAAAAGAAATGTCAGCCTCGATATCCTAACTAAAAAAGGTGGCTTGACGGATGCGGAATGGGAGCAAATGAAAATGCATCCGCAATATGGCCTGGTGATTCTAAATAATCACCCCAATATCAGTGATGCCATCAAAGCCGCTTGCTTCGAGCATCACGAATCCTGGTCTGGAAATGGATATCCCCAACAACTGGTGGGCGAAGAAATCCACCCCTTTGCACGCATTGTCGCGATCTCAGACACCTATGATGCAATGACAACACAAAGATCTTACAATGTGCCGATGTCACCCCTTGATGCCGTCACCATGATGAAGGAAAAACTGGCAGGCCGTTACGACCCAGAAATGCTTAAGGCCCTGTATTCAGTCCTTTTCAAAATCAAAACTGCCTCTTAAAGGCAGTTCGTAACCAAAATCAATATCCTTCAAGCTAGGGTTTTATCCTAGCTACAATATCTGTAACAACGTTTTCAACGGACACCCCGCTAGATAATTCAAGTCGGCGATCCATGACAAAAGTGATGCGGCCATTCGGGCACAAACGCTGGCAAGAAGTCGTACTCACGTCCCAAGCAACGTCAGGGCGCTGCTGCTTCAATTCTTGCCGAGTTAAATCCAAAAACTTCTGCTTAATGACAAAGGTGTTCTCACCTTCCACACTCGATTGACTAACGATACAACTGGAACAAATCTCAACACTTTGTTTCAAAAAAAATCTCCCTCAATAATCTCAATCTAACACTTCAATAGAGTCACCCTTTTTGATGATGCCATTATTTTCTGGAGTCCACAAACTACCGAAGAAAACTTCACCATTTTCGCGACGATAATTCGCCAAAGTTTTCAATGGTTCAGGACCACTTAAAAGACCTGTTTTTTGATCAATGTTAATCATCGAACAGCGAGCACATTTTTTAGGTAACGAAAAAACAACTTCACCGATCTTGATTCGCTTCCACTGATCTTCTATGTAAGGCATCTCACCCGAAAATAATATGTTAGAACGAAAGCGATCCGCAGTGACAGGTTCCGAAAGGCGCTGATTGAGATCTTCAAGACTTTTTAAGTTTAAAACTTGCACAGGGCGACCATCTGCAAATCGGACTTCTGGCTTCCAAGCCATAGCGTGAGAACGGACCCTTCTTTGAGAAAAAGGAGCGTAGCGCACTAATCGGCAAGGCACGCCAAGATATTGGGAAATTCCCTGCGAGTACAGGTCAGGCTCTAATGCCGCCTCTATCTTATCGTTCCAAATTTGCACATCCACTTTGCGCTGAAAATTATTTTTCGTAGAAATTTTGAAAAACATTTTTTGCAAGCCCACGGTCAGCGCCGCTTCTTCAAAAAAAACTTCAATGGTCGCAAACTTAGGGACTGTTCTTTGAGAAATAAACTTTCCCGACTCATCAATAAGCATCCATTGACGATCGCCTCTCGGGCCCTCGTGAGTGATGGACATTTCACTCAAGCCTTGAGCCCGAGCAGACTTAATAGGATATATAAATAAATCTTCAACCTTCATGTCCACAATGCTTTCGTGTCATGGACTCAAATGCAAGAAATAAAAAAAGGGCCCCTTTTGGGGACCCTTTGAAGCTTTTTGTAGGCTTAGAAAATAAAGGCTCCAAATTTCAGAGCCTTTATTTAAATCTTACTGACCCAAAACGTAAGCAAAGATCAATGGAGCACAGATTGTTGCATCTGATTCCACGATGTAGCTTGGAGTTGTTGGAGCCAATTTACCCCAAGTGATTTTTTCGTTAGGGATCGCACCAGAGTAAGAACCATATGATGTTGTTGAATCAGAAATTTGGCAGAAGTAGCTCCACAAAGGAATGTCTTCATGACCCAAATCTTGTTCTAACATTGGTACTACGCAAATTGGGAAGTCCCCAGCGATACCACCACCAATTTGGAAGAAACCCACTGGGTTCTTTTTAGAAGCGCTCATGTACCACTCAGCCCATGATTTCATGTACTGAATTCCACCTTTTACAGTGTGTACATTTTTAATATCACCTTTAATCAAGTGACCAGTGAAGATGTTACCCAAAGTTGAATCTTCCCAACCTGGAACAACCATTGGAAGATTTTTTTCAGCTGCAGCCAACAACCAAGAATTCTTAGGATCGATTTGGTAGTACTGCTCCAACTTTCCAGAAAGAAGGATTTTATACATAAACTCGTGAGGGAAATAAGCCTCCCCTTTTTGGTCAGCTTCTTGCCAGTATTCCAAAACAACATTCTCGATACGACGAATGGCTTCTTCTTCTGGGATACAAGTGTCAGTCACACGATTCAAATGTTTTTCTAAAAGCTTTTGTTCATCTTGCGGAGTCAAATCACGATAGTTTGGAATACGTACGTAGTGATTGTGAGCAACAAGGTTGAAAACGTCTTCTTCAAGGTTCGCACCTGTACAAGAAATTGCATGCACTTTACCTTGGCGGATCATTTCAGCCAAAGAAAGGCCAAGCTCTGCAGTCGACATTGCACCAGCCAAAGTCACTAGCATTTGACCATTATTTGCAATGTGGGTTTTGTAGCCTTTAGCCGCATCTTTCAAAGCAGCAGCATTAAAATGACGATAGTTATGTTCAATGAACTGAGAAATAGGTCCCATGACAACTCCTGTTAGAAAGCAGGGACCCTAGCATATTTAAACTAAAACTCAAGTAGAGATTGGCTTTTGCAACAGAAGAGCCTTAGCAAAAAAGCCCTGATCCCTGCTAAGTTCATTAAACCCTTGCTGCATGAACAAAGCCTCCATCGGATGGAGCGTGTAGTTCTTATAAAATGGCTCGTGGAAATCCACCGGAAATTGCTCTAAAGCCCACGATAAATCCTGAGTGTCCTCTTTTTGCACAGAGTCGACCATGCCAACAAAACCACCGGGCTTCAAAACACGATACGCTTCGGCGATGGCCTGTCGGCGCACTTCCAAAGGAAGTTCATGAAATAGGAAGCACGAGTAAACAAAATCAAATCTCTCGGCCTGAAATGGCAAATCTTCAGCAGCCCCTTGTGTAAAATCTAACCGCTCAAAACCAGTCAAGTTCTGCTGGGCTTTTTTCAGATACGGATAACTTAAATCTAAGACTGTGATCTTCGCCTTGGGATACGCCAATTTCATAAACCGAGTTAAACGCCCGGTTCCTGCCGCCACCTCAAGAAAATGCAAGCCCTCGCCGTCTCCTGTGAAGTTCCGCTTAATCAAAGGAATCAGCAAACGCCTCATGGCATCAGCAGCTCCTGAAAATAAGATCTCAACTTGATGTTCATACAGATCAGCCGATTTTTCACTGAGATAACCATCGGTTTGAAAATGAAAATTTCTTTGATAATAATCTGGCAATTCCTGCAACATCTCCTGCGCCTCGGGAGCAAACTCCTTCGGCTTCTGATTGTTGCGTCGTTTAGCAATGCTGTAACCATCAAAAATAATACGTGGATAGCGCAAAAAATGGTCCGTCACTTTTTCAGGTTTAAGGACATCCCAAGGATACAACCCTTGCGCAATATTCTCGCTGTCTTTTTTCAGTAACTGCAAGAGCTCAGCGTAAGCTGCTCTCATTTTCTGCGGTTCTAAAGCACTCGGTTTGTTTTTTTTGCCAGTAGCAATAAATTCGAAAATTGGTAGTGAAAGCTGTTGGACAGCAAAATGAGCTGTGCGTGCCAGCGAATAACCCAAAGTAATCTTATCTTGATAGGGAACTTTGAACTTCATAGAGGCAACCTCGATTTGCATCAGGTTACCCCCAGAAATAGTGGAAAACAAGAGGAAGACCCGTAGACCTTAGACTTCGACCGACTTTTGAATGCGAGCGTTTTTCTTAGATAATCGGTACTGTTTAAACCAATGCCAAAAAGTCACGCCCACCACGGCAAAGCCCACTAAAATGACGAATCCTACGAAAGTAAACCAAGCTGCAACGATCATTGTATTTCCTTTTGAGTTGAAGCCTTTTCTTGAGCATAAATTTCATTCACGATGTGCGATGCCATCGTTAGACCAAAAGCTCCCGTGACAAAACTCGCTGTTCCGTAAATCACATTGCGATGCTCACAGCTGTGCAAATTATTTTGCCCTTGAGGACAAACACACTTGAAGCCCATACCATTGTCATAATTCAACTCTTCAGGTTGCATCGGAGTTTCATCAGAAAAGACACACGGAATGCCAAACTTTTTTGTGTCTGGAAAATTGTGTTTTTGACGTAAAATCTTTCGCACTTGTGCTGCCATTGGATCGTTGTAAGTTTCACCTAGGTCCATCAATTTAATACGCGTTGGATCCATTTTCGCAGCAGACCCACCGGAAGTAATCACTTTGATGCCTTTTTCGCGGCAAGTTGCTAACAAGTGAGCTTTCGCAGTTAAGTTATCAATGGCATCAACGATATAATCAGGCTTATGTGAAAGCATCATTTCAGAATTCTGCTCGTTATAAAACTCAGGAATCGCAGTCACTGTCGACTGTGGATTGATCTTACGAAGACGCTCAGCCATGATTTCGGCTTTCTTTTTACCGACCAAGCCTTGCAGAGCGTGCAATTGGCGATTTGCATTTGTGATGCAAATCTCGTCAAAGTCAACAACTGTCAGGCGACCCACACCCGATCTCGCCAAAGATTCCGCTGCCCAAGATCCCACGCCGCCAAGTCCAATGACCATCACATGAGTATTGAAAAGCTTCTTCATCACTTGATCCCCCACAAGGCGGCCCATGCGATCAAAGCGACGATGTAAAACGTAGGGTGTCTCTTGCGGCTGTGGAAAGTTAAGATCTTGTTCTTGCGTAGGGTTGCTCATCGTCTTTCTCCAAATGACACTAATTTATACTACTTTTTATCTATTTGTTCTGGCTTCTTATACAAGGCCAAACAATCGGCGGAAATTTGCACTAGTGATATCTAAAATTTCCACGGGATCAAGTGATTTTATCTCCCCAATGGTTCTTGCGACCTCCCAAATGCTCTCCGGAGGATTTAAAGCCCCTTTATAAGCCGGCGGCGCCTGGTCAGGGCTGTCGCTTTCAATCAATAAGTACTCCAATGGCAATTCTTTCACGGCCTGATGAAGCTTTTGGTTGTCCGACCGACATACAGGACCGCCAACCGATAAATACAACCCGCGTTGTAAAAAATCCTGCGCTTTCCGCCAACTTCCATTAAACGAGTGCACGAGACCTTTTTGCACCGGAAGACCAAAAAGATCCATCATGCGCAAACTCTCTTCGTGGGCTTGTACAATATGAAAGACCAAGGGTTTGGAACAGATTTTTGCTAATTCCAACTGTTGCTCAAAGACATCCAATTGGCGCTCTCGAGAATCTTTCATCACGTGGGGGCGAAAATCCAAACCCACTTCCCCTAGGCCCATGGCCTCAATCACCTGCGAAGCCAATAGATTGAGTGCCTGCTCGCAGGCTTCCTCGTCATGATCGACCACCCAATAGGGATGAAGTCCAAAACACAGGCCAATTTGACTGGGGAATTGGGCTTTTAAAACCCGCTGCCGCTCCCAATCCTCGGGCCCCACCCCGCCTTGCATAAAAAAGGAAATTCCTTTCGCTTGAGCGGCAAGAATGACTTCTCCCTGCCGGCCCTCCCAGCGCAAGTCAGCCAAATGTCCATGAGCATCGATCCAGTTCCCAAATCCCAACATAGGTCTAGTATATAACGCGAAAAGCAGGACTCGAACAAGTTGCAACTTGAGCCGATAAATTCATATCGAGTTTAAGGAGTTATGCTATGAAGCACAAAGGCTTGCGTTTAGGTTTTGAGGTTACGATGGAAAAAGGCACAACTTGGAAGCCTTCAAAAGTACAATTTTGGAATCAAGAGGAAGCTTTTGCTAATGCCACCCCGTCTGAACCTCTGAAATATATGGCTGATGCGCTTGTGGGTCTCTCGCTCGTTAAACTCAATCACTATTTAAAAAGTCCGATGGTCTCCCCTCACATCAACTATGGAGTGGCGGTTGATGCTTGGAAAGCCTTTGACCCTCATGTTGAACTTTACGACCGCTCACAACCGCGAGTGCGTGCCCTGCAGTCGCAAATCGCCGTCACCAATCCCGCAACTTGTGCGGAGTTTGAAGATCTTTTTAACGAGCACTTTGAAATGGCGATCAAACCGTGGGGTATCGATATTTCTGCTCTAGGCCCCTTGCTCGAAACCTTCGCCTGGTTTGAGGCAAAAATGGACTCTCCGCTGCTCTATAACTTGGGCTTAAATTTCTCAAAGCCCTTTATGGAAAAACTGCATACACTTTTTTCGTTTCTTTACCACTTACGCAGTCTTGTTGCCGTGGACCACAATGCCCACGCCGAAGATCCTTCGCACGAAGGAGTCAAAGTGGATGCGATCACCGACTATCTGCCGCGTGCGGAGTATGTCGTTAATGATGCGCTTTTGTATTGGAACTTTAAAAAATTCTCTCAGCCCTTTTCAGGTCCGAAAACTCCGGATCCAAGAGTGGATAAGCTGTTTGTCAGTCCAATGGAAAAAGCCTTTCACAAGTACTCCCACAACGCCTGCCAACTTGTGGATAATTTACCAAAGAATTTCATTTCTTCCTTAAATCCAGTTGAGCTTGAGGAGGCCTTCTATTTAGTACAAATGGATTGGTTGTTGGGCTCCCCAGCAGGTCTACTGTTTAAAATCCGTGAGGAAATCTTTGCCCTACAAAGTGGTTATGAAAAAATCTTTTGGAAAGATGTAGAACCGCCACGCAAGAATAAAACTGTGTCACTGCACCTCTGCTGTGACATCCCTGAAACTCAAATTTATGGAAAGAAAGTGGCCTAAAAGGAACTTTCTTTCAGCGTTCCTTTGAAGCCATATAAAGAAATTAGTGCGCCCAACGTTGGCGCACTTTTTTTATTAAAAAGTACACTGCAACCAATGCAAGAACGACCAAAAGAACCATCTTAAACTGGCGGAGTTTATTCAATATAGGCTCTCCATAATGAGCCAATAAATAAATCTGTGTCGGTACACTAATAAGGGCAGCAATACCGTCAATAACAAGGAACTTCCAAGCCGGATACTTCATCATTCCACAAGCCAAGTGACCTGGAAAACGCAAGCCCGGCGTGAAACGAAAAATTCCACAAGCATAGGCGCCGTATTTGTGCGTCCACGCCTCTACCTTTTGCATCAAATGTTCAGGAAAAAAACGATGTACTCTTGGGTGGTAAAGAAGCTTGCGCCCAAAGACACGCCCTATAAAGTAAATTAAAAAATCACTGCCAACAACTGCAGTGAAGGCAATCATAGACGCCATATGCACACTGACCACCGAAGCATCTGGGTACGGAGGGGGGAAGTGCTGGGGATGAGCCCCCATAAAGGCTAAAATACCCACACTGATTAAAGTGACTTCTTCAGGTAATGGGAATCCCACTGATGAAAGAAGCATCATTCCGACTAAGGCCGCATACACAATTCCAGGCTGGTAAGCAAACTGCGACATCCACTGAAAAATTGGCTCGTTAGCAAATTCCAAAATGAGATTCTCCTAAGGACACTAATATGGAGGAAACACTCCCTCTTGAACACCCTTGCTACACCGTGCTATGTGTAGTTTCTCTTCTAAGGAGTAGTATGCAGAGTGCCAGAGGATTTGAATACGGAGTTCGACACATTATAAGCCCTCAGTCGGGATTAATTAGTGATGTCTTATTAAGCACTTTGGAATTGGACAAGGCTCAAGTCGAATTTCTTCTGGATCTTGGTGCTATTTATCTTAATCAGAAAAGAATTCGTGATAACTCCTCTATTTCTGCAGGCGACTATTTACGTGTGCATATGAAACCACGAAGATTTCCAACGACAGAAACAAATTGGAAAAACCGCATTGTCTTTGAAAATTCTGAATTTATTGTCGTCAACAAAACTTCTGGTATTCCCGTTCATGCCAGTGTCGACAATATTCAAGAAAATTTGCATGCCTACTTAGAAAAAACTCTACAGCATCCCCTCTACGTTACACATCGACTGGATGTTCCTACCAAAGGACTTATTGTCTACGCGAAAACCATGCAGTTCCAGGCAGCGTTTAATAAACTGCTTGTGGATCGAGAAATGAAAAAAATCTATCGCGCTATCGTCGAAGGTCAAAAGCTTTCACCGGGTTTGCTGACCCATTATATGGAGCCCTCACCTCGAGCTCCAAAGACAGTTTCGGCAAATGCAAAAGACGGTTGGCAAGAATGCCAGCTTGAAATTTTATCATCTACAAATCTACCGAATGAACGCAGCGAGCTGAAAATTCATTTGCTGACTGGAAGAACTCATCAAATCAGAGCCCAATTGGGATATGAAAAGCACCCTATCGTTGGTGATCACGCTTATGGTGCGACGAAATTGTGGGAAGAAGAAAAAATTGAATTAGAAGCTTGTGAGTTGAGTTTCAAAAGTCCCTTGTCGGGGGAAAGCTATCATTTTCTTCTTTAAGTAAACATAGAAACAGCGCAAAGAAAGCCGGATATACAAAGAGGCTTTTACCACCAAAAGGTGGACAGATATTTAAAAGCCTCACTGCGTCAAAACCCTTTATCCAATCAAGTCGGAGAAGGAGTGTCTCTTTTAACAAAAGGTATTTCAACTATCGCGCGTATTCCGTGAGGCCACATTACAGCACTTACAACATCGCGAAGTCCCATTATGTTTTTGCCTTTTGTGCCTATAAGACGGCCTAAATGCTCATCAGGGCATTCAATTTTATAAACGGTCGTGCGCTCACCGACAAAAAAGGTGACTTTAACACCCTCATTAGAACCCAGCATTTTGCCAACTATATTTTCTATCAGACAGCGAATTTCTTCCCTGGCTTCATTTGATTTATCAACTTTTGTTGGATGCATTTTAATCACAGGTATTACTTTTGCCGCTGACATTTGCCCTCCTTGAAAATTTATTTCTTTAGATAATTAGGTATTAGTAATTTCTCGTAGTTGTCGCTGGGATGAATAAATAAACTCTGAACCTGATTGCCGACTTTCCTTCTAAGTTTATATGTCGAACCCCACTTCACCATTCCCAGATAAGAATTCATGGTTGCACGCAGCTTAAAGGTCTCATACTTGTTGTACTTGGTTGTTTTTCGCTTCCACAGATGAACTGTGCTTTTCATTTTGTTTAACGTTCTTGTGCGCACATAACGCCGATATGGCTTATGAATGAAGCCAACAAAATCAACTCCTTGCGAAAGCAATCCAATCCGTTTTTTATGTGGATGAAACTCTAATGAAAGATGCTCCCCAATAAATTGGCTCATCAAATCAAAGGTCTCGTTTAAAACGTCTTTTGATTCGTGCAAGATCACGACATCATCTACATATCGGTAATAATACTTATGTTTCAGTTTGTGTTTCGCAAACTGATCCAATTCATTCATGTAAACATTCGCAAAAAACTGGGAAGTCAAATTGCCAATAGGAAGACCACGGTCTGGAGAGGTACGCAGCAGACTTTTGTGCCCTGGAACACGCTTAAAAGCAGCAGGTAAAGATTTTGCGATATAGTTCTGACATGGGTCATGAAATAAAACCTGTCGTGTGATTTGCTGAAGCCACGGTTCGACTATCTTTGGTTCTAAAATTTTCCAGAGAATCGGCTTATATATGCTTACAAAAAAATTGCGCACGTCTGCCCCCAGGTAGAAGGCATCTTTCTGCCAATTTCTTGTGATAGACCTCATACCGGCGTGCAGACGATTAGAGCCATCCAGGGTGCCACGATCTATCATACACGCAAAGGAATCCCGTATAAATCCAGGTATAAAACGATACTCCAAGCGATTGTAAATAATATGGTGAACAATGCGATCGCGAAAAGTTGCGGACCAAATCTCTCGAATTTTCGGCTGATCCACAACAAAGGCAATGCTGGAACTGATTTGATATTTTTCTTTTTTTAGTTCGTCGTACAACAAGGTCAGATTTCGTTCTAGATCAAATTCAAAATCAAGCGCGTGGATTGTTCTCCTTTTCCCCTTACGACATTGAAAATAGGCTTCTACGACTTCTTCAAAAGTTAATTCCATAAAATAAAAAAGGGGGGTCATTCTCCGGACACACCGAACCCTGTAATTGTTGTTCTTGTTGTTGTTATTCTGATTTCCATCATTGAATCGCTGCATCCACGAATTATTATTATTGTACTCCGTGGACGACCAGTAGGACGTCAAATATGGGCAACAGTAGTTGCGATGGGCCTCTCCTTGTACATAAAGTCGATTGCTCAACTTTAGAACTCTCTTGCCGTGGGCAAGAGAACATAAGTTGGAACTTCCCAACTGGACCCATCCCGAGATTGAAAACGCTCGCTCAGTTAAGCCTTGACCCAACCAATTCTGGCTCCCCCCTTTTTCGTCTCGCAACTTATAAGTTAACTTTTGTTTGTTCAAGTGGAAACCTTTTTAGATTGAGGTTTCAATGTCGATTTTTTCCACCCTTCAGATTGCTTATTCAGGGACTGAGTAAGTTCGATCAAAGCAGCATAGTGCTTTTTAGAAAGAATGCGCATATCTTGAGAAAGTCTCACCATCAACTCTACGACCTGTATGCGTTCTAATAAATATTCAATATGTATTGCTCGCTCTGCCACCGATGAGTTGGCTTTATAAATCAACACAACAAGACCGATCACTTCATCTTGAAGTTTCTGTCCTATCGTAAATTTAAATTCACGTGGAAAGTCTTTTGTGACATTAGTCACAAGCTGCAATAGCTCATAAGTAATGCGATATACTGGAAGATGCTGATACCGTGCCAATCAAAATCCTTTTCTTTAAAGAGGGCGCCTTCGGCGCCGGAAGAACCTCGACTTGCCCTGCGGGACAAATCGAGGAAAGAATCAAAGGGTCAAAGGGTCCATTGATGACCCATGGGGTCATCAAAATCTCCGGACACACCGAACCCTGTAATTGCTGGTCTTGCCGCTGATACTCTGATTTCCATCATTGAATCGCTGCATCCACGAAAGAGTAGTAGCCCGTGGACGACCAGTACCAGTTTCCGGTTAAATCCAAACCTGGAATGTTCGCAGCATTTGTCCACATAAGGTTCAACTCATAACGATTCGGCAAATACCAGTCTGTATAACCGCCGTAACTTAGTTTATCACAGTATCGAGCGGCCGCATGATAGCCACCACTGGCGGGATCTGTAATCGCAACTATTTCAACAGCATTTTGTTGTCCATATTTATCATCAGTATTAACACCACCCTGCCCAACGCCCGCTGTAGATGTATAGTTCGTTAAATTCCCGATATTAAAGTAGTTGGTAGTTCCATCATTCCAAGACTTCGCTAAAATGTCTGTGCCACTACAATTTGGTGTAAAATCAGCGTTCGGATAATCACTTTTTGGTGTATTTGCTGTAGTAACCTTTTGTCCTTCCGGGATCTCTCCGCATCCACCAGGTGTCGTCATATATCTGTCAACTGGCCCACTCGAAACGGAGCTTGAGCCCCAGGATAAAGAACCTAAGTAAATCGTACCACTTAAGCAAACTGTCCCTGGTGAAGGCGTTCCCGTTAAACACGGATCTTCTGGCGTAACTCCAAACCAAGCAGCACCGTTGCAATACTCAAGCTTTTTACTACTATTATTATATCTGACAGACCCTTCAACACTTGCGTTACAGGTTGCAGAAGAATTAGCGAGCTTAATACGATCTGCACTGACTGCACCAGCAACTGTCAAAGTGCCTTGCATAACAATATTACCCAGGAAGGTCTTAACCCCTTTTATTGATTGTGCGATTTGATTGATAATACCATCAGCTGTGTCACTAGCGGCTGGCAGTCTTGCGCTGTCAATAACACCTGATAACTTAGAAGCACTGACCCCCGCAATTTTTGCATCTGTTACAGCCCCATCTGAAATATCTGCTGTTGCCACAGTGTTTTTTTCCGCTAAAGTTCCTAATGTCGGTTTATTTAATATTTGCGACAGACCGCTAGCAGAATTCCAATCCGCATTCACCTGCGCGGCAGGGATTGTCGGCTTATCGAACAAATCAGCATAGCTACCACTCGCCGCCACTGCTGACAGCCCCAAATTAGCTCGAGCTGTAGCCGCATTACCAAGATCACTTAAATTGTTAGCAGGATTTAGAGGTGTAAAACCCAAAGCCGCTTGCTTGCCATTAAATACATTCCAATCTGCCGCAGATAAATAGCCAGCTGTAGTAGTGTTGGCTTGCGACATCACAATATCATTCCCTACGACACTTAAGGGGGAAGCCAGACCTAGAGTTGCATAAGTACCTGAACCCGTCCGCTGCAAAATGCCCGACATGGCTAAGTTGCCAATAGCAGTTAATTCTGAATTTGCATTTTGCTTACCATTAAACGTGTTCCAATCTGCTGAAGATAAGTAACCATCCACTGATGTCGACGCTTTCGGTATTGTGATGGTGGGAGTAGTACCACCGCTGGAACTTAAAGGTGTGGAAGCGGTAACACTCGTGACACCACCACCACCACCACCTGCAGCGTTGATCGTAATGTTGTTCGCACCATGAGTGATTGTGACATTAGATCCCGCTGTTAATGTTTTATACTCAAGTGCGCCTCCTGCACCTGTCACACCTAAAAGTTGGTTGGCAGAACCAGTAGCTGTTAAATTTGTTCCACCTTTATTGATTGGCAGAGTGTTGGAAATCGTGGTGGCAATCGGCGGGATGTTGCCGTTACTCACAAGCTGAGAAAACCAGGAATCCAAAATACTCTGATTTACATCTGAAGAAACTTGAAGAAAATCGGATCGCAATTTTCCGTCAAATTTCTTTGAGTCGTCAGAGGTTTCTGCACTTTCAGCATTGATGGCATAAGCCACCGAACGCATATTAAAGTCAGCGATGACAGGCGTGCCATCTATGACGACATTGAGACGAAATTTTCTCCGTCCGTCACCAGTTGCCGGATTAAATGAAGTAACACTTGAATCTACATTGCCATTACTATCTAAACACACCAGTCCTGATGTTTTATTGGGGCCCCGTGTAATAGGACTTGAATTGTCCATCACTTGCTTCATTGTCAAACCTGGATCATCACCGGTCACAGTACCCGTACCAATGGGAATATTGATATAGCCATTGGAAATATCCACACCAGTAAACTGCTCTTCACGCAAAATACAGTTATTACTAGACAAGATATAAGAGCGCACGGTGAGACCAGATTTTGTTGGATACTCGCCAGAAGGAAGTTTAATAACGCCTTGAAAACTAATACCCTTATGCGCCTGTGCGAGTGAAACAGTAGGTATTAACAACAAAGATGCAGAAACTACAAATGAGTGAAGTTTAAACCTACTCATAAAACGCTCCTTCTATAACAGTATTGTTCGATAGAACTTTTTTCTCAGATATCTCACCAAAAATACCCTTAACAACGGAACCATTATTGGTCGTTACAACTTCTCCAACGAAAAATTCAGGGTTTTTTAAATTTAGTGGTTCTGCTGGAATGATGGACTTGTTAATTTCTTCTAAACTTACATCTAAGTAACTGCCACACGCTGAAAGCGATAAAAATAAACCTGAGAAAAAAAGAAGAAATAATTTTTTTAGATATAATTTACTGACGAACTGACGAACTGACGAAGATTTTTCGCAGGCACTAAATAGGTGTCACTACAATGTTGCGATTTTTTTATCACAACAAATAGGAATTCCACTTTCAATCAGTCCTCCAATAAAATTTTCTGGAACACAAAAAATAGTATTATTCTTATCGGATCTACTTAAATATTCATAAATTAAATTTTATATCTGTCTCAAACTGAGAATCGGACCAAGGTGGGGCGCAATTAATTTCTTTTTTCCTTTCGACCGTAGAATTTCCTTTTTAAATCTTCGGTGACTTCATCTAAATTGAAGTTCAAATACTGATCCTTCCTAAATAAATGGACTCCTAAAATATAACAGGTTGGTGTATAACGTACCACCGCTTCGGATGCGAATCTTACGAAAATATCATGCATCTGCTACGCGAAAATGTTTGACGAGTTTTTCGTGTTTCTAATTCCCGCGAGAAGCTTCGATTGCGCCTTTGAATTCGATTTTTTAGCTTTTAACTATGAACGCCTCACTCGCATTGATTGCAGGCTTATGCGGTGATCTTTTTGTTGCATCCACAATACCTGCAAATTAGCGACAAAAAAATCCATGCTATAAGATTTCTCAAGAATTGATTTATCGCGAGAGGTCCCGATGCTGTCACCACAAAAACTTTCTAACCAAGAACTAGAATCACAACTCAAACAATTAGTGCAAAAGGAACGTCAGCTTTTGCATGTCATTCTTCAGCACATCAATGAGTTCGCGACGAGAAAGCTTTATCTTGAAAGGGCTTATTCTTCTTTATATGAGTATCTAACAAAAGAGCTTGGATATTCTGGATCTGCAGCTATGCGCCGAATCGAAGCAGCAAGGCTTTTACGGGAAATTCCCGTAGTGGCAAGAAAAATCCAGGAAGGAACTTTGAATCTTTCGCAGATCGGAGAACTTTCACGCTCCATCAAAGAGAAAGAAAACACAACTGGCCACAAGGTGACGGGCCTACAAAAAGAAGAGCTGGTTGCAAAGATTATCGGCAAGGCAACCATGGAAACTCAGAAAGAACTGGCCGTGGCTTTAGATATTCCGGTGAAGGATTTTGAAAAACAAAAAATGCAGAAAGATGAATCGGTCAGGCTTGAGCTGACTTTAACGAAAGAGCAATATCAGAAGTTGTTAGCATGCCGAGACCTGGCTGCGCATTTATTGGAGAAAAATAACAGTGATTCTTCGTGGGCTTCGGTCTTTGAAGTTTTAGCTGATCAGTATTTAGCTAAGAGGGGGGCTAAGAAAAATCTTTCGATAAACTCGGCGGGGACAGAAGAGGTTTTTGAGGATTTAGGAAAAAGGTTGCATTTGGAAGGGGCGAATTCGGAGTCTACTTTCAACTCTACATCAGAGTCGCACAAAAACTCAGAAAACGAACAGACAAGTGAGCAAACATCCGCATCGGTTGCGCATCGCCACAATAAGACACTGACAGCGAAAACTCGCAGAGCTATTCTGCAACGAGACTCTTGTTGCCAATACAAAGACCCAAGGACAGGACGACAATGTGGCAGCACTTTTGGTCTTCAAGTAGATCATCGCACTTCGCAATGGGCTGGAGGAAGTCATACCCCAGAGAACCTTCAGGCACTTTGTCGAATGCACAATCGTTTTAAGTACCAAAAAGAAGCTGGTTTAAAACTTAACTATAAGTAAGGGTTCTTTTGGTGTTGGCGACACTGGGAGCGTCAAAGATTGAGAATAAAGATTTGAAGAAAATTCAGTCTTTCGCAAAAAAAAAAGAACCTGCAATTAGAACCCTTATCTTCAACTGACTAGAACTCTTATCATCGACTGATTAGAGCCCTTGTTTTCGACTGACTAGAACCGTTATCATCAAATGACTAGAATAAAAAGGCGTTGGTCATCAATGAATACTGCGTGTTCTCTGGCTGTCCCCACGCAACGTCTTTACCTTTGAAACTTCCCAGAGTTGTTTGGTTTTGTACACCCAAAGTGAAAGTCAATCCACGCATCGGACGCATTTCTAAACCAATCCCCGCCTTCACTTTTGTGACGTGATTGCCTTCTAGCTGTTCAACATCAGATGAGTAATACCAATCTTCATCAAAGCCAGCTTTTGGCTTGATAGAGAAATATCTGTTAATATCGATCACGGCTTCTAAATAATGCTCAAATGAATATTGCTTCGTAGTTGAACGAGGATCTTTTTTGTAGCCTCCACCGTCATCAAATTGTGGTGTATCTGCATTAAAAAAAGCAGTCTGTCTTTGCCAGAAAATATCAGGCTTCACTGCATAGGTCAGGAACGAGAAACGACCGATGGAATAGTCGAAATAAGCTTCCATACGCAAACGTGCGACCATTTTAGAATTTTGTGAATAAGCACTCGTTGGTAAGTAGACTTTTACATTACCCGCGATATCAACATCCCCAATGTAACCAAGGTCGTACTTGGAATAAGCAAAGTGAACGTCTTGCAGATCCATCACAGAAGGCACCTTATCTCCATAGGCATTAGAACCTGCCGTATTGTAGACGAATGGAATCCGCACGGAAAACTTTGTATCTGCATCGATCTTATGATTAAAGCCAATGTAGTTGTATGAATCGACTGAACGGGAATCTGATGTTTCCTTTTTTCCAAAACTCATGTTCGACACAGAAGCAATCGAAAACAAAGTCGCATTCCATTTGCGTCTGAAGGAATCTCCAGCAGACATCACTAAGCTTTCTTCGCGCTCCTGAGAGTAAGCAAAGGGACTAAGACAAGTTACAGTAAGCGCAAGGGCGAGAGCTTTTTTTAACATGAACACTCCTGACGAGTTAAAATCCCAAGAGTTATGCCATATTGCAGCACGTTAAACAATAGCCAAACTTTAGACAGTTCGAGTCTGAACCAATTCCTAAAATATTTGGACTTGAGTCCGCCGTTTATTGCCCTTAGAAATAAGCCATGAAAAAACTTCTGCAGATCAAGAACCTAATCCTCGTCCTTCTATTATCGATCGCTACTGGCTGTGCTATCAGCTTTAAGAAGCCTAAATGGGACCTCCCCCCTAAGGCCGCTGACGAAGTGGCTGTCATGTCCTTTAACGTCGAAAATCTGTTCGACACCGTTCACGATACGGACCGAAATGATTTTACTTATTTACCATTAATGTCAAAAAAATCGACACCAGAATTCCAAAAAGGCTGTAAGGAAAATAACGACAGCGCTTATCGTCTTGGTGAATGTCTTTCAACGGACTGGAACGAACTGCAGCTGGATGCAAAACTTAAAAATTTGACGAAAGTAGTTTTAGGCGTTGATGGCAATGGTCCCGATGTTCTGATGCTGATTGAAGTTGAGAATGAAAATGTTTTAAACATCTGGAATAAAAATTATTTGCAAGCAGCAAACTACCAAACGGTGGTGTTGCTTGAGGGGCCTGATCGTCGTGGTATCGACGTAGGTTTTATGTCTCGCTACCCTCTTGTAGGAAAACCCATTCTGCACCCCATCCCTTGGAAACCGGAAAACGAAAAGGACGGAAAATGGATGGAGCAATCTCGTCGTATTCTAGAAGTGACTGTTAAAGCTCCTAACGGGGATCCAATGACTTTCCTCGTTGCTCACTTTCCTTCGCAAGCGAATCCTACTTATTGGAGAAAACAAATCTCTGAGTTCATGGCAAAAATCATGGTTGAAAAAGGACCTAATGCGATGGTCATCGCTGGAGGAGACCTTAATATCACTGATGAAGAAGAAGCGAAAGAACACATCTTCCGTGACATCCTCTCAAAAGGCGGAGCTGTCTCGCACTTTGTCGGCTGTAAAGAGTGTCCGGGAACGCACAACTATCGCAAATCTTGGTCTTTCCTTGATGCTCATATCTACTCTAAAGCCCTTTTGGCAGACGGATCTGGCAGCTATCAAATGTTGCCGAACACCATCGACGTGATTCGTTACGACGATGTTCACTTGAAAAAAGGCAAATACCCGAAACGTTGGGACTACGAAAAGATGGAAGGCGTGGCCGACCACTTCCCGCTTTATGTTCGCTTGAAACAACGAAGTGAAGCGAAGAATCCAGTAAAAGACGAGGCACCTAAAGCGGAAGTCATAGATAAAAAAGAAACTGGAAAAAAGAAGAAAAATAAATAAAAAAAAGGGTGGATTTCTAATCCACCCTTTTTTTTATTAAGGAAGCAAGCGGCTCAGATCCACAGTGGGTCTTTTCCCGCACTCTGCTAAATCCACTTTAAAGAACGTTCCATCAATTTTTACTTTATCTTCAGTAAATTCAACTTTCTTACCACTGCGATCAGACTTGATTGCGGAAACTCCGACCAAAGTGTTGCAAAGACCTTCGGCTTTCAACTGGTGGTTGGTGCCTTCAATAATGGTTTTAAAACCCTTACCCTCTTTGTTATTAACTTGAGCTTCAGAAGCCACTTTTAAGATTTTCACTTCATCTTGGTTCAATGATTCTTTATCGACGTCGACAGTGACTTTGATGTCAAAATTCTCGTTAAAAGAATTAGTCCCTTCACGTCCATTCATATTGCCTGATGAAGTCAAAGTGATTTGCACAACACCTTCGGAACCCGCTTTGGATTCGGCAGTCACTTCAAATTTATTTTCTGTGAAGTTCACAAAAGCTTTTTCGCCACTCTTGCGATCTAAGGTCAATTTAGCTGGTTTCGCAGTAGAAAGTTTTAACGACCAAACATCTGCCTCTGATCCTTTCGTCAGAACAATAGACAAATTTTTGTCAGACTTGAGCGAAAAATCACCCTTTGTATTTGTGAATAACAAAGGTGACGAATCGATGGAAAGTTGAGCCGTCTCCCCTGTCTCAGTCTCAACCTTGTCTCTCTTCTTAGAGCGAGACTTGTTGCCATCATCAATTTGCAAAGCCAAGCGTACCAACTCCAGCGCCTCGACTTGTTTATCCATCAACAAAGCAGAAATCTGATATCCACCCAATTTAAAGACTTTTCCCTGCCCAGGACCAGACTTGCCACGGTTGCCTCGAGATTGAATCTTTAAGCGTGTCTCAGCATCAGTGACAGCCTTGTCTGCGGGCGTGCAGGCTGAAGTTAAAAGAGCAGTTGCGACGAATAGAGAAGATATAATAGAGGCTGTTTTCATGGTTGGGGACTGTAGCCTGATTCCTCTTCATTTTCCAGAGGAACTCACACCGCCCCTATTAAATCTGACAGAATCCTAAAAAATTACACCCGTGTCAAAAGAGTGAACAGACAGCGAATACCGCCATTATTGATTTTAAGCTCTTTGGCGATTTTATAGCCATCTGGGGCCTTTTGCAGGCGCTCTTTATCTGGATAAATAACTCCCAGTTTTTGTGGCTTATAGTTATTCAAAAGACCTTGAACCAGCCCCTTGAGCCCCCCAGAAACACCTTCTGACAGGCGTTCGCCGTAGGGTGGGTTCACCACAAGCCAGAGGTTTTCTGCTCCAGCTACCTCTGCGGCAAGCCCATCTTGGGTCGCAAGTTCAAGTGCTGCACTTTGAAATTTACTGCGTTGAACTTTTTCTAGCTTTTGTTCGAGTGCTTTAAAATTCTTTTCGGCAATGACTGGCATTTCAGGGTTCAAATCAAATCCCACATATTTTTTAAATAAAGGGGTCGTCGGTGCCGTATAATTGAAAGCAAAGCTTGGTGATAAAAACAGCTTCGGAACTTTTTTCCACTGTTGGAAGGCGTAGGAGCGAGAAAAATTTCCATCATACAAAGCTCGTGCTTCTGCTAAAAAAGTCCCTGAACCCATCATCGGATCTAAGAGAGTTGTCTCTGAAAGCTCTTTCCCGGAGGCCTCGCCAAGTAAGGAGCGCAAGATGAAGGCCGCAATGGTCTCACGAACCGGAGCTTCTCCTTTTAAAACCGACCAGCCTCGCTTATGCAAATGCTCCCCTGTCGTATCAAGACTGATCGTGCAAAGATCTTCGTCCATTCGAATAAATATACGTCCACAACCCTCTACACCTTTTTGCCCTTTGAACACCTCGCCAAGAGCCGTCTCTGCACTTTCTTGCAGGCGCTTTTCATTATTCAAACGACTTTTTTGGGCAGCGACTTCCCATTCAACATTGGCATGAGCAAGATATTCTAACCACGGCAAGGATCTAAATTTTTGATAAAACTTTGGTAAGTCTCGTGCCTTGAACGAGGCTAAGCGCAGTAAAACACGATTGGCTGTTTTAAGGAAAAAATTCAACTGAATACCAGTAATTAGATCCGCTTCAAACTCAAGACCGCCGCTATGGATCTGCACTTCTGGAAAAGGCAATGAATGAACTTGAGCATCTTTACCTAAAAGATAAGGCCACACCTCTTGCATTTCTTGCAAAGTGACTTTTTCAAAATCGAGGGGTGTGGAAATAAAAAAACGGCTCATGAACTAAAATCTCCAGTAGGCATCAACCAGAAGGAAGTATCCGTCCACTGGCGAATATTGAAAGGTCGCGACATCCGTCGCATTCAGAGAAAAACTAAAATGAAACTTATCCCAGATTTTCAGATAACTGAGATATCCCCCCACGGACTTTTTCTCAAAGTTATAACTCGGGCCCAGAAGGACGCGATCCCAATGACTCAGAATAAATTCATAACCCGTCTGCAAAGAGCTGGTTCCCAGTGATTTAATCGCTGTCGACTCCTCAGCTTGCTCAAAACTAAATAAGGCCACGGATAAGAGCGTATGTGAAATCACACTTTCAGACGAAACCGAGTCCCAATAAAAATTGAGGTTCAAGGTCGAGCGCGTCTCATTGGGAATCTTTGTCAAATTCATACCCATTGCAACAACATTGGAATAGGATCGAAAGATTTCCGCTTTGGCTGCAGCATTGGGTGCCCCCAAGAAATTAGCTGGCAATACCGTGCTCACTGTCAACCAACGCCTAAGACCGTAATGAACCTGTCCGTACCAAGTGACTAAGTATTCGTCTTCCCATAGCATCTCGGCGGTCTCCCCGACTGACACCCCTTGAGTAAAAAGAGGTCGGTACTTGGCCGATATAGAACGATCCGAAGCTTTAATTATGAGATCCGTCGTCCCTTTGTATTTTTCATTCCCGGAGCTCAAGTCAAGATGGACCAACTGGTCACCGACTTGAATGAAGTTCGTGCGGGATTGACGTAATAACTCACATGTGACTTCGAAAGTTCCATCCTGCTTATTTTCGATTCCAGTCACTTCAACAAAACCGATGATTCCAACTGAAGGAGTTTGTGATTCTAGAGCCACCACATCGCCGATATACCAGTCACTGAAGGCGCTCACGGCCTTTAATGTTTTATTGTCTACAAGATACTCGACTCGAGCGGAAGACTGGGGATGATACGTTGAAACACTCGCAGCTGCGGGTTCCCGCAATACGATAGGAACTTCATCTTCAACAGAAGCATAGGCATTGAGCGCAAACGCAGTTACCAACGTTAAAATAAATATAAATCGGATCTGACGGAACATGGTCGCGACATTAGCGCAATTTCGCGACCAGTACAATCAAAGGCAATAGATAAAACACAAAACCATAAGGTGTTTCGCTATTTACTGCCGCGGTTCATTTGGTCCTTCAAATTTCCAAACAATCTAGCAATTTCCATACGTTGAGCGTCCTCAAGACCCCATATTTTGCTAAATTGAAAGCCGGCCAGCTCGGTTGCCGTAGGAATCGTCCCTTTAAAAACCAAATAGGCAAAACCTTCTTTTAAAATTGTTTCATACTTGGTATCGGAAACGGTTCTAAAAAAAGACATAAAGCGAGGTGCTGCTGCATAGACCTCGTCAAGCGACAAACCTTGATTTAAATCTTTATCATACAGAACCATCACAGCTTCGATATAATGAAGAATCATGACCATCGAACGAATGTTCGCCGTTTCGATAAAACCTCTTTTTTGATTTTCAACTAAAGAAGCTGAAGCAATATAATCAAAAAATTGATCCCACTGGGCTTGAGACAAAGAGTTCACGTACCTCACCATTCCAGGAAGGTTATTAAAATAAAGCCCCATATGCTGGCGCAAATGCTGTTTAAAGCAGTTTTCTTTAATATAAGAATAACCAAAAATATCGAGTTGATTGATTCCACACTTAGCTGCCATCATATGGCTTCGCAAGTCTTCAGAAATGCCCAATCCAGCGGAAAACAGGGTGCTGACAAATTCAAAAGTCTCGGCTTGATCCATTTTATCATCGCCGTTGCCACTAAACGTAAAGAAATTCGCTTCTAAAAAACTGCGGGCCCCTGAATTTGCTGAACGTGGATCGAAGGCCTTCAATTCCAACCCGATTTCTTGAAAATCGTCATACCACAAAATCAAACCCGACTTGGACATACTGGCACGACTTAACAACCCTTGCGTGTTTTCTCCATATCCGAGAAGGAGAAACCTTGAGAGGGCTCGCATCAAGTTAGCTTGAGTCAAGGACATCCAATTCTGTTTGCGTTGTCTCTGGTTAGAATCGATCACCAGACGATTTTCTTTATTCAGCATCAATGGCACCGGGCTTTTCAGCAAATCTCCCAGATCCTGCCAAGCTAAAAGCAAAGCCCTCTGTTCCATTGGATCATCACTTAAGACATTTTCTATCACCGGCACTTTATTAAATTTGAGATAAGCCTGATAGAATTCTGCGCTTGTGACACCCCGGTCCTCCGTCGTCAGAGTCACATAATCAATAAAGCTTTGTTGCAAGCGGAAGATATTCAATTCTCGCTGTAAAGTCAGAAGATGTTTTTTCTCTAACCCCATCAAAGCGCGGACATCACCACCAGGCTCAGGGTTCAAGATTCTTACAAGCAAGCTACGATAGGTAGTCTTCATGGCTCGTTTACTTATCTTGAGGTCTACCAAGGGCACTACCTGATCGATTAAATAATCTAAATCCTCTACGGGAATCAGGCCGGTTGATTTCATCTGATGAGAATTTAACAGCAGTTTTAATGCATGATCCAAAAACTGACTGCCTTGGCGTACTTTTTCCGCATTATCAAATTTCAAATCACGAAGTGCATAATGATAGCGCAAAGAAAGCTCATACAGATCCAACAAAGTGTTCAGACTGTCCTTCCATTGATATAAGTCAACAAAATGAGCCCGCTTTCCCATGAGGACATTTTTCACCGCTTCGATCGCTGGAACCCAGGTGCTGTACCGCTCATAGGGAGCAAATGATTGAGGTCCTTTAATAAAGTCAGCAAAGCCAGCCAAAGCTTTCTTGGCGTCTTCAAAGCCATAGTCAGAATCAGCAATTTCCATTTTATCCAAAAGACGCTGCAAACTTCGACGCAATTGTTCTGTGGCAGCGGATACTTGATTCCAATCGGCATTTTTATCTGGGGCTTGAAGCAAGTAAACTTTCATGTAAGGAGCAAGGTCGACAAACTCATCTCGCACAACACCCAAAAGCCCTATGAGTTGCTGAATTTCTTCCTTGGTTATAGATGTCAAAGATCCACCAAGGAGTGCTCTTTTGATTTTCATCAATTCTGCGGCAAACTCTGGAGAAACATTGTTCTCTTTCAAAAAATATTTGCCAAAAAAGTTCCGCATCTCTTCGGTCGTATAGGCTCCCTCAAGGGCGCCAAAAGTTCTTTTATTAAAATAGCGCAAGGCCTCAGCCAAGCAGTCAAAACCATCACGAATTTCTTTTTCCTGAGCTTCGCCAATAGACAGTTTTTTTATTTGGCTTGGGACACTTTGTAAACAGACAAAGCGTGTATCGGCGAACTCGATCACTTCGGATTCTGGTTTCTTGCCTTTTAAAAACTCTCCACAGCCAAGAACACTGGAGCTCACTGCAACTGCCAAAAGACTGAACTTAAAGGTCTTAAAATACATAAGCTGCACCTAACATGAATCGATCGTTGTTAACGAACTGGGCGATTTCATTTTGATTTTCTGGGGTTAGCGAATCAGCTCGAACTAATTGAGCTTCTCCGACCAAAGACCAAAGACTGGACAAGCGCAAACGCGCACTGAAACGAACCAAATCAAAACTATTCTTCTCTGAATGCGTAAGACTTAATTTACCAAGAACGCGACGATTCTTTCCAAGACTGTGATTGGTTATTAAAGCAATCTGTTGTGCTTGTTGAAACGGATAACGCACCATCAATGCGGCTCTTTTGGGATCAGCAAGGTCGCCTTCTTCAGTGACTTTACCACCATATATTTCCAAGTGTTGTAAACTCAACCCAACACTTCCATTGGACCACTCAATAAAAGGACTCGTTAACAAAGCATCTTGCATGACTGGATGAGTCCATTTTTCATCAAACATCATGTCTTTACTGGGACGGTCCAGAAGACTACTCAGTCCCATCCGAAATTTTCCCTTTCGATAGGTGACATCAAAACCGGTCAGCGAGTGATAGAAAACCTGTGGCTGTAAATCAACAGCCCCTTTAAGCTTACTGACATCCAAGTTACCTTCATAACCCACGGCCAACTGATTGGCTGGCTTATAGATGTAACTCAACTGCGTGCGAAGTCCTTGGGGATCACCAAATGTCAGCTTCATTCCAAATGAATTTTGTAATACGACTTGGGACTCATTCGGTTTTTCAAAACGATAGTCAATCGCTGTAGCCTCGCTCCAGATACGAATGCTTTCTGGGGGGCGACGAAACCAAGGATTTCCACGAACAAAACTGCCATTCTCAATTTCAAAGCTAGGACCCTGATCCGGTAAGAAAAAGGGAGAAGCGAATAAAGCCAAAGTGTAATAGGGCTTGTCAGCTTGCCAAAAAATTCCGGTCAATCCTTGGTGTTCTGGTGAAAGTGGATTCCATTTAAATAAAGGCTCCCACACTCCTAAATCCCAGCGTGCATCGAGCTCATTCCACAACATTCTTTTGCGACCAAAATAAAATGTTTCGGTCTCGTTCTGACGATTTTGAACATAAAATTCCGAGATATTCAGATAGTTTAAAAGAGGAGCCCCCATAGCGACGCCTCCCGAGATATCCATTTTGACCATATCATCCGTGAAAGGGTCGGTCTTGAGCTGAGCTCCGACAAACTGATAATTGGTCTTTTGAGTCGCCTCGAAGTCGGGACTTATAAAAGAATCTGAAAACAACCTCATTTCTGTTTGCACTTGAGCCCAAAGGGCACTCGGCCACAAAAACAGTGTTATTGTGCTTAAAAAAACTGCAAATAAGACTCGCAATCGAGTATTGGCATAAAAAGGCATAGGCCTCCTGTATGAACCATACATCAAAGCCTGTGCCCAGTTAAAATAGCATTATGCGGTTTTGCGTTTACAACTTTTAAACAAGTGACCTTTTTTGGCGACTTTGGTAGGTTGAACCCATGCAAGCTCGGGCCCCCAAAAGTGCTAAATTTTTAATCATTCGCTTTTCAGCATTTGGCGATGTCGTACAGACATTAAGCGTTCCTCCTGCCATAAAACGGGCCTTCCCTGATGCACAAGTGCAATGGATCACCCGAAAGGACATTGCGCCGCTGATTCGCAGCCACCCCGCTATCGACAAAGTATGGGAGTTAGACCGGAAAGCGGGTCTGACTGGACTTATTCGGCTTGCCTTAACAATGCGCAGTGAGCATTTCACACACATTTATGATGCCCACAACAACTTGCGTTCACGCGTCCTGGTTCAAATTTTAAGACCCTTAGGATGGCTGGGACTTGGGCCTCAATTCATACGTAGATCTATTCGTCGTTGGAAAAGATTTTTGTTATTTCGATTTCGCATCAATACTTTTGAAATGCCATTTTCTGGTCAACGTGATCTTTTGGAGCCCTTAGCTCCTTGGGGAATTGCAAAAGTAGCTCCACCGGCTCCCCAACTGTTTCCCACAGCTGGCAGTCAGAGACAGGCCTCAGAGCTCCTGGGTCCCTTTCAAGATGCCATTGCCCTGGCTCCTTCTGCGGCACACTTCCTGAAACGTTGGCCGAAGGAGTACTGGAAGGAACTAATTCTACTTTGTCCTCAATATAAATTTGTTCTGCTTGGCGGACCTGAAGATTCGTTTTTGGATGATATCAAAGATGTCGCACCCGAACGTGTTTTGAACTTAGCTGGAAAATGCTCTTTAGAAACAAGTGCTGGAATTGTTCTTCAAACGAAAGCGCTAATTAGCAATGACACTTGGCTTTTGCATGCGGCTGAGCAATTGGGCACGAAGGCTATCGCTTTGATGGGCCCTGCCCCGTTTGGATTCCCCTCGCGTCCCTCCACTCGTATTATGGAATTGCCGTTGGCTTGCAGACCCTGCAGTAAACACGGTCAGGGGCCATGCGTGAATAAAGTCAAATTTCATCAGTGCCTGGTGGATATCACACCACGCGAAGTATCGCTTGAACTCAAGCATTTATTGGATTCTTCTCGATGACCTCTTTCGCTTTTTTTGTCTATTGCTACATCCTCGTCCCCGGCACTTACTTACTAGTGCAAATATTACGTCCGATCATGCGTGGTAAACTGCGTGAAATCATTGAAGACAAAAACAGCGGATTTTATAAAATAAAAATCGCAGGCAGCGAACAACAAATCCAACAAGATCGCCCCTTCTGGATTCACGCTGCCAGTGGAGAAATCGAGTACGCTCGTCCCGTCATTCGCGAGCTGAAAAAGAAACACCCTCAGACACCTATTATTGTGACCTATTCGTCACCCTCGGCAAAAAAAATTTTGGAGAACTTGCCTGAGGTCGATCTTTGGACGGCTATGCCTTGGGAGCTACCGAGTTCGATCAGCAGTTTCATAAAAAAGTGGAACCCTCGCGCCCTGCTGTTTGCGCGAACGGATGTCTGGCCCGTCGTCGCCGCTATCGCGAAAAAACAAGGTGTCCCGACGACGCTTTTCTCCGCTACTTTTGCCGAGAACTCTTCTCGTTTGACGAGCCTCAGTCACTATCTCACGCGATACACACTGAACAGTCTGACAGAAATTCATTGTGTCTCTGAAGAGGACTTGCACAACTTAGAACCACTCCATCTTAAAACTCCTTGCGTCGTCACGGGGGACACTCGCTTCGATCAGGTTTTCCATCGCCTGGCGAATCCTAAACCGTTAAAAAGTGAACTTATGCCCAGCCCCGAGGATTTGGTTTTTATCGCAGGGTCCACTTGGCCTGAGGACGAAGAGGCGTTGGTACCAGCTCTGCCAAACTTGAAAAATGTGCGAGTCCTCATCGCTCCCCACGAGACGACAGCAGACCATTTAGAGAAATTGGAGAAACAAATCCAAGCTGTGGGACTCTCGTCTGTGCGTTACTCTAGTGCAACATCTTGGCCCTCATCTTCGGTGTTAATCATAGATCAGGTGGGCATTCTTGCTGAGCTGTATACTTGGGGCGATATTGCATTTGTAGGTGGCTCGTTTAAAAAGCAAGTTCACAGTGTCATGGAACCCTTGGCAGCAGGTTTACCGGTGTTGGTAGGCCCCTATCATCGCAACAATCGTGAAGCCCTGTTTTATCAGAAAAAGAACTTTTCAGCAGGAATGATTGTGCAAGTTATCCACAATGCAGAGGACGTGGCGGTCCTTGTGAATCGCCTCAATAAGAGTCAGCACAAACTGACGCAGATCAAGTCTGAAATTTGTAATGAGATTGAAAAGAATCGCAATTCAACTGTTCGGGTTCTGGCAGCTATTGAAAAGAATCTGGCCTCATTAAATACGCCGACAATCTAGTATACACGTTGACACGCATTTTGCGCATGTCCTGAATGGAAACCTCCACTGCTCTAGCCACACGATGCGATATTGTCGTCCTCAGGGAGAAAAATAGATGAAAAATTTCCTTATTAAAACTCTACTGATTCTGGTTGCCCCTGCAGTTGCAAATGCATCCAACACAGTTTTATATTCCTGTAAAATTGAAGACTCTTGGCTGAAAGAACAAAATATCGTAGGGAATCTTATCGTATATCAAGATCTTGAGCGGGCTGAAATTAAATTAAAAGGAGCTGCTGAAGAAGTCTCCTGCCCTCTGATTGTGGATAGCCTACAAGATGCTTCGCGAGCCGTTGTCGCGACGGCGAATTTTAAGTTTTCTGCTCAATCATGCGCCCCGGAAAGTAAAAACTTTAATAAACACGTCCGCGCAAAAATGACATTGAAAGTCTCAACTCAACCTGGGGTTCCACCGGAAGCGGTCCTGGCTTGGCGCGCGCATACTGGTTTTAGTGCTTGTCATGAGACGGAAAATAATTTGCAAAGTGTTGGGGTGGGTTCACGACTGCCACAATCGACTCCACCGAAAAAAAGAAAATAGAGCTAAACCGTTTCCTGTAAGGCTTATGTTTCAAAGGGATCGGATGTACGAGATCTACGCAATCACTAGCGATGCACTACTGACATCGTGAACAGATGCCAAAAAAATCAAGGCGATGAGAAACACCTTTATAACCCATGGCTTCCACCATCTTGATGTGCTGTTCAAGATCGCAAATATGCAAAGGCTCCACACGCTGGCATTGGCGGCAAATGACGTGGTGATGATGATGACCCGATTCCAATGTCAGTTCAAACCGAGCAATTCCGTCACCGAACTCGAGTCTTGAGACCAACCCAGCCTCTTCAAACTTCTTTAAAATTCGATAAATGGTAACAAGATCCATTCCCTCGGATTTGTTTGGAAACTTCTTGAAAATTTCATCAGCAGAGACGGGCTCAGGATGATTCAATAAAATATTCAGAATCTGGCTGCGTTGTTGAGTCAACTTCATCCCAGCACTGCGAACTCTGGCGTTTAAAGAGTCCATATCTATATTTTTTCGTTCATGCCCACACTTTGCCATATTCCCTATGACATAGCCCATTATGAGGAAAAAATCCACGTACTTTTCACTTTTAGAATTTATCAACCAGTGCTTCAATAGGGCCTTATGCCTAAAATCATTCATCTTTTTCGCCATGGACTCACTGATTGGAACGCCCTCCGCAAAATGCAGGGGCACACGGACATCCCCCTCAACGAGGAAGGGCGCCGCCAGGCACTTGAGCTTCAATCATTTTTTCAACAAAACCCCGTAGAGCTTTTTGCAACAAGTGATCTGAAACGGGCGCAGGAAACGACGCAGATTGCAAATGCCCAACTGCAATTACCTACCAAGATTTTCTCCGGATTTCGTGAAGCTTATTTGGGGGTTTTAGAGGGGTTGACTCTGACCGAGGCGCACGAGCAGTTTGGGATTGAGGCCTGGGAAAAGTGGACGTCCATCGATCCTTCTCACTACGACTTTGCCTACCCTGAAGCTGAAAGTTCAAGGCAGGCTGTCTCGCGTTTTCATCAAACCCTGGAAAATTTTTGCCTTGAAAATTCATTTCAAAAAGCCGGCATCTGCACTCATGGTTTTATTTTACGCCGTTTTCTTCACAGCTTAAGACCGGACCTCAAAGAGCCCCTTCCCATCCCAAACTGTGTGGTGTACACAGTTCATTGGGATGAAAAGAGCAAACTGTTCTTGTTCTCACTTTAGCTCATATCTTGTCAGATCAAGATAGCCAAAGTCGATAGGATAGGTCTGTTTAAAATGCTGAGTGAGTTCGTCGTAGTGTTTCCAAAACTGAGGATTGGTGCGACGAACTCCGAACTTAGAGACCAAATCCTGATAGTCTTTTTCGCTTTTGATTTTCTTCACCTGATTCACAAAATCTGACAATGACTTCTCTGGCAAATCAAAGATCATATTAGGATACGACCCCCAATAACCCTCACGAATCGTCAAGGAGTCTTCATTAGGTGCAAGCCTTAAGGATTCGGCGAGCACCCAAGAGATATTTTCATTCTCTTTATTGTGCATCAACGAATAAACCTTCAGACCTCCCGAAGATTCGCGAATTTTTAGCAACGCCACTTCAGGAAAAAATTGCGGAAACGGATTTTTCTTAATCGCTTTGACGGATGCAATTTTTCGCAATTCCTGTTCAATCTTTGTAAGCTGCAGACTTTTTTTCAGACTGTTTGGCACAGATAATACTTTCCAATTTAATCCATCCAGCGAGCCACGCACTTCAGGCGACATCAAGAAAAACAAAATCTTTTCAACCATCTGCTCTTTGGCACTTATATCATCTCGGAAACGCACCCCGGTTGGCTCAGCCACTCCCACTGTGGGAAACACATAGGTCAACATTGCTTGAGTTAAAAAACCCCGATACCATTCGCGACGATTTTGCAAACGGTCTTCCGGTGGCAAAAAGGTCAAAAAGAGTTCTTCTGCTTCCATACGAATGAGATCCATGTATTGACGAGTCAAATACTGATGACCGACGTTACCGAATACGTCAAAGTTCACCACCAAGTTGTAAACTAAACGCTCAAACAGTGGATAATCCAAAACAAAAACAGTCTTCGACAAATCTCCCACAGCGCCCTTCATAACAACGGCGTTATCATCGTGACGAAAAACTGTGAGGACGGCATTGGGGTTCGAGCCATCCCCGTTCCAAATGTCATGCAAGACGTAACCTTCTGGTCTGCTTTTTTTCTGCCAGGCCGAACGCAACTTTCTATAGGCTTCACGATGGTTGACCATCTTTTTCATAAAACCTGGAGTGTTTGTTATTTCGACATCACTTCCCCAAACTCCCGGCATTATCAATAAATCCTGAGCTAGAGCCTCGTACTCCTTGGAATTCACTGTATTGTCAGCCCCTGGAGCGAGAAAAAAGACAAAGAATTGCTGCTGAATCGAATTGACGGCCATACTGCCGTTGCAGACAGGCCCCTTAATAAAAGTATTCACATGGTACTGGGCATCGTCTAACAAAAACTGGTAGCGCGCTTTAGCGGGAATCTCTTTAAAAGCGATAAAAGGATTTTCGGCGACACCAGGTTCATAGGATGGCAATTGAGTCACCTTCCAGTCTTGTCCATTGAACAGTTGACGGTATCTGGCTAGCTTAGCAGGACTCCATGCATAAGTGATATGTGTCTTTAACACGACTGTGCCTGGAAACTTCCGTAGGCAATAATAGAAATTTTTGACACCAGGGTCGTCATTGGGGCGACGAGTGGCAATCTCAGACACTTTCTTATGACAAGCCGTTGACGATCGCACCAAGCGAAAAAAATGACTGCTACTTTCAGGAAAGTGAATGTGCGCTAAAAAAAGATGTTCATACAAATAGCGACTGATAAGACGCTGCTCGGGAGTTTTTTCGTTAAGGTAGGTTTCCCAATCCCGGATTTGATGCAAGATGGCTGCTGGAACGACTTCTCGTGAATGGACTTGCTCCTGATCGCCCTCCGGCGCGCCATTGGCCACCCACTGATTTAGGACCTCCAGCTCGCTGACATTCAATGCCGGAAAACCATAGGGCATGCCTAATTCTGGAGCCAATTTTGACAGAACCTTGTACTCGAGTGGGGATGATATGCACATTTGACTGTCAGCAACCTGCTTTTTCACTTCTTTTTGAGGCTCAGACACCCGCAAATTAATAAACTGCATAAAGAGGTTTTCTTCAGGCTTTGTGGAAGTGTTCACAGAAAAAAAGCCTTTTTTGCGCCACTCTTTTTCCGTATGGGCATCCAACCATAAGCGGCTCGGATGGACACTTTTAACTCTAGTTCCATCATAAACATTCAGACTTGAGGCCCCCCGTTGAAAACCCTCAAAACTCTGTAGATTCAGCTGGCAAGGAGCATTAAAGCAGCTATGACAAGCAATACAACGATTGTCGAAGATGGGTTGCACCTTCCGCGTATAGAAATCTGCCGGCAAATCGTCTGCTTTTGACACTGCCACAGACAAAACTGAAATAAAACAAAATACAAAGGACTTAATAAATTGCATAACTCCACACTCCCCGTGTATTGTGCCATAATAGAGTTCTTTCCCTGCCAAAGGAAAGATAAAGTAAAAAAATAATGAGGGCGCTTATGAATACAATTCCGTTTCAAACTGTTCAAAACTCAATCGATTCTATCTGTAATATCACGGAAGAAACCGACCTCGAAAAAGCTTCAGAGCATTTTTTTGAAGTGCAACCGGAGCTTGCTGGCTTTTTTATGGAATTTATCGAAGACATGAGCGAAGGAGCCCAAGACCTTGGCTTTATGATGGCTTTGATTCTCAATAAATCTTTTGAAGAGCAATACCAAAAACTTCGCATCATGACTGAAGACGAAGTGGTAGCGCGTTTCGAGGGTAGCGAAAAAGAATTCGGATCGTACCTAGAAATGAACGATGATCTGATTGCGGATCTTCAAGAAAAATCAACTCAAGATGGACAGCCTGAAGTTCTGAATTACATCATCGAAGAACTTTTCATGTCGCCTGAATTGGAGCCTTCGTTGGAAGCCAACGAACAAATTCACTTGTTCATCATCTGCAAATTCCTTGTCGACTCTCTTCATGAGTTGGCAAAAGAGTCTGCATCAAACACGGTTCGCCACTAGTAGGCTGCTGAAAAGCTATTTATAGGCTGTTCAAAAAGGCTCAGATACGAGACGGCGAAATTCATCTACAACCTCGGCGCGCTCAAGGCACGTCAGAGCAAAAGAAGAATCCCTCCAAAGCAGCAGATGAGCCTTTTACAACAGCCTACTAATGATTCTTTAAACCTGCCTTGATTGAGACTCTCGGTACTTACCTGTTGTTAAATAAACAAAGACCGCCCGCCATAGAAGCTTCTCTTTCTAAGACCCAAGGGAATATGGTCCTCATGACAAATCTATATTTAATCCAGGGTTGCCGTTTTCGAACAAGGCTCGATAGTTCAAGATCTCTAAATCACTGAAACAAAATTTCACCGCGCTCGCCGGAAAAGCCGCGTTATACTTCCGCGATCACAGCCGGCTTATCCCCCAACGGCGGGCTTCTGATAAATTGTGCTGTTGGCATAAAACTCTAAGATTAGAAAACTCATTCGATCCCCCGAAGGCTAAAGGTTTTTTGTGATCTACTTGAAGCAGAAATTTACTAGGGCAACGCCCCGTGGTCGCATGAACGTATTCACATTGATGCTGAGCTATTTCTAACAAAGCTCGGCGAGTGGTGATCTTAATGTGCGGTCGAGAGTTGTTTCTGTGGAGTGAAGTCTCTTTGTTTGGTGTGGTGTTCTTGGTTGTGGAAGTGCCATTGTCTTTCTTGGTCTCCTTGTTTGTTGTAATCTCTACAGCTTTTGTAATCTTCTTATATGCTGTAGAATTCTTATTTCCCATACCCCTCTTAACTGCGATGATTTCCTTATCTGTCCTTGCCGTCTTCTCAGATGTAGTTCTATTTTCTTCCGTGGTTTTCTTATCTAGCGTGCTATTCATCAGCAAACCAACAGCACTGTTTTCAATCTGCGTAGAAGTGATTTCTTTTTTTGTTTTGCTTGTCTCTACTTCGTGATCTTTTTCGTTACAATTAAAGTCCGTTTTAGCTTTTAATTTCCCCAAACGCTTTTCAATTTGAGTCGTCGCAAGATAGGCAATCAGCTCCGCCCAAGTCGGATTTGGTAGAACATGGGAAAGTAAATCCTTCGCTTGTTGCAACTTCTGCATTTGTTCTGCGTTCAAAGTAAATTCTACACGAACAGAGTCATCGCGCTGGGGTTTGAGATTTTCAATTTGTTGAATCGGTTGATTAAACTCAATAGCTAAAATCTTCTGCGTTTCAAAACTGGATTTATTCTGAATTTGTTCCAACACTTTTTCCGTTTGTTGGATCGTGATTTTATGACCTTGTTCAATTTCTTTATTGAGGCATTTTTGCACCTGCTGAAGTTGCGTCAAATTAACTTCGCCAACCTCAATGGCTTTTTCCAACTGCGGCATTTTCTTAAGCAACCGTGCGGCTTGGATTCTGCGATAGGCCGCATCCTCGGAATAATGTAAATGAGCAGTCATATAGCGAAACAACGACGTGTATCCCAATTCCAGATGCAAGCGACGAGTTTCAACTTCTACCAAGTGGCATAAAATCAAATGCGTGATTTTCCGTTCCGTGCGCGAAAGTTTTTCCACACGGTTGAGCAATTCGCGATTAGATATTTGAGTCAGATCCATGGCAACCTCCTGAGCGATGAGGAAGTTATAACACGAGTTTAAAACTCTCGATTTTTCGTTCTTTCATTCAGAAATTTGCATTCACGAATCTCTATTATTAGACGCTTAAAGCTTCCTATTCGACCCCCTAAGGCGTTCTGCTAGCGGCTACAGGAAGGTGCTTGTTTAAACTAAAGTCACTTCATACAAGCGACCTGAGTCGCACGAATTTCTCGTCAAATTATTTCTGATTACAACTAGTTAAATGACACAGCTTTTCCGGGGAGCGCGGTGAAATCCTAACGTTCACCCCACTTTTACCCAGGAAGAAGCTCGGGCTTAGTTTTCTATTTGGTTCTGTACGACTGGCCCCTAACAGCTCCTGTTATTGCAGAAGGCTACATCCATATTCCTGAAGGTCATTGTTTGTAACTAAAACAACGGGAACTCCCTAAGTTCTCCATTTTTCAGAACCTCAGATTAAGAACATAATTTGTCAGGTCCTTCGCAAAAAATACAAGCTCCGGCACCATCGCCCCCTCAGAAGAAAGAGCCCCAAAAGGTCATAAAGAGCCCCTTCAACTTCAATTTGATGCTCAAGCGTAAATAAACGAATAAGGGCTCTTATTTTTCATTTTATTCAAATGAGTTCAATGAAGCTCCAAAGTTGGCCTAAATTATGAAGTCTGGTGAAGCCATGAGAATGTTTTTTACCTCTTCGATAATAATTTCATTTATTTGGTTCAGCTTGCTACCTATTGCAAGTTTTGCCCAGCAGACACTTCCTGAGATTCTATATACAACTTATGATTTTCAAAGTCTGAAAAAACAGCTCGGTTACGATGCCAACACCCACTCCAACGCCACTGCAGAGGAATTAGAAGCTCTCAAAACGTACTCAGAAAAGTTCGACTCTTACTATCGCGACATAAATAAGTATCTACGAAACCACCCCAACCCATTTTATGATTGGGATAGCATCTCACCACAACAGGCAAAAATTATTGCTCACAACCTTAATAGCTATATTCTCAAAAGCCCGGCTCTCCCCAAAAATTTGATTTTGTTTCGTGGCTCTTCACTTTCATTTCGAAAAAACAAAAGCTATAAAATCAATGAAATCATTCACGAGAAGGGATTTCTCTCCACCTCAACTTCTCTTGCCGTGGCTGAGTTTTTTGCAACAGAACAATGTGATCAACTCCATTCTCCGAATCGGAAAGCTATTCATATTTTGTATTCAAACAAAAACTCTCTAGTTGGAACTCTCATTGACCAAGGGGAAAACGAAGTGCTTTTAAATAGCGGACATAAACTAAAAATTATGCAGCGTAAACAACAAGGAGCTTTCGACGTCTATCTCACTCAAATCTGCGACAAAGAATGCGACTCAAAAACCCCCACGCAACTGCTTCAATGGCACACAGAAGTCACCTTAGACCCCTGCAAATCCGCCCAGTAGAAAAACCTCGCAACAGACAATAATTGTCACCTGTCCATTTACTTTCTTTCAAATCCTCTATTTTTGTAATGATCCTCTGAAAACTCAGCATGATTCTTGAAATATCTAAAGTAAGAGATGGGGATGACATGAAAAGAACAGTTGTATCAACAATTTGTCTCATTTTGATACTGAGCTCACAAGCCTGGGCGCAAGGTCAAAATAATATGGTTCTGAAAGAGTCAGAATCGCAACCCCGTTTTTCTGCAGATTGGCGCCTGCGACTTTCTGGTACTGAAATAAAAGACGAACAAAGTCAGTCTAAAATGGTCGACCTGCGCACCGAAATTAAAGCGAAATACCTTTTAAGTTCATCTCTTCATTTAGATATTCAACCTTCGCTGCGCTTGCAAGCTGGACAAACCCAGTCCATCGACGGAGCAGATAAACCTGAAAGTAAAATATATCTCTATCAAGCAGCAGCTCACTACCGCCCTGCTTCCTTTTTTAGGACTTCTGCAGGGGCTCTGAATCAGCGCTATATGCACACGGGACTCTTGGTAGACGCGATTGCATTTCCAGCAGCTAGAGCAGAAGCTTTGCTTAAGACAACAAACACCAAATCAATCCTAGCCATCGAATCTGCAATCCCAACTTCCACTTCATTAAGTACAAGCTCAAAAGAGCTTGAGGCGACTCCTTCATTAAATTCAGCAATGATAAAAACTTCGTGGGAATCAGACTCGCAGGTGGAAGCCAAAATTTCTTTCGGCTATTTCGCTTACAACAACATTCCTTCAACGATTGCCCAAAAATCCAGCCTATTAGGAAATGAAATCAATAAAATTTCAGATGCTAACTTTGCATTCGTCTACAAATTTGAAGGCATCGAGGCGGCCACGGAACTGCAAGTCCCCCTCTCTTCTTATATGGATTTGATTGCTGGAGCTGAGTATCTTATCAACCAAAAAGCTCCTTCTGATCTCAATAAAGCAACTGTCTATTTTAGCCGAGTTTCTATTCATCTATCAAAAAATAAAGATTTCATTCTGGGGGGCAGCTATTTTACCGTCGCTCCGGAGTCTGCTGTCTCTTACTTTAATGCATCTGCTTATGAAACCAACCGCATCGGCTACTCCAGCGAAGCTTCTTTGGCTTTCAAAAAAGAAGGCTTTAGCTTGGGTTTAAAATATACCGACGCGGAAGTGATGTATTCAAATGCCTTTCAATCTCGGGAAAAGACACTGTTGCTTAAACTGGAGACTTTCTATGCAAACCTCTAAGAGCACCTTCATAAACATTCTTTTCAGTCTCTTTTCATCGACGTTGATTCTAGGGTGCAACCTTCCAAGTCCGCAAGACAAAGGACAGAAACAGAACGAAGCCGCTACTTTTACAGTGCAAATGATGACCGAGCGGGCAAAAGTTTTGGATGCCGGTGTTCAAGGGGACTTTGCTTTACCAAGTTCCAAAGTCTTCAACCTACAAGCCTGCCTTAAAGATATCGCCTACGATAAAGTCATCGCAGGTCATGATTTCAAAATCGAAGAGTTGGGCAAGAAAGCGACAACGGACAAACAAGGTTGCCTCACCTGGACAGAAACAATTCACTTTAATTTTTTAGCAGAATCTCAATACATTCGCTTCGAGAGAACGATTAAAGGTCTAGGTCTTCACCGTGGTTCTCAGACAGTCACCTATGCCATCAATCCCTGGTCCCACGGAGAAAATCTGCCTCCAGTTTTAAATCCTGAAGATGGAAGTGCTATTCCTCGCCTCATACACGACAACCAAGAAGGAGAATTGGCACTTAAAGGTTTAAGTAAAGATATGGCCCCAACGGAGAGAACTTTGTGGGTCGAAGATGCAAGACTTTTTATTTCTGAGCAAAAAATGACTCAAAATGGAATGAACCTTCATGTCGAAGTTCGTCCCAACCCTTCTATTCAAATGGCGAAAATGAATGGTGAGATTTTCTTGCGCCCATTAACATCAGGAACCTTCAAAGCTCGATTGAAATTGATTCATTCCTACCGCCAAGAAAACAAAGATATCCGCCGTCAACTGGCACAAACTGAATTTCAAAATGTCAAAATGGAGAATGCGACATTAGCGATCGCAGGCACGATGAATCTGACCGCTCTGCCAACTCGCGGTCAAATTATTTTGGGCCTAGAGCTCCTGCCGGTGCAGGGTCCGGTGGGCTTAGCTGGCTTTGATGGTGTCTATTTAATCGGTGACTATGATCAAATCAAGGGATCTGCATTTTTAAAATTGAACTCAGCTGTTTCACAAACTAAAAACTTCAAATTAGAAAACTATATCGATAAAGAATTGCCAGCCTTCACTGAAAGTAACTTCGCTGAATCAGAAAACTACCAGAAACCAAAAATTGAACTCAGCCAGATGGAGTTCCGTTTCTTACGCGTTGGCAAAGAAACGACAGAAACCCGAGAAATATTTTACAACGTAAGAGCTTGCGTTAGAAACGGTTTGGATCAAAAGAGCATCCGAGCACAGACATTCAAAATCACGAAGTTTCGTCAAACTGAAAGCGAATCGCCTTCCACAGTGGAAATCAAAACTGATAACAATGCCTGCATCAATTGGGACGAAAGCATCACCTTTAAATACTTCGATTGCCAGCATTACCTCAAAGGCTTTGTGACTATCGAAAACGCGAATTTAGGCATGAAAGAGAATCTACAAATGCTGGTCAACCCCTGGGAGTCTCAAGGGTTGATCGCGCGGGATCTTCGCTATGTTTCTCCTTCGGAAAAACTGTCATACAGCTGTAAGCAAGAGGAAAAGCCTCGGACTCAACTTATACTAGATGGTTTCAGCTACAACACGGTTTCTTACGACTACAGCATCGATGCCATGCTAAATCTCACTGTCACCAAGAAAATCCAAGTACGAATGGATCCACGTCTTTTGATCTATTCAAGTCTGGCGCACGGAAGATCTGAACATGAAAAACTACGTGATGGAATTTATTTGTTAAAAATGGCCGTTGTGCAAAACCGCGACTACAGCAACAGCAACACTTATGTTACATCAGCAACTAAGTTGGTGCAGGTGCTAGCTGGTCAAATCAACACTGAAATTTCTTTTAGAACACAAGACCTCAAAGCTCTAGGAAATCGCAATAGCATGTTGGTGGAAATTCATCCGGTCGATGAATCCAAAGTCGTTGTACAAAATGGCTTGCTCGAAATGCGCGACAAAAGTGCCTCTTTAGATTCAGCAATCAATCAAAATACAAGCTTGGAAACGCCGACATTTATTGGACCAGTGACTTTGAATATAGATGAAGCCTCTCGTCCCCTTCGCATGGTCGATGCCACGGCGGTTTCAGCTTTCTTTATCGATGGAAAAGCAAGAAGCATGGATTCCCAGAAGTCGATACTAAAGACAATTATTGAGGAGGGCCTGAAAGAACAACAGATTAAAGAAAAGCGAATTCTTGCTCGTTCTGAAAAAGGAACTTTTGCCAAAGAAAACAACCTGGAAGTTGTTTCCTTAAAAAATGCAGATGCAGATCTACCACTAGTCTACTCACTTTTGGGTTCAACAAACTTACCTCCCCGTCTTATGATTTCCAAAGCAGAGCTGCAGGCGATCGTTCAGACTGGCAGCATGCCCCCTGCCGTTGCGCAAAAATTTTGTGCCTTCTGGAATGATGACTTCTTCAAAAAACTTTACAAAGATAAGGGCGGAGTCACACACAAACGGTCTCGAGAACTTTCTTTCGATTGCGTTACTACAGTACAAAAAGACGTCAAAAGTTTCTTTCAAATTGAAAAACATCTTTTGATCAAAGAGGTTGGCGCCTCAAAACTCAAAACGGGCCTAAATTCAGGTTTAAATGTTGGAACAGGTTTTTCTTTGAGCACTTCTTATTCAACGTCAAAAACTAGGACAACTAGTTTAAGCGCAAAATTTGGTCTTTCAAAAAAATTCCTTGATATCTTTTCAGTCGGCTTGGATGCGGGCTATTCTATGTCTTGGTCGAAATCGGATTCAAATAGTGCCAGCAACTCTATCAGTGTGAACACCTCAACGACAATGACCGTGCAACAAAACATCATGAAGGTCGTCGTCAATAAGTACGAACAGTGTGCCATTGTGAAGTTGAACCCAGTTCTTTTTATGAAAGAAGATAAACTCCTGTTCGCGCGTCGCAACTATCTGAATGTCATCAATCACCGCTTGAATGATGAAGAAAAAGTCGTTGCCATGACACGGGGTTTGATGATTTGTGAGGGTGAAGTCAGAAACACTCCGATCGAACTGACCGAGAATTACTATCTGGTAGCACAGGAAACAAGCAGCTCGCAAATGCAGGACAACGGAGATGCTCGCAATAGAAATTTCTTCATCGCCTTACGCTCAAATAACGACTATCAAAGGTTTGTTCTAGCGATTAAGGGTGAAACAAAAATGCCAAACTCAGCACAGAAGGAAGAGAATCCGCATCTCGATGCCACACAACAAATGCAAAGTCTTTTCCAAATGCCCGGGCCCTCTTACCCAGGAATGTATTTGGTAAACTAATTTTTTTTCAGAACTTCCGCTTTGAGAAAATCAATGCTGCGGGCGCCAAACCAGGAATAGGATTCTCCATTTATCACGGCGCCCTCAACACCCAACTCCCTGAGTTCTGCAATTTTTTTATGAAATGGGTACGGCTCGGAAGAGAACAAAATAAACTTATCCTGATACTCTTCTAGCTCAATCACGGGATAATGATCCCCTTCGGGAAATTCAACAACTTTGGCACCCAGTTTTTCCAATACCGATCCGATGTAGGTCTCTTGACTCACGCACATCCAGGGTTTTTTCCAAATGACGTACAAGACTTCGGAATAGGGTTTGGTTGGCATACGAACCCAATCCAGCATTCCAGGCACGCTTTTGTTGTCCCACACCGGTGCGGGAGCTTCTATGATATCGAGGCAATCTATGGACATTTCAAGTAAAGCTGGGTTCTCAAAAATCTCACCAAGACGTGCTAACTCCAACTGCAAAGATGACAAAGATGCAACGTGCGTAGTCAGAACAGGAACGGGACACTCCTCAGCCATATCACGAGGGTTTTCTTCTTTATCTAAAATTACAAAATCAGGCTTTAAATCCATGACGAGATCCCAAGAGATATCCTTGGTCCCTCCCACTATCGGAACATTTGTAATTTTTTGCGGAGGATGCACACAGTAACGCGTTCGCCCGACGACATTCACTCCTGCCCGTAAAAGCGTCTCAGTCCATGACGGGACCATACTCACAACTCGCATTAACACCTCCAAACCGCACATTACCCACCGAGCCAACGAGAGTCAAAACTTGACCTACACATTCGCTCGCCACACTATAGCCCCTTTAACTGTGAGGTTTAATTATGACGCAACTTTTCCCTCTTCGTGAAAAACCAGCTTTGAGTTCCTACAAAAAAGGCGATGTTCTCGTGTTGTTTGGCGAGCTTTTCTCGCGTGGCTATGCAAACGGCCTGGTAGACGAAGCTGAAAAGATCGGTATGACAATAGTCCGCGCCACTGTAGGGCGTCGTGAAAAAGATGGCACTCTTCGCAATTTGACGGCTGAAGAAAGTGCTAACATTCCACAACCTTTTATTAACGTTCCACTTGAAGCAGGTTTTGACATGGAGCCCGACGCCAATGGCATCACTCCTTGCGATCAACTGAAAGAAGTCAAAACAAGTGATTGGGATCAAGCAACGCTCAATTGGGCTTCTATCGATGAGTCTGAGAAACGCGGCGTTGAGCGCTTCAAAAAAAATACAGAACTTTTTGTTAAAGAGCTCGAAAAGCACATCCCTGCCGGTGCTAACGTTTTGTTCGCTCACTTGATGGCTGGAGGAGTTCCACGTGCTAAAATCTTGATGCCGATTTTGAATCGTGCATTTAAAGGTCAAGGTGAGCGCCACGTATCGACAAAAACCTTGATGGATTCACAAATTGGCCAACTGTGCTTACGCAGCTTCAACGAGGTTACGGCGGAAACTTTCCGTCATTTGCTAGACATCTCAACTCCGTTGCGTGAGAAGATTCAATCTCAAGGCGGCCATGTGTCCTACACAGCCTATGGCTATCATGGCACGGAAATTCTTATTGGTGGCGAATACAAATGGCAGACATACACTTGTTACTTCCAGGGCTGGGCGAAAATGGCTTTGGAAAAAATTGCTGAAGAATACTTCCAAAAAGGTGTTCATTGCTGCGTTTACAATTGCCCGGAAATTTTGACCAACTCCAGCTCTGTGTTCCAAGGTGTGGAAGTTTCTCTTTATCCGTTAATGGCTGCCATCCACAAAGACGCAGGCAATAAACAACATGCAGAACAAGTTCTTGCAGATTGCCGAGCCCTCTTAAAAGACGACATCACGATCGAAAATATTATTAAATTTACTGAAGACTACATGCAGAATGACCTCACTAAGTCATTCTGCAACTTCGAGCAGTGGCCACAACACTCTCGCCAAGATCAAATGGATTATATGTTGCAAAGTTCAGATTATTTGTTTGATGCACACAAGGATCAGAAGCACCTGATCACTGCTGTTCTTAGTGAAGTGGTGTTTAAATCTTGTGGTTACGTCATGCTGCACGACTCTTGGGCACCGAAAAAACCGGTGGCTTGGATCGGCCACGACCTTGTAGCGCGTTGTATGTAATATGTCAGTTCAGGCTGGAGCTGGTTGGCAATTTGAAAAATACAAATTTTACGGACTGTCTTTATCTGGCATCCGTACCGCCATTTCTATGCCTGAGCTTTCGCTGAGTTTCGATGTTGCTCAAGGGTATCCGTATTTACTAAACCTTAAGCATTTTTTTATTTCCCATGGCCACCTTGATCATGCGGCGGGCATTCCTTATATCATCTCGCAAAAGGCGATGAATTCGCAGGATCCCGCTAAATTTTATATGCCCACGTCCTTAGTAGAACCTATGGACCAAATTATGAAAATTTGGGAAAAAATTGAAGGACATGAATATCGTTACGAGTTCATCGGAGTTCGCTCGGACGATGAGTTCTTTTTAAATCCTCAAGCCTTTGTGAAAGCCTTCCCGACCACACATCGCATTGAATCCCTCGGCTACACGCTTTTTGAAGTTCATAAAAAATTAAAAAGTGAATACTTAGGACTCACGCAAACTGAAATCATCAACTTGCGCAGACAAAACATTGAAGTCAATGAAGTGCATCACATTCCTATCGTCACTTTTACGGGGGACACCCAGATCGAATTTTTGGATTCACGAGAGTGGGTGCGCAAATCGAAGATTCTCTTTCTGGAAGCAACTTATCTGGACGAGCGGAAAACCGTGGCTCAAGCTCGACAATGGGGCCATACGCATTTAGATGAAATCATTCCCCGACTTAAAGATATTGAAAGCGAGCAGATCGTGCTCATTCATGCTTCGAGTAGGTATTCAGATAAAGAAGCTTTAAATATTCTCAAAAAAAGAATCCCCGCCGAGTATCAAGCGAGAATTCTGCTTTTTCCAGGGCGCTAGAACATATCCGACAAATCAAGCCATAGCTTGCGCGTCTTCATTTTCTTTGTACGCAAGTACTCTACCCACTCCGTGCCGGACCTCTTTTGCCAGTTTTCCGCCAAGGCTGCTGCAAAAATAAGAGGGCCAAAACCTTGTCCCATAATTTCTTTAGGTGGGCGAACGGCAGTTAGCATTTCTGGTCCATAAAAGCCCGTCGGCATAAGACGGTCACGCTCTGCCAATTCACCAATGATCAAAGCGCCTTGAATCTGCCCAAGAAGGGTCCGACTGAGAGGACCAGACGCCTCTTCTGGCGGTGGTGCCCCCGCTGTACCCACAACAACCAATCCCGACTCTGCTTTCTTATTCAAAAGTTCGACGAGAGCTTTTGTTTGCTCATTCACCTTCAAATTAAAGTCGAAATAAACAAAACTGGTTCCTGCTGGGAGTGACTCAATTCTCTCTGCCAAACCAGCCATATCCACTGCCCCTTCTTTAGTGTAGGGCGTGAAATTGACGAGCTCACACGTTTTGCAGGGTTGCACTTTTTCGATAAATAGAGGTTTTACTTTAAGTTCAAAATCTTCTGCTTTTTGCTGACCAAAATAGACAACCAGTGTTTTTGCAGAAGGCACAGCAGCAAAACTTCGTGTAACACCACAAAACACGAAGAGCATCAAACTAACGACAAAATATTTTTTTACATTCAATAGACGGTTCATAATCATATAAGGAGTTTGCACCCCCCCTCGCTTTGCTGTCGACTTTTTTCCTGAAATATTGAACAATCGACATATGGAGTCATGGAGCTTTGTGCGAATTTTTCATTCGGGGGACGAATACTATCACAGTCTTGTGCATGATATTCGTAATGCTCAATACAGCATCACTATTGAATCCTATATTTTCGCTTTGGATCGACTGACAGAAACCATACTGGATGAGCTTTCCGCGGCTCGCAACCGAGGATGTATTGTAAAAATTGTAGTTGATGGCTTTGGTTCTTACGCCCACATTCCTGCTCTCGAGAGGCAATGCAAAACACGCGGAATCGAGATGAGAGTCTTTCATCCTTTTCCTTATCCGCTCTTCATAGCGAGAAAGAAAGTCTCTGAGTTTTCAAACAGCTTGAGCTTCTTCTTAAAACATTTCAATCGACGCAATCACCGCAAGATTACTATCATCGATGAAAAACGAGCTTACTTAGGGAGCCTTAATTTCACCCAAGAGCACTGCGAAAGCATCGTTGGACCAAAGGCATGGAGAGACACAGGCGTCTGCATCGAAGGCGCTGAAATCAAACAATTGGTTTTCGATTTTAAAATCACCTACATGAGGACGTATATCAAAGGTCTCTTCAACTGGGTGGGCCGCTGGAGGGCAAATACCCCCCCCAAACAAAGCCTTCTTCGCCTCAACACCACGCAAAGAATGCGACGCCAATTGTACAAAGATTTGTTGAAAAGAATCAGTCAGGCCGAATCGCGCATTTATGTGACTACGGCCTATTTTCTCCCTAAAAGATCCCTGCTGCGCGCAATCTTGAGAGCCGCTCAACGAGGAGTCGATGTAAAAATAATCATTCCAGGAAAATCAGATGTGCCTATGGTGAAGTGGGCTGCATTCAACATCATGCGATTCCTTCTCAAAAAAGGCATACCGATTTTCGAGTATCAGCCCAAAATACTCCACGCAAAAACGATGATCATCGACAACGAGGCTTTCATCGGGTCTTTCAATATGAATCATCGCAGCATTATGCACGACCTCGAAGTCGAGATTATTTTGCAGGACCCCTCAAGCTTGAACAATATGCTGCACCAATGGCAAGTGGATCTTGAAAACTCCAAACAACTTTCGTCGAGAGCCCTGTCATCTCCTTCGATTCTTTTTCGCATCCTTCACAATATCGCTTTCCGTCTGCGATATATGCTTTAGTCTCGCTATTAAATCCCGTTTTTGTTTTGACCCTGCAACCCGAATTGGTGATCCTAAAGACTATGAAGTCTTACGTTAAAATTGCAATCACGGGCGGCCCTTCTGGGGGAAAAACAACACTTATTGAAGCATTAAAAAAAGAACTGGGGCAAAAATGTGCTGTAGTTCCTGAAGCGGCAAGTATTCTGTATCGAGGGGGCTTTCCTCGGTACAAAGCTCCTAAAGCACAAGCCCACGCACAAAAGGCCATCTACTACACACAAAAAGAACTTGAAGAGCTCATCTGTGTTGTAAGTCAAAAATCTCTCGTCGTCTGCGACCGCGGGTCTCTCGACAGTGTCGCTTATTGGCCTGAAGGTGAAGGTCAGTTCTTCACTACGATGGACACAACCAAAGAGGAAGAGTTGGCAAGATATGACTGGGTTATTCATTTAGACACAGCCTCAGTAGATTTCTACGATACAAGCAACCCTATTCGAACCGAAACCTACCAAGAGGCCTGGGAACTGAACTCTAAAATTAAAACGGCCTGGGAAGGCCACCCTCGTCGTATTGTGATTTCCCATAATGAAGACTTCTTGTCAAAAATGACAACATCGTTGGCTGTTATCAAAGCCATCTTGAACCACAAGAATGCCGAGGAAATAAAAGAGGAGATCTTGTAATGGTCAAAAATTGGCTTCTCCTGTCATGCTTTTTAATAGCGTCAACAAGCTATGCTCAAAATCGCGGGGGCAAGCCAAAACCTCTTTTGTTTCAGGCAGACAAAAACAAAGTTCAAGTTCTACAGCAACGTTTTGAATATGCTCTCATGGAAGATGACAAGCTGATGCTGGGAGATATTCTTATTGATATGACTCAGATCAACTTTCAATTGGAACGCCCTAAAAACAGCAGCGACCTTCATGTCCGCTTCACTTGGCCAGCAGATCTGATTAGAGAAGGGCAAATCAATCTCAAAGATAATTCGGGAAAAACTATTTTCCAATACGACATCAATCCTAGAGCTCTAAAAGTTAGCAAACCTCAACCCAAAGAGGAAAAGAAAGAAGAAGGAGCAGAGGATGAAGAAAGTGATGAATCAAATGGTTTGCGAACGCAGATAGCCAACCTAATCATCGAGAACTTTCCAACAGAGTTGATCGATGAAATGAAATATCTCCCCTTCATTAAATTTTGCATCCTCAGAGGAGCCGATGACACCCGCTTTCAACTGTGTTCTCAAGAGCTTTACTTCAGCAGTCAAGACGGAAAACCCACCATCAAAGCTCGCTCTTCCACAAAGAAAACCGGAACTGTTGAAATCAATAGGCAAATTGTTGGCAACCAGGGAATGATTTATCTGAACAGCCGCAAAGAAGGAGTCTATTTCAAAGCGCAAGCACCCTTAGGTGCTTCGCTAGAAGTCGAAACACGCCTAAAGGATGTCGACTTCAAAGACGTCGTACGCTCCGCGGATGAAGAAACTATCACCGTGACAGCCTCCGGAGCTCGTCCTGCTGACGAAACTAAGGTTAGAAAAATTTCTGAAACAGATTGGCAACTCGATCTCGATATTTCGCGCCCGACAATTTACCTCAAAGGTGACGGTGATATTCCGCTGCGCCAAGAATTCTTAGTGAGAGGCACGTTACCAGAAGAAAAAAATCGAGCGGTACTTTCTGCACGCTCTATCTCTCGAACCTACTCCAGCAACGTCTCTTTGATTGGCATGACTCCAGAAGGAACTGATGTCAAACTAGTCAAAGGCGATACAAAATCAAAAATAGTAAAACAAAAAAAGAATCAATTTCTTTGGACCTTACAGGATGTTCCGAAAGGTAAAGAAAGTCGTCATTACGTCAACTTAGTCACGAAGGAGAATAGCTTTATCGCCGGATACGATCTTTTCCGTGGCGAACCCTTCAGCTTCGGCTTCAACACGCAAATCGTCACTCCTTCAGGCTCCGTTTACACAAACTTGGAGTTTCAGTGGTGGATTGAAAATCTATTTACAATGACAGCACCCTGGGCCCAATTTCACTGGGGCCTGCAAGCTGAAAGACTTCAACAACTGTCTGGTGCAGACAGCGCTAGCACCCTTCACTTCACCAACATAGAGTTTTTATGGAGAGCTGTTGATGGCATGAACCTAGAAGATGAAACTTGGGGGCTTTCACTACCACTACAAAATATAGAAACAGCAAACTCGAGCACGATGGCCTTTGGATTTGGTGCTTTTTTATACAAGAAACCACACCGTTCTCTGGCGGCGTTGATGGATTGGTCTGAAATTAAGTTTCAATATTTTCTAGGCTCTTCGGGAGGCGACACAACGCTTTCTTCTGCGTACCGCCTGAAAGCTCACGCCTACTGGCCAATGACCGAGACTTGGTACTTAAAATATGGTGGGGAAATCTTTCAGTACACTTTTTCCCCGGCAGCAAAAGCTGACGAGCTGCAAATGGCACTGGATGCAGGGGTTTTCATGACTTTTTAACATGGACGTTCTTTTAACGTTTTTTAAAGAATCCAGAGACGACCTGCTTTAGGTCCATATTGAACACATCGGTTTTTTTATTTTGAGCCTCTAATAAAGAAAGCTCTCGGCGAGCAGGAATGAATGAGTTATCTAAAGCGATACTCTTTTCAAAAGACTTCCTAGCCCCGGCAACATCACCTTTTGTCTTATTGAATAGCCCAATGACAAATGGAAACAAAACATCATAACGCTCATCCGGCGGAATCTGCATGATTTCAAGTTCCACCTCTTTAAGAATTAAATGTTTTCTCGCAGGATCTACCGCCCCTAACTTGGCCCAAGCATTATAAAGATGCAACTGGTGCATCTGCGGTGCAAGCTTTGCCACCGTAGCTAAAAAGTTTGCCGCTCTTAAGAACTGATTTAAGTGCAGGCACTTCTTTGCCTCATCAAACATCGAACTTGCCTTCAACTTCACTTCCGCTTCCGTTTTCAAAGATGCCTGACGATATTGATCTACTTTTATAGAATCTCGCGTCTCTTCTACCGCATCCTCGGTCACCTGTTTAATCTTATTCCACAATTGAAAAACTTCCGCGTCCGCTTCAAGAGGCCGCTCTCCGATCAACGTCATAAAGTCACGAATTGTCGACTCTAAATCTCCAGAGCCAACTGAAGACTCTAAATAGGCAACCACTTCGAAACTGTTTTTATTTTCAATTTCTTGCCAAATCTTTTTCAGAGCTTTTAATTGTTCTACTGGAGTCGCAAAAGCCACGCGGTGAGCAAAGACAATAAGACCTTTAGTCAATAGAAAATGAATAGCTTTATATACAGCAACTTCACTATAGCCCTTTTCATCGAGCAATTGTGTTAAGGTCAAATTCTGATTCAGCTTCGATGAAAAATCATCTAACGAACGAACCAAAGACATAGTTAGAGCAGGATGGTCTTCTCGGAACATCGGACTTTTGAGAATCGCATTTCCAGACCACATGACATACAAAGACTTTAACCAACTCAATGACAATTTGGAGGCGATCCAGTCATGCAAGTAGTAAGTCAAATTATCGGCGTCGATACTTGGATGAGTCATATCCACGGCTGCCGCCGCAAAATTGACACGGATTTTCTGTTCAACAATGGTGCGTACCAAACGAATATTCATCTGCTCAATCAAAATCAAATCGAAAGCATGAGGGCTTAATTGATTGTGCTGAATCAAATAGTTGCCAATTCGTCGATTGTTTTTATCTTTTAATGCGTGATAAACATCCTTAGGGTCCGCAAAGCCACTTTGGATCAGCATCTCGCCAAGAAAAGTGGTTTTATCGTCAACGTCAACACCGACGATACTTCCATTACTGAAAGAAATTCCAGAAACTGAACCATCAGAATTGTATATATTTAAATAACCATTACTTTTTGTTTCCGCCAACAACGAATAAAGAAAGGGCAAATCAAATCCACTGACTTCCTCAATGGACTCAATCACTTTTCTTTTCTGACGACTGGTCACTGAAGGATTGGCAAACATCTGATATAATAATTTACGCGCGGAGGATTCTTCTCGTCGTGGTTCATGCTCTCTTTTTACAATTTTAAGAGCTTGCTCAATATCAAAGGGCTTTCTTAAAAACGCAACAGCCTGAGCACTTTGCGTGGCTTCTTGGATAAACTGCTTATCCGTGTAAATCCCGCTCATCAATACGACTTTGAAGTTTGAGCTGCTAGGAACCGAACGCACTTGTTTTACGAAGTCCAGACCTGTCATCTGAGGTAACAGACAATCACAAAAAAGATACTCAATACCTGGAGTTCGGGCAAAAATATCTTTTGCCTCATCAGGACGGGCTGCTAAAAAAACATGATGTCCTGCACGACTCAGAGCTTCCTTCAGACTCAGTCCGAAGGTTTCATCGTCTTCTAATATGAGGATTTTTGTTTTAATTGAAGCCACGTGCTCTCATCGGTTGAAAGCTTAATTTTATTTAGATCAAAAAAAAGAAGGGACCCCCTGAATGCGAGTCCCTATAAAAACTAGACCTTTGTAGTGTTATTTATTTTTTTATAAATTTGAAATACTTCGACTCAATGACATCCATCTCCATTTCATTTCCGCTGGAGTCCTTGACCGAAGCTGGTGGTGTCACATTGTTTTCAGTGTACTCTGTGCCATATCGAAACAACACATTTTTCTCATCACCTGAATCATCATTATAATAAGGTACGTAGAAAGAAAGAACTTTACCCGTAGAAGGTAAAAACCCGTCTACCATATTAATCTGATCAACAATGACTTTCGGACAATTCACATAGGATATCTGAGCCGATCCCGCAGATCCGATCCACTTGATCCATTCGCGAATTCCGCAGGAGTTGATACTTTTAAGCCCCCCAAGTTCAACTTCTACTTCGGGTTGCCCTTCGATATTAAATTGAGAAAAATCGATGTCCTCATCAATTGTGCCAGAAACATGAACAGTCAACTTGCCATTCTCTTTTGCTATTTTAACGTCAGCTTTTCCCATCTATATAACCTCACTCTTACTCAAATCAGGACTCTCATTTTTTACTACAAAAAATGTTACGTCATCAATCAATGGAGCTCCCCGACGATGATCCAGAAAGTTTTTCGAAAATCTTTCCACGATATCATTTGCTTCAGGGAAGTCCTTACTTGCCGCAATCAAGGCCTTGATAAAATTTCTTTCGCCCCAAGCTTCTTTTCCCGGATTCTGAATATCTGGGATTCCGTCTGTATAGAAAAAGATAGAATCACCAGCACCTAAGTGCACGCTGGTCTGCTTGTAGACAGAATCACGAGCCTGCCCTAGCCTTGGGTTATTTACTTCATTTAACAACTCTAGATCTTTTTTCTTCAATTCGCCATCCATCTTACGAATCAGAAACGGCGCTTCATGAGAGGCATTACAATATGTCAACTCTCCGGTCTCGACATCAAAGGATGCGAGGAAAAAGGTCATCATAATTCTGCCTTTGGAAACATCGAATATGGAACGATTTAGAAGCTCCAGTGCTTTTGCTGGTGAAATATTTAGTCGCTCAATGATAGTTGATGCTGATTTTGCAGCACTCGTAATCAAAGCAGCTGGTGCTCCGTGCCCGGTAGCATCCCCAATCCAAAGAAAAATCTTTGAGCCAATTTCGCAGTAATGCCACCAATCCCCTCCGCACTCACTGGCAGGTTCGTAATAACCAGCAATGGAAAGATTTTTGATGCGAGCTCGAGTCTCTGGAAAAAGCGTATCTTGCACTGTCTTGGCTGTTTGAAGTTCCGACTCCATACGAGCTTTTTCTGCCGTTTGCTCTAACAATCGCGAAACTTCCGCTGCCATGATATTAAAGTTATCAGCTAACGTTCCAACCTCGTCATTCGACTTCACATCGACGCGGATATTAAAATCTCCCTCTGAAACTTTTGTCGTCGCATCAAATAATTGCGTGATTGCATGAGTGAGACCACTTGAAGCGAAAAGACCTAAAACTACTGTCAGAGAAATCAACAGACCAAAAAGGAGCAAGGATTTACGAATCAGAATCTGAACGGCTCCCAACGCATGCTCTTTGTCGACCATCGTGACAACGATCAGATCTCCAAAGCCAACTCTTGAAAATGAAACCAGAGTGTCTGTTCCGTCATTAGCTTTTACAGTCTCTGCTCCTTGAGCAACAGCTGCTGAAACTCCTTTTAATACTGATGGCGTCACAACTGTTTGAATCTTTTTTCCGATCACAGTATCTGGTCCAAACAAAACGGTCCCATCCTGAGACAATAAAACGATTTTCTGAGACGAGGCCGCTCTGAACATTTCAGAGGCTTCCGTCATTTTCACGACAACAAGAAATACTGTTGTCTTCTGGCTTACTTTATCACTCACTTTCTCAAAGATAAAAAAACGATCATCTTTAAAAGGAGCGCGCACTAGACGCTGTTGCGCATCAACTTCAGACAAGTAACCGGGCAACACATTGGCCATTGCTTTAATCAAGCTATCCACTTGTCCCGGAGATTTCTCCATATGTCCGATTTTCTGCATCACTCCAGACGAATCAGGAGAAAAAACCATGACTGTCTCTAGGGAGAACTCGCTAGAAAATATCGAATCAGAGACAGCAGAAAATTTGTGTTCATTGAGATAGTCCTGAAAAATGGGCTTCGTCATGCCCAACACGCCATTCAGCTGTGTCTTAATTTGCGAGGCCATCGTTCCTGACATCCTGCTGGAAGAGTCAAACACGTATGCAATTTTATCTTCTTCAAAAACCCTCAAGGCCATTAACAAATATACCGTTAATGTAATCAAAGGAAGTGAGGTCAATAGAAGTAGGATCTTATATCTTATTGATATGCCATGTTTTTTCACTTCTTTATTATGCCCTTTCAAAAAGTCGTCGAAAAGAAATTCTCAGATAACTTAGTCTTTAGTCCGTAAAAGATCTTAAGAAAAATGCCGATAACTCCTCAGAAGGAGATTTATGTCGCAATTTGGTCGTACTGAAAAATTCATATTGGTCACCGCCCTCTTGGTGTTTATGACCATGTCGTATTTTCTTTACGATGACTCTCTCCTATTCACACCCACACAAAGCCATAAATTAGAGCTGATTGGCTCCGTCGCTTCCTCTCAGAATGACGTTAGACGCAAAAACTTTGATACATTCAGTTGGTTGCCCGCTTCAAATAAAGATCAAATCTACGAAAACGACTCTATCTTTACAGGAGATCGGTCCGAGGCTATTTTGAGTCTTGCCAAAGGGGCCACTATTAAGCTGCAACCGAATTCGTTGGTTACGCTCAATCAAAAAAGTGGTCAGATGCATCTAGATTTACGATATGGAAACCTCAAAGGGGAACTCACAGCGGGCGCAGCTATGACCGTTAAATCAGGTAGCGAAGAATTCACAGTTGGTAATACCGACGGTTCCGCAAAAGACAACTCTGAGATTGAACTTAAAAAAGATCACTCTGGATCGGTGGCTGTTAAGCTTATTTCTGGTTCAGCGACATTGACTAGCAAGAAAAACAAGAAAGCGAAAACTCTTGCAAAAGGGCAAGCTCTGAAAATCGTTGCACGGCCTGATGTGATTCCTAGCGAGGATAAAGCGATTGATAGCGGTTCCAACACACCCGAGCCCCAACAAGAAGAAGCAGTGGTTGAAGTTTTCCAACCTCTCGCCGAAATCAATCTTCAAACAGCAGACAACCTCAATATTGTTCGAGAGACTCCAGACTCACCTCTTTTATTCGAATGGAACAGTCAGGGTGATATGCAAGAGTACGAATTGGAAATTTCGACCAGCAGCAGTTTCGAAAACATCACAACATCTAAAAGAACTCCGCTCAAGAGTATAGAAATCACCACACCTCTAGATAGTGGTACCTATTTCTGGCGCCTCAAAGGGCTTGATGCTCAAGGGCAAGTTATTACAACTTCTACAACGCGCACCCTCTCCGTGAGCGAACCACCAAAGCCCGTTGTCGTCGAACCACCAGTTGTTGTTGCTCCACCTCCTTTACCTAAACCTATTGTCAAGCCGCCTCCTAAAGTGCCTCCGGCAAGCCCTGAGCTTGTAAATAGAAACATCGTCTTTAAGGCCCGGTCGGAAGTAAGCCGCGATCCTGCTTCTGGAGAGGCTCCGGAAATGACCTGGAATCCAGTTCTAAAAGTTAAAGACTATGTCGTGCAAGTTGCCAAAGAAGATGATTTCAACAGTGCAGAAAAAATTGAAGTGACAGAGAACAAAGCTCTTTGGATCAACTATCAACCAGGTAAATACTACTACCGCGTCTTTGCTCGCGGATTGAATGGTCTCGTCAGTAAACCTAGCGAAGTCGGCACAGTTGAAGTTTCCGTCGAAGGAGTTAAACTCTCGGCGATAGAACCAATTCAAGTCATTGGTAATGAGCCAACGGATGAAGTCGCTCCTTTACAATGGACCCCTACACCATTTGCCGCTTCTTATATCGTACAACTGTCTAAAGACGAAAAATTCACAAAACCAACACAACTCGAATTTACAACCAATAAGGGCCAAGTTACAATTTCTGAGCCTGGCAAACACCGTGTCCGAGTTAAAGCCCTCGATCAAAATAAAAAGCCACTCACTGAATTCTCAAATGTCGAAACTGTAAATTACACTATCACGGCTCCGCTGAACTCTCCGAAACTCATGGAGCCCTTCAATAAGGCGACAATCTTCTTACAAAATGAAGCAGAAACCTTTATCTGGCTAGAGTGGAAAACGGTCAAAGGATCTTCGTCTTACACTTTGGAAGTCTCAAACAAAGAAGATTTTTCAAATATTATTATTAATAAGACGCTGGCGAAAAATCGCTTCCTCATCAAAGATCGAATTCCAATGGGAAGAATTTTCTGGCGCGTCCGTGCGAATGCTGAAGACACTTCGAAATCCTCTCGGTGGAGTGAGCTTCGCGAGTTTACTTTATTCAAAAACAGTAATGGAGGATTTGGAAAATGAGTCCACAATTCTCCATTTTTGATACCCTCCTAGAACCTGTCTTTGTGGTGAACGAATCTCAGAGTGTCATCTACTGTAATGAAACGGCATCTATTATCGCAGGTCTCTCTATCCGTAAGATCACTCGAGGAATGAAGTTTCTAGATCTGTTTGAATTCAGTGAAACGATTGATGCACTCAATAACCTCAATACGGTCACCGATCCTACTCCTTACAAAGAAGTGAACTTCAAGTCGACGCAAGGGACAGATGGCAAAATTCAAATCACTCTTCAGCCTATTGCTAGTGACAATGGCGAAAAAAACTGGATCATCTTCGTACGCGACGTCACTTTAGAAGAAAGACTGCAAAAAAAATATCGTACTGAGCTTGAACAAAAAGAAGGTGTCATCAGCGCCCTAGAGGACGCGAAACTGCAACTTGAAAACTACAGCAAAAACCTTGAAAAAATGGTTGCTGAACGAACTCAAGAACTCTTGCGCATGAATCAAACCATGACGGCTCTTCTTGACAGTTTAGGACAAGGCTTCTTCATTTTTAATCGTGAAGGTCGAGTTCTAGACGTGTCGTCCAAAGCATGTGAAAACACTATCGAAGGCAAACCCGATGGGAAAATGATTTGGGACGTCTTGAAACTTTCAGAAAATAAAGTTCCTGGTTTTCAAAAATGGATGCACACTCTTTTTATGGAAATGCTGCCCTTTGAGGATCTCGCGCCTTTAGGCCCCACAAACTACCCGCACTCAGAACAACGCAGTATTTCTCTAGAATACAACCCTCTGCGATGTGAGGATGGCAGCATCGATGGCGTCGTCGTGGTCGCTTCGGACATCACAAATCTTGTTGAAGCACAAAAACAAGCGGAATATCAAAAAGAACAAGCTAAAATGATTATCAATCTTGTGAAGGGAAAACGAGAAGTTCTGCGCTTTATAAATGAATCTAAAGAAATGCTCCAAGCGATTGATGAGCAGATGTCACCTTCTCGCAAAAATATGGACTCTGAAGAGCTCTATCGTCATTTGCACACTCTTAAAGGTGGAGCGGCACTTTTTGCTGTGGGCCCGGTGGCGACAGCTTGTCACGAAGCCGAAACACTGCTCACTCAACTTAACGAAAGCCCCACACCCGAAGTAAAAATTGAGTTGCAAAAAAAATGTGCTGAAGTGGAATTTCATTTCAATGCCTTCTTAGAAAAAACAACAGAAATTCTGGGTGCATCTGTCCTCGCGGAAGAGCGCCAGTTAGAGATACCCGTCAGCAAAATTCACGAGTTGGCTTCACGAATTGAACCACTTCCTGGAGGCAAAATCCTGGCCGATGAATTGAGGGCTGAATTCATTCTTGAATCCATCGCCCCCTACTTCTCGCCTTACAATGAAGTGATGCAAAGCCTTGCGGTCAAAGTTGATAAACTTCTGCAACCTCTTCAGATTATTGATAATAAAGTCGCTATTGTCCCAGAAATTTACAACTCTCTGCTAGGAACTCTCGTTCATGCCTTCAGAAATGCAGTCGATCACGGCATAGAACAGCCCGATGTTCGCACGCAGCTGGGCAAAGAAGCTGCAGGCCAAGTCGTCGTTTCGACTCAGATCCTGAAAAATCCGACGCAAGAATCCCTCGTAATTAAGATTCAAGACGATGGAGCCGGCATCAACCCTGAAAAAATACGCGAAAAACTAAACAAAAAAGGCTGCGATACCAGTAAAGAAAATGACCATGAAGTCATTCAGCATATTTTCGACAGCCAGTTCTCAACACGCGAGCAAGTCACTGAAATCTCAGGTCGTGGAGTCGGAATGGATGCCATCAAGTACGCTGCGGAAGAGCTCGGGGGTAAGGTCTGGGTTGACTCCGTTTTAGGCTCAGGCTCCACCCTCACCATCGAAGTTCCCTATATTTGCCAAGTGGTTAAGAAGCCAGGAACCGCTAAAAACGCAGCCTAAACCCGCTTTCTGATAAAAAAATACTCAAATCCCCGCATCTGTTGATATTTTTCAAGGTTCAGCGTATCTAGTAGCCCATGATTAGCACTACAAATGTCAGTTTAAGATTCGGTGGCAAAAAACTTTTTGAAGATGTGAACGTTAAATTCACTCCTGGGAACTGTTATGGCCTTATTGGCGCAAACGGCGCTGGAAAAACAACCTTCCTCAAAGTTCTCTCAAAAGAGATCGAACCCAACACCGGCGAAGTCGTCATTCCCGCTAATATGCGCTTGTCTGTTCTTAAGCAAGATCACTATGCCTATGACGATGTCCCAGTTTTAAAAACCGTTATGATGGGCAACGACCGTCTATTTAAAGTCATGGAAGAAAAAGATGCCCTTTATGCCAAACCAGATTTTTCTGAAGCAGATGGAGTTCGCGCCTCTGAACTTGAAACTGAGTTTGCCGAGCTGAACGGCTGGGAAGCGGAATCAGACGCAGGAGTCATGCTTGCAGGCTTGGGTATTCCCGACTCAGTTCACCAAAAACTAATGAAAGAAATGGATCCTGGCGACAAAGTGAAAGTGCTTTTAGCACAAGCGCTTTTTGGTCAACCTGATATTCTTTTATTGGATGAGCCTACGAATCACTTGGATATCTATGCCATTCAGTGGTTAGAGGAATTCCTTTTCAACTTCCAAAACACTGTCATCGTGGTTTCCCATGACCGTCACTTCCTCAATAAAGTCTGTACACACATGGCAGACATCGATTTTGGCAAAGTGACGATTTACTCTGGCAACTATGAATTCTGGCGTCAGGCGACCGAGCTCAGCCAAAGACTTCGCAGCGACCAGCAAAAGAAGAATGCTGATAAAGCCGAAGAACTCAAAAGCTTCATTCAAAGATTTAGTGCGAACGCTTCTAAGTCACGCCAAGCTTCTTCGAGACAAAAACAACTTGAAAAGTTGGATTTGGCAGATCTCCCCGTTTCTACTCGTCGCACTCCTTTCGTTGGCTTTGAACCAAAACGTGAGGCTGGCAATGATCTTCTGACGGTAACGGGACTCAGTAAATCTATCAACGGTGAAACTCTTCTTAAAAACGTCAGCTTCACGATTAAAAAAGGCGACAAAGTGGCTCTTGTTGGGCGCAATGACGTCGCTAAAACACTCTTGCTTGATATTTTAGCTGGTGAAGTTGAGCCTGACTCGGGCTCTTATGCTTGGGGGATCACAACGACTCGCAGCTACTTCCCAACTGACAATTCTAAATATTTTGATACCGACGCCAACAGTCTTGTCGAATGGCTGCGTGAATACTCCGAAGACAAAGATGAGTCCTTCTTGCGTGGCTTCCTTGGAAAAATGCTATTTAGTGGCGAAGATGCACTTAAAAAGCCACGAGTTCTTTCCGGAGGCGAGAAAGTGCGCTGCATGCTTTCTAAAATGATGCTTTCTGGAGCGAATGTCTTACTTCTCGATGGCCCGACGGCTCACTTGGATCTAGAAAGTATTTCTGCAGTGAATGAGGGTGTCAAACGCTTCAAAGGAACAGTCCTATTCACGTCGCACGATCACGAATTTGTTCAAACTGTTGCTAATCGTATCATCGAAATTGATGGCTCCGTGAAAGAGGACCTCAATTGCAGTTACGACGAATACCTAGAAGCCAGAAAGCCCTCAGCTTCTGTTTAATTTAAAAATATTTTGCTCACCACGGTGGTAATACATGGATGCCTTCGATAAACAAAAAATTCTTAATGCCGTTCTCGTCGGCGTCCAACTCCCCCGTGTCACTGACTTTGAAACCCAAAGTTCGCTGGCAGAACTCGGCCGCTTGGTGACCACACTAGGCTATAATGTGATCGGGCAAACCTCGCAAAAGCGCAACTCTGAAAGAAGTGCCGCCGTGCTAGGAGACGGAAAGCTCAAAGAACTGTCTGAGTGGACTGGTGGCACCGGCGTTGTTGGACCGATGGTTGTAAAGAAAAAACATAAGGCCGCACTTCGTTTTAAGAGCAATCAACAAGACGAAGAAGACGACGGCTTAGACTACGATGCGGGCTTTGAAGAGACCAATGAAACAGAGGTTTTTTCCGCAGGGGAAGCCCCGAAAGAGAAAGCTCAAGTTGTTGTTTTTGACTGTGATCTTTCCCCTTCTCAGCTACGTAATCTGGAAAGTGCCACAGGAGCTCAGGTTCTAGATCGCACTGGTGTGATTATCGAGATTTTCAGTCGTCACGCCAGAACCCGTGCAGCTCGTTTACAGGTTGAAATTGCACGTTTAACTTACGTCGCCCCACGCTTGCGCGAAACCGCTGGTGGTGAAGACCGAGGCAGTGGTGGTGTTGGCGGCAAAGGGGCTGGTGAAACCAGTATCGAGTTAGATCGCCGTAAAATTCGTGATCGCATCAAAGAACTAAAACAAGAATTAGCTTCGATCTCTCAAGAACATGACGTACGCAGAGCTCGACGAAGTCAGGAAATTTCCGTGGCACTTGTGGGCTACACCAATGCGGGAAAATCTTCTTTAATGCGTGCCCTGACTGGCAGCGAGGTTTTGGTCGCTGATAAATTGTTTGCGACACTAGACACGACTGTTCGCCTGCTGCACCCGGAAACAAAACCAAAAATTCTGATTTCTGATACCGTCGGCTTCATCAAAAAACTTCCGCACGATCTTGTCGCCTCATTCAAATCTACTTTGGATGAAGCTCTCAATGCTTCGCTTTTACTTTTTGTCGTGGATTCATCCGATCCCACTTTCCGCTCTCAACTGGAAGTGACAAAATCGGTTCTCAGTGAAGTGGGTGCTGGAGATATCGAAAGCTTTTTAGTCCTCAACAAAGTGGATCGCCTGACGGCAGAGCAGCGAGAAGCTCTGCAAACGGAATTTCCTGAAGCGATCTTTCTTTCGGCCAAAAATCCAGAGGATGTCGCCGCACTACGACTGCGTCTAGTCGCACATTTTGAAACTGCGATGACAGACAAAGACATCTTCATTCCTTACGACGTTCAAGGCGCTGTCGGAGAAATTCGTGCTAAGTTGCGAGTTCTTGGGGAATCCTATGATGAACGCGGCGTGATTCTGAAGGTTCGCGCTCACTCTGAAGATATTCAAAAAATTAAAACTCGCTTCGGCATCTAGGCTGCGAAAGTTGTTATGGTTCAGATAGGTAAAATAAATAAGTTAAAAGTTCTAAAACACGTCGACTTCGGTGTGTACCTTGATGGTGGCGATGACGGAGAAATCCTACTTCCGCTTCGTTACATGCCAGACCCTTGCGAAGTTGGCGATGAAGTGGAAGTCTTTATTTGTTACGACTCTGATGATCGCCTTGTAGCGACTACAGAAACCCCTAAAGCTATGGTCAATGATTTTGCCTTACTGAAAGTCGTTGCGACCAGCTCTGTCGGGGCTTTTCTTGACTGGGGCCTACCAAAGGATCTTTTTCTTCCCTTTGCCGAACAAACCCGAGCCCTGCGTGTAGGACAAGAGGTTCTTGTCTATGTATATGTCGATAAAAGTGATCGCCTCGCCGCCTCCATGCGCCTAGAACGCAACGTTGAAAAAACGGCAGCTGAGTACACCGAAGGCCAAAAAGTAAATTTGATTATTGCTGGGCGCACGGATCTTGGCTTTAAAGCCATTATCGAAAACCGCCACTGGGGTGTTCTTTACGCCAACGAAGTATTTCAACCTCTTCGCCAGGGGCAAAAAATCGAAGGCTACATCAAAAAAATGCGCCCGGATGGAAAAATCGATCTTTCTTTGCAGAGATCCGGCCATAAGGCCACTCGTGAAGATGTGGGTCCAAAGATTCTAGAGTCGCTAAAAGAAAAAAACGGGTTTCTACCCATCAATGATAAAACCCCACCGGAAGAAATTTATCGTTTATTTGGAGTCAGCAAAAAACAATTCAAAGTCGCTCTTGGGGGACTTTATAAGAAGCGCCTCATAACTGTGCATGAAGACGGCATCCGTTTGGTCTAATTTAGGCTTTATTGTGTTTTAAGTAGGCGGCCTTTAGTTTGTCTTCAAAGACTTTGGCAGAAAAAGGCTTCACGATATACTGCGACACTCCTGCGAGGACGGCTTCAGTCACTTGATCTCTCTCAGATTCCGACGTGAGAAGAACAAAAGGCAAGTTTGTCCATTCTGCCGTGGCACGAACTTGTTTCAGCAACTCCAGACCCTTCATCTTCGGCATATTCCAATCCGAAATCACCAACTGAATATTATTTCCTGGAGTATTATTGGCTAACAGGAGCTTCAAGCCATCTTCGCCATCGACTGCTTCTTGGATGTTCTTATACCCCATTGCCTTCAAAGTATTCTTAACAAGATCACGGATTGAGGGCATGTCATCTATAACCAAGATGCGAGTCTCTAACGGAAACATAAAAAAAGCTCCTTTGAAATGACTCCATTTTAAAGACATTTCAAAGGAGCTCCAAGACTCTTTAGCTGATTGTTTAGATACCTAGACTTTTCGCGGGGGCCAACCAAAGAAAATCCGCACGAGGTCCCTCTGTTGTAGAAGGGGCAATAGCCTCAGAAACTTCGTCCTCACTGAGTCCCTCTGTATTGACCTGTGAAAAAGTGAGCACAGGGATCTGACTTGCTCGCGCGCGAATTCGATCCGGCAATCCACCACCGTACTGAACATGGAAGTCACCAACAACAATAACAAGAACCTGATCCGGATGGGCTTGAATAAATCCTGTCGCTTTCCAAGCCATTGTATCATCCCAGATTGATTGCGAAGCAAAGTAACGATCACCAGCTGCCGGAGATGGCAAATGAGGCATCAACGCTAAGAAGCGTTGCTTGTAAGAATCACGTCCCAAAGTGAATTGAGGTGGCAGTAACCCCTGCTCCTCTTCCGTTAACGATTCAAGCCCTTGTTTTGCCACTTTGCTAGTCAAAGAACGTGGCGCATTCAAGGCGATGGTTTGCCCGCCTTCGGCTACAGAAGGAAACAATGTCTGATCACGATAAAAATCGAATGAAGGACTGCCCCACTTAATAGCTGCCAAGAAATCTGCTTCCGCCAAGGCACCCGTAAGGTAAGAGTTCACAAGATCTTGATGAGTGTATGTAAAAAATTCCATTCCGACAGAAACCTTCAGCCCGCGAGCCCGCAAAGCCCTCATGATTTCTATTTGTTGGTTTTGATGCTCTTTAAATCCGTGATTTTCACCAATCACAACAATAGAACCAGGTGCGACATTTTGAACTGCATCCTGCAAAAGAGCGGGCTGGAGAGTCTTTCCATCCAAAATGCCTGCAATTTCAGCATGGGCACAGGCCGACAAGAGAACAAAAAGTAGAAAAAGACTCCAAGATTTCATAAATACTCCCTTGAGATCGTAATTAGATGCGAAATTGCCTATTGAAGTTTCCTTTTTCTTTTGATACCTTGAGCCCCTTTGAAAAGGTATTGTCATTTTTTCCAAATTACGCATGGCAATATAATCGACTCTGAAAAAGACAGAGCATAAGAAAAGTTTAAGGGGCACGACATGGCAAAAAAGTCAGGAAGAATCATCATCACTCTTGAGTGCACTGAAGCTCGCGCTGAAGGCAAACCTGTTTCTCGTTACACAACGACAAAAAACAAAACTAAGACTCCAAGCCGTCTTGAGAAGAAGAAATACAATCCGAATCTTAAGCGTCACACAGTTCACAGAGAAACTAAGTAATGATTCTTACGGATCAGCAGATTCTCGAATGCATGGAACAAGGTTCTATTAAAGTGGAGCCTTTTCGCAAAGAGTGCCTGGGTACGAACTCTTATGATGTTCACTTGGGCTCAACTCTTGCGGTTTATGAAGAGAAAACGCTGGACGCAAGAAAGCATAACAAGATTCGCACCTTTGAAATTCCTGAAGAGGGCTTCGTCCTTATGCCGGACACTCTCTATTTGGGCGTTACTTTAGAGTACACAGAGACTCTGAAACACGTCCCATTTTTAGAAGGAAAATCAAGCGTTGGACGCCTTGGAATTGATATCCACGCCACCGCAGGTAAAGGTGACGTGGGATTCTGCAATTATTGGACTCTGGAAATTTCGGTAAAGCAGCCTGTAAGAGTTTACGCTGGTATGCCGATTGGTCAGTTGATATACTTTGAAGTGAAGGGTGATGTTTTAACGTCTTACAACGTAAAGCCATCCGCAAAGTATAACGACAAAAAACCTATTCCAGTTGAGTCAATGATGTGGAAAAATTCGTTCTAAGACTTGTAGTTCTTCTGACACCCTTATGGCTCCTGAGCTTAACTAGTTGCTCAGGAGGTAGTGCTGACCCAGTTGTTGTGTCGGGCATAGATTCCAATATTCTCATTTCTGGTAATTTCAGCCAAAACGACTCTGATAAAATTGAAGGTAGCGGTACAGTTCGTTTTACGAATACTCTACTCAATAACTCAAGCCGTTCCTTTTCTCTGAAGGCTTCTTTAGACAGCACTATTGCTCTTAGCGAGATCTCTGTCGTCTTCTACTCCAGTGATGCTAGCATCCCATCCACTAACGGCTTAACGGTCACCTTCACCCGCTCTGGCGCCAGCGTTAATGGCAAGGTGAGCTTCAACGGAAACCCAGCAACAATCGCTGCCTCAAAAATGACTTTTTACTTTCCGTCGGCCCTGGACGTCATCATCGACTTCCACAATGTGAACAATAAAGCGCGAGTGCTCATTTGGCGCCGAAATATGGTGGAGTACGCAGCTGCGACAGCCGATGTGGATACGGATCGTAGCGGTGATTTAGTTGGGACTTTGCCGCAACAAAAAGGTGGCGGCACATTTGTCGGCTTGATCCTACAAAACGCCACGGTCACAACAGCTCGCGTGGACAGCCAAAAAGTGCTTAATTAGCCTTCTTTTTGGCTTGCTTACTGACTTCGTCAGCAATGTATCCCAAGATCTGAGACATCTGAACGCGATCGGCCCACACATCCCACTTGTCTTGCTGACCACGCCAAGAAGCCACGAAACGCAATTTCTCGCGCAAAGTTTCAGGTGGCTTACCGTAGCGTAAAATAAAGGTGAAGATGTCCAACAAGTCCTTTTCCTTGATAGTCCCCTTGGCAATATCTTCCTTCGCCAAATCCCGCAAAATACCTTTGAAAGCAGGAAATGCTTTTAAAGACTCGGCAGTGGAAATGTAGCCATCTCGATTCTTATCAAAACGCAAATACAGCATTTCGACGTATTGAATCACGTGAGGTGCTAAAGCAATATCTTCTAAAGCGACCAGGTTCTTACTGTTAGAGACATACCCTGCTGCTTTAAAGATGTTGTTCATATAATAAGCCCAAACATCTTGAGATACCGTCTTCATAAAACGAAGATAGTCAGGCATTGAGGTCATGATGGCAGGCATTGAGTCCTTGTAGGCCTTGCGGGCGCAACTCAAACTCACTAAAGCCGTCTCTTTCTGGTCAACTCCGTTAAAGCAAACATTGATCAACTCTTTGCGAAGCATTTCATTAAGACTCAAACCAGAAAATATCATTCCAATAAGATCGGTCATCTCAGCTTGAGAAGTTAAATTGCTGCCATCTGAATGAGGCACAAAAATATTAGCTTCCATAAAACGAGAAGACGCAAAGCTCATGTTGCTCGCATTCACTAGGCCCATCTCGACTAATAATGGCTTCAGGGCAAAATAAGCCCCTTCCACTTCAGGTAAATTCACCCCAGCATAACTTTTCAATCGGTCTTTTGAAGTCACAAAGGAGCGAATCAAAATACGAGCGACTGTGCGATTCAGATTTAACTGACGCAGACTTACAGCCGTGAACAAGGGCTGTGCATTTTTAGAAAGAAGAACTCTCGACTCGCTATCAAAAGTCATTGGAACCGGACTATCGACGACCAAAAGAAGCTCTTGCAGAGCCGACTTCAATGCGGGAGATAATGCTTCTTCATTTAAAGACGACTTCAGGACTGTCAACAAATCGGAAGCATAATAGCCCTCTTCAGGCTTCCAAGGCTCAGTCATTTGCGCAATATAAAGCGACGACTCGTACCACACTTGAAATTCGCGACGAACAATCTCGATCGAATTTTCCGTCAGGGCATTGGGTGTATAACCATCAATGCGCGCTTCTGGAGATACTAAAACATTATTAAGCAACAACACCAAAGCCGCATCGATCGACTCGCGACTGATCCCTTGAGGCAATAACTCCATACGGATCAAATGATCGACAATTTTGTTCAGCTCTTTGCGAGTGAACATCTGCTCTGGCTTCAAGCGCAGTAAATCTCTAAAAATGTCTAAAGATTGATTCACCAACAAAGAAACGGAGCTCAAAGTCTGCGGCTGCTCCAGGGGTTGCCCCTTCAAAAAATAACCGTAATAGAGGAATTCCGCATAAAAACGCGCGCCAAAGCTCAGTAAAGTACTCCACTGATTCTTCTGAATCAGCGCATCGTTGCCACCAAGAATCATTTTCTTAAGATCAATCAACAAGGGCAAAGTCTTGATCGTAACAGATTCAAAATTTTTTCGCCCTTCAGAGGGATACAAGCGCTCAATCTCTCGAGCCAAGGTCGCAAGGTTGTTCAGATCATAGGACTCTTCAAAAAGGTTGCCGGCTTCACGAACCGTGGCTTCAAGGACGGACTGGGACTCTAAAAATAAACGCTGTGCTTCTTCAGGGTCAAATAGATCTGGCTCCCACTCACGGCTGTAAATGGAATAATAAGGAAGAAATTTTTCGATAAGCGTTTTAATCCGACTGACTTTTCCGCGAGCCGTGCCAAAATCTTTCGTTGAGAAGTTTTCAGCACTTCCACCAAAAAATAACTGCTTAATCTTCATCAACTCCGCGATCATGACCTCAGAAACTTTAAATTCTGGCCAAACCACTTCAAGGGTTTTCAACAGATCCAAAGCCTCTTGACGAGAAACGACCCCTTCGGGCTTCTCGGCGACCAAGTCTTGAAAAACTGACAAGAGGTCTTCCACCGTTCGCGACAAATAAGAGAGCTGATAACCACTTCCCGTTTCAGGAACTGATTTGATGAAGTAATGATAGCGTAAATACTGAACGTAACCACGAGCCCCGAGTAGAGCGAAACGACGCCACTCTGATGGAGTGACAGAGTTTTCGTCCCCACCTGCCAAAGCCTTCTTCACCTTTCTGACAACTGGCATGTATTTATTGATCTCTTTCGGGAACGTCCACTTTTCACCAAAAAAGACAGAAAGATTTTCGGTTAGAAGAACAAAATCAGATAGCTTGTAACTAGACTCATTTTTTTCAATCAAAGAAGCCAAAGTTTTGGCAGCACTTTGCAGTTCTTTATTCGCGTCCTCAAAGTATTGAGCATCTTTCTGCAAACCACTGAACTTCGAAGTCACCCAATTCAGCGAATACACTTTCATGTAAGGATTTAATCGCAATGTCATTGCGCGCAGATCACGAAACAAACTTAGTAAACGATCCAGTTCAGACAAAGAAAGGTAAGCAGTATTTCCACCCACAAGAATCTGCTTTACCTTCATAAACTCCAGTTGCAAAGCCGGTGTAATGGGACGACTGTTCGCGGAACTCTCAAGGAAATTATCTTCTAAGAATGTCGCCAACTCTTGAGAGGTGTAACGATCTTCGGTACTGCCTCGCACGTACCGCTTGAACTTCTCAACCGCGCCAATCACACAGTTCCAAGCAGCCGTCACATCTTGATCTTTTGCCGTGCCTTTGACGAAGTCTTTCACCACAGGCTGAGTTTCCGTTAGACATCGTGCCCCAGCAAACTCTTGAGCTTCCTGTGGTGGTGGTTTTTCGCCGACCTTCGAGTCACAAGCAGACAGAAGCAAAGTCAGAACACAAAGAGCGCCAATACTTTTCTTCCACACCATCTTAGAAAACATAGGTCATTCCCCCATAGAAACGATCATTGGCGCGATACTGATTGAGAAAACGATCGGCTCTGAAGTTTTCATCCTTCACGCCCAGTATGTCTCCGCCCATGACAACAGCCCATTTTTGGCTTGGATAATAAAGAAATTCAGTATTCAGTAAGGATCCCTGTTGGTCGTACTCGTAAAGATATTTAAAACGGGTCACAAAAGGGCGCTTAAAAAAAGTCGCCAATTGACCTTCCAAGCGCAGAGATAAAGCATTGGTAAATTTCAAACGCTGATCAAAAAGAGTAAAGTCATCCGGTGCCCCATCCGACAAAACATCGACAATGCCCCCGCCATCAACTTTCAAATACTCGACTTGAAATGCCAAAGTTCGATTGAGGATATTAGCCAAAGTAAAATCTAAAGCCGCAGACACGGCTTTGATAGGCTTCAGTGTCTGAATAGACCAGTCTTGATCTGGCAACTTCTCGACCGGTTTATCCTCTAAATAAGATAAAGAAGCCTTTAAATTTTCAAAGGAATAACCCACATCCATAGAGTAAAGCCCATGGTAAGTCACATCAGGAGAGACCGTCACATCGACTTTGTCTTCAGCGATATTTTTAAAATTGCGTCTTTTCAAAATCAGTTCATTGACCGGCAGATACCCAGTGCTTGCCACCACCCAAGGACCACGCTCTTTATTTCCAAGACGGCCCGAGACAGCAGCTCCCCCGTTACCCACAAGCTTCGCAGTGTCAGGAATAGTTAGGTCATACTTAATGTTGTTCACTCGATTATTGAAATCATACTCTCGCGATGGAGCGCGATACCAGCGACTGTCGGCCACAAGTCCGCCACCTTCTTCTCGAATATCGGGGCCCATGCTGGGAATAAAAATGGGTGTGACGAAGCCCATAAGCTCCCACCCTTGCGTATTGTAGTTGAGGAACAGCCCTGTCAGACCCTGCTCTTCGGGGCGCAACGAATCCATCGCAAATTTAGGCTGCCACAACCCCAACTGCCAGCGCCGATCCATCTCACTCCAGCCATTTTTCTTGCGCCCCACAAAGCCCTTTATGTCTTTAAGTTCTTTAAAATTCTTAGAGGCCAAGTAAGCTTCGTGAACAACAAAATGAGATTGTCCTCGAGTAAAAAAAGTTCCACCAGAAATATCAGCCGCCATATCCAACCAAGGTGTTTCCTTAAAGCCTGACAAACGCGCCGAGAGAAGTTGACTATAAGTAAGCTGTGGAGACTCAGGAATTTCAGATAGGTACTGCATTCCCTCCATACGGAGTTGTCCATATATTTGCGCTGGTTTTGAATTGGAGGGAGCCTTGATAGAGCTCACCCCTTGAGCTTGCAAGCTCTTCAAACTCAACGCAGGAGTTTTTGCTTTACTTGTAAGAGCCGTACTCAGGATGACGGCTGCAAGATAGGTTGTTACCCTCACATTTTCCTCTGGACAAAATCCGGCCCACAGAGAATAAGAAAAGGCCTTCGGAGTCAACGGAGCTTGGCGTTAAATCGCCTCAGATCAAATATATGAAGTATAAGGGTAAAAAAACGTCACCTCATTTGAAAATCTTACCCCTTTTCGAAGCCCCAAAAAAAGCATTTTAGAGCAAATGCTCGATCACCCAATCAGGGTCATCAACCGGAATATCATGCCCTGCCCAGGGGTGCATGAAAGGCTCTACTCCCCATTTGCGAGCAATACTTATTGTACACTCCGGTGCAACCAGCTTGTCGCCGTAACTGCCAATCAAAGTTAAATTTCCTGGAGCTTTTGCTGGGAATTCATAACGTGAAGCTGCCAAAAGTTGACGAATCATATTTTCTAAGCGCATGGGATGACTTCGAGAGTACTCTTTCAGACGTGAAAATTCTTGGTCTCGCCGCTCTTGATTATTGGTCACTAGGCTCAGAATTAACTTCTCCAACGCCTCTTCATTTCGCCGATAGCGCAACAGCTGAGGCGCTTTCAAATAGTTCGGCAAACAAAAACGGTGATAGAAAGGTGAAATGCCAGAGGAACTTGTACAAATTAAATATGCATGGCGAATTTCTTGCGGGTACTTGCGCATCCACTCCACTGTGATCATGGCCCCTAAAGATACGGACAAAATTTTGAACGGTTCACCAGAACGAACAAACTGAGAATGAGAACGCAAGTCCTGCACATAATCGGCAATACGCAAAGGACTGTTCTCTTTGTTTCGAGCTCCATTACCTGGCAAATCTAGAAATTCAAATTCATCCTGTGGAAACTGCTGCTGAATCTTTTCAGAAAAGCTGCCCCAGTGTCCCACGCCGCGGGCCAAACCACGAAGAAGAATCCATTTATTTTTTGCCTGCATACCACAACTCCCGAGCGCTTTGCTCGGCCTCCACGTAGTTTTTTCCGGACAAGTCGACCCAAGCCTCCGGAGAGGCTGTTGCGCGAATTAAAAACTCCATCAAAGTATTATGACGACGAAGCGTTCGCTGATGCCGATGCCCAATCAAAGGATTGAAAGGTCCTTCAGCTTTAAATATCTGCCAGGGATTTTTCTTCACCCACATCCAAGAGCCCATCTCCAAACACAAGGGTAAAAATAAGGACTCATTTTCAATTTTACGATGTTGATCGTACATGTAGTCCCACAGATCGCCATGTGTTGTATAGCTTCCGGCTTGAGGTTCAAAGCGATAAAAGTGATGCGGATAGGTGCGGTCTAAAAGACGCTTCAAGGAATAAGCTGCGCCAAGATCAGGAAATGGCGCAGTGGTTTTAGCGTAAGGAAACCACAAGCGGTCTTGAAAACCAAACCCAGAGTGAACATCGACGGTAATAGCAACAGGACTTTGCGAAATTTCACTCTGCACAGCGCGAATAAGCGCTTGCGCTTCAATCTCCATAGGAGCGTTCAACTCTCCTCGATACCAAGGCAAGCGATTGCTGAAGCGATGTCCACCCACCCATGCCGGTGGATTTTCAGCTTCAACGGGAGCATTCCGCATCAAATCCACGCCACGCGGATTGCTGCGAGACTTCAAATGTATACCTACGGGATTCACTGTGGGGATAAAAAAGATGCGCAGATTTTCCAAAGTCTTTTGCAAGGTCTTATCCCAAAGAATCAACTCAGAGAGAGAATTCAAAAGGGCGATACAAACTTGCGCCCCAATTCTTTCAAGTCCATGAACTCCACCGACAAATCCTAAGACCGGTGCTGTTGGATTTTGACTGCCAAAGGTAATTTTATAAATTGGCAAGTTCAAACCACCGTGCTGACTGCGAGCCAGCACTTCAGCCCGAGCCACCCCTTCCAGCGATTGAATCCTTTTTTCGATTTGTTCGATCTCAGGTAAAATACTCATAAAACCCAGTGTTGGCCAATTTCACCTTGCGTCCAATCAATAACACTCGCAGTCAAATAAGGACCCATTGCACCCTGGAATCATCAGGAGTAACCTGCGATCTCAAAGGGAGAATACTCTATGATGACTTTGGAAACTCTTTTGGAAAACATGTGGGTTGATTACTGCAAGTTGAATCCGGCTGCAAAACGGATCTATGACATCTTTACGGCTGAAGGCGAGACGGTCTTAAATGATCACATTGCGCTTCGCACTTTCAATCATCCACGCTTAGGAATCGAATCCTTAGCAAAACACTTTAAAAAATTCGGTTACACGGAAAAAGGCGAATACACTTTTGTCGACAAGAAGTTGTATGCAAAACACTACGAACACCCGAACGATTCAATGCCTAAAATTTTCATCAGTGAATTAGAACTTGAAAAAGTGTCTCCATTCATTCGTGAAACCGTTAATCATTTGGTCGAGCAAATTTCAGATTCAACGATTAACGACGAAACCTTCCCAATGTGCGGACGCCCTTGGAAAATGTCTTATGCACTTTATTCAGAGCTAGCAAAAGAAAGCGAATATGCATCTTGGGTGGCAGCTTATGGATTCCGTCCGAACCACTTTACGGTCAATATCAACAACCTAAAAAAATACAACGACATCCTGGTACTGAACGAGTTTGTGAAATCAAAAGGTTATGTCTTGAATAAATCTGGGGGCGAGGTCAAAGGGACCGTCGCTGATTATTTAGAGCAAAGCTCTACCATGGCTTCAGAAATTCCTGTTCAATTCGACGATGGCACTTTCAACATACCTGGATGCTACTACGAATTTGCCAAACGTTACCCAACTGCGGATGGAAAACTGTATACAGGATTTGTTGCTAAGTCGGCTGACAAAATCTTTGAAAGCACGAACAGAGCACAATAATAAGGCTCCGAAATAATTTGACCAACCTATCAATCAGGTTGGTCAAATTTTCTAGTCCTACTGCAAATCGATTTACAAATCGAATGCTCTCTTAGGCGACATTTTTAATCAATAAATGTAAAGTCTCTTGATCTTGACCTGTTTCTGTCACATCCCAAGTCTTGTGAGCCTGCAAAAAAACTTGGACTAACTGCGAATCAAACTGGGTCCCTGCATACTTCTTCAATTCTGCATACATAATATCTACGGGTAGACCTTGACGGTATGGCCGATTCTGCGTCATCGCATCAAAAGTGTCTACAATCAAAATAACTCGTGCGACTAACGGAATTTCGTCGCCCCTTTTTTTGTCTGGATAGCCTTGCCCATCTAAGCGCTCATGATGCCCACGAACCGCAGGAAGCAAATCTTTAAAAAACTTATGTGCGGCTAAAGGCTTAATAATTTCCTCACTCAAAGCAGAATGAGTTTTCATCGTTTCATATTCCATTTCATCAAGGCGACTTGGCTTCATAATGATATTCTTAGAAATTCCAATTTTACCGATATCGTGGAAAAGACCAGAGAACTCTGCCACTTTCTGTTCATACTCGCTGAGTCCTGCATCGCGGGCCAACTTTCGAGAAAACTCACCAACACGACAACAATGTTCATAAGTCATCGGATCCACAATCTTCAGTGATTGCATTAATACCTGCGCCGAATCGTAAGCCCAACTTGGAATATCACCCCATGACAAAGACATGTTTCTCCCTTCGATGACCTTAATACTGATCGGTTAAAAAATAGTAACACTTGAAAATAACAATAATTTTTGTCATGCTTTTGTGGCGTCTGATTTTGAAACAAAAAAACGCAAATAAATCTCAAATTCTCTCGGAGTTGCCCCTATGATGCGATCATTCTTTCTCTTCTCTTTTTGCTTTTTAATTTACTCAGCAGCAGAAGCAAAAGAGCAAATGGCTGTTGGCGCAATCATCGGTGACCCGACAGGCTTATCTGGCAGATACTCCTTAAGCCCTCGCAACTCTGTTGAAGGGGCCTTAGCCTACTCAACGGGCTTCTATAATGGTCTGCACATTCACGGAACTTACCTTTGGGACAAAGCGCGCAGTTTTGAGACAACCGAAGGCCCGATTGATATGTACTATGGTTTAGGGGCTCGTGTAATTATGGTTCAACGAGGAAAAGAAGACGGAAAGATTGCCATTGGCCCCAGAGCTCCTATTGGTCTGATGTATAACTTTTCAGATCCCAACATCGAAATTTTTGGCGAGCTCTCTCTGGCCTTAGATTTAACGCCAAAAACAGACGTGGATCTTGATGTGGGATTTGGTGCGCGTATTCGCTTCTAGATCATTACGCGTTCTCAGTAGATTCATTTTGATCGTCTCAATATAAGATTTATTTTATCTACCAAAGTCCACTTATCTTCCCCAAGGGTTATTCCGATAATTTCTCGGGTGAGGACTTCAATGAATACATCTTTTTATACGCTTCTTTTAAGTTTGCTCTTAGTGATTTCTATCGGCGGCTGCTCTCGCTTGGAAGTGCCAGCGACTAAGTTTACCTTCTTTATACCGCAACAAAAAACTCTCTCGAGCAAATCTACTCAAAGCACTCTTGGCACTCTTCAACACGTCATCATTAATGTTCGCGGCCCGGGAATTGCGGCACCCATCTCAATGACCTACGATGCAAACTCCCATGATTCCAGCGCCCCTCAAGAACTGCCATCAATATACACCCTAGAGATACCTTCAGGATCCTCACGCCTGATTCAGATTTTGGCGGTTTATTCTCAGGAGAATTCTAAAAACAGTGCCTTTTTTTACGGAGACTCCACAGTCAATTTAAATGGCGGCGAAGTGGCCGTCGATATCCCTATGAGCCTTCGTGGCAGTGGCAGCACTCAGAGTGGAAGAATTGCCGGGCGCTATTTTTCTAGCGACGGCTCAACTCCCTCCGGAGTGATCGAGTCACAATTTTCTCCTGCAACAGACAAACCACCTATGATTATCACCAAAAGCTCTATGACGGCGGGATGGTTCACTGCTTTTGCTCTTGAAGATATCCCCATGGATATTGTTTTATCTGGCACGGGACAAAAAATCTTTGAAAGAGTCGAACTGAACTCTTTAACTTTTTCAAATAACAAAGCAATGAAAGTGACTGCTCCCCCGCTTTATCAAAGTTTCGGCGGAACTTACGGACAAGAGCGCGAAGGCACTTCCGTCGCGATGGGATTCTTCGGTCCGGGTATCCCTTCCGGACACAAGATCTGCTATACTCACGCAAACCACACTTATACAAATCTCTATGTCGATTCTACCAGAACGACAAAAGTAGAATGGGATGCTGCAAGTACGCGTGCAGGCAATGTGACCGCGACAAAACATGCGACAATAACTACATGCAGTCCGACAGACTTAGCACTCGCCTTTAATTCGGTGTATACCTTCGATCCCCGAGTATTTGATAAGTGGTCTGGGGATTCTGGACTGAGTGGTATCTTTGGCATATTTAAAATCCCAGGTTACGAGTCACAGATGGGCATACCAGTATCGGTTTCTTTTGATCGCTCTGGTCAATTTACCAGTCAGTTTTCACTTCTCCCGGGAATCTCTAACTCCTATGATGCGATTGGGATCTACTATCGCGCGCTCAACTCACCGCGCGACTATGAAAGAGGAGAAGAATATCCTTGTACTGCAATCGCAACTGGAGGCTATGGTTTTCGTCAAATTGGCACGATTCCTCTTATTGCAGGCACATCTGAATACAGCGTAGCTAAGGCCTCTCCGTCTGATATCAGTATGAATTCCGCGTTTGCCTTCTGCCCTTTGAAAAACGGCGTCGCCTTCGGCGGAGGTTTTATCAACTCGCACCCATGGGACCTCAGCGCGGGTGGTGGTGGTGGAATGGGCCCCTCAGTAGAGGCGAATTCGTTCCAGCCGCACATGATGAATCAAATTGGCACAAATCAGTGCCACAGACTAGATATTCAATTAGTAAACGAAACTAGTGGGACCTTCAACTTCAACGTGGTTAACAGCAATCCAAGAAGCTTTTCTCTCACCAACAACATGGGATTGTCTTTCTTTGAAAATGAGAGCTCTTGTCTTAACGGCTCACCTACAATCACCTCATTGTTTATTCCGGCGAATACAATCTCTAGGGAAGTCTGGATTCAAAGTGGTCCGGATTATAAAGTCGGTCAAGTTACTATCGAAAGTTTAAGTTCGTTCGGAGCTCCTGTTTCGAGATCTTTGCCTCTCAACATCGTTGAACCAAGCCCACCAACACAAGTCCAGGCGATGCGTGATAGAATCTATCTTGCGCCGAATGGCTGCGAAATCATTGAGCTCACCGCCTATGATAGCTCGTTTACACCTTCCCCTTTCAGCGGAGAAGAGGCTATTCCTCTTTATAAAGGCGATCTGAGTGAAAGTGTTATAGATGGAAGCTTTGATTTTTATGCAAACTGCAGCTCCACGACTGCAATTGGAAGTGCCGTCTTCAATCCAGGCACCTTTAAAACCACTTTTGCGGTAAAAGCGAACGGCACAGCCAGTTCGGATCGAAGAATTTTCACATCGACTTATGGAGCGATAAATATTTACCTCAATATAATTCCTCAGGCGGAGTATGTCTCCGTTGAGGTCAACAATGCTCAGCCTGTCTATGAGGGGATGTGCGTACCGATGAAAGTAGAGGCCAAAGATAATGCAGGCAACATCGTGAGAGGTACAAATTTTCAATTCGATATAAGAGCGAACCACCCAACATCAACAGGCTACTATGGAAAACTAGTATATACCTGCGGCTCGTATCATTCTCCATCTGCACCCTTCTATCTATCTGATGGAGAGAATAATCACTTGTTCTACCACGCTGAAAATGACGTCAGTGGATTGCAGTTCGAGACTCGCTCAATTATGGCCCATCAAGTAAGACAAACTCCCCTTAACATCCTTGCTGTTCCACAATTCGCTCGTACGGACAGCGCGAAGGTTCATCTCACTTCCGATGTGGTTCATGCGAATTACTCGTCGATTAGTTCTTGGCCAGTGCCAATACCTGGTGGTCTAATTTTTGCGCCTACAAGCTCCATTAACGATGTGAGCGCAGGTGCAAATCCTAAGGCAGACGGAGTGATCTTCAATAGTACATTATCGAAAATCGAAGGTCCTATCACCGTTTCTGCAAACTACAATATGGCAATCACGGCCCGCTTCAAAATAACAACGGCAGGAGATGCCACGATCTTAAGTCTCAGAAGCACAACGACAACAGTTGGTGATAATCAAGATTTCAAAATCTATACAGAGGTGGTCTCTGGCTCCTTAATACTTAAAGGCACTGGAGGGTGGGAGTATGCCGAAACTCTGAATCTAAACACTTGGTACACAGTAACCCTCACTCGAGAAGACGCCAATGTTGCAGGTTTTATTAACGGAACACCGGCAGGAACAACTTCAACATTCATTCCAACGCAAGGCTCTTACGACCAATTTGAAATTGGAACTGGCTTTGTGGGGGCCTTGAAAGCTGTCATCATTGATGCAGCCTCTACGGGCGCTGTGGGAATCGGAACCACTGATCATAACTATCTTTTGCAACGAGTTCCTTAGAAAAGATTGTAAATTCAAAAACAGATACAAAAGGTGGCAATTTTTTGTCACCTTTTTTTGTAAAGGAAATGCTTCAATTTAGAAAAATCAAACGCGCCTTTAATTTCGCAAAGGAAAAAACTCACGGCTTGGCAATGATAGCTACTGGATAGGGCACGGTATTAGTGTCGTTATTCCCAAGAAGTCCACCCGCCCCACTTCCCCAACAATAAACTTTCTGCAAATCTGAGTCGACGGCGATAGCGCAGGAATGCAAAGCCCCGCTACTGACCTGGAGCACTCTTTTACCGCTTAAAACTCCGGAAGTATCTACGGCCACTGGCACCTTAGAACTCGCTTTTCCGAGATCCGAGTCCTCGCTCATGTCATTGTTACCAAGCTGCCCTTCACCACGATACCCCCAGCAATAGGCCAAATCATCAGACGCCACGGCACACGTGTGATAGCCCCCTGCCGAAATACTTTTCAGAGTCTTCCCCTGCAACACTCCTGAAACATCAACAGCCACTGGAACTAGAGAATCAATCACTCCGTTGTTACCCAGTTGCCCCCATTCTCCCATGCCCCAACAATAAGCTTTATCGTCAGAGGCAATGGCACAAGCATGAGTGGCCCCTGCTGAAAGACTTTTAACAGTCTTTCCTGTAAGCACACCGGATGTATCGACAGCCACCGGAACATTCTGAGGACCTGTCTGGGCATTGTTATTACCAATTTGCTCTTCACTATTGGATCCCCAACAATAGGCATTATCATCAGAAGCTATCACACAGGCAAAGCTGCCTCCGACAGAAAGAACTTTCACAGTCTTACCACTTAAAACTCCAGCGGTATCTACGGCAACGGGTGTATTTGAATCTACCAGCGAATTATTTCCCAACTGACCGGAATCGGCACCACCCCAACAATACACTTTATCATCAGAGGCAAGAGCACAAGTAAAGGACTCTCCAGCAGAAAGACTCTTGATGGTTTTTCCAGCTAAAACTCCAGAAGTATCCACGGCAACGGGCACAGCAGAATCCGTAAGGGCTTTATTGCCTAATTGGCCTTTGGCTCCACCACCCCAACAATAGGCAAGATCATCTGTTGTGATACCACAAGTGTGCTCTCCTCCTGCTGAAACACTCTTAAATCCCTTGTTTTGTAAATCCCCAGCAACATAGACCGCGACAGGAACTGTAGAGTTGTCGGTTTTATTTGTGCCCAATTTCCCTTTTTCACCCACGCCCCAGCAATAGGCCACATTTAAAGACGTCACGGCACAGGTATGAAAAATACCCGTCGAAACTTCTGAAAATGACAAAGGAGGCTGAGGGGCAACTGAAGGTGAACTGGCTTGCCAGCCTGAATTTGTGCAGGCTGCAAAATAAAGTACGGAAGGAATCAAAACGATTCTTAATGCACTACTCAACATAATGCCATTCTTCCCAAATACAGACGGAAAAACAGAACACACTCATACTTTAAGTCTAAAGCCACCCGCCCCCGCACACAAGGACCTACTCCCAAAAAGGATTCGAGGTCCAGAGTGAGACAACCTCTTGAGCAGGTGAAAAGAACTAATAAAAAATCCAGAACTAGTCTAAAAATAAGTTTGCGGCTGCCGATGAAACAAGGTATTGCATCTGGTAGAACATCAATTCAAATGTGTCCGTGGAGTGGTTATGGATAATAACGGCCAAAACCTTGAAGAAAACGAAACTCAAGACTCCATTCATAATCTAACGGATACATGGTCTACTTTAAAGCCAGATGAACGTCGTGAAACATTCAAAGAACTTCCACGCATGGACGCGGAAGAACTGTTTTTAAGCCTCAAAACACACGATCAGGCTGAGTTGATTGCCGAAGCCTCCCCACTAGAAAAACGTTCTTGGATCCGCCTGCTCGCGCCAGATGACGTGGCGGATTTGATTCAAGAACTGGGACCAGACTCCAAAGAAGATCTATTGTCGTTACTAGACCCCCAGACAAAACGCGAGGTCACAGCACTACTTGCCTATGCCGAAGATGCCGCTGGGGGCTTGATGAGCTCGCGCTTCGTGCGACTGCGCCCGGATATGAGCGTGGATGAAGCCATCAGCTACATCCGCATCCAAGCCAAAACACATGTTGAAACTATTTATTATGCCTACGTGCTGGATTCGGATCAGAAGTTGTTAGGCGTTGTTTCTTTTCGTGAGCTTTTTTCTGCAACACCAGAAAAAAAGATCGATGAGATCATGCATACCGATGTCCTGAAAGTTCCCGTCGAAATGGACCAAGAACAGATTGGTCGCATCTTTTCTCAACAAGATTTGATGGCAGTTCCGGTTGTGGATGAACAAGGCATTATGAAAGGTATCGTCACATTCGATGACGTGGCCACAGCCATTCAGGAAGAAGCGACAGAAGATATTCACAAGATCGGTGCCGTGGAAACTTTGGATGCCCCTTATTTGAATATCTCGATGTTCGAGATGGTCAAAAAACGTGGTGGTTGGCTGCTAGTCCTTTTCTTAGGGCAAATGTTCACAGCGACTGCGATGGCCTTTTTTGAAGATGAGTTGGCCAAAGCTTTCGTTCTTTCGATGTTCATTCCGCTGATCATCAGCTCGGGTGGAAACTCGGGATCACAAGCTTCGACTTTGATCATTCGCGCTATTGCCTTGAACGAAGTTCGTCTGCGTGACTGGTGGAGAGTTTTAGGACGAGAAATCTTAGTTGGTTCGATCCTCGGTGTGATCTTAGGCTGTATCGGCTTCATCCGCATTCTTCTTTGGCCAAACCGTGAGCAGCTTTATACAGCTCACTACACTTACGTTGCTGCCACTGTCTGCTGTAGCGTTGTCGGGGTCGTTCTTTGGGGAACTATCTCGGGATCGATGCTTCCTTTTCTTTTGAAAAAGGTGGGCTTTGACCCTGCCTCTGCTTCGGCCCCTGCTGTTGCGACGATTGTGGATGTTACGGGGTTGATCATTTACTTCTCGGTGGCGAGTGTGATTTTGCATGGGGTATTGTTGTAGGTAAGAACCATACGTATTGGTTCTCGGGGCCCCATTATATGGGGTCGCACCGAGTGTTACGAATACTTTGCAAAACTAATTAAGTTTTATAGGCACGAGGACCTCGCTTTAAAAAATGTACTTCTTCGATGCCAATGTTTTCTAAAAAGACCTCATCATGCGAAATGACCAGCAAGGCCCCTTCGTAACTCTTTAGGGCCCCTTCAAGAACCTGCAAACTACGAAGATCCAAATTGTTGGTCGGCTCATCTAAAATTATAAGATGCGGAATAGGATCACTTAGAAAGACTTTTGCCAAAGCTGCCTTCAATTTTTCCCCGCCGCTTAAAGTACCCACTTTTTGATGAACTTGATCTTTAAAAAACTGAAAATCTGCAAGGCTGTTGCGTACACTCACAAGATCTTGCTGTGTAGAGGCTAGGACATTTTCCAGAACACTTTCTTCAGCATTCAACAGGGAATAATTTTGATCTAAATGTGCGATATGGATTTCACCTTTTCGCAGTTCTCCTTGAACACTTACAGCTTCACTGGTCTTTCCAAGAAGAGCCTGCACAAAAGAACTCTTACCCACGCCGTTGGCTCCTGATAAGGCCCATCTTTTTGGCCCCTTCATCGTAAGATTCAGTGGGGTTTCCCATAGAAGTCTTTTTTCGCTGGTCAGGTAAAGATTCAAATTTTTGAACTCAAAAATCAATTTGCCTTCAGGAACTTTTGGCTGACGAAATGAAAGGCGCAAGTCTGTTTCTTCTTTTCCTTGCGACCGTAAATTCTGAAATTCTTCTCGAGATCTTTCGACTCTTTGATTTTCGTGGTTATGAATCCTTCCTTGAGTTTCTTGGGCTTTTCTTTTTAAAGTTCCTAGTAGTATTTTAGGAGCACCTCCCTTATCGGCAAACTGCTGGCCTTGTCTCATTCTTTTTTCTTGTCGAGCGATCTTTTCTGCTTGTTCTCGATTCATTTTTTTGACTTCTTTTCGAGCCCTTTCCAACTGCTCTTCATACCGATGGGCTTCAGCTGTTCTGGCTTCTTGATAAAAGGCGAAATTTCCACCGTATTGAGTCAACCCCTGACTGGAAAGTTCCCATATTGCATCCATCTTATTCAGCAGATCACGGTCATGACTTATAAGTAACAAAGCACCTTGATAGGACTTCACAAATTCTGAAATAAACGCCCGCGATTCTTGATCTAAATTATTCGTCGGCTCATCCAAAATAAGAAGCCCCTGAGATTGCGCCACAATGCGGGCCAAACGAAGACGCGTCCATTCCCCGCCACTTAAGACGGCACAAGGCTTCTCTAAATCTATTCCTTCAATCAGAGGCAACCATACTTCAGGCCCTTGAGGAGCGTTCTCCCAGAGGTCCATTAAGTACTCCGCAGCGGAGTGCAATGGTGGATCATCAGTCTGAGCAAAATAAAGAACTTGATGATCACATAACAAATCACCTTCTGTCGGCTCCATTTGCCCGGCCAGAATTTTAGCTAGAGTGCTTTTGCCTACGCCATTAGCCCCGACCAATCCGATTTTTTCCGAATGAAGAGCCAAAGAAATATTAGAAAATAATTTACGACCATGAGAAAACTCATAGCCCAGTGACTTTGCAGTCAATTGAAATGTCTTATTGTTCATAAAATCCATCGCGTGACCCAAGGATGAGTCAAAAAGAATTAATAAAAAAAGAGTATGGATGGATTTAATTTCTCATAAGCATCGAGTTTCGCACCCGACATTCAAAATCGTACCGACAATCTTCTGCCTTGTCAAAAAATCAGCGTGTTTTCTCAAAATAGACCGGTAGCCAAATTAAATTCTGATCTAGGTTCAGACTGTTTTAGGACCAGCGTTTGCTGCCAAAAAAACAAGAGCTATAGCTGCTGCCAAAGCACCCGTCATACCATACACAAAAGTGGCCCCTGGACCCCATGTATCCCAAAGGACACCCGCCAGCGAGCTTGCCACCAGTGTTGAAAGTCCGGTCACCGTGCCGACGAAGCCAACGGCTGTCGCCTTTAAGTTTTCATCCACCAAATCAATGGCAAAGGCCTTACCGACCCCGTCAGTGGCAGCCATGTAAAGACCGTAGACTCCGAACAAAAACCAAAAATGACTGAGTGTTGTTGCAAAAGAAAATGCACCATACACGCAGGCAAAAACTAAAAAACCAAAGAGCAGGACTTTCTTGCGGCCCCACTTATCTGAAAGTCCACCTAAATAAGGACTCGCCAAAGCGTAAGTCAGATTATAAAAACAATATAACAAAATGGCCTGGGTAAGACTGAGTCCCATCTGTTGAGTTCGCAGCAATAAGAAAACATCGCTTGAGTTCGCTAACGAAAACAGCATCCAACAGAAAAGATAGTACTTAAAATTTTTTGGCAATGTGGAAAACTGATTCCACTTCGGATTGGAGCCTCGCACCAAGGGCCTTTGTTGCTGAGTCTCTTTAAGACTAAAAGCAACCAACACAGCTAAAATCCCAGGAATGAATGCCAGGTAATAGATAAGCCTAACATCGGTTGAATAACTCAGAAACACTACTGCTAATAAAGGCCCTACAGCAGCCCCTAAGGTGTCCATCATGCGATGCCAACCGAAAGCCTGCCCACGAAGATGCACAGGTACGGACTCTGCCAAAAGAGCATCCCGAGGAGCTGTCCTCAGTCCTTTCCCCGTTCGATCCAATCCACGAGCCCACAGCACTTGCACCCAAGTTTGTGATGCTCCTGTAATTGGCTTTGCCAAAGCGGCTAGCAAATAACCCATCCAGATAAAGGTTTTTCTTTTTTGAATTTTGTCAGACCAGAAGCCAGAATATGTTTTTAGGAGACTCGCAAGGGACTCGGCCACCCCTTCAATGAATCCCAATGAAGAGGCTGAAGCTCCTAATACTGTTGTTAAAAATATCGGAGTGATGGGATAAAGCATTTCGCTTGAGACATCGGCCAAAAATGAAACCAGCCCCAAGCGTTTTACTGTTGGAGAGAGGGCTGTTTCTTTGTTTTCTGATTCACTGATGTCTGTCACGGGTTCTATTGTAATACCTGTTTATGCCTTTTAGTCCATTGTATAAACACAATGTTCGCTAAAATGACTGCCGCTATCTCGCATTGTTACTGCACTTTGCTTCGTTCAATTCCGACTGAATTAGATTTTTTTCGCCATATGGGGAGGCAGCCACCACACAAGAACTACGCCTACAAGCCAGGCCAATAGGAGAATCCAAGCTTCGACAGGAGCCGCTTTTTTAACAAGTATTATTGCGAACACGGGTCCGAAAGCTAACCAGGCGTAACGTGCGCCGGTGTCGTAAATCCAGCAAGTGTGCGATGTAAACTTGTGAGCGTGTCGACTGAGCACCAGGGTTCTTAGTGTTATGGAAACCAGTGATCCTAATAGAACTACCAATGTGGCAAACAACATCTTCAAAGCCATTCTATTTGAGCCGCGTTTCTAGAGTGACAGTGTCTGGGGCTCGGTTTTTAATGTGTTGGTTTATTTTAATTCTATTTTTGGTGTTTTAACTATTAAAATTTTGCTAAGGTACACTACCGCATCGGACGTGCCCTTCGCAAAAATCGACAGAAAATACAAATCTACTCCGAAAGCAAAAAAACTATCCGTTTGATACGAATGAAAAGTCAAAATTGGCAGCAAGATCAAGTGCTGGCTGTTCTTTGGGAGTAAAAAATTCTTTCCTCAGTGTGAGGCTCATATCGTACTGACTTTTCTCGCTATCAAGAATTTTATTGATAGCCATGATTCGAAACGCTTTTTCTTGCTCGAGACTGAGTCCCGTAAAGTCCTTCCCCTTACCTTCCCATGAGCGAAGAGTTGAAGAAGCAACCAAAATCTTTTTTGAAACATCGTCGAAGGACATTTTCAAAAAAGTTCTCAAAAACTTGAGTTGATTTCCATTGAGCCGTTGTTGATTTCGCAACAGAGCTTTTGCTGTCATAAGCTTTAGCTCGTTCATGTTTATGTCCGGGAACTCCTCGCCATGAACCTTTTTAATGACAACATTTTTAAGGAGCACATCGAAGCCAAAGCCAGTAAATGTATAGGTCTCTAAAACTTTCGACATTTTAATCTTCCTTTTTATTCTTATCGATAGCTGTCACAATGATTGTCTTCGGATCTACAAAGAGGATAATAATTCTAAGATCCTTATCACCGTTGTCATTCTTACCTCTGAGCGCGGCAATTGCATCTTGAATCACATTTGGTCGCTTTTCTATCGACACAGCGCAGTCATTACTTTATCAAATTGCTGATTTTTGCGCAATATCATTAAAAATACCTTTATTTTACATATAGTTAGGTAAGATATATGCGATTTAGTGAGCATATAGCTAAATCAATCCTTAATTGTTCACCGACCTAAAACGACCTTTTGACCGTCGAGGAAAAACAAACCCCATCGCTCTCCATAACCGTCCGAGGAACGTCGGGCTGAATGACTACCGTACGTATTGGTTGAAACAAATAGAGAGTTGAACTCTTAGGTGCATAAGCCTGCAAAATTGGGGCTAAGGATTTATAAGTCGTAAATAATATATATTTTGCTGTGGGTGCCTTAACCGGCACCCGATCTAGCATCTTGGATAAAACTGAATTTGCAAATGCTCTGCTGACTTATTTAAATTTGGATTTGGTGTCTATTACTTAAAAACTCAATGAAAAAAGTCTGCCCTAAATATTGGTTGGTAAATTTGAATTTAAAATCTCAAACACTTCCCGCTCATACTTCAAAAAGGGATCTTTATTCACAGGAATTCCTGAAATTTTTGATCCTGTTCTGAAGGCCTCGCGCATTTGCTTGATTTTTCCTTGTATACCAAGGGCTTGCCCATAAAAAAGATAAGAATTATACCAGTTGGGCATCACTTTAAAGTACTGCTGCCAAGCCTTCTCGGACTTCTTTGCCCAGCGGATACTCAAAGATTTTTTCCCACTTAAAGCATAATCTTTTGCAACTTGAATGGCCCCAACACCCTGACAGTAATAAGCCAGTTTGTTGCCTTTCTTCACATACTCCACCCCTAAAAGGTATTGCTTGCGAGGTTGCTTAGAAAACCAATAGTATTCGTTGCGGATTGATTTTTGTAGATTTGGGTCCGCATTGCGCATTTTTCCGATAAGCTTTTTTAGTTTTTTAGCAGCTAGCTTGTAGCGACCAGCGATTTGCCCAGGAGTAAGACCTCGACTGTCTTCGGCTGTATAAACAGCTTCCCAATATGCGAACACCAAAACATCTGGATACTTTACCGTTAATTTCGCTGCGAGAGCGTAGGCTTTTTTATATTGTCCGGAGTTAGAAAAACCACGTATTTTTAGTCGATATTCTTCAATTTGTTCTGGGGATAGAGATTTCATTTTTGCCTTGAAGTAAATTGTTAGGATCAATCTGACTTCATAAGTTTTGAACCAAAAGCCACTCGAGTCAATCGACATCCAGACTATAAGCTTATACATTGGTCGACCTAGTACTCAGACTTAAAGTAGGTGCGAAGAATCCATCCTACCGGAAAATCTGATAATATACTCTGAAGCATAGCCTCCGATTTTTCTAGACCGTCAATCTCCTCATCAAATAGATCGACTTCAAACCCAGCAATCAACGATCCAATTTCAAAAGCATGAATCATTAAATCCTTAAGCTGACTTATTGCTAGGATTTTTTAAAAAGAGAATCAATTAAAACTGTAAGGAGGCTCTCTTGCTAGATTCTACAAATAATTCTAACTCAGAGATCAACTTAGCTTCCGGTGCTCCTACAAGTCCCATTACCTTCGCTGATGCTTTAGAGAACTACAGAAAAAATACGGACTGGTGGATCATATTTGATTCATTAGACCTACCATCTTCTATGGGCTCTGCCTTGTGGATTTCCGGTCGCACCGGCATATCCGTAGAGTCAGTGACTGAAGCCCTTGAAGGATTAGTTGTTCTTGGTCTCTTAAGAAAGAGTCCAAATGGCTACGAGAAGGCCAAAATTAACTTTGATCTGCCTTCTGATAATCAAACCAAGCAACAAAGAATGGAAGACCACGCGTTAATTTCGCGTCAAATCCTCAATCATCTAAATGAGGACGCCCGCGGAGCCATTCGTTTTGCTTCATTTGCATCCAATATCCAAATTATTGCTGACCTTTATCAAAAAATTGATAAAGCTCTGCTTGAAGCCCAGGAGCTGTCCAGAAAGCTTCCTAGAGAGCAACTTAATAACGTGTATTTGGCGTTCTATACATCTATTACCGCTCTACCTCTCGACACAAAAAGGAAAGGAGCAACCAATGCTTAAACTTACATCTTTAGTTACTATTCTTTTTTCGGTGAATGCGTTTGCAAGTACTAACGGCGGTGGCGTTCTGATGAAGAACTTCTCTATGCGCCCAAACGTTGACCTTTTAGGCGGCACAGGTGGCGGCGGAGTTATGAAGTTCCCGGAAATCGTATTCCACATGGGACAGAAAGATGGGCTCGTGAAATTTGCTTATGGCCACCTTCAAGGCAATCAATGGCAAATTCAGAAAGTACAGATTCCTGCATTGGATCTGAACCTAGATGAAACTGTTGTGGAAGCCCTTAAGCAATCACAACAATCCAAGGGCTGGGCTCAAATTAAGTAGTTTCTTTAAAAGTCGATAAAAATACCCTCAATTAAATTAAAAGACGCTGGAGGATTTTTACTTCGCGTCTTTATTTTAGGGGAGGATTCAGAACAGAACGTCCCAGAAAAACAAGTACCGCTGACAGTTTCCTAAAAAGGTTAAAACAAAGAGTCCATTCTCATAAATAACTTCTGTTGGACTGTCGAATGTCACCTACCGACCTTCGTTGAGCTCATTCATAGGTATCATTGCACTTTAGTAGATCCTGTTTATACTTAATAAATGTTTACTCGTGAGAAAAGAAAAGTTGTTAGTCTATTTTCGGGCGCAGGCTGTTTTGACATTGGCTTTGAAGCTGCAGGTTTCAAAACAATATTAGCGAATGACCTTGATAGTGATTGCTGCGATACCATTCGAATCAATCGAAATTGCGAAGTACTTCATGCTCCAATAGAAGATGTATCAGTTTCTTTAATTACTAAATTGGCAAATATTAGACACAAAGAACTCGATTTGCTTATTGGCGGTCCACCTTGCCAGCCTTACTCAAAATCCTCGTATGGCGTCTTGGGTTCTTCATATGGATTTGAAGATAGCCGCGGGCAAACTCTAAGAGACTATTTTAGAATTGTAGACGGCATTCTGCCGAAAGCATTTGTAATCGAAAATGTCCCTCAATTCATCACCGGTGAAAACACCCGTGTAAAAACTTTCATGGAACGCACCGTTGCTCGAATTAATCGCAATAGACGAACAAACTACAAACTTAATTTTTGTAAAATCAATGCCGCCAATTACGGAGTCCCGCAAACAAGAGAAAGACTATTTATTGTAGCATCACGAACCGGAAACTCATTTAAAATGCCCGAGCCACGTCATTTTGCGAATCCAGACCTAGAACTTAATATGCAACCAATGCGAACAGCCTGGGACGCCATTGGTGACATTTGCATTTCTCGATCTGAACGAGAAGAATTGAATGTCGGCGGACGCTGGGGCGATCTGTTAGAAACGATTCCGGCTGGGAATAATTATCTTTGGCATACCGAACGCGGTGGCGGAAAGAATATTTTTAAGTGGCGCTCTCGATACTGGAACTTTCTACTTAAATTGCACCCAATGCTTCCTAGTTGGACTATCGCTGCTAGTCCTGGCCAGCATACGGGGCCATTCCATTGGGAAGGACGTCGACTTTCTCATTTAGAACTCCAATTACTCCAAACAATTCCAGCCAACTACATTATCTCAGGAGGAGTAACTTCAGTTAGAAAACAAATCGGCAACGGGGTTCCATCAGCTCTGGGAGAGCTACTAGGGAAAGAGATTCGACGTCAATTCTTCGGTGATAAAATCACAAGTGAAAAACTGAAGCTAATTCCCGAAGCAAAAGATCGTCCAGCGAATCTTAAGAAAAGATATCCAGTACTTCAATTGTCTCCTTCCCGAGGACTGGCTTCGACCTAATAGTATGCTGCAAATATGCTACCAATTCTCTCGGTGCAATTGAAGTTTCAAGTCTTCGCTCAATATACCCCAATTGCCCCTTAGAAAGAATTAGCCCCTCGGATGGGTTTAATCCTTTAATAAGTGCTGCTAGCTGAACTGTTGAAAAGGGCTTTGAATCTTCAGAAGGAAGGTTGAATCCAATCAAAGCGTTAGCCGTCCCATGAACTCTATCCAATACAGGCGAAAGGCGTCCGCTTTCTTTAAATTGAAATCCCATCCAATCGCACTCAGACACCGTATTGCACGCGACATTAATTTTTGCAATTTTGTCCTCTGTAAAATGTAGTTCCAAGAGTACGTCTTCCGTCGCTTCTTCAATTTCCGATAGGATCGATTGAATCGAAATAGCTCGACCATTAATTTTTTTACAATCTTCTATCGAGAACTCCAACTCGTTAAATCTAATTTTGGTTGGAAGATAGTTGCGCAGAAATCGATTATGCAGTTTATTTAGACAGATCCCGCCTATCCAATCATATCGTCGTGTACTTCCAAGACGCTGATCAATTGAAAGTGCACCGTCGTATATCATCAAGTCACCTGGCATTTCCTTAGGCCAATAAGCCTCAACTACCTTTTCTATAGATCTTCCACTGAGTACATATTCTTCGAGTTGTCCAAAGGTAAAAGCTGGCCAGAACTTACTAATCAAGTCAAAGGCCCTTCGAATTTCCAATTTTGATCCAACAATCAAAAACATTGAGCCGGGTGATATAGAATCTATTTGCCGTCTTTTCAACCAAACATCTCCGGTTGGCTCAGGAGGAAGAATGAGAAATCCCTTTTTCCGAATTGCATCTTCAAATTCCGCGGCAATTTCTACTTCATCAAATATTCTTTGATTGCTTGAGTTCGAGTTTAGGAATGATCGGTACTCCTCGTTTTTCCAATCAATGGGCTCTTTAAAAAAACCGATACTAACTGCTTCACCCGTCTTACGATCCATTTTTAATTGCTGGAACTTAGAGGGATCTACAGTTAACAAGAAATGCCTAACTTGATCCACAATTCGATCTTTTAATATATGAAAGCCTATAAGTCGTTGCGCCCTTCTTCTTAAAACAAATCGCACCTGGCGGATCGAATTCCAAAGTGATTCATGAGACATCGTTTTAGCGTTATTAAGTCCTATTTTTTGCACCAATACAAAAAGGTCATCCCTACTTAGCAATGCTTGTGACATGGGGAACGATCTGGCTTTGTTAATACCTGACTCAATACCAAATGCAAAGGTAACTGACTTTTGCGAAGCACCGGGAATTGATTTAACCTCGACAGACAATTGCCGCCACACTCGTTCAAAGTCATCAAATGTAAAGGGATTAAGAGATCTTTCCGGAAGACCAATTTTTGCGCGTAAACGAGGAAAATAAGCATTTTCCGAAAATCCATTGGGATCGCGAACCATATCTTCAACTACTAAAACCTGCTGACATGCGAGAATTATTGCGCAGCTGAACCCAGACTTATTAGGTTTAAAAGTAGACTGATCTATTTCAACATCATCGTCATCAATGTGAAGCAAGGAGTTCGCCACGTCATCGATTATTCGAACCGGATTATCAAATGGAATTCTCGCGTCTCTAAAGAGATCAGCGAGCATTTCTGCATGAAAACAAAAGAAAATGGGATCTCCAGTTTTAGCCTGTTCGACAAATGGCCGCCAAAGTATGGATGATAGTAGATTAGTATCAACCATTATGGTAAATCCTTGACTGATCAGTCCATAAAAATTTTGAACTACTATACGACAGATTTTCTATTAAATATCGTTCTTGAATTCTCATTTTCTCCGCATAAATGATCGGAATATTTATTTCATGGACGTCTGCCGAATAGGTGCCTATCAATTGAATTCTAGATATTTGATCATTTACGCTTCTTTGAACTGCTCCGAGTTTAGCATCTAAAATGAAAGCAGGCCCCGACATTTCCAAAGACAATTGAACCTTTGGAAATGCAGAACAGAAAATTTTATTTTTACAGAATTGACAGCTGGATGAGCTTGGTGAAGATAGCTCCTCCACTGCGTCAAAATTTCTAATTCTCTCATTCGCTTTTTGAATTGTACTTTTTACTTCTGCTTTAAATTCTTCAGATACTGAATGCGTAACAGAAAACTCTAGCCTTTCACCATCAGATGACTCCAGCCAAACCTCAACTTCCTTTACGGGAAAATTATCGAAAATTAGTGCGGCATAAAATTGACCTTGCAACAGAAATTCCTGTTTCACGCTACCACTTGGCGTTCTTAATGAAGTAGATTTGTATTCTTTTAGAATTGCCTTATCAGAAACAATGGTAAAATAATCAGGTCTTCCTATCAGAGCTTCATCAATTGTTTTGTACGTGCGCTCAACAATAACCTTTGACTTGCCGCCCCTCGACTCTCTTTGGATTCGGACTGCATTTGCGGCTGATTGATTTATCTCATCCCAACCACTCACCGTTCCACACCTCTTAAGATGTGGCCACTTATCAACCTCTTTTTGTAAATCAGAAATTTCTGCTTCAATTAATTTCTTGAGTTCAGTCTTCTCAGCTACCGTTACGGCCAATTCTAAAGCTTTATGGTGAAAACGCCCCACCAAGGCAGATTTAGACACAATATCGGGAACTCGACTATGCGTTAGTATAAGCGAAGTGTTCAGGGCTTTTAGAGTACAATCTCTTAGAGCTAAATAGTCATAGAAGGTTACCGATCTAATTGGATCAATCTGCTTTATTTTTGGCATCTCCCACATTTTATGCTCGCAGTGCACTTCGCAAAGTCTGAAGTGCCGAAATCGGTAGCCGTTCAAACTCAAACACATCTAGTATCCCAATTTTTATTGAACCAGAGGCATCCAAAATATCATCAAGTTCTTCAGAAAATTCGCGATGACGAGTATTCATAAGTGGATGAACCGGCAAAACGCAGTTTGAATTGCGATCAATGAAAACTATCTTACCTTTCACTACTTTTCTTGTCCATTCTTCATGAGTCATTTGCTCAAGTCTGACATGAAAGATTCCATCAATATATGATGACCACCAGGGTCCCTCTAAATTAAACTCTTCAATATTTCCTAGCATCAGTTCAGCAATATCTAATCCTAGCTTCCAATCGAGATTTTGATGGTTAGTTCTATTAAAGTAGTTTCTCAGGCAATGATAGCAGCTCGTCGAACAAGTATTTGCATGTCTTGCCTCAAGAAAATATTTTCCAAGTCTCGTTCTTATTCCCAGCAGAAGCTCCTGAAAGCGATTCGGAGAGCTATACGATGAAGCGTATCCAGCACCATTATCCAGATTGTCGGTTACGAATACTGCCCAGCCTCCAATTTCACGTCCGGCCGAATCCTGCATAGAGACAAACTTCTTACCCACTGAAATTTCACTGACTTCAATATCTTCGCGAAGAGATATCTCCTTTCCCACTAGTTCTGCAAAAGACTCCCACGCGGCTCTTACCGCAAAATCCTTGGCACCAGAGCTAGTACCGAGACGCGACCGTTCAGATGGAATACGACTGCAAGTTGCAATCAAGACGTCCGTTATTAGCTCTGAGTAGAGTGCGATTCCCTCAATAATGTTTCTGTCTGGACTGTTTACCCATGATGCGGTTCGGAGCATAGGGTTTATGAGGGAGTTTTCGACGTATACCCCATCCATTTTTTGGGTTTCCTCGATTTTGCGGAAGGAATATCCCCTCCCTGCGTTTGTATTTGCCCTCACTAGACGTCCTTGAAACCCAGTTACTTTAAAGTTCTGAGCGGATTGCCATTCAGTCGCCCCGTTTGACTGAAGGCTACTTGGATGTGATAAAATCGTAGTTGGTTTTGCTTCGATATTCCCGTCATACATTTCACTACTGGCTACATCTGCAATATAAGCATATGGCCGCCAACCTTGATAAGTTTTTATATCGGGCTCAGTAGCATTACATTCAGTGCATTGAGCGTTATTAGCAAAAACTACTGCTCCACATGCACTACAACTTAGTATTGAACGAGATTCCGCGGGCTCAGTAAACCGAATTCGGTAGCCCCCTAATCCATCGGTTGGACGTTCTGGCCAAGTTACTCCTACAGCTCTAATTATACGCTTATCTTTTACAATAACTCGATCTGGCGCAAACTCACTTAATGCGACATCCTCACTGCGATCAATGACACCAGATGAAATTGGCCAACGACCGTTGTTTTCATCACGATTTGGGTCTTCGTGAATCAAGTTAACGGATCTGACTGGTAGACCATACAGAGGCAAGCGACCTTCTTCAGCAAGAGCTGCCGTGAAAGAATAATTCCCGCCATATCGCCCACGAAGATAGGCAATTTGTTGAGTTGATATAGCCTCTTTAAGAGAAGAGAATGTAGAATTCACCTTGTTTTCCACTTGATGGCTATTCAAATCCGACCGGATTTTGGAGAGATATTCTTTGAGATGAGTATCGACAGTTTCTATTGTCTCAAAAATTACATCACGACAGTCTGACACTGAATCAATGCTCCCAAAATAACCACTGTTAAAGTCTCCCTCAGCTCCTGCCTCTTCGAAGGACTCTTTAAGATCAATATTTTCCGTGGCAATTAAATGAAGAGCTTGTCGTAGTAGGATCCGCTCCAAAATTCTTTCATTGTCGATGTCTAACGTCGGAGATGGAGTTTCCCAGCCTACCATCAAAAGTTGGTTTGCAAAATAGTATTCATCATGCTTTTGACCTTTGCAGAACGTGATCGATATAGATAGCTTATCCAATCGACGCCCGGCCCGTCCCACACGCTGTTGATAGTTAAATCTTTTTGGAGGCATATTTGCCATGTAGACAGCTTTTAAGCCACCGATATCAACACCGGCCTCCATCGTTGTAGTTACACTCAGTGCATCTATCCCAAAATATTTTTCCAGTTCCTCATCGGTAAATTTTGATTTTGCAAGATCACCAAAAAATTGTCCTTGAAATGCAAGTTGTCGAATTCGCTGATCCGCCTTATCGGTATGACCAATAAGCTCCTCAGTTCTGAGAGGATACTCATGGCGCCCCAAAGTAGAAAGGGTTCGGTAATAATTGGGCTCTTTAAGAAGCTCAGAAATGGGCAGCTTTGCAAGCTCTCCTCGACAGCCAACCTTTTTAGGATCGTGGTTAAATTTTACATTTCGACAACGTCCGTCCGCTTCAAACAAATGAACTGTTCTACATTTTTTGCAACGCCAATACCATTCTCCTTTTGGCTGCAAATACAAGCCTGATTTTTTAATACGAAAACGACTATCTATGACACCAAGCCCGATAAGTAAATTTCGAACTAAATCACTCGCTTCATCAGCTGAAATATTTGACCAAAGGTTAAAACGATTCTCTTTCAGCCAATTTGAATAGTATGTGACAAGCTTCTCGTTCGCAAATCCTGCTTCTTCATTATAGTCATCCCGAGTCTTGTAGTGCTTAATTAAAAACCTTATAGCTACATCTAACATAGATATAGTCTTTGAATCCAATCCACGGGCCAAATTATGATTTCGATCAAAAGTTACCCACCCATAACCAAGAGATTCGAAATCTCTTCCCATTGATCCCGTGATGATATCTCGAATTGTAGACGCTAATCGATCCATGTGGCGATTGCGTGCATTTTCAAATCCTTTTAAAATATCAGGAGATGTACTCTCTGGCGCTCGGACGAACACATGCTGCCATTTATAAGATCTGTCTTCATATAGACCAGCGGGATTCATGCCAATTTCTACAAGATCTCGTGCAACCAAGCGAACAATAGAATTTTCTTCTCCAAATAAGCGAACAAGCGGTCTCTTAATTGAATTTATTAGTGATTCAGCGTTTTGCCATTCGCGTAAATCCGCGACACTATCCAACTCCCCTTTGTAGTAGTCCCTAAGGTCGCGATATCCGGTGCTATTTAACTCTCTATATGGGTGAGTTTTCAGTTGATCCCATTCATTTGTTATCTTCGCAGCTTCAAGCGCTTGAATAAAGGACGAAAGATCTGCATTTCCGGTGCTGGATGATGCCAGATGTTTCTCAGTAAGCGCCCTTACCGTATCTCTATAATGATTCAACTCAAGATCAGCGGAAATGATCGCAGCATCGCGACGACTGTCACTAAAGATTACTATTTTTGAGGCTGCTGCATCCCCAGTAACTTCCCTTAGGCTACCCACAAGCTGCTCAATTATAACCTGCGAAAATTTATTGTAACCTGTACCCATCGATCTGATTGGTGATCTGGTAAATTGGATTGGTTTTGAACTCCAGTTCGCATCACAGTGAACGCACGAGTGAGGTAGCTCATATTTACGATTTCGATTTTGATACTCTACTTCACGGAAAAATACGCCAACATGCCCGGATCGATCTGAATTTGCTAGTTCTCCCGAAAATCCATTCATGAACCGAGGCGCCCATCCGCTATGGTCGTAAGTCACCTCTTTACGTGGAATATGCACAATTAAACCCGGGGATTTTGAACGTTCTTCTAAACTGTCATCATTTGAGATAAACAACCGACCATTCGAGAGGTTTTTGAATCCAAAATAATACAATTCACCGCATTCTTGGCAATAATAGGTGTCTAAATTAATTGCACTACTTTTGCAAATTGGCCTAGTTCCATCGTATAGAACTGGCTCCGCTATGGTGCCGCCCGTCGTTTGCATGCTTCTTCGTATTCCATCTAAGTTTCTAACAAAAAGATGCATACGAATTTTAGATTTTAAATTTCTTGTAGTAGAATAATCCCTCGTAAGACAAGTCAATAGTGCATTTGCCGCACGTTCGCTTCCATCAAAAAGAAGATCTGCAATTTCTTTGATTGACAGAGGATAGCTTGTAACCTGAACTCCTTCTGGGTGTTTCAATTTTGCATCTTCAGCAGTTAACAACAGAGCATCATGAAACGCAGAATCAGCAAGCATTTCTTCAGTTGATTTAGCAGACGACCCTGATCGCTTAGCAGCGTTTCTCGCCAATGCACATAGAGATTCTTCAGTAAATCCTTGTTCGTAGAATTTTTCTAAGTCTGATTTCGATTCTTTAACCAGAGCAATAGCATCTTTTCTAGGTTCAACAACAGGACCTGAAATAACATTAAAAGGAGCACTTCCTTTATCCGTTCCAAAAAAATCTGAGAGAAAATCTTGCCCATCCTGCTCGGAAAGAGACGCTGAGGTCGCGATTATCTGAAGTTGTGGATGATTGGGTGTAAGGTCAATTCTTTGAATGAATGATCTAATAATGTAAGAGATTTCCGTTCCTCCAGTTCCTCTGTAGGAATGGAGTTCATCAATTACTAGCGTAAATCTATTATTGGGATTTGCTTTTAGCCATTCCCGAGTCTCATCGAAAATACTTTGCTCTCGCTCTCTTAGCAACATTATCGACAGCATGCTATAGTTCGTAATAAGTATATCAGGGGGAAAATCTTGCATGTCCCATCGAGTTACTAATTCCGATCCTTCGAGTGTTTGAATTTTTGGATCTAGCGTTCCACGATGGTTCGTAACAGTATTTTCAATTTGCGATAGCTGCAAACGGCATTCAGTCACGCTTTCAGGTCTTTGACCACCACGCCCAGGGGTCGATCCACTATATTGGCCAAAGAATATTCTATCTCCGTCAAGAACCTGATCATAAAAATTATTTGCGGCGTCCGAATTCAAAATCCCGCGAAGACCGTCGACTTGGTCCTGCACCAAAGCATTTAGGGGATACATAATGAGGCCACGAAGAGCTGCACGCCGAGAAGAAGCAATTCTCTTCGCCTGAAATCTTCCACGAGAACTTTTCCACCATGTAGAAAAGGACAAAGATGGTCCTCTCCACGGTGTTCTTCCTCCCTGACCTAAGGCTTCCGCGAGGATTCCTAGAACCAGTGGAATTTGAAAGCAGAAGCTTTTGCCGGAACCTGTCCCTGTTGTCACTACAAAATTCTTCTTATTCTGAAGAGCATCGACAACTGCTTTTACCTGATGTTTGTATAAAGTACGGTGCTTAACGGGAGCGAATGACTCCAGGAATGCTGTAGCCAGGTGAAGGTCTCTCCCCTTCAAAAAATCTATGCCAGCAATATTCAAAAGTTCTTGTGGCTGAGAATTAGATTCTTGATATCTACGCAAAGGCTCAAAAGTTGGATCTCGAAATATCGGACTTTCCGCCGGATCTTCCAGAAGACGTCGACGAACTTCATTGAATTTTGAATCATTCGTATAATAGGCAGTGTCGATATAGTCCGTTGCCCTTTTTTTTAGTTCTTGAAATAGTGTTAGAAGGTCAGATGTCATATATCGCCCCTTTTCTGGATAGATAACGCATAAAATCGTTGGCAACATTGGAGTCAGCATCGATAAATTCCACGAGTGTGCCTATCCTACAACTTTGGGAATTCGCGAACAAAAAACGAAGTAAGAAGTTTGGAAACCTTATTTCCCTCGGAATCGCTATACGATTTTGTGATTTCTGAATACACGACATCCAATCCCAGTCGAAAATTTGACCTGCTAGAAAAAATGACCACTCAGGATTCAGCACTCTAAAAGCTATTCCGAGTTCCTCAGAAATTAGAAAGTGCTCAAAGCCGCCATACTTTTTTCTGACTCGAACGAGACACTTTGAATCTCCATGAATAGGAGTATCAAATTCCCATTTTAGATTCGTGAGATTGAATGTTTCGTAATTTGTATTTTGCGCAAAAAAGAAAGGTTCCTCTTTTAAGACTTCTTTTTCTATTTCGACAAATGAAGGGAACTTTAAAGAAAAATTGCTTCCAAATGAATTTGAAGTTGGGCTACCTTGATCGACCCCAACCAACAAGCATTGGCCATACCCATCTTCAATTAGCGATTTGAGAGGCCTTCTGTTAGCTCGAAACCAATCTTCCGAAGTACCAATTGCTTTCGGTTTTTCCGAAGAAATCACTATATTCTCTTTAAATGAAATCCACCATCGGGTAGATGCGTCCACAGCACTTACTTCAAGAAGCCCCCCGACTTGAGCCGCAAAGAACTGATTACTGTGAAAGTATTTGTTATTGCTCTGCGGCTTCAATCCGGCGAGATCACACGCCCATTTAAAAGTTGAAAAATCACCTTTTTGGATAGATCTAAGAACCGCACATAGTTTTGACTGAGCTTCCGCAGCTTCAATCATGTTCCACCAAAAACAAATCGGAATCGTTCTTCCACCAATCTACTTACCGATTCCCCTCGCACCACTCGTAACCATGGAAGTATACACAATCTTACGGCTGCATTTCCACTTTCCTCATGCGACATTATTTCTGAAAGTCCACACAAGATATTCATAAACTGATTCATTAATCGCGTCGGAATTGTCACACCTTCATTTGCACAAATTTTCGCCAAATCAGCCTCAAATCCGATGTTTAATGAGTGTTGATATTTGCAAATAGAAGACGAGTTTGAATTCATTATCTGAAGTTTGGAGAACTTCTCTGATAAGCTCTCAATGCCAGAAAGCTCCTTTTCAACGCCGTCATTCCAATTAAAATACCAACAAATTTCCAATAGTCTTGGATTAATTCCGGATAAGTTTTCATTTGCTGGAACTAAAATAATTTTTGAGAAAGTACTTTGAGGATTTTGCATCCAATCGGCAAGAAACGGAATCAAGTACGTTTCTTGTAAGGCAACATCAAAGTCGGAAATAATTAATACTTTTGGCTGATGTAATGCACTTTCTAAAAATGCTCTCTCCTCGTTAAGAACGTCTCTACTTATCCATAGTGGTGATGCGGCTGCTGATCGAACGATTGCCCCACTGCTTTGAAGCAGGTCAATGATTAGATGTGGTTGAGAAGTTATAATCGCCTTTGTACGCATTAAAGTCTGCAGGAACACTGGGATTGCTTCTATGGACTTCTCAGGTATTCCCGACTTCCTACAGAGGTTGCGCCAACCATCTATCAATTTTCCGGCGGTGACGAAAGATGCCGTATCTTCTGAAGGTGCCTTACTCGTTATAGTAATCGTATTGGAATCCTGTTTTTCCTCAAGCTTATGAAGACGTTTAGAAACCTTATCAATACGCGTTTCGAGAGTCACTAATACCTCAGGATCAAAGGTAATTTTTGGGGCGACAGTAGTCTGCTCAAAAGATTTCTTAATGGCACTTTGGAGTTCAGATACCTTTTTATTAAGATGGCTTGCGGCTAAGTTCTGAAATTCTGTCCTTAGAATTGCAGCTGTGGATTCTAACTTCTCTTCAATCTGCGTAGTTTTCCGAACTACGGCTTCCACCTGGGAATTAGATGAACCTATTTTTCGATTCAAGGTCGCTTCCAAGGCATCTAATTTGATTTGCAGAGAGCTTTTTAAATTCTCCGCTTCACTCGCTAAGAGTCTTTTAACGACATCTATATCAAGTGACTCTCTATTAAGAAGAGTCTCGAGACTTTCGATTCTTTCGAAACCCCAAATCTCATATAGCTTTATGATTTCTTCATTCTTGAATTCATAAAGGGGCATTTTTATTTTGATTGCGGCTAAAAGCCGTTCTGTCGTTTTTCCGTCCATCTCATCGAATTCTTCTTGGCGAAGAAGTCGGTTGAGTTCCGGAAGCTCATCCTTAATATAAGAATAAATGGTATACCTATATAGCGGCCAGATTTCCACATTTTTGCTTCCATCTGTATTTTTTAAACTTTCGAGCGCACGACGGACAACCATTTGTTTGGCTTGCGGGTGTCCATCTCGAAAACCTGTAATTTTAAATTTCTTATGTGCCCGACGCCAAAAATCTACGTCTTTAATTTGAACAGCATGTTTTACGAATACCTCATAAGGACTGCCTTGAGCTGATCGCAAAGAATCGGCGATACGATTCTTCTCAGAATCTGAAAATTCAATTCCTCCAATGACGTCGCCAATCTTTTTTGCCATGCAAAATACTTTGGCATAATAACTCAACCTTGTTTAGATCTATATAAAGGAGCTGGACTATGGTGTAGTGGCTGATTTGCGAACATTGAATTTTCGTTTCTTACGTTTTCATTTTTTAGCACTTTTCGCTAAAATCCTAGAATGCATTGGGTGTAGTACACGAGTCGCCGTACTTCTTAAAACCTCCGAAACAGCCCCAATTTGGTAATCTTTTTCTCATCGACAGGGTCGAATTGAGATATCTGAATTCCGAAACTCTGAAATTCCTGATCTGCCCTGCTTTGCCCGAGTTGTAGTGCTAGGGTTAGCGTTTTCGCAGGCGCCGCGGATACAAAATTCTGCTCTCGACAAAACTCAATCACTTTTCGAAATCGCTCTTCATCAGCTTTTATCATCAGGGCACCAATAACATTGAAATCACACTTTCGAGACTTCATTGCCTTCAAAAGAATCTCCGCATTAAAAACCTGAGCATGTGCAGTCACGGCACCAATCGCCAATACTAACGCCTTTGGATCTTGCAAAAGAAATGGCGATAACTCAGCAAGGCATTCTTCAGGTGACATATCTAAAGGAGGTTCAGCCATCATATTGCAGCCGATGCCCTTCAGGAAAGAATCGACAGACGTCTTAGTTTTTTCAACGGATGTCGTTCGCAAATTCCCCTTTCCGCTCTCAAATAGGACAACTTCTTTTAGAGCCTTTAGTAAACCCCGCCCCAGGCTATTAGATTTTTCTTTATTATGACCCATAAGAAAAAGACTCAATATTGTTGGCGCTCTTTATAGTTTAAGAATTTTCTCCAAAGCACTCAATTCCTTAGCTCGTCTATCAGGATTCATTTTTTGAATATTCTCAAGTTTCCACTGCACGGCAGGCAAGCTTGAGAGATTGGCAACATCTAAAAGACTCCAATCAGGTTCGCCTCGCTGAAGAGAAAGAAGATACTTCCTTTGGTTATTGCTTAACTTTTCCTGAATATTTGCAATTAACTCTTCCCGAACTTTCTCAAAGTCAGAATATGAAAAATCGACATTTGTCATACCTTCAAACTCACTGGAGAAAGCCTCTTTCATGTTCCTTTTGGTTGGATTTAGCACTTCAGGCAATGGACGATTGTGGCTAGATAAATAGACCAAAAATCCTTTCAAAATATCTGGAGTCAGACCTTCGTTTTCCATGAGTAGCTTCACATCAAAAATGTCTCTAGGATGCTGACGATCAAGGGCTGCAACTATTTTTCCACCGTACAAGTCAGGAATGGAGACCACCGGAACATCGAAGGCCACTTTAAATTGATTTTCAGCACTCTCAACCAGATCTCTACGTTCGCTCTCAAATGCAGTGCCTCTGATAACAGGATTGGCTTCAATTTTAATCTGAATGCCATCTTTCACCACGAGCAACTTACCAATATTGTCTGGGCCGGATTTTGTTGGCGCCAAAACTTTTGTCTTTACTAAACTTTTCTCAATATCACTCTTGATTCTTTTTACTGCGGCCTCTGCGCTTGCAATGGCTTTCTCTCTTGGTTCCAAGCCGCCGTAAGCCAAATCAATATCTATGCTCAAACGAGGCATATCTCTGACAAAAAGATTGATAGCTGTACCACCTTTTAAACTAAAGCATTCTTCCTTCGCTACGTATGGAAGCACTTTCAACATCAAATCGACATAGGCTACATATTTTTCTCTACTCATTGAAGTATCCTTTAGGGATTTCCTATTGTGATCTTATACTTACTATCAAACTCACCGCCACTCACAAGCTGGCGACTGCCACTTCCTAAATCTACTTTCGATAGATCAAGCTTTTTGAGCCATGGATGATTTACTCTGTCTGCCATTGCTAAAAAAAGTCTTTTTGCTTTCACTGAAGTGCAGTGAGCTAACAATGTTTGAACAAGCTTTGGCCTTAGCGTTAGCAGGTTTTCCATTATCTCGTGCGCTTCTGTAAACGAGTGTCTTTCTGGGACCTGATCTAAGTATTCGAGCATAGCCCTCTCTCTTGATGAATAAACGAGCTTTAAGCGACCAAGCTCTACGGACGTTAAACCTTGCTCTGTAAGTGACAGCGACTTAAGGCTTTCATCAAACAGCGAAGACTGTAGGTAGACTATTTCTGCATCCCATTTCTTATTCTTGAACCATGTTGGTAGCTTCGTCTTGGGCTCCGCTATAAGAAAAACTCTTTCTTTGCCCATCGTAAGATATTGAGCGCTGCCGGCCTGCTCGATTGCAGTTTTGCCGCCAACATGAACCGGGAACTTTAGTTGCTCTTGCAAAGCCCAAACAGCCCCGGGCCACCCAACCTCATCACCGCTTTTTATGAGGGCCCCCGCCCCTATGGCCTTTACCCATCCGCTCTTTTTGTAGATCTGTAGGTTCGAATACGTGTAGCCATTCTCTTTGAGCCACTTCACAGAGTAGACAGCGCCGGGGATCCAGCTTGTCATTAGTTCATTTATTTTGGTTCTATTTTTCATATCCATAATATCAATTATAGCTCCAAAATAAACTTCGGCAAGAATGATTGTTTGATTTAGTCCTGTTTTTAATATAATAACTATTAAAAACAGATCTATTCCAAACTAAGTATAATATTTACCCGTAAATACAGATAGTTACGATGAAACCTAAATCCAACGACCTAGCGCAACCAGGACTCTATGCAAAACACATCGAGACTCAAATATCCCTCTTCCAGTTAAAAGGGGAACCTCAGTCCAACCAAGCCATCCCAGCCAACAATACTAACCACGGGATCCCTCTTGAGAGGATTCAAAATTCCAACCTGTTCAAGAGTTAATGATCCACGACTGTAATTACATGGTCCACATGCCGTTACCAGATTCGAATCGTCATTAGTTCCACCTAGCGAATGGACAACGAGATGGTCCGCCACGGCGACGAACGGACTAATACCTCTGTGCTTTTCTATATTTTTAGAACCCCATCTAGCACCAATATCTAATTTACTTAGACGTTTAACGACGTCCTTATGGATAACAGGATTCGAACAAAACCTACAGTGCCACTGATCGCGCTCAAAGATTCGCATCTGTTGAGTCTTATTCGGCATTCGAGTCTCAGTTTTAGCAAGTTTCTCAGGCTTATTAGATGCTTTGAAAACTTTAGCCCGCTCTAGTTTAGTTTTGTTCACCTGAGCCTGATAAACAGTCATCGAATCGCTATCAGCCTTACCCATTAGCTGTTTAGCTTTTGCGATACTCCCTCCTTTATAGGCAATTACCGCATCACGAATATCGTGAGCCGCCTGAATTACAAAAGCAGGAGGAACCATAAAACAATCTACAAAATCAGTGGAACTATATGCGTGGTCTTTTAACTTCATAAATCACCTCGATCATATTTATCGGGGGAATCATCACAAGGCTAAACTAGATTATGTTACATTAATTTCTTTTGACATAGCTCAAGAATATCTCAATTTTGAAGGCAGAATGAAATCTGGGGTTCACTCTAAAACTCTAAAGTTGAATTGCTATAAACGTTACCTATCCGATTCGAGGAACTAGAATTGCGATATTCATCATGTCGCTTTTTTTCTTTCGATTTTTTTTCTTTTTTCTTTTCTTTTGAGAAGTATGCCATGGCCCGCCTCCTGACTTGAAAAGAATGAAGTTCTTTAGATCTTCAGCATTCTTTAAAACAGGCGCAGGGCTAGCAGCATACACACCAAAGTTAGATTTTCTCTTAGTCTTCGAAGTTTTAGCTCCAGCCGCAGGAATAATCCTCTCGGTAATGCCACTTTTACGTTTCACTATCACTTCTGAAGACTGCTTCATAAAAACCTAAGTCAAATCCGCATCTTTAGCTGTATACTTGAAACTACCGCTGGAATCCGCAGTCTTACCTTCCTTATTAGGCTTAGGAAGAGACAAAAGTTCCTCAGGAGTAAAAGCCTCGTAAATGAAGAGAAGATCCCCGTAAGCTGGCACCTGAGCATCTTTAAGCATTTGATCCAACTTTTTAAAGCGGTCAGTATAGGCCATACCAGCAAATACCTTGGAAACAACACGGATCTCCACGACCTCATCGTTCTTCTTAAAAACGGAAGTCTTCTGAGCTGGCAAAGCTTTGAATATGTCTGTAATTATTTCAGTAAGCTCTCTTTTATCCATAGATAAAGCTCCTTATACGCCAATATAGCCGAGTTCATATCCGTTTGGCTCTCAACTACAATATACCTGCAATCCATAGACCATGCCGACAGCCCCACATTCACCTTTTCGGGGGCATTATCCAGCTTTGCCTTCCTTAAAATAGAGGTCGCCCCATCTGCAAATTTACAGAGAACAAGCTCTGCCAAATCATGCCCTCGCCGCCCATAAGTCGGATAGCTACCACCATTTCTGGCGATAGCTGCCTTCATCGAAAGCTCTAATGCAAAATGCATATTTTCAAGGGCATTTTGAATCAGATTTTCATCCCCCGCCTCAAGTGCAACCTCTGCCATTTTAAAATAGCTCTCAGCCCTAAATACTAATACATCCCATGTGGGTAACTGCTGACTCATTCTAAAATCTCTTACCAAATTCGCATTATGTTGTCATTTCTTATCCGAGACTCACTTTTACCAAGTACGCCCGCGCCTCGGGATACTTCTTAATGCATACACACTTCCCCACTCCCAGGGATTTAATCAGATTCGGATGAATGCAAAATTCCTCCACCTCACGCCGACTCCCGCCGCCCGAGTCCACTTCAAAGAATCCAAATCGCTCTGTCTGCCGAGTCTGCTTCCAGACGGTCCGGGTGCCGGCCATGCCGGAAATGATTTCTGCGCTCTCCGGACGCTTCTGGAGGAACGAATACAATGTTGAGGTGTTTCCCATGAGCCTGCCTGCAAACTCGGGGCTAATGCGCTGTAAATCGCAAATCTCTTGGTGCGCCACCACCACAGACATCCGACTACTGCGGGCGCGATCGAGGAAACCGATGAAGTCCTCTTGGGCTAAATCTGCGAACTCGTCGATGATCACCGAAAACGGCTTTCGTTGTTCTTTTGGGACTTCGCCGTCAACCTTTGCCGACACAGACTTTAAATCCTGCAAGATGAAACGACCCAGTGCCTTGGCCGTTTCGCCATACCGGCGGGAATCCAAAAATAGAAAGATGATCTTGGATTGGGTATAAGCCTCAAATAAGTTGATACCCGGAACATCAGAAGTCACCAACTCCCCAAAGTCAGACAGAACAATACTTTCTAACTGCGTTCGCAACCCCTGTAAAGAATTGAAGTGCTCTTTTGCATCCTAAAACTCTTTCAAATTCTGGGCATAAAGTTTCAACTTCGTTTCGGTCATGGGGATCTTATTGCCGACCTCAACGATCTTTGCCGAATTACTTGCGCACTCCAGAACCGTTCCCAAATGAAAACGTTCCCGTTTGTTATCGCGAAGCCAACAGAGCAAAATCATCAACTTCAGAATGAAGCTTGAAGACTGATTCTTATAGTACTCTGGCTCTTAGAAAGTATTTAAAGCAAAACCCTGCACTTGAAGCAATCTATGATTTTAAGCAGGAACTGACTCGCATGATGCTTTACCGAGTTTACAGCAAAGATGAAGCAAGAAAGATGATCCCAAAGTTTTTAGACGCAATACGGGCCTTAAAAGAGTCAGGGTTTAGGAATTTTGTGATTTTGGGTGAGACACTTGAAAACTGGCAAGAAGAGATCGTAAGAATGTGGAGATTTAAAAAGACAAATTCAATTGTTGAAGGGATGCATACTCGGATGGAGGAGTTGATCAGAAGAGCATATGGTTTTAGAAAATTTGAAAATTTCCGATTAAGAGCAAGGTTATATCTTGGATAGCAAAAGTTCGACTGCCCCCGTTAATGGGCAAGAGCCTATGATTTTTGGAGGACCTTATTCAATTTCCTAGGAAAGGAAATTGGGGTGAGTAACGGGGCTTGAACCCGCGACACTCGGAATCACAATCCGATGCTCTACCAACTGAGCTATACCCACCACAAAGGAAACACTTTTATAGAGCCTTGCCGGTAAAAGTGCAAGGGGGAAAATTTAAATTTTCCACAAAATTTCTGAAACTATTAATAATCACAAGGGGCTACGCGGGGTTGCGCCTTGCAAGAGTTGCTGAATTTCTCGGCATCAAGGACCATTTCATCGGCCCAAACTCCGTTCGCGTTGCAGCGACGGCGGACGCAAGAAGCCTTCCCCGGCCCCACTAAACAGGCTTTTTTCTCTTTTTTGGGGTTGTTCAGGCAAACCCAAGCACACTCGTTAAACTTACCTGGGGGTTTTTCACAAATAACCCCGTCCCTTTTAAGCTTATCTTGAGCGTCTCGAGCACTTTTCTGGCGCAGGGCTTTTTCCTGCTCGAACTTGCGCCGTGCTTTCGCAACTTTGGCAATTTCAGCGGCATCGATCGGGCTGACCGCTAACAATCGACCGCGGGGAATCTTTTTGCCTTTGAGCAAAACATCGTAGGCAATCTCCCCACCTTCAAGGACCCCTTGAAATCCGGCTTGTTGACCGGCCTGAACTTGCACGGAACTTTCACCGTTCAATGATGAAAACTCCATCTGACCTTCAAAAACCTTCACCCCGGCAAAAGCTTTTTCAGGGTACACCGACAGAACATAATTCCCAGAAGGCAAAATGAATTCAAATAAGTCAGAGCGAACAGCCACATTGAAACTGCCTTTGGATTTGTACTCTTGCTGCCAATGAAGCTCACCATTTTTTAAAATAACAACAGGAACTTCCCCCGAATCCCAACCGATAATAGGCAAAGAAACAGAGCTCGTTCCTAACAAAGTAAAGGATCGTAGATCATCAAGTTGTACTTTAACTTGTCCCAATAAAGCAGTTTCGATCAGCGCTTTTTCCCGCAAAACAAGGCGCGACTTAATTTCTTTCCGCTTGCCATCTTTACCCGTCACCCAAGCCTGCCCCTGCCATTCAGAAATGACCGGATAGGAAGGAGGAAGAACCTCGTTCGCAAAAGCTACCAATGGCAAAAAAATAAACGCCAGTTTACAAATCAGAACTTTTGCGAACACGTTCAATCTCCCAAAGTTTTGCAAATTTCAAAAACACGGAATACGCGGCACTGATCGCAATAATAAAACCAGGCAGACCATCTAAAAAGCCCGCCTTAAAGATATAACATTCAATAAACTTAGTGGGAGGTTTCGTCAGCAGCTTGAACAACGAGAAACGTCGCCCAGCTTCAACCCACTGCTTTGCCCCCAAAGAAGAGTATTTATCATTTGTGACGACTTGATCGCTGATCCCATCAAACACCCAATGCAACAAATCGCGGTTCATTTTCAACTGATGCCGCACTTCTACTTTTTCATGCAAAGCTGCGGAATTCCAATTGGATTTGTTTTTATTGAAAAGCCTCAGTTGATAATCAGGATACCACCCGCCATGACCGATCCAGCGACCTAGATGAAAAGATCGACGTGGAAAAAGATAGCCAGCTTCATCGTCTAAACTCGTGAACTTTTGCATGATCTCGTCAGCCAGATCGGGGCTTAGTGCTTCATCGGCATCCAACGACAACACCCAAGGATGTTTTGCCAAGGAGGTCGCCAAAGCTTTTTGCGGTCCATACCCACGCCATTTTTCTGAGAACACGCGAGCGCCACATTTTTCGGCAATTTCGACAGTTCGATCCGACGACAGGCTATCGACAACGACGACATCATCAACAAAGGGAGCCGAACGGATGCAGCGTTCGATGTGGGCTTCCTCATTTAAAGTAATAATCACTAAAGAGATCGGCAGTTTTGTCACGAAATCAGATTCTCTTTGGATCAAGGTCTTGTCAAATGATTCGCGAGTCGATACGATTTTCGCAGCGAAAGGTTTTTATTCATGAAATTTGCTAAATACTTTGTTTTAGGTCTTTTTCTCAGCTCGACATCCCACGCCTATCTGAGTATCGCGGAATCCGCCGAACTGCTGGCGCCGGGAACTTACCAAGTCGGTGTCGAACCTCAACTTCTAACGAACCGAGGTGGTGGGGCAAATTTCAATGTTTTTCTAGATAGCACTTTGGATGAATCAACAAGTTTGCGCATTGCTATGGGAGCTGGCGCCGTTGATTTTAACGCCTTCGTCAGTGCCAAATGGGTGCCGATCCCGGATGTGGACAACCAACCAGCGATGGGTCTTAGAATTGGTGCCGGAATTGCTCGGGATGAAGAACAAAATCTTCTACAATTGCAAGTAGCCCCAATGGTCAGCAAAAAGTTCGATACCGAATATGGCCTCACAGTTCCCTATCTTGCGGCACCCTTCACTTTCCTGAACACTAAGGAAGAAAATCTGGTAGCTTCGAACCTGACAGTCGGCTCTGAATACCACAATCCAGACTGGCCACAGGCAGTTTTAGGGGCAGAGCTTGGCATTGAATTGAACAAGTCCTATACCTACATTTCAATTTTCGCGACCTTCCCTTTCGAAAGCAGCAAAGGATTTGGTAAATAATATGTTTTCATGGTTTTTCAAAGATGACACAGGCACCGCCGCAGATCTTTACGTGGATCTTGGCACAGCCAACACGTTGATTGCTGCGCGCGGAAAGGGCATTATTCTCAACGAACCCTCTCTGATCGCCTATCAACAAACTTCGCCTGGCAAAAAAAGAGTCATCGCTGTTGGCAATGATGCAAAAGAAAAACTGGCTAACAATCCTGGAAGCATCTTCGCGCAAAAACCCATTCGCGATGGGGTCATTGCTGATTTCGATACATCGGAAGTGATGCTCAAACACTTCCTCAGTCAACCGGGTGTGAAATCGGCATTTTCTCGACCGCGAGTTGTAGTTTCTCTTCCGTACGGAGTGACAGAAGTTGAAAAAAGAGCCGTCACCGACTCGTGTAAAGCCGCGGGGGCAAAAGAAGTGTTCTTGATCGACGAGCCGATGGCAGCTGCGATTGGTGCCGGTCTAAACATCAAATCCGCAGAAGGCGTTATGGTCATCGACATCGGTGGGGGCACCACTGAAGTCGCAGTCATCGCCTTAGCAGATATCGTGTACTGCGAAGCAGCGCGCGTGGGTGGCCATCGTTTTGACGAATCAATTGCATCCTACTTCCGTCGCTATAAAAATCTTATTATTTCAGAACAAGTTGCTGAGCACTTGAAAATCACCATCGGCACAGCAGTTCCTAAAAAAGACATTCGTTTTGAAACCATCACGGGTCGTGACAGCGAAACGGGCATGACTAGAACGATCGAAGCCAGCTCGGAGGATGTCGGACTTGCGATGCAAAACTGCATTCAAGAAATCATCAATGCGATTCACCGCGCCTTGGAGCATACTCCACCAGAACTGGTCTCTGATATTATCGAACGTGGTATTGTTTTAGCTGGAGGCGGAGCCTTGATCCGCGACCTCGCCCTGCGAATCGAAAATGAAATTCGCCTCCCAGTCCGAGTCGCTGAGAACCCACTAACAGCTATCGCCCTTGGTGGCGAAGCCGTTCTGAGCGATCCTGAATTGCTAGATAAAATCCAACTTGAAATTTAACCATAAACAGGGGTCGAAAAAGGCCCCTGTTTCATATCTTCACGCAAGAGCTTCAACATCTGCGCGGCAACTTCCCCTTGAGCTCCCGATCCGATCTTTTGCCCTTCGTATTCGGTCACAGGAAGAACATCTATAGTGGTTCCGATCATCATAACCTCTTGGGCCGCGAATAGATCTTGTTCGGTCAGATCTTTTTCTTGAATAGATTTCAGAAGCCCTTGTGACACTAAGCTTTCTGCCAAGGCAAAACTGCGCATCATCGTCGTGCCCTTTAAAATCTGGCGCAATCGTGGGCGCAGTAAGTTTCTTTGCTGATCGACTAAGACGACGTTTTCTGTACTGCTCTCAGTTAAAAATCCTTGAGAATCAACACCCACAGTGAAATCCAGCTTACGATCGACACTTTCTTTTTTCATCAACACATTCGGCAGGTAATTACAGGTCTTGATCGTCGCTAACCACGGCTCTTTCGGAGAAATCAGACTGCGTCCCAACTTCACTCCGTGATAATATTTTTCATCCGCTAAAGGAGCGAACGCGGTCACGATCAAATACATCTGCGAAGAAATCGATTCGTAAGGATTTGTCGTAAATCCACCAGGACCACGCGAAATATATAAGCGCAGAACAGCACTTTGCGCCCCCGTCACTCGAGTTGTCTCAAGCACCACTTGGCGAATTTCATCTAAAGACATGGGTAAAGGCAAAGAGATTTTTTCCGCTGATGAAGCCAATCTTTCTAGATGCTCTTGCAACAAAAAGGCCCTACCTTGAACCACCTTAATAGCCTCAAAAACACCATCCCCACGATGAACCAAGTGATCATCCACCGGCACAACCATCAATCCAGGATCGCGCACAATCCCACCCCACCAAGTGCTGTACATGGCCAAGTAGTTCTTCTGAGCAGAATACGAACGCTCTAGCAATTTGTTCTGAATTTCATTCGACGACAGGACTGAAAGCTTCATCATCAACCTCTTAACTTCACCATTCTAGGACTAGCCCGTACCAGGTGAAAGATATTTTGTTTTTAATTTGACGACCCTCGATCGAGGTCCTGAGAATAGTGAGGGAACAATCGGAGGGCGTCATGTCTAAAGCTATCATCACAGCATTCATCATTTTAGGTCTAACTGCGTGTGCATCAAATTACAAACGACAACCGAACCAAGAAGTGATTCTAAAGGACGCTCGAGGCAGAATCATCCCTCCTCCGGCCGCCCCCACAAGTCATGACGGAAAAGATCTGACTCCTATCACACCGAATGACAAAGAACTTTCTGAAGGACAGGCAAAAGCTGAAGAAATAAAAAAAGCCGTGGCTGCTGCTGCTGAACATATCCATGAAACGCACACAACAACAGAACAAAGTCCGGAAACAAAAACTGAGGCTCAGACAGAGGCTGTGCCACCGGCGCCGGCTCATGCACACTCACATACTCGCGAAGCAGGCCCCATCTCTGCCGACAAATCTTTGGGATGGCTGAAAAATGGAAACACTCGTTTCACAAAAGGCACCTTCCGCGCTGACGGTGCCAGCTCGAAAGACCGCGCCCGATTGGTGGGTGGTCAAAAACCGCACGCCGTGGTGCTTTCCTGCAGTGATTCGCGAGTTCCGCCAGAAGTTGTTTTTGATCAAAAATTAGGCGAAATATTTGTCGTGCGCACCGCGGGACAGGATGTCAACACTAACGTCATTGCCAGTATTGAGTATGCTCTCAGCCACTTGGGCGCTAACTTACTCGTCGTTATGGGGCATGAGTCTTGCGGAGCCCTCAAGGCGACTCTCTCGGCCCTCCAAGGTGCGGATTTGGGCTCACCCGCTTTAAATGCCATGGCGGAGGAGCTAAAACCTCATCTTCAGTCCTACGCTGACAAAAAGCCTTCGGATCACTTACTGGACGAATCTTGGAGCAATGTCACAGGTGTAGCAAAAGAACTGACTGAACGCTCTGCACTTATCCGTGACGCCGTAGCCTCGGGTGAGGTAAAGATCGTCAAGGCAATGTATCACCTCGAAACCGGCAACGTAGAGTGGCGATAAGCTCGCTGCCAAAGCTTGAAACTAAATACTGAGCTGAGCTGAATTGCATCGAACGGACTTAACTTAATTGAATTGACTTAAAAAGTTGCGCGAACTGAAAGGCGACCCATGACTGGAAAACGTAAAATCTTGATAACTTGTGCTCTCCCCTACGCCAATGGTTACATCCACTTGGGGCATTTGGTGGAGTATCTGCAAGCGGACTTCTGGGCGCGCTTTCAAAATATGCGTGGCAATGAGTGCACGTATATTTGCGCAGATGACACGCACGGCACTCCGATCATGGTGAAAGCTCGCGAGTTGGGCATCACTCCGGAAGCTTTGATCGCAAAAAGTTATGCGGAACACTCTAAAGACTTTGCTGACTTCCAAGTGAAATTCTCACTTTACGGCTCAACCAACTCGCAAGAAAACAAAGAACTTTGTGAGTACTTCTACCACAAAATGGTGGAGGGCAATCACACTCGTTCGCAAGCGATTCAACAACTTTTCTGCAACCATGACAAAATGTTCCTACCAGATCGTTTTGTAAAAGGCACTTGTCCAAAATGTGGCGCCAAAGAGCAGTACGGGGATTCTTGTGACGTCTGCGGTTCTACTTATGCGCCAAGTGATATGAAAGAAGTGCATTGCTCTATGTGCGGCAATGCCCCGGTGCTTAAAGACAGCGAAAGTATTTTCTTTAAGCTGAATGACTTTAAAAAATATCTGGAAGAGTGGATTCCACAACACTGCTCTCCAGAGATTTCAAAAAAGATGCTCGAGTGGTTTAACGAAGATCTTCATGATCTAGATATCTCGCGCGATGAGCCTTACTTTGGCTTCGCAATCCCTGGAACGAACAATAAAAAGTTTTTCTACGTCTGGGTGGATGCTCCAATGGGGTATATGTCCACAACTCAACAGTGGGCTAAAGCTCAAGGCAAAACTTTGCAAGATATTTGGCAAGATCCTCAGCGCGAGATTTATCACTTCATCGGTAAAGACATTGCCCGCTTCCACACGATCTTCTGGCCTGCTTTCTTAAAAGCTGCAGAGTTCCGCTCACCCAATCAAGTCTTCGTTCACGGACACTTGATGGTGAATGGCGAAAAGATGTCTAAATCTAAAGGCACTTTCATTGCTGCGCGCACATACCTGAATCACTTAAATCCAGAGTATCTGCGCTACTACTATTCAACGAAGCTCAGCAGCTCTGTCGATGACATCGATTTAAACTTAGAAGATTTCGTCAACCGCGTGAACTCAGAGCTTGTTGGAAAAATCACCAACCTAGGCTCTCGCGGTGCCCAGATGCTGAAGAAAAAAATGGACGGTATCATGAGCGAACCGGATGCAGAGGGTGCAAAGCTATTGGCGCACGCTCAAGCCACTGGTGAAACAATTGCCGCCCATTATGAAGCTCGTGATTTTGCCAAAGCCACAACAGAGATCAGAACGTTGGCTGACGAAGCGAATAAGTATTTCGACGAAAAAGCGCCATGGAAGACTTTAGAGAGTGATCCTGTTGGCACAAAGCAAGTCATCACGACCACTTTGAATATTTTCCGTATGCTCGCGATTTACTTGAAACCTATTTTGCCGCATTACACGGAAAAAGTAGCGAAGCTTTTGGGTGAAAATGATTACCAGTGGTCTGATATCCATAAAATTTTAACGAACCGTCCGATCAATGATTATGAGCATTTGGCGACTCGTATTGAAGCTGACAAAGTAAAAGCCATGGTAGAAGAAAGCCGCAAGATCAATGAAGAGATCCAAGCTGCTAAAAAAGCTCTGGCTCCGGCAGCTCCAGCCGCTGCAGCAAAACCTGCGGCGAAAACAGAAGATCGCAATGGCGACAGACCTGCGGAAATTGAATTTGCTGACTTTGAAAAAGTCGACTTGCGCATTGGCCAAGTGATCGAAGCAGAAGAGATCAAAGAAGCTGATAAACTTCTGCGCCTTAAAGTGGATATTGGTGATGGTCAAACTCGACAAATCATTGCTGGCATCAAATCAGCTTATAAAGCAGAACAACTTTTGGGCCGTAAAATTTTAGTTTGCGTGAACTTAAAACCACGCAAAATGAAGTTCGGCATGTCTGAAGGCATGGTCCTGGCAGCTGGCAGCGGAGGCAGTGATTTATTCGTACTTGCCCCTGACGACGGCGCTCAGGTTGGACAGAGAGTAAAATAAAATGTTATCTCCTCAGGACAGAAAGTTTCTTGAAGACATTCACAGACTTTTCCTGAAGATTGAAAAATCCGCGGCACCCAATGTCGTGGATTTTTCTTTTGCGGCTACTGATTTAAATAATCTAAAAGCAAAAATCAAAAACTTGTCAGAGTCCACGAATCCCGATGTCTCTCGCCTTGCAGATTTGGAAAAACACTTGGTTCTAAACATGAACCTAAAACATTTTACCAGTTTCGCAATCCCCTTCGAACGACTGCTGCACAAAAACCTGCAGGATGACGATTTTTTAGTCATCGAAAACGACAAGGACTCTAGCCCCGAAGAAAAATTACCGTTGGTCTTTGTCCTAGACAACATTCGTTCAGCCTTCAACGTCGGTTCGATCTTTCGCACAGCTGAATGCTTAGGGGCTGAAAAAATATATCTCTGCGGCTACACCCCGACTCCCACTCAGTGGAAAGTCGAAAAGACCGCAATGGGCACGCAAGAACACATCGCCTGGGAAGAAGCCCCTAAGTTGATCGACTGCTTGAATGAGCTTAGAGAAAAAGGTTACCGCATTGTGGCCCTTGAAACCACTTCACACGCCGTGGATTTATACGAACCTTTTGACACATCTGCCACGGCATTTATTTTAGGCAATGAGCGCTTTGGCCTCGATCCTGAAATTATTAAATATTTGGATGAAGTGCGGATCATCCCCTTACGTGGACGTAAAAATTCACTCAACGTCGGTGTGACAGCAGCGATTGCAGGTTTTGAATGGATGAGGCAATGGCGCAATCAAAAATAGAAATGACTCCGATCGGAGTCTTTCACAGCGAACAAGTTCAACCTTACGAAGCAGGACGACAACCCGACGAATTTCACTCGGAAGGCTGCATCGAGCTTTTTCCCGGGCATAATTTTGAACAAGCTTTGATTGGCCTAGAAGGCTGCCCGCGCATTTGGGTGATGTTCACTTTTCATCACAATCCGAACTGGAATCCCATGGTGTTGCCACCACGAGGTCGTAACACCAAAGTGGGTGTCTTTGCGACCAGATCTCCTTACCGCCCTAACCCCATTGGCATGAGTTGCGTGAAAGTCTTGCGCATTGAAAAATTGAAAATCTACGTCGCAGGAGCTGATCTTCTGGATGGCAGTCCTATCCTCGACATCAAGCCCTATGTGGCTTATGCCGATTCTTTTCCAGAGGTTGAGCCAGAATGGCTTAAAGATGCCGAAAAGTTTTCTATTGTGTTCAGCCCCACAGCCGAAGATCAACTCACTTGGTTAGAAAAAAACAACGTCACACAACTGCGTGGCTTTCTACAACATCAGTTGGAGTATGAACCAACGAATTCACGCAAAAAAAGAGTGAAAGCAGATAAGGAACTCTTTGTGATCTCTTACCGCACTTGGCGTGCTCAGTTTAAAATTGAAAATGATGTTGTGACTGTTTTAAAAATATACTCGGGATATTCAGCGGAAGAATTAAATGATAGCGAAGACCCGTACCAAGATAAAAAAGCTCATCGTCTTTTTTTAGAAAAGTATCCTTAAATTATAAATCTATCTGAAAGCTTATTAGCTGATGAATCCTAGAAGCGAACTACTCGAGCAAAGGTCTCTATCAGAAGCGACTTCCAATCTGTCATGTCTCTTCTCTACCCTAACCCACTAAGCTGCTTTATTTTCAGGAGGCTTTATTTTTAGGAGCCTTTGTTCTTAAGAGGCTTTATTCGTAGGAATCTGAGGCTCCTTGGAGCCAGACAAAACAAAGTGCTTTCTCACAAAATTATACAAAGGTAAAAAACTCAAACCTCGCACAAGTGTACCCAAAATGAACACAGCATAATAGCTCGTGATTTTCTCACCAAAGGCCCAAAGAACCTTGCCGCCGATGTAAGTGCCGATAATGATCGCCAAGGAATTGAGTAAATTGTAAACCGTTAAGACAGGAATCTTCTCTTCGTTTTTTAAGTCTTTAAAGAAAATCAATGCCAACCCGACTTCCACGAGGGCCCAGGCCATGCCACTGTATAATTGCAAGCCACAAATAAATACAGCCGAACTGCTCAAGGCCCACAAGGCTGGTGCCGGAACAATGGCCGCCGCACCCACTGTAAGTAAACGAAAACCCGAAGTGTCGCCCCGATAACGGTCGATTAAAAGTAAAGCCAAAATTTTTCCAATGAACAAAGTCCCTATGGCAACCATATAGGTTCCATAGTCCATTTTCACTTGGGCCAACATATACGGAGTCACAAATGGAGAGGAGACAAAGACAGCCGCTTGAAAAGGCGCGAGATAAAAGAAAAAGCGTCGTTTTTGTTTGTTAGCCCAGAAAACTTTCCATGAATCACGTAAACCCAATAAACGTTCGGGCTTCCATTGTGGATCGAAGTATTGCGAAGACAAAATAACCGAAGACAGTAATCGACAACTGCCTGCAAACACAAACAACAAGGTGAACACAGACGAAAAAGGTCCCAACTCCACTTTGTTATGAAGGGCGACTCCACCACCAATCAACCCCAACAAAATACCAAGCTGTGAAGTACGGGCCCGTTTCGAGAAGAAACGATTCCCCTCTTCCACTTGCACCAAACGACCCATCCAATAGTTCCAGGCTAGGCCCGAGGAAAAACCAGAACCCCAATACAGAGTCAGTATCAAAAATAAAATCCAAAAATCAGGGGCTCGAGTCGCAGAGTAATATATCAATGGAAGAAAAGTGGCTGCTTGCAACAAGCTTGAAGCGACAACCCAATGCTTGTGGGATTGAACTTGCTGTAATCCTCGCGGAGTGATCAGTTGTAAAACTGCGCCGCTAACAATAGGAAGACTTGCCAAGATACCGGCAAAGACCTCCCCCATCCCGATCGATAAAGCGTAGGCTGGCAAATAGGTTTCACCAGCACCCACCATCAATGCGCTTAGAAATGCATCTATTAAACTAAGTCGAAGACTTCTTTCGCGCATTGGTTCCTATCAATCAGTCTATTTATCTTTTTTACGCATTGATTTCTTTTCAGCGAGTTCAGCCTTACATCCCTCAGACAAGGCATCGTGATTTTTCTTCAAGCACTTCATGACACGACCGCGGCCTCTCTTAACATCACCGCAATGTTTTTGAACATCGTCCGCACAAGCCTCATGCACGTCTTTCATTTGCTCTTTCATTTTCTCGTGATGAGCTTTACATTCGACAGAAAGTTTGTCTTCGTTCTCCTTCAAGCACTTCATCACGGCTCCGCCACCTGGCTGAACACCAGCACATAAAGTTTCACGTTCCTTCGCACAAGGACCATCACCCATCGCATGCGCTAAAGAACTCGTTGCAAACACCAAAGACAAAGCCAATGCAAATTTAACCATAAAATCTCCTTAAATCTGATTGTAGCAACGGCCCCTTGTTTCGCAAAAAGCTCAGAGGTACAGCTAGCCTTAAGGCGAGATCTCTATCGATTCTTCAAACCAACATCATTTCGCTGTAGGATGGATTCATCACGCAGCCTTCTCAAATAAAGGAACACAAATGGAGTGGAAAATTTTTGCTAGCACCTTCATCACCATCTTCTTAGCAGAGATGGGGGATAAAACTCAATTTGCGGCATTGGCCGCCTCTTCTCAGACCAAATCGACGATGACGGTCTTACTTGCAGTTGTTCTAGCCTTAGGTCTTGCGGGTGCTCTCGGCGTCCTTGCCGGCAAATATCTAGGTACTTTTTTTAGCCCTCAGACCATGAAATACGTTTCAGGAAGTTTATTTATTCTCGTGGGCATCTGGGTTCTGACCAACAAAGGTTAAAAAATAAAAGGAGCTGAACCATTTGATTCAGCTCCTTTCCAATCCAAAATAAAACTTCAAAAACTAAAGAAGAGCCTTTCCGCAAGAGCCAACACCAGTCACCGCGACTATTTTACTTTCCAATGCTGCAATTTCAGATTGCATAGAAGCCCCAAAGGTCTTAGCCATTTTTCTTAGCTCCATGGTACCCACAATGTGACCTTGTGCCTCCATCATACTTATTTGCGCTAACATAGCTTCGCGCAATTTCGGTGTCATAAGTTCATTTAAAAAGGCAAAGAAGACCATCTGCTTTAAGTTAATAGAATCTGGTATTTTCTGAATCATAGCTGCCTTGTCAGACAACTCTTTGGGCAACAATCCCGCAGAGGCCATAGCCATCAAACCCTTTTTGTCGATGGGTTTCTTTGACAACGACTCTAAAGCCGAAGCCATGCGTTTCATAGACTCTTTATTGGATTCGATCTCGCTCAAGAATGTATCAATGATGGCCATTTCCACGCGGTCTTGATTGAGCTTGGTGATATCAATACGCGCTCCGACCAAACGAAAATTCTTATTCAGCTCCAGATCACCAGGAGCAGGCACCCGGTTTGTATTCATGTTTAAGGCCTTCAAAAGAATTTCTCGCCCTTTGTTGATAGGGCTCCAAACCGACTTATGATAGGGGTTGGCTGCATCTTGGATTCCGCCACGAACATAAGCCTCGTAGGACACTGAAGAACAAAAAAGCCCGCGAGTTGCTGCCTCACCAGGAGTCATTGAAAAGTCATAGATGAAAGCGGCTTTATTGACCGGATCTCCGCCCGTTCGTTGGTACATCTCGGCGACTAGGTTTTCCATCCCAGCGACAACTTTCTCAGGAACTTTAGCATCGTCACCTTGATAACGATAAATGTACATGCGTGTCTTTGAGTTATCGACATAGTCCTTCTTCATATTGCGCAACTTCACACCGTCATCAATCTCCGCTTCCGGAGACAGCACTTCGCCACTTTGATCCACATACACGGGTGTGGAGTGAGAATAGATATGAGGATGATCCATTGTGAGGGCAATAAAACTTGAAGAACCAAATCCTGTCGATTTTGACAAGACCACATCACCCGTTTGAACATTAAACTGACGCAGTTTTCTTGTTTTTCCACTGTCACTCAATTTCTCAGAAAAAGTGATCTCTTTTGGAAAGTCAGAAAACTTTTTAGATCCGACATAAAGACTTTCCTCTGCCATCAGTTGCAGCAAGAACATGGAATCCTGCAAAGCCTTTTGAGTCAGGTCCGTTCTTTGCCGCAACGACTGACGAAGCTCTAAAAGCATTTGGCCCATTTCATAATAATCTGCAGCGGATGCAACACGAGTCTTTTGCAGAGTCTCACGCACTTGTTTAAAAGTTTGTTGTTCGTTTTTTACTAAGCTGAGCAGATTCTCAAGGGCTCCCCGCGAATCCGATATTGAAAGCCCTGTCTCTCGACCTTTCACTAAAAACTGAGTCCAGGCATCCATCCCAATAGCCTCAAGTCCATGAATCTTTATAGCCTTATCCTGAGCCACCGGAGGTGCTCCGGCGCAAATAGGGCCCATGAGTGTCAAAACTATCGACAACGAAAGCGAACGAGCGTGACCTTGGAACATATTTCCTCCTGATGGAAATCTGTTATTCAAAATCTGCTCCTAAAAAAACACCCCTCCGGCACTAAAATATCTGACAGATCATCGGATCTAACCTTGCCATTCCGCAAAAAGTGTCCGACTCTAAAATCACAAAAAATCACTTCAACGCCATCAGAGCAGGCAGAGCACGATAATGAAACAATGGGTATTGATCCGCGGAATAATGAGTGAAGCTTTCCATTGGGGAGATTTCTTTCATCATCTCAAAGACCGCTTTCCTCAGGATAAATTCCATACTCCAGATATTTTGGGGAACGGACGTCATTTCCAGCACATCACGCCTTTGAATCCCAAAAAGAATATCCAAGCTCTGCGCAATCAGGTTCCTAACGATGGAAAAAAGATTTTGGTGGGGTTTTCTCTTGGTGGCATGCTGTCTCTAGAATGGGCCCATCATCATCCTGAAGAAGTGGCTGCGGTTGTGCTGATCAATTGCAGCTTGAACAACTCACCGGTCTATAAGCGTATCACTCCTTTTTCACTTAAAAATATCGTTCATTCTGCTTTTCAAAGTGACATGAGAAAACGTGAAGAAATGATTTTGCGTATGACGACGGCACGTTTGCCAGAGCCCCATATCCAACAGGTGGCAACTCATTGGGGTCCTCGCACGGCGACCTATCCGCCAAAATCGATCAATTTTTTCTCTCAGCTTTTAGTCGCTGCACAGATTCCTCAGCGTCCACAGCCGCCGGCACCAGTGCTTATTCTAGCGTCGCAAAAAGATAAAGTGGTTCATCCGGACTGCTCCAAAAAAATTGCAGCGAAATGGCAGCTTCCTTTGATCAGCCACCCCGAAGCAGGACATGATTTAACTTTGGATGATCCGCACTGGGTGCTTGATCAGGTACAAAATTTTATAGCACAAAAAGTTCAATCAAAGACTCAACAGCCATAGATCTACGTCCGGTGCGAAGCTTGATACGACTCCGTGCACCCAAAGGGCGGTAATGGCTCCGGCAAAGACATCCATCGTCCAGTGAGCTCGCAGTAAAAGAACAGCAATCACTTCAAAAATCACAATGGCACAAGCTAGGAACATAAAAAAGCTGCCCCCAAGATGAGCGATTTCTATAGCGCCCAGAACTGCCAAAGCAGTATGTCCGGAAAAGAACAGATCATTGGAAACACCGTAGGTCACAAACAAGGAAGGAACTCCAGGATCCCTCCAGATCATTTTCTCTGGCAACGGAAGCACTGTGATGGCTTGGTTGACCTGCCGAAAGCAAAACAAAACCAAAACCGCCAGAAACGGTCGTACACTGTCACCAATCAAAGATTGCACAATCAAAAAAATACCGAGGGCATCGATAACAAAGGAACTTGAAATCAACAAACCATTCGCCACCCGAGGCTTTGCGTGCAAATAGTCTGTGTACTTCTCAGTCCATATATGAATCCAGTCCCCAATAGGCCCTTTCGTGCTCATCTTGCGCTGCCCAAGCAACTTTTGCGTGAATAGCCATAAAGCTATGCCTGAGATGATAAAACTAATTTTGATGAAAATACTCATACGCGCCTCGTGAAATAAAAAATAGCGCACGGTCTATGCAATAGCAAGCAGCCTCGTTCACTGGGTTCACTGTATCCGCACATTCCCAAGAAAGACCAACCCTCCAGAATGAAAACCCCTGCTTCGAATGTTTGCAACCCAGATTTTTGTATGCTTTAAATAAAACATGTCTAATTTATTCGAATCTGATCTTAGCAATGCACTAATCAACTCCGGAGTCGTAACGCTCCTTCTCGTAGCGTTTCTCGCTTTGTTTGGTTGGTTTTTCCCTTGGATTGAACACAAAGTGGTCTCTCTCAGCGCTGGAAAAATTCGTCCACTAAAATTTCACAACTTCGAAATTATCACAGCCCAGGCGATGATCACCAGCGTTTGTAGTCTCCTGAAATTTATCAAAGTTGTTGGCACATTATTATTGATCTATGTCTACCTCTCTCTGGTCCTTAGCTTTTTCCCCCAGACGGCACCGATCTCTGAAAATATGCTTCAGTATATTTTGGACCCATTAAGTGAAGTGCTGACAACTTTTTTAAACTACATCCCTAAAGCGATCTATATCTTCGTCATCATCTTAGTCACAAGATATGTGCTCAAAGTTGTGCGACTGTTCTTCACCCGCATTGAAAATGGTTTCTTAAAAATTGATGGCTTTTACCCAGAATGGGCAAGTCCTACTTATAAACTCATCAGAATATTTATTCTGGCCTTCACTCTTATTATTATTTTCCCCCATTTACCGGGTTCAAGCTCTCCAGCCTTTCAAGGCGTCTCGGTCTTCATGGGACTTCTTATTTCATTAGGTTCAAGCTCTGCCATTTCTAATCTAGTCGCGGGACTTGTGATTACTTATATGCGCCCCTTTAAAATTGGTGATCGAGTCATGATCGGCGGAACAACGGGGGATGTCGTTGAAAAAAACCTTCTCGTTACCAGAATCCGCACGATCAAAAATGTCGATGTGACCATTCCAAATTCTAATGTCTTAAATTCGCATATGACCAACTACAGCTCTGTAGCCGACAAAGATGGTCTTATCCTCAATCCACGCATCACTATCGGATACGACGTGGATTGGAGAAAAGTACATAAACTTCTCCTCGATGCAGCCAACCGAACGGAAGGTCTGATAAAAGAAAACAAACCGTTCATATTCCAAACAGACCTCAATAATTCCTATGTGCAATACGAACTGAATGTCTACACTCGACAAGCCAACAAATTCGACGACATCTATTCAGATATTCGCCGAAATATCCAAGACTGTTTCAATGAAGCCAACATAGAAATCATGTCTCCCACCTATCACTCTATTCGCGATGGCAACCAGCTGCACATTCCGAAAGAGTATCAAACTGACAGACCATAGTTTGGACAGCGAAGCATCTAAACTGTCATCGGTCTCAACATGAAACATTGAGACCGAAAATTCCAGAACCAATTCGAATACCTACGTTTTAAAAACCTGAATTCTGGCACTCCCTTTGCCTTTATTCATGTTGAGACAATAAAAACGAGGTAAGTATGAAAAGCAAATCAACCTATTTAAATGTTCTGGCTGCAAGCTTCCTAGCTGGTTCTTTATCCCTTGGAGCTCTTGCGCCAGCAAACGCGATCAACTTACCTTGGAACAAAACCACGTCGGCCACGCAAAATCAAAATCAACTGAAAACCATTATTCTAGCTGTCGACGGCCTCAGCTACGCCGCCTTCCAAGCCGCCCAAGCTCAGGGAATGTTTAAAGAGTTCACTCAATATGGTGCCCATGTGGCCCCCTTCCCTTCGATGACAGATCTTTCCTGGGCGACAGTCACTCAAACTGCTGAAATATTTGGAGCTGCTGGTCGTATTAAATCTGTTGAAGCCACGTACTTCGATGAATCCTCGCAATCTATCCAAGGCGATCCTCGAGACTACTACCGCCGCCTGGCTTTTCCAAAATACTATATGGGCGCCTTCGAGTCTTTCTTTAATCCCTATGTTGAAGCATTGATGTATTTCCCAACCGAAGAAGTCCCCAAGCTTGAAATCAAAACAGTTGTCGACGAACTTCTTGCGGCTAAGGCAAAACCGGTTCTTACTGGCTACGTTGGAGCCGTTGATTCCACAGCACATACGCAAGGCAATCGCCTGTTCCCAGTAATTAAAGTCCTCGATGCTGAGATCAAACGACTCATTAAGTCTTACAAAGAAAAAGGCCAAGAAGTTGAAATCGTTCTTATGTCAGATCATGGAAACATCGGTCGCTTCAAAGAAGGTCAGGCCGAGCAAGAACTTCTCGGAGTCGACATCGGCAAAGTGATCGAACGTGCTGGCTTTAATAACGTGCAAAACCTGAAATCCGACAAAGACGTTGCAGTTCCATTGATGGCCCTTGGCACTTGGGGTCCGGTTTATATGAAAGACCGCAAGCAGATGAAAAATCTCATCCAAGAATTCCGCAAAGAGACTTGGTTCGACATGGCCGTCTACGTGAACCGTAATTCTGCTCAAGACACTCTGATGACTGTCATCACAGCCCACGGCGAAGCCAAAGTTCAATTCGACAAAAAGTCAAACCTCTATTACTACTTTGCAGAAACTGGCAACCCTTTACAAATTCCTAAAGAGTTTATCTCCACTCAAGCTGCTCCTAAAGCCATCACGGCAGCAAATGTATTTAACGTCACTTTAAAAACAGCTTATCCAGATTCTTTATTCCGCTTGATTGAATCTGCTTCAGAGCGAAACTTTGACTTCCCTGACTTTATTTTGACGTTAAAAGATGGCTATTACATCCAGTCCTCTCTAGGGGCTTTCACGAAGATGTATCGCACTCACGGTTCTTTGTCGGCAGCTTCTTCCTATGGACTTCTCGCTTCGACAAAAAGAAAAGTGCCAGGACAAATTCGTTCTAAAGACATCTTGTCTTTCCTCGGTGTGAACGCAAAAGACCTCTTTGGCAATTCAGCAAAAAAACAAGGGTTGACTAAAAATGAGTCTCTGACCGAAATCATCAAAAACTCTTCTCAAGGTATTGAGACTCAAGCTAAAGATCTTTCACAAAAACGTATTTTCCAACATATCACTCGCTTTGTTTCTGACACTCGTCCCTATTTTATGGTCTCGGAAATGAAAAGCTTCATGACAGCTTTCAAGTTTGATCCATTCAAACAACCTAATCAGACAACTCTGAGCCCGTTAAGTTTTGATATGTCTAAATTTGATATCAACACCATGATCAGCCCCGAAGATATCGGTGCGATCACGGATGCTGTTTTAACTTCAGGCTCTGTTGAAAATCTTTTAGCAGACCCACGTATTGAAAAAGTCAAAGCGAAGGTCGGACTTCTTCAAGACAGTAAAACGGCGAACCTCGATCTAAAAACAGACCTCGGTAAAGACAATGATCTTATCGGTGGCATTCTCAACTATGTCGTTCCAGCAAAACGTGCTGTGATGAAAATGTATCAGATGCCGCACCTTCTTGAAAAATCCATCGTTATTCAAGAAAAGTCCTATCTTCCAGAAACTCGCGACGTGAAGTTTGCTCGTGAGTGGGTTGCCAATAAAGCAAGAAACACTGAAAGCTTTAAAAACCTTAACAGCAAAAAAGAACAAGGGGTCACTCTTGTACAAACTCTTCTGAAAGAAGCAATCAAAGAAGCAGATCTTGAAGATCGCATCTATCCAACACCATTGACTAAAATCTATGATACCAAAATGGACGGCGTCACCATCGTGTATGTACCGGGAATCTACAACAGCATCTTTGATAAAGAAATCTTCAGCTTAGGTCTAAATTCCATTAGCGACGAATTGGGCCTGAGAGTCATCCAGCCCCCTGTTGAAAGTACTTGCGGAGCTGATGTGAACGCCGACATTATTTTAAAATATCTTCGCGAAGACATCAAATCACGCACTCAACGCGGGCACGCGTCCCCTCGCTACCTCATTCTGGGTTACTCTAAAGGGGCTGTTGATACTCTCAACGCCTTTACGAAAAACCCAAGCATGATTTCAACCTACGTGAAGGGGTTCGTAGCCATCGCTGCTCCTCTGCATGGCTCCAGTATTTTGAATACAACAGATGTGCCTTTCGCGCTGGTCTCAGCCCTTTCTGAAAATCAAGGTCCTGAAATCTGTCAGACAGAAAAAACAGCTGCGAAGTCGATCACTCCAACAGCAATGGATTCATTCTGGAGAAAAAATGAAAGATCGCTAATTGGTCTGACTCGCTACTTCTCTGTCACATTCGAAAGTGACCCAGAAGATTCACATATCTTTATGAAAGCGACCAAAATCATCGGCCAGTTTGATGAAAACAACGACGGCGTCGTGACGACGTCCTCTTCCAAGTTTCCGAAGAAATTGATGGCTGTTGATTTGGGCACTATCAAAGCAGATCATTTGGCCGGGATCCTTTCGTCACGCTTCAATCAAAAAGCCTTCATGAAAGGTTTGGTCAACACCTTGGCAGAGCTGAATATCGATAACGAAAAAGGCAACTTAGCATGGAATTCAAAAGTCATCATGACTGAAGCCAATGCTTCTCCACTTAAAAGCAAGGCCTACTATCGCATTAATCAGGACAACTTGGCGAAGATTTACTCTTTAACTGGAGAACGCCTGGTCGACTTCCTACCCTACTCGAACACTTGGGAGTTGAATCACTATTTGTTACCAAAAATTGAAGACCCTGCTGACAGCTATGAAGTGAAAACGAAATTGCCTCAATCACAACTACGTTTTGACCCGTACGCAGTACTTGATGTGCAAAAGTTGCCAGACATCATGGGTGGTGTTCGTGTGAATCCTGTGACTAAAGCTAATATGCCCGAAGGCATTCGCATTGATTACAACCATAAGAATATGGTGCACTTCCGTATGGATCATCAGTTCAACTACGAATCACGTTCACCGGGCGGTTTGGATGACAACAAAGCTTTCGGTTATGCGACTGCAGAGTTCAATGGCGAGAAAAACTGGGCCCTTATGAAGAGCAACAACAACTCGATTCGTATGACGACTTTAGCTTACCGATTCTCTCCGATGGATTTCTCAAAGATGGCTTTAAAGCTTGCAGTCACAAAAGGCGTCCAAGGAGCTGACCCTGTTAAAGGCAAAACTGGCAAAGACGACTCTGCTTTCCAAGTTTGGTTCACTGTTCGTTACGGTAAAGCCAATGGCGATAGAACCCTAGTGGACCCAAAAAATGATAAGGTGTTTTTGTTTGGCTACTACTGGGGGGATGCCGCTCCTGGAGAAAACCGCAAAGCGGGAGACATTTTTGAAAATTGGTATTCGAACAAAAACGTGGTTGTCGCGACTCTTCCTGAAGCAAAACAGTTATTGCTGAACAATCAAGATATGCTCGGCAAAGCTCACAATTTTGAAAGAGATTTAGCGGCAGACTTGCGCAAGGCTTTCCCCGATAAAGACATCGCGGATATGGAGATCGTCGGCATCACGATTCAGCATGACTCAAACGATGCTAAAGATTCTTCAGAGGCTTATTTTAAGACGCTGAACTTCTTGCCTTAAGCTTTCATTGCCTAGGCTGAAGAGCCTCACCGTAAACAACACAAATAAAAAAAGGCTGGTGCAAGACCAGCCTTTTTTCTTGAAAAGCCCTCGGAAGAGCCTTTCCTATGAAACCTTCAATTAACCGCCGATAGTTGCGATCAATTGTGCGATCAACAAAGAAACAAC
>CAYSKF010000002.1:0-51306 GCA_964431515.1 uncultured Bdellovibrio sp.
ATTTCCCTAATTATGTCGTTCCGATGCTTCCTGAGGTTTTAAGTAACGGGCTTTGCTCCTTAAACCCTCACGTACCTCGTCTATGCCTTGTTGCCGAAATGTTATTTGATTTTACAGGCGAACTCAAAAAATCAGACTTCTACGAAGCTGTGATGGAAAGCAAAGCTCGAGTGACCTATGGTGAGGCGCAAGAGATCATTGATGGCAACGACATCGAAAAACTGAAGCACGTAAAGCAGCACATCCTCCATCTTGCCGATCTAGCCAAAATCTTGATGGCAAAACGCTTCAAAGAAGGCTCGTTGGATTTGGAGATCCCCGAAACAGAGCTGGTCATTGATGGTGCTGGAGTTCCGATTGATATTCAAAAATCAGAAAGACTTTTTTCACACCGACTGATTGAAGAGATGATGCTGGCAGCCAATGTGGCTGTGGCGAAATTCCTTTCTTCACGTGAGATTCCTGCTCTTTACCGCATTCACGAACCGCCAAACGAAATGGCCATCAAAACTCTGGAAAGATACCTTGCCAACTTCGGCGGCAGAGTCAAACTTGGCGAAGGTAAATTGCAGAAGCGTCTTACGAAAGCACTCGAAGAGTTTGAAAATAGACCCGAAGCGCAGATCTTAAATATTTTGACCTTGAGATCAATGAGTCAGGCCAAGTACAGCGTGAATAATTTGGGCCACTTTGGTTTGGGCTTTGAGTTTTACACTCACTTCACATCCCCTATTCGTCGCTATCCTGATTTGATTGTTCATCGTCTGCTTAAAAACCAGATTATGCCACAGTCGAAATATCGCCTAATGAGTGAAGATGATCTTGCAAGTGCGGGAACAGTTCTTTCCGCTGCCGAACAAAGATCGACAAAAGCAGAAAGACAGATTCACTCCATTAAAAAAGCACGTTTCATGGAAAAGTTTATCGGACAAGAGTTCGATGGAATGATCAGTTCAGTTGCCAAGTTTGGTGTGTTCGTACTTCTTCGTGAATATGACGTCGATGGACTTGTACGTTTAGATGACCTTGGTGGCGATCGCTTTGAATTTGACGAAGAAAATCTTCGTCTTGTTGGCAAGCGTTCAGGTTTTGCTTACGGCATTGGTGATGTGATACGCATCCAAGTAGCTGCGGCAGATCCAGAGCTAGGACAAATTAACTTTGTGCAAGCTGGTGTTGAGTCTCGGGATATTGATGACGACAGAACCCCGGCCGAAATTTCAGCTGCCGCCTATCTAAAGAAACTGCATGGCAAACCGCAAACTCCGCCAGCACGCCCTAAGTCACGTGCTTCTGAAAAGGGCGAAAAGAACTTTAAGGATAGAAAGTTCGACAAAAAGGGCGACTCCAAAAAGAGTTTTAAGAAGAACGAGCAAGACAAAGACCAGAATCTAGCAAAAAATCCGCAGAAAAAATCCCGCTTTTTTGAGGACTCGCGAAAAGATGAACGAGGCCAAGCCCATAAAGTTGAAAAGGCCGTGAAACAGCACAGCTTTAAACCTGCGCCACGACCTGAAGATGAAAGAAAGGGGCCTGACAAAACTTTGCTCGAGATGATTTTGGGTCCAGATCGCTATCGCCAAGAAACTGGTGAAACGTCTTCTAAGGACAAACCAAAGCATAGCAAAAAATTGATGTTTGCCGAAAGCTCTAAACTTCGCGATAATGACGACTATTCGGAGAAGAATAGTGACAGCCTTAACGACCGGAAGCCAGATCGGAAAAACTCTAAAGAACGCAGCGAGACTCAGAACGATCGTCGGGGTGTTCGCAAAGCACGGGTTTCACCAGGTCGCAGAAAAGGTAAAACTCGGTAAGTTCATTATCGATCGGCTGAACACGAACTCAGACATTGAGCGACTCTCAATGCCTGAGCGAATGCGGATGAGCTTTGAAGAGCTAGGCCCCACTTTTGTAAAGTTGGGGCAACTTTTAGCAACTCGTCCGGATCTTGTTCCTGAAGACTATGTTACTGAGTTCGAGAAACTTCATGATCGTGTGCAAACTCTACCTTTCGAAGTCATCGAAGGAGTATTAAAAGAAGAGTTCGGCAATAGTCTGTATCAAAAATTTGAAAGTATCGATCCAGAGCCTTTAGGCTCTGCCAGCATTGCCCAAGTCCATAGGGCACGTCTATCTACAGGGCAAAAGGTCGTTATCAAGGTACAGCGTCCCGGAATTATTGAAACCATCAACGATGATCTAAATGTTCTGTACCTTCTAGCTGACCTCTTAAAAAAATATATTCCTGAAACAAGACCCTACAATCCCACGGGCATTGTCGACGAATACTTTAAAACATTAGAGCTCGAAACAAACTTCGTTGTCGAAGCTAACAATATCCGCCGCTTTCAAGAAAATTTTGCGAATAACGAAGAAATCAAAATTCCAGAAGTCTATTTTGACTATACAACTGAGCGCGTCTTAGTTATGGAAGCCTTACCAGGGATTCCACTGAGTCAAGAAGGCTCTCTATTACAAGAAAACATAGATCCCAATGAGGTGATCCGAATTGGGCTCAAAGCCTACTTAAAAATGGTCTTCGAAGATGGGCTCTTCCACGGCGATCTTCACGCTGGGAACTTTTTCGTTTTGCCGAACAATAAAATCGGTTTGATTGACTTCGGTGTGGTCGGCAGACTGAATGGCCGAACTCAGGCCTCTATCGCTAATATGCTACTAGCTCTTGCGAAAGAAGACTATGAACGGCTGGCATATGAGTACGTCGATTTAGCACCCTTCACAGATAAGGTGAACGTGGATCTTTTTGCCAAAGATTTGCGCGAGTTGATTGCACCTTATTTCGGTCTGACATTGAAAAATGTAAATCTTGGAAAAATATTAATGAAATCATCTGGCATCGCAGCCAGACACCATATTCAAGTCCCCACCGATTTGATGTTATTTTTTAAGTCCATCGTTGCGATTGAAGGAATGGGACGAAAAATTCATAAAGATTTCGACTTCCTTCAATACTCAATGCAATTCGCTGAAGAGCTCGCCAAAAATCAATTTGGTCCGTCTCGATTCATGAACGATATGTCGCAAATGGCTCGAGAATCAAAAATGTTTATCAATGCTCTACCGCGACAGCTGAACTTCTTTCTTAGAAAGATCAACAGCCCCGACCATGCTTTTCATCTCAAAATCGGCGAAATCAAAGAGCTTAAAAGAGCCGTCGAGAGCTCTTTCAACCTGCTCTTTTTAGGTGTCATTATTGCATCATTGATTTTGAGTGCCTCGTTTATTTTTGTACACAACACGGAAAATCATATTGCTGGAATGCCGACCATGAGCTTTATTGGTTATCTTATTGCAGGAGCTCTCGGAATGATTGCTTTCCTCAACTACATTCGCAAACCTTGATCCGGAGTCCCGATGCAACAACTGTACTATGAATTGAGTGTTCTTTCTAAGGCCATTAATTTCAAAAATCTGTCGGCCGCAGCTTTGCATGTCGGCCTTAGTCAGCCTCAACTTTCACGCATCATTGGAAAAATCGAGGACGAAATGCAAATCGTTCTTCTAGACCGCTCTGCGAAAAGGAAGTCCGGCTGGACTGCGATTGCCTTTCAATTGGCAGAAATTTTTGAAAAATCCATTCGTCGCTTAGAATCAGAGCTTCAGGGTATCAGCAATAAACAGATGGTTGCAGAGCTTCACATCGGAACCCTCGAAGGTCTTTCCGATTTTGCCCTCAGGACCGTGAAGATTTGCTTTGAGGAGATTGGGATTAAAAAGATCACACTAGATATTTTTGATCTCAATGAACTGGAAGCAAATTTTCTTTCAGGAAACCTAGATCTCATTTTTACATCTAAGCACCCAGGCCGACAGAAATTCAAATATTTACATGAACTAGGTTTCCAAAAATTAGAAGCTATCAATTCTGATAAAAACTTTGCAGTTTTAAGTACTTTTGAATATGGCAGAGCCCACAAGAAAGAGCTTGAATCATTTCCTCATCTTCTTGTTTCCAACTCTTTAGCAATTCGAAAGTCTTGGTTTGAAAAGAACGGTGGAACAGGCCATTTACCGACCGAAGCAAAACGAGGTCGGCAAAAAGATGCTGAACTAGTTTTAATGATCGGCTCTGAACTTCTCAGCCCCGTTCTCTGGAGCAACTTAACGACAATTATCTCTGACTAGGACAACAAAAAAAAGCTGCCTCCCAAAAAGAAGCAGCCTTTTTTATTTTACTACTAACCTATTACTAACCTAACAGTTTCAATGCCAACTGTTGTGATTGATTAGCCTGACCAAGAACTGAGATACCTGCTTGCATCAAGATACTATTTCTAGTCATCTCGCTTGTCTCTGCAGCCACATCAGTGTCTCTGATTCGTGAATTTGCTGCTGACAGATTTTCCTCAGCGACCATCAAATTATTTGATGTCGATGTTAGACGATTCTGTAAAGCACCAAAATTAGCACGAATTGCATTCACTGAAGTCAATGCCTGGTCAATCGTACTCAAGCTTAGCTGTGCAGACTCTTTTGTTCCCAAAGTCTCTGCTGTCAACCCTAGAGCATCTAAAGAAGCGTTCGCCGCTCCAGAATTAAAGCTAATTCTATCGCGGAAAGCATCATTATTAACCCCTACCTGAATATCAATCATTCCACCAGTGCCGTTAAGCAACTCGTAACCATTGAACTCAGTAGCTTCAGTAATACGCTGAATTTCAGACTTCAACTGCTGATATTCAACATCCAAAAACTTTCTTTCTGTGTCACCAATTGTATCTGAAGAAGCTTGAACACCCAACTCACGCAAGCGAATCAACATATTTGAAACTTCGTTCAAACTGCCCTCAGCGACTTGCACCAAAGAAATACCATCATTCGCATTTCTATTGGCTTGTCTCATCCCTCGGATTTGACCTTTTAAGTTCTCACTGATCGCAAGCCCTGCCGCATCGTCTGCTGCTTGATTGATTCTGAATCCAGAAGACAATCGAGCCATCGCGCGGTTTGAGTTGTTTTGTGTCGAATACAAACTTCTTTGCGCATTCAACGCCGACACATTAGTTGCAATTCTTAATCCCATTCTATCCTCCCTGCATTCCTTTTTCCTCCTTGAAAACTTGCCATCCATTGGCATAAGGTGCGATCCATGCACCTGTTTAATTAATAATTGGAACTTGCGATACAAGCTTCCGCTAAACTTTTCGGAATTAAAAAATCTTTCTCGAGTCCAGATTTTCTATTTTCTTTTTATTTTTTCTTAGAAGATTTTTTTTGAATTATTTTTTTCGATTCGCATAGCGAAGATGATCGTGAAAAGGTGCAACCTTTCCAGAAGAAAACTCTGCCTGCACTTTTGAAAGTTGAGGACCGCCGCGCTAACAGCAGCCTCAGTCGCAGGAAACAGATCAAATTGTCAGCTCTTAACAGAGCTTCGGGTCTATATACACTCGGAACCGCCCACTGGTGGCGGATCTCATGAGGGTGATCTTGATCATTGAAGATAAGATCGGGAACCAAAGTCATTTCAGGTTCAAGACTCCGACATCATCGGAGTCCTGTTATTAACCTTGGAAAGACTTATTCAAGAGTCCAAGTGCTACGTTAGCTTGTTGATTCGCTTGTGCTAGAACACTAGTACCAGCTTGCAACAAGATATTATTTCTTGTCATTTCAGAAGTCTCTTCAGCAACATCCACATCTCTGATACGAGAGTTTGCAGCTGCCATATTCTCTACTGAAACTTGAATATTTGCGATTGTTGACTGAAGACGATTTTGAATCGCACCAAAGTCCGCTCTCATCGCAGAGACACTCACGATAGCTTGGTCAATTGCTGTCAGCGCATTCTGTGCTGAAGCTTTGTCTGCTACAGAGGTCAAATTCACTCCCAGTGCCGCCGAATTCGCATCTGCTTTTGAAGCATCAAACGAAATACGATCGATTTCTGGATTATTTCTTGTACCAACTTGGAAGTCGAGGATCGAACCAACACCCGCCAACAACTGAGTTCCGTTGAACTCTGTGCCTTCAGCGACACGGTCAATCTCTGACACTAACTGATCATATTCAACATTGAGGAACTGACGCTCTGTCGGTCCGACAGTGTCAGAAGCTGCTTGCACAGACAACTCTCTCAGACGAATCAAGATCGAAGAGATCTCGTTCATCGAACCCTCGGCCACTTGCACGAGAGAGATACCGTCTTGAGCGTTTCGAGATGCTTGCTTTAGACCGCGTACTTGAGCTTTCAAGTTCTCAGAGATCGCGAGACCGGCAGCATCGTCACCAGCTCTGTTAATTCGGAAACCTGATGCGAGCTTTTCCATACTCTTATCAAGTCCCATCTTCGTACCCCAGAGAGTTCTCTGAGCATTTAACGAAGCAGTGTTCGTGTTAATACGTAAACCCATAATTCCTCCTCCTTGAAGATTTGCTGAGTCTCAGTCCTTGAAACTCAGTGCACCGTTGTGGTGCCATGGGTGGTTCATCTCATGCCTTACTGATCGGTGCCTTTAAAAATTCCTAAAGTGATACGCCTCATTTTTTTACACTTTTGGTCCAAGGTCGGGGAAAGGAACGGGAAAAGGTACGCCGTACCTTTTTGCATTGCAGAGCGAAAATTTCACTTTTTCAGACGACGTTGTCCTCTAAAAAATGAATTCTTGCAGTGTCTTCGTCTCTCGAAAAACCAAACTCTTTTCTTTTTAACGCCTTCTGAATAGCAGAACGATTTTCTTCATCATACTTCTTATTCAGCCAGCGCAATTGCATACCTGGGTTCTGAATCAGTCCGAGGTTGTCGTAGACAGGAATGTACAAGTAATCAAAGCCGAGGAGCCCTGGCAAAGAGCTAAACCGATACTGCTCCACCCTCTCGCAAATCCCCGCCTGCACAGGGTTTCGATAGACGTATTTATAAGCATGTTGATAATAAATTGAGTTTTTTAAAACCGACCAGTGATAAGGACCACCAAATATTTGGTTCTTGCGACCGACCTCTTCACCCAAGCGTTTACTTAATTCTCTCAATAAGTAATTCATCGCCAAATCCAAATTGTTTTCGGGAGTCGTCAACAACATATGAAAATGGTTGTCCATCAGAACAAAGGCATGAATGCGCACGTCGTAAGCTCGCCATATAAAATGAAGATAATTGGCGAAATGGGCCCAAACGACTTCTTTCGGAACCCCAAACCATTCCTGATTAATGGTTCTGGCAGTCACATGATAGGGATGCTCACTGGTCGGATAGAATTTTTTTCTCGGCATGCAAACTCGCCTCATCAATATATGGGCCAGCCTAAGATGCCCCCACCTAGACCTAGGGCCCCTGGTTCTGTCCGAGGTTCGAAATCGAACAGACGTTGACATCCAGAAGACAAAATTGAATACATAGAAACTGCAGACAAACAACGCGGCGCAATTCAAAAAGGTACGGCGTACCTTCAGGAGAGTTGAGATGGAAATTCGAGATCCGGTGCATGGTTCGCTTTATTATTCTGATCCTGAGGTTGCGGTACTGGATACGGCCGAATATCAGCGCCTTCGGGCGATTAAGCAGTTAGGCTACGCCGAGTTTAGCTTCCCCGGTGCGACTCATAACAGGTATTTGCATTCTGTTGGCGTGGGGCATCTTGCTGGTGAAAGTTTTGATTCTATTTTTCGCATTTATCCTTTTACCAAGCCATCTGTAAAAACACGATTCAGACAGGTCCTTCGTCTTGCGACGCTTTTACATGATGTGGGGCACGGGCCGCTAAGCCACACCACTGAACAAGTCATGCCTCACCTATCTGAGCTGCAAATCAAAATTTATAAAGAACAAGAACAGTACGGCGACGATGCTCACACAGTTATGAATCACAATCGTCGCGCCAATCATGAAGACTACACCATTAAGTACGTCACCGATTCTAAGATTGCCGATACAATCAGTGCTCAGTTTCCGGATATTCACCCTATCCATGTCGCTTGCTTAATTGATAAAGCCCTTCACTGCCCAGATGATTTTTTTATCGACGGTGGCGTGGACTTTAGACCTATCCTGTCCCAACTTGTCTCCAGTGAACTCGACGTTGATCGCATGGACTATCTTGAAAGAGATAGTTATTTCTGCGGAACCACTTACGGCAAAATTGATCTTTCGTGGCTGATTCAGAATCTAACCTTCTATCGTCATGAAAATAAAATGTACTTGGCATTGAATCGTCGGGCTTTGTATTCATTCGATGATTTCTTGATTTCTCGCCATCACATGCACTTGATGGTTTACTGTCATCACAAAAGTATTATTTACGAAGAAATGCTTAATCGCTATCTCACCTCCTCTGATTGCACTTTCGTGTTGCCAGGAGATATCAATGAGTACACTGGCTACAATGACTACCGCCTGCATGAGCATCTGACTAGCGTCTCAAATCCTTGGGCGCAAAGAATTGCTCAGCGTAAGCCACTCAAGGTTTTAATTGAGCAGCATAACACTTCTGAATCTGATAGACCTGAGCTGATAAAAAAGGCGCTAGAGGATGAAGGAATTGAAGTCATTCGTACGAGCTCCAAAACTCGTCTATCAAAATATCACACAGCTTCACCAGAAGAACGGGCTCTGCAAATTTATGTAGTAGACCAATACGATCGATGGGCGCAACCGGCTCCCATCAATCAAACAACTGAAATTTTTCAACGCTATGAAGGCGCTCGTATCATCGATCGTATTTACGTAGCGCCTGAGAACTTTGCAAAAGGTGATGCTATTTTAAAAGGACTTAAACTTAGCTAAGTGAAAGGGTCTGCCCGTTGATGGCAGATCCATACTGACTCATCAAATACGTCACAGTGTTGCTGACCTTTTCTGGTTCTGTGATTTTTAAATGAGGTTCTTTTTCACGCATTTTCTCGACTGCCTCCTTTAAAGTCTTAGCTTCAGGATGTAGCGCGAGAATATACTCTTCGGTAAGAGCTAATTTTAACACATTCACAGTCACATTGAATGCAGAGACTTGCTTTGCCAAAGATTGTGCAAATGGTATCATCGCTCCTCGGGCAGCGGCCAAAATAGGATCTGGATAATGTTCATTCATGACATAGAGAATGCGACCTCTTTTGCGATTCTTGAAAAAATTTAGGACTGCATGAGTCAAAAGAACCGAGCTTTTAAAATTATGATCAAGCTCTTCATCCATATATTCAATCGAATCTCCCACAACAAAGCGATTCGGTTTGTTATAGGTCTGCACATCGATCAACATATCAACGCTACCAAAAGAATGAGCCGCCGAACCGACAGCATCTTTGATATCTTCAACCGTTTTCATGGGTGACTTTAAATTCAGTGCTCGACCAAATTTAGAACTGATCTCCCGCGCATCATTAATCTGATTGCAAAAGCGCTGACTTGCCACATTGTCAAAATCAAGCAACACACAATCAGATCCAGCTTGCGTTAGACTTGTAACTAAATTTTGTACTGTGGTTGAAAAAGGGCCGACGATCAGAGCTGTACGTTCACGTAAGTTAAATGTATTTTCCATGTGTCCCTAAGCTGATGTGACTTCATTGCGGCGCTCTCCTTAGAGGCACCGCAATGCAAAAAGGTACGGCGTACCTTTAAAGTTTTTCGATGATGACCGCAATACCTTGACCGCCGCCGATGCAAGCGGAGCCCAAAGCGTATTTTGCATTTCTGCGGTGAAGCTCATACACCAAGTGATTCATGATGCGAGTTCCAGAGGCGCCCAATGGATGTCCTACGGAGATAGCTCCACCGTTCACATTTGTTTTCGCAGATTCTAACTTGAGTTCTTTCTCTACAGCTAAGTATTGCGCGGCAAAGGCTTCGTTCACTTCAACAAGATCCATCTGCTCGAGAGTCAGATTGGCTTTTTGCAAAGCCATTCTCGCTGCCGCAGCCGGACCAATCCCCATGATCGTTGGATCACAACCGACAGATGCATAGCTTACAATCCGTGCTAATGGTTTAAGTCCAAGTTCTTTTGCTTTGGATTCGCCCATCAATAAAGAGCAAGCTGCGCCATCAACAATTCCTGAGGCTGACGCTGCCGTCACCAATCCGTCTTTTTTGAACAAAGATTTAAGAGTCGATATTTTTTCAAATGTAGAGTCAGGTTTCGGATGCTCGTCTTGAGAAACAACGACTGCGCCTTTACGCCCTTCGACAGTCACCGGAGCGATTTCCTGCGCAAAGTATCCTTTGTCTAAAGCAGCTTTGTATCGCTGTTGAGATTGAATCGAAAACTTATCACACTGTTCACGCGTGATTCCGTACTTCTCACCTAGATTTTCTGCAGTGATGGCCATCGGCATTTTTGCATACGCATCGGTCAAAGCTGAAGTCATTAAGTCCTCCAACTCGAAATTTCCCATGCGCATTCCATCAAACCGCACTTTACGAGCAACATAAGGAACTAAAGACATTTGCTCAACGCCACCAGCCAGAACGGCCGTTGCTTCCCCACTCTGAATCATTTGCACTGCATTAACCCAAGACTGAAAGCCACTGCCACAAAGACGGTTCACTGCAAAAGCGCCAACGTGTACTGGCACTCCGACTTTCAAACCGATGTGTCGAGGTAAATAAGCCGCATCAGCCCCAGACTGAACAACATTACCGAAAACGATATGGTCAATTTTGTCAGCAGAGACACCTGCTTGCTCAAGAGTGGCCTTAGCGGCGACCACACCGAGATCTGTTGCTGATACATCCTTTAGTGATCCGCCAAAGGCACCAAAGGGAGTTCTTTTTCCAGAGATGAATACTATATTTTCCATGGACTAAGGGTAGGCTTATATAACTCGGCGGTCAACTACCAGGTCCACGCCAAACCAATAGAAGAAAAACTTTGTTCACGGCTAGCCTTATGGCCGAGCACAAAATCTTTATTAGAAAAGACTTTTTCTTTAAACAAAATGTCCGTAGCTGCTGATTTTGCATCATAAGCGATGTCACACTTGAGCCAACCTGTGTATTCAAATTTTGCCAAGGCTTGAAAAGCTTCCACTTTGAAAGAAAATTTATGACTCACTCCAGAAGAGTCTGTCGGCTCGACAACAACATCGGCTTTTAGTTTTTGTTGCGTTTCTTCTGCAATCCGTCCCAAAGAAGTTTCTTTCATAAAAGAAGAATTAAACCATAACGAAACGCCTCGGTCGGCAATCCTTTTAAAAACCGTACCTTCGCTATCTCCTTGGCGTAAATCCAAAGGAACAACCTTTGCGACATCAGTGGAAGTGATTTTAGGCGTCACCGTATCAACAGGAATAATAAGCCTTTTAGTGGTCTTTAAATCCACCTTCGCCCAGCAAGGGCTTATATATAAAAGACATAGAATCAAGGATATGATCTGCTTCATACAATCACTCCTTTCAAAGAACATTCCATCTCTAAGATCGGAAGTCGTTTTAAATTCGATTTAATAAGCAAAATACAAGGATTGCTTTGGAAGATCTGCACTCATCGTCAAATTGTTCGACAGATGACAATGTCATCACTGGATATGTGTCTTGTTTTGAGATTGTTAGCTGAGACTGTTTTTTAAAAAATTAACTTCTAAAAACTATAAGGAATGCTCGAAGGGAATCTCTTAGAGCGAACTTCACCAAAGCTCAACAACGCTTTTATCATAGAGCACCGCTCTGGTTCTTGCTGGAAATTGCAGGCTGAAAGCTCTCGCTTTAAAGATGCCAGATCCACCAGAGTATCTACATCCGGCTGAATGGCTTTTGACTCAAAGGCTTTGGTAAATGTGATGGAGGTCACTTGTCTTTCACCTTTATGACAAAAGCCGCAGCTCGTGCCATACCCTTCAGAAATTCTTTCATACGGAGCTTGGCGAGAAAGCTCAGTCACAATAGGAAATTCGATTTCCGCTTTAATTGAAAGATCGCCGGTCGTCATATAACTCAATTCGACAAAATCCCGTCCCAGCCCCTCGGGCACCACTGAAATGAAAAGCTTATCTATCATGATAAATATTCTGGGACTGCGTGCCCCGCCCGCTGGCTGTGCACTGCTTTCGCTATAAGTAAGAGAAACATTTAAGGGACGATCTAAACTTTCGATAAAACAGGGAACTGTTACAGGTTTCGGAAGGGAGTTGATCAAAGTGACAACCTCTTCAATCGTCTTCGGGGAGCCGGACACCCCATCGGGTGGAGCGCAGGTCTTGGTCAATCCCAAGTTCGCTGAAGAATCCCCCACATAGGAAGCCGCATTGAAGGAAGGAGCACATGCCTGACCAAAACCGATCATGGTCAACAGACCTATTCCGGCCAAAAAGATGGAGTAGAAAAATGATGCTGGCAGTAATCGAAACATTGCTCACATCCCCCTAAATTCCATCTTTTCACCATAAAGAAACAAAAAAAAGTGGAAATACACCAGATCCTATTATTTACAGATACCGAAAAAAATCTCATTTTGAGCCTTTCCTCAAAGTCCAGCACAAAGCTACTCAAACGATAAAAAACATGTTACGTTGCGCTTTGGACTTGTATAAGGAAAAAGACATGAGAAACCAGTTTTACTTTTCGCTAGTTATTGTGATTCTTCTCAATGCTATGTTTTATGCCATTTGGCCTCCTGGGTTGTATTCTCTGATCTTTTTTGTCCCGGTTTACCTCCTAGGGTTCCGAGATATTTTGCAGACTCGACATGCGATCAAGGCAAACTTTCCGGTCTTTGGGCATTTCCGCTATCTGTTAGAATCCATTCGTCCCGAGATAAATCAATATTTCATCGAATCCAATACCGATGGAAAACCCTTCAGTCGTGAACAACGCTCTGTCGTCTATCAACGCGCAAAGAAAGTTCTCGATACTGTCCCCTTCGGTACGCAACACAACGTCTACGAGCAGGGCTATGAATTTGTGACTCATTCGCTTTATCCGAAACATGTGGATCGTAAAAGTCTACGAGTCACAATAGGAAGCGATCTTTGCAAACAACCTTACTCGATGTCTTTATTGAATATTTCTGCAATGAGCTTCGGCTCTCTATCGACAGCAAGTATTTTGGCTCTGAATGGTGGCGCCAAAGACGGTGGCTTTGCTCATAATACAGGAGAAGGTGGAATATCCCCGTATCACCTAGAGCCAGGTGGCGATCTCATTTGGCAAATTGGAACGGGCTACTTCGGTTGCAGAACACATGATGGAGATTTTGATCCCGAGTTGTTCAAAAAGAATGCGAATTTACCCCAAGTAAAGATGATTGAACTCAAGCTTTCCCAAGGTGCTAAACCTGGTCACGGTGGAATGCTTTCTGGTAAAAAAGTGACTGAAGAAATTGCGTCTATTCGTAACGTTCCTCTCGGAAAAGACGTCATATCTCCTCCGAGTCATAAAGCTTTTTCTGATGCGACAGGAATGCTGCACTTTTTGAATAAATTGCGAGATCTGTCTGGTGGTAAACCAGTAGGCATAAAACTATGCCTTGGACATCGCGAAGAGTTTGATGAGCTCATTGATACAATGGTTAAAATGAAGACCTATCCTGATTTCATCGTCGTAGATGGGGCCGAAGGTGGAACTGGCGCGGCACCTCTGGAGTTTGCAAATTACATCGGCATGCCTGGCTTTGATGCGCTTGTCATCATCGTTGATAGCCTTCGCAAAGCTGGCCTCAAAGATAAAATTAAAGTCATCGCTACTGGTAAAATCACAACTGCTTTTGACATCGTGAAATTGCTTTGTATTGGAGCGGACGTCACTTATGCAGCAAGATCGATGCTTTTAGCTCTCGGATGCATTCAAGCTCTTCGCTGTAACAATAACAAATGCCCTACGGGTGTAGCCACCCAAGATCCTGCTTTGGTAAAAGGACTTCATGTTCCGTCAAAACGTGAGCGCGTGAAAAACTTTCATCAAGAAACCTTGGAGTCCGTAGCTCATATGATAGGCGCTATGGGATGTTCAAACCACCAAGAGCTGAACCGCAGTCATTTACACAAAAGAATAAAAGAAAATCAAATTAGCACCTACGAAGAAATCTATTCTTAAAGATAAGACCCTTCGTTGAGTTAGCATCTCCTTTGCATACTTAAGAAACGATCGAGTGTGCACTGACTAGAATCCTCTCAAGTTTTATGTGTTTTCAATAAGTTAGAAACTCATAAAACTTGAAAAGGCCTCAAAAAGTGCGCGCGCAAAAAGTTACTTGATGAAAAGTTAAACACTGGAGAACCTAATGAAACTGAAGAACGTGAAGAGAAGCGCTATCGCCTTCGCTCTTTCTACTACATTCATGATTCCACAAGTCCCACAGATGGCTTTTGGATTTGACCTTTTCCCATCCAGCAGTGCGGATACAAAAGACACCGGTCTGTTCCCGACAACTGGTGGAGGCTCCAGTACCACGAAACCTACAAGTACCACCAGCAAGCCCTCGACAAAATCCTCTGGCCCTGGCTCGATGAGTGCGGCAAAAGTTCCAGAAGCATACAGCTGTCCTTTATTTGACAATCGGCCTCACGAAGACCTTATTAATGCGATCGATGCTCTTAGTAAAGAAGTGAAGGTCTCTCCTGAATGTTCCGGCAATCCCTCAGCTCGCTCTCTTGAAGAAAATGGCAATGCTTTGAAGGAAAATCTGGCCGCCCTTCAGAAAATGATGGCTCTTCAAGATCCTGCCCAGGCAAACACAGCTCAAATTGACCAATCTATGACAGCTGCTTTAACCGCTGTCGGGAACTTGGGTGATATTGTTAATAACAACAACTTCCTCAACTCTAAATGTGGTCGTCAAACAATGTCGACAGGCAAAGTGCTTCTTGCCTTAAACGATGTCATCAACGGCCTCGCTCCTTATGCCTTATTCGCAGTATCCATGAATGCAGCTCTAGCTCCTGCTCTTCCTTTCGTTATCGGTGGCGCTATTGCCACTAGCGGTATTTCTGCTGTCGCGAAGATGATTGATCAGAACACCCTCGACATGAAAAATCCTGAGCATCGTAAAGCAGTTTTACAGAATACATGTCAGTACACCAAGGTAGCCAAAAAAGTGCGCTTTATGCAGTTGGCGCAAAGTGGAAAAGTCGAAAATATCACTAGAGAGCTCGAACAAAGTGTGGACTTGTATAATGCCAAGTTTGCAAAACCAACTGGAGAGCTATCAGCTCTTATCAAGTACCGTGATTCTTCAATGAGGGCGACACAGACAATTGAAAAACAAATGTTAACAGACAAAGAAAGCCTTGAGTCGATTGAAGCTCAAGTGGCGTCTAATAATGACGATCTCATGATATGCACGCTCACCAATGAGCTTGTTCTTTGGGCTCAAGATGGAAAAACCTTCCCCTTCTCCACAGTGTTAAATCTTGAAGCTGCGACAGCCCAAGGAGACAGAAATCTTAAACTTCAAGGTGCAACAATGAGAGCTCTTCATTTGAGCTCGATGAAAAAAATCGCTGAATCAGCGTCAACTGCATATGAAAACGAAAAATCTTTAAAGACTTGTGCTCAAGCCGGTCGCTCATGGATTTCTGGCATTCGTCAGACGATCAATTTAACGAACAGTGTAGTTACGAAATCAAAGACCGACCTAGAAAATGAGCTTTCAAGAAATGCAGACTACCGCCAATGGAAAGCACAATACTATCGTATTGAAATGCAAAAGCTGACAATCCAACGTGTAGAAAAAGCAATGCAAGAACTTGCGAAGGACACCTCGATCATTGATCGTTCTGAGCTTGCTCAACGTATGGTCAATTTAAAATCAGGACTTTTTGGATCACGCAGCGCTTGGGGCTTCGGTAGACCACCAGTTCTGGCATGGATCGAACATACTAAGAAGATTCATGATGAAGCCATTGCAGCCTTCGCCGACAGCCTTGAGGCCGTTAGAATGGGCGCATTCAGCCTGACTCCAGAAGGAAAACTTGGTGGAATCGTTATCACGCCAATGGGACCAGCTTACGTTGGAGTAAAAGCAAAAACTAAAATGAGTCCGATAGCACAATCATTAAGCAACCTCACTCTAGCTGAAATTCCAGTTGGATCTCGTGAACATGAGATCACTTGCCAACAGCTTGAAACTGCATGGTTAGACTGGTCCGCAGCGATTGATCATTTGGGTGCGATACAGTTCTTCTGTGATATGGTCGATCCTGTTTTAGATGTCAAAATGGACTCTGCAATGCTTAAAGCTTGCCGTGGTGATGTAAAACTAAGTGGTCAAGTTAGTGCAAGACCCGTAGTTGCTAATGCCAAACACACCCTCATTACAAAAGGCTTCCAAGCTGATGCAAATTTGGTAAGTCAGAAATTAAAGGCCCTACAGTGCCCAATGCCTGCAGTGTCAGTAATGAATCAATAATTGAAAATAAGAGTTACAAAAATAAAAAAGGCTCCCGCGATGGGAGCCTTTTTTTTATTCATTCAAAATATAGTTGATAGGATCAACTGCGGTTCCATTAATACGAACCTCATAATGCAGATGAGGCCCGGTGGAGCGTCCTGTATTCCCCACAGCGCCGATCACATCCCACTTATTCACTCGTTGACCTACTTGCACATAAATTTGCGACAAGTGCCCAAATCGGGTTGTAACACTATAACCATAGTCAATAGTGATCAACTTTCCATAAGACTCATCGTAACTAGCAAAAACAACCACGCCATCTGCTGGCGCATAAACTGGCGAACCCGGAGCAGCCGCAATATCAAGTCCGGCGTGGACTGACATTTTTCCAGTAAATGGAGACAAACGATAACCAAACCGAGAAGTGATCCAACCCTTGGCCGGTTTTATGTTCGGAGTCGAGTTCAACAAACTCTGGCGTTCTGACAAGCTTTCCCACAGATCGATAACACTTTGCTCTTTCAGATGCGTCTCTTTGACGGCCTTATCGATACGTACAACCAAAGAGGCGTAATCCTTGTCTGCCTCTTCGGCCGCCAACTCTCCGCTCTGATCATTCAGAGGTTTTTGTGTATCAAAAATTTGATCTTGCGCAATGAGAGCTTCTGAATCCTGACGCTGCTCCATAGGCTCGTACTCTTCAACCTGTTGCCCCGCTGCTGGCTTAGGCCCCATTGTTAAACTGGTAATACGATCCTCAGCATCTACATTGGTGATCAACTTAAGTTTTGTAGTGAAAGTTTTAACTCGCTCTAAAGAATTCTCTAAAGCACTCACTTTACTTTCTACTACTTGAAATTGCTTGATCAACTGAGCATTTTCAACTTTCAACCGCTTGTTTTCCATCGCCTGCAACAGCAATCCAAAATAATCGACGAGACCTGCTGCAAAAATAAAAAGTACAACGGCAGAAACAAAAGCCGTTGCCTTGATCCAAGCGGCCGAGAGGACAATCTTACGGGTTTTACCCGATTGATTGGTCACAATAAATAACGTGACTTTTTTTTTATCCAAACCCCAGACTCCTCAGGATGAGCGATCGCGACTTTCAGCAAAAACTGCTAGTCGCGAAAATGAATCAACATGACAGTAACATTATCATCACCACCATTAGCCAGTGCTTGTTCTACACAAGCTTTAACAGCTTTGTCAGGTGTATTTTTATTCAAGATCTCAGAAATTTTCTCATCGTCCACTAAACCTGAAAGACCGTCGGAGCAGATCAAAAACATTTCACCAGGACGAATTTCCCGTTCGATAATATCTGGATAAACATCTCTCTCGTAACCCACACTACGAGTGATGACATTTCGTCCCACAAACTGATGCACTTGCGCTTCACTCATCACACCGGCACGCAATTGTTCATTGATCAAAGAATGATCTTCCGTGATCTGCCACAAATGAGGTTTTTTAAAGAGATAACAGCGCGAGTCTCCAACATTTCCTACGTACAGACTCTTTCCACGAATGTATGCAATAACCATCGTGGTGCCCATGCCGACCAACTCGGGCCGCTCATTGGCAGCTTTGTCGAAAATACGGCGAGAAGCCTCTTCGTAACAATTCAACAACAACTCACGTGGCGACTTTTGCGATGAATCTGGTCTCATAATAACCTGCTCCACCGTTTCCACTGCCATACTGGAGGCCACTTCTCCGCCTGTATGTCCACCCATGCCATCTGCAACAACAAACAAACCAAGCTCCTTGTTCACCAAACAAGAATCTTGATTTGAATCACGACGCAGGCCTCTATCTGTTAAGTACCACGAGTCAAATTTAATCATTGTTTCATTTTCACCCAAAGGTTGGGAAAGAGTCAAAGTCTGACCCCAGACTTCAGTCGCATTCTTGTACCTAGACTCACCAACCTCTTCATTAAAGGTGTCATAATTCCGATAGAAGGAGGTGAGGTCTTATGATGAAGTCACCGTCTTTCAAATTGTATGTATTACTCTCCATCATCTTCCATATCTTTATGGTTGGTTCATTTCTTATCGTGGAGAAGCTCACCCCCCCCGTTCCAAAAAGTGAATCCGTCAGTATTCAAATTTTGAATCCCGAAGATATTGAGAAAATGGTGACTGCAGAAAAGTCTGCAACGAAGAAAAAATCTTTTGTTCCAAGTAACCAAGTAGTTGAACAAAGTGAAGTTTCTGCAAACGAACAAGCTCCGGACGATGCCCGTTTTCTTAGCGCAAAAAATCAGAAAGTGGACAAACAAACAGCCGCCAAAGAAAGAGGCGACTTTAAAAATTTAAAAAAGATCGCTGCTGAAAAAAGTGGACCTAAAGGTGACGGCAATGAAAAAAATCAGAACCTCTCTGAAGAATCTAAAAAGCAGATCGCTAAAGATCTTTTCAAAAGCTTTGACCCGAATGCAGCTCTTGAGCGGCAGAAGGTCGCAGATATCAAATCCGGGCTCGGCGAAGGTCGAGGCAGTGGCGAACAAAATACAGGCACAGGCTCTGAAAACAGCCAAACCAACGATTACCTCAAAGACGTTGATGTCGGCCTAGAAACGGTCTTAAACACTCGCGAATTCAAATATTACTCTTATTACAATCGTATTCGCAAACAGCTCGCCCAGCACTGGGAAGGGCGTGTGCGCGAAAAACTTTCTAAACTCTTTAGAGAGGGCCGTGCCCCAGCTGCGACAAATAAAGACCGAATCACGAAGCTCATGATCGTTCTGAATGACGAAGGAACGCTCGTTCGCGTTCAAGTCCTCAGCGACTCTGGAGTGCGAGATTTGGATGACGCCGCCATAGAGGCCTTCCGAGCCGCAGCCCCCTTCCCCAATCCTCCCAAAGGCATTGTTGAGGGTGACGGAACTGTCAAAATACGCTGGGACTTCGTCTTAGAAACTTAATTAAACACCATTAGAGCGATAACTCTTGATGCTATGTGTAATGTCATGGACTCCTCCTCTAGGGAGTGCTAGTTTCGCTCTCGTTATTAATCGACAAATTTCAAGGAGAACCACTTGGATAAAACAAACTTCAAAAACATCAAACCTGAGGTTCTGGACTCTATAGCCCGACGCGCTCATTACTTGGCGACGCAAATGATTTGGCAAGCCAATCATCGCACCGACAAAGAAAAAGGCGATCCAAAAATCGGTGGGCATCCAGCTGGCTCGGCAAGTGCTCTTCACATCTTAGGTGCCCTTCACTTGTTGGTAAAATCTGGTTTTGACCACATTGCCAATAAACCTCATGCGTCTCCTTCAGATCACTCTTACAACTATTTGTTGGATCTTTTGTTGAAGAACGACCTTTCGAAGCTTTCTCAAGAACAAGCGGACCAAGCTATGCACAGTCTGCGTAAGTTCACTGATGGCAGTGATTATGTATTCCAGTCTTACCACTCAAGTTACGATCCAGATAACCACAACTTCTTCCCATCAGGATCTGTGGGTATTCCACCTGTTGAAGCTGGCTTCTTGGCATTAGCGTATCGCTACGCTCGTGAACATGACTATGAAGTTCCGGACGCTCACTTCTGGGCTGTCTGTGGAGACTCTGAGTTCCGCGAAGGTTCAATGTATGAAGCCGTTCCTGATTTTGCGGAACGCGAATTAGGAAACTTAACTTGGATTCTGGATTACAATCGTCAATCTCTAGACGGTCATCGCATCACGAATCAAGAAATCATGAACGGCACTGATGCTGACCGTGTTGAGCGCACAATGGCTGCCAACGGCTGGGAAGTAATCCAAGTTCGTCATGGATCTAAGCGCCAAGCTTTATTCAAAAAGAAAGATGGCGATCTTTTCCAAAACTTCCTTGAAAAAGACCTAAAGGACTATGAACTACAAGCGTTGCTTCTAGTTCAAGACATGGTTGCCTTGAAAAAGGGAATTGCCAAAGAACATCCGAAATTAAAAAAATTCTTAGACAGCATCACAGATCAAGAATTGTTTGAAGCTATTCGTGACTTCGGTGGACATGACATGTTGGCTTTAGCTGAAGCTATGATGAAGTCCAAAGAATCTAAGCGTAAACCAACAATCATCATTGCGCATACACTTAAAGGCTGGGGTCTAAAAGCCGCAGCTCAACCGGGCAACCACTCTTCATTGCCACAAGAAGAAGAAGTGATGGAATTGCGCGCGAAGCAAGGTATCACTGGTGATAAGCTTTACGAACGTTTTGCAGCAAGTTCTACAGAGGGTAAGTTTCTTGCAGCACGCTCCGAAAAACTTTACTCAGAAATCAAAGCACAGCACGCTTTAAAAGCTAAGAATCAAGAGTTCTTCTTGAAGAAGCTGACAGAGTTCGGAGAAATCCCACACTCTCTTGAGATCAATACAAAGATGACAAGCTACCCTCACACTCAGTGGATGTTGGGTCAGTTGACTGCAAAGCTGACACGTATTTCAAACACGCCTCTTGATGAATCAAAACTTGGCGAGAAGCAAAAAGCACTTACGGATCATGAAAAGCCATTCAAACTTCCTGGCGAGCTATTTATTTCAATGGCACCAGACGTAGGAACTTCAACGAATTTGAATCCTGCAATGGATGGTAAAATCTTCGGTGCTCCAGTAGTGACTGACGTTGAAACTGAGCTTGGCGTTAAAGACAATAAACTTCCGGATCTTGTTCCTGGCGAAGAAGTTAACGATCGTTTCCTACGCTTTGAAATTGCCGAAGGAAACGTTATGTCTTGCGTGGGTGCGTTCGGAAAAATGCGCGACTTCTTAGGCATTCCAATCATTCCTTTGATGACAGTTTACGACTTCTTCTTGAAGCGTGCTTTGGATCAGTACTTCTACAATCTTTACTGGAAGAGCTCTTTCATCTGCGTGGGAACTCCGTCTGGAGTTACTTTGTCACCAGAAGGTGCACAGCACGGATGGAAATCTGATATTCAAATTCCAAATCAAATCACTTGGGAGCCTTACTTCTGCCAAGAGCTTGATTGGATTTTGTGTGACACCATTAAACGTCACGTCCTCAACGACAATGCCGGCCGCACTGGAACATTGTTGCGTTTGGTGACTCGTGGAGCAGAACAAAAAGACATGCTTCACTATCTGAAGAAACAAACTCGCTTCAAAGTAGGTCTTGAGGGTGCTCTTGCTCGCGCAGAATTCCCTATTTCAGGCTCTTTCAATGAAGAAGAAGTTGGAACGGCAGATGAAGCACAAATCATGGCAACTATTCGTGAAGAAGTACTCAAAGGTGCTTACTACTTGATCGATTACCGTGGTTACGCTGGCTACGAACCTGGTGACAATGTTGTTAACATCTTCGCATTGGGAGCAATGGTCACAGAAGCTATTAAAGCATCTGAAGCTCTGTTGGGCCGTGGAATCTATGCAAACGTTATCGTTGTGACTTCACACGATCTTCTTGTTGGAATTCTTGGCCGCGAAACCGATTACGATTATTTGAAAAATGGATTGGGTGTAAACTCAAACCTCTATCTCAGAAAATCGGATGAAGTTACGGCGGGCGATTTGATCACTGTTGCTGGTCGACGAGTTCCTGTGGTCAGTATTGCCGACGGTGAAGAAGGCTTGCTTGATAATATTGGTTCTATTATCGGTGTTCGCCAAGAATCTTTAGCGGTTCGTAAGCACTCAAAATGTGGTCGCCCTTCAGAAATCTACGCTTACCACAACATTGATGCAGCAGCAGTTGTTGAAGCTTGTGGAAAAGTCTTAGCAGAGACTGCACTTGAAAAAGTGATGGTTTCTGAAAATGCTTTAGGTGAAACACATCAAGCAGAAGGACGTGCGGGACATTGGACAGACCTTTGGCCTTCAAAAGCTCCTATGCACAAACACTAAAAAGAGATGAACTACACAGAAATATCTAAACAAGGACTCCCCTTCGACGGGGAGTTCTTTTTATCTCGAAATAAAAAATTTGAAGAACTTGTTTTCTTCGTGCATTTTTACGAAGGTAGTAAAAAGCAACTTCTACGCCACATCAAATTCGTCAATGACATCGGCTACGACGCCTTTGCTTTTCACTTAAAAGGCAGCCATAAAGATCTGATTTCTTGGAAGCCACTTATCAGCTCAAAGAACATCTTTGGCATCAAACATGTCTACGCAGATCAAATTGAAACTTTGCTTAATCGCATACCGGGGAAAAAGATAATCTTCGCTTTTTCAAATCCTTCGGCTTCAGCTATCGAAGCCATGGCTCGACGTCGTTGCTCAGACACAGTAGCCCTCATTTGTGACAGTGGTCCTTCGGCGCAGTTTTTGGATTCAGCATTGAAGCTGGCCACTCATGAATACAATATCAAACCCCTACCGTTGAAGCTCGCAATCACTCCAATATTGAGTTTAGGGTGGAGCCCCTATTTCCACAAAGATCTAAAAAAAGATTTAAACACGTTCCCATCCGGATTTAAGATTCTTTCGATTCGAGGCTGGAAGGACAAGCTCATCCCAGCAAAGCATATTGATGAGGTTTTTGAACCCCATCCTCAGTTAGATTGGTCGAAGCTTTCGCTCCCAGAAGCCGAACACCTTACAGGGCTTCGCGACTTTAAAGAAGACTACAAACCCAGCGTGGAACGCTTCCTCAAAAGCGTCTCTACACCTGTTATTTCCTCATAGCCATCTCTCCACCGAATTTGATCTCATCAGATGGAAAGGCTATGGCAGTGTTGAACAGCACTGGTGGGTCGATGGCTCTGATCCGCAAAATCCCATTTTTGGCATGAACTGATTCATCAAAAAAAACAAACCCTCTCTTAAAGTCTAATTTGTTGAAGGGGTGTAACTAGACTGCAGAAATGGAAGCAATATCCTGAACACCAACGGAGGTTCAAGATGAAGAAATTGCTTCTAGTGTCTCTGCAGCTATTGTTACTAACTCTCAGCACCCAGAGCTTAGCAGGATATCTTTATGAAAGTGAATTCAGAAGACTCGGCTCTAATTACATCAGTCTTCTCTCACAAAAATCAACAGACTCATTAAACGAACTCAGCAATGACAAAAGAAACGCGTGCATCCACAGGTATCGAGGCATCTTATCAGATGGCTTCTTGGACGTGCGCATAGCTATTGGATACTTTGATTGGACCGTTGGTTATCCGCTTGAACTTAACGGGCAAAATTACGGCCTCAGCCCTTCGATGGACCTCGGCGCTTATGCTGCTCTAAGAAGTCTTTTGTTGGCTCCATGTTATGGAAAAACGAAATTCTGCGGTTTTACTCAAGATCAAAAAAGTAGTTACCGTTTTTTTCGAGACGTCACAATACAGGGCAACCAGTATAGAGCTCGAGTGGAAGTTTATTTTGCCTCTGCCAGCGAATACCTTTATCTCAATACTGGAAAAAATCTGACTCAACAAAAAGAACGCACTCAATTTATGGAAAAATATTTTGCGACGGCTCTAACCCAGGCAGATGCTGTTTTTTACTTTGGTCACTCACGCACAGGCGGCGGACCCGACTTCGCCCCACCCGTTTTTATCAGTGGTAAAAACAAAGTCAATCACGCCGGCTATTATCAGGTTCACAAGCCAGGACTAAAAAAAATGGTTGCAGCTCTCAGCAATAGCACTACGAAGACTCCTGTGATCGGATTGATGTCCTGTGATTCTCGAGATCTTTTCTTGAATCGAGTGCGCAATTTAGCACCAGGAAGTGGTGTCATTACTTCATTGGCAGTTATTGATGTTGATCAAGTTTATACCGCAATGATTGGAGCCGTGGATGCTCTATTAAGGGGTCAGTGTCAGAGTAGTTTTTACCAATCCCTGCGGATGACAGCGCAAAATCAAAAGTACATCACCATGGATGGCATGTTTGAGTGACCATTTTTATTGAAAAAGTTGTTTCTAGTTTAAAACTCGGGTACAGGTGATCACACATAAGGAGCAAATTATGGGTGATCTTGAGTTTCATATTTACAAAGTACCTTCGAAGTTTGGTGATTGGTTGGCCGCTTTTGAAGGGTCCGAGCTGATTTTCCTTGGAAACTACAACATCGGCAAAAAAGCACTTCATGACGAGCTTTCTGACTTTTTTATGCTGAATTATCATTTTTCAGTGGGCTCTTTTGCTCCTGCCAATTGGACAAAAGGAAACTTCTGGAAGAAGAAACACAAGATTAAACTTCAAGGAACTGAGTTCCAAATGAAGGTATGGCTAGAGTTGCTTAAAATCCCACGTGGACAAACATGCACTTACACTGACATAGCGAAAAAACTTCGCAAACCAACGGCTTTCCGAGCCGTGGCCTCTGCTGTTGCCAAAAACCCAGTCGCCTATTGGATTCCATGCCACCGTGTCGTGGGCAAAAATTCCAATTTGTTAAAGTACCATTGGGGTTCAAACTTAAAGAAGGATCTTCTGACTGAAGAAGGTGCTTTTTAGACAACTCTTTAAGGTTCATGAGGCTTTTAAAATTCAGGCCCATGAACCTTGCCTCAAAACACTAATTCTCTTTAGTGCCATTTGCAATTTTCAAACGTGTCGATAAGGTTTTCATCATAGCTTTTGCCCAAGAGGGCTTCATCAGTAAAACCGTTTCAAAGCTGTTCAACGGAATTTCAATCAACTCACAATCTGTAAGACTCATAACATTAGCCGAACGAGTCTCTCCATGAAGATAAGCCATTTCCCCTACAAACTCTCCAGGGTGAATATGACCTAAAAATATTTCCACTCCTTCTTTAATTTTATATGCCTTCATTTTTCCACTTTTTACCAAATATACAGAATTTGCAACATCACCCTCTTTAAAGAAAACTTCATTGGCATTTACAAAACGTAAGCGATACTCGGACACATCACCACTTGTGATCCAATTCAAAGCTCGATTGATATTTTGAATAAGAGTCTTTGCTGTGGTTGGCCTGAGCAGTACATGCACTTGTCCCGTCACGACTTGATTGACAAACTTTCCTTCAGGTAAAACTGGCATTATGATGATAAACGCAATTTTTTCTTTTCGGCGTAACAACTGCTCTACAACATCAAATGCCGCCATTTTAGATAAATCACAATCCAAAATAACCACATGAGGAGTCACATTTTCGGCTTTAAATAACACTTCACTGCCGTCTTTTGCCGTGAAGATCTTCGCTCCTTGGATGTTCTCTTCGATAACAGAAGTAAGACTCTTCAATTCTGCTTCGTTGTTCGACGCCACCAGAAAAATTCTTTTATGCTCAAGCTCTGCCATCGCACCCTTTTCCTCGTTAACAATATCTTGTTTGTGATCCTTTCATTTTTGCAAAATAACAAATACAGTCACCATTTTAGTGATCTTCCTCTCATTGCATTTTCGCAATGATTGGGGCCTTCAAGAAATCCATTCAAGATATGAATAGGACCCGCTTTTAAGAAAGCAGCATAACTGAAGAGTTATAAAATAAACATAAGGCATTGATTTTATTAGTTATACTTAAAAACAAGACTTAAGTTTAGCAACTCAGAAACACTTTTGACTTACATATTATTTACATAGTAATTTATATGTAAGTAATAGAGGACACGCATGAAAACTGCTCTTTTGCCAGAACTGGCTAACATTCCTTTTGTCTCTGCTGAAAACCTACAGCCTCCTGCAGGTCTAGCAACTGGTATTGCTGTTCTCGACAATTTCCTCCTATGGCAAGGTATTCCTCAAGGAGACATCAGCTTGTTTCAAGGATTACCGGGCACCGGCGCGACCTCTGTCTGGATTCGCCTCGTGCAAAACATCCATGCCGAAAACAAATGGGCTGCCTGGATCAATGGGGATGCGCAACTTTTTCCAGCCCACTTAGCCCATCACAAGTTGAACTTAAAAAAACTTCTTGTCGTCAAAGAGCCCCAAGATAGTGAGCAACTCTTCTGGCTGCTACAAGAGCTGATCACAAGTTCATTATTTGAAGTGATAGGCTGCAACTTGAAAGATCTAGTTTTAAAAAATCATCAAATCCAAAAAATTAAACGCCTATGCCGACAACATAAAGTGGCGCTGATTTTCTTAAGTAAAAAAGCAGCTCGTTTTAATAATCCTCTATTCAGCTTGATAATTCATTTCCAACGAGATTTCGTAACCATTCAAAGAGCTCTTCATCGTCCAACCCCTTTCAAGATTGCTGGGAGCATGATTCATGCGAATTTTATGCATCAATTTAAAGACACCACAAGAAAGTTCATCGGCTGAAGCCTTTTTAAGCCTTAGCCCTCGAGTTCAATTTCGCTTTCCCCATTTTATTTTTATCGATATTCAATCGACACAACACCTTCTTGGAGGGGAAGCTGAATGCTTAAAAAAGTCTCTGCTTATTGCACAACTTTTTTCAAAAGAGGCCTCTGCTGCCATTTCTGACACTGCCCCCATAGCGCAGATGTTAACTAAATGGCGCCCCCATCACATAACCCCTGCAGGAAAAGAAAAGACCTCTTTTCAAGGTCTTGGTTTAGACGCTTTAAAAGACTTAGAAGGTCTTCAACCTTGGCCACAAAAGAAATCTTTAGAGCATATGATTTCTTTCTTTCACACCCTGGGTGTGCATGGGGTGGAAGATCTTTTAAACTTCCGACTTAATTCATTACGCGAAAGATGGGGCGAGTTGGGGGCCTTGCTGTGGCAACGTCTCCACTCACAAGATCTTCAAGTCATTTCGCCTTTTATTCCTCGCGACCCACTTATGGGTTATGGCTACTTTGATGATCCGGTCAGCGCACTCCCCCTACTCATGAGACATTTAAAGCCTTCTCTCGATATTCTTTTTGCGCGCCTAACAGGTCTTTCGCGTTATGCTCAAAAGCTCGAGGTTATTCTTCACTGCGAATACTCCGATAAGAAATACACGCTTTGTATCGAACCAGTCAGCCCCTCTCGAGATCAACATCTTTTTGAAGACCTGCTGGAGAAAAAACTAGCACAATTGGTCTTAGAAAATCCGATCCGTGAATTTGAAATTTCACTTTTAGATGTTCCGGAAAAAATTCAACAACTGGATTTCTTTGAACCCAGAGACAACAGTGAAGATCGCTGGCGTCGACTGATCAGCTTCGCCAAACAAGCGAATTGCGAAATGGGGTTTCTACAAATAGAAGCCAGTCACTTTCCCGAACAAAGTTTTCGCTTTGTTACCGAGTGGCCTGATGACTTTAAAGCACACGATTTGGTTGCACGAGACAATGAAGCTTTGCAAGTAAAGTCCGTCTATGCCAAGGGCCTTTCAACCAGCCCACGTCCGTCGCTGCTTTTAACCAAACCTCAAGCCCTGAATACTTATGAAGTGCAGAAGTTGCACTTTCTCTCATCTTTACCGAGTGAACGCATTGAGTCCTCTTGGTGGCAAATAAGTTCTCAAGATTTAAAAAATCGCGATTACTTCTTTGCTCTTTCACAGCAAGGCCAACTCCTTTGGGTTTTCAAAGATCGCATCAATTCGCAGGTTTATTTGCATGGGTACTTTGACTAAATATCAGTCTCAAAAAAATCTTCCCCTAAAAAAAACTCAAGGCTTTGTGGAACTGTTGGCAAGAAGCAACTTTTCCTTTTTACAGGGCGCCTCGCAACCTGAAGAAATGGTCCAAGAAGCTATCAATTATGGTTATGACGGTCTGGCGCTTTGTGATCTGAACGGTCTTTACGGCGTTGTGCGTGGTTTTCAAGTGGCTCAATCGCCCTCATTATTTACAGCGTCTCCGAAAGCTAAGGAGGGATTTCGCTACCTCATTGGTTCAGAGCTGACTTTAACAGATGAAACCACGATTGCTCTCATGCCGATGAATAAGCAAGGATACTCAAATCTTTGTGAAATTCTGACGTTAGGAAAAAGACAAGCCACGAAGGGTTTTTCAAAAATCACTCTCGAGCAAATAAAGAAATACAGCGACAGTCTTCTGTGCCTTGCTTTGCCACCTTGGACAGAAGAACGCTATAAAAAATTGGAATCTATTTTCGAAGACCGTCTTTATCTTCCCGTTTGGCGTGATCTTACTTGGGAATCCCATGAGTTCAACCGACAGGCTTTCGTTCTAGAGGAAAAATATCAAGCACGTCTTTTTGTCTCACAAAGACCTTTTATGCACACAAAAGAAAGGAAACCTCTTTTCGATGTCCTGACTTGCATTCTTCACCACACAACCCTCGAAGAAGCAAAAAACAAACTGATTCAAAACGGAGAGCGTTCCCTTGGAAGCCTTGAGAATCTTGAATTTCTTTGGCAAGACCGAATCGACCTTGTGGAAAAAACTGTGGAAATCGCTCGACGAGTGACATTCTCGCTTGAGGAAATTCGCTATCGCTACCCTCATTCAAATCTACCTGAAGGACTGACTCCTTCTGAGCATTTACAGAATCTCACCTACGAAGGAGCAAATCACAGATACCCTCTTGGCGTCCCTGAAAAAATTCAAAAGATGCTTAAGCATGAGCTCGCGTTAATCAAAGAGCTTGAATATGAAGACTACTTTCTGACTCTCAAAGAGATCTGTGACTTTGCTAAAGAACGTGGAATTCTCTATCAGGGTCGTGGTTCTGCCGCCAACTCCGTGGTGTGCTTTTGCATTGGCTTGACCTCCGTCGATCCAACAAAAATCGACTTATTGTTTGAGCGCTTCATATCCCGCGAACGTCGCGAGCCCCCAGACATTGATATCGATTTCGAACACAGTCGACGCGAAGAAGTGATTCAATATATTTACGAGAAGTACAACGAACGGCATGCCGCGATGGTCTGCACCGTCATCCGCTTTCGTTCGCGCATGGCAATTCGCGAAGCTGCAAAAGTTTTTGGACTCTCGTTAGATAAAATCAACAACATCATAAAGTTCATGGGCCGCGATGGCTTGCGACGCCTGATAGAACCCGAGATAGGCGCTCGCTTTGGTATGTCCGCCAACGATTGGGCGCTATTCCTAGATATGGCAAAACAACTGCATGGCTTTCCACGACATCTGGGAATTCATACTGGAGGATTTTTAATCACACAAGACCCCATCACCGAGATGGTTCCAGTCGAGAAGGCCACTATGAACGGTCGCTATGTCATTCAATGGAATAAAGATGATGTTGCGACTTTAAAACTTATGAAAATTGATGTCCTCAGCTTGGGAATGCTGACGTGTCTGCGTAAATGTTTCGAACTTCTAAAAAACCATAAAGGTCTACACTTTACCTTGGCGACCATCCCTGCCGATGACCAGCCCACCTATGAGATGATTTGCAAAGCAGATACGGTGGGTGTTTTTCAAATTGAATCGCGAGCTCAGATGCAGACTTTACCAAGAATGAAGCCCCGAAACTTCTATGATCTGGTGATTGAAGTCGCCCTCGTACGTCCAGGCCCTTTACAAGGGGGCATGGTTCATCCCTATCTGCGTCGACGACAAAATCTAGAAAAAGTAACTTACGCCCATGAAGATTTAAAACCAATTTTAGAAAAAACCCATGGTGTACCGATTTTCCAAGAGCAAGTGATGAAAATTGTTATCGCAGCAGCCAACTTTTCTCCTGGTGAAGCCGATGAGTTACGCCGAATTATGTCCTCTGCGTGGAGAAAACGCACAACCATGGATGCCATTAGAAAACGTATTTTGGACGGCTTTGTGGATCACGGCATTTCACCAACGTACAGTGAACAAATTTACAAGACGATTGAAGGCTTTGCCAACTATGGCTTCCCTGAAAGTCATGCTGCAAGTTTTGCTCTGCTGACCTATGCAAGTTGTTATATTAAGCAACATCATCCAGATGTCTTTGTCTGTGCCTTACTCAACAGTCAGCCCATGGGTTTTTATTCTCCACGCACTTTGATCGCTGAAGCGCAAAGGCATGGAGTGGAAGTTCTTCCACTATGTATTCAAAAATCAGACTACGATTACACTTTAGAATCCTATCAAACTGGATTCGCCGTGCGGGTCGGATTGCGCTCTATCTATGGAGTGCCCGAGGTCCTTTTAAAAAAAATTGAGTTCTTGCGAAATCAAGATGGGCCTTTTGATAGCTTAAGTGATTTTATCCGTCGCACCCAACTACCCCGCAGTGTCTTAATTAAATTAGCTGCAGCTGGGGCCTTTGACAGTTTTAACAACAATACAAGAGAACTGCTTTGGCACTTAGAAAGTCTTAGCTTAGATCAAGAAAGCTTCTTATGGGGACATCCTAAAGAACAATTTGATTTTGAAGATCACGATGAAGACGAAGATCTGCCCTTCGAGTCAGATTGGGATCGCTTGCGTCGAGAATATGACACAAAAGGCTTTTCGGTTGAATCTCATCCTTTGTCGATTTTAAGGTCTTACTTAACGGCGAAAAGTGCTGAGTTGATGGCCAAGCGATACGTGCCCTATTTTAATTCCTCAGATCTCACAAAACTAAAAGCAAAAATGAAAGTACGTCTTGCCGGACTCGTGTCGGTGACTCAACGTCCCCCAACGGCGAAAGGTATGTGTTTTATAACCCTCGAAGACGAGTTTGGATTTATGAATATCGTTATTCATCCAGATGTTTATCAAAAAGATCGAATGACGATATACGGTCGATCTTTATTAGAAATCCATGGCACCATCGAGAAAAAAGGTGCCATTATAAATATTAAAGCAGAACGAGTTTTACCTCTGAATTAGAAATAAAACTCATCAAATTTAACTGCTTTGTCAGAAAATTCTTTATGCAATCCGTTTTCATAAACACGCAAAACAATATAGTTTTTACGAATGATTAAAACCAACGGATTCATAGAGCCCAAACCATGCACTTGTTTTGCACTAATCGTGTGGGCCTGAGCTTCTGACAATGGAAACTCTTGAAGCTCTTTCAAGAGATCGGTTTCACGCATCTGGGTTTCTAGCTTTGGATTGATAACAGCAAAATCTAAATCACTGGACTTGGAATAAGCTTTACCATTGACGAAGCTGCCGTAAATAACAATCGTATTGTCTCTGCGAGACAAAAACTTTTCTTGCAAACGAATTGCCGTCAAAAGAACATCGGAACCCTTCAAAAGAACTGGAATCTTGGTGATCTCCTGAACCTTTCGATAGTACATATCCAGCGCTTCCTCTAGAGACCGCCCCTTCTCATAAACTTGTTCACGAAAGAACTGGGGAGCATTCATCTCTTGCGAAATAACAAGATCGATATGCCGCTTAAAGGTTTTAAAGGGTCCATCATTATTATACTTTAGCGCCTTCACCTCATTGTAGTGTTCCGCGACCATACTTAGCAGTTTCTGCTTATCTTCAGTCCGCAACTCCCTCAAACGAACTTTCGCAGCATCCATCGAAGCTGGTTTATGAGTGAAATCTGATATTTTCATAATTTCTTTGTATTTTTCGATCGCGCCTAAAATCCGCTGCGGAGAATCCGGCTGAAGATAAACTTCTAAATTTTCAGTTAATACCCAGCCGCATGAAAGCTGATAGGCCTGAGCCAATGCACTGGCAAAAACAATTGCAGAAGCTAAGAAAATCTTCTTCATCACACACGTCTCCCTTAGTTGATCATGTCTCAAAATGAGATTTAGCCATGAAAGACAAATTACGTCTGTCAGCTGTGTATCTCATTGACAATCCCGAACCCTCAATTGCGTTATAAGCAATAAGAACCCTACTGAATTGTCTTGTTAGTTTTTAAAAGCAAGGTGAGTGCCGGGAAAAATGCTTGATGCTTTCTAGCCCACCGATTCGATGCAGCCCTTCACTCCACCCCAAACCAGACGAAATCCGATTGACAATGAGGTCACATTGAATTCATTTAATTACCCTAAGCACATAGCAATAAGGCTCCCTTTACAAAACGTACTTGAAAAAATGAACCCAAGGAAAGCATAGATGATTCGCGAAGCTTTGATATTTCTTCTAACGCCTACGACATCTATTGCAAAAAAATATGGTTTTCTTTATCAGTCTATTGCCCTTCAGCACCGCTTCGAACGATGTAAAAAAGCCTGGTTGCCGCATCTAAAAAATTGCCAAGATCTATATCTGAACCAAATCAAAGAGCTTCCACAAAAAAAGTCCATCGTCATTCTGGGCAGTGCCCACTTACATGAGATTCCGATGCATTTGTTGGTTGATAACTTTGAGACGATCACTTTGGTTGATGTGGTTCATCCCTTGAAACATCATTGGCTGGCCAAGAAAAACAACCGACTTAAGCTAATTACTCAAGATCTTTCAGGGAGTCTTGATAAACTTGATTCCCTAAATGGCTTGGAAGATCTTCATATTCTTATAGAAGAACTTAAGACTAAAGATCTTTTCAATTTTGAAGCAGATCTTATTGTTTCTTCCAACATCATGTCGCAACTGGCACTTTTACCGATCGACGCCATCGAAAAAAAGTTAAAACGCAATCTCAGCGTTGAAGAAAAGGATGCGATTTGCACCGCTTTTGCTGAAATTCACTTAAAGAACCTTCAAAACTGTCAGGGACAGAAGCTGATCTACTGCGATCGCGAAGTGATTTACCGCGATCCACAGGGTGAGGAAATTTACAAAGGACATTATCCAGTCAACTTCAATGGCTTTAAAAAATTAAAGGAATGGATTTGGCAGTTGGCTCCTTTAAAAGAAGCCTCCAAAGACTACTCTATCGAAATGAAAATTGAAGCCTATTCTTTAGATCGCTGATTCCAACGTCTTAATCAAAAAACACAGCCCGAAAGCTATGTTTTTTTAATCGCAACATACAAACCTTCGTAGCTAGGAACAATGGCCGCCTCATACAATGCCGGGTCTGCCAAACGCTGATTGAATTCTTTCATGATGCGAATTTGTTTTTCTGAAAACTTTTGAGTTGTAGTTTCACCCCAAACAGCACCACTTAAGAAAATGTTGTCAGCCAGAATCAGCCCACCAGGACGAACATTTTTTTCTGCCCACATTAGGTAATCAAAATAGGCGGCCTTGTTACCATCAATAAAGACACCATCGAAAGGTCCTAGTTCAGAAAGCTTTTCAAGTTCCAAACGAGCATCACCTAAAACCAAATGAATCGACTTTTGGGTTTGATCCATCTGTGAAAACACCTGCTGAGATATTTCGCCATGCCGGGGATCTTTTTCCAGCGTCCACAGTTGCCCCCCCGCAGGTAAAGCCTCAAAAATATATTGCGCCGAAAGCCCGGTTAAAGTGCCAATCTCTACAAATTTTTTTGTACCATGAACTTTTAGAAGGGTCTTAATCAGCTGGCCCTCTGCTGGAGAAATACTAATTCGTGCAAGACCCAGCTCTTCGGCAAATTTTCGCGATTGCTTTTTTAGGTCTGCCTCTTCCATCAGAAGAGAGTTCATATAAGATTCTTTATTAGTGCTATTCAGTTCACGCATGCGACCATAAAAGCATAATTAATTGACGAAGTTAAAAGGAAATCGGCAATATATGCGAACTATGAATCCACTTCTTGTTTTCGACCTCGATGGCACTCTTATTGACTCTGCACCGGATATAATTGTCGCCGTGAATCGAACTCTTGTTAAAAACAACAAGGCCCCCTTAAGTGATGAGACCGTGATCGCTCACATCGGCGAAGGTCTAAAGAAACTGATCGCTGACATCTTTATGGAAGACAATCTTGATCCCGGGCAGCTGATTGAAATTGAAATGGACTTCCTAAAGATCTACGAAGAAGAGATGTTCAACAAAACAACCATCTTCCCAGGGGTCGAACAATTTCTCACAGACTATTCAAGCATCGGCCCCATCGGAATCATCACAAATAAGAACGAAGGACCGGCAAAAGCTATTTTGAAGCACTTGGGCCTAGATCGCTTTCCCTGGGTGCAGGTTTTCGGTGCCGACACCTTGGAAGAGCGCAAGCCTAGCCCATTGCCTCTACAAACAATGATGAAGTTAGCTGGGCATAGCCCCGATAAGACTTTTATGATTGGGGATGGCATTCCCGACGTTCTTTCGGCTCTGCGGGCCGGAGTTCCCTCTATTGCCATCGGCTTTGGCTACACATCCACAGATTTACTACAACAATACGATCCTCGCGGGATACTTTCCCATTACGACGAGCTGCCTACACTGCTCGCAAAACTAGGCGCTAAGACATGACGCGCCTTCGCCAGAAAAAAACTACTGGCACCTTTTGCGGGCTTGCCTCAGAGCGGCGTAGCTTATATAAGAGGGTCCTTAAAATGGGGGTCGACTCCGGTGAGTGATATTCTTCTCGAGGTTCAAAATCTTAAGACGCGCTTTAAAACTGACGACGGTGCTTTTTATGCCGTTGACGATGTCAGTTTTTCAGTAAAAAAAGGTCAAACTCTTGGAATTGTTGGGGAATCAGGATGCGGTAAGTCCGTCACCTCCCTTTCAGTCATGCGCTTGATTCAAAAACCTGGAAATATCGAATCTGGCAAAGTTCTATTTAAAGGCCAAAACCTGTTAGAGCTTTCAGATGATAAAATGAGAGAAATTCGCGGTAACGAAATCGCGATGATCTTCCAAGAGCCCATGACTTCTTTGAATCCGGTTTACACCATCGGTGATCAAATTGAAGAAGCCATCTTGTTGCACCAAAAAGATCTTACGAAGCAACAAGCTCGCGAACGCGCAGTCGACATGCTTCGCATTGTGGGCATTCCAGCTCCAGAAAAACGATTTCACGAATATCCTCATCAACTTTCAGGTGGGATGAGACAACGGGTGATGATTGCCATCGCGATTAGTTGCAACCCTGAACTTTTGATTGCCGATGAACCAACGACAGCACTCGATGTAACTATTCAAGCGCAAATCTTGGATCTTATGCGCAAACTGCAAAAAGACTTCAATGCCGGAATGATTTTGATCACCCATGATCTGGGTGTCGTTGCAGAAATGTGCCAAGAAGTGGCTGTTATGTACGCTGGCCGCGTGGTTGAGTTTGGAACTGTCGAAGATATCTTCTATCGTCCGAAGCACCCTTACACAAAAGGTCTTCTAGACTCGATCCCTCACTTTGAAACAGGTCACAAACTAGATCAGTTAAAAACAATCAAGGGCATGGTTCCAAGTTTGTACAACCTTCCACAAGGTTGTCGTTTTGCCGATCGTTGCCCATACGCCCAGAATGATTGTCGACAATCTTATCCTTCACTTGAAAACCTGCGTGGCATCCACAAAGTGGCTTGTTTCCATCCATTATCTGAAGAGGTAAAAAAATAATGAGCACTCCTCTTTTGAAGGTCGAAAATTTGACAAAAAGCTTTCCTATCTACGGCGGCGTTTTCAGCCGTGAAGTAGCGAGTGTTAAAGCAGTTCAAGGCATTTCCTTTGAACTCAACAAGGGTGAAACCCTTGGCTTGGTCGGTGAGTCTGGTTGCGGAAAATCTACTTTAGGTCGCTGCTTGATCCGCTTGCATGACACGACTTCAGGAAAAATTATCTACAACGGTAAAGATATCACACATATCGAAGGCGAAGAGCTTCGCGATATGCGTAAAAAGATGCAAATTATCTTTCAAGATCCCTTTGCGTCTTTGAACCCACGAATGACCATTGGAACTATTCTTGAAGAACCTTTGATCATTCATAATCTTTTTGAATCTGCCAAAGATCGCCAGGATCGTATCCACGAACTGATTGATCTTGTAGGTCTACGTAAAGAACACCTGAACCGTTACCCACACGAGTTCTCAGGTGGTCAACGTCAGCGTGTAGGGATTGCCCGCGCATTGGCTGTAAATCCTGAGTTGATTGTTTGTGACGAACCCGTTTCTGCATTGGACGTTTCCATCCAAGCCCAAGTCATCAATCTTTTGATGGAGCTTCAACAGAAGTTGGGACTGACTTATGTGTTTATCGCCCATGACTTGAAAGTGGTAGAGCACGTATCTACAAAAGTGGCTGTGATGTATTTGGGTAAAATCGTCGAGATGGCAGAGGCTGAAGAGCTTTATCGCAATCCGAAACACCCTTATACTAAAGCCTTGATGTCAGCGATTCCAGTTCCTGACCCTCGCCGACAAGAAGAGCGTATCATTTTGACTGGGGATGTTCCTTCTCCAATAAATCCGCCTTCAGGTTGTCATTTCCACCCTCGTTGTCCTTCTGCGATCGCCGATTGCAAGACTATAGTCCCACCTTTGGAAGAAAAATCCAAAGATCACATCGCGGCTTGTATTCGAGTGTAAAGTACTGATCCCACATATCCGATACACTCCCTAGGTTGTTAAACCGGGGAGTGTATGAAGACACAGGGTAAGGTTTGGATTATTTATAACTCAAAAACTAAGGTGCAAACCAAGCCTCTGTCCGTTATTCAAGCTCAAGTTTTTATTTTCTCCTTAGCTGACGAAGAATTCAAAAATCACTTTCTGTGGACTCCTGGTTGGGACCAATGGGTGAACATCTCTACTTTTTTAAAGTCGAATCAGAGATATTTTACCAGCCATCAACCGCCAATACCGGATGACTCTTTTACGACTTTGAAGCGTGATGGAAATGAAGTGAATGATGAACATACTCCTACAGAAGGTTATACCGCTTCTCGCACACTGACTGAAAGTCCCTACACACAAGTTTTACAAGGGGAAGAGCCACTTAAAATAAGTACCGAGCCCGTCAGTGATTTCTATAGTAAAGATTTTAACGGCCACGAATTAGATCTTTCGAAAATTCGCAAAATAAAACCACAAAAGAAAATCTTGCGCTCTGAATCTGACAGATTGGATCGACGTCGAGATTCGCGGGTAGGCTTTAAAATCGAAATTGTTCTTGTTTCAAAACTACGATCGTTCCGAACTTATTCTAAAAATATCTCTTTAAGCGGTACTTTGCTAGACAACGAAATACCTAAGGATTTTTTAGATAAGCCCTTTGATCTAATTATCGTAAACCCTTTTGAAACAGATCCAACGAAATCACGTCTTCTGTTCCGAGCAAAAATAGTCGGAGATTTAAAAGATCCACGTCGCCTGATGTTTATTGAACAAGATAAAAGCATGACCGAAAGACTGGATGCACTTTTAAAAGCTTATATTGCCTATCAAGAAAGAATCGGTAAAAACGCAGGCTAATAGTTGGTCAGAAAGTTTCTGCACCCAAGAAGTTGATACTCCACCGAGTCAACTTGCCCGTATGAGTTGATTTGCCATCAAGGACTCTTAAAGTCCAATTTCCTAGTGATCTTTCACCATAAAACGCATTAGTCAAAAAGACTTCACCTTTATAGTCTGCAATGCCACGTAATGCATTGTTCATGTTCACCACGATACTTTTCGTAGTGGATGGCCCCACCAATTCGAGTGCCAAATCTGAAATGTTTGTATGCTCTATCCAAACCCGGATTTGGACGGCTTCTATCTTCAAATTAGTTTCAACATTTATCGTATCAGTGATCGCTAATGCAGAGTAATCAGTGATATCTTTCGATAATCCTGAGCTGTCATCAACCCAGTTGGTCTCTTGCAAAGGCGTAAAGCTAGAAGTGTAATTCTTCGCGAGAGCCACCGCTTTATCAATATCAATACGACCAAATCCGTACCAATTGTGAAACTTGAAGCCACCTTTGTTCTCAATCCACACCTGCTCCCACACTGCCCCCGACGGAATAGGCTCATTTTTCGGATGAGAAATAGATCCCGAAGTTGTGTAGTTCACCGGATAAGCGGTCTTTGCCAAAATATATTTTACATCTCGCCAAGTTAAATTTGGATTTGCTTGCAAGAGCAAAGCAACAGCGCCACTCAAAATGGGTGCCGCTGCCGAAGTTCCATTAAAAGTAGCCGTGTAATTACAACCGGAGTTTCCCTGGCCGCCACGTTCAAAAACAAGGCCCGACATATTCGTCACAGCGTAACCGACATCACAAGTCATACGATCTGTTGTGACCATCGCTGGAGAGTCATCGCCATACTCTCCACCAAAAGAAGAAATCCAAAGGTTCGCACCAGGTGATGAGTAAGATGAAGCTAAACCATTCGCATTCAAAGCCGAGACAAGAATTAGATAGGGACTTGAGTTGTCTTGGTCAAAAGCAGCATTGCCGACACAAATTTCGGATTCATTATTACGACACTCAATTGAAAAATTATTGCCAGAAGATTTAACGTAAATAGATCCCTTACCACCACGCCCTTCGGTAGCTCCGGACTTTAGAACTGCCTGAAATTCAGCTACAGTCGGAGCAAGAGTGGACTGCTTGGCCCCCCAACTCATATTAAAAATATCAAAAGGTCCACGCGCTTGATCTACCAAAGTTCCATTAGTTGGTTTAACGGCTGAAGAAATAAAGTTCGCAGAGACAAGCCATGCCTTATGCGCCACTCCCCTAATCCCCAATTTATTGGCTTGGGCTGCCGCTAAACCAGCCACCGAAGTGCCGTGATTGTCACTTGCAGACGATGGAGGAGCTATTCTCCCAGTGTAAGGAGACGGCTGAGTGTAATCCTTAGAAACGTTTTCATAATAATAGTTTTCCTTAAGATCTTCGTGAGTATCCTCTAAACCATCATCAGAAATTAGAATCTTTACGCCCTCACCATTAAGACCGCTCCCCCAAGTCTCTGACAAATTCAAGTCATTCCCTGGAGCTCCCCCTTGGCGAGCAAATACTTTTTGACCAGAATTTTGAATATACCAAGCTGTCCATAAAAAGGTGTCTTCCTGAGAACGATCTGGTGCCGTGGCGTTAAATCCACCTTTGCTACAGTTGGTGAAAGCCACCAGCAAAAGGCCGCCAACGAAGACCATTAAAACCAAAGCTTGAGTCGTTCTCCTAATACTTTTCATATTGTCGACTTAAGACCTCAATCTTCACACTCTCAACACCTGGCATTTTTAAAAGAAATTTTCGAAACAACTCTAGATCAAAGGGCTCTTCAGCTGCTGTGATGTAATAAGTACGTATTTCTGGAAATGATTCGCGCACACGCAAGTCAGAGTTTTGTAGCAAAAAATCACCGGACTGTCCCTCTTTCAAAGTAACGCTAAAAACACCCGAAATCACTCCGAAGCTATTGAGTCGTTGATCTACAACAACGAATGGAGCCGCGGAAGAAAACAGTCCACTTTCTTTTTCATTCTTGTTTTCAACTAACAAAAAACCATTCACTTCGCCCATGACTTTTGTATCAAGGTTTCGTGCTTGATTTTTATTAATTGCAGTAACCCCTATCCACAATTTCCACGGGGTATCCACCAGCCACTCGACAGAGGTGACATTATCAACTTTAGGCAAAGTTTTTTTTATGACAGATGATGCAGATTTTCTTTTTGGTTCTGTCCGCGGGGACATCCCCTTCTCTTGTTTAGGCATCAGGGATTCATTTGGGATACTTTCAACATCCGCAGTATCCACTATTGTTGGTGGACTAGTTGGATTCACAACCTCTGCAATCGAGTCCTTTGCTTCTTCATTTTTTGTCGAAAAAACGAAAAATAAAAGTGCTACAACAAACAACAGCAATAATATCGATAAAGTCTTCATCTTCATGAATCTTCATTTTAGACAAGAAAATGGCACTCGTCGGCGTTTTTTTAAAAAGCTGGTAAAACTCAAGCGGAAACAATACCTAAGTCGATACAAAAAAACCCCTCTTTTTATGAGGGGTCTTAGATTCAAAATTCACAAGTTATCTTGATGATTTATTAGCTATTAATTTTCAGCAGCGTCTCTACAGTCTTTTTCAGTTTTTCAACATCGAAAGGCTTTTTAATGTAGTCATCAGCTCCGATTTCAAAAGCTTTCTTAATATCTTCGTCAGCGGCTTTACCGGAAACAAAGACTAAAGGAATTTTTTTAAGATCTCTGTGTTCTTTTAGAAGCTGTGCCAGCTCAAACCCATTGATCCAAGGCAATCCCACATCCATTAATATCAAATCGACCGGATGATCATCCAAGGCAGTTGAAAGCTCTGTACCATCTGCTGCTAGCTTCGTGACGTATCCTTCACTTTCCAGGATACGCTTGATAGCGAGTCTCATTGTTTCATCATCTTCGATGACAAGAATGATCTTTGGATCAAGCTTCTTTTTGGCTTCACGAAATTGATCTAAAGGAACAACTTCCTGGCTCGCAATGCGGGCCTTGGTCATTTTCTCAATTTTTTCCACCAAATCCTTGGTATTGATCTTTTTATCCTTCATAACTTCCTTAATGAGATGATTGTGCCTCAAGCCATCTTTCAGCATCGATCGCCGCCATACAACCAGTCCCCGCCGCAGTGATAGCTTGGCGATATACATGATCTTGCACGTCTCCAGCTGCAAAGACACCTGGAATGTTAGTATACGTGGTATTCGGCTGGGTAATCAAATACCCTGTCTCATTCATATCCAAAACGCCCTTAAAAAGGTCAGTATTGGGCTTATGTCCAATAGCCAAGAAAAGTCCAGTGATAGGAAGGTCTTTCACTGTTCCATCCACCAAATTCTTAATTTTTGCCGAAGTCATACTTTTGCCATTACCCAAAACTTCTTCAACGGCCGTATTCCAAAGCACTTCAATTTTCGGATTTTGCAAAACACGATCCACCATGATTTTGGAAGCTCGGAACGAATCACGACGATGAATCAAATAAACCTTACTTGCAAAGCGAGTTAGAAACTGAGCTTCTTCCATCGCCGTATCACCGCCACCAACAACGCCGATCTCTTGATTTCTGAAAAACGCACCATCACAAGTTGCACAAGCAGAAACACCACGATTGGCATATTGCTTTTCTGATGGAAGGCCTAAGTACTTAGCACTAGCACCTGTTGAAATGATAACGGATTTTGCTAGATGTAATTTATCACCGATCCAAACTTTGAATGGACGTTGAGAGAAATCAACTTTAGTCACATTACGAGTGATGAAGCGAGTTCCAAATCTTTCCGCCTGCTTGCGCATAACACCCACAAGATCTGGACCAGAAATACCATGTTCAAATCCTGGGAAGTTTTCAACTTCTGTCGTTGTCATCAATTGACCGCCAGACTCCTCCCCTTCGATCATCAAAGGTTCCAAATTAGCACGTGAAGTATAAATGGCTGATGTTAAACCGGCAGGACCCGAACCAATAATAATAACATTTTCAACTTTTTGATCTTGAGTCATAATTTTCCTCGCAAATTGAGTACATAGAATCGCCCCTAGGCTACCAATAATCCCTGTTATTTTCATTAGTTCTTTGCACGTTTTGGACTGCGTCAGCTAGTATAGGGAATGCCTAAAATCTCTTTTCTAAAAAATCGCTCACCTATTGAAGTTGCCCGGGGTGCTGAATTGATGAAGGCACTTTTAGATGCTGGTATTCCTGTGGCTTCCAGCTGCTCTGGCGATGGCGTTTGCGCTAAATGCAAAATTATTACCGTCGAAGGTCTAGATCAACTTTCACCAGAAAACGAGACAGAACAGTTCCTTAAAATGAAACACAAGCTGGCTACCAATATTCGCATCAGCTGTCAGACTTTCGTCCATGGCGATATCACGATAGATACGAGCTATTGGTAAGGCCCGCAATTCTTTTTTCGATGCCTTAAATGAGTACTGACTTTATGAGAAATCCTAGTTTACCCTAATTAGATCAAAGGAGCCTGGAATGAATGGACGTATCCTGATCTATCGTGTGTTTGATATTGGTAAAGATGTAAATCTTGAAGCCACGCTGCGTGCCTTTGAATCCACTGCTCAAAGATTCCGTCTGAATCGTTCCTCAAAGGCCATGATCATTAACAACGCGCCTTTGTCTTTGACTGTCGAAAGTTCGAAATACGATGCTCTTGGGTACCCCCTAGACCTTGAGATCACAGCAAAGATTTGGCACTTCGGCGCCCTCTCCATCACCCTAGCAATCACCCTGCCGCCTGCGATTGACTGGAACCGATTGATTGACCTAGGTAATCATCTTGAGAACGACATGCATCTGCACAACATCGCCAAAAATCGTGCAGAACAAATTGTCAGCGGCATGGAACCGGATCGCATTGCCAATATAGATTGGGAAACTTACGAAGACTATATCTGTTACTTCTTTAGAAAGATCGATGGCTGCGAAAAAAATGCGATGGACATCTACGAAAAATTCGATGTCTTCCGTTTGATTCTTTCTGAAAACAACCAGACGCTATCAGATCAAATTAAAAAAACCATCTTGGATAGTACATTCCAGTACAGCCAAGATGATATTGCGATCGTGGACTGGAACTCTGCTTTAATCGTCGAGCCTTCAGGAACTTCCGATATCACAGATGTTATTGAATTTTCTCTCTGTCAACTTTTGGAAATGCGCCATTACGACGACTTATTGGACGAAAAACTGACCTATCTTTATTCTGCGCTAGAAAAAAAGAATTTCAGCATATTCCAAAACAACTACTTAAGACTATCCCGTGAAGCTGCGCAGATTTATCTAGAAATCTCAGACACTGTTGAAAGTGTTGAAAACAGCATGAAAGTGGTGGGTGATTTTTACCTGGCAAAAATCTTCCGGGCCGCTTCACAGCGCTTTCGCTTTGCCGACTGGCGAGACAGCGTCAATCAGAAGCTCGAAAACTTAGCTCAGGTTTCTAGATTGTTTGTCAGTGAAGCGAACGAAAAAAGAAATCAGCTGCTTGAGGTTATCATTATAGTACTAATTGCTATGGAACTCATCCCAGCTCTTTTTAAGTAAGTGGTTGACGAAAATAAAAGCAGTTTAGGAGCCTGGCAGCACCCCCCTTAGGGCGGATGCTGAAGCAAAATTTTGCCCCTCAAAAAGATAGTTAATTAGGCATCTAAAGATTTTCATTGACTGAATGGAAAATCTGCTCGAAAAATGAGCATTAAAGAGTCAATGTCCCATTAATAGAAAGCCGTCTCTCATGAATTTGTCCCCTGCTATCACTGAAAAAAAAGTAGAACTTGATTTGGATTTTGTAAAATTAGCAGATCAACTTTCAAACTTGATAAATTCACATGGAATTCCATGCAAACCTTATCAAAGAAATCTGCCTTTCTTCTCGCTACTTCCTAACGAAAAAAAGATCGCTGTTATTTCAAATATCAAATTTTACTATGAGCTTTGCCTTGAGCAAGTTGCAGAAGGTTATTCATTAAAAGACAACCCTTCTTTTATCTGGCGGGCTTTTCGCCATTTTGGCTATACACCGACATCGGATCTCTTTGCACAAATAGAAAATCATCACATTATTGAAATTTATACAGATGAAGGTATCCAGGTTTTTAGAAACCTAAAGTACTTCGAATATTGCTCTTATACATTGGAAGAGCTGTACACCCTAGAATGGTACAATTTATATGAGCGATCTCTTGAAATGCAAAGCATGGCTTTTGAGTCCATCAGCAAAATTTTTAAGGGCGAACAACTTACGAATTTCAATCCTGAAATGCCTAAGCATATCGTTAAAGAACTTCAATCTTCGGAGCGTTTGGTAATGGAATACGGCTTGGATCTTATGGGGCCTCTATTCCAAAATAAAAAGCCAAAAGCAGCGATTGTATTAGAAACAGCGCGACTTTTAACTAACTAGAAAATCAAGCTGCAGTCTTGAGAACCGATCGACTCTCTCGGCAAGACTGCAATATCTTTTCATAAAGATCGGCACTCTGTTCTAAGTTTAATAGTATTTTTTGCTGATTTTCCGGCGACATATTTTGAACTCGGGTCAATGCCTCTTTGACGTGATCGACATCTTCCTCCCCGTGTACTCTCAGAAAATGGCTGCAGCGGGCTTTATAATGACTCTCAATCCTATCACCCAGCCGTTGTCCCGCATAGGCTGCAACGGACTCTAGGTACAAAATAAAACCAAAAAAGGCCAGAGGATGCCCATGTTCAATCCAATAATATTGAACTTGATAGAAGGATCTTGTTGCTGGCATCTCAGCAAGTTGATCAATACTCATCCCTAAATTTTTTAAATCTAGCAGAGTTAGATTTTCGTGACCCTTTTCTTCCGCAGCATGCTTTAAAAAACGATTGTGCAATGCTTGTTCTTCAAGAGGAAGACTAGCTCCAGCAAGAGCAAGTAGGCGTGTCGTATGATTTGTATAATAGTGCGTCTGTGCCAACCAGTTGGAGTAAAAATTCTTATCCTCCCAAGGAGCCCCTTCCAATTCCCTGATCGTTTTTTGAACCAAATAATCCAATTTTTCCATTAAGTTATTTTTAGACACAAGGACCTCTTTTTTATGCAGCTTGCTTGGTTTGTAAATGCGCACGACTTAAATCTTTATCAGTCAGCGTTTGCAGAAGATCCTGGACATATTTTTGTGTCACAGGATTTTTAAATTTTCTCTGCTTTTGTTTTTCAAATAAAATAACGGCGCAAGGATAGCTCATCTTTGTAATCGGCTCTTGAATCTCTCGCGACTCAAGGATCTTACACGCATCAGGAACCTTCAAATCTATTCTTGGTGTACCAATAACCGCATCGGCATAAGAATCATCCATTATTTTTAATGTAAGACCGGTCAAAACCTCCAGCCATGGAACCTCAGACTTCTTCTTTCTCCAGTCCGGGTGAACTGTAAGGTATTCGACTGCCAGCAAGCACTGAAGGCCCTGGAACCTCAACTGAGCAGGAAGTTCGGTCTTCAGTGCTTTCATATAGTGATGTTCAAGACTAGAGCGAAGCCTAAGGTCGAAAAAAGTAAGGTTGCAAAACGCAACCAATTCGCTGCCGCTGGAAACCGCCAAAACATAGTCAGAGCGAAAGAAATCATCTGGATCAAGAGTTCCCCCTACCGCTTGAACCACTTCGGTAAAGACTCGCTTCCAACTATCGTAAACCGAGTTCATAATCACAATTTGCTCAATCTGCGGTGTATGAAAATTCAACAAGTGTAATTTCAAATCTTCCAACAAACACCCCTCAAAACCAAATAAACAATCAAAAATATATCTACGTAGGCGCGAAGTTTATCGTCGGAAATCCATTAAACTTAATATGATTAAATAAAAGTAATATCTCGCTTTGAGATTCAAAGAAAAAAACGGACAAAGAAGAAGGTGAGGAGCTGAGAAATCGATCTCACGCTCCTTATAAAAATAGAAAACTGAAGTAAAAGGCCAATCTGAGCACTTTTCAATTTAGCCCCTTATGCACTTATTTTTGCTCAGATTCTCCAGCCTGAATTGCCTGCCAAGACTTGTTTAACTCAGATCTTTGCAGAGCTTCTACAACTCGCGCATCAATTTCGTTAACATCGACTTTATATAGACCAGAATTCAAGTTAGCACGGTCTTTAAAATAGAATTCTACTTTTCGACCATCAACATTATTAAACTTTACCCAATCTTTTTTAAGGGCATTAACGGAAAAATTATTCGGAGTAGGGCGAGTGCCTCCAGTAGATACTCCTCCTCCTGATCCTCCAGCCCACGCATTAGAAGCACACAATAGTATAATTAAAATTGAGAATATTTTTTTCATCTTACTCACCCTGATCTTTCGTCTCTGCAGATACGGCCCTAGTCACTTCAGTCATTGAGAAATCAAAAGCAACAAGCATATCTTTCCCCTGCGAATTTCTAGATTCCATGTTCGCTTGATTAATTAGTATTTCAATACCATGGGCAAATTTTCTTTAGATACTTTCATTCCACAAATAAACACCTGTAGCCTGTGTATTAATAATTTTTGGATATTTATGAATTAACTGTCCAAGCTCTGTCGAAAACAAATACTGTGCACTTAAAGATTCAGGCTGTGACAAATAATCATCAAAATTTATATTCACACAAAGATATTTACCATCTGCCTGAATTAACATCCCAAATTCATTCAATCGCTTCAAAGCATAATTGACTTCATTGGTATCAGCCCAGTTTAGGCGAGGCTGAATCCAATCTACCGATGGCTCAAATCCATCTAATTCTATCAGACCAAAAATTGATCGCATAAGCAGAGACTCAGCAACTTCTCTAACATCTTCTTCTTTAAAGGTGACCGAACCAATGCTCTCAATATAGGTCCTTGGGATTTCCTCTAAATTAGCCTTATCAATTATCACATTCTTTGACATGATTACTTCCTGTTCTTGATTCCACGTTCGATTTTAAAACAAAGTTCTTGAACTTCTTGCGACCGCACACCTTTGGATAACATTAGAAGATGTTCAACTGCATTGTTCCTCTTAGATTTAGGCAATCGTGCTAACAATTGCTCGACATCACCTACATCTGGATCTTGAATAAGTCCCAATCGTTTACCTAGTTCCATTTGGATCAATCCAGAAAGATCTATTTTCAACGCCGCTAAAATAGATTCAAAAGTAGATAACTTAATATCTGATTTCTGACTCAGAAAACGGCTCAGGGTCGCATCTGTGATCTGCGATTCCTTGGCAATCAGCTTTTGCGCACGTCCGCTTATGCGAATAGCTCGTTGTGTTTGAATGGCGACGCTCATTTTCACTCCCGTTGGCCACCTGTTAGAACACTGACAGATGCCGAAAAAAGACTTCTTTTCGTGAGGTATAAGTCATCCAAAAACGTCTAAATTCACTTTTGGTTAATTAAACCTTACGTAGATCATGAATAAGCAACTCATGTGCCAGTTTTTTAGCGATTATAGCGCACTATAAAGACTTATAGTCCGGAGCAATTTCTTGAAGTCGGACATAAACGGCTTAAGGGACTCTTCTATAAAAATTCGTTAGATACATTACAAAATTCGCACACGCTTTTATTGCCTGTTTGCTTCCTTTATAAGAACGCCGGTGACACGTTTTAAGGAGAACCAAGTGGAAAGTAAAAAGAATGCGATCTTATCAATTGTGCTAATTTCACTGCTTACATCTTGTGGCGATAAAAACTCTGCACCGATGTTCAATCTAAATTCGGGATTCGGACTATCGGCGGACACGCAAGAAACCGACTCTATCAAGCTGGATCAATACAACTCTATCCGAATCACTAAAGAGCCTAACAAGGTCAGTCTGAATCATAACGTACTTGAAAATTCTGCGAATAATGTCTTGATCACAGGTACTGAGGTTGTTTTGGATGGGAGTAAGGATCCGTTTGTATCTGACGCAAATACACCGCTAAATTCTATTTATTCTTTAACTGTCGAAGCGCAAAAGATTACTATTATAAATCGGCTAAATCTTCCCCAAACAAAGATCATACTTAATTCAGAAAAAATTGTTTTTGAAGATACAGGATTTATCGACGTAACACCGGTTAAATCTAATAACAGCAAACCTATGGAAAATAAGCTCGGAAGCAATGGGCAGGATGGATTGAATGGTAGTGAAATAAATATTGCCGCATCCGAAATAACCATTAAAGGCGACCAATTCAAAGCACGCCTTATTGCCAATGGAGGCCCTGGCCAAGAGGCAGGCGCAGGAAGAGATGGCCATGATGGAAACATCATGCCATCTTTTGCAACTGAAAATCAGGGTGGAAAATCTTACGAAGTGATCTATTCAGAAGCACTTCACGAAAAAAAACAATGCGATCCTTCCATATTAAAACCAGCTGACAATTCAGTTTGGCGCATGGAACGCTGCTATGGTGGACAATATATCCCTGAACGCGGATCGCAACAATGGCCTACAAATGGTGGCGATGCTGTCCCTGCTGGACATCCTGGTGCCGGCGGAAAAGGTGGCACTATTACTATTGCTACGAATACAATTAATGGCCAAAGCGCCGATCAAAACAAAGTTGCTCCTTTTTCACAAGCCCTCCGAGGCACTCCTGGGGCACCCGGTGTTTCCTACAAAGGTGGCAAGGCCGGCCAACCACAGTTTGCTGCATGGAAAGTTGTAAAAAATAATCACAGCCACAACCCACAGTTTGTTTTGATCACGAACGTCACATCTGATGGCAAAGGAGTTGATTCACCACAAGCACCCGCAAAATTAAACCCTCATGGCGAAATTAAAGTTCAGTCATTTAAACCTCTTGCTCGTTCAGAAACCTACTATAAAGGTCGTCTTAAGCTTATTAGAGATTTGTATATTGCTAAGAAATACACAGCCGCACAACAAATCCTAGAAAATGATTTGGCAGAAGTTGCGTTGTTGTCTGAAAACTTCTTAGACAGCAATAATTCGCCTGTTGAAATACGTGCACGTTATTCCATTCTATTGAATAGGATTTCTTTGCAGCAAGACTACTTTGGACGCTCTATCAATGAAGCACCTTTATACGCTTTAGATTTCCGCCTCAATCAGTTTGATGCCGAAATTGAAATGGCCTTAACAAGCTACTACCTGACAGAAAAAATATTGCTTGCTCTTGATAGCAGAACTTTGAAAAAGGAACATGTCGTTGCCCTGATGGCACAACATCAAAATCATATCAAAACTGAGTCGGAAAAACAGAATGTCAGATCCGCAAAGATCAATACACTTGAAAGTGATCTGGTGAACTTGAAAAATCAAGAAGCCGCTTATGATAGATTATTAGCTGATTTAAATCGGCAGATTGAACAGCTTTCTCGCAGCAATGTTTCTCGCCGTCACCAAATCGAGGTTCTGCAAAAAAATCTTAAAGTCTTAGGAGCTTTGTCTAAAGTAATTCCTGTAGGCCAACCAGTGCTCGCTGCCATTGGCACTGTAGCCGATCATCTTGGAAGTATCCCAACCGATGGAAGTGCCATAGACTATTTCAATCACGCCACTACAGCAAAAAATAATATAGAAAATGCATTTTCTAGTGCCAACTTAAAAAAGTCTAGAGCCGATTTGGATGCATTCATTGATAAAATGCGCTTCTCGAATTTGGATAACAAAAGCAATCAAGAAAAGATTAAATATCTTGAAAAACTTCAAAATGAACTCGGACCAGTTTATGAGAGAATAACTGAAATCAGCAAAGGCTTTACCACTGATATTGTTCCTGCTGATGAGTTGCAGGCTGAAATTCAGAAAATCAAGCTTTCTGATCCTTTATTCCAAGCTGCTTCAATGAGCTTAGAAAAATTGTTAAAACAACGAGCTGAAATCCACAAGACCTTGCAGGAAACTCTTCAAGAACTGATGGCTTCGGCTAATATGATCGAAGAATCTGTCGCTTTATCGCTGGCATCCCAAGATGAGTATTTAAATCTAGCAAAATTTGGAGACTCAACCCTGAGAGATCTTGTTAAGTCCATTCATAACATGTCAAAAGATCGTTTGCTATTGATTTACAATGAAGTGATCAAAGCCTACGAATACACAACTTTAGAGTCACTTCCTAATTCCCCTGAATTTGAGCTTTTAAAAGAAAAGACTGTAGAATTGGCAACAACGCAAAATAATCCTGAGGAAGCTGTGCGCTTATTAAAGAGCTTCTACATGTCATTTATCTACAAGGTAGTTATCTCATTGGATAACAAATTCAACAGCGCATCGCCTTTGATGTTAGTTAGAAATGATAATGTGTACATAGATCTTAATGAAAAGCAAATTAACGATCTAAATACAATGGGACTTACGCAGGTCACTTTAGATAAATCTGTATTTGCATCTCATCAAAAGAACTTACGCATTGCTAATATTGAAATCGAAAGAACTCAATTCGCTACGGAAAGCTTGATGCCAGAAAACACGCACAAAACTTTCGTTGAAATTGCTCACGGAGGCGAAGGTATCCTCGAAGGAGAAAATGACTACTCTCGGACGTTCACCTACGGTGCGGCAAACAAAATTCACACTTGGGGATCTTCCTTTCAATTTTTAGGTGCAGATGTTCTTGAATCTAAAATGAAACGTGACGATTCCGTTAAAGGCATCCTAGGTCTTTTGTTAAGGGATAAAACATCAGCTCTTACTTATTCACCTATCTTTGCGCAACCAGCTGCATTAACAACGCTTAATGTTACCAAGCGAGATCATGGTGGTCAGTCGGCACTAACAGGAATGAGAGTTAAAATAAGCTACTCTTTTTATTAATTAGGACAGAACAAATGAAATTATTAAAATTTACCCTATTTGCATTAATCTCAATATTTTGTAGCTTTTCTTATGCGGATGACAGCAGCCTTCTGTTTGACGGCTGTCTTTCTGCTACTCCGGACGGTACCCATTACAACTGGGGTCGTCCCGTTATTACCTGTGACCGATTGAAACATTTTCAAGATGGGCTGCAAATCATCAATATGGCTGTACTACCAGCTTCCATTGCTTTGCGCGCACCCGGAATCAAAGAATCCTTGGCTGTCGAGCTGGCTTCTTTAGGACTTCATCTAGCCAATCCTGCAGTTTTAACCATCACCGTTGTCGGAGCTGTCGGTGTCGCTTCAATGTACTTTGTTGTCCGGCGAAAAGCTGAAGACTGTGCAAAAGCCGATCAAGAAGCTTTGAAACGTCAACTTTTACATGAAATGGAACAACGGTATGGCCTCCGCAGCATCTCTAATTTGAACCTCAAAGTTTGGACAGAGCAGTAGAAGTGGCCTGCTGATTGCATATAAGTCGAGGAACAAATTCAACTTTATTATATGAGCACTAGATATGAAAAATGATGCATTAAAACTAGCGAATCCTGTAAATTCTTTATGCCTTCTTTGTCTAGTGTTCATTTTGACACTACTGGGGTGCAACGAAAGCGACTCCAAACAACCAACTGCAAATCAAATTCAACCGACAAAACCCACAATATCTTACCGCTATTGCTCAAATAAAGATCTGATCGATCTGCCGAAAGAAAATGAAAAACTGCTTGCAGGTATCTACGATGAACCAGATGGGTGGTTTATTTATTCAAACATCTATGAATACCCCATGAACTTTTTTTACAATCTCCCCAAAGCAGCCCGAAAGCTCAATCAAGGATATCGAATTGGTATGAATTGCGTTGAAATGTTAAACTGTGAAATGATGGATGGGTCTAAAGATAAGCGACGAGACGACGATAGTCTTATGAAAGCTTGTAGAGAAGGCTGGAGAATAACTGGCGGCTACATATCTTTGTTATGGTTAAGTTCTAAATCTGAACGCGTCTTACAACAAGAGAAATTAGAAAAGTGCCCAGATCCTTTTTATAAAGAATATGATGGTGAAGGCACCGCTCGAAAGCACATTCAAGAAGTTCTTATCAAAGGCATTCCTATGCTTCCTACTATTGAAGATATTCGTGAGAGAAGTACTTTTAAAAACGACCTCGCTGCACTCTGCAA
>CAYSKF010000002.1:51406-250406 GCA_964431515.1 uncultured Bdellovibrio sp.
TTGAAGATATTCGTGAGAGAAGTACTTTTAAAAACGACCTCGCTGCACTCTGCAAGGTGTACAAGGAAACAGACTACTGTAATCGTAATTTACCTGAAGTACATGAGCTGTGCGAGACGATTACTAAGTAGATAGATGCAGTTATGTACGAGGGAAAAAATACTAGATATGAAAAGTAATAGACTAAACAAAAATAATCCCGCGGCTTCTTTACATCTTCTCTGTCTAGTGTTCATTTTGACACTGCAGGGGTGCGATCAGGGAGAATCCAAAAAGCCAACAGCAAATCAAGTTCAACCAACGACACCCACACTATCTTATCGCTTTTGCTCAGATAAAGATCTGATTGATCTACCCAAAGAAAATGAAAAACTGGTTGCAGGTATCCATGATGAACCAGATGGGTGGCATATTTATTCATACATTTATGAATACCGCATGAACTTCTTTTACAATCTCCCCAAAGCTGCCCGAAAGCTCAATCAAGGATACCAGATCAGTACAAATTGCGTCGAAATGTTTGACTGCCGTATGAAAGATGGATCTAAAGATCCACGAGGAGATAATGCTAATCTTACAGAAATCTGCAATGAAGGCCATAAAATTACACGCAATTACGTTTCAAAACTTTGGCATCATGCTGACTCGGACTATTTTCTAGGTAAACACAAAGAAAAGATGTGCCCAGATCCTATCTACCGTGAATACGAAGGTGAGGGGAGTTCTAGAAAGCACATCCAAGAAGTTCTTATCAAGGGCATCCCAATGCTTCCTACTATTGAAGATATTCGTGAGAGAAGTGCTTTTAAAAACGACCTCGCTGCACTCTGCAAAGTGTACCAAGAAACAGACTACTGTAATCGTAATTTACCCGAAGTACATGAGCTGTGCGAAACGATCACTAAGTAGGCAAAAACAATCTTACACTAGGGATGCAAGGTCGCAGAGATAGCTTGATAACAATTTCTAATTTTCATCCAGATATCAGAATGAGGACCTGTTATGCCATCAAGACCACCTTCACCGGGTCCTCCGGCCAAGCCCCTCTTTCCATGGGGATTATGAATGCCTCCCGGAAGAAAATCTCGTAAATTTGAAACGTTCTCTACCCTCTTCTCGTCGCCGATTTTTTTTGAGTTACCATTAACGTCAATATTCAGCTTCTCGTATTTCTTTTCTTCGCTTCCTGACTGATTACCCGTGCTGCTATACAATCCTTCGACCACTGGGTGGTCTCCAACACCCTTCTTGCGTCGCAGACGTTTTTCCAAGCCAGGTCCTAGATTGGGTGACGCCAAATTTGCCTGACCACTTTTATAAACACCACTATCGACAGATTCCCCTATGAACTTGCTTGGCTCTCCATGCATTAAGGAATCACGGTTAAGGCTTTTTTCAGGGTTGGTTTCTAAATTTCTTTTACCAGATTGAACCCGATTCATGTGAACAGACATCAGTTGTTTTTCAGAGACAACTGAATTCTCGGAACAAATTGGATCCAATGGAGACTTTCGACAAATACAGACTTTATGTGCAGCCATTTCGGCTTTTGAGCAGTCCATCTTCTCTTCACTTTCACAAACTGGATTTTTAGGATCCAATTTGCAAATGTCACTGACGGATCCACTCCCATCAGTCAGCATAGAGCAGGACTTTGAATTCATATGCATCATAGAAAAGTTTTGTGCTGCTGCTGAAGCTTCACTCATTTTGACTGAAAACTGCTGACAGGTCGACGCATTGCCTTGCATGGCCGCACGTGCCTCTCCTGCTAGTCTCGCAGAATCAGCACCACCTCCGCATTTGGGATTTAAATTCGCTGTACAAGCTGCGGTGCAAGCCCTGATGGCACTAGCACACAACTGTCTATATGCTACCAGTGCAAGATTAGCTGCCTTAGCAAGCTTTGCCATTTTAGAACAGCTTTCATGAATACCACCAGCACCCTTTTGCCCCACAAGAAGAGTTGCCTGTGATGCCAAATTGGCCACAGAACTTAAACTGGAATTATTTTCATCGCAAGCGCGAGCAGCGTTCAAAGTTGCTTGTTCACAATTTGAAACTTCACCATCAAAACTTTCAACACATGTAGATTCTCTCTTCTTGTCCGACTGAACGACCGCAGAATCTGTTTCTTTTTTCTCTCCTGTTTCATTTTTTTCTGCCGTTTCTTTTTTGTCTTTTTCAACTTTGGTGCTGTCGCCGCCCTCGGTGGAATCATCTAGTGGTGCAAGTTTTCTTTGATTAAACAAAACATCCATCTCTCCTTCTGCATTCGAAGGCCTAGGTTCAGGCACCACAGCGCTCTCGGACGGTTGCCGCTCCTCCATTTTACATAATTTATAGCATAATAAAAATTCGCCTTCTCTACTTTGAGTATCTGCTATTGCAGAGACGTGCGCTCTACATTCTGAATAACAAACTTGACTGGCTAAAGCATAATTGAAAGAAAAAAATGTCGTTGAAATAGCAGATATTAAAACAGAATCACACAGTCTTTTAGCAAGTATTGAGAGTGCAAAAGTCGATGGTTTAATCATACATCCCTCATTTTCCCATCATTCAACAAACAGTTATATATATATTTTTCAAAAATATGAATCTGTCTCGACTTGAGGCCGTAAATTAGACTAACTTCACCCGAATTTAACTTTTGGGAGATATCATGAAACGCACAATTTTATTTTTCCTTTCTTGTCTCATTTTGGGATGTGCCCCTAGCCCCGATCACCCGACAGATTACTTTGACGAGGAAGCACAAATCGGCATTATTGGTGGCCAAAAGACTGAACCGACTTCCGATATAGCAAGGTCCACAGTGTTTGTTGATCTTGTGAAAAAAGTTGACGGAAAGGACATGAGGACAAGTTGTTCAGGTGTCATTGTAAATCCAACAACGATACTCACCGCTGCACATTGTGTTTACATTGATAGCGAGAAAAATACGGCCCAAGTGCAAGGCGAACCAGTTAAAGCCTATATTCGCTTTGGTTCTGACATGACCAATATCAAAACAATACCCTACATACTGGCCAATCAAATTATCACTCACCCACAATTCCAAAGCCAAAAAATTAAAAAAATTCAACAGTATGATATTGCAATATTAAAGCTAAGTAGTCCCGTACCTGCCCCTTACAAGCCCGTTCGGATCTTACCGGACTTTTCACTCATTAAAATTCAAGCTCCTGTTATTGCTGTGGGCTACGGCCAAACCGATCAACAAGGAATTTCACCCCTTATTTACCTGAAACATGTGATTGTGCCAGTTCGTGGAATTGCATTTAACTACATTGAAACGCGTCCGACAGACAGCGATACAACTTGTCATGGCGACTCCGGCGGACCAATGTTTTTAAATTTCAAAGGAACAATTTATTTAGTCGGAACACTGTCCAGTGGACGAAAAGGCTCCCAAGGGCAACCATGCGGAGGTGTCGCTACCTACACCCGCTTGGATTTTATTAGAGACTTCTTAAGTCCACACATAAAATGGGATTATTATCCTATGGATCCTGTAGAAGCTATGTAGATTTGCAAAAAGGAAGCGATCTTGTAAAGTTCAACATCGCTTTTTTATTTGCCTTTGTCTGCGCCACATAGTGCTGGGGATTGTCGTTAAGAGGCTGCCAATAATAACCCAGCCCTTTATTTTCGCCAGTCCCAATATAACCGCCGCGATTATTCAGATACATTTTCATCGTATTAATAGCACAACTGATATTTTTCTCGTCATTAAAGGTATCCTCATTTGTCTTAAGAATGCCACAAGCATCACCTTTGGACATACTGAACAGACCATTACTACTTTTTCCAAGAGCAGCTCCTCGACTTTCATAGAAGGATTGCGTGGATCTAAATCCACTTTCTTGTTCCGCAAGTTTTGATGCAAAGTTTAGCCAGAAAGATCGTCGTTGTTCCAAAGTTGTCTTATTCCAATTAGGACAGTAGACAGTGGCATCCTTCGGATTCATCAACGCCAAACCTTCTTTATCGATGGCCTCAAGCGTGTATTTAGTCCAAGCCTCGCCCTTATGATGATGCTGCCACACAGGAAGTCCAGACCCCACTGGAGGCTTGGGTCCGGAATACACAGACTCGCAATTTGAACATCGACTGTATGACATACTTCCTCTACCAAACAACGCAGAAACTTTTGAACCTGTGTTTGATAAGAAATTCAAAGTTTTCGACATCGCCAAGGATTCACCTGAAACGAAAAAAACAAAAGTAGCCACAAACAGAACGCCAATAAAAAATTTAATTTTCATTATCGTGTTCCTTTTAAATTTTTATCATCACTCTTTATAAACTCATAATCTCCATCACCAGGAGTCTGATCTTTAGAATTACTACCGAGACTTATGAATTTTCTTTTTATTGGACAGTAGATGCATTTTTCATTTTTTGAAAACTCTGAACATTCGCCAGCATTTTTGTAACTATCTAAATTAGGATCAGCACAAAATGCCGAAATGGAAAAACAAATTATACCTAACTGTATTATTTTGTAGAGCATATTCACCCGCCATAACTAAACTAGGATATATTCATACGTGAGTCTAAGTCGAAACTTTTTCCTTTTACAGGACCATAAATATAATTTGATAATGGCTTCAATAGGGGAAATCTCAATGTTCAAATTGATATTGTTTTGTATCGCTATGACAGTTTCCGTTCACACCCATGCCCACGTTGATATTGCGACGGGCGCCTTTACACAGTCCTGGATCGACTATGAAGGCAAAGATTTAGATATAAAAATAAAATTTGAAAGAACTTACAACAGCAGATCCAACTATAAAGGATGGTTTGGATTTGGTTGGTGTTCGGACTTAGAGACAATCCTTATTGTCCGCGAAAATTCTGTAGTCATAAATCATTGCGGGGATGGGGCTGAAACCTCTTATGAGAAAAAAGGCACCATCTACAAAACAGTTCACACTAATGACGGTGTTATAAAAAAAGTTGGAGCTAACTTCGTTCGTAGTTATGGCGATGGAACATCTGAGACCTTTTCAAAAGAGGGTCGACTGATCGAAATAAGAAAAAAACAGGATTTTCTTTCAATAAAATATAATGAAAAAGGCATCATTAAAGAACTCGTCGATGGAGGTGGCCGGCGTGTCTCAGTCAACTCCAATTCAAATGGCTATATTACCGAAGTCACTTTCTTGGCCACAAATAAAGACAGTGCTCCGATCAAACTCGAAATTGCAAAATACACATACAAAGATGACAATCTAATTTCAGCTAAAAATAGCTGGGGCAATGTATATTCATATACCTACGATAAAGAACATAATCTGACTAAAGCCCTCTGGCCAAACGATAAAAATATTGAAATCGAGTATAGCTCTAACGATTGGGTGAAAGCTCTCAAAGGAACTGATCTCTGCACCGAAAACTATGATTACAAAGTCGAATCATCACAAAACCCTCCCCGCTATTCTATCAATGTATCCAAAAAATGTGAAAAAGGTCTAATAGCCGAAAGAAGCTATGCCTACACATATTCTTTAGATCGCAGTAGATTGGTTGCCGCAGAAATTGATGAAGAAGGTCTTCGTCGTGAATTTATACATGACGGAAACGGACATATCATCGAAGTGATCGAACATCGACTTAACGGAAAAGTTGTCACGAAAATTACTAGAAACAATAAAGGCCAGATCACTAAAGTCTCCAATCCCTTTGAAGTAAGAACTTACTCTTACAAAGATGGAAACGGCAAAGACCTCACTAGTGAATTACTAATCGAAGAATTTGTGGATGGTAAACGTTTGAATAAGTACGTTTACACTTTTTCCTATGACGATGAAGATAGAATGATATCAGGAGCTAAGCCCAGCGGAACTACAGTCAGCTTGAAATATGACGAATTCAACAGAGTCCACCAAATCAGTTCAAAAAATACTGCCGTCGAAGTCCTTTACGAGGGAGATAAAATGGAAGCAAAGGGAGTTAAGCTCGCTGATAAGGAACTTCCTCTGAATATCTATGAAATAGCTGCTAGTCCTGAAGAAGTCTCTGCTGTTGAATTGTATTTTGATTTTATCAGACTGCGAGAGCTAACAATACCATCTTATTAGCACGGAACCTAGAAACTACCGATCAAGTGAGAATCACTTGATCGGTCATCGTCTATATTGAGATAAAATATTTGGATTTTTTAAGCTTTTTGCAGCCGAACGAAGTTGATTTTAATTCCTTCGCGCAAAAAGATTTTCTCAAAAGCCGTTTCAAAATTCTGAGATTTCATTTCTGAATTGTGCAGATCTTGAGTTTCAAAAATGATCTTATAAGGCGACTGGCGGATTTCATCCATCGCCCATAAAAAATAGACTAAAGAGTCCGTTTTGAAATTGATAAAAGATCCAGGCTTTTGCAGACGATGCAAGATCTCTAAGTTTTCCTTACAAACAAAACGATTCTTTGGCTTTTTCGGTGATGTCCACGGATCTGGGAAATGAATAATAACATTATCAATCTCCCCCTCTGTAAAAAGCTCTTCCAAGTTAAATGCATGATAACGTGCGATCGCTGCATTTTTACAGCCTGCTTTGACAGCACGACGGATGGACTGAATTAAAGGTTTGTATTTAAGCTCCAACCCCACAAGCAAACGATCTGGATGAGTTTGTGCATGATGAGCGAAGTAAGTCCCATTGCCGGTCCCCACTTCTAAATCCAAAGGCATTGTTTCTGGAGCTTTAAAAACTTCAGATCGCCACTTCCCTTTATTAAGAGGAGCGCGAACTTCATCAAATGCCACATTAGCAAATTCCCCATTCAAAGCCAGTGTATAGGCATTTTGGTGAGGAAGATCGGTCGTAATATTAATTTGTCTGCGAGGAGCCGGAATTGTCATAGGCCACTTGATTAGTCGGACGCGGGCCGCCGGTCAAGCTTTTCACCGAGAATGTTTGCTTCACTTGCAATGGTTGCTGCCTAATTGGACAATCCTGCAATTCGCAAGTCACACAGTAGGATTTTTTACAGGGATCCAAGTGGAAGGCCAGTTCGCCATCAAAATTATAATCACGAACAACTTGGTTTTCAAACTCATGAGTCAATTCGTGAACTTGAGCAACATCCCAATATTCAGGAACAACTAAATGTGCATCTACGTGATGAAAGTGTCCCGAGCGGATCGTGCGTAGATGATGAATGTCGATGATTCCAGGGGTGCGATTTTTTTGTAAAGACCGAGTTAAATCATTCAAAATATCTTCATCTTGTTCATCTAATAACACACCCAACGAGCCCCGAACTATTTTAAAACCCGAATAAGCCAGCTGCAAACCCACGGCGATAGCAATAATAGGATCCAACCATTGAAGTCCCGTCACCATCACAAGCCCCAAGCCAACCATCACGCCTGCAGTGGTCAAAACGTCTGACATGACATGCGCCCCGCTAGCTCGCAAAGCCTCTGAATGATGAACCGTCCCTGCTCTTTTTAAATACAACCCTAAAGCTAAATTCAATAAAGCAGCACCACCCACAACCAACAATCCCATTTCTAATTGTTGTGTCGGTTCATGAAAAAACAAAGCTTTCGCACTTTCACCAATAATCATGATCGCGGCAAAGAAAATTAAGCCACCCTCAAAAGCTGAAGAAAACGATTCTGCCTTGCCATGTCCGTAAGGGTGCTGCGAATCTGCTGGCTGGGAGGCATACCTTACCACAAAGAGGGCCACGACAGAGGCGATGACATTCACGATACTCTCTAGAGCATCGGACAACACTGCCGTCGATCCTGTGATTTTATAGGCTCCAAGTTTTAAACCGAAAATAAGAATACTCGCGACTGTAGAAATCCAAGCCGCACGATTACGAAATTTTGCTGAGACATCACTTTGTGAATTTGCCATATAAGAGGGTTCTCTCCGATCCCTCTGGTTTCGTCAATGCCTAACCTGCGGCTTTGCGACGTTTGAGGGCTGGATTGATCTCCACCACGGGAGCTCGCTCTGGTGAGTAAAAACAAACTTTATTGCGCCCCCCACGTTTAGCATCATAAAGAGCATGGTCCGCCCTACGAACCAACTCTTTTGCACTTATATTCTCCCCGGGGATAGTAATGGCAAACCCCAAAGAAGCCGTCAGTTGAATAGAATCCTCGCCACTGACAAAAGTCGTGCTTTCTATACTTTCACGCAATCTTTCACAAAAATGAATAGCGCCTTCATGGTTTGTTTCAGTCAAGACAACCAGAAACTCATCACCACCATAACGGGCAGGAATATCAATATTTCTCGTATTGTTACGAATGATCTGCCCCACTTCGGAAAGCACGTAACTTCCAAACAGATGATCGTGACCATCATTCACGGTTTTAAAGTAGTCCATATCCATCATAACAACGCAGACATCACGATGGAAACGACGGCCCCGCTCCATCTCAAAATCCAAACGCTGATAAAGTGAACGCATATTGTACAAACCCGTTAAGTCATCTGTATCAACAAGCTCTTTTAATTTTTCGTTAGCAAATAAAAGTTGCTCATGCAGATCCCGAATTCTCAACTGAGTACGAATTCGCGCCAAGAGCTCCAGCGGAACAAAAGGTTTCACTATGTAATCGTCCGCCCCGGAATCCAGTGCTTCGATAATAGCTTCAGTGCTAGCGTTTTCAGAAACAAACACACAGGAAACGTGGGACAAGCGCTCACGCACCGCCCGCAAAACACGCAATCCAGCTCGTGTAGGTGTGATCCAATCAAGAATAACCACATGAGGAGCCCAAGTTTCAATCAACTTGTGAGCTTCAGCCTCCGTCGTGACTCCGCGAGCGTCATAGCCTTCCCAACGGAGAGGCTCTAGAAGAATCTCCAGGCTTTCGCTGTCATTGTCGATCACTAGGATTCGACGACCTCTTGAATGTTTCATGTTTGCTTCAAAATTCATCTTATATACCACTGTAACGTCTAAGCAGCTTATCGGTTAATCGGAGGATTTATTGAGTCTAATTTCTAATCTATCGGCGGGGTCTAGAACTGGACTTACATCGCGCACGACCACTTGAAAATGCGCATGTGCATTTACGTTGAACTGCTACCAAATATTGGATATCTAAGAGAGGTATCTTTTCTTGTGAAAAAAAGGACTTTGTATGAGCGTGAACTTCACCGAGATTGAAGCAAAATGGCAAAAAAAGTGGGATGAACAAAAAGCTTTTGAAGCAGAAGCAAAAAGCGCAAAACCCAAATATTATGCATTAGACATGTTTCCGTACCCATCAGGATCTGGCCTGCATATCGGGCATATGGCTTCTTACACCCCTGGTGACATCGTTTCTCGCTATAAGCGTGTCAATGGTTTCAATGTGCTTCACCCCATGGGTTACGACGCCTTTGGCTTGCCAGCAGAGCAATACGCAATCCAAACGGGTATTCATCCCGCGATCACTACTCAGAAGGCTATTGAAAGTTTTAGAAAAACGCTAAAGTCTTTTGGCTTTAGTTTTGACTGGAGTCGCGAGATATCGACTTGCGAGCCGAACTACTACAAATGGACTCAATTTATTTTCCTTAAACTTTATGAACGTGGTCTTGCTTATCAAAAGGAAGTACCCGTCAACTGGTGTCCGGCTTTAAAAACTGTTCTCGCTAACGATGAAGTCATCGATGGCAAATCAGAGCGTGGTGGCCACCCAGTCATCCGCGTTCCCATGAAACAGTGGATGCTGAAAATCACAGACTATGCAGAACGTCTTCTGAATGACCTCGATAAAGTCGAATGGCCGGAAAGAACAAAAGAAGCACAAAGAAATTGGATTGGGAAAAGCGAAGGTGCCCGAGTTACCTTCAAAATTGAAGGGCACAACGAAAGTTTTGAAGTGTTCACCACACGTCCCGACACTTTGTTTGGTGTGACGTTCATGGTGATGGCACCAGAAAATCCACTTGTAAAAAGCATCATGACGGCTGAACAAAAAACGGCTGTTGAGACTTATATCTTTGATACTTCTAAAAAATCTGAAGTGGATCGCAAAGCAACAACTGAAAAAACAGGTGTCTTCACTGGTGCATATGCTTTACATCCAATTACTGGAGAAAAAATTGCGATTTGGATTGCCGACTATGTCCTGATGGATTACGGCACGGGCGCCATCATGGCAGTTCCTGGTCATGACAGCCGTGATTTTGAATTTGCGAGCAAATTTAGTCTTCCTATCAAACGCGTTCTTGAGGGTGGAGAAAATCTTCCTTTTGAAGGCGATGGTATTCTTGTAAATTCAGACTTCCTAAATGGTCTTTCAAAGTCAGAAGCCATTCAGAAAATGCTTTCTCACTTGGAAAGTAAAAAACTAGGCATTCGCGAAGTTCAATACAAATTGCGTGACTGGCTTTTCAGTCGTCAGCGTTATTGGGGCGAACCGTTCCCAATTGTACATTTTGCAGATGGCTCTCGTGGAGTTCCTGCCAATGAGCTTCCAGTTGTCCTTCCTGAAGTAGCTGATTATGAACCTGCTGACACTGGCGAGGCACCACTGGCTCGTAACGCGGACTGGGTTCGCTACATATCTCAAGACGGCAAAGAAGGGCGTCGAGAGACTGACACAATGCCAGGGGCAGCCGGTTCTTCTTGGTACTTCTTGCGTTACATTGATCCACACAATGATCAGGCTCCTTTTAGCGCAGAAGCAGAAAAATACTGGATGCCGGTTGATCTGTATGTTGGTGGACCGGAACACACAGTGGGGCACTTACTCTACTCTCGTTTCTGGATGAAAGTTCTTTTTGATTGTGGCCTTGTGACTCACGATGAACCATTCAAAAAGCTGGCGCATCAAGGGATGATCCTTGGTCCCGATGGCGAAAAAATGTCAAAGTCTCGTGGAAATGTTATTTCCCCTGAAGAAATTGCACGGTCCCACGGTGCCGATGCCTTGAGAACATTCATTAGCTTTATGGGTCCGGTTGATAAAGACAAGCCTTGGGCACCGACTGGAATTGACGGCGTAAAACGCTTCTTGGACCGCGTTGCCAGACTTGTTTTGAATGACGAAGGTAAGTTGGTGGCAACTCAGGATGCCCTTTCGCTGGAAATTGAGAAATTAGTTCACAAAACGATCAAAAAAGTGACAGATGACATTGAGTCTATGAGCTTTAATACTGCCATTAGCGCTATGATGATTCTTGTGAATGAACTCTACCGATCAGAATGTCGTTCAGACAAAGCTTTGAAACCACTAGTTCAAATCTTGGCTCCATTTGCTCCTCACCTAGCAGAAGAATTGTGGGAAAAAATGGGTGGTGCCGGACTTTGCTCTTTGGCTCCATGGCCAAAATATGATAGTAACCTCGTCGCTGACGATACTGTGACTATCGGCGTTCAAGTGAATGGAAAAATGCGCGGAACGATCGAGATTGCTGCCGACGCTTCTGAGCAAGAAGCTTTAAGTGCAGCGAAAGCTGTTGCAGCCGTTTCGTCAATGTTAGGTGGAAAAGATCCCGACAAAGTGATCTATAAAGCCGGACGAATTTTGAATTTGATTGTTAAAACCTAGATACCAAAAAGGTATCTATAGAAATAAGTGAGGGCCAGAAGACATGTCTAATTGGAGTCCTGAAAAAAGCGCTGCGCTGTACGGGATAAATAACTGGGGCAATGGTTATTTCAGAATTAACGGGGCGGGCAACGTTTCGGTAACTCCAATGGGGGCTAATGGTCCTTCTGTGGATTTATTTGAGCTGACTCAAGATCTTTTGGATCGCGGTATCCGTGTTCCTATCATGATTCGCTTTCCTGAAATCATCAAATCTCGAGTTGAGCTTTTGAATGGCTGCTTCCAAAGAGCCTTTGCTGACCATGGCTACAAAGGCCAATACTGTGGTGTTTACCCAATCAAGGTGAATCAACAGCGCCACCTTGTGCAGGAGCTTGTGAAATACGGACGCAACTTCAGCATGGGACTAGAGTGCGGTTCAAAGCCCGAACTGCTTGTGGTTTTGGCTTTGATGAACACTGAAAACGCGTTGATCATTTGCAACGGCTTTAAAGATGCTGAATACATCGAAACAGCTATTCTTTCACAGAAACTAGGTCGCAACACCATCATCGTTGTGGATCGTAAAGAAGAATTGAAGATGATCGTTGAAGTTGCAAAAAAATTCAACGCTCGCCCAAAAATCGGTTTCCGTGCAAAGCTTAACACTCAAGGTGCCGGCAAGTGGGTAGACTCTTCGGGAGCTCGCTCTAAATTCGGTCTCACTGCGGTTGAAATCGTTGAAGGCGTTGAATACTTGAAAAAAGAAGGCATGCTTGATTGCCTTGAGCTTCTTCATTACCATATCGGTTCTCAGGTTCCGGCAATCCAATCTATTAAGTCTTCACTTAAAGAAGGCGCTCGTTTCTACACCGAACTTTATAAAATGGGCGCGGGTCTTAAGTACATCGACGTCGGTGGCGGCTTAGGTATCGACTATGACGGAAGCGGTCACTCTGACAGTTCCGTCAACTACTCTGAACAAGAGTACGCGAACGACATCGTGTCTGTATTGCAGACATTGTGTGATGAAAAAGAAATTCCTCATCCAAATATCGTGACTGAATCAGGTCGCTTCTTGGTTGCGCATCACTCTGTATTGGTCTTTAACGTTATGGGTGTGAACGATCTTCACCGCCATGAACCACCACGTCCTGCTTTGAAAACAGATCCGTCGATCATGCAGGACATGCAGTACATTTATGAAAAAGTGAACAAAGACAACTTGAATGAATGTTTCAATGACTTGGAACAAGCAAACCAAGAGACTTTGCAACTATTCACTTACGGCGTTCTTTCACTTGAGCAACGCGCTTGGTGTGAGAGCATGTACTTTGCTCTTGCAACGAAAATGGTGAAGCTGGCTAAGGCGACAGCAGATACAGAAGATATCGTGGCGGCCCTTTCTAATGAGCTTTGCGATACTTACTTCTCTAACTTCTCGGTCTTCCAATCTGTTCCAGATTCTTGGGCGGTAGGACAACTTTTCCCTGTTATTCCTATTCACCGCCTGAATGAGGAACCAACTCGCGAAGCGACATTGGCAGACTTAACTTGTGACTCTGACGGTGTGATTGAAAAGTTTATCGATACTGAATCAGGAACTCCGAAAGAAACTGTTCGTCTTCATCAGTTCACTGAAGGACAACAGTACTACTTAGGGGTTTTCCTAACAGGTGCTTATCAAGAGATCCTAGGCGACTTGCATAACCTATTTGGTGATACAGATGCAGTTCATATCTCTTTGAATGATATCGGTTACACCATTGACCACTATGTTCCTGGCGATACTGTGACTGAAGTTCTATCTTACGTTCAGTACGGACGCTCTGAAATGGTCGACAATGTTCGTAAGGCTACTGAAGAGAGCATTCAAAAAGGCTCTATCACCAAGCATGAAGCTAAGTTGCTTATTAAGCACTATGAAGAAGGCTTGTCTGGATACACTTATCTTGAAGAGGCAGAGTAATTCACTCTGCTTCCCTTAGATCAAAAAATGAATACAAAAAAAGGCTTCTTGTTATAGAAGCCTTTTTTATTATCTAAATTTTAGAAGCTGCAAAGAACTTAATTCTTAGGTGGCTTTGAAACCACCCATCAAATCAATAAATTACATCTTGGAGTCAAAAGCATCACGAACAGCAATACCGATGTTAATTAGCAACATCAAGGTGATGAACAATGCTGTCAAAGGACCCCACACCAACCATTCAGCAATCGTAAACCATTTTTGAGCTTGTGACATCAACTCGCCCCATGATGGCGTTGGTGGCGTCAATCCAAGTCCCAAGTAATCTAGCATAGAAAGTGTGTACACATTTCCCGAGATAACAAACGGAGAGAAAGTGATAATCGGAGTCAAACCATTCGGAAGAATGTGCTTGCTGATAATACGCTTGTGATCTGCACCGACAGCTTTCGCTGCTTCCACGTACTCACGTTTTCTTAAAGAAAGGAACTGTGCACGCATGTAAGCGGAAATTCCCGTCCAAGCAAAACACGCATAAAAAGCCACAAGCATTGGCAATGAAGGCGTGAAGATAGAAATCATCGTAATAAGTACGAACATAATTGGCGTACTTTCAACGATTTCTACTATACGCTGTCCAACCAAGTCTGTTTTACCGCCCAAATAACCCATTAAAGAGCCAAGAGTGATACCAATTGCATAAGCCAATAACCACGCACCGATCGCAAAAAGCATGGTGTAGCGGAATCCATACAACAGTCGGGTCATAACATCACGACCACTTTCATCTGTCCCTAACCAGTTTTCCTTAGTTGGAGGAGATGGGTACGTGTCGACTGATTTATTGCTTTCATAAGCATCCCACTGAATGATCGGCCAGATCGCCCAGTCGTTCTCACCTAACTGAAGTTCGCGATAATCCATTACATAGATGTCGTCGCGCCCAAAATCTGTCGGATGATAATCCTGCACCAATGGGAAAAAGAGTTTCCCATTATAACTCATGATATGGGGACGATTGTTTGCCCATAATCCAGCTGTGAAGCTGAAGAAGAACATAACAAGTAAAACCCAAACAGAGATCACAGCTACGCGGTCCCGTTTAAAGCGGCGATAGCGTTTGCGAGAAAGTTCATTTTTAACGAGGTATTTTTCAATTGGATCAATCATTTGAAGTCAATCCTTGGGTCAATAAGCACATAGATGACGTCGCTAAATACACGACCCAACATCAAGAGCATAGAAGAAATAAAGGTAATACCCATAATTACATTGTAATCACGAGAAAGAACAGACTGATAACCCAACAAACCAATGCCATCGAGATTGAACATCTGCTCGATAATCAATGAACCTGCCAAGAAAACGCTAAAGAAACCACCAAGACCCGTCGCAATTGGAATCAAAGCATTACGAAGAGCATGCTTAAAAATAACCACTTTCTCTGACAAGCCTTTAGCACGAGCCGTTCGAACATAGTCTGACTTTACTACGTCCAACATAGAGTTTCTCATCAAAACTGACAGCTCCGTGAATCCACCTATCATGTAACAGATAAGAGGCAACACGAAGTGGTGAAGTCTGTCTGTAATTTTACCCCAAGTCGTAAAACTTTCGTAATCATCAGACTGCAAACCACCCAAAGGAAACCAATTTAGCTTTCCTGCCAACATCACAATCAAAAAGATCCCTAAGATTAAAGGCGGAATTGAGTAGGTAAAATTCAAAATCAATGTTGAAACACGGTCGAATCCACTACCAGCTCGAATAGCCTTGGAAACTCCAAGAGGAATACAAACCAAATAAGTTAACAACAAAGAAGCAAGACCAAATTGAAGGGAAACGGGGAATTTACTTTTGATAACATCAATCACTGGCTCTTGATAAGTGAAGCTTTCACCAAAGTCCAAACGACTCAAGTTTTTCAACCAGATGAAATATCGTTCGTGCACTGGCTTATCGAAGCCATATTGCTTTTTCAAAGCTTCGATAACTTCTTCATTCACAGCACTGTCGCCACGGCTGTTGACACCGCCTGCTGCAGCACCGCCGCCGCCGCCACCAGCTGAGCCAAAGCGAATAGCTTGCAACTTTTGCTCAATAGGACTGCCTGGAGCTAAGTTAATGAGAAGAAACGTAACAAGAGTGATCCCGAAGAATGTCGGGATCATCAATAGTAATCGGCGAATCAGGTAAACGATCAAGGCCCTACTCCCTCAACTAAATGAGACAAATCTACCAAAAAGGAAGACAAAGCCAATTACGGCTTCATCCACCAGTAGTCTGTACCAATTTCGTACTTAAATGTCTCTGCAGGAGTGCCTATGCGTGAAGAATTTGCATAGAACACATACTTGTCATTGAAAAGGAATGCATAAGGAGCATCTTCTGCAATCTTAGCATAAACTTTTTTCAACAAGGCAACACGTTTAGCTTTATTAGGCTCAACACGCGCATCCTCGATCAACTTATCAACTTCTGGATTTTTGTAAGCGATAAAGTTTGAACCACCAGGGATTGCTCCAGAAGAGTGCCAGATTTGTTTAGGATCTGGATCTACAGAACCACCGCCCCAAGCCATTGTGACAGCATCAAAGTTGCCTTCGTCAACAAGCTTCAAGAACGAGTTCCATTCAAGATACTTCAACTCCATATCAATGCCGGCCTTCTTGAGGTCCTCACGATACATAGTCCAATATTTTTCAACGTCTTTATTTGGATAGATCAATGTGAACTTGAATTCAGTTTTTACACCGTTCACAGTTTTTTCTAACAAACCGTTTTTATCAGAATCAGTCCATCCTGCTTTGCTCAAGATTTCTTGAGCTTTTTTCGGATTAAACTCAAGAGCTTTGTTGCCAGGGTTGTATTCGCTTCTGATGTAAACAGCACCATTCGCAAGATCTGACATTCCATAACGGAACTTTTTATTCATTTCTTCGCGGTTAAGTAGGTGAGCCAAAGCTACACGGACGTTCTTGTCTTGGAACAACTCTTTACGGAAATTCCAACCGATAAAACCGAAAGACTTAGGAGCACTGTTTTCAACTTTGTGTTTAATAACAGTTTTACCCCAAGGCGCTCCCTCAGTTTTTTTCATGAACGCTTCGATACGCAAATCAAGGTAATCCAATTCACCTTTCTTAGCGCGCTCAAGCTGTACGTTTTCATCTTTGTAAAAACGCATTGTCACTGTATCGAAGTTATAAGCACCCTTATAAACTTCAACATCATTACCCCACCACTTGTCGAATTTTTTCAACTGGATCAATTGACCACGGTCGAACTTCGCCAAAGCGTAAGGACCAGTACAAACAAGCTGTCTGTTCATTTTTTTAGATTTTTCAACATCTGAATAAATGTGCTTAGGAATGATAGTCAAACCCGCTGCAGATTCAAAGTTTTTGAAGTACATATCTTTAGCTGTAAACTTCACTGTGTGAGCATCTACAACTTCAACTTTTGCTAAACCTTCATAGTAAGGACGAAGATGAGCCGCTTCATATTTAGGCTCAAAAATAGCATCAAAAGAGAACTTCACGTCTTCAGCTGTAACAGGTTTACCGTCATGGAAGAAGGCATTCTTACGAAGAGTGAATGTGAAGGTTTTATTGTCCTTAGAAATTTCCCACTTCTCAGCCAAACGTGGTTTCCAGTCGTATGTTTCAGAGTCTCTTGATAAAAGACCTTCACACACCATAGCTTGAACATTGGAAGCATAAACGTCAGTGCTTGTGATCGGGTGAACCGTTGGAGGTTCGCCGCCCAAGTTAATGACGAAATTTCCGCCTTTAGGTGCAGTCTTATTCGGAGCTGCGGCCAAAGCGGGAGCTGTCAAAGCTGAGCTCAACAATAGAGCCAGGAGTCCCTTCATATTCATTGTGTTTCCTCCAAAGAATTTCGCTGGGAATTTAAGTGGTTCCCAAAGTGGGCTTAAAATCTGTTAAGCGAGAAAAATAATCAAGTTATTGCTCGATTGACGCCTCGTTTAACTGCTATAAATCTGGGAATTTTCAAGGAGTCCTTAATGTCGGAAAAGACAGTGAAATTCGATCCAACGACGACCATTTCTGCAGAGTTCGGAATCTTCGGCATTCCGATGACGGAAGAAGAGTCAAAAGTCATCCTCGTGCCCGCTCCATGGGAAGTTACAACTTCCTACGGCGAAGGCGCTTCTCGCGGACCACAAATCATCCGCCAAGCCAGCGAACAGATTGATCTTTTTGATATCGAAGTAGGTAAAGCCTATGAAGTTGGATACCATATGCGCGACTTCCCAGAAGATTTATGCGCAAAGAATGATCAATACAAGGCGATCGCTCAAGAATTAATTCAAATGAAGACTAATTTGAGCGACGATGAAGCCAAAATGAACCAATTGGCAGCTCAGGTAAATGCAGCGTGCGAAGAAATGTCCACATGGGTTTATGATCAGTGCTCAGACGTTCTAAACAAAGGCAAATTGCTAGGCCTTGTCGGTGGTGACCACTCCACCCCCCTTGGAGCCATTCGCGCTGTGAGCGACAAACTAAAAGGAGATTTTGGAGTGCTACATATCGATGCCCATGCGGACCTGCGCAAAGCTTACCAAGGCTTTACACAGTCCCACGCATCTATCATGTACAATGTCATGACCGACGCCAAAAAACCTAAAAAACTGGTACAGGTCGGAATTCGTGACTTCTGTGAAGAGGAGTATGACTTTAGCGCTTCTCGCGAAGACATCATAACTTTCTACGACCTTGAGTTAAAACGCCGCATGCTTAAAGGCGACACCTGGGAGCAAGTCTGCAAAGACATCATTCGTGAGCTGCCACAAAATGTTTACATCTCTTTTGATATTGATGGATTGGATCCAGCATTCTGCCCTCATACTGGAACTCCAGTTCCTGGCGGACTGAGCGTAGATCAAGTTTTCTTTTTATTCAGAGAAGTTCATGCTTCTGGTCGTAAAATTGTAGCCTTTGACTTGAATGAAGTTTCCACTGGAGGACTTTCGGAAGAAGAGGCCGAGTGGGACGGAAATGTGGGCGCGCGCATTCTTTATAAAATGTGCGGCTGGTTGGTGAAGAGCAATGCTTAAGGTCTATGAGTATGCAAAGTGCTCAACCTGCGTGAAGGCACTAAAGTTTCTCGATGCAAAAAAAATTGCTTACGAAAAAATGCCCATTGTAGATCAACCTCCGACGGAAAAGGAACTCCAAGCGATGTTGACTGCCCTTAAAAAAGAAGGTGGCAACATCAAAAATCTTTTTAACACTTCAGGTCTTGTCTACAAAGAGATGAACTTGAGTGAAAAACTTCCGACTTTGTCAGAAAGTGAAGCCATTCAACTTCTAGCGAAGAATGGAAAGCTGGTTAAAAGACCTTTTGTCATCAGCAAAGACGTCCACCTTGTGGGGTTCAAAGAAGACGTCTGGAAAAAAAATTTTTAGTAAGTCTTTGAAGAGTCTTTGAGAAACTTCTCAAAGACTCTTCAACAAAATTATCAGCCTATTAGTAGCAAAGAGTTGCGCCTGTTTCTGGGCTGCAACCGCTCCAAGAAGTGACTGAGCATCTAGAGTTTTCTGGAGTTTTCCACTGACCTTTTGCCAAGCAAGCTTGCCAGTAAGGACTCTCAATATTTGAAGCTTGCGCATCAAAATCTGCAACAATACCCTGAAGCAAAGACTTCGCTTGTGACTCTTCAATATTCAAATGTGATGCCATAGAGGCCACAGACTCTGCTTTTGGCATACTTCTCATGCTGATCACACGGATGTCTGAAGTTGAAAGACCAATGCGTGCAAAAGCATTCAATCCTTCAGTTGGAACCGCATCAAAGGCCACTTGGATCTGCTCTGCCGCTTCCAAACTTATTTGATGTCTTTGTGCGAACTCAACAAGCTTTGTATTTTCCGCCACACCAACTTCGCGTTGGGCGCTGTAACATCGATGTCTTCCGCATTGACGATAACGTGGAGGACGACGACCATGATCGTGATGATGATCATGCCCACCGGAGCCAATTCCAATACCGATGGCAACGCCGATAGCTCCTGCCGCAACATCCGAAGAGTCACAGCCTGAATTAAGAAACATAGTGCTAATAATAAGCCCTGTTAAAATTATCTTCTTCATACGAGGTCCTTTCATTTTGAACCGATGCCTCTTTGACACCGATTTCGAGCAAACCCCGTTACAGCAATGATGATGCCAAATAAAAAGGCCCCACTACATTTCTATGTAAAAAAACAAGAATTTAAATTGCGAAGCGCAACTGAGAAGTATCCTCTTTAACAGAAGAATTTTTTGAAGAAGCCAAACGAACACCAATTCCAATCAAGCGAACGGGCTCTGCGCGACGCTCCCAAGCAGTTCCCAATAGACGCTCAAAATCTTGAATACTAGGAACACCATGAAGGACTTCTTCGTGTGTCGTTTGTTTGAAATCAAAAAATTTCAACTTCACAACTATTCCACGAACACGCGTTTGATACTGCCCTTTCAAAAGTCGGTTGTGAAAATCTTCGTACAATCCTGGCACCACTTTTCGACATTCTTCCAAAGTTTTTAAGTCTTTGTCGAAGGTCTCCTCGACAGTGAGTGACTTTCTCTCCCACTCTGTGACAACAGGACGATGATCCTCACCTCTGGAAAAGTCGTAAAGCTCCTGGGCTCTGGAGCCGAACCAATGATGCAGCTCAAATACAGTGCGCTGCTGAATATCACCACAGGTTTTCAAACCCAACTCGTGCATCTTCTGCGCCGTAACCTTGCCCACTCCAAAAATTTTCTCTACGGGGAGCTCTGCTACAAACTGCTTAACATCCTGAGGACGAATCACAAATTGACCGTTAGGTTTTTTCCAATCGCTGGCAATCTTAGCTAAAAATTTATTCGGAGCTACACCAGCCGAGGCGGTGAGATTTAATTCTTCATGAATCAGGCGACGAATTTCTTGTGCAATTAAAGTAGCGCTGCCACCAAATTGTTTACAATCGGTGACATCCAAATACGCCTCATCCAGTGACAGAGGTTCTATTTTGTTGGTGAACCTTTCCAAAATTTCTCGAACTTTTCGACTTTCATTTTTGTAGAGATCAAAATGAGGAGGGATTAATATCAACTGCGGGCAGAGACGAACAGCATGAGAAGACGGCATTGCCGCACGCACACCATATTTGCGCGCTTCATAACTTGCCGTACAAAGAACACTGCGAGTGTTAGCAGGACCGCCTATCCCTAAAGGTTTTCCCTTCAGCTCAGGACGGAATTTTACTTCTACCGCCGCATAGAAACAGTCCATGTCTATATGGATGATTTTTCTCATTTACATATTATTTACATATCTATTCAAAAAATCAAGTAGGATCTGCTTCCAGGACCTGAGCCTCCAAAGACTCAAGAGGTAGACCTTTTACAGGAACAAACTTAGCTGCAATCATTGAATGAACTTTGTCTGCAATAAGACCGCGATCATCCGCTGGATTGACGGGAACCTGTTCTAGAAACTCCACCTCTGCCACGACTGATTTTAATGTGAGCGTTTTCCACATCGAAGTCACAAAAGGAATATCCCCATACCAACACACATGATCACGCCACTTCAATGTGAACTCCTCGCCATTAATTTTGCGAAAATTCACTACGACGGGTTGAATAGGAACACCAGCCTGAGCCGCGGCCATCAGCAAAGTCTTTTTGAATGGCAAAACCCGTTCACCATTCGTAGATGTGGCTTCAGGATACAAAGTAACACGAAACCCTTTCAGCAAAACATCAACAATGGACTGCATCTCATTCAATATTTTGGTGCGACTGCGACGTTCGACATAAATACAACCACCCATTTCAGTTAAAATACCCAAAAACGGAGTCTCTCGCATTTCATTGGAGGTTACAAATACCGTTGGCATACGAGAAGCCAGCATTAAAATGTCGACAAAACCCATATGGTTACTAACTAGTAGAAACTTCTGATCTGAAGGAGGTAGATTCTGAACTTTTACTTCAATATTTAAAGATTTAATCAGAAGACCACTAAAGAAATGGGTGTTCTTAGAGAAAATCTGCAGACGTCTCTGGGGATCGCGAAAAATCCAATGACACAGATAAGACCAGATCAAAAAACTAATGATCAAGACATTGCATAAAATAAGTCGGTAGGCGCCACGAAGCCCTGTAAATATCGTTTCCACAGAGCTTATTTAAATCTTCACAGGTACAATTAGCAAGAAATCATTACTGGCAAGGAACTTCGGAGATGCCGATGTACAAATCACGAGTGAATACGCGCGCACGCCCCTCACCCATGACGGTCGCTGACAAGTTTCCACGCAAAATGGCTGAACCACCGCATTCGGTCTCAAGAATCACACCTTGCTGACCTAATACTGCGTTTTGCTTAGTCGTAGTCTCCAAAGACTGAGCCTCAAGGGTATTTTTAACACCCTGACTGCCAGCCTTAAAAATCTCTAAATCAACTCGAGCTTTGGTTTGGGAGGGGTAAACACGAAGACTCGCAAATTGATGGCTATCAGAAACAACAACCCTGTGACCAGGCGCTGCACTCAATGTCACGGCAAATGTACAAGCACCTCTCGCAACTCTTTTGTCTGTTTCTTTTTTAACATAAAGACTTGTCGGAATCGTGTAACGCCCCTCTTCCAGCTCATGCAATTCATGAGTTCCTATTCCGGCAACACAGGAATTCCCCGCTGTCTCAACTGCACCAATTGTAGCTGCTTCCGCTTGAGCCATAAATAGAACACTTGTCGCTAATACTAATAAGTTTGCACGCATAGGGGCCTCCTGGTTGTGAAGCTGGAGCACTTTTGCCACCAGTTCCGGTCAGATATCTCTTTATTCAAAGATAGTGCCAATGTCACTTTATCCCGTTGTCATCATTCCACTGGCCACTCCAGTCACTGTTTCGCGTATTAACGGGACGTCATGCTCTTGCAATGCAAGAACCTGCAAGATATTCAACGGATGTATCAGTGGCGAGCGCAACGCAATGCTTGTTTCTAACCAGGGGCGAAACCATAATAGACTTTCTTGTCCTGTAATCTCACGAACTGCCTTTTGACTCAACTCCAACTCAGAGCGAAATCTTTTAAGTGTTGAATTCACAAGGTCTTTCGACAAACTCGATGAGTTTAGATAAAAAGAAAACACTTCCAGATCCACTTTCGACAAAGTAAATCCCAAAACTTTTATATACGAGCTGAATACAGATGATTGCCGGAAAATCTGTCTGTAGCGTTTCTTTTCTAAAGAACTTAAGGATTGCCAAAAACTCCCCACACCCCACCATACCGGAAATAATGCGCGTGTCTGTGTCCAACACAGCACCCAGGGAATAGCACGAAGTCCTTTTAACTGTACCGGCCCTTGCCTTTTTGCCGGCCGAGAACCCAGCTTAAGATCTTTCAAATAAGAATACGGCGTCGCTTTCTCGATGAGATCTAAAAATTGTGGCTCGTGAAGTATCGTTTGATAGGCTTGTTTAATAAAATCGGAAAGTCGCTTAAGATCTCCATCCAATCTTTTTTGTTCTACATGAGAGATCTTCTTTTCTGTGTTTCCTCGCGCAGAAGCAAATCGATCCAATTGTCTTTCTAATATTTCTGGGGCCGTGTAGTTTCGATAAATCATTTCCCCTTGCACAGTGACTTTAACTGTTCCCAGAGCGGACTCGGGCCACCATGCTGTTTGCTCTTGAACTGAACCTCCACCTCTTTCGATACTTCCTCCCGAACCATGAAAGAAAATCGGTTTCAGACCAAAAGAGAGAATGCGTTTTTCAAGTCCCTTAACTGCAGATTGAATTAAAAAGCGTGAAGGAAACGAGCCGCTCTCTTTAGCTGAGTCAGAATAGCCCAGCATCACTTCGAATTTTCCTGACCAATTTTTTTGTACGATTTTAAGTCGAGACTGTACAGATAAGAACTCATTGACAATATCGACACCCGCGCTCAACGAATTCGCACTTTCAAATAACGGTACCACAGGTAATGAGTTAGCACCCAAAATTCTTTTTACCAGTTTCACTCCAGCAAGCATGTCGTCGCAGTCCTCAGTTTGACTCAAAATCAAACCACGCACATAAGATCGTGGATCGTGATCTGGACAAATTTCCACGAGACACCGCAACATTCTGCTGATCGCAAATTTTTTGTCTGGAGCCTTTAAAGCTTCCCGAACTAATTCGCTATCTTCTCGCAGCTCAAGCGGAACCACCAGTGCAGGAAAGACTTTAAAAAGAATCTGGATAGAGTGCAGATCTTCAGTCTCCATTGAAAAGATCTCTCGATAAGTTTTGGATAAGTTTCCAAACGTGTCTTTGATATTGTGCACTCTATTAGAGTCTGCTTTTTTTAAGATTTTTATGTCTTTAAGACCATACCGCAGCTCAACTGCATTTTGCCGCAACTCTTGAAGCATTTTTTTATTAGGCCCTGGAGCCCGACAAAGTGGCTCAAGATCATTTAAGAAATTCCTCAATGTCTTTTCTAGCCAGGCGAGTAAAATATTTCGCGACATTTGGAGACTACCCAGCATTGTTTTTTCATTCACTCCAGGGTGTCCATCTTTATCTCCACCAACCCAGGTGCGAATGTAAAATGGTTGCCCTTTATGTCGTTGTCGTAAATAGATGTCGATAATATCATCCTGCAAAACTATGGAATAAATATATTCCGCTTCGTCCATCACAGAGGGCTTACGCCTTTTGGACATTGGAATATGCCAGGTCAGTTTCAACAGAAAATAAAGGCTTTTGTTATCATCTATCTCTGATTTTTCTAAATGCTTAATCAACAAAGCCTGTATTTTTCTGAAGTAGTGAATAATATCAGAACTGCGTGATTCCGTTGGATGCGCTGTCAGCACGTGAATGACTCTGCCATATTTATCTAAGGACGAATTCCGTGCTGTTCCTTTTTCGCTACGAAGACGTGAGGTCCGATAGGCCGCTTCGCAAGAGTTGATCAACTCCAACATCAGCGCAAAAGCGTGTGCTATCTCATATCGTTCTGTCTGGCTTAATAACGAAAATTCATCTTTTAACTTTAACAACCCCGACAAGGTTTGCCCGCGTCGCGATTTAACATGCTGACGAATTTTTTCAATACGATTGAACTTTTCTGTGCCTAACTCGGCCAAAATAACTTGGCCCAATGTGGAAACAGCCCAATCAACTAGACGGGTCAACTCTTTCGGAAGATTTTGTGACATCTTATTGCTCCTCACAAAATCTTAAGAGAGGATGCAAATAGAAGCAAACAAACCTCAGTGTAAAAGTATAATTACAGAATCAACGAGGCTGCTTTATTAAGACGGTCAAAAAGCGATTCCCAACGCTCACCAGTCTGATGCTCTTCGCGGTAGAACAAAATGCAGTCAGTCCCTTGACAAGCCACATCACGCAATTTTCCATAAAATTCACGAGCTGCCAACGAGGGATCAGATGAAAGCTGTAGTAAAGAATGCGTGTGTATACCACCCTTGGGCTTAATAATTTTGATACTCTCGATTTCATCAGGCAGTTGATTTATCTTCTGATTCACTTCCGCAAGAATGGATTCTGCAGATCGTTTTATATCTGTACAGACGATTAATGGAACCGCAGGCATATAATGGTGCTTCATGTGACCAGGGGATTCACGCTTATCGACTTGCTCAACAAATTCAAAATCAAATCCAAGGTTACTCAGGACCTTTTCAATATCAGATTTCAAAATAAATCCGCGACGTAAGATCGCAAGACTTACTTTCCCATTCGCAAGCTGTCGCACTAAAAGAACCGTCGACTCAATACCAATATTGCAATCACCACCATCAACGACAAAGACTTCTTCTTTTTTAAACTCTTCACGAACATGAGCTGCTGATGTCGGCGAAGTCCTTCCGAACTTATTGGCACTGGGAGCAGCCAAAGGCACTCCCACTTTGTTTAAAATTTCTAATGCCACAGGATGGTTGGGCATTCTAATGCCCACAGAATCAAGACCCGAAGTAATCAAAGTATTGACCGAAGGATCTCGAGGCAAAATGAGAGTCAAAGGCCCTGGCCAGAAGGCCTCAGCTAAAGCCTGAGCCGCGAGACTCCAAAAAGCGGTCACCTTTTTGGCTTGCTGGACTGAAGATACATGGACAATCAAAGGATCAAAGAAAGGGCGCTCTTTTGTGTGAAAGATCTTTTCAATTGCAGATGGTATATCAATACGAGCCGCAAGACCGTATACCGTTTCCGTGGGAAAGCCGATCACTCCCCCTTCATCCAATATGGTCTTTGCCTTCTGTAAAGTTTCATTTGAAATTGTGTTCAATTATTTATCCTCACGCAAAATGCCTAGCGCACTTTCTTTTACAATATCCAAGCTGGCAATAAAAGAAATCAAAAGACTTAAAGTTGTGATAATCAGCACCGACATCATAGGTTGCGCCCAAGATAAGCGGAATTCACTTTCAAAAAGGAAAGTGTTCAAACAGAAACTGACAAAAACACTTAGAAAAGCGCCGGAGAACGCTGACAGTAGAGATAAATATCCGAACTCGGTCAAAATGAACCCTGCCACCTCTTTCCAAGAGGCACCAAGAATTTTGAGCATATTAAGCTCCCAACGTCTTAATTTGATTTGCCCTCGCACAATTGAAAACAGAACAATGTAGCCAGTTAAAAGCGCAAGGCCCGCCATCAGCTCCAAAGACCAACTCATCTTTTCAGCCGTTTTTAAAACGTCATCCACCGTTCTAACGACATCAATGACCGAGACATTTGAGAACTTCTTGGCAATTTCGTTTTGCAGAAAAGATCTTTTTTCATCAGGCAATGAAGGAATTGCAGCGATGAAGGTCTTGGGCGCATCATTCAAGACACCGGGCTGAAATGAAATAAAAAAGTTCGGCTGAAAGCTGGTCCACTTTACTTTACGTAAGTTTACAATCTCTGCTTCAACTTCGACGCCTTGGACATCAAAAATCAGGACATCTCCGACGAAAAAATTCATTCTTTCCGCAAATCGAAATTCAACAGAAATCTCCGGACGTTTTTGTTTTTCAGGATCATAAACGCCAGAAAATGGTCGACCCTCTACTAAGATCTCTGAGTCAGATAGATTTTCTCGATACGATAAGTTGACACCACGATTACGGAAGCGAGCCTCTCGCTCTTCTTCGCGGGTTTTAAAACCCTGAGCTTCAATCTTGCGTTCGTAGTCTTGGCCATTGACCTTCAAAATTCGTGCACGCACCAAGGGCGACAACCCTAGCGGTTGGACTTGATTGGCCGTCAAGATGTCTTGCACACTTGCAAGCTGCTCATCTTGAATATCAAACATAAATAAAGACGGAATCTTCCCTTTTCCCTCAACTTGAAACTCGGCCTGTAAAGAGTTTTTCAGCTGAGGCAAAATATTAATCAGTAAAGCGCCTAACCCCAGTGCGACGAAAACTGCCAAGCTTGCGCCCGCCCGACGAGAGAGACTGAGAAAACTAAATTTCAAAAACCACGCATTTGTATTTTTAAAGACGGCTGCCAGCTTAACGACACCAAGCCCAACGCCCATCAAAAACAACAGAACGCCAGCAACTGAGCCGACAAATAAACTTCCTATTTTCCACGAGTGTGACTGATAGACAGCCAACAAGAAAAACAGAACGAGTGCCGGCAAGTAAGTCCAAGACCTGAATGGTCCATCAGACACTGCAAACTTTTCTTCGCTAAATAGTTTCGCCGCCCTCAAATCAAAAATCTTTACCAAGAACGGTAAGCTAATGACAAAACTTCCTAAGACCGCCATCAGCACACAGATCAGAATCGCTTCTAAATTGACAGTTGGTTGCAAGTCAAAGGGCATAAATGCTGCCAACAACTGACTTAAAAACGGCAGAACAAGATGGCTAAACAGTATTGTCGGCACAGTCGCAATCAACCCCAACAAAGAGGCTTGTACGACGTAGACCCCCATAGCCTCTACACTCTGTAACCCCAGGGTTCTTAAGATGGCAATTTCTCGCATCCGTGTCGATAAGAACAGCCGATAGATATAAGCGGCACCTAGTGCCGACATAAAGAGCGCGACGATTGCCACAAGACCAAGGTAGTCAGACAGATATCCCAACTGTCTGCCCGAGTCTTCCCCAGCCGAAGTAGGAGTCGCTATCGAGATTTGCGGATCAGGCAAAGCTTGATATAAAGCTTCCTGCAACGGAGCCTCAGGCGTATTTTCTGGTAGCTTTAAAAGAAAGGCGACTGAAAAAGTACTTCCATATTGAAGCAACCCGGAGTTTGTCAAAAGCTGACGATTCACAAAAACTCTCGGAGCTAAAGAAGCTCCACGAAACGTCTGAGTTTCATCTTTTGTTATGGTATCAGCAACTTTCAAATTCAATTTTCCAATTTGAATTTCATCACCAACGACCAATCCAAGCTGCGACTTCAACTCAGGATATATCCAAACAGTTTCGCTGTTTAAAATATCCTTGTCACTGCCATTACGAATTACTTTCCCCGACTCAAGTTCAAGCTGCCCATAAAAAGGATAGGCCTGGTCAATCGCTTTTAGCATCACCAAGCGCGAGCCTTTGCCTGAGCTCAACATGGCATAAAACTCGTAGACCATGGATTCTTGAGTTCCTGTCGGCAAAGCAGCACGCATTTGTTTCTGTTCTTCTTCGCTGATTTCCCGACGAGCAGACACTGCCATATCTGCAGAAAGAATAGATTTGGCATTCTGTGAAATTTGTTTTTCCAAGGCCACATTGAAAGCCTGCAAAGTTACAAATCCCGTCAGACCGAGACTTAAATTGAAAACAAAGAAAACACCAAAACGCCAGCTACGAATGAGTTCGCGAAGTGCTAATTTTAATAACATTAGATTTCCCTCAGCTGGCCTTCTTCAAGACGCAAGATACGTTCACACTTTTGCGCCAAAGCATCACTATGAGTTACAAGAACAGTGGTGATCTTATGTTTCTGCACAACTTCAAAAAATACATCCATCACTTTATCACCAGTGTGAGTGTCCAAATTTCCGCTCGGCTCATCCGCTAATAGAATTTTTGGTTGCACAACGAGGGCTCGAGCGATAGCAACACGTTGACATTCACCACCACTTAATTGACTTGGAAAATGATTGAGGCGATGACCCAAGCCGAGTTCATTCAATGCCTGCTCTGCTTTTTGTTTTGAATCAGGAATTTTTAAGATTTCCAAAGCCAAGCTGACATTTTCAAGCGCTGTCAGATGTCCAATCAAATGGTATTGTTGAAAAACGATTGAAATATTTTTGGCTCTGAAGGCAGTCATTTGAGACTCATTCAGTGGGGCTAAATTCACGTTATCCACAAGAATCTCCCCAGAGTCCGCTTTTTCAAGTCCGGCAAGTATCGACAATAAAGTCGACTTCCCACTACCCGACTGTCCCACAATTGAAACCACTTGCCCCTCTTCAATGGTTACATTGAGCTTCTTTAGGACTTGAATTTCTGTTTCACCTTGGCGAAACCCTTTACTTACTTCTTTAAGAATTAGACTCATAGGGCCCCCTTCAAAACTTCAAAAACATTGTCAGCAATAATTTTATGGCCTTCTTCGTTCGGATGGATTCCATCTGCAAGATTGTACTTAGGATTTCCTGCAACTTTTTCCAGGATAAAAGGCACGAAGGTTAATTGATATTTTTTAGCCAAAGAAGTGTACATGTTCTTAAACTTACCTGTGTAATCTGCACCATAGTTTGGCGGCATATAAAGCCCACCTAAAATAACTCGCACTTTTTGTTTCTGTGCGTACTCGATAGCCTCTGCAAGATTCTTTTGGCTGTCTTCCACCTTAAGCCCTCGCAACCCATCGTTCGCTCCTAGCGCAAGTAACACGACATCAGGTTTGGACTTAAACAACCACTTCATGCGAGAGATCGCAGAAGCCGTGGTAGATCCACTGACTCCGGCATTTACTACCACCCAATCTTTTTTGTTAATCTGATGAAGTTTTTTTTCAAGGATGGCAGGAAAGGCTGCTTCTTTGGCAACACCAAACCCTTCGGTCAATGAGTCACCCAAAACAACAAGCTTTTTTGCTGCAAGGACTGGAGTAGACGTAATTAATAGAACAGATGCCAACAAAGTAGATAATAAAAAAGGTCTCATAGTAAGCTATGAGACCTTTTGTTCTCGACGAAGACAAGTCGAGCTTTGTCAAATTTAGGTAACCTTAGTTACGAGGACCGCGAGGACCACCGAAACCACCGCCACCACCACTGCGACGAGGTCCGCCACCGCCGAAGCCACCGCCACGACGAGGACCACCACCACCTTCACGTGGAGCTTGAGGACGAGCCTCAGATACATTGATCGCACGACCATTCAACTCTAGGCCGTTACCTTTTTCAATAGCAGCATCAGCAGCAGCATCATCAGCCATTTCAACAAAGCCGAAACCTTTTGAACGGCCAGACTCTCTGTCCATGATAACTTTTGCAGAATCAACTGCACCAAATTGTTCAAAGTGTTGATGAAGATCTTCATCATTCACAGAGTATGGTAAATTTCCAACGTATAATTTTTTAGCCACAAAGACCTCCTTATGGTGGGCTAGACCCGAGGAAGCCTTCGAACAGCATAAAATCGAGAACACTCACACGGGAAAACTAATTGTCTAAAAATAGGCTAGCACAGCGCAAATACGGTGCAAGCCCATTTTTTTTTAAGAACGCATATTATTAAATTGTAAAGGAGCTTCAAAGGATCCGCTTCGCACCAAACGGATACACTCCTGCAACTCGTCAATACTCTTCGAAGTTACTTTTACCTTATCGTCAGCCACAGATGCCTGAACTTTAAGTTTAGAATCCTTAATCAATTTAATAACTTCCTTCGCCACTTCGCGATCAATCCCCTGGACTAAAGTCACTTTTTGGCGAAGCATTCGACCACCTGCTTCTTCTTTGTCTGCAAACTTTATCGCCTTGATATCAATACCCCGACGATGCAGCTTCGTTTGCAAAATGCTCCCCATGGTCTCAATTTTATAATCATCTTCACCCAGTAAAGTGATTTCTTTTTTGTCCCATTGAATTTCACATTTGCTACCTTTAAAATCGTAACGCCCTTCAACCTCTTTACGAGCTTGATTGACAGCATTATCAACTTCTTGAAGGTCGACTTCGGAAACAATATCAAACGATGGCATAACTAATTAGTGTCCTGTTGTTCCATGTAGACCATGTGGGTGACCATGAAGCACTTCTTCTGTTGTTGCTTCACGAACCAAAACCATTTCAACGTCAAATTCCAAATCTTGTCCAGCAAGAGGATGATTTCCATCCAAAGTTACATGCGTGTCAGTGATTTTTGAAATACGCACAATGTGTGCACCTTGACCCAATTCCAAACGCAAGTGAGCGCCAATTTCCAACTGTGGAAGATGAGCAAGTTCTTCTTTCGGAACGTCCATAAACATATTTTCGCGAACTTCGCCGTAAGCATCTTTAGCCGCTAGCTTAACGTTCTTTTTGTCGCCTTCGTTAAGGTCTTTAATTTCTTCTTCCAATTTAGGGATGATTTGACCTGCGCCTTCCAAGAAAGGAAGTGGCTGACCTTTTTCGGAAGCATCTAGAATATTTCCGCCAGGTCCCTTTAAAACGTAATTGAAAGCTAGTACTCTTTTCATTCTGATGCCTCCTTGATGGCTTTGCGTGCGGTTTTCCCATTAATAGGGTCGTTTTTCAACCGAAAACACCCAGTTTTTCTGAATTATTACGAGGGGGGCTTGAAATTCAAAGTGCCTCCTAGATATACTTATATTTAGGTCACACCTGAGGGGGAAGCATGATGCAATTGTCCTCGTTAAGGTCCTTACTGCTGAACTCAAGTTACGAGCCTATGCAGATCGTAACGTGGCAGAAGGCCTTGATTTTATGGTTCCAAGGTAAAGTCGAGATATTGGAATACCATGCCGCTTTTGCCAGATCTTTTCACGACAGATTTCAGCTGCCCAGTGTTCTTCGGCTGAAAACATACGTGAGGCCGAGGACGGCGGGCGCCGTTCGGTTTTGCCGAGAGAATGTCTATATCCGCGATAACTACACCTGCCAATACTGCGCTACCAAACTCCCTGGCAAACAACTCACTCTAGACCACGTCATCCCCGCGTCTCATAAAGGTCCTAAAAATTGGACCAACGTTGTTGCCGCTTGCCGCGAATGCAATCAGAAAAAAGCCAATCGAACTCCACGCACTGCAAATATGCCTTTACTCAAAGAACCTCGCGCGCCATCATGGATGCCAACTCTTCAACTGGAGCTTCACGAAGATCACGTGCCTCCGGATTGGACTCCCTATTTAAGGCTAAAAACTGGATGAATCTGAACCTGGAAATTAAACAAATATCGACGGAAGAAACACTGGATTTGCGCCGTCGAGTTTTAAAACCTTTTTTAACAGAGAGTGAATGCATTAATCCTGGCGATGAGCTGTCCAGCACGTTTCACTATGGTCTTTTTCTTAATAACAAACTAGTGACGATCGCCACATTTGTGCAAGAAGCGCATCCGGAATTTAGTTCTACTCTTCCTTATCGCCTCCGCGGGATGGCGACCGATAGCGAACACCATCAGAAGGGCTATGGGAAGGCTGTGCTTATGCATGGTTTAAGTAAGCTGAAAAAAATAAATTGCGACTTCATTTGGTTTAATGCGCGCGTGGTGGCATTTCCTTTTTATGAAAAATTGGGCTTTATGTTTCATGGCCCCCTCTTCGATTTGAAAGATATTGGTCCCCATAAAGTCATGTACAAGTACCTTGATCACCGCTAACCTTCCCTAGTGCGCACTCGTCGGCGCAACAGGAGGGTCTCATCGTGAATAAGGACATTCACCAGTATTTAACATCCGTAATAACGACCACGATTAGCGAAACAAATGGTCTTTCTATTTCAGACACTATTGATCTGGTTCTCTCTTCGGGCATCGAACAAGAAAACCCAGAAGCTCACAAGATCGTCGCAGAATTCAGAGATCTTCTGAATCGCTTTCAGATCAATCAGGTAACGATCAATGCATTATTGAAACATCCTGTCTCGTGTGCCTTAGCAAGTTTTTTTAAAAACTTTCCACTGAAATATCATGAAGAACATATTCACTTAACCGGGGCGATCACGGCTGAGTTTATTTATCCTCGACTCAAATTACTCCTCGAAGGCCCCCTTAAGGAAACTTATGAAGCCAAAATCAAGGAAGTCTATGGCGACAGTGCGCTCCCCATAAAATCCGTCGCGGATGTGGATCGCCTGATACGTCTTCAGGAAAATGAAGGCTTTTCTAGATATCTAAAAATTCTCTATCTCCCAAAGCTGATCTTCACCTCAAGACAAGCTCATTTCGATGCGGCTTACCACATGGCCAAAGATCTTTACGATAATTACAATGTGGGTCGCATCCGCCTTAAATTTTCCCTTTCGCGCGCCTCCTCGAATTCTTCGGAGCAAATACCCGGTATTGATGATGTGACATCTGAAGATGTTGTTTTGGGTCTGTACGAGGGCTTTAAGAAGTTTCAGGAAGAAAATCGCCATTTTGACTTCATTCTGTCACCATCATTTAGAAAAGAAGCCAACCACTTCGACGCGGATAAGTTTCCAAATCGTCAAGCGCACTTCATGGATCAAATCAACGAACTGGTTGCAATGATCGACAAGTATCCCTTCTTAGAACGACACATGACGGACGTGGATACGGTTGGGGACGAGCGCGAGCTTTACCGCAAAGAACACTTCAATGAGATGCAAAATGGTTTCCGCAAACTACAGTATCGCGGATTCAAAGTCAGATCACATCATGGAGAAACTTGGCACACTCTAAAAAAAGGTATTCAAGCAGTCGACAATGCCATGAACATTTGGCACATAGACACACTGGAACATGGCATTAGTTTAGGTATCAACCCTAACAAATACTTCCATCGCATTTATCAAGACATTCGCAAGAAAAATAAAAACGGAGAAGCCATCACAGAAAAGCATCCTCTTTATCGCGAACTGAAAGAGCTTGATTGGGGTTTTCATAGCAATGTGCTGCAAAAAATTCTTGCGGGCACACCCCTTTCAGAAAAGGAAGACACTCTTTTTGTAAAGGCTAAGTTCCATACCGCGCGAGAGGTTGAGCATTATCAACATGATGTTTTAAATCGCATGATTCAAAAGGGAGTTACGCTGATCTCTCTTCCGTCTTCCAACAATAAATTAACGGGAAAATTTGAAGACTATAAAGATCATCCTTTTTCTTGGTGGGAAAAGAAAGGTGTTCAACTCGGAGTCGGCACTGACAATCATGTCACTTTGAACACAAATTTCATCAACGAGATGCTAATTTTACTTTACACCGATTCTGTAAACCTTAAAATCACAAAACTTCTCATGGTGACAACCGGAGAAACGCGTAGACCGTACATCAGCCATCTTTTATGGAAGATGAAAAAGCAATTTGGAAAGACAAACTCGAAATGACAGCAAAGAAAAATATCTTAAAAGATCTCTTTAGTAAAAACATGCTCATCATCCTGCTACTAGGTTTTTCAAGTGGTCTTCCTTTGCTTTTAACCGGAGGAACTCTAAAAACCTGGCTTGCCCGAGAGCACGTCGACATCAGCACCATCGGTTACTTTAGCTGGGTCGGAATGGCCTACTCGTTAAAGTTCCTTTGGTCCCCCTTACTAGATCGTTTTACACTTTTCAAAATGGGTCGTCGCCGCAGCTGGATGATCGCTTCGCAAATTCTTTTGATGGCCTCAATTTTCTTTTTAGGGACACTAAATCCGCTCGACAATCTGAGTACCCTTGCCTTAGTGGCCGTCTTGATCGCCTTTTTTAGTGCCACTCAAGATATTGCTATCGATGCTTATAGACGTGAACTGTTATCCAATGAAGAACTAGGGCTCGGCTCCTCTTTAAATATCTATGGATATCGCATCGCACTTCTTATTTCTGGTGGGGCGGGTATCGGACTCGTCGGCTCTGAATTTTGGCCTATAACTTGGGGTCAGCTTTACTACCTAATGGCAGCTTGTATGCTTGTAGGAGTCATCACTACTTTCTTCGCACCAGAACCAAAAGTAGATGGACCACCTCCTAATACTTTAATGTCTGCCATCATTGATCCCTTTGCAGAATTTCTAAAACGCCCAGGCGCCTGGTTCATTCTTACTTTTGTCTTTATGTTTAAATTAGGAGATGCTTTATCAGGAGCATTACTCAATCCTTTTTATGTCGAAATGGGATTCAGTAATGCAGATATTGGATTGATCGCTAAAACCTTCGGACTTGCCTCAAGCCTTGTCGGACTTTTTTTAGGCGGAATGGTTATTTACTATATTGGTATCTATCGCTCCCTTTGGATATTCGGTATTCTTCAAGGCCTATCAACTGCAGCTTTTGCACTTTTAACCCACACGGGTGCTCAAGCATGGGCGTTGGCTACTGTTGTCGTCTTTGAGGATGTCAGCTCAGGAATGGGTTCTGCAGCCTTCGTCGCCTTTTTAGGAGCACTCAGCAACAAGAAATACACGGCCACCCAATATGCCATCTTCTCCAGTGTCGCCACTTTAGGAAGAAATTTCTTTTCAGGCTTTAGCGGCACAATGGTCAAGAGTTTGGGCTGGGGCCCCTTCTTTTATGTTTGTGCATTAATAGCTATTCCTGGCTTGCTTATGCTAGTGGGCATGAAAAAGTATCATACTGATCAAAAAATCTAGCTGTATCCCAACACTGGATCTGTTCATACTCCAAGTGCCCTCTTTAGGCTTTGGAGTATGTACATCAATAACTTCAAATCCATTCAGCCGCCCTTTAAGAAAAACCAAGCAGACAGCCTGACCTGGCTTGCCGCCGTCTACAAAGCCGCTCAGAAAGAACAATCAAACAGCGAAGAAGACTACAATAAGCTTCTGCAACGAGTGGCGTGTTCTGAAAAGCAAATCAATACTCGCCATTTTTTTATTCCGGATCCACTGAACACAGACTGGAGCCGTCAGCCGATTTATCCAGTGAAGGATTCTCCTCACGGAGTCAGCATGCAACGGCGTCATGAATTTTATCATAAGGCAGTGACTAAACTTTTCGATGATCTCTACACAAGCAGAAGCTTTCCAGATGATATCATTCACATTAGCTGCACGGGCTATATCTCGCCAAGCGCCGCACAGATGACCGCATTAAAAGCTCCCAATAAAGTGACTGTCACCCACTCTTATCACATGGGCTGCTATGGTGCCTTTCCTGCACTTCGCATGGCTTCAGGATTCTTAAGCAGCCATGAGGTTCTAGGACGCAAAGAATCGGTAGATTTAGTACACACAGAACTATGCAGTCTCCACATGAACCCCCAAGACCCAACCTTAGAACAAATGGTCATTCAAAGTCTGTTTGCTGATGGTGCTATTGCTTACTCAATGACCACAAAGCAACCCCAAAAAGGTCTCAGAATAAAGTCGTTACGAGAGGAGCTTATTCCGAATTCGGCGGAGGCCATGGAATGGATGGTCTCTGACTGGGGAATGAAAATGACATTATCAAAAGATGTTCCCTCCATGGTGGGACAACAAATTCGTGAATTCACGCTTCGCTGGCTTAAAGACCAAGATGAAAAAACACATGAACTGATGAAAAAAGCAGTCTTCGCGATACATCCGGGAGGACCCAAAATAATTGACCAAGTGGCGCAACAACTGGAGCTGCGCGCAGAACAAATCGAAGGAAGTAGACAGCTTTTACGAGATCGGGGAAACATGTCATCTGCAACTCTTCCACATCTTTGGGAACGCCTTATTGAAGATGACAATATCGCACCAGGAACACCTATCATCAGTTTTGCTTTTGGACCTGGTCTTACTATTTGCGGCAGCCTCATGGAGAAAGTATGAGCCTCTTTTTTTTAGCCACTGCCATACAAGGATTCGTAATTCTTATTGACGAATTCTATTTCCATCATCGCCGGGGTTTGCCTCGATGGGAAAGAATTGGTCACCCACTGGATTCCCTCACTGTATTTGTATGTTTACTTTTTCTTGTATTCACGGAGAGAACTCCGACAACTGAAATAGTTTACTATGCACTGGCCGTCTTCTCGTGCGCCTTTGTCACTAAAGACGAATGGATTCATCGCCGAGTCTGCACCGCAGAAGAAATGTGGTTGCATGCCGTTTTATTCATCGCACATCCCTTAGTTCTTTTTGCGGCGATGGCTGAATGGGAGACACAAAAACCTCTCATCCTCGCGGCTGCTGGCGGGGTTCTGGTGTTTATCATCTACCAAGTTGCGTATTGGAACTTTATTGCTCCAGCTGCAGTTAAAATAAAAAAATATTCTCGCTATACTAAAGCCAATAAAGAAGATCTTTATGAATACTTTGGCGAGTAAAACCAAAATCTCTGCTCACCTCTTGCATTATCGCGATGCAATATGCTATCCTCATTTTTCTTTAAGACTAGTGCGGAGGGTTGGCCGAGTGGCTGAAGGCGCTCGCTTGGAAAGCGAGTTTACGCCAAAAGCGTAACGCGAGTTCGAATCTCGCATCCTCCGCCAATTTTTTGCATAGCAAAATTCCCATACAATAATCTCCAGCGTAATGACAAATGCACGTGCGTCCAACACAATCCTAACCTATTAAGCTCATTGCTTTTAGGGGGAAGAACGCCATGAATAAACTCGAAAAGAACTTCGAATCCTTTATCTTTTTTAGCCGTTGGATTCAAGCGCCTGTTTATTTTGGTCTCATTATCGGATCAATTCTTTATACCTATAAGTTCTTTGGCGAACTCATTCATTTGATCGTGGAAGTCCAAACGCTTTCGGAAGAAATGATCATGCTTGGAATTTTGACGATGGTCGATATCGCCATGGTGCTGAATTTACTCGTCATGGTTATCATTGGTGGCTACGCTACTTTTGTAAGTCGCATGAATTTGGACGAGCACGAAGATCGTCCTGACTGGCTAGAGAAAATTGATGCTGGAACCTTGAAAGTGAAACTAGCCGGTGCTCTTGTGGGCATCTCTGGAATTCACTTGCTTAAAGCTTTTATTAACATTGGAAATAAAGATTTTGAGCAAGTAAAATGGCAAATCATTATTCACGCTGTATTCCTATTCTCTACTTTAATGCTGGCCTACACTGAGAAAGTGCTTCATGCAGCAAAAGATTCAAAATAAAATCCAAAAACTGATCCAACAACTGCAGAAATATGCCGATCGCTTTTGGTACCCACCACTCATTGGGATGCTAGCAGCGTTGGATAATCTAATAGTCATCATTCCTAATGATGGGATTTTAATTTCTAGCGCAATGCTAGTGCCAAAGCGCTGGCTCCGACTTGCTGTGGCCGTAACGATAGGTTCTACAGTCGGCGCACTCGCCCTTGCCGCGATTATCGAACTGCATGGACTGCCCTGGGTTTTGAGTATTTATCCGGGACTTGATGATACATCCATATGGAAATCCACTGACTCTTTTATGCAACTTTACGGTCTTTGGGTTGTGTTCGTAGTCGCGGTAACCCCGCTTCCTCAACAACCGGCTGTGATTTTGGCAAGCTTAGCCCAGACTCCGCTACTAGAGCTAGGGTTTATTATATTCGTGGGTCGCCTTATTAAGTTTTTAATCATGGCTTACCTTGGTTCCCATGCCCCCAAACTGCTTTATAAACTATGGGGTGTTAAAAACGAACTGGGTGAAGTGGGAATTAAAATAGATAAAGACTAACGCCCAAGAATCGAATTAGTGCTCGAAACCTTTATCAAATATGATATGGTGGCGGCATGGAAAAATTGTCGTGCTGTGTTTGTCAAAAACCAAAAGCCACTCTCATTTGCGGCGTATGTAATGAATCTGTTTGTAAAAACTGTGCCCAGTTTTTAGAAGAAGGGCAAGGATCGTTCTTGCCCAATCCTCCAGCGTTCTTAAAACAAAGCACGTTTTGTGGGCCTTGTTTTGATCTTAAGGTTGCTCCGGAAATTGAAGCCTACGAACAGACAATGGAAAAAGCTAAAAATCTGCCTATATTTTTTAATACAGATAGTAAATTGACCCGCAACTTTAAGCGAAAAGAAAAGGCCTTCAAAGTCACAGATTGCAATGACCGTGATGAAACTATTCTTCGCTTGGCATTTCTAGCTGTCTTAGGTGAGTTTGATGCCCTCGTTGACGTCGACATAAAAGCTGAAAAAATTCGCAATGGCAGCTACCAAACCACGAAATACAGTGGAACGGCCGTGCCAATTAATATGGACCCAGAAAAACTACGCAGATATTAAAAGATTCGCAAAAACAAAATAAGGAGACTCATATGTCTAAGATCGCATTCAAAGGTCAACCTGCGCACACAGTGGGAGAACTTCCTCCTGTTGGTCAAACAGTTAAATTTTCAAAGCTTGTTAAAACAGATCTTTCTGAGGTGTCAGAAGCTACCTATGCAGGAAAATACAAAATTTTAAATATTTTCCCAAGTATCGACACTGGGGTTTGTGCTGCATCAGTAAGACGCTTCAACGTGGAAGCAGCCAGCTTGAAAAACTCTGTTGTTCTTTGTGTTTCTCAAGACTTGCCGTTTGCGAACAGTCGCTTCTGTGGAGCCGAGGGAATTGCAAATTGCGATGTTCTTTCTGCCTTCAGAAGTGATTTTGGAAAATCATGGGGGCTAGAAATTGCTGATACAGTTCTAGCTGGACTACTCGCACGAGCTGTCGTTGTGCTTTCACCTGACAATAAGGTTTTATATACAGAGCTGGTTGCTGACATTACAAGTGAACCAAATTATGAAGCAGCTTTAAAAGCAGTAAACTAAGAACTCACTGATATGTTTCTTCAGTATCAGCACACTCAACTATTGTGCTGATACTCGCAAAATTTTTTCTAATTCCAAACGGAATTCCTTATGCAATTCTGGATGTCTCTTCTTAATTGCGAGAATGATAGCTCCCAACTCTTTGGCACTATTTTTATTCATACCAATTACCAAATCTTTTGATCCAAAAAGCGAGTTGTGTAGTTTTATCTTATTTTTTAAAGATTTATCCAACGACATCAAGTATCTAAAATTAAGCTCATCAATTATAGTAGCATCTATTCTTTTAGATTCTAACTTTTTAAGATTCTGTACATCCGTGCGAACAATCTCTGGCTTTAGCACTCCAGATCTGACTAATTCCAAGTATTCTTGCGAATACCCGTAGTCTTGAACTGCTCCAAAGCGAACTTTTTGTAGATCCCTCAGTGACTTCACATTAACAGGATCATCGACCCGCTCTGCAAGTCCAACACTGCTTGAATACAGGATATCAGATGGCACCAAATCCGTATCGATCAAATCAGAATTCCATGAGGGCCAACAACCGCTTACAGTTCCTTTTTTTGCCAGCTCAATACAACGGGACCAAGGATAAAAAATGACTTTTAGAGTATACCCCTCTTCTTCGAACAACTTTTTTAAAACTGAAATTCCCGCTCCTTGCCCAGTACATCTCTCGCAAGTATGAGGAGGCCACTCCAATGTGGCTAAAACAATTTCTTTCGCATATCCAAAAATAGAAAAGAAAATAATAAATAGAAACAGAGTTGCTTTTATAAAATTCAAAGGACAAAACTCCCGCATCAACAATATCTAAATGAGACGTAGAACTTCTAGACAAAATCAAAAGTTCGACAAAAAATCACCGTCAGAACAAATTTAATGACATCTGTTCAAGTATAAATTTTGCATCTTTTTCTGTCGGGGAGACAATCTAAAATATGCGTCCAAGATTAGGTCTAGTATATTTTTTATCAACACTTGTGCTTATTTTGCTGTTTCAGAATTGCTCTAAACAGGGACTTGATTTGCGGGAAATATCCGACCCTGATGTCGTCCCACATTCAGAAGAGCTCCCTTCAGAATCACCTCAAGAGCCTCCCACTGAGCCACCTCCAAAGGCTCCCGATGAAATGCCCCTGCCTCCGCAACTGCCCTCGCCTCCAAACCAAATGCCCGACCTCATATCTGACTGCAAAGAAGCAAAGGATAGAGGAAAAATTCAATTCATTCGTTCAGAAGTACTCTTCGAAGACCCAGGAAGAGGTTGTAGCTTTGGTCAAAATGGCAATCTGGCACCTAGAAATGACTCGCTGACGGCAAGAGCTGAACAAATTAGATCAGTGCCTATTCCTGCAGACTATAAAGTTTGTAACATTGAACTAATAAACGTCGATCAACAAAACTTTCGATACGATGACAATATTCTGATCACCATGAATCAGTATATATTAGCTTCGACGACCAACTTTACCCGCCATCTAGAAAGTAAAAATGGATATTTCAAATATGACTGGACGAGATTAAGAGGTAAAGATGCTCAAGCTCGTGCTGACGATAGCACACCAAGCAAACAATACTGCCCGGGCAAGAGCACCGGTAAAGCCCTGTGTCTGTTTCCACAAACAGACACAGTTGGCAGCATACAATTACGCTTTGATGAGCGCATCATTCAAGAAATCCTTACCCTGACGTCTCCAAATAAAATTGACCTAGGCATGATCACAACAGGTGATGATAACTCATCTGACTGTCGACATGTTCCTTTACGGTTTGCAATTAAAATTGACTACTATCAGTAAAGCCTACACAAATCCTAAAACTTGATTTGCTTTTCGTTGCAGCTCCTCACGAAACTCTGGAGCTGCAATTTGAATCAAGGCCGCTGCTCGCTCCTGCAAGGTTTTTCCATGTAAAAAAGCCACGCCATGCTCGGTCACCACATAATGAACATGCGCCCGTGTCGTCGTAACGCCGGCACCCTCTTTTAGAAATGCAGAGATTTTTGATTCACCCTTTGCAGTCGTCGATGGCAACGCGATAATTGGCTTTCCTCCAAGTGACAATGCAGCCCCTCGGATAAAATCCATTTGTCCACCGATACCAGAATAAATACGACTGCCAATAGAATCCGCACAAACCTGACCAGTCAAATCAACTTCAATTGCACTGTTGATTGCTACGACTTTAGGATTTTGTCTGATAACATGCGTATCATTGGTATAAGCTGCATCCATCATCATAACCATCGGATTATTATCGATGAAATCATAAACCTTACGCGAGCCCAAGACGAAACTAGAAACGATCTTTCCAGCTAAACGTTTTTTTAATTTATTAGTAATCGCACCGGTCTTATAAAGATCCACTAAACCATCTGAGAACATTTCAGTATGAATACCCAGATCTTTGTGATTCGTTAATGCTTTCAAGGTTGCATCAGGAATCGCACCAATTCCCATTTGCAAAGTCGATCCATCCTCAATCAAGCCAGCAATATTTCTACCAATTTGAAGTTCCACCTCTGTGGGGGCTTTCGGTTTTGCCAAGTACAGTTCTTCGTCGACTTCAACAGCATAATTAATGCGACTAAACTCAATCTGAGCATCACCAAACGTCCGAGGCATCTTTGGGTTCACTTGCGCAATAACAATTTTCGCAGTTCGAACTGCTGAGACTGACACATCCACAGAGGGACCCAAACTACACATGCCATGCTGATCGGGAGGAGACACCTGTACTAATGCCACATCCAGAGCAACAACTCCCCGGTAAAACAAGTGGGGTATTTCACTTAAGAAAATGGGCACAAAACTAGGATTTATATTGCCTCGAACTTTACGTAAGTTTCCGCCATTAAAAAAACTATGAATTTCAAAACTTTTACTTAAAGAAGGATGAGCATAAGAAACATCCCCTTCTGTGTGAATCGAATAGACCTTTACACTTTGAAGTTCCTCAGCACGACTCGTAAGAGCCTTCACTAGCTGCTGTGGCGTTGCTGCCGCAGTCTGAACAAAAACATTGTCATGAGATTTTACGATTTTTAATGCATCACTAGCAGAAACAAACTGTGGCATATTTTTGACTCCTTCAAAACTTCCATACAAGGAGTAGTATTATTTCATCGGAATCTTTTGTCACGAAGACAAAAAAAGAAATGGTGAAGCATCACTACTTGAATAAATACTTCACCAAAAAAAACAGAGCATCAGCACTAGTGCTTAAGACGGGTCTCCATCAAGTCGCGCATTGCATTTAAAGCATCGACCCATGTAAAGATTCCGACCAGCTTATTATTATCTACAACAAGAACGGAGCTATACTTGTGCGCTGCCATCTCAGCACACACGTCTGAAAGTGGAGCTTTAGGTGAAACTTTATAAGGCTCCTCAGTAAATGCTTCACGTACACTCACCTTTTCTGGATCAACATCTTTAAAGCTTTCGACCAACTTAATATCCCGATCAGAAAGTACGCCGACCAAACGTGATCCATCGAGAACTGGCAGATGACGAACACGCATCTCACCCATGAGTTTCTCCGCTTTCGCTAAAGACATGTCGGCACCAATTGTTTGAGGACTTGTAGTCATATATTTTTCTATACTTGGAACTGATTTCATAGAGCCTCCTTTAATTTACAAACTAGCATCAGAGCAATATCGATGCCAAAGAAAGCCTTTAGAACGCTCATGAATTGAGTCAATTTGTCTCAAACCCCCGACAAAAGACCTCACCCCTTTTGCGAGGGGATATAAACACTCATCGTGGTGCCAACTCCGAACTCAGATCTTGCGGACAAATATCCACCCCAAGATTGTAGGATTTTATAAGAGGTTGCCAAACCCAGGCCCGTTCCTTTACCCACTTCTTTGGTTGTGAAAAATGGAACAAAAAGTCTCTCTATAACCTCTTCTTTCATGCCACAGCCATTATCCGTCACGTGAATAATGCGATAAGAATCTTGCACCTCTGCCCAAAGATGAATTGAACCTTTAAACGTGGAATCATGGTTCTGTTTGTCTTGAATCGCGTGTATGGCATTGACTAAAAGATTCAAAACCACTTGAAACAGCGAATTATAAATCCCCATAACCTCAAATCGATCTGGAACTTCGACAGTAAATTCGATTGAGTGTTTCTTTAACTCATAACTTAAAAAATCTTCAACATCCGAAAGTAAACTCAAAACGTGCACTTTTTGTGGGGTCTCTTCTTTTTGCCCTCGGGCAAGCTTTAGTAAGTTTTGAATTAAATGACTGACCCGATCAATCTGTTGAATGATAATTTGTGCGCCACTGGAAATAGTCGGAGAAATGTTAGGCTGCAACGACATCATTTCTGCGCGCCCTCGAACAATTCCTAACGGAGTGCCAATTTCATGAGCCAAACCGGAAGCTAGAATACCCACTGAGGCCAATCTCTCTTGTTGTAAAATTTTACTCTCCATCAAGACTTTTTCAGTAACATCTTTTACCGTCGCCAAATAAGCCTTATGATCTTGAAAATGATAAGGCTTTGTCGAGATTTCAAAAATTTTATTTTCGTTTTTAAACTGAATCGAAAAACTGGAAGTTTCACTTTTAAAAGGGACGTATCTTGTGGTCAAAACTTGTTCAATCTGCGAATTTAAGAGATCTGCTTGTGAACTGAAAAAAATTCTTTCTGCCGCAGAATTACACCAACGAATCTTCCCACTCAGATCATAAATTAATATGGCGTCAAAACTTGCATCTATTAGATTCTCCAGATCATTTTTTGTATTGCGCAGTTTTTCTTCGGCAATCTTTCGAGCTGTCACATCCCATCGAATAGAAACAAATTCTTCCAGAGCACCATCGGCATTAGCAAACGGAACAATAATAGTATGAACCCAATACAAACTACCATCTTTGGCACGATTGCAGATCTCCCCTTCCCATTTTTTTCCACTTAAAATAGTGGACCAGATGTTTTGAAAGAAAGACTTAGGGTGATATCCTGAATTGATGATGCGATGATTTTGCCCCAAGAGCTCCTGCTCGGAGTACTGAGAAATCTCGATAAATTTTGAGTTTACGTACTTGATATTTCCTTGTGGATCCGTCGTTGCAACTATGGCAGAGGAATCCAGGGCTTTACGAATATTTTCAACACTGCCGCCAAAACTCATGGAGCCTCCTCTTTAAGATGACAATGGAAGTTTCTTTTGTTACTCCCGAAGCATGGCAAATAAAGAACTCATTTATCTGATAGACGACGACGCGGAAATGACCTCTATGTTAAAGGATTTCCTTGAAGGTCATCGCTATCAAGTCCAATGTTTTAACTCAGCCCAAGAGGCCTATCAAGCACTGAACGAAAATGTGGGTTTGGTGATCACTGATTTACGTATGCCGGGGATGGATGGCCTGAGCTTTATAGAACACACCAAACGTCGTTGGCCGTACTTACCTATCATACTGGTCACAGCATTTGGCTCCATCGAAACCGCCATTGAAGCAACGAAAAAAGGAGCCTATCACTTCCTCACGAAGCCCCTGAAACTAGCTGAGCTCCTAGTATATACTGAAAAGGCCCTTTACTTTAAAGAACTCCAAAAATCCAACTTGATTCTTCGTAATGAATGGAAGACTCAACACTCCTTTGCTGGGATCATTGGCAAAAGCTCTGCAATGGTGGCAGTCTTTGATCTAATAGAACGGGTCGCACCTTCAACGGCAAATGTTCTCATCCAAGGCGACAGTGGTACCGGAAAAGAAATGGTTGCCAAAGCTATTCACCAACTAGGTCCACGGAAAAATAATCACTTTGTGGCGATCAACTGCACCGCCATCCCCGACACTCTATTGGAGAGCGAACTCTTCGGCCATGCCAAAGGATCCTTCACCGGTGCGATCCAAAGAAAACGTGGGCTCTTTGAAGAAGCTGACGGCGGAACTATTTTCCTTGATGAAATTGGAGACATGGATATTGGCCTACAGACGAAACTCTTACGAGTTATTCAAGAAAAACGTGTCCGCGCGGTGGGTGACAATGTGGATAAAGCTGTGGACGTGCGAATTATCGCTGCCACTCATAAAGATCTGAAACTAGCTTGCAGAGAGGGGCGATTCCGCGAGGATCTCTTTTACCGCCTCAGCGTAATTCCAATTTATATTCCGCCTTTACGTCACAGGGTGGAAGATATTCCTCTTCTGGCTCAGTTCTTTTTAGACAAGTACAATTCTCTTTCGCAAGGTTCAGCAAAAAAGTTCACTTCAGAGGCTATGCAAACCCTCATCTCCTTACCCTGGGAAGGAAATGTTCGAGAACTTGAAAACGTTATTGAACGAGCTGTGGTCCTCTCAAAGGATGATTTCATAGATCGAGGAGATTTACCTCATGTCGAGACCTTAAACTCAGAAGCTTTCATGTCTCAAGCGGTGGAAGAAATGCCAACTCTTGAGGACATGGAAAGAAGGTATATTAAATTTGTTCTGGACAAGACAGGTGGACGCAAAGAAAAAGCAGCGCACATCCTTGGGATCAATCGCCGCACACTCTACCGCAAGGAGCGTGACTATGGTTGGATTTCAGAGGAAGAAAGTGACCACACTGAGAATGACACAGAGGGCTAGGGTCGTTTAGTCACACAGTTTCCAATGTATTTGAGACGTTTTGACTCAAATACTATTAAATTTACCTCTTTTTGTTGGCATTAACCTTGCTTTATGAATAAGTAGGAAGACAAACCACACAAAGGAGTGAGTATGAAAATGAAAGCTTTGCTAGCAGCAGCAGTTATGTTTTTTGGCATGAATGCCTTCGCGGAACAACAAGCACCTGTTGAAAAAGAAGTACAGATCGGAATCAATGGCGTTTATGTTCCTGGTGGGTTTGACACTGCATCTGACGTTTTTGTTGTTGTAAACGGTATTTTCCAAAATGGTTGCTACAAATGGAAAAGAGCTGATGTAGACCACAAAGACAACTTCAACCATGAAATCAAATCTGTGGCTTCTGTAAGCCAAGGTATGTGCTTGATGGTACTTATCCCATTCCAAAAAGAAGTGCGCCTTGGTAAGTTTGCTGCAGGAAAGCACACTCTTCGCTTTGAAAACGGCGATGGTACTTATCTTGAAAAATCTTTGATCGTTGAGTAATCAACCCTCGAAAGACGAACAAGATCAACGGAGGGGGATGAGTAGATCCCCCTTTTTGTTTTAGATATCCCCTGCTAGGATAGATCTCATGACAAAAATATTATTTCTTTCTTTTTTAGGTCTTGCTCTTTCTGCCTGTAACTCAAAAATTGGTCTTCAACCAATTGAATGGCAAAAAGGCGCTCCTGTCGCTCAAATGGAACCACTTCAACAAATTGACACGACTGCGCAGCGCAAACTCAAATCTGCATCACAAAAAATTGAATTTGCAGAGCAGAGCTTTCAAGGCATCGCCGTCGAAAACAGCTTCATCAAGAAGGTATCTGACGTTTCCAACACTCCGTTGTTGGTGCGGGCTTCAATTACTACCGAAAATCAGAAGCTCGATCGCTTGCGTTTAGAAGAATTCGAAAAGAAAAGACCGACGATTCTAAATGAACTGCAAAAAGCATTTCCCATATTTAAAAAATTTCCTCCTGAAAAAATTGATGTGGTGATTGCGCATCGTCGAGGTTTCTATGAACCTCTGTGGAAAATTCTTTATACTGACAAAAGTGGAGTCCCCTGGGAAGTGAAGGTGAACAATCACCTTCAAGTCAGCTCGGTAAAACGAGTGGGATCACAGTTTCACGACACTATCGCGATCGTCTTTCCAAAAGGACCAAAAATGAGTCCACTACAGGAAGTCGTACTCAAAGGTCTTGTCGCAACTCCGACTCTTTCAAACAATCGCCTTTTTGTTTCATCACAAGCGGAATTCAAAATTTCCGATGTCACTGCTCCGCTAAAATTTACTCCTCAAGATGCACGTTTCGATCAAGTCCAAGTTTTTTATTTTCTAGAAGAATCTTTGAATTGGTTTGAACGCAAACTCAACGTCAGCATTCCTTTTAAACTCAATGCCGAAGTCCACATGGGAGCACCTGAAAAAACCAATTCTGCATTTTATTATCAAGGAAAAATCCGAATTGGTGCTGGAGACGATGAAACCTATTCGCGTATCCCTCAGGACCCTTCAATTATAATCCATGAAAGTGTTCATGCCCTTGTCGATGCCGTTGCTCGTCTTCCTTTTGAGGGCGAAGGTGGGTCTCTTAATGAGGGTTTTGCAGACTTCTTTACAGCCCTACAGCTAGACAACCCTAATATGGCTGAATCTAGTTATCTGAAGGGGCCTTTCCGTCGTTCAGTTGTGAATAATTACAAATTATCCGACAAAACCGGGGGACTATATCACGATTCTGGAATTGCCAGTGGCACTTTATGGGAACTACGAGTAAAACTAGGCCCGGATAAAGCACGTGAGATAGCAATCTTAACGTTGAATAGACTGGTTCCAAGTAGTGACTTTGAGGATTTTGGCACTCAACTAAAATCCGTCTTACCTGAAGTGCTAAACCAGGAAGACCTCAATGCCGCATTGGAGACCGTAACAGCACGAGGATTTTAATGCTTTCAGAATCTATTATCGGTCTGTGGCTATTTACAAGTTTGATTTACCAAGGGCAATCCATGCCCTTGCCCAATCCCCAATTAAAAATTCACTATGAATTTTTGGATACGGGAATCAATACACTTAAATATAAACGCGACAATGAAGAAGGTTTTTGCGAACGACGTGCTGCTTATGAATTTTCAGGTCGCCGACTGATTCAACAAGTGACTTGGGTGAACCCACAAAATGCCTTCTGGTGCGGCCAAGACACCGACATGCAACTTGGCAATCAAAGCTGGAGTGATGCTTGGATTGCCAATGGGAAGTTTTATCTGAGTGTCCCCATGGGAGAAGAGAACATCATTTACGTCTGGGATCGCTTACCTTAGCGAACCTGCAAAACAATTTTTCCAGTATGCGCACTCGACTCCATCAATTCGTGAGCTGCGCGTGCTTCCTGCAAAGAAAATGTTTTAAAAATAACAGGCTTTAGTTTTCCACCGTTCAACAACGGCCAAACTTTTTCTTCCAAAGCTCCTGCCAAACGAGTTTTCTCAGCGATCGAACGTCCACGCAAAGTCGAGCCCGTCAGAGTCAGCCTCTTTGACATCATTTTTCGCAAATCCAACTCGCCCTTTGTTCCACGCAAAGTGGCAATTTGAACAAGCCTTCCCATCGGAGCAAGGGCTTCAATATTGCGCGCAAAATAGTCTCCTCCCACCATATCCAAAATGACATCAACACCATGCCCCCCGGTCAAATCCTTGACGACGGCCACGAAGTCCTCATCCTTGTACAAAATCACCCTGTCCGCACCAAGCTTTTCACATGAAGCGACTGCTTCTTTTTTTCCAACGGTTGTATAGACAGTGGCCCCAAAGGCTTTACTGATTTGAATCGCGGTCGTCCCGATACCACCAGAGCCACCATGAATTAAAACAGTCTCGCCCTTTTGCAAGCGGCCACTTTCAAATAAATTTGTCCAAACAGTAAAAAAGGTCTCTGGAATGGCCGCAGCTTCAAGCATCGTAAATCCCGTCGGGATGGGCAAACACTGTCCCTCTGGAGCCACGGCATACTCGGCATAGCCTCCTCCCGCAATCAAGGCACAAACAGAATCGCCAACGCGCCATCGTTGCACTGCTTTGCCACAGGCAACCACTTTACCCGCAACCTCAAGCCCCAAAATCTCTGAAGCTCCGGGAGGAGGAGGATAAGTCCCCTGCCTTTGTGCACAATCAGGTCGATTGATACCAGCAGCATGAACTTCAATAAGCACTTCATTTTCACTGGGCTCCGGACGATCCATTTCTCCAATTTTAAGAACTTCTGGTGTGCCAGGTCTTTCGACTACGACTACCTTCATTGACGGCCTCCGATTAAAGCTCCCACTGCCCAGAAGCTTCTGGCTGAAAAGTCACACTTTGGACTTTCAAATTTTTAACAGACCCATTTGGCATTTTCCAGTCGATCGACTGACCAACACGCAATCCCAACAAAGCAATTCCCACTGGGGCCAAAATAGAAATACGTCCAGCCGCAAGATCAGCGTCAGATGGATACACTAAAGTAACCTCAGACTCTTTCCCTGAAGCCTCATCGTAAAAAACGACTTTTGAGTTCATGGTAACAATATTATTAGGAATGTCTTTCTGAGAAATAACATGAGCTCTTCCAAGCTCTTCTTCCAATGCTTCAGCCCAAGGCCCTGTTGCTTGGGAAACCAAAGCTGACAAGCGATGAAAATCTTGGTCTGTAACAAAAATGCCATTATCTGTGTTCATATCTTCCTCCGAAAAGAAGTTGCGATCAGTTATTAAATTAAGTTGTTTTTAAGACTTGCGAGAAAAGAATTAAAGGGCCGCGAACAGAAAATCTCTGTTCGAACAAAATCTCAGAATAAGATAGCGAGGGACACCCTTTAACATTCTTTTAGTAAACCTCATTTCGCGTAGATTAGCAAGCCCCACAAGAAACCATACACGGCCGCCATCTTCCACAAGACCCAAGGCTGATTAAAAGCCATTTTGCGCAATTAAATCTGTGCAATCGGCCCCGACATAAACTAAAATGTATTGTACACCAAAGCTTTTTCCGAGCATATAGGAGAGATGAAAATTCCTACAATAATTGTGAATATCGATGCTGATTTGAAAGAATTGATTCCTCAATTTCTTGAAAATCGACGAAGAGATATTGAAAATTTGGAAATGCTTCTACAACAAAATGATTTAGCAGCAATTGCTATGCTGGCTCATAAAATCAAGGGCACTACTGCAGGTTATGGCTTTGCAGAACTAAGTGAATTTGCCTCAAAATTGGAAAAAGCAGCAAAGAACAACGACACTGAGCCAATTCAAGACCTTATTCTCAAAATGAAAATCCATTTTCAGAATATAGAAGTTAAATACGTAGAATAATGTACTGATGTTCTTTGATACAGCTCATAGTGAAAATGGACTTTAAACTGATTTCGAATTAACATAGAGAAGTCCGCTGAACGTTATTAAAGGAGATGGACATGGGTTCGTCTGAGGAAAAAAGCCGTCTACTCATCGTTGAGGACGATTCAGACATTCGTCAGTTGCTGAAGCACTTTCTAAAAGAGTTTGTAGATGAAATCATAGAAGCTGACAATGGTACTGAAGCCCTACAACATATAAAAAATCAAAACTTTGATACAATTCTGTCAGATATAGAAATGCCACAAATGAATGGCCTCAAACTTCTTGCCTATGTCCGCTCACTGGGACACATGACTCCTTTCGTTGTGCTGACTGCACACGGGGATCATTCACGCGCCCTGGAGGCTCTGTCTTTAGGAGCATTTGACTTTATAACAAAAGACTCCAAGAAGAAGCTTGTTATAGAGAGTGTCTGTTCTGCTTTGAAATTTGGGAGAGACATGAAGGCATCAAAAAATGATCCTATACAATCTTCACATTTAAAGAAAATATATGCGGACATGTCAAAGTCATCTGAGATGCGCTTACGAAAAATAATTGAAGAAATGTCTTCATAGTCACAAAGTTCACTTCACTATAATACGAATCTCTTGGACAGCTTCTTCTTCTTCAAATAACTCAACTTTATGTCGACCAACCTTTGGTGCCCATAAGAGGGCACCTTTATTAGCAGTAAATATTTGTCCGTTCACCGACCACTTTATTCTTTTTCCTGAAGGATTTTGAGCTCTCAAAGGGATTAGCTGATTTTTTGCTGGAATACTTGGATCGAGCGCAACAACAGTACCGTCTTGTGGATAAATAATTCGTGCGCGCGGATAATTTTCTGGCACACTGTCTTCGGCATAATCATGAGGCAATTGATTTTCAAATACTTTTTCATTTGAATGGGTCTTGTCTTGCGGATAATCCAATTGAAGTTTTTCAACTATTTTTTTCCAAATCGGCGCGGCCCCACGAACTCCCATTACATTCCACATCGGCTCACCGTCAAAATTTCCGACCCAAACACCCACGGTAAAGCGTGAAGTAGAACCGATGCACCAACTGTCCCGCATATCTTTACTAGTGCCCGTCTTTACGAAAGTTCCCGGCACAGATAACGACGAGTCCAAACCAAATCCTAAAGCTCTATTTTGATTGTCAGATAGAATCTTGACCACCTCATCCACACTACTAGAAGAAAACACCCGCTGAGCCTCCAGCAAAGGATCTTCAGAAGTAAAACGCAAAGGAGCATACAGCCCTCGTTGCGCTAACGTTCTATAAGCTTGAGTCAAGTCCTCCAAAGTAACGTCCGCAGCCCCGAGAACCAAAGAAGGTCCATAATAATCTGCATCTTGTAGTCTCTTGAAGCCTAAATCACGTAGTTTTGTATAAAAGGAAGTATCATTCAATAATTTGAAGACTTTAATAGCAGGCACATTTAAAGATGAGCCGAGCGCTGTCTTTACCTGCACCCACCCGTAAAATTGTCGATCGTGGTTTTGTGGCTTATAAATACCACGATCAAATACGATATCGACTGCTGAATCTTCAATCCAGCTCTCACTGTTTATAACTCCATTTTCAAAAGCTGTCGCATAAAGAAATGGCTTTAAAGTAGAACCCGCTTGGCGAAATGCTTGAATTCCATCCACATAAGTGCTTTCAAACTGCAAACCACTTCCACCTAGATAAGCCCAAACTTCACTGGTGCTGTTTTCAACTACTAAGACAGCAGCGTCACGCACGTTCTGCCCTGACAAAGACTGAATATGAGATTGAACTACTTCCTTTGCGTACAATTGAAGATCTTGACGAAGAAAGGTTCTTACTGCTCCTGACTTAAACTTAGAACTTAACCTTTGAGCTAAATGTAGAGCGTACTGGTCCCGCATTGGAAAAGACAACGAGCTTTCTATGCGCTTAATCTCTTTACTTAATTCAGTACACATTTCAGGCTCCTGCCAACACGCTCTTTGTTGCCAATCACTGAGCTTTGCATTGGGGGCTCGAATTAAAACTGCTAATAAAGTTGATTCTCGCTTTGTTAGATTTGCTGGTTCCTTGTGAAATAAAAAGAATGCAATACTGGCCACACCTTTAAACTCGCCGCGGAAGGGGATTAAATTTAAGTAGGCTTCTAAAATTTCCTCTTTATTCCATGACTGCTCAAGACGAGATGCTGCCAACACTTGCCTCATCTTACCACTCCAGCCCATAAATAAAGATCGTTCTGAAGACAGCATTTTTACCAATTGCATCGACAATGTGCTGCCACCTCGAGAAGAAGAATCCGCAGCTCGTTGATAGAAACTCGTCACCAAGGCTAAGTAATCAACACCATGATGATCATAAAAATTTCGATCTTCGGATTTCAGTACCGCTTCAATAAAGGTTGGAGACACTGAAGACAATCTTACCCAAGGAAGGACTCTTTCATTTTTATTTTTTCTCCACTGATGGATCGTCCTGCCCGCAGAATCTTGAAAGACAATATCGGAAGTTCTATAGCGTTTTTGAACACTAGAGAATTTTGACACGGATGGAGTCGTCACATAAAAATATGCGAGACAACCCCAACCAATCAAAAAACAAAAGACAGCAATAATTTTTAAAGAAAGATCTTTCATCATTCTTCAACAGTCCAGTGCGCTTCTGGCAGTACAGCAAAAAGGTCTGGGCTGTACATCGCTTCAACCCTAGCAGATGGCACTTTAAACACTCCGGCCTGATTGAAGCGTATTGTATATTCCATATTTTCCTTTTCAGAAAATGCAGAGAAATAAAAACGTACTAATTCTTCTTTTCTTTCCACAGCCGTCGCCCAAGAGCTCTGCAAGATGCTAGCTCCTGCGGGCACAGGATCTTCCACTGCAACCCAATTCTGCGGAGTTTTTGACTTCACTTTCAATTGAACCTTAGCGATATCACCCACACTCCAAATACCTTTTTTTCTTTGTTGAATTGGTGTAACGACTCTTTCAACTGAAAAACCAGCAAAAACCGGTTGCATAACTGGAACCGCCGCTTTAACTGAAACACTTATCCAAGGCTTTCCAGAACCCACCTGTTTCCATTCGAGAGTCCCCATCTCGGATTTCCATGGAATACTAAAGACCGTTGGCACAGAGTCCTTCCAATTAGAAGAAACTTCTTTCCCATTCATGATGGCTCTGAACACTCCATCCACTTTTTCGGACGGATAAGCTTGGAAGACCTTCTTCATGGCCAAAACACCCCACGCATTGTCTGTCGTGAGCAACCAAGAACCACTTCGTTGTCGTGCTAGAGATCCTTGATAGAGTCGCGGCACATCCTCCTTCCACTGTGGTAAATTCGCAGTCGTCAGTATCAAACGCAACAAAGCACTATCTGAATTGCGCATCAACCAGCTGAAGGTTTGTTGTCTTTCATCTTTTATTTGCAACGACTTGGCAGAAAAATAGAAGCGGTTGCGCAACTCTTTTTCTATCTCCTCTGTTTTCATTTGTTTTTGGGCAATATTTTTCTCGCGCAAATGAATTTGATACCACTCAGCCAAGGTGTACGTCGGCAACTCAGAAAGGTCCACTTTGACGGAAGTCAGCCAATCCAAATCTAAACGACGGTATCTAGAAAGAACTTCAAAGACCGTGATCTTTTTTAGTAATTCATCGGCTCTTGCTTGCATCGACTCATCTTTTATCTGCCCCTGTGCATAGCCGGAAAGAGCATCCAAAAAGCGGCTACGACTATCCTCATTTAAAGGAAGTCCAGACTCATGAGCAATCGCTAAAACATAGGCAGTTAAAACAACACTTCCTTTTGAATTAGAAGTGGACGACGGAAAATATCGTAGCAAACCGTCAGTATCAATATAGGCTGGCAAACGTTGTTCAATCTTTTTCCATAACTTGCGATCATTCAAAGAAACTGCACGCGAAATATCTTGTTCAAGACACGAATACTCGTAATGACTCCAATACTCTTTAACACCATTAGTGACATCGCCCAAATTCTTGTGCGCTTCAATGATAAAAGAACTCTTCTGACCGATGGCACCTTGTGGTTGTTTCACTGTAAGTTTCGAAAACTCTGGCCAGGCCCCCCACTGTGTTTGCTGAACACGCGCCGTGTGAAGAGGCAACACCTTTTGATTCTTTTTGACCTCATCAAGTATTCTGCCAGAACTGTCTTTTAATGTGAGAGTATAGGATAAGTTTTCGGTCTGCGGAGCAGTTATGCGCCACTTTACTTCTTTGCTTTCACCGGACTGCAGTTGGTATTTTTGCTGGGCAAGACCTGCTATCTCAGGAATGGTTTTCAATACAAGGTGAAGATCCCGAGCCTGCTCTCCTGTATTTCTAATAACAAATCCGGCATTAAACTGATCCCCTTCGCGGGCCACTCCCGCTATTCCTGGTAAAATCATAAATTCTTGTGAAGTCTGAATGGAATTCCAACCCGTTCCGAATTGATCAACACCCTGCTGAGCGATGGCTACGATTCGAAAGCTCGTAGTCAGATCATTCAACGGAATGGTCACTTTTGCCATACCGTTGGCATCAAGTTTAATTTTAGGATTCCAATATAATAAAGTATCAAAAAGCTCTCTGCGTAAAGCGCCACCACCATCTCCGCCAATAGGTAGTGCCTTCAGACCAAAATGACGACGTCCGATCAGCCAAGATTGTGCCGTCGCTGTTTCTATTTTATGCGGTCTTGGAACCATCATTGCGGATAAAAGATCCCAAGAGGAATTCTCTCTCAACTCTAAAAGACCTTCGTCAACGACAACCAAGGCCACTTCTCCTGTTTTGGCAGGTCGACCTTGAGAATCGTTCACGTACACCGTAACCTGCGCTTTGCCTTTGACTGGGTATTTCTTTCGATCGGTCTCTACATTCACCTTAAGAGTGTTATCGGCCCAACCTACTTTTAATTGTGTCATCCCTAACTTAAATGCCGGTTTTCCTAAATCGACCAAAGCAGTTGGCTTAGGATCATTGAGGCGACCTCGAACAGCAAAAGCAGAAACAACAACATTGGGTGTAAATTCTTTTTTGATTGGAATGCGAATCGTAGGATTCTCACCTTTTACATCCACGACTGCTGAATACAGAATAGTATCACGCTCAACTGTCACCAAAACTTTGGAGTCTATAAATGGCGTTCTTAACTGAAACTCTGCGACCTCACCAGGTTCGTACTTCTTCTTGAAAGGTATCAAGTCGACCCGATCATTATCATTGCCACCAAACCATTGCCGCTCACCAGGACTAACAATCCATTGACTTACATTTGCAAAACTACGACGTCCTTGTTTGTCTTTAGTACTTGCAATGGCTAGAACAGAACCAGTTTGCGATGATTTCCCTGAGCAATTGAAAATTCCATTAGAGTTGGTGACCCCACGACAGAGTTGCCCAATTTTTTTATATTCACGAAAATCTTCATAAGAATAAAACCCACCGACAAGACGTTTGCGATGAGAGTAATAACGACTAGTATAAAGATCCACCTCGACTTCTTGGCCACCGATCTCTTTCTGATCCATATCAAGGGCTACGACATCAAACTCCACACGACTTGGTGACGCCCACCAAGCCTTAGATTTAATGCCCAAAATAATCGAAGAGGGCCACAAGCTGAACGAACGAATCACACTTTGAATTTCACCGTTTGGGTCTTTATACTCTAGTTCAGCACGCAAGCGCTGCGGACCAGCGCTATATTTTAAATTTGTGATATTTACTCTTACATAACCTTGCTTATCGGTGGTGAAGTCGCGCACTCCACTTTGCGGAATGTAGCGAGCTCCCTCATCTTCACCCGAACTAAAGACGCCTTCCTTCACAGTTCCGTTGGCAAAAGAGTAATCCAATAAATCTTCGTCTTGTGAATAAAAACTGGAAGGCTCAACACTCCAACGCATTTTCATTGGCAGATTGGAAGCGGCTCCTCCGGCAAAATAGACTGCAGAAATATCAAGTGGGATATTCTTCTCCGCAACAAATTTAGGAGACTCCGCCCCCAAGCGCACTTGAATTAAAGGCACTCTAAAGCTTTCGATTGAAAACTCTCCCACTTCTAGCTCTAGGCGTGGCTGCTCTTTCAACAAAAGCATCCGCCATCGGCCCATCTTTACGCCAGATGGAAGTTGCCAGCGAATTTGTGCTGTGCCTGTTTCACGACTCCATTCCAAGGGTATTTTAAAAGACTGTAGACCTGAGGCATGAGTTAATTCTATATGTGAGGGCCATTCATTCGCTTTTGGTAAAAGTAACCCCAGTCCCTCTGCCTTTCTCAAAAGAATTTTTGCCGATAAGGTTTCTTCTGGCTTAAAAAGAGTGCGATCTAAAATCGCATGCCCTAGGAGGCCCGAGGTCTCCTCACCATTTACAAGTTGGTATCGCCAAGATTCAATTCCATTATTCCAAGATGAATGAGTGAAGCTAAAATCACTGTCTTTTTCAGCAACGGCAAAAAAACCGTCATAATAAAAGCCATCATCTTGTTTCGGCCATGCATCTAAATTTCGTTTGAAAGTGATATAAGCCAACCCTCTTTCATCCGTCGTGGTACGAGCCACTTCATCTCCACGGACGTCATAAATTTTCACTGTGGCTTTTGGAACTACTTTTGCAGTTTTTAAGTCTGTGACCCACACCCAGGTCTCATGCTGATTGTATTTTACATGGACTGCCATGTTGGTGACTAAGGCCGCTGATCTTACAAAATAAGGAGCTTTTTTATTTAAGATCTCTTGGCCCAGGAGAGCACTCTCCATTTCAACAACATAAAATCCATTCTGTTTCAGAGGAATACCAACCACTTCTGTGTCGCTTGCCTGAAGAGGTTTTTGGACGAAAATATTTTTAACCTCTGCTCCAGTCAAATTACTTAATCTCTCGGAACCATTGGGAGATTTCTGAACTGCATTTAAAGCCTTAAGCAGAGCTGGGAAGTTTTTATCATTGAATTTCCCAGTCCATCCTAAAAATTTAGTTTGCAAACTTTTTTCAACTCTTCTTAAGGTGAGAGCAATCGCACTCTTCGGTTCAGCTTCTACAATTCCAAAGTCAGCAGCAAACTTTAACAATGAAGGGTTTTCGCCAGTCTTTACATTCAATGGAAATTGACTCTGATTTGATAGTTCTCGACCATCTTCATCTTTAATGTTGCGGGGAAGATATAACTTAAATTCCTGATTCGGAGGAAACGGACCCTTGAAGGTCAGATAGCTCACTCGCTCGCCACTTCCTTCTTTCAATAGGTCTGAGGGAGGTATTTTTTTGCCATCTGATGATTGCAAATAAATGGCTCGCGCATTTTCTTGCGAAATCGTTGCACTAAAAATCAAATTCATATTCAGTAAGGGTATGCAAGGTTGTCCGGGTGCCAATCGATCACAGCGAAACTCTGCCTTAAAAGGCTCGGCAACTGTAAACTCAAAAACCTCATCACTCGGCGAACTGAAGCCCGATTGTGAGCGCACTTCTTTACTCCAAATCAGGCTGACTCTGGAACCTGCCGGAAAGGGTCTTTGAGCTTTTATAGCAAGCCAATCTCCCTTAAAACTTTCCGGTTCGTACTGATATTCTTTCTGGGCTGCTTCTTTAATCTTTTTCGCACTGGCCCCTTCAATAACCTCTACGGGAATTCGATCGCCCAACCCTTCAACAACAAAATAGGCACCCTTATGTAAGGAAGCTTTTTCGGCAGCAGAATCCAGCATCAAAATAAAATTTTGTAATGGATCAATAGGTCTATAAGTCCTTGGGAACACTTCACTAATGTGTGGACCACCGGTATTAAACGAATAAGCTTTTCCCATGACCTGAATTGAACAAGAAGTTCCACCAGGCAAACTATTGTCAAAATCAAAGACCCAATTTTTTGTATCTATCCAGCGTCCCTGACCATTTTTAAAACAGCTGCTTTCTGCCGGAAAATCCAATTTAATGTCACCAAACCGAACCATAGGCTGCGAAAACTCAATGCGAACTTGTTCGACGGTCTTAATGTATCCCTGTGGAGTTACATTTTTAACATGAACTCTTTCTTGGGCAAATACCGGAGACAAAAGGAATAAGAACAGAATATGAAGCATAAAGGATTCTCCCACCTTCCTTGAGCTTGAATGCCAGCATCAATGCCTGTCATCTGTTTATGCCCTTCGGCGTCTTACGTTTGGGCAATGACTTCTTAAATTAGATGAGTAAAATAAAATTCTCGATTTTAACAAAGGGAGATTGTTATGAAAAATCTATTGATGACCGGAATGGCAGCGATGGTACTTGCGAGCTGCGCACAAACAGCAAAAAAAGAAGAAGTGGCTCCAGCACAAGCCCCACCTGCGCCAACTAAAGCTCAGGCAATTTTAAAAGTTGCTGAAAAATCAAAACTCAAAGGCATGATCCACTTCACTGAAGAAGGTGGAAAAATGAAAGTGGAAACAATGGTTGAGGGCCTAAAAACAGGACCTCACGGCTTTCATATCCACGAAACAGGAGATTGCTCTGCTGCTGACTTTTCATCTGCTGGAGGTCACTTCAATCCAGCTCAAGCACAGCACGGAGCACATGAAGGACATCATCGCCATGCTGGTGATTTAGGAAATCTTGTTGCTGATAAAAAACAAAAAGCCAATACAACTATTTTTGTTGAGGGAATTACTTTGCAGCCTGGCGCAAATAATATCATCGGCAAAGCAGTCATCATTCACCAAGATCCAGATGACTTAAAATCACAACCCACTGGCAATTCTGGCAAAAGAATCGCTTGTGGAGTTATCGAAGCTCTTTAGGACTTCCATTGCCAGTCAACAGGAAGGTGAAAGCTTAAACCGCTTTCACCTTTTGTTTAATTGTACCAAAAATACTTTGGCCCTGTTCGTTGAGCATTTTTATTTCAATGGTATCTCCAGCCTTCATAAACGGCGTCTTGATAGCACCATTCTCAATCTGCTCAATCATTCTTTTTTCTGCCAAACAGCTAGAACCATTTTCATGATTATCATTTGAAACAGTTCCACTGCCGATCACACTACCCGCCGCCAAATTGCGAGTCTTCGCTGCGTGAGATATCAACTGGCCAAAATGAAAGTGCATCGCTGAAGCATTGGCCTTCCCAAAGAACTCTTCATTGTAGTTCACTAAAAGTGGCAAATGGATACGACCACCAGACCAAGCTGCACCTAACTCATCCGCTGTCACCGCAAATGGCGACAATGCGGATGCCGGTTTACTTTGGAAGAAGCCGAACCCAGCAGCCAATTCTTCAGGAATCAAACCACGAAGTGAAACGTCATTTATCAGTACAAACAATCGGATGTACTTCAATGCCTCTTCCGGACTTGTACCCATCGGGACAAAGTCCGTGACCACTCCAACTTCGCCCTCAAAATCTGTTCCGTGAGAAAAATCACGTTGAGGAATATCTTCGGTCGGAGCTAAAAACTGACCACACTCACCTTGATACATCAATGGCACAGTTTCCAAAGTCTCAGGCAATGGAGCTTTACGGGCCATGCGAACCAATTTGATATGATAAATAAAGGCAGAGCCATCCGCAAAAAGCCAAGTACGCGGAAGTGCCGAGTGAAAATCTTCTTCTTTCACCGGAAATGCACCAACGGCTTTTCCCGCGTTAAGATCTGCATAAATCTTGTTTAACTGCGGCTCATTGATGCTCCACTTCTCCAGCGCTTCACGCAAATTTGGAGCAATTGCAGTTGCCTTCACTGCCATTTTTAAATCACGACTTACTACACACAATTCCCCATCAAGACTCTGGGAAGACTTCAATGAACCGAATTTCACAACTAATCCTTAATCAAAAGTAATCATCAAATTTGCACCGACGGCGCGATAGTCCTTAAGACCTTTTGCTACTTCTCCACTAGCACTTTCATAATAAAGAGCCAAGCCCAAGTTAGGCATAAATTTAAACGAAGCACCCAAAAGGAATGGAGTAAGAGGAGATTTAACGTCTGTCACAGTACCAACATCCGCAGACTTATCCAAATTTAAGCCCAAGGAAATACCAAAAAAGACACCTGCAGACTCTTCAAATTTATACATAAGAGCTACTGGGATATCGAGGTAGTTGATTGTCACCTTATTATTTCCAGTGCCAGTTTCCACTGTTAATGGACGAGGCGTAAACAACATACCCGTTCTTAAGTGCCAAGTCGTTGAAAGAGGAAAATTCGCTGTCGCACCAAACTGCATTGCCATTTGAGATTTCGTCGATTGACCTCCATCAGCGTCCCCAGATTGCTGACGAGTTCCTACTTCCAAACCATAATCTGCTTCAGCCCACGGATCCGTCGCACCCAACACCAAATCTTGCGCGAAAGATGCCGATGCTAACAATCCAACCGTAGCAAATAAAATTAATGCAAACTTCTTCATTTTTACTCCTTCAAAAAATACAGAATCCATCCTAATGGTTCCATAAGTTATTTTATTTATCAAAACACCACACAGCATTCAAAGACATCTCGTTAATCGGACTAAAACTAGATACCTGACTGTGTTCAAACCTGAGGTGATGAGGTTCTACGGTGCCTCGAGCAGCCAATCCTATCAAAAGAACTGGCACAACCACTCGCCACAGTATCTCTATTTTGCCCCCACTGAGCGGAGAGTACTCATCCTTCCAATCGCCGAAGTTTAAACCCCTAGTAAGCATAAAACCTAAAACGAAGAGTAAAACCGTTATAACTAGAAATATCCACACCTGATTTGGCTGTAATGACTGTGCTTGCTCAACAAGTACGTCCGGATGCCAATTTAGATAGTCCTCAAAGCGCATTCGCGAGCCATGACGTGCAAAATGGAAATAATCGACAAATGACAAAGAGCAAATCAAAAACCAAGCAACAACAAAATAGGACTTATAGAAGAAAAACATCCACTGTGGCCACTTCTCCAAAAATGTCTGAAACAAAATCAGAAAATAAAGTGGGATAAATAGAAAGCCAAACACCAAAAGATCAAATCTGAAGCCCGTCAAAAATGACTGAGCAACCTCAACAAAAACAGCATCCGGAGTGGCATGGAAGACAGAGAGAAAATAAAGGTTCAAGCGAAACAAGCTCATAAAAAGAATGAGTGCCGCTGCCAACATGCCTAGTTTTACAAAAACCTTTGTTGAAAAACGCAGTGAAAAGATAAATCTATTGGGCACAGAAAAGTCCTTTGACTGGGCAATATAAGCCGAACAAGAATGAACTCAATACAGGAATCAGTATATGTCCAGCTTAGTACTTTACAACTATTTTCGAAGCTCCACCTCTTATAGAGTGCGCCTTGCACTTCATCTCAAAAATCTTCCCTTCGAATACGTCCCCGTAAATCTTCTTAAAGGCGAGCAACACTCCCCGGAATATCGTAAAATCAATCCGCTTGGTGGGGTGCCGACATTAAATCATGACGGCAAAATTATTCCAGAGTCTTTTGCCATCATTGAGTACTTGGATGAGGTATTTCCAAAGTCTCCTCTTTTTCCGACAGACGCCTATTTAAAAGCAAGAATTCGCCAGTTTTGCGAAGTGATCAATTCATTCATGCACCCCATGGGCAACCTAAAAACACTTCAATATCTTGAGAAAAATCACGGCTATTCACAAGATCAAAAAGAGCAGTGGGTTCAACATTGGGCCTCTCAAGGACTTGATGTGCTTGAGAAAACACTCCACGAGTTCGCAGGAACATATAGCTTTGGGGATTCCATAACCGTAGCGGATATTTTCCTAATCCCTCAAATTTTGACCTGCCAAAGATTTAAGGTTGATATGAGTAAGTATCCGACCTTAATGAGAATCAACGAAAATTGTCTCAAAATTGAGGCCTTCAAATCGGCTCATCCTTTTAGACAAATCGACACACCAACTGAGTTTAAAATTTAATGGACCTTCAAAGATGGTCATCACAAGCCCATCGTCAGCCAGTCGCATTTGGAAACACTCGAATGAAAAATCTTGTGAAAAAAAAGGACCACCAACTTAGCAAGGTGGTCCTTTTTACTGACCTACTAGTTTGACTGAATGAATAAGAAATTCCACTTATCGATAACGGGAATCACGATAAAAACCAGCATCGAAACGTTCAGCCACATGAAGAAGGCCAACCAACGTTCAGTTCCGTTTGATTTATAGTAACGATAGAACTCTTGCAAAACCTTAAAAACAAATGGAATAGTCAGAAGCGCAAACATCCAACTGGCTTGAACAAACATAGGCGCAGCCAACGCAACACCCACGTACACAAACGTATATAAGCCGATTTGAAATAGTGTGCGATCCATTCCCACGACAACTGGTAATGTCGGAATGCCACCTTTTGCATAATCATCTTTGTATCGTATGGCTAGAACCCAAAAGTGAGGCATCTGCCACAAGAACATAATTAAAAACAAATACAAAGATTCAGAATTAAAAATATCTGGATTTGCTACTGCGTAACCGATGGTTACTGGCAAAGCACCAGGAATTGCCCCAGGCACCGCGGCGAAAGCCCATCGGCGCTTCCAATACATTGTGTATGGCACGTTATAAAGGAAAACTGACGCTAATCCCACCCATCCAGCAACAGTCTCTAGCTTAAATAGGAAATTTAACCCCACAGCAATAAAACTCACCGCAAGAATACCAGCAGCTGCAGGTTTAATCTTACCCGAGGCAATAGGGCGCTTGGAAGTGCGTGGCATTTTCTGATCTATTTTCCACTCTTGAACCTGATTGAGCGCGAGTGACCCTGAACTGAGAAAATAAATACCTAAGAGTGTCTCAAGAAATGTTTTCCAATGAAACGGCTGTTCAATTTGAAAGCCAGTGGCATAGCCGGCTAATCCCGCAAGGACTGAGAACACGACTATGCCAAACTTAGTAAGATCCGCGTATGTTTTAAACACGATCTTATAAAGGACTTACTTCAGTCACTCGAGTTACAATATCGAGAACACTGAAGAGTAAAAGAACTATTAGAAAGAAGAAACCAGAAGCAAAAATCATTCGGTTCATGTTTGTGTCGTCCTTCAAATGCATGAAGTACAGAAGAACCAAAGTTGCTTTTACAGTAGCGATTGCAAATGCCACAACAGCAGCAAATGCACCTAACTGTTCATGAAACTGGTGTCCAATAACAGACAAAACAGTCAAGCCAAACAAAGCTCCGGCAACTTTAAGATAAGTTGCCATCGGCATGATGTGTGGATGAAGAACATTTGCGTCGTTATGATTACTATTGTTAGCCATACTCAACTACCCCACCAAATAAAGAAGAGGGAACAAGAAGATCCAAATCAAATCGATAATATGCCAGAAAATTCCAACACCTTCTACTGGAGTCCAATACTGAGAATGAAAATCACCACGGATAGTTCTAATCAACAACCAAGTGATAAGACCCAAACCAATCAAGACGTGAATTCCATGCAAGCCTGTCATCGCATAGTAGAAACCAAAATACAGACCAAGATTCGCGTGCGCCGCACCTGTTTGCGCCACATCTAGCAATCTTCCTGGATAAAGACCTAAGTGGAACTTATGAGTATACTCAAAGTACTTGATCACCATGAAGATAACACCACAAAGAATAGTCGTAGCCAAAGCTAAGGCTGCTTTTTTGCTCTCGTTTTTCTGCACCAACTGGATAGAGATAGCCATAGTGAACGACGAGAAGATAAGCACCAACGTATTCACGAAACCCAGCTTCCAATCCAAAGATTTAGCACCTTCAGCGAACATTTCTGGGTAAATATTACGGAAAATACCGTATCCAATCAGGATTGCACCGAACATTAAGATCTCAGTGACCATGAAAAGCCAAATTCCTTGCTTTCCACTATCGTACTGCTGATTAGCATCTCTGAAATGATGTGCAACGTGAGCGGATTTTTGTCCGCCTTTAATCTTGCTATCTGTACTCATAAGGCCCCGCTGTTACAATTGGTTCAACTGCAAAGTTGTCGTGAGGAGGAGGAGATGTTGTCGTCCACTCCAAAGTCTTAGATCTCCAAGGATTCATCGATGCTTTTTCACCTTTTCTGATACCTTGAACGATGGTGTAAAGAGCAATTAAGAAACCAGTCAAAATCAACCAAGAACCTACGGTAGAAATCTTATTCAAAGCCGCATAAGATGGAATGTAGTCAAAATAACGACGTGGCATACCCATCGCACCCAAAATAAATTGAGGGAAGAAAGTCACGTTGAAACCGATGAAAATGAAGATGAAAGACATGCGTGCCGCAGCTTCACTGAACATTTTACCGAACATTTTAGGGAACCAGTAGTACAGACCACCCATCAACGCCATCAAAGTACCACCCACCATCACGTAGTGGAAGTGAGCAACTACGAAGTATGTATCATGGAAATGAACGTCAATTGGAAGCGTTGCTAGCATAATACCAGTCACACCGCCGATAGCGAAAAGGAACAAAAAGCCCAAAGCATAAAGCATTGGTGAATCAAAAGAGATTGAACCTTTGTAAAGAGTTGCAACCCAGTTGAACATTTTGATGGCTGTTGGAACACCCACTAGCATTGTCAAAAATGAGAACACAATACCTGCCGTCTCTGATTGACCAGAAACGAACATATGGTGACCCCAAACAAAGAAGGATACCGCCGCAATACCCAATGAAGAGTAAGCAATTGCCGTGTAACCAAAAATAACCTTGCGAGAGAACGTCGTGATCAACTCAGAAACAACACCCATCGCAGGAATGATCATGATGTAAACGGCTGGATGCGAGTAGAACCAGAAGAAATGTTGGAACAGAACTGGATCTCCACCAAGCGCCGGATCAAAGATACCAACACCAAAGAGCTTCTCGACAGCCAACAACAACAATGTGATTCCAAGAACTGGAGTCGCAAGCATTTGTAGGATCGCTGTTGAATACAAAGCCCAAGCAAACAATGGCATTCTATGCATTGTCATGCCCGGTGCTCTTAACTTGTGAACTGTCACAATGATGTTCAAACCAGTAAGAACAGAAGACATACCCATAATGAAGGCCGCTACAACCATCATTACAACAGAAGTGCCCGTCTTAATTGAGTACGGAGTATAGAACGTCCAACCTGTATCAATCTTATTAAAGAAGAACGTCAATACGGCCAACAAAGCACCGAACATAAAGACATACCAACTTGCCAAGTTGATTTTAGGGAAAGCCATATCCTTTGCACCAATATGAAGTGGCAAGAAGAAGTTCCCTAAGATTGCTGGAATACCAGGAACGATAACCATGAAAACCATGATCGCCCCGTGATATGTTAGAACCTGATTGTAGGCATCACCGTTCTTCAAGACCTGCCCTACGTTTGCTGCTGCATTTGGCGCGAAAAGCTCCAAACGCAAAAGCAAAGCCATGACTCCTCCGACAAAGAAGAAGAACATAACTGCGATCATATAAAGAAGACCGATTCTTTTGTGATCGACTGTCGTCAACCAAGACCAGAGGCCTTTTTCCCAATTAAGATAATTGTCACCGTGATGAGCTGAATGTGTAGCCATAGGTGCGCTCCTTATTTCAATTCCTTGATGTACTCAACAAGTGCGCTGAGTTCATTTTCGTTTAACTGCCCCTGAAACGTTGGCATTACGCCTGTAGGGTAACCTTTAACAATGTGCTTATTGGGCTCCAAGATAGACTCGCGAAGATAGTTCTCATCAACCGCAAGCTTAGTGCCATCAGTCATCTCTTCTTCTTTACCAAATAATTTATAAAGAGAAGGACCTACTTTAACTGCTGGCGAATCTACGGAGTGGCAAGATGCACAGGCTTTCACAGCAAAGATCTTTTCGCCCTTTTTAGCGATTGGTAAATGACGCTCTTCCTGACCTTGCTCAAGATACTTATCGAAATCTTCACGAGACACGACTTTCAATTTGCCGATCATACCTGAGTGAGAAGTACCGCAATACTCTGTACAGAAAATGTGGAAATCGCCCAGCTTGTTAGCGCGGAACCAAAGAGCCGTATATCTTCCAGGAACCGCGTCCTGCTTAATACGGAAAGATGGAACGAAAAACGAGTGGATGACATCAGAGGAAGTCAAAAGCAACTTCACATCTTGATCAATTGGAACCACGATTTCATTCACAGTCTTATAACCGTTCTTGTATTCCACTTCCCAAGCCCATTGCTTACCCAAGACATTAATCTCAAGTGCATTTTTCGGCATGGTTCTCATCTCATGGTAAATATACCAACCCCAAGCAAACACACCTAGGAAGATCACAAGCGGAATAAAAGACCACAAGAACTCCAAGAAAGTGCTATGTGAAATATATGCCGTTTTGTCATCCGGAGATTTTCGTCTGTATTTCCACACAAAGAAAATCATGCCACCAATGACAAGAACGCAGGCAATGAAGCTTGTGATCAACAAGAAACCATACAGATTGTCCACCTGCTTCGCAATCTCGGTCGCTTGTGTGGGCATGAAGGATTGGGCCTTCGCTAAATTAAACCACATCATGTACTTTTATCTCCCCGCCTCTTTGTGCTTCGCTCTGCGAGAGCGAATGTAAATTGGCAATAACCATAATACCATCAACAGAACCATTACCGCCCCGCCAAGCTTCATTACATTAAAAGCGGCGAGAGTGTACTTGCTCTGCTTCGGGTCATACTTAAAACAATATAATACTAGGTGATCAACAACACTGCCGATCTTCCCCTCAGATGCCTCCATAAGCGCCAGCTTGATATCCTGAGGAGCAAACATAATCCCTGGCAAATACCTAGAGATAGTGCCGTCAGGAGTGATCACGACTGCTGCAGAAGCATGGGCCCACTCTTGAGAGGCCTCGTCCCATTTAAAGCTAAAACCAATTGAAGAAGTCAGCGCCTGAACCGTGGCTTCGTCAGCCGTTAAAAAATGCCAACCTTGCGCAGCTCCTTCACGCTCATAGAGCTTCATGTAAGTCTGCTTTTTTTTGCCAGCCAGATCCGGAGTCTCTTTTGAGTCAAAACTGAAAGAAAGGATTTTAAACTTTCCACCGACAGACCATTCTTTATCCATCAGCTTCAAAGCATCAGTAAGCCCATTGAGGTGAAAATTGCAAAGCCCCGGACAAGAAAAATAAATAGGCGTCAATATGACTGGATGCTTACCATCAAAGAAAGAGCCTAACGCAACTGTCTGGCCATTCTCATCTTTTACTTGAAGAGCCAAATCAATCTTGGCTCCCAGTTTTTCCTCAAGACCAACCCCAGCTAGCTCTTTAGGCTTTTCATCTGCCACTTTCGGCGCTGGAGAACCATCGTAAGCAGGCAATGATCCTGAAAAAAGAACAAGAATGGCAACAAAAAGTGCCATTCCCATCTTTCCAGATTTCACAACAAGCTTACTGGTTAACATCTTATAAATTCCTAATTACTGTGCCGTTTTTGCAAACTCAGCAACCTTAGCCAGGTCGTCTTTTGATTTATTTTGCGTGATAGATTCAATGTAAACCAGAATCGCCCAACGATCTGCCGGCTTAAAGTGAGAGTATCCGGCCATTGATGAACCTTTAATACCATTCAATAAAACATTGTAGTGAGCAATCAAGCCTTCACCCTGAGTCCACTTACCCTCGACAAGATTACGAGGCTTCGGATTGAGTGCCGCACCAGCAGCTCCATCACCAAGACCAGCTTCTCCGTGGCACATTGCGCAGTTTGTTTTATAAACTTTCTGACCATAAGCTACAATTTCAGGTGTTGAAACCCATGGTTCTTGAACTTGGGCAATGTCAAATGCTGGAGCAGCACCTTCTGCAACAACTGCATTTGGATCCACAACATTTTCAGCCAAATCAACACCACTGTTAATCACAACCAGATAGAAAAAGAAGGCAAAGCAGAATGCCATTGAAAAGGCAAAAGCAATTAAACCCGCGCGATTATACTCATCTCTAACTTCAGACATAGGTTGGCACTCCCTAGGGGACGCAAAATAGTTTTGTCACGATATTGTAATGTGTTAACGATAATTATCTTAAAACAGATACGGGGGCAACTAATTATGGCACCCCCGTTCAGATACTTGCAATGCGCCGCAAAGCGGAGCATCTTTTTAGAACAAAAACTTTTCAACTAAATTAACAAACTTTTCAGGTGCTTCGACATTTCCACAATGCCCTTGCCCTTCCAAAACATGGAACTTTCCATTCGGCAATAACTGAGCAAGCGCTTCAGAATCCGCTTTTGGCAATAAAGTATCGAACTCACCATGAACCACAAGAACTTCATGAGTCACATTTTTAAGCTCAGAGCGAACATCCAAACCATCAAGAGCCTCAAGAACCCAATGACCAACAGCCTTCACGCCATGAAACGCATCTTCTACAACAACCTGTTTAAAGAAATCGGATTCAGGATTATTATTATGAATCGTAGATCCAATAACAGCTGCCGTTAAATTCTTGTCCTGCTTCATCTGCTCAAAAGCAGCGATCATATTTCTATCAAAGGTCACGCCTTGAGCCCCAACAGGATCCAACAAAACGGCTTTCTTAAAAAGCTCTGGAGCCTTTGCTAACATCAAGGCAACAATCAGACCACCAGTTGAATGCCCAACTAAATGAACCGGGCCGCAATTCAAAGACTTAATTGTTGAAATAAAATCATCTGCAAATAAATGCATATTAACTTCACTCAAATCTTTCGGTGGAGTGCTTTTACCACAACCACGAAACTCAGCATAAATCAAAGAACCTGGAAAATCTTTTCCCTTTGCGTGCTTTTGCCACACCTCTTCAGCAGGATACCACCAACGATTAGAAGCCAAGTTTCCATGAACAAAGAAAATCGTTTCCGGTACAAGATTCTTTTTTACTTCAAAGTTGATCACTCACGACCTACCTTAATTTTCTCATCACCAGAATGAACTTCACCGCGAAATGGATAGCCCTCAAAATCCAATCCTTTAGTTAGCTTTGAGTTGCCAGTAACGATCTGATAAACCCAAGATGACGTGAAGTTAGGAACAGCTTCGACCATTTTATGCTCAGAACCGTTGATATAAAGACGACTTGCGCGAGCTCGCTCTGGAACTGCATCCCAGTACTCATCCAACACACTCGTATTGATGTATTGATCCTGACGAGCAATCATTAAGTGCAAAGACTTGTCGGGAATTAAGTGCGTTAGATCAACGGGACGAGCTTTACGAATCCCTTGAACCAAACGATAAACAGCTTCAAGCTTGAATGGATTTTCTAAAACAATTGGCTCAGCTTGCGGATACGTTGCATATACGATCTGATGAAGAAAATAATCATACAATTCATCATCTGATAATTTATTGAATGGGAAAATCTGACGAGTTGCCCAAATTTGAGCTTTAATCCAATTGTCAGTTCCATCCAATGGACGCGTAAACGGCGCCATCATAATTAAATTTTTTACAAGGTGTGGATAAGAGGCAGCAAAGCCAGCGGCAATGCCGCCTCCGTAAGAGAGCCCAACTAAATTATAAGGGCCTTTAATATTTAATTTCTCAAGCAATAGCTTCAAATCATCAACTTGATCTTGATAATTAATTGGAGCCAAGACTGGAGCGTATTTCAACAGAGTGCGCCCCATGCCCATAGGATCATAACGTAAAACGCCAATACCCTTTGCAAGTAATGGCTCAGCAAAGTTTGACCACTGTCTAGTAGAGTAAGTAAGTCCATTCAACAGAATAACTGTCGGCTGATCTCCACGAGGAGGAATATAATTTACGTATAATTCTTTCTGCGGATTTAACGCCACAAATCCATCATAGGCGCCTGTTGTTGCCAACAATTTCGCAGGTAAAAATAAGCTCGCCATTGCGATCACGGCTGCCATCATAAACGATTTCATAAACACTCCCCCTGGGTGGATATAACGGACTCAAGTATTAACAACTACAGAACAATTCCGCCATCAACACTTAATACAGTGCCGTTAATATAACTGGCCTGCTCACTTGCCAAGAACAAACAAGCATTTGCAATATCTTCAGTTTCGCCAAGACGAGTCACCGGTACTTTGGCTGCCATACCATCTAACACTTCTTTAGGCATTGCCTTTGTCATCGCTGTCATAATGAATCCTGGAGCCACTGCATTGGATGTAAAGCCTTTACGACCCAACTCTTTACCCCAAGTTTTTGCCATACCAATAACGCCCGCCTTAGCTGCTGCGTAATTTGTTTGGCCAAAATTACCATACAAGCCAACAACTGAAGAAATGCTGATGATGCGCTTGTGATTAGAAGCAGGATTAAACTTATCCAAAAGAGTTTTCGTCACATTGAAAAGACCCGTCAAATTCGTGCTAATAACTGCATCCCAATCTTCAGGAAGCATTTTTGCGAAAGATTTATCACGAGTGATACCAGCGTTATTCACAAGGATATCTACAGGCCATGGCAAAGATGCTGCTGCTTTTGCGATGGATTCGCGATTTGTCACGTCTACTTGAGCGATATGAACTTGTGAACCAAACTTCGCCAACTCAGCTTTTGCATTCTGCAGAGCCTGCTCAGAATAATCCCAAATGGAAACGTTTCCTCCAGCTTCAAGGAAGTTTAAAGTAATTTGAAAACCGATACCTGAGGCGCCACCGGTTACAACTGCATTTTTGTTTTGGAAATTAAAATTTATATTTTTCATGTAGAGCACTTACTCCCGGAAACATATCTTTCGTCAAAGGAAATCGGTTTTTTTCGCTCTGTGAATAGAGCATTAACTCTAAATTTCTTTTCTTGCCAAATGTTTAAAAATGCTTTGTAGATTATCGAAATCGCAAAGGAAAAAACGATGACGACGACAAAAAAAGCGACAATCGTAGGTACAGGAATGTATGCGCCAGAGCGCGTGATTTCCAATCAATATTTTAATGATCTTTACAAAAAAGACATCGGTACTTTTTTAGCAGAAAACCGTAACATCAAAGAGCGCCGTTGGATGCGCGAAGACCAACGCACTTCAGATCTTATTCTTCCGGCTGCGGAAGAAGCGATGAAAAACGCTGGTATCACCGCTAAAGATCTTGATCTTATTATCGTATCTACAGATACACCAGACTACCTTTCCCCTTCCACGGCTTCTGTTGTTTCTTATCGTCTCGGTGCAATCAATGCAGGCACCTACGACATCAACTCCGCTTGTGCAGGCTTCGTTGTGGGATGCGATATCGCATCAAAATATATTGCCTCTGATGCCAAATATAAAAACATCCTTGTCGTTGGCGCATATGGAATGAGCAAGTACCTTAATTTTGATGATTATAAAATTGCTTCTCTATTTGCAGATGGCGCTGGTGCCGTTGTTCTGCAACCTTCAAAAGATAACACGGGCTTTATTGACAGCCAAATGTACACTGATGGTCAATACCACGACTATATGGGAATTTATGCCGGCGGAACAGCGCAGCCTGTGACTCACGAAGTGATTGAAAACAAAGGTCACCTTCTTGCTTTCCCAAAACGTATTCCACCAGAGACCAATGGGATTCACTGGCCACGTTTAACTAATATTCTATTAGACCGCTTGCAAAAGAAGCCACAAGACATCAAGCACTTCTTCATCACTCAATTCAACGTACAAAGTATCTATGAAACCATGGATAAACTTGAATTGCCTCGTGATCGCGCTCACTACATCATGGATCGTTTCGGATATACAGGATCAGCTTCTATCGGAATGGCGATCGCAGATGCTGCAAACCAGAAGAAGATGAAAAAAGGCGATTTGGTCTTTATGCTTGGGTCTGGCGGCGGAATGAGCATGACAGCTCTGGCACTTGAGTGGGGATACGACACATAGTTTTGAACGAAGAGGGGCATTATGGAACTAGATTGGCTAAAACGCTGGAAACTCTATTCACCTAAAAATATCGCTATTAAAGATGGCGAAACAGGGCGTGAATTTTCTTATGCTAAACTTTTTGAGTTGGCCAATCGAGGGGCCCACTTCCTTCACAAAGTTTATGGAGTTCGCAAAGGAGACCGCGTCGCGGTTCTTGCGACCAATGAACTGGAATATGTATTTTTATTTTTTGCTCTGCAAAGACTTGGCGCCATTTTAGTGCCAGTCAACTTCCGCCTCACTCAACGTGAGGTGGATCACATCATTACAGATTGCTCACCTAAATTGATTCTTTTTCAAGAAGCTTACGGTGACATTGTAAACAACCTTCAGGGCAACCCTGCCAAACTTTTATTGCAGGGGCCTGGTAGTTTTTCAGAACAATTAGAACAAAGTTCTTCCGAAGAATATGCTTTTACATCACTTGAAAATGATCCTGTGATGATTCTATACACGTCAGGCACAACTGGAGCTCCCAAAGGAGCTATTCTGACGTATAAAATGCTTTTCTGGAATTCAATCAACACGACATTGAGATTAAATATTTCTCAGAATGACTGCACTGTTATTTTCCTTCCATTCTTTCATACTGGCGGATGGAATGTTCTCACAACTCCGTTCTTGCATAGAGGAGCAAAGGTTGTTTTTCTGAAAAAATTTGATGCTGAGCAAATCCTTTCTCTCAGCGAAAAAGAAAAAGCGACGATCATGTTTGGCGTTCCTACAACGATGGACATGATGGCTCGCTCTCCTTTATTTAATAAAGTGGACCTTTCATCTGTTCGTTACTCCATCGTTGGTGGAGAGCCAATGCCAATTGAGCTCATTAAAGTTTGGGACAAAAAAGGTATTCCTATACGTCAAGGTTACGGTTTGACTGAATTTGGACCGAACGTATTCTCGTTAAACGAAGAAGACTCCATTCGCAAAATTGGCTCTATCGGATTCCCGAATTTCTACATTGAAGCGAAAGTAGTTGATAACGAAGGAAAAGAACTCGGTGACAATGAGGTTGGCGAGTTAGTTCTTCGCGGCCCGATGTGCATGCAGGGCTACTGGCACAATGATAAAGCCACCCAAGATACAATCAAAGAAGGATGGCTCTACACGGGAGACCTCGTTCGCCGAGATTCTGAAGGCTATTACTACGTCGTGGGTCGCAAGAAGGATATGTTCATTTCGGGAGGAGAAAATGTTTATCCCACTGAAATCGAGCAAATTTTACACGCTCACCCAGCAGTCTTGGAAGTCGCTGTCATTGGCGTTCCTGACGAAAAATGGGGCGAAGTGGGTAAAGCATTTTTAGTCCTGAATGACAACAAGGTGACTGTGGACGATATTCAAAAATATTGTCTGCAGAACTTGGCTAAATTCAAGATCCCCAAGCACTTCGTTTTCTTAAACTCCCTCCCCAAAGGGGATAGCGGTAAAATTCTTAAAAAGAAGCTGACTGAGCACACCGATCATAGCGTAAACGCATAATATAATCTCATTTTCCATATACAACGACCTCCGCAGGGTTTATAGAAATGCCCTCGGAGGTCCTTATGGTCCAAAAAATATTCGCCTTAACTACAGTCCTTATTGCACTTTCTTTCAATGCTTATGCTGATCATCGTGCACCTGGTTCGCGTGAATTCACTAAGCTTATCGAAGAATATAAAATTGCTTGTATTCTTAGCCCTTGCCAGGAACCATTCGAAACAAAATCTCTTTACAGAGAGGGTTCAAAACAGCCTTCAATACTTGGTCGCACACAATTAAGAGCTCTTCAACGCGTGGCAAATGCTCAATCTAAAATTTGGGCGGATACAATTCTTGAGGGAGACTACATTGCAGACGGAAACACGGTACTTGAAAAGGTAATTGGTATCTACAAACGAAATAAACTTGTCGCTTACAAGATCAGTTATGCAGAGGCTGGTTGGGATATTAGTGATTGCAATTATGATTTCAAGAATCCATCAACCTTATCGGAGTGCCCAGAAGGAATGATTCGCGAAACAAGCTTTGTATCAATAGACTTTGGTAATGTTGTACGCAATCACGACGACATCGCTGATTTTTATAAAAAAAGAGCGTCTCAACAGTAGAAACCACGTAAAGTCTCACTATGAGACTTTACGTCCGCCAACAAAAGTTAATTTGGGACTCAACTTTTCACGTTGATTTCCGAAAACAACTAAATGAATTGGCAAATTCTCCTGACTTTATATCTATTCATATCTCTCGCCGCTTGTACGAACATACGGCGAGAACCTAGCTCTGTTCTTTTAGAAAACGATAAAGCAAACCGCCTGCAGGAAATCGACCTAGAGCTTTCCCATTTTTGGAATAACGACTGGCGTGACAACCAACGAATTTTCCAAGAAACCCAAGACAAAAAGGCTCATCCTCAAAGTTTTGATCGCAGCCTTCTACAACAACCAGAAAATGAAAGAAAAGTCAGAGAACTACTTTTCGAGCGGGAACGTCTAGCCAATGACCTTTCAGCAAATCTACAGAATCGAACCTGGAATGGTGAAGGCCCTTGGCTTGAAAGCACATTCAGATCCTTAACTTCCAATAAAACTGAATATATTAGCATTCAAAATCTCGATGACTTTAGCTTAAGTGGGCGCAAAAGAAATCCGTTCCCTCTTGAACATCGATTTTATTCAAATTACATTCTTCAATTTAATAATTTCTTACCGGTCGACAAGCAAAATTCCGTCTACAACGAAGGCGAAAACCCTCCGCAAAAGTATCTCAAAGCAAAACTTGAATGTGACAATGATATTATTTATGACTCAGGAATTTTATTTTTTTCACGCGAGAAAAAAAGCCGCGTTTACACCTTTAATTGGTATTACCACAACGTTAATGCGCAAAAGGTTCAAGTTCAATTCAGTAACAGAGTGAATTACTGCCAGTTTAAATTTTATGACCCTGATCAATCTTCTACCTGGACACACGGATTTGAATTAACAGATCTTTCTCGCCTTTCAACAGAGTGGATCAAACTCACCAATCAAATAGATGTATGCGCTTTGCCCACTGGAAATTTTAAAGATAAAGTTTCGAGTTTTTTCTGGCAGCAAGATTTCAACTTTACAACCTGCCCACAGACCTATGACAAGTTGACTAATTTACGTGATCCTTACGCATCTATAAACCAAAAAATTATCGCGCTGACAGGAGCCCCGCTTCGCAAACAGGATCTAAACGAAAAAAATCCACTCGCCCCATTAGATTTCACTAAAGCTCCAAAGTTCGATATCATTTGGGTGTCTTCACTTAATTTTTCAGCTGATTTCTACGGCATGGTGCTCGCGAGAGCACTTCGATACCATGGTGAATATGGAGCGCAAATTCGTATCCTTGTGCCGGAAGTGACAATGACGAAAAAGGATAAGCAAATTTTATCCTGGCTGCAAATGGGCCTTCCAAACATCAAAGTGCAATATTACAAATTCCAGATTGCAGACGGCAAAAATGGTGGCTGGCTCGACAAGTTTCACCGGGTTAACCATACTAAACTTGTGATTGGCCACTCTGCGAAAGATCCAGCGGCTAATTTTTTGATTACGGGCGGAAGAAACATTCGAGACTCGTACGTATTCAGCAAAGCGCCCATATATAAAGCCTTCAAATATCTTAAAAACTATGGAGAGGGCGAAGAGCCTTTCATTTTCTATGATGATTTTGAAATCGAGGTTCGTGGTTACGATTTTGTAAAATCTGCTTTAGCACAAATGCTTTCATTCTGGATGAGAGATGATGTGACTCAAAGCTTTCGTTCAACCAATTTAAATATTAAAAAAGAAGTCACGGTAGATGAGTTGAACATGCTTGAAAAGCTGGTCGAAGAAAAGCCATTGGCAAAACAAATCATGTCATTACCCTACTTTGATGGCTATCAGCTTGAAAAATTTTATATCAACATGATTGATTCTGCACAAAAAGAAATAATTATCACCACACCTTATTTTCGACCTTCTTTGGCGATCAGCGAGGCCTTTGATAGAGCCTATTCGCGAGGTGTTCAAGTGAAAGTGGTAACTCGCATTCAACTTGCAGGAGATGGCACTCCACAAATTGCAGAGGATGTGAACAAACAAGGAATCAATCGACATCTTAAGAATATCCAAATCTATGAATGGACGGATCCTAAATCGATCATGCACGCGAAGATTATGGTTATTGATAAAAAACTAAGCTTTGTCAGTAGTGTGAACTTGAATAGAAGAAGTTTTATTCATGACACTGAAAGTGGCGTCTTGATTCTGCACAAAAAAACTGGCGAAAGCCTGCATGAGGAAGCCTTACGCTTCCTGCAAAATTCACGAAAAATTACGGATCAGGAGCGCATCTCCTGGATAAATGGTACTCTTATTGACTGGGCAGACTCCTATTTCTAGGACTATCGTCCTGCCCTTTACGTAATACGAGAATTCAATCAAAATCTCGTGTATTCTTTATTTTATGTATCGATATATCTTATTGGTTTATTTTTTTCTCGCATCTGTTGCATGTCAAAAAGCACCTACTCTGGGACCTGGGACCGATGACCTCTTGGCAACTGCCGCAGAATCAGATTGCGGTTTTATACAAAATGCTTACGGACAGCGAGTTTCATGGAAGAATAATATTCCGGTGACATTGCAGGTTCACAAAAACTATCCACCTGAATTTGAGGATGCTCTTCATAAAGCCGCTCTCCATTGGAACGAAGCTGCGGGGCTCACTCTTATCAGAATTGTAAAAGCAAGTTCAGATCTTTCAGACAAAACCCAAAAAGACAACATCAACACTATCCATTGGTTGAAGGAATGGCCAGAGGCTCAAAAGAATCAACAAGCTCTGACCAATTTATTTTGGAGAAGCAATCAACTTGTCGAGACTGATGTGGGAATTGACCATAAGTATTTTAATTTCTATCTGGATAAGCCCAACAGCGTCTATGATGTTCACTTAGAGAGTCTCTTAATCCACGAATTCGGACATGTACTAGGCCTCAAACATCGCAGTAACGTTCCAAGCGTCATGTGGGCAGTTCTTAACGGCGCAGTGAAACGTGACACTTTAAGTGCTGCAGACCGAGAAACAATTAAGTGTGAGTACTAATATGAAAAACAAGATTTTGATATTTCTTTTTTTCCTCGCTGTTCCAGTCGCTGTTTACTTTATCAATGAGGAGTTGCCGAAACGCTTCGTCGCCTCCGATTACAAAAGTGGTAAGCACTCATCACCCGAAGGTCTGGATCACGATTTATCCGAAGCTTCACCTGAAGCCTTTATCAAAGCCTATAAATATCAAGTCTTAAAAAATGCCTCAATCAAAGAGACTAAATTGGGTCCGGGTCTTCAGCTGGGTCTCTTTTTCTTAAAGAACGAAGAAGGCAACCGAGTTTTCGTCTGTGACGAGTATCCCACCATCGACCTGATATTTTCAGCAGATGGCATGGCCTATTCGGGTGAGCTGCCACAAATGATTGTTAGAGGCCCCTGTCAGACGGATGAAGATCAACTGCACATTTCGGCGCTTCCAATCCCTTTCACCGAAATACTAAAATCCCCCATCAGCACAAATGAATTCAAATTCGATCTGCCTGATTCAAGAGAGAAAGTAGGTATTTATTTTAAAAATGTTGTGGATTATTGGCCTACGGACTGGGTTTGGAGTGGAGTGAAGCTCTATCGTAAAGATGCCCAAAATATCTTGAGTATTGATGGTTACGAAATCATCTCAGTGACCGGCAAACCTTTTTTGATGTCTGCACCAACTAACGAATAGGCTCAAAGGTAGGCACATAACGAACTTTATCTATACCCTTCGTCTGCGCTTCATATTGATCAAAAGACTTGCGGTGCAGGGTGATTTCTGCGCTTAGCTCCTGATCCAATTTAATATTTCTTTCTTCATTTCTTTTATCGACAACAACGGCGCTCTGTTCTGGATCTGGCTGCCAAGTATTACCCACATACACAGCATTGCCCTCGAAAAAGTGTACTTCTTTTTCAAACCGCATATAGTCTTCATAAAGAATATAAGTCCAACGATCTTTACCATGGAATCTTTGCGTGCGGTTAGGAGAACCCATTAACTGCAAAACATCATCTTTTTCCATTCCGGCTTTCACTTGATCAAACTGCTTAACCATGTTTGTTTGGCAACCTAACATTAACAGTGCAATTAACATGACCGGAACAGCCAAGATTCGGAGCATACTTCCCCCATCAGTATCACTTTACCATTCTATATTTCGGTCACAAAGTTAGATGGAGAAACTGGCTCAAATTAAGACGTCATATTTCATCAAATTAAAAAAAATCAGCTATTTCTTTAAAATCACCGGATCTAATAAATCGGATTTTTCGTTAATCTTTGGATTTGATTCGGTTTTTGTTTCTTTTTGAGACTTCGCTTTCGTAGAACTTGCCGACATATCGACATTTTCATATTGCGTACGCACTTTCTTCATCGTCTTTTGAACTGACTTGGAAAGACTCATCTGCCCTTCCATCTCTTCAATCGATTTTACTTCGTGCCGCTGATACTTTCGTTTTTCAGATTGCCCTTTTTCTGGATATCTATAATTCAATAAAGCTCGTTGCTGATCATATTCCTTGGCAAGGCTTTCCAGCCGCTTGTGTACTGAAATCATTTGTCGAATGACTTCGTTCAGCTTTTCAGGATCTTTAGTGCGCTGCTTTTCTTCAATCAGTTTTTTTATTTCATCTTCTGCCGAGCGCACTTTGGCCTCTAAACCGAGCACCCTTGCCTGAACAACATTGAAAGATTCCTCAGCTGACTTTACTTCTTTTGTAGTAGCAGCACCCTCTTTAGGCTTCTCCTCACCACCACTAGCACCAGCAATCGAACCAACAAAATGTAATGCGATAAAAAGCTTAAGTACCCGTGAGGACATCTTGCCTCCATGAAATTTTAAAAGGTAAATATTTAATTCGGCTCACCAATATTGATGCTTTCGCTGGCGACAAAGAACGTAGAATCAAAGTGTCTCTGCTTTTTGTATTAAAGATTTCATCGACATCCCAGCCAAATCTGGAATCCGTCATCGCTTCCTTAAGATCCGAAGCCAGCCTCGCAGTGTCTATACCCTCAATAGTGAGTGTATAGCTAATTGGTCCACTCGCGCTATCCGTATTTGCAAAGTCCGTCACATCAGAAAAATCTGGGGAATCTGATGTCTCATGTGCAACTTCAAAACTCGACTCTGTCGTTGCATCTAAGGTTTGACTAAAATCATAAGGAACATTTTCAGCCTCTTCAGGCTGGGGACTTTCAAAAGAAGCAATCTCTGCTTCAGGTTCACTAGGCTGGTAAGAGTCTGAGCTAGAAATCGATTCGAGATTTGGCTCTATAGATTCAATGGGCGACTCTATCGGAGGAGAAAAGGATTCATACGGAGCAGAAGTTTCATAAGTTGCAGGAACTGGTGGTTCATAGAACGGTTGTTCCTGCTGGGCTTCCTGATGTTCTTCGTTTAGTTCTTCGTTTAGCTCTTCTGTCTGCTCTGGCTCATGGTGCCCCATCTCGGGCTGTCCATTCCAATCTATAAAGAAAACAGCGTTGCAGTGAGGACACGTAAACAATGTCCCCAGATGCTTTTCAAGGATCTCTACGGATGCATGACAGCTCGGACAGGAGGTCAACTACTTCCGTCCTTTACCTTGTTTTTCCAAACGACGACGCTCTTCACGATTCATATTGCGATCATCGCGAGGTCCGCTTTGGAAAGTCATTTTATTCATTCGTGGCTGATCTTCACCCACTTCCACTGGTTCAGACAAAGAATGTCCAATATCCGCTTCTGCAGGAGAAGTGTAATCCAACTCATCTAGATCAGCTTCTTCAGGTCTTAAGCTTTCTAAAACCTCTTCCTCAGATTGCTGAGCCACAAGTTGAACACGCATCACTTTTTCAATGCCATCCGCTTTAATGGTATTATTTAAAGACTCAAAAGCTTTGAATGCTTCCTTTTTATACTCAATCAAAGGATCTTTTTGTGCATAACCACGCAAGCCAATACCTTCTTTAAGCTTGTCGATAACATAAAGATGATTTTTCCAATGGTGATCGATACTTTGTAACAAGATCATTTTTTGAACTTGCTCAAAGAATGGACCCATTGAGTTCTTCTGGCGATCAAAAACTTCTTTCACGCCATTCTTCACTGCTTCTGTCACAGTCTCAGAACTAATTGGCATATTGGCAAAATCAATTTTGAAACCGAAAGTCTGAGCCAAAGAATTATTCAAACCATCAAGACTCCACTCTTCTCTCTTCGCATTTTCAGGAATATAAGTATCTAGCAGATTAGAGACAACATCACCCAGCCAATCAAGAGTCGTGCGCTCAATCTCCTGTCCTTCAAGAACTTTGCGGCGCATGCTGTAAATCGCATTTCGCTGCTGATTCATGACAGAGTCATACTCCATAAGGTTTTTACGAATATCAAAGTTATGTCCTTCAACTTTACGTTGAGCACCCTCGATAGCATTCGTCACCATTTTGGCAGTGATTGGTTCATCTTCTGGAATATTTAAAACTTCCATGATTTTTTGAATACGCTCACCATTGAAGATTCGCATCAAGTTATCTTCAAGAGACAAGAAGAAGCGAGACTCACCTGGATCCCCTTGACGACCAGCACGACCACGCAACTGATTGTCGATTCGACGAGACTCATGACGTTCAGTACCGACGATATACAAACCACCGATGGCTTTGACTTCTTGTCGTTCGCTCTCTACTTGAGCCTTAAACTTTTCATAAGCTTCTTGGTATTCCGGAGAGTCATCATTACCTACGAGTGCTTTTGCAAGCATCTCAGCATTACCCCCCAGCATGATATCCGTACCACGACCTGCCATATTAGTTGCGATAGTCACCGCCCCTTTACGACCGGCTTGAGCAACAATTTCAGCCTCACGCTCGTGATGTTTGGCATTCAACACTTCGTGTTTGATGCCCTCCTTACGCAAGAAAGAACTTAATGCTTCTGACTTTTCGATGGACGCTGTACCGACAAGAACAGGCTGACCTTTTGCAGTTCGCTCTTTGATGTCTGCAGTGATCGCTTTAAATTTTGCTTTCTCTGACTTATAAACGACATCTTCCTGATCTTTACGTTGAATTCCACGATTTGTTGGAATCACGTTCACATCAAGATTGTAAATCTTTTTGAACTCAACTGCCTCAGTGTCTGCTGTACCAGTCATACCTGACAATTTGTCATACATACGGAAGTAGTTCTGGAAAGTGATCGTCGCAAGCGTTTGATTTTCACTTTTAACTTCTACACCTTCTTTGGCTTCAATAGCTTGATGTAGACCATCACTCCAACGACGTCCTGGCATCAAACGACCCGTAAATTCATCAACAATAACGATTTCACCGTCTTTGATCATGTACTCAACGTCACGACGATAAAGATAGTACGCCTTCAAACCTTGATAAACGTGGTGAAGAATTTCAATGTTTTGTGGATCGTAAAGATTGGAAAGTCCCATCAACTCTTCAACCTTCGCATTACCTTCATCAGTTAAAGAAGCCGTCTTGGTTTTTTCTTCCATCGTAAAATGCACATCACGCTTCAAATGAGGAATGATAGCGTTCACAGCATAATACTTCTCTGTTGAAGATTCCGCAGGACCGGAGATGATTAACGGTGTTCTTGCTTCATCCACCAAGATCGAGTCACACTCATCCACGATTGCAAAGTAGTGTCCACGCTGAACGTAATCAGCCAAATCAAACTTCATGTTGTCACGAAGGTAATCGAATCCCAACTCGTTGTTCGTGCAATAAGTGATATCACAAGCATACATTTGCTTACGCTGTTGATCGTTCAAACCGTGGATAATAATACCCGTGGTTAAACCCAACCATCCATAAAGACGTCCCATCCATTCGGCATCACGACGAGCTAGATAGTCATTCACAGTTACAACGTGAACTCCACGTCCTGTAAGTGCATTCAGATAAACTGGAAGAGTCGCAACAAGAGTTTTACCCTCTCCCGTTCTCATCTCAGCAATGTTGCCTCGATTAAGAACTATGCCACCGATCAACTGAACGTCGTAGTGTCGCATGCCAAGTACACGCTTGGAGGCTTCACGACAAACAGCAAAGGCCTCAGGTAGTATCTGATCGACAGTCTCACCTTTTTTAAGACGTTCTTGGAACTCGGGCGTCTTTGCTTTCAATTGTTCGTCCGTGAGCGCAGCCATCTGGCTTTCCAGCGCATTAATACGATCCACTGTAGGTTGGATCTTTTTCATTTCACGGTCGTGCTTCGTACCAAACATTTTTGTCAGAATTTGTGTCACCATAGTCTAAGAGGATAGACCCAAAGCACGTTCACCGGCAAGATACGGGGACAATTCCTAGATGCGTCATTAGCTCGATTTTATTAAGATTTTTTTCCTTACCCAGACTAAAGAATTGCCTGGGTAGGCTATGGACATAAACGATTATTTAACGAAGGTGCTTTGACGAAGCCCCTCATAAGCAGCAATGGCAACACTTGTTGCCAAGTTTAAGCTGCGAGCCCCTTCGCCAATCATAGGAATAGTCAGAGTTTGATTAGGAAATTTTAATAAAAGTTCCGGATCCAACCCCTTTGTTTCCTTTCCAAAAACCAACCAATCACCAAGTTGATAATGGGGCTCAAAATAAGTTCGTTTTGTTTTGGTTGTAAATAACCACAATCGTGTCGGGTCTTCGACCAATTTCCACCAGTCCTCAAACGTGGCATGGTGATACCATGTCAGATGAGGCCAGTAGTCTAAACCAGCCCTCTTGACATTAGTGTCATTGATCTCAAAACCCATTTTGCCAACAATATGCAATTCACAATTGGTGGCAACACAAGTGCGCCCAATATTCCCCGTATTTTGCGGAATTTCAGGCTCAATCAAAACAATACGAAAAAGCTTTTGAGTCTCAGGCAAGATGTTTATAAACCTCTTGGCCGAGTTTAGAAAGAGCCAGGCGTCGACCCTTGTCGACAATCAGCTCTAAATTCATGAGCTCACGATAAAGTGTGAGATCAATAGGGACGATCTCTCGGCCTGAAGATCTTCCCAGTTTTTGTATATAATGAGTTTGTTTTTCAGAAAGCTTTGAAATCAACGTAGGTTGTTCTTGGATTGAACGTTGCCAATCCCCATCCGTGATTCTCACCGCATTCACTGGAAGCTTTAACGGATTTAGAAAATAAATCCAAGCTTTGATTGCAGCTGATGCGCCTTCTGGGTAAATATCGACTTCTTCCCTAAAATAAAGGCTCTTGCCTTCATCATGTCGATTGTAACCATGAAACTCATCCATAAGACTCAGAATCATTTCAGAGCCCTTCACTTCAATCAATTGACCTGGAACTAAATCTCCACCCTCTTTTAAAAGGACCGGAAAACCTACTTTCAGACGATATGCTGAAGCTTTCACTCTAGCTTGAGTTGCTGACTCAATAAAATTTTGAATCTTAGAGAAATGAACCATCCCCTCACAAAATGATCCATAGACGAAAAAACGCGTTGTAGTCATTATCCCCCCCGAGCACGACAACAAAAGTTTTTTGAGAAATTGGAAGTCACGTGTGTACCAAAAACCACAATGGGCAGCAAGTTGGTTTCCAGACCCATTTAGTTTTATGTTGTGCGTAAAGGCATAAAAACAACTACTTACAACAGTTTTTGCTTTCTCAAAAGTATTTGCTATCCTCGAAATGATTCTTTTTTTGGAAATTTTTTCACCGTAAAGTAGATGCATGAAAAAAATTGAAGCCATCATAAAGCCCTTCAAACTCGACGATGTCGTAGACGCTCTGGCAGAAGTTGGAGTTGAAGGAATTACTGTTTCTGAAGTGCGTGGATTTGGTCGACAAAAAGGGCGCACTGAAGTCTACAAGGGTGCAGAATACGTTGTCGATTTTCTGCCAAAAATAAAAATCGAAGTCGTTTTACCTGATGCTCTTGTTGATAGTGCTGTCGAGGCCATTCGCAAGACTGCACACACAGGAAAAATCGGTGATGGAAAAATCTTTGTGATTCCAGTGGACTTTGCATTACGCATCCGAACTGGGGAACAAAACGAACAAGCATTATAAGAAAAAACTGGCTCGGAGGCCTCATGAATACAAAAACCGCAAGTGATGTTATTAAGTTCGCGCAAGAAAAAGGCGCGAAAATGGTCGATCTCAAGTTTTGTGACCTAATCGGTACTTGGCAGCACCTAACGATCCCACTTCATCAGCTTACGGATGAAAACTTCGAAAATGGATTTGGATTTGATGGAAGCTCGATTCGTGGCTGGAAAGGGATCGAAGAGTCCGATATGATCATCGTTCCAGATCCAACGACTGCAATAATGGATCCTTTCATGCAAGTTCCGACTCTCTCTTTGATTTGTGATGTTTGCCTTCCCGAAACGCTTCAGCCCTACAATCGCGATCCACGTCAAATTACCAAAAAAGCCATTTCCTACATGCAATCTCTTGGTATCGCGGATACAGCCTACTTCGGACCTGAAGCGGAATTCTTTATTTTTGACGATATTCGCTATGAACAAACAAGCAGCTCTGCCTTCTATATGATCGACAGCGAAGAAGCACCTTGGAATACAGGACGTGACGAAGGAGGCAGTAATCTTGGTTATAAAGTCCGCGCCAAAGAAGGATACTTTCCAGCTCTTCCTTCAGACTCTCAACAAGATCTTCGCTCAGAAATCTGCCTTGAGTTAGAAAAATGCGGAATGGAAGTTGAACGTCATCACCACGAAGTAGCTTCCGGCCAAGGTGAGATCAATTTCCGCTTTGATACAGCTGTAAATATGGGCGACAAAATGATGTGGTTTAAATACATCGTTAAGAACGTTGCTAAACGCCATGGCAAAACAGCGACTTTCATGCCAAAGCCTTTGTTCGGAGATAATGGTTCAGGCATGCATATTCATATGTCATTGTGGAAAGATGGCAAAAATCTTTTTGCAGGTAACAAATATGCAGGCCTTTCAGAAATGGCTCTTTACTATATTGGTGGTATTCTAAAGCATGCGCCTGCGCTTTGCGGAATTATCAATCCAACGACCAATTCATACAAACGCCTTGTACCTGGATTTGAAGCTCCGACAAAACTTGCTTATAGCTTCAAAAATAGATCGGCAGCTATGCGCATTCCTAACTCTGGTCCTAATCCAAAAGCAAAGCGTATTGAGTTCCGTACTCCAGATCCAGCAGCGAACATTTACCTAGCACAAGCAGCGATGCTTATGGCAGGTCTTGATGGTATCGTGAATAAGATTCATCCGGGTGAACCATTGGATAAAGATATCTATGGGCTTCCACCACAAGAAGCGGCAGCAATTCCTTCGGTTCCTGGCACCCTTGAGGAAAGCCTGAATAATCTTAAGGCTAATAGCAGTTTCTTGAAAAAAGGTGATGTCTTCTCTGATGATATGATAGATACCTGGGTTCAATACAAAATTGATAAAGAAGTTCGACCCGTACAACAGAGACCTGTTCCCTACGAGTTCAATTTATACTACGATTGCTAGTGCAAACTTAAAAATAGGACGTATTTATGGCAGCAGATGATGTTAGAAATTTTATGGGATACTTGTGGGTGCGCCAAGAAGATGGCGTGATCACAATTGGTATTAACGAAGACGGTCTTGAGGATTTCGAGGAAATCACTTCTCTTGAACTTCCCGCAGAGCAAGAAAGCATCGATGCTGATGTCGTGATTGGCACAGTAGAGACAGATGACGGCCCGCTAGACATTTACTCTCCAGTATCTGGAACAGTTGTAGAAGTTAACAGTCAAGTTCTAGAGGATCCTTCCCTAATTATGGAAGATCCTTACGAAGAAGGCTGGTTGGTTCGTATCGAAGCTGATGAAGAACTCGACGAAGACGACGAAGATGATGACGATGACGATGACGACGACGACGACGACGACGACGACGACGAGGATGATGAAGACGATTACGATGATGAAGATGAGGACGAAGACTAATTAGTTTCTTTCACTCTCAAAAGGACACCTGCTAACAGGTGTCCTTTTTTTATCCATGTTTATATTTTCGCGATAACGTTACCAGGTTGGCGGACTAATCCCTGGTGGCAAAAAGAACACACCTGTTTGAAACATGATTGAAATCGTTTTCTCGGTGGTTTTACGCAGATCTCGTCCTTGAGGTGCCCCATTATCAACGATGATCATTCCATCATCTCCTGCAGAAATATAAGTATGACCAGGCGTCAAACCCGAACCATTCATTAAGAATGCTCCGACAATGGGTCGATACATCGTTGCATCCCAAGCAATCCACCCCGCTTTATAAAGAGCCATAGAAAAATTAACAACAGCGGCAGTATTGGACCAAATCAACTGATTTCCTTTGCTGGCACTAAAGTCATCGGTAATTCGGTAGCCAGCCCGTTGATAAGCTTGACGTAACAACTCGGACTGAAATTCAGCACAAGGAACATTTGCAAAACCATGGCGAACTGCTGTTCCAAGCGTTGCAATTGTCCAGGCACCAGAAGTGGAAATGACTCCACTCTTTTCAAAATCAATGGACTTTTGCTTAGCCAATGTCGTATCCATCATCAAATAGGATTTGGGTGTCTCCTTAGTCCTATCAACTGCTTTTACCAATTCAGCATATATACTTTGCCATTTGTTTCTGCGATCTGCAGTTAGCGAATTTGGATCCACTCCCTTATTCAGCCCAGCTCCAAATCTTTTCTTCACGGCATTTGTATAGTTAAACTTAGGTTTTCCTGAAGAGCTATATTGATTCAAAAATCCCGCACCTGGTGTTGAACCTTTGATTGCAGCAAAAGAACCTTCAAGACCCTCTAGATTCCCAACAATCGAAGCAAATAGAAACAATCCACCACTGGTTTTATTGATTTCACTTATTTTCGATTCGGGAAACTGTTTGGCGAAGTCCGCTGCCACCGACAAAACCTTTACAGGAAAAACAAAGCCCGTGCTGGATCGCTCGACACCACCACTGGAGTTACGAAAGTCCAAATGTTTAATTTCGTAATTCTTAGGTATTTCAATTTGTGTCCCCGCCGGTAACTCAACTTTTGATTCTAAGACTCCCGCTTTTTCATATCTTAAGACCATAGCTTGATTAAGAATCAACTTCTGTGACGTGGATTCTTCCGGAGTTACTTGAGGCAGTTGAATATCGACATTCTCAGGCTCGCTCGGAATAGAAGTTGCGGTCTCGGTACCTGCTTCATCCAATGAAGGCCAGTTCTCTGCCGGGGCACAGGCTAGAAAACTCAAAGTAGAAATGCATGTTATAATTTTTTTTAGGTGCGTGGTTTTAACCATGAAACCTCCTGTTCTGAAGAGGTTTCGGTCAATTCACAAAGAACATTTAATATTTCTTAGACTGTTGAATATCTACACAGCTCTTTTTAAAAGACTGATGATTCTTTATATAAAAATAAACAGATTTGATTTTTAAAGAAACACTCTGATTAAATCTATTCAGTTCGCTTTATAATGTGATAGCCAAACTTCGTGCGAACTGGCTTCATTGTTATTTGAGAAGGCTTCAACATAAACGCCGCTTCTTCAAAATCAATATCCAAACGTCCTTCAGAAAAAACACCGAGATCCCCGCCCTGTGCAGACGAAGAGCATTTTGAATATTTCTTAGCTAGATCCTCGAAATTCTTTCCTTCTTTCAGAGCGCGTAAAATATCTTCAGCCTCATATTGCTTTTCGACTAAAATATGACTGACTCTAATTTTCACCCGCTACCCCTCTGGATGCAATCGCCCAAAAACCAACTCAAATCGTATAAAGAAATTGTACTGGACGCGAAAGTTCGTTTCTCGTTCCCAAGCAATTTCAGGATTAATATCCATGTAAATCCACCCAATGTCCAACTGAGTTCGGTACATTGAACTTAATGAAATCTTCTCTGCATAAAGAGCATTATCTTCGACCAAAGTATTTAAGCGCAAATCATAAGATATCGCCGCCTTATCCCAAACCTGTTGCAAAAGGGACGGACCATGCGAAGAACTAATCACATTGTTAGTCATCTCCCATTTTTTCACATTCACAAAACGAAAAAGCAGGTTTCTATTAATTGCGTAATCTGAATTTAAGGATGTCTCTTCTTCCCACTCATTGAGTTTGGACCATCCCACTTGCTCATAAAATGAATGAACCATTTTCTTTGAAAGAAAATCGCGACGAGCACGTATTCGGGCAAAGTAATTAATAGGACTTGCGATCACTAATCCACTTTCCTGATTGAAAGTCCATGGATTAGGTTCTGTTGCCTTCCCTGCACCAGCCCCTCCACCCCCGTCCTCTCTGGAGCTTGGTGTGAACTTCTGTTTTATTCTTTCTTCTATTTCACGTAAATTCGGTAGATGTAAATTGAGGTTCAAAGAAATATCTTCAGCACCTGTCACTCCACTTTTGGTGAAATAACGTTGGCTCACCCTTAGCGTGCTCAAGTTCTTTTGATCGTCCGCTCTTTTATCACCAAATAACGTATCTATCGCACTAGCCAGCCTTAACACTCGATCCGATACTGTTTGCCGGGTCTCTTCAATATAGGCATCTAAAACGATGATGTCCTCATCAGGCAACGTGCTGGGCTCTACAGTTAACTGACTCGTCCTGCAAAATCCGGAAGAAGGAAGCCATAGCATTCCCAAGACAAAGTAAACTGCAAAAGATTTTCGACGCATGCTCACAGGCTAGGAGTCATTTTAAAAAAAGTCATCTTCCTATTTATGCAAATCCTCATGTTTTCCAGATAAATCTCTAGCCGGTTTTGCATTCGATAAACCTCTAAAAAGAGACAGCATGTCTTGAACAATCTTCTCTGCTACCTCGCTCTGCAAACTAGACTGAAGGCTTGAAACTTGCGCGATCAGGGCCCGCTCTTTACGTGTCGGTGTTCGCCAGTTCTGACTGTGAATGCGCTTCTCACTCACAACATTGAGTCGCTTTATCGGATCCTCTTTACCAAGCGAAGCATAGTATTCAGAAAAAGTGTTTAACGGGCAATTTTGACTTTTCTTAAATCTCAGAACTTCAAACTGCAAATGAGGATCTTTATTGTTCGATTTAATTTTTATCCAGGAGTTAAAACGAAATTTGTCTTCGATATTTGGCGATGGCTTTTCAAAAATCCGATCCGCATCCAGGAAAAGAACCGAATGAGCAAATCTTGTTTGCTCGCCATGCCGGTAAACCAAGATCCCAATATCCCCGCGCATAGGAGTTTCAATCGGCGCGAAGCACCCCGGAATCAGCGTATTATAAAAATACTCCGTATCACTTCCTGCAAAAACTGGCAAAAATCCACCAGCACGCAACGTTGTCGCCACGCAGTTTGGCAGTGCGGTTGTCCCCTTACCCTTCGGCTTGAAGGCTACGGATTTATTCACCACACTTTTGATGAAGTCATCATCAACCTTCGGCTCTAAAGCGAATGCTGATAAGTGGATCAAGAATAAAGGTAAGATGAACCATCTCATATCTATATTTTATGAACTGAGAGAAGCAGAAACAACGAGCTTGGGGTCGGGTCGAGTGTATCAATGCATCTTATGATTCATGTTGTAATTTTCAAACTTAATCTTAAGGACAATAAAATACTTATCAAAGTTCCATTCTTAGGGTTGTGACTTCAACTAAGCAATTAGACCTGAGATAAAGATTTAAGATTATCTTTATCAAAAGTATTTGCTAGACGTAGAATCATTGTAGATACTTTTCGGCAGTTCACCGAACCGAGCTCTTTCTCAAACAGTTCTTGAATCAAATCATAAATTTTAATGAGCGATAAAGCTTTCTTTTTACCATCTGGTTTTAACTCAATGTAAAACTTGCGAGCATCCTTGGGATCTAAGATTCTTTTAATCCAACCTCTATATTCTAGGTGCGATAGTATGTGACTCATGTTTCCCCTAGAAGTTTGAAATTGTTCTGCCAACATCGACGGCGTGATATCGCTCTTTCCTTCAAAGAAGAGAGCCGTTAATACCAAACCCTGCAACAAGTTTACATCTTCCTTTTTTAATCTTCTATTAAGAGCAGGAATTGTAGCCTCATAAGCGGAATTTATTGCGAATACGGGACTTTGTTCAAGGTATTTTGAAATCTTCATTTCGCGATATTAGTTGAATAATTCAACTATTGATAACAAAAATTATCATTTTTGTGTTTCATTGTTCAAACCACATGAATATTCTTTGCCCAGGAGATTCTCATGATTTTAGAACAGTCTTTTATTCCAAGTATTATTCTTAAAAATGACAATAACATTGGCCATAATATTTTAGCTGCCTTGTCTGGCTCTTTTATAATCGCTTCACTTGCACAGATATCTATTTCTCTTTCCTTTACACCAGTGCTGATAACGTGCCAAACTTTTGGAGTCGCATTGGTTTCTTTGCTTTGGGGAAGAAAAAGAGGAGTTGCAGCAGTTGCCATTTATATGGGACTTGGATTTTTGGGCTTTCCAATTTTTGCTTTTGGCAAAGCAGGATGGCAGCTGGGACCAACAAGCGGATACCTCTTAGGAATGACAGTTGCTGCCTATCTTATGGGATCTTTGGCAGATAGAGGATGGACAAAGAATTTCTGGAAAACCTGGCTTGCAGCTTTTTTAGGAAGCTGCGTGACCTTTCTTGGAGGCGTTCTAATTTTGTCTTTCTTTGTTCCGAAAGGATCTCTTTTGATAGCTGGTGTAATTCCTTTTATTCCAGGAGATCTAATCAAAACATTAATCGCCTGTTTTATTGTACGACAAGTCACCAGCAAGTCAGAAATACAGAGATAAAATGGGCATCGAACTCAAGGAAACTGTTTGTTGATAGGCTTACTTGTTTAGACTACTTCTAAAAAATACAAAAACCGCCCAGAAGGCGGTTGATGATGGTAGGGAGATTTATTTCTCACCACATCTCAATGATTACAAAGGCTTAGTGATTTGGCAACTACACCTAACTACAACATAGGTTTACTGCTCACGAATGACTTGTTTAATCTGCATGTAAGCATCTTCTCCTGCATTCACTCTGATATCTGGAGAAAGCCCAATTCTCTCAATAAATCGTTGGTCAAAGTATTCACTGTATTGGCTAGGTATAATCACCTTAAATTTACTGTTAGGTAGTATAGCTATACCAGCATTTGAAAAATGAAAAGTTCCATTTGTATTTTCGCCTACTCGCTTCGCGTATTTATTCCATTCGAAGGCAGCAATAGTAAATTCACAACTAGAGCCGCAAGATTTATCCATCAAAAGATAAATTGGTTTTTTATAGCCAGTCACAGGGGTAAATTTGTTTCCTCTACCCTTGTCAGTACGAATGAATTCTATAGGTATTTCTTTTTTTAAAGCTCTTGCATAGCGCTCTTTCGACTCATTCAGGTCTTTAACTAAATAATCTGGAACTTTTTGGTTATCATATTTAATATTAATTATATCGAGCGCAAATCTATTAGTTATCAAAGCAATAGTCTCTGGCGTTTGACTGCGATATTGGCGTTTAATAGGATGTTCGATAGGATGACCGAACAAGAGTTCCGCCAACTCCATACCCTTCTTATCGTCACCGCCAGAGTTACCCCTAAGATCAATAACAATTGAATCAGAGGACTTCATTTTCGATGAAACTGAAGTTAGAAAGCCACTCCATATCTTGCTTTCGCTTGAAGGAAATCTAACTATCGAAATATATAGAATTTTCTTCTTTCCAACTTTATCAGTTCGCGTTTCCCAAATCTTGCTCGTATCTTTGATATTATTTTGCCCGACATTACCTTCAGATTTATCTTCGTAATCCTGTCGTTTTTTACTAACCTTGCCCAAGTAATAACATCTCATATGATTATCTGGGATAACAAACAGCGACTCGTCTATCTTTTGGTGAAAATCAGACATACTTAAAGAGCTTGGGATTGTCTTCAAAGAATCAATCGCTTTTGCAAAAGAATCATTTGGAGCATAACTTCTACCACCGTAACCACTTTTTAGCACATAGATAAGAAAATCAATATCCTCAGAAGCTTGGTCCGCAGAAATTGATTTAGGAAATGCTATAGATTGAACTGTAGCCTCATCAGAAATCATGAGGTCATTAGAATTCCATTTGCGTGACAGATTCGTCTGACATGAGAGAAGTAAAAAACTAGTTAACAATAAAAGATTTCTGAAATTTAGGACCATATCTAAATCTATCTCGGCTTCCGAAATAGTGGTAGGGGGCGAGGGACTTGAACCCCCGATCCGCCGGTTATGAGCCGGCTGCTTTAACCAACTAAGCTAGCCCCCCATTTAGGAAATTAGAACAACGATATCAAACATAAGGGGGACAAGCCAAACCACGCTGCATTAGCAATTGGAAATCGCTAATTAGTCCTTTTCAACGACCTTTAACGAACCAAAGATCACTGTGACCTTTAGTTCCACTGCGGGGTCGCCTTGCTTCAAACCTGGGGTCGTATAAAAGAACTGACCAAATGCTGAAATATTCTTTTCAGGAAGCTCAGACTTAGCAAATACCGTGTTGGATTCAATTCGCAAAGGAGTTCCCTTTTTGACCACGATTTCGCTTTCCCCAAAAACAGTCACCGTCTCAAGAGACTGCCCCGACAAATCCCCCGCCGTCGTCAAATCCAGCTGAGAAGACCCGAAAACTGTCACGTACTCTTTAGCATTCTTGCTGTTGGGATATTGAAACTGCGACTTCGAAAATACCGCCTCATGATCAGTGGATCGCTTTTCATTTTGAAAGTTAAAATTCCAAGAAAAGGCCCCAAAGATCACCTTAATCCCTAGATAAACCAAAAAAAGCCCGAAAAGAATTTTAAGAATAGGCAGGTTAATTCCAAAAACCGCACCCAAAAGAACACTTAAGCCTATCAGAATAATGACAATGCCCCAAAACATAGAATTCATATCCTTCCTTACCCATATATAAAAAAAGGGGCCTTAAAAAGCCCCTTTATCGCCCACACCATAGCGGACACTCATTTACCATTCGTCTTTATTTAGCCGTCAACGAATGACTTAAGCTTGTTAGAACGAGATGGATGACGCAATTTTCTTAACGCCTTAGCCTCGATCTGACGAATACGTTCACGAGTTACGTTAAAGTCCTGTCCCACTTCTTCCAAAGTATGGTCAGATTCTTCACCGATACCAAAACGCATACGCAAGACTTTTTCTTCACGTGGAGTCAAAGTCGACAACACACGACGAGTTTGCTCTGCCAAGTTCAGGTTCACAATCGCCTCTGCAGGGTTGATCACCTTTTTATCTTCGATAAAGTCACCCAAGTGTGAATCTTCTTCTTCACCCACTGGAGTTTCCAAAGAAATTGGTTCTTTAGCAATTTTTAGAACTTTACGAACTTTATCTACTGGCATGTCCATCTTATCTGCGATCTCTTCAGGGGTGGGTTCACGACCCAACTCTTGAATCAAATAACGAGATGTACGGACAAGCTTGTTGATCGTCTCGATCATATGCACTGGAATACGAATTGTACGTGCCTGATCCGCGATCGCGCGAGTGATCGCCTGACGAATCCACCAAGTCGCATAAGTTGAGAACTTATAACCACGACGGTATTCGAACTTATCAACGGCTTTCATCAAACCGATGTTACCTTCTTGAATCAAATCCAAGAATTGAAGACCACGGTTGGTGTATTTTTTCGCAATAGAAACAACCAGACGCAAGTTCGCTTCAACCAATTCTGATTTCGCAGCATCGGCTTCGCGCTCACCCTTCCAAATTGCAGTGTAAGTTTCCTTCACCCAATTGTGGTTCATTTCTGTTTCTGCATCCAAACGATTGATACGCTTTTCAGCTTCCTGAGCTTGAACGACGTAAGAACGGAACTTGTTGTAATTCAAGCCCGTGTCACGAGTCATTTTAGTCAGTTCTTTTTCGTTCGCATCGATCAACTTCATGCGCTCGACCATCGAAGCAACATCCTTAGAGAATGTTCTTTCAACGCCATCCTTAATACGACGACGAAGAGTCCCGATACGGCCCACAAGGTTTTTGAACTTAATCACAATACGGTTGATCGTCTTACGATTGAAATTCACCGATTCAAAATTTGCCATCAACTTTTCGTTCATCACGAGAAGCTCTTTCATGGCAGCCTGACGAGCTGGAGTGTTTGTCTCTTCTTTACGAAGAACCAAGAACAGCTTTTCAGCCGCTTTTTGGTACTCAGTCACTTTACCAATCAGTTCATGAATTTTATCGATGTATTCCTTTTCGTCATACTGAGTGTCTTCATCTTCAAGACCACGGAAAATCGATTTAACTTTGATACGTCCTTCATCAAGACGTTTTCCAAGTTGAATGATTTCGTATGTTCCCAACGGAGACAAAAGGATCGCACGAACAATTTCACGCTCCCCTTTTTCAATACGACGGGCAATCTCAACTTCTCCTTCACGAGTAAGAAGTGAAACGCTACCCATTTTACGTAAATAAAGACGAACAGGGTCATTCCCCTTCACGTCTTCACTTTCAGCTTTTTCTTCTTCATCTACTTCTTCGTCATCAGAATCTGGGCTTTCAAGGAATGCTCCTTCGCCCTCTTCGTCTTTCGAAGTTTCAGACAAGTCTGAAATTACTACACCACCAGCCTCGAGTCCCTGCATGAAGGAATCAAGCACTGAAGGAGCAATAATTTCCTGTGGAAGAAGGTCGTTGATCTCTTCAATAGTCAACGCGCCTTTTTCCTTTGCAAGCTTCAGAAACCGTTGAATTTCTTCTTTAATCAACGATTCTTGTTCCTGCAAAGAAAGAACCTTTACAGGCTCTTTCTCTTGTTTGTTTGGTAGGTTCGGTTTCATCAATACCCCGCCTTTTACCCTTTATTCAGAGAGATTCGGTTCCTCTGAATATTCATAATCTGTTCCAACTTTTCCGAACTTGGTTCGCCTTTAAGATCTTTCATCAAATTCTTCACTTGCTCTCGCATAAAGTTTTCGCGCACACGCTTAAAACAATCTCGCAAAAGCTTCGCCTCTGCCTCTTCATCAAATCCCGGGTCGGCACCTATTGAGGGCTCTAACTGAAAGAGATATTCCGGATGATCAACATAAGAGACAAGCAGACTGGTCAATTTATCAAACTTTTCAAGATCTTGTCTATAGACATCCATCGCCTTTTCAAGGATCTTTTTTACACCATCGTGAGTAATACTCTCCAACAACTTTTCATTCTCAAAAAAAGCAAAATTGGCACGACTTTTGAGTACCAACCCCAATAGCATGATTTCAGCTTTTGAGGCCCCTTTCAGAGCGATTTTGCCGCCCTCTACGACTTGAGACACATCTGGAGCTGCGGTAGGGTTAGCCGTTGGTGCGGAACCCAAGGATCTAGTCAGCCCTGGTCGATTTTGGCCATAAGCTGGACCACTGCTTTGCAATCCAACAGCTTGACGCAACCAAGGCAAAGTGACGCTCATTTTCTGAGCTGCTTCGGCCAAATAAAGGTCGCGCAAACGAATATCTGGAATAATTTCAAAAAGAGGCTTGAGCTTATCCGCAAGTTTCACTTTTTCAGAGGCTTCTCCACGATAACCATCCATCCAGCGCGTAAAAATAACCATAAACAAATCAGGCGCCCGATCTAATTCAGCACGCAAAGCCTCGGGCCCATATTTTTTCACGTAATCGTCGGGATCCATGCTATTTGGCAATGTCAGACCCTTTGGATACAGATCCGCGGCCAGCAATATTGGCAAACTACGTTCTGCCGCTTCCATCCCGGCAGAGTCCCCGTCAAACAACGCCACAACATTTTTAGTCATGCGCTTTAACATTTTTCCGTGATCAGGAGTCAGAGCCGTTCCCATCGTCGCCACCACATTGCGAATCCCTGACTGATAAAGAGACACAAGGTCCATATATCCCTCAACGATGAGTGCTTGATCATCACTGCGAATATAGCGCGCGGTTTGGGATAGTCCGTAAAGGACCTTGCCCTTTATGAACACCGGGGTTTCAGGCGAATTCAAATATTTGGGTTCGTTTTCTTTTTTCTCAAGAAAACGGCCACCAAAAGCAATAGGCTCTCCCATCGCGGAAAAAATGGGGAACATCAATCGATCACGAAAGATATCAAAGTATCCAGATTTGTTTGTACGAGCCTTCACCAATCGAGCTTCTTCAGCAAGTGCCAAAGGAACTTGTTTGGCCACTAAATGGCGCTCCAAACCATCCCACTCTGCCGGAGCAAAACCAATTCCGAAAGCATTGATCACTTCATCAGAAAGACCACGGCCCGCAATATATTTACGCACGGGATGATCAAAAGGAGCTTTCTTGAGTTGCTCTGAAAAATAATCAGCTGCGAGCTTATTTACTTTTAACAACAACTTCTTTTTATCTGCTGCTTGATCTCGAACTTCTGAATCCGCCTCTGGTGCGGGCATTGGAATACTAGCTCGGTTTGCCAGATACTCAACGGCCTCTGGGAAATTCATTCCTTGATAATCACGCAAAAATGAAAAAACATTGCCACTCTTGTGACAGCCAAAACAATGATAAACCTGCTTGGTTTCTGAAACAGAAAATGAGGCCGTTTTTTCGACGTGATCAGGAAACGGACAGCGGCCCATAAGGCCGCTACCACTTTGCTTCAACTGTGTATACTGAGAGATGATGTCGACAAGGTTGTTTGCCTCAGAAACTCTCTCAATAAAATCTTGCGAAAATCTCATTCACCATCCAACACGTTAAAGGAAAAAGACCAGCTTCGGTCTTCAAAAAAACCTAAGACAATTTTGACTTAATAACTTCACTTACCAACTTATTATCGGCAGCACCGCCGGACTTTGCGATGACTTCTTTCATCACTGGTCCCATGTCTTTCACGGTCTTCGCTCCCAAAGCAGCGATAACTTCTGTGACAAGTGCTTCAATTTGCTCACGGCTCATTTGCGCTGGCAAATAGACTTCTAACACTTTCAATTCTGCTGTTTCTTGATCAACTAGATCCTGACGACCTGCTTGTTGAAATTGATCAATCGATTCTTTGCGTTGTTTTGCCAGTTTTTTGATCACATTTTGAACTTCTTCAGGAGTGATCGGATCAGGACGCATTTCGATTTCTTTGTTTTTGATCGCTGCTTGGAGCATACGAAGAGCCCCCAACTTGATTGAATCTTTAGCGATCATTGCGGCTTTAACATCTGCGGTGATTTTTTCTCTGATTTCCATAGGATTCTCCATAGAACAGAGGCGACCTAGGGCCGCCTCTAATAGATAACTAATTTCCGTTGCGGGAATTAATTAGTCGTTCCAGCCTTTTCTAGATTTTTTTACAGCACGTTTACGAGCTGCAATTGACTTCTTTTTAAGTCTCACAGAGGGCTTTTCAAAATGTTCGCGTTTTTTAACTTCAGAAAGAATTCCTGCTTTTTCGCAAGATTTTTTGAATTTTCTAAACGCAGATTCAAAAGACTCACCGTCTTTGATCTTTACCATTGCCACGACAATCACCTGCCCTTCGATGTGGAAATAAGAATTTGAGTGTATAACAAAGCAGCATAAAAGGGGCAAGCTCCTCAGCCCTAACGCAAAATGTTATTGAAGAATTTACGGCTCTACTTCTGAAAATCTCTGCACTTTCCGTTTTATAAAGACCAAACGACTTCAACAGCAAGGCCCCAAAGATAAATAAAAACTGAATGTATTCAATACTTTAAATATTTTTTAACGAACCCTTGTTCCACTTATTTTAAATACTTGAAATTCACCCACAATCAAACAACATACAAAGAATAAAGCCCAAAGCCTTCCCAAGGAGCTCAAATCATGGCGCAAAATGAAGATCTGAAGTGGATGAGAAAAGCTCTGAACTTAGCGCAAAAGGCAGCTGGTAAAGGCGAAGTACCTATCGCTGCCATCGTCGTCGGTCCGGAGGGATTGATTTCCTATGCCATCAACACTCGCGAAAGGCATCAAACCCCACTAGGGCATGCAGAGCTGGTGGCTCTACACAAAGCTGCAAAAAAAAGAAATAGCTGGCGTCTAAGTGATTGCACACTTTACGTCACTCTTGAGCCCTGTGTGATGTGCGCCGGAGCCATTCAACAATCACGCATTCGTCGAGTGGTTTTTGGCGCTTCCGATCCAAAAGGTGGGGGAGTTCAAAGTCTTTTTTCCATCTTGAATGACCCACGGCTAAATCACTCCGTATCTGTCACTTCTGGAGTCTTGGAGTCTGAATGCACATCTATTCTGCAAAATTTTTTTCAAGATCGTCGCAACGAGAATAAGCTCAAAAAAACACAGAAGATTTATCGTCATAGATCCTCCGTGGTCGTTATTCACGACAAGAAAATTCTTGGCTTCCAGGCCATAGATCCCACATCAAAAGCTCCTTATTTTTTTATACCCGGTGGAGCAATTGAACCTGGCGAAACTCCGGCCGAAAGCGCCGCGCGAGAATGTATGGAAGAAACCGGCTACACTGTGCAAATTCATGAGGACACTGCTTTTGAGCGACAGTATGATTTCCTATGGAATGGCAATATAAACCATTGTAAGACGACTTTTTTTCTGGGCACACTCACACAACCTTGGCAGCCACCTGGACAGGTTGAAGACGCCAGCTATCACCAAGGTGTCGAATGGTTAGACATAAAAAAAATTCCTGATGCCTTTAAGTACCATAAAGACATCCTGTGGGCCGTGCAAAAATTGCTCAAAACATCTCAAAAGAAATCGACCTTGCGCTAAAAGCAGTCAACCTGTACAAGGTCGGTTGATGAATACTACTAAATTTACTGACCTTCCCCTTATTGCTCCTCTTCAATTTTCACTAAAAGAAGCAGGCTACGAAACTCCAACACCCATTCAGTTGGCAGCCATTCCTATCATTCTTGAGGGGCAAGACCTACTTGGTATTGCACAAACTGGCACGGGCAAAACCGCGGCCTTTTCATTACCTATCCTTCAAAATCTTAGCATGTACCGCTCGCGCCCTGAGCCCAAGTGCCCGCGCTGTTTGATTCTGACTCCAACTCGCGAACTGGCTATTCAAATTAATGACAACATTAAAGCCTACAGTAGCCACTTGCGACTAAAACATGCTGTCATCTTCGGTGGAGTTGGTCAGGGCCCTCAAGTAAAAGCACTTCATGAGGGATTAGACATTCTAGTGGCAACCCCAGGACGATTACTGGATTTGTACCAACAAAAACATCTTCGTTTAGAAAAAGTGGATATCTTTGTGCTAGATGAAGCGGACCGCATGCTAGACATGGGCTTCATGCAGGATATCAAAAGAATCTTGCCTCTTTTGCCGCAAAAACGTCACAACCTTTTCTTTTCAGCGACTATGCCGCCTGAAATTCAAAAATTGGCTCAGACAATTTTAGTGAAACCAAAAAAAGTAGAAGTGACACCGACTTCTTCGACTGCTGAAAAAGTTGAGCAGTCTGTCATGTACGTGGAAAAGAAAGATAAGTTAGATCTTCTTTTGCATCTTTTGAAAGACAATCAATACTACAAAGTACTGGTTTTCGTACAAATGAAGTTCGGCGCAAACAAAGTCGTTGATAAGCTTGTCAAAGCGGGCATCTCAGCGGCCGGCATTCATGGTGATAAATCTCAGTCGGCACGACAAAAAGCACTCGAAGATTTCCGTAACGGGGATGTCAGAGTTCTCGTAGCGACAGACATCGCAGCTCGCGGTATCGACATTGATGGCATCACTCATGTGATCAATTTCGAACTGCCACACATTCCTGAAAGCTACGTTCATCGTATTGGTCGAACGGCGCGCGCAGGTGCTTCAGGATATTCCGTTGCATTTTGCACAGCCGAAGAACGCTCCTTCATGTTTGCAATCGAAAAAATCACGCGCCAAACAGTCACTGTTGTCAAAGATCAGCCTTTTCACTCAGAGGCCGTTGCAAATGCACCTGTTATGAGTCTTGGCAAAGCAAAAGCCCAATTAGAAAGTCAAAGACGAGAAAATCGCGCTAAACACCGTCCCCAAAGAAAAGCTGGGAATGGAGACAAAAGCTTTGGCAAAGGTTTTGGCAACAAACGCGGACCTCGCAAATAGTAGTCTATTTTTTTGAAGCGCAATTGCATCGTTTGCCAGCGCTTCTTTACTGCAATACCATTTCCCATATGGAAAAAAATGAAGCAGTTTTAAAATTAGATGAAGTTTTGAAGCAATGGACAAGCACCCCCATGGGGCGCAGAACTTTCCTAGCTTCAGTGCCACTGTTAATGGCAGCCTGTGCAACCGAACAACATCGCCAACGCGAAGGAAATTTACGTGGCGATGAGACGACTCTCTCCTTCGATGATGAGAGAAAGATGACTCAAGAAGTCCTGCCACAAATGCGCAAGGACTACCCCCCAATACAAGACCCTCAGTTACAGTCTTACATTAGCCAACTAGGCAGAAAAATTGTCACTGCTAATGAGTTGGAAGGAAAGCCCTATAACTATAATTTCACAGTGGTTGATGTGGGCTATGTAAATGCCTTTGCTCTTCCGGCTGGAACAGTTTTCATCACAGCTCCTTTGATTGCCATGGCTGACACAGAAGCAGAACTTGCTGGAGTTATCGGGCACGAAGTAGGACACATCAAAGCTCGTCATACAGCCCAAAGAATGGATGCGGCAAAAAAAGCGGAAAGCAAGTCGTGGATGTACGCCATGGGTGGGGGAATTATTGGCGGCGCTTTAGGGTACGGTCTCGGAAAAATGTTATGCAAACAAGGCGATGACGAATGCATGAAAAAGGCGACTTCCTATGGGGCCGCAGCTGGAGCTGGCGGAGGCCTTCTTGTGCAAAAATATGCGTTCATGGCCAATTCTCGAGAAGACGAAATGGAAGCAGATCGTATTGGCTTTAAAACCTCCGTCCAAGCGGGATATGACAAAGACAAAGTCGGTCTGTTTTATGAAAAACTTCTGAAAATGGAAGAACAAAATAAAGGGCGACAAGATCCTCTTATGGCCTCTTTATCAGATGCACTCAGCACACATCCACCAAGTCGAGAACGTGTTGTACAAATGAATGAAATGGCTGGAAACTTCCGCAACAAACCTTCGGCGATAACATCGACAAAAGAATTTGATCGCGTCAGAAGTATTTGTCAGGGACTGGCCAAAGCTAAAAAACAGTAAACTGAAAAATAGCAGTCGATCTTTATTTCGACTGCTATTCCTGCACCTCAAGACGATATCCCAGAGATGGAACTGCAGTAATACGACCATTAAATTTTTCAATCTTACGCTTCAGATAGTTAATCTGAGAGTCTACATTGCGTGATGTAACCTCTGTGCCTCCCCAGATTTCGATCAAAAACTTGTCTCTAGTAACAAGTAAATTTTTTGCTCCAACCAGCAACTTAAGAATATCAAATTGCTTTGGAGTGAGACTGATCTCTTCAGAGTCAATAAACACCTGGCGAGACAATAGGTTCATCTTCAAATTTCCAGCAATTAGTTCCGAAACCGATTCTGTCGTTTTCTCTGCCAACCGAGCTTTGATACGTAAAATCAGTTCCTTGACGTGGAAAGGCTTTGAAATAAAGTCATCTGCCCCAGTTTCAAAGGCTTGAATTCTTTCATCAATGGTTGCTGCCCCGGAAACAAAAATAATAGGAATATTTTTTGTCGTCTCATTTTCACGAAGCATTCGACAAACATCTACACCCATCACTCCAGGCATTTTGTAATCTAATAAAATTAGATCTGGACGACTGGTTCTGATCAAATCAATCGCAGTAGAACTGTCAGAGGTATATGTACAATCATACTGCGAACTGAGAATTTCAGTTAACAGCTTACAGCTCTCCTCATAATCATCCACAATTACAATTTTTTTAGCACCCAAACTAAGACCTTTTCGTTGCGGAGAAATGAAATTCAGCTCTTGCATAGTAATATAATCATGAAACTCTTTTGAGAAAATTACAAGACGGAAAGGTCTAATTTAGACGCCTTTGAACTTGATTTGTTTGGCTAGCAAAATTTTTTTTAGTTTCTCTCGGGAATCGCCCTGTATTTCAATGAGACCAGATTTCTCATGTATAGAAAACGTCCCACCAACACCACATTTAGATTTTAATTCTTTTGTAAGACTAGCTAGGAAATCAGTATTGCGAGGAAAACCATCCATTACGGTAACAGTCTTACCTCCGCGGCCACTTTTCTCCAACCTAAAGACCACTGTGTAAGAACCGCCTTGAACATCTTCTTCAGCGATACAAACACACTCTTCTTTGTGCTTTCGACATTTGGGACAAACAATATTATCCTTCGGATCAGTACTATAAACTAAACGGGTGTTTTTCACTTCTAAGAACCTTCTTGATTTGACGGATTTGGACTGGGCTGTTCACCCAATTTATGCTGCGTATACTCCTTTCCGTCAAATCTAAAAAGTTGCGGAGTCTCATCCATCACAGTTGCTAGATTTACTGGACGCTTCCACATTTTGAATACATTTTTTAAAGTTTCACTCATAAAATCGGGCTGCATGTCTATGCCCTCATGAGTGTGCATCAACAACAACTCACCCCTATTTTCAAAGTTCGCATCTTCAATCCGGATAATAGGCTGACCAAAGTTAGTCATATGAAATAGCAACTGCGCTTTGATGGCCTTGAAGTCTTTTGTATCAACCTCAAACTTCCCCGTCTTTTTGTTAAACTTATAAACAAAAAGTTTGTTACGAACACAAAAGTCTTCAGTTAAGAATTGATCGATAAATGTGACGTCGTTATAAATCTTGCGAATTTCAAATATCTTTTCGCGACCAAGACGTAAGTCTTTATTCCAATTCTTACGCTCTCGAACGTCATCACACTCTTCCCACTCTCGCCCAAACTGACCCTTGTTCCATCTCTCTTCAATATCTCTGAAGAGCTCAATACCCACTTTGTAGGGATTGTAGCCGTTAGGGGCCATTGCCATCGTGCCGCTATGATGATCAGCAAAATCAATTATCTCTGAATCGTTCAGAATTTTGGTCGTCATCAACTTGGAATGCCAATAAGACGCCCAACCCTCATTCATCGTTTTTGTCATTCCCTGAGGCGAGAAATAATAGGCCTCGTCCCGAATAATTGACAAAACATCCTGCTGCCAATCAGACAAAGGTGCATGGTGAATAAAAAACTTCAGAATATCTTTTTCTGGTTCTTTTGGAAATCGTTGTGCTCTATCTTGCGCTTCGATTTCAGCTTTCCGGCGCTGTTCCTCGACGAAAGCTGGCGGGTTGATATAGTCCCGCATATAGGACCGATCTACTTTCAAAAGATAATTGGGTTCCTGAGACTCATTTCTTTCCGCAGGCTTTTCCCCAGACTTTTCAACATAGGGACTGTGACGATCGATCAAATTTTCCAAACTCAAACAAACATCAATAAAATTCTCTACAACATCCTGACCATAGCGATCCATGTATCTACGAATACGAGTCGCATGGTTGGCCATCTGATCCATCATTTTACGATTGGTCTTTGCAAACCAAACATTGTTCTTAAAGAAGTCACAATGTCCATAAACATGGGCCATCACGAGCTTTTGATCCATCATTGAGTTGCCTTCCATAAGATAGGCATAACAAGGATCTGTATTGATCACCATTTCATAGATCTTGGATAAACCGTACTCGTAACTTTTTGAAAGATGCTCGTACTCCATACCGAATTTCCAGTGTGGATAACGAACCGGGAAGCCACCGTAGGCAGCAAACTGACTAATTTGATCATAACTAATCAGTTCAAATATCGTTTCGAAAAAATCCAGGCCGGCATCTTTAGCAATTTGACAGATGCGTTTTCTTTCAGCTTCGAGCTCTGGTGTCAGATTAGCCATTTCATCTCCATCAACTTAAACAAAAGTTTGCAAATAACTTTTGTTACCGCCTATCGACCTTTTCCTAAAAAATCTTTTATTGAATCAAGGATTTTATCTCGACTCTCAATTTGACTTAAAGTCAGTCTTTCATCAGTCCCGAATTCTTTCAGCAGATCTTTGAGAAATTGACCACTGCCATATTTACTCTCAACCTGTCCGTAACTAAAAACATTACAGTTGGGCAGAAAAAAATCATTTAACATTTTCACACAAAGACGTGTGTCCTCGCCTGACCAATTATCACCATCACTGAAGTGGAAGGGATAAATATTCCACTCATTCACGGGATAGTCTTGTAAGATGATTTCCTGACAAAGCTTATAAGCAGAACTAATAAGCGTGCCACCAGATTCACTCGTACGGAAGAACGTATCTTCATCAACTTCTTTGGCTGAGGCATCATGAATAATAAAGCGCGTTTCCAGCCCCTTATAATGTTTCTTCAACCAGGTGTTAATCCAGAAGCTCTCAAGGCGAACTATCTCTTTTTGTTCATCACCCATACTTCCCGACACGTCCATCATGTAAATGACAACGGCCTGGGTCTGTGGCTGGTTGATCTTTTTAAAAGATTTATATTGCATATCCCGGCGGATCGGCAAAACCAACGGCTCCTCAGAATCATAGGTTCCGGCGCCCACCATTCGCTTCAAGGCTCTTTTATAGGATGACTTAAAATGCCGAAGACCTTCCGGCCCCACAGGAGCAAGACCTGTAAACTTGGTTTTCAAAGAATCAATATTTTTCGCACCCTTGGGTTCAATGCGCGGCAATTGAAGTTTCTCTCCAAGAATTTCGGCAAGCTCATCCATCGACATTTCGACTTCAACCATATGCTCGCCAGGAGCTTCGCCAGCTTGACCTTGTCCACCTTCGCCCGGATCGCCGACATCTTGGCCAGGTTGACCTTCACCTTGTCCGACCCCGCCTTGTTGCTTTGGTCCATAGCGAAAATTTGGAATATCAATCCGAGGAAGCGGAATTTTGACAAATTCATTTTCGCGCTTCCCGATCATTTCACCTTGGGAGACGTACTTTCTAAGGTCTTCTTTAACCTTGCCCTTTACGATCTCCCTAAATCTGTTTTGATCTTCTCTGATAGACATTATTTATTCTTTACGTCCCCTCGGGCGAAGATACTTGCGACGTAATGTAAAACATCAGTCGCAGAAATCTCGTCGTATCCGAAGTCCTTGATGAGACGGGTTTTAACAATATCGATCTTTTCTTGAGTATCTTTATCCGCGACATTAGTTACCAATGTCGTGAGCTTGATACTATCCTTTTGATCTTCAAAAAGCTTAAGCTCGATCGCCTTATGCAATCGCTCGTTCATTTTGTAGTTAAACTTTTTACCGTCCAAAGCTAAAGCACCAATGTAATTCATAATCTCGCGGCGGAAATCGTCTTTGCGAGACTCAGGAATTTCAATTTTTTCCTCAATAGATCTCATCAAGCGCTCATCCGGCTCTTCATCGTTACCAGTAAACTGATTTCGAACTTTCTCGCGCTGAGTGTATGCCTTTAAGTTGTCGATATAATTAGCGCAAAGTCTCTGCATTGCACTTTCATCGGCACTGATGGCTCTTTGCACTTCAGCTTTTATGATCTCTTCGTATTCCTGAAGAACGACACCCAACAACTCTCGGTACTCATTTTTCAGATCTTCATTAGAAATCAAAGAATGATTCTTCAATCCAGACTCTAGTTCTTTAAATACCATGAATGGATTTACAGAACCCTTATTAGACTGTTGTGCCGCCACCAGAGCATTGGATAATTTATCTTGAATATAACGAGCAGAAATCCCTTCAAGGCCCTCACGCAAAGTCTCTTTACGCAGCTCTCGCACGTTGTCCTCAGTATAATTTGCCAACGTTTTTCCGTTATACAGCTTAAGCTTTTGCAAACGAGTCAAATTAGCTTTCTTCGGCTTTTCTAGACGAGTAAGGATTGCCCACATCGCTGCCATTTCAACTGTATGAGGGGCAATACTGATACCACGCACTTTTTGAGAGTTGAAATCTCGCTTATAGATATTAATTTCATCTCTCCAACGAGTGATATAAGGAATATCAATTTTTACCGTACGATCACGAAGAGCTTCCATGAATTCATTGTCTTGAAGACGACGGTATTCCGGCTCGTTCGTATGTCCAATAATCACTTCATCGATATGTGTTTGAGCAAACTTTTTGGGTTTTACTCGATGCTCTTGTGAAGCTCCTAAAAGATCATACAAGAAAGCCACATCCAACTTTAATACCTCGACGAACTCGATCATACCGCGGTTGGCAACGTTGAACTCACCATCAAAATTAAATGCGCGCGGATCTGAGTCAGAACCGTATTCAGCAATCTTGCGGTAATTGATATCTCCAGTAAGCTCTGTTGAATCCTGATTCTTTTCATCTTTCGGCTGGAATGTACCAATCCCAATACGATCGGCCTCTGAGATAAATAAACGACGTACTCGCACATGTGAAAACACGCGCATCAAATCGCCATTATATTTTTCCATTAATGCTTTGAAAATAAATCGAGATGGAGGACTCAATTCTCCATCAATCTGCACGCGGTAGGAACCATCCTGACCTTTATTTATTGAGTCGCAAACCTGTTGTCGAAGCTCATCGGGAATTAACAACAAAGGTTCCTCGTTCATTGGCGAAGGAAAAACTTTGACACCTTTTCCAAGCAGACCATCCAACTCCAACTTTTCATCGATCCACTCAAAAGTATAAAGAGCACCCTGATTCGTATGAGAATATCTTTCCAAGCCCTTCTTTAGCATACGACAGATTGTAGATTTGGCACTTCCCACGGGACCATGCAAAAGGATCACACGCTTTTCGGTACCGTACCCCAAAGCCGCTGCCTTGAGCACGTTAACGAGCTTCATCAACTGAACGTCCAACCCAAAAACTGCGTCTTTTCCGTTGTTGTGGACATCATCAAAGAATTTATATCTGACAATTTCTTTTTTGAAATCGAGATAGGTTTCGGTGCCCTCTTCAACAATCATATCGAACATTCGCTGGTAAGCATTTCTCGAAACTTTTGGATTCTGCTTCACCAGATCTAAATACTGTTCAAAGGTTCCACTCCAATGTTCTTTTGAGTGTGAACTTGAGTTCTGCCAGTTTGCGACCAATGATTGAAGATCTATCTTTGAGGCCATCGTTTCTCCCTCGGGTGTTTTATGACACAGCTACCAGATAAGATGATGCCTCAATAAAGAACGGTTAACGAGTATTTTAATTTATTTGTATTACTTTGAATCCTGAGGGTGGTTTTAATTTAAATTGATCATTCTTCAACACGACCTCAGTCTGGGGAGCAGAAAACAACCATTGCATTTCAAATTGTGGGGCCACAATTTGAACTTTCTTTTTACCTGCGTCGCGGTCCTGCCAATTTACTGTGATCTTACGTTCCACATTCTCACATTGAGACACTAATTTATTTTGATCTAAGTTGCATTTCCAACCAGGGCCGATGATGGGTTGATCAAAAGCAATATTTGTTAAATTCATAGGATGTAGAGGAAGATCGATGATACGACTAAAAGCAGACTCTGAATTTTTGCCAAAGTAATACGTCTTCTTAGGATAGACAACAAATGCAATTTCTTCAGGGCTCATCACAAGACTTGCCATCTGAAATCCCAACAACGCCGAAATCTCTAGCCGAGTTTTCTGGTCTCGAATAGCATAAATATCTATGTTCAACGAATGTCTTTTGTTGTCTTTCTGATTCGTGATCAGAGCTTTTGTCTCCCATTGCGCTTGAAGTGGTCCGACAATCCTTGTTGGCTTAGAGACACATGAAGTAAGAAAACCGGTTAAAATCAAAAGAAGAAAGTAATTGAACCTTGTCATCATTGGCTTAGCATAAAGAAATGAATTACTTTAAACAAGCACTGATACAGATGAGAAGCCAAATTAAAAACACACTAATTTTAGGCACCATCTCTACGGCCCTGCTTTTTTCTACCCATCACATACCCTATCTCAACGCATTTTTATTAGGGCTAGGACTCCTGACCCTTCAAAACCTCAGTAATCTTTTAATGTCAGATCGAACTTGGCCTAAAAATCTTTCTTTCCTATATAAGAACCTCATCTCTTACATTGGAGCCAGTCTTATTTTATTTCCGTCTTATGTCTTAGGAGGATCTGCTTTTGGTATTTTACAAAATCCGCAAGAGGTCACAACCATGCTGCCGCTGGCTGCAGGTCTTTTTATGATCACTGTGTATTTCTATTTACTGATAAGCCACTCACTTCGTTGGCATATTGAGAAGAAAATGAGCCTAGCTAAATCCATCGACCTGGTAGCCAGCGCTTCCCTAAGAAGTTATCGAAAGTACTTCAATATTAGTTTCTACATTGGAATTCTATTAACGCTTTCAACATGGACATGGGGAGTTGGTTTTATTTTCACTCTCCCCCTTCTATATTATTGCAGTCATTTTCTATTCACTGATATGGATCAAAAAAAACTTATTGCGCCCGTTCCGCTCTAGGCAATTCAACAGAAGCAGGCAAACGAGGTCCTGCTATTTCCTGTTTTTCTATTGCAAAAATCTTACTTTGAATTTCTTCCACTTTTCGCTTGTCAGTTTCCAAGTCGGCGGCTTTGCGATACATTTTTTTGGCTTTTTCAATCATGGCTTGCTTTAAATAAGCATCACCTAAATGTTCCGCAATAATACTCACTGTGGCTTGATACTTGTGAGCGGCTTCTAAATACTTAATCGCTTCAACCACTTTGTTTTGCTTGTATAAGATCCAACCAAGAGTATCAAGAATATATCCGTCTTTGGGCTCGAGCTCTAAGGCACGACGAGCCAGCTTTTCCGCCTCACCCAAATGAACACCCATTTCCGCCCAAGTGAAGGCCAAGTAATTCATGCCTTGCACGTGATTAGGATCAATTTCTAAAACTTTCTTCATCTCACTGACGACGATGTCTTTTTTACCAAGGCGATCATTCATCGTTCCGTAATAAAATCTAAGCTGCGCATTTTCAGGAAACTTAACAAGACCTTGCTGAAGAACCATCAAAGCTTTTTTATGATCACTTTTTTCATCCAACAAAGAAGCATACATTGCATAAATAGAAGATTGATCCTGGCGCTCCTTTAATCCTTGCGCCGCAACCTCCAGAGCCTCATCTAACTGACCCTGACCTTTTAAAAGATAGGCTGCATGAACTACCGATTCTCCATAAAAACTACTCGAAACTGGAACTTTTCGATATTCCTTAATAGCTTTCTCAACTTGTCCCATTTCCTCAAAGACAGCGGCTAAATAAAAACGTACTTTGTCAGAGTCAGGAGCATCCTTTAGGACCTCTTCCAATTTCTTTGCAGCTAAATCATACTTTTTTTGCTCCACTAAAATTAACGCCATTTTCATGCGAACGTTAAGTGGATCCTCAGATTCGGTTTCGACAATCTCAAGTTGCTCATAGGCTTGGTCAAAAGCCCCTTTTTCAATGTAAGTCTGAGACAAGATTTCGGCGATCCGACCGTTCGGTGCGTTCTGCCGCTGAAACTCTCGGAACATTGCGAGGGCCTTATCTTCTTTTTTCTGCTTATTATAAAGAACACCCAAAGAAAGCACTGCATCTACAAAATCAGGTTTCGCTTGAAGAGATTTTTTAAATGACGCTTCTGCAGCCGCCTGATATTTTTCACCTGGCTGCTCCATCCTCACGCGACCAATATAGTAGTGCGCCAAATATGGAGTTGAATAGTCAGGATTCTTTGCTAAGGACTCAAAATACTTAACAGCTTTATCATACTGCTTTTGCTCTGAATAAAGAGCACCAATATACAATGGCGCTTCCATATTATCCGGTTGCAACTTCATCACAGTAAAATATTCTTCCATAGCTTTGGGATACAATTTCATTGAGGAATAGAGTCCTCCCAAAAGTAATCGCGCATCTACATTTTTAGGATCTTTCGTCGCCGCCTCTTCAGCTTGGGCCAAGGATTCGGTCACCAGCCCTTGCTTCAGGTACTCTGCTGCCAACCGCATATGAACAGCCGGCGATTCTTGATCATAAATCAAAGTCATCTTAAAAGAATCGATCGCCTTTTCGGTGTTACCATCAAGACTGTAAGCTTCACCCATCGCAAAATAGTAATCAGCTTGAGTACGCATATAAAGAGGATCTAAAGTTGCGTTTCCATCGGCTGACACTGTTGCAGGAGCAAATGAAGCTGGAGCTCGATTTTTATCATCAAATGAAGACTCGTAGTAAGTCGCCTTTTCCGAATCATTTGATCTAAAACTCGCACAAGCTGTCAGAGTTAAAAGCATCGGAAGTGCAATCGCGGCCCTAGTGTATGGAAACATTAGATCTCCTTGGTCACTAGGTTATTCGGTGAATTTTGAGAATTTCTTGATGGAATCGGCAGCAAACAGGACCATTTAATAAATAAATTTGCCTATTTTTGAGTCACGCTCAAAAGCACACCGACGTCATCGCCCAGGTAAATTGGCTGATCGACTAAAGGCTTGGACTCGTCATCCAAGTGAGAAGTCTCCACCCTCTTATTAGGTCCCGCTGACCAAACCAGCACTTTTACGAAAGACGATTGAGGAGAGGACAATATGCGATAACGATAAGACTCCCCCCAAGGGTCTAGCCCCATGGTCCCAGTACTGCGTAAATTTTCCAGAGAGTTGGCTGGCAGGTCTTCGGTAGAGGCGAGGTGGCGACCTTTGGACCCCCCACTTTTCTGCGATAAAATTGATGCTTCGCGATAAAGCTGAGCGACTTGATACCCGACAACTTCAGCTTTCTGCCGTGCGGCTTGAACGCGAGAGTCTTGTAGCTGGCTATTCCAAGGAGTTGCCACTACCGCCCCAGCTAACAGAACTAGCCCTAAAAATGACAGCAGGCTTGCAGATCTAAATGTCTGTATTTCCTTATGATTCATTAAACCAGTTCCTATGGAGGCGAATTGTTTTCTAACCTTTCGGCGTTCCCATTGGAAAACTTTAGACTAAGGTCGAATTAAACTTAGGGCTCCGCGCAATTTCATATAAAAATAACGCCTAAAGTCTTTTCTTTTGAACTTAGGACCTCTTGACAAGGAGTGGCGGCAGGGATAGCTTGCGCCCATCTACAAGGGGACGGTGAATCATAAATCACGTTAAGCCCTTGGTACTTTGGGGAAATTTCAAATTGGGAGGCATTTTGATCAACCAAAACGAAACAATGACATCGAAGCCAAATTCTAAAGTTAAAATCATCAAGCGTTATCAGAACCGTAAACTCTACGACACTCAGCAAAGCTGCTACGTTACTTTGGACGATATCGCAAAAATGATTCGTACAAATGAAGAGGTGATGGTTATTGATAACAAGTCAAAGAACGACATCACTGCTGCCACTTTGACACAGATCATTTTTGAAGCTGAAAAGAAAGCATCTCAATACGCTCCTCTTTTCACTCTTCGTGAAATCATCCAAAACGGCAACGGAAGCATTTCTGGTTACCTTGCGAAGCTTGGTGCATTCCCTCAGGATTACATGACTAAACAACAAGTAAACACTGTTGTTGAAAATGCATCTACTGACAATGTGAAGCAAAACTTGGAAAACCGTGTCGCTTCTGCAGCAACTCGCTACAACACAGATACAACTGCAAAAGTAGCTGCTGAAAAAGCAACTGTTCTTCCTGGTTTACAGCAAGACGACGAAACTCCAAATCTTCCTGGCTCATCACTTTTGAGCAACTAATAGATTTGAAGTTTAAATAAGCATTTAATGCTAATAAAAAAGGCTCTGTTAATCAGAGCCTTTTTTATTTAGTCTTCTTTCAAAATGTATTGGCAACAGCAAAAAACCAACTCGTGCCACCAAGACCTTTAATTTAAGCTTCGCCAAACAATAAATGTTTTTCTGCCCGGCTGAATTTCCACTTCCTTACCTTGGAAGTTTTCTCCTGAAGGCATGCCTGAACTCATCAAGCCTTCCAGACTAAAAAGATACTTACCTGGCTTCAAAGGAACTCGGATTGTCTGAATAGATTGCGGCAGAGTAGACCATTGGCGCACATCCGCTCGATCAGCCAGATTCAGAACCAACCAAGTCAAATCACCCAATGCTTGATTTTTTTGTCGCACTTGATCTGCCAAGACGGCTTTTGCTGCAATACCCGAGATTCTTTTTGCTAATAAAATACCTTGGTCTTCTTTCAAAGTCTCGATAGCAGCCTGCTGAACATCGTAAACTTCACTACTCAAGTAAGAATTCGAACCTAGATACAAACGAGCTTTTCGAGTGGTACTAAATGTCGGAACCAGAGCTGGGAACCGATATTCCCCTTGCGAAGGAATTTTTCTGGGGCCCCATCCCTGCTGAAAAATAATCACAAGCTCGCCCTGTGATCTATCATACCAAGCAGCCTGCTCTTGAACTTCTGGGAACTTCTTCTTCCACTTAGTGTATTCGTCAGCTCTTTGCGCCAATTTTGCAGAACGTATTAAATCTTCGCGTAAAGATGAAATGTCTGGGTCAATCTTATACGCCTCAGAGTATGCAATATAGGCATCATCATAACTACGATTGGCTTCCCAAATGATGGCGGATAAGTATTTACCAAAAAAATTCAGTTCAAATTCTTTTTTCTCTTCAGCTCTGTACTTCAGATATTTTTCATTTATTCGACGAGCTTCAACCAGAGCATCGTCCAACTTACCCATCTCTAAAAAGTTCATCGCAAGATAGGCATTGATGAACATGCGCTCAAAAGTATCTCCTTTGTACTGAACCATTTCTTCATTCAATGCAAGTGAGCCGGCAAATCGTGAAATGGACTGATAATCCACAAGCTCCGCCAAACGATCTGCTTTAAGAAAAGCCTGATTGCTTTCCTTTAAATTCCCCGCCAACTGAAGTGCCACGGCATAGTCTAAAAGATAGACCAACTGATCATCATTTTCGTTTTCTGCCAATGGCTTTAATTCAGCCAATGCCTTGGGAAAATCATTTTGCACAAGTGCTCTACGAGCATCCTGCACTTTACTTTGATAGCTGGCACAGCCAGACAAGACAGAGATGAGACAAAGGCTCATGGTGAAAACCATGAACCTTGAAAAGCTTCTTTTCATGAACTACAGGCCAATAGTTTTCTTCTTGAAAGTCTTGCGAATTTGTTTTTGATCTGACCAAGTGATCATGCTGGATTTAAGATTGGTTAAATTGAGTGTTAGCTTGTAGTAAACCGATTTATCTTTTCCCACTTCTTGTACAATAGAATCTAAACGACCGTTAATGATGAAATCTGCACCGACCTGTCCACCTGGACCTTTTTTAGTATCGTCTGAAACCATTCCTGAGTTTTGATAATTATACTCTTCAGAGATATCTTGACGAGCTTCCTTGTCAATGAATCCCAACTTTCCGGTTTTCATAAGTTCAACACGCACCATATCCATAATGCTTTGAGTATCAATATGCTCGCTGGTTTTATTCTGTAAGTTCGTAACCATAACAACAGGCATCTTGTTTGCATTTGCAATTGCTGGCGACGTCATTAGACTTGCAACCAAATCTTTAACAGCATTTTGCATATCTGTTTCTGACCACTGATCGTTTAATAAATTTTCACGGTTCACATCGTCGTATTGACCTTTTACAAAAGCTTTCGGTCCACAACCAACTGAAATTAGTAATAAGAGTGAAAGAACAGATACCAAAATTCCATTTTTCATAAATACCTTCCTATCAATTCAAAGACATTCCTCGAAATTCTATGTCGGGTCATTCGGACACGCAAGTCCCAAACCGTCCGTGTCTAGCACTTAACGCAAGAATTGCCACACACATTTTTTGCATCCTAAATAATCCATGACTGAACTAAACTCTAGTATCCAAGCATTTGAATGTGTTCGCAAAAACATCAATCCTCATGCGGAAGAACTCTGGCTACTTGCGCTAAACTCTCAGTTGCAACTTGTCGAAAAAGAAATGGTCTTTAGAGGAACTGTGGATCAATGTCTCATACATCCGCGAGACATATTTCGTTTGCTAATTAAATACAATGCTAGCTCGTTCATTCTTGCCCACAATCATCCTAGCAATCAGACTCATCCATCCAATCAAGATTTGATCCTGACCAAGAAAATCTATCAACTTTCGCATCTCATGCAAATTCCATTACTAGATCACTTAATAGTATCACCAACACAATATTACAGCATGGCAGACAACTCACACATGAAGAAGTGGAGAAAAATTTCTTTCAAATAATTTTAACGGACTGGATCGAAGCCGTTATTATCCAGATTGAAGGACTCTTTACTTGGCCTACGAATAGGTGTGACCGAAATGACCCGGGATAGATCGGAGCTTAAGATGACCTTATAACCACCCCGACGTGCATTCTCAACGAACTGTCGTGCATACTCTTCTCTATAAGCTTCATTGTATTCAGCAGCTTGTTCGGCCATATAAATTTCCTGCTGAACGATCTCCTCTGGGGAGTGAATTTCTTGCTTTTTTTCTCCTCTTCCCAAAACTTCAGCAATAGCTGCGGAGTGGTCCTCAGCGCTAAGATCTAACTTATTGGGATTTACATAAGCCGACTGTTCAGAATTGCGCTTAAAGGCCTTATTTAATGTGCGAGCATTTTCTAGTTCCAATGCTCTACGCTGAAGCTCAATTTTATCATTGGTGTACATAAGATGTGAATTCACAGAACTTTCAGCAACCTGCTTGGGTGCAGCCACCGGCTTATTTTCTTTCACTTTTGCAGTATCTGAAGAATCGAAATAAGATACAGCTAATACCGCTGCTCCTATAAAAAGAAGTAGTACCAAAAACTTAGGTTGATCTTTTTTTGTATCCTCAGACCCCATATCATCTACATCGGCCTAAAGTAAGATATCTTTAATAAAATAGAGCTTCTCATTTTAGTCACATGTGCTAGTTTTGAAACAACAGAGACTAGGAGTGTAGCAAAATGAGAATTTTATCTTTTTTATTAGTCATTTTATTCCAGATTCAAGCCTTTTCTCAAAGAGTTCCTGACCCGATTCCTGGTCTTGAAGCTGCACTTCAATTTTGCAACCTCATTCAATCTGATGACATGATCATAAAATGCGTTGCACTTGAAAGTGGTGCAAATTGGGTCACTCGAGAAGCCCTACCCGCTTGCGAAAATCAGAATTTTGATAACGAGCGAGTGTCTTGCCTCGAGGGAATCATAAATTCGGATATCCGTCCCCAGGAAGCCCGCATCTGTGAATCATTAAATTTCCCTTCCGAACAAGCAAAATGCCTGAGCAATATTCGCCGACCATTTCCCTACACCACTCGTATTAAAGTAGACCCTCAGCCTGGTCTCGACGCAGCTTCTGATTTTTGTCAGTCATTCTTTTTTGATAGTGATAAGAAAAAATGCCTGAATGAAATGGTTCAGGCAGACCTTATTACGGTATCAGTCGTTGATTTTTGCCGAATGCAGTTTTCAGATCAAAATAAAATCAAATGTCTAGGACGCTTGAAGAATCGATTGATAGTTAACGATGAAGTTCTTCTCTGCCAAAAAGTTTTCACAGATGAAAGACAGATTCGATGCTTAGAGAGCGTACAAAGAAAATATAGAAAAATTACGCGCTAGCAGTCTTATAAAAAATATTTAAAGGCTGTTCAAAAAGGTTCAGATGCAAGACGAAGGGATTCATCTGCAGTGTAGGTGTACCCCAGGAACGTCGGAGTGAAAGATGAATCTCTCCAACGCAGCAGATGAGCCTTTTTCAGCAGCCCGCTAGTGCAACTTCTCCTGAATAGGAGGGTACACCGGAATGATCACAATAAACTCAGTACCGACACCTTTTTCAGAGCGAACTTGAATTTCACCACCGTGATTTTGTATAATTCCATAAGAAATACTAAGACCAAGCCCGGTTCCCTGCCCCACGCTTTTTGTCGTGAAGAATGGATCGAATATCTTTTCTAAAGTCTCAGCGCTCATTCCTTTGCCGCTGTCTTGGATAGAGACCTGAACCCAACCCCTTCGATCTTTTGATCCCTTATAGTCTTTTAGTGCAGATGTAGAAATCCAAATATGCCCGACACCATCTATCGCTTGAACTGCGTTAGATAAGATATTCATGAAAACTTGATTAATCTGACTGGCATAACAATGTATCATCGGAATCGGTTCATACTGGCGATGAACTTCAATTCTATTTTTTATTTCACCTTGAAGAAGATTTAAAGTTGTATCCAAGCTCTGGTGAACATCAACTTCTTGAAGTTTTGCTTCTTCCAGTCGAGAGAAATTTCTCAGACCAAGGACGATATCCCTGGTGCGCCTTGCTCCGTCTTGGCAGGAAGCAACTAGTTTCGGCAGATCCTTGACAATATAATCAAATTCATACTCTTCCTTTAAGGCATTCAATTTAGAAGGTTCCTTTTCCGCAGTTTCTGCTAAAGAGATCAGCTTCTCTGAATAGTCTTTCAAGTGAGTCATATTGCTATATATAAACCCGATAGGATTGTTCAGCTCATGGGCCACTCCGGCCACAAGCTGACCAAGACTGACCATCTTCGCAGAATGAACAAGCTTTGTTTGAGTTTCTTTGAGTTCACGATTGGCAGATTCCAGCTCGGTAATTTTATTCCGAAGCTCTGCTCTGGCTTGCCAGATTTTTTTACTCATTTCATTAAAAGACTCTGTCAGCAAACCGATTTCGGTGTCGTTCTTTACCGGAATTGTGACAGCTTGTTCTTGTGACTCAAAAGACTGCAAGGCATCCACGAGTTCATACAAAGGCTTTAACACCCAACTGGAAGTGACGACGATGGTCAGTATAAGTAAAACAACGACAGCACCAACGACAGATATAAACGCATAATTTACATTTTTAAGAACGGCTTTGGCCTGACTTTTTGAAGCACCCAATGCGACATGAAATTTTGTGATTCCCCAGTTTAAAGGATAAATCAGAAAGCCGTACGGTGTAGAGCGTACATTTAAATCAAAAAAGGGCTCACTGCCGGGCTTAAAATATGAGAGGAAAAAATCTTTTTTATATAGATAAAAATCTGGATGGCTCGCTAAAACAACTTGTCCGCGCTCTTTAAAAACAATCAATTCAAGCTTGAGTCGACTTTTCATTTTGCTAATGAAGACTTTATTCAGATTTACAATCTGTTCCATATAGCCGACAAGACGGCCACCCGACCCAATGACTTTTGATATCAGAATTAAACTTACTTTTTGATTTTCGTTAAACTCCGCCAGAATGATTTCTTTGTCTGAGTCTAATTGAGCCATATATTTTGCTGACAAAAAAACGGCATCTTGAACCGGTAAAAAACTGCGCACTGAATCTTTGTCATCTTTAAAGACAGATGCCAACATCCGTCCTTCGCGATCAAAAAATGTCAGGCTCGACATGCCGTCGGCTTTTAACCACGGAGTGGAGATATTACGAACCGTCGATCCGTCACCAGTCGCAATGTGATAAATAAGACTTGGGTCTTTGATATATTTATCACGCTTGCTTTGCATATTGGATTGGATCTCAGTTAAGGCAAGTTCAATTTCTCGCGCGTTCCCACTGAGCCGTTGAGACAACTCATAATCAATTGCTTTTTCATATTTAAGAAGAGAATAACCCGTGACGAATGCCAAGGGGATGACTGAAAAAAGAACAAACCAAACTATCAATATCGTACGCAAAGACCGTCTGGGTTTTTTTCTTAATGTTTTCACTTCTGCGCTTCATCCACGGTGACGATCAAACGTAAGATTCCATCCGGCATAACCCGTGGATGCTTTTCTTTTGCAATGACTGGCTTACCATACATAGCGAGAAAGGCGATAAGATCATCGTATTTCGCTTGCGGTATAGTGAAGTGGTAATAACTAGATGTCGGTGTTTTTTTCCAGCCAAGTTCCACTGAACCTGCTTTACGTCCACCTAATGAGTTGATCTTTTCGGTAATTTTCATTCGAGCGGCATCTAAATTAGTGACGGCAATCGAACCACGATAAAGAAATCCCCCAGAGCCAACCGCTGAAACATTTTCTTTTGGAGTCTCTGGCTCAACATTCTTTGCCGCGACCTTTGTGGGCGAGGGCATTTCTGGAGCAGCCGGTGCTGTTTCTGGAGTCGATGGCTTTTGATCCTCCTCAACTGCAACCACCTCTTTAGGCTTCACACCTTCGTCGACAAACTCAGGTTTTTCATCAATAAGTTGAGAAGTCTCTGCTCGAGGAATTTCAGATAGGATCACGTCTTTTGAGTTAGAGATCATTGCAATCTGTAAAAACTTCTCCCACGGAGTCAAAGTTAAAATTGTCACAATAACCGAGACAACGACTAGTGCTTCAAGACCCCACTTCAACCCCAGAGGCCATTTATCGAAATGAGACTTTTGTAGCAAAACCGAAATGTAATTAGCAGGACTGCTGATCTCTTCCAGAATGGGTTGGGAGACAACTGTTTGCGATAGCAACTCCGCATACTTTTGTCCCTCCTGAATGTGAGCCAACTCCAACTGAGTATCTCGAGAAAACTTAATATGATCCTCAACAGCAGAACGTCTTTCCTTATCCAGGTTCCCGCACAAATAGTCATAAAGCATTTCATGGCCAAAAAACGGGGAAACTTCACGTTGATCTTTTTTTGAAAGTTTAATCTTATTTTCCCGCTGATCCATGCTTCGCCTTACCTATACCTTGAGACATTCCACCCAGCTTCCGAAGCGCCTTTCCCAAGCGATAGCGAATCGTTCCCTGAGTAATACCCAATCCCTCCGAAACATCATCGTCATTTATTTGTAAAATTTTAGACCAAATGACTGCTAAAAGCTCATCTTCCGAGGCTGTTTTCTGAAACTCCCTCCAAGGTCCAAGATCGACCCCTTGAGGCAACAACCACCCAGATTCAATAGTTGTATTGGGACGTCCCCGAGAAATTCGAGGTTTGAACTTCTGCCAAATTGTTTTTGTCGCAACAACAATTAAAACTGAATTTTTGATCTTTGAGTTTTTTTGTTTTCGAGCCCGACAAAGGGCCAGTGCCTGAGATGAAGCTTCAATAGCCTTGTCATCATCAAGAAATGCAAAATAGAAAAACAATGCGATAGACTTTACATCGGTCTCAGTCATTGACACCTTCAGGTCCGCTGCGAGCATTAAGCCGCTCGCAACTACAATATCTTTTTCTTTATACTAGTCGACTGTCAACTGTCTGAGAAGATCAAGCTGGTCGAGAACTTTACCAGACCCCATTACAACACAGCTGAGTGGATCTTCCGCAATAGAAACTGGAAGTCCTGTTCTTTCACGAAGCAAAACATCTAGATTCGCCAGTAACGCTCCACCACCGGTCAAAACGATTCCATTATCAACGATATCTGAGGCTAACTCAGGAGGAGTTTTCTCCAGAGCCGTTCTGACAGCATCCACAACTTCCGACAAAGGATCCATCAATGCATCATTAACTTGAGAAGATGTGATCTCGATAGTCTTAGGCGCACCAGCGACAAGGTCACGACCTTTAATTTCCATCGATTTTTCTTCTTCAAAAGGGTAGGCATTACCAATTTGAATCTTGATGTTTTCTGCTGTTCTTTCACCGATAAGCAAATTGAACTGACGACGAACATAATTCACAATCGCCTCATCAATTTTATCACCAGCAACTTTGATAGACTTACAGTAAACAATACCACCCAATGAAATAACTGCGACGCCTGTCGTACCGCCACCCATATCAACAACCATGTTGCCTGAAGGTTCTGTGATCGGTAGGCCCGCACCAATTGCTGCTGCCATTGGCTCTTCAATCAAATAGACTTCACGAGCACCAGCAGCTTGCGCCGCCTCTTTCACTGCACGTTTTTCGACCTGAGTGATTCCATAGGGTACACAAATGATGATACGAGGACGAATGAAAGATTTCTTTTCACCGAGTGATTTACCGATGAAATACTTTAACATACTCTGTGTAACTTCAAAGTCTGCAATAACTCCGTCTTTAATCGGACGAATCGCCACGATACTACCAGGAGTTCGGCCTAACATATCCTTGGCTTCTTTACCAACAGCCAACACTCGATTTTGCATCCCACGATAGTTCTTCTGGACAGCCACAACGGAAGGTTCATCTAGAATGATGCCTCGGCCTTTCACATACACAAGAGTGTTGGCAGTGCCAAGGTCAATGGCGATATCATTCGAAAAATAGTCTTGTACTTTGTCAAAAAAACTCATGCTGAATCTCACTTGAGAGAAATATTCAAAGGGTCTTATTGCCGTTAAGTCTAGGTTCTATAAAAACCGGAGTCAATGCAGATATTTAGACCCTTTGGGAGTTATTTTGACGCAGGCAAACAAACAACGGAGAAGTTCAATCGACTGTCTCCGGATCGGGAACGAACTTCAATTCCCTCATTCACAGTACTTTCCGCTTTGAAGGCTCTACTGCCAGAGGGGGTCACAACTTCAACTAAGATTCGCTCTTCCAATCCATCAGCTGGAGGATTCAGGTGAACAGTTAACTTCAATTGTGATGGAGCTCGCAGCTCTTTTACCAGAGCAGACTTTCGGTCCCAAGCAAGCGTTTCCTCAGAAAATGAATTATCCTTTTTTCCAGTCTTCAAAGCACACACCACTTGCTCAAGAGATTTTTTCTCTCGCAGAAATGATTTATCAGAACGGCATGTCACTTCTGTCTCTTTTTCAGAGTCAAAATTAGTAATCGCAAGTCTCACCTGCGTACCAAGCTGTGAGCGCATGGAAATCAAGTCACCATCTCCAAACTGCAGAACACTGATCTCACCCATAGCTGCCTTGTCAGCACTTGCTGGCGCCACTGTGAAACGCGCTTTTCCATAGGCATCGGCAGAAGACATAAGTCCGAAATTTTTGGCTTTTTTTCCATCCCAAAAGAGGTCACGAAAAACCTGGCGACGTTGAGGATTAAATGGATTTAAGTTTTGTAAAAATGTTCGATCTTTTAAATCCATCCCGTTAACAACACAGCGTGCTGCACTTTGCGGAGCGAGAGTGTTCAAATCAGTAGGTTGAGAGTTCGTGCACATACGATTGTACATTTCTGCGCGCATCTCTCGAGCACAGTTTGCGTTGAGAGCGTCATTCAGAAGCCCATCACAATAAGCTTTCTTTGAAGTAAATTTTTGTTCTCCGGTCGTGCAACCATTGAAATTGAAATTATAAGAAAAGTCTCCTTGAATATCCGGAACTGCCGGAACGGGGGCTGGGGCAGGAGCTGCCGTTTCTACCGGAGCGGGGGCTACTGGTGGTGCCGGGTTGCCGCCGCCATTATTGCCGTTCGAACAACCTGTCATAAAAATCGACAACGATGCCATCAAGGTAGATATTTGAACTTTCATAAGACAACCTCCTCAGAGACTAAAGCCGTACTAAGTTCAAAGACTGAGCCACCCTGTAATGCAAAATATCTTACTCTGAGGCTCTTTAAATGGACACTTTTTGATCTCTTTGCCGATTATGGGCTCTCAAAATTGCTTTTTCCATGCGATCTCATGAGACATATAATCTAGAAGCTGCTGCTGCTCTTCTTTAAGCTGAGCATCACTCCAACCAAGCATTTCCTGAAACACCTCGCCGATCTCTTCGACAAATTGCACTCCATGTTGAGTGTTTGCTAGAAACAATGGAACTCGTCGTGCATAAAAATCACAAAGATGTAAACACATCGTGGAGCTAATAGCTTGGGCTGCTTCCAGCTGCCAGTAGGTGAAGTGTCGAGGAGAATTTTCCAAAATCTCCTGAGCCTCCATTCCATATCTTTCACACAACAAACGTACTTCTTCGACAGCACGCCCATAACGTTTTGACCAAACATCCACAGAAGCCTGGGCCTGTTGAAATGCCTCTACGGTCGTATAAACATTCAATGCAACACTCGTATCTGCCTTTTTAAATTTTATTTTATCATCAATTGATAAAGACTTTAACGCGCGATCCACAGTCTGTTCACACATCAATCGATACGTCGTATATTTACCACCAGCAACGAAAGTAAGGCCTCTTTCATCGCTGATTATCGTGTGCTCTCTGCTAGTCTGTCCTTCTGAGGCAGAATCATCCTTAACCAAAGGACGAACTCCGGCGTAACTTGCAATAACATCTTGAGCTGTGATCTTTGCACCCGGAAAATATTGATCCGTAATAGAAAGCAAATACTTTACATCTTCTTCCGTAGCTACAACGTCGTCTAAATTGCCTTTAAAATCCGTGTCGGTCGTGCCGATAATAATCATCTCATGTCGAGGAATTCCAAAGACAATACGATCGCTTTTTTCCGCCCCCATGACTACTGCACTTGATAACGGCAAACGATTCTTTGGCAGTGTCAGATGAATTCCCTTAGTCGGACGTAAAACTTTTTTCCAATCTTTTAACAAAGCTTGTCCAACTTCATCAGTCCAAGGCCCCACACTACTGACAACGTGCTTGGCTTTTATGAAAAATTTCTGCGCAGTCTTTTGATCCTCGCACTCTATGCTAGAAATTTTGTTATTCTCAAAACGTGCACCAATGGCCTTCACATAGTTTACGCATAAAGCACCAAATTCATTCGCAGAGCGTAGAGTCTCATGCACCAAGCGATCATCATCCATGTAAGCGTCTGAATAAATATAAGAACCTAGTAAATTCGTTGCGCGCACATCCGGCATACGATTGATTGTCTGCTTAGCATTTAGTCGCTCGTGGAGCTCAGGAGCCTGAAAAAGTGAAAGGGCATCATACAACCACATGCCCAATCCCATCTTGAACATCCCGACTCTACTTTCTTTATAGAGCGGTATCATAAATCTTAATGGGTGGACCAAATGAGGTGCCATTTCAAACAAACGAGTTCGTTCGTTTAAGGCTTCAAAAACAAGTTTAAATTCCATATTTTCTAGGTATCTGATTCCACCATGAATCAGCTTACTAGATTTAGAAGACGTACCAGAGGCAAAATCGTGAGCTTCAATAAGCGCGACTTTCATGCCTCGTGCTGAAGCATCCCTGGCCACCCCAGCTCCGTTAATTCCACCACCAATAATTACAAGATCAAACTCTTCGCGCATCATCCTTGAAATACTCGATGCTCGAGTACTCGCTGAGAATTTTTTCATTGCCTACCTATCCCTTTGTAGTTTTCACAGCAAATGTCCCTGGATTCCAGCTTTCGGGTTTAAAAGTCTGAATAGAATTGGGCACTCCATTATCCTGTGGAAAGTAAACACGTTGAAGATGTTTTTCACGACCCAACTTGTACGCTAATTCACAAAGCTCATCCCGAGCCTGCAAAGAGGAGTACTGCACATGTTCAACCCATAATGATTGAGTATGTCCATGAAGGAATAACAAGGGTTGTGCTATAAAATAACCAACAAGCTTCTGATCTTCAGCGTCTCGAGCTAAAAAACTCCAGCCCAATGGAATGTAATGATTAAGTGCCTCCAATCGAAACTTTGAGTTCCATCCAGCAATCATTCTTTCCATTTCATCAGGATATGCTTCCTGCAATTTTTTATTTTCAAGGTCTAAGATATCCTGTAGATCTTCGGTCTGAATGACCCGGCAAATAAGACTCATGGCTTCGAGGTCTCCTTGTCAAAACTCACTTCTTATTTCATACTATTAAAATATGAAATACAAAGACTATTCCGCAGAGTTGTGGAACCGAATCAATACTTCACTCGACCAAATTTTAAAAGAGGATTCTGCACCGGTAGCTGCATTTGATGCTGATGGCACACTCTGGGATACCGACCTTGGTGAAACTTTCTTTCAATACCAAATTGATAATAAGTTGGTAGAGCTTCCGCGCAATGCTTGGGAACACTATCAAAACATGAAAGCAGAAAGCCCACCCAAGGCTTACCTTTGGCTAGCTCAAATTTGCAAAAATCAATCTATAGAACAAGTGCGAACATGGGCACAGGAAGCTGTAAAAAATCATTTTCCACTTCCAATATTCTTAGAACAGAAGAAACTGATCGATCTATTTCTACAAAAAGGTGTGCAGATTTATATCATAACAGCTTCGGTAAAATGGGCCGTAGAACCAGGAGCCGAAATTTTAGGACTACAGCAAGACCAAGTTATTGGCGTGGAAACAGAAATTGAAGGTGGACTCATTTCTGAAAAACAAAAAGGCATCATTACTTACAGACAGGGAAAAGTCGATGCCTTGCTAGAAAAAACCAAGGGCAAAAAACCCTTCTTTTGCTCGGGTAACACGATGGGCGATTTTCAGCTATTACAAAACAGCACTCATCTAAGTCTTGCTGTTAGTGCTGCCTGCAGAGACGATAAACTTTTCAAGACTGAACTTGAGCTTCAGCAGAATGCCGAAAAATTCGGCTGGCCAACACACCGGTTTATTTAAAAAGAAAGGCCCTTTCGGGCCTTTCTTCGTTCTATCAAAATGCATTTCTAAAGAGACTACGCCTTGCCCACAACTTTTTCTAAGTCGGCAATTTCTTTTGGCACTGATGATGTCATATTCTCAGAACCATTTGTGGTCACACGAAGATTATCCTCGATACGAATACCGATACCACGGAACTTCTGAGGCGCAGAAGCATCATCAGCAGGAATATAAAGACCCGGCTCAATTGTGAAACACATATTTGCTTCAATTGGACGGGGCTCACCTTTTTTAAAGTATAAACCAGCATCATGCACGTCCATGCCCAACCAGTGACCAATCCCGTGTGGGTAGTATCTCTTCTGAGCCAAAGCTTGAATCAAATCTTCTTTGCGACCTGAAAGCAAACCGAGCTCTAACATCAAGTCCGTCAGCAAGGAAGTTCCCATATCGTGTAATTCTTTAAATACGATACCTGGCTTGATAAATTCAATAATCTCTTTCTGAACCTTCAAAACCCCTTCATAGATGCGGCCTTGCTCGTCAGTGAATTGACCATTCACTGGAAAAGTACGAGTGATATCCCCAGTGTAGTAGTTATATTCAGCACCCGCATCAATCAAAAGCAAATCACCGTCTTTACAAACTTGATCGTTAAAATTGTAGTGTAAAGTTGTAGCCGCGTTGCCGGAAGCAACAATATAGCCATAACCTTCTCGAGCCGAGCCCTTCATGTAAAAATGATGAGCCAAAACGCCCTGTACTTGACGTTCGTTCACCCCAGGACGAGTGAATCTCATTGCCGCCAAGTGACCTTGCGCCGTGATCTCACAAGCCTCTCGTAGTTGAGTTAATTCATATTCAGATTTTACAAGGCGAAGCTCACCAAGCAAAGTATCAGCATCATGGATTGGCAATAAGCCATAGCCAGTGCGACCTTGCATCTGTTTCACAGACTCAAGAACCGTTTGCATCATTGAATCCATGTGCGGATTTTTATACATACGGTAATAAACGCGATCGACTTCTTTCAAAAGTTGCGGAGCTACTTTTGAAAACTCATCGATAGGATAAGCCTTATCCACCTTAAACTCTCGCTCGCATCCCTCGGGACCATAGCGAAAGCCATCCCAAGTTTCGCGCTCTTGATCACGGCGACGAACAAACATCACGGTTTCAGGCTTCAAACCTGGTCGATAGATCAGAACTGATTCGGGCTCTTCCCAGCCAGTTAAATAAAATAGATTTGAGTCCTGACGATATGGAAAATGAACATCATGATTGCGAATGTGTTCAGGATGAGAAGCAACAACCAATGCGCCACCTTGAATTTCTTGGCCCACTTTATGTCTTCGTTCTGCAAAAATATTCATATCAAAATTTGGCTTTCTCATTCTTTTCTCCTAAAGTCCCAATTTTCGAGTTAATGCTTTTAATTGGCGAGCCGCAGACTCTGCACCTTTATTCATTATTTCTCGGCGTTTTTCAAAATCCATAATACCATAATTCGACGTTTCAAGTGAAATCACAGAATCAACCCCTGTAAAAGGCTTATTATATAATCCCGAGATCTCACTCCATAATACATTGTCTGTCCCCGCAACATCCGAAGTGTAGGGCTTCCCAAAGCCCGGCGATTGAAGAACATTCACCAAAACGATATGATTGGCTCCCTTAGAACGAAGATAGTTCGCCATTGCTGTGACATCTCGAACCCCAGAAAGATTATTCTGATAGGGCTTAAAATATGGGGGATACGCCATACACATGTACATTAGCTGGTCCAAGCCACCTTTGTTCATTAGATAAACCTGATTTTTTTTCAAATTATAAGCCGGACAAGCAAAGTGTATACGCGCATCTTCAATTTTAGTTCGACCAAAAATCTCTGTTAAAAAAGGCTTCAGCTCAGTCACTTCATTATTTGTATGAACAGCCCCCAATAAAGACTTTTTTATTATAGTCTCATCTTTAAGCTTAAACATCTGCCACTCAACATCGTTGACTTGCTCTTTATTCGCATACAACGCGGCCATTGGAGCGGCGAATTCAATCCCACCGATCGCATGAACCGGAATTTTTTCACGACTGAGCTCCTGTAAAAATCCGATATGGGCATAAGTTTTTGCGCCCCCAGCCCCAAGTATAATCCCAACCTTCGGCAAACTTGGAATGATCGGTGCTGGTGGAGGAGTCGCTTCTGGCACTAATTCAGGAGCCTCAACAATAACCTGTTGAGAGCTCGGAGGAGAGGGCACCGTGACCGCCGAGGAGGAGGGCCTACTCACCGTTGGAAGCTGCCTTATATCCTCACGAGTTCTCAAGTTTTGACAGCCTAAAAGAAATAAACTCGGCAAAAGATATTTAAACTTTCTCAGCATAAATAAAAAACTCATTATTTCCATCCTTTCCCTGAATAGACGAGGCAAAGTAATCCTGTACTCTCAAGTTCGACTGAGAACACACTTCTTGCACTTTTCTTTGCACATCCGAGTACAAAGAAGCATCTTTAACAATCCCACCTTTTCCAAGACCTTCGATTCCCACTTCAAATTGAGGCTTCACCAAGCTTAAAAGCCGTCCTCCAATTTTTAGAAAATCTTTCAGCTCAGGGATAATTAATGAAATTGAAATAAACGAAACATCCATAACAATTAAATCAAATTTATTTTGAGGCGTTGCCTGCTTTACGGCTTCTTCCTGACTCAAACTGCGTGCATTAATACCCTCGATCACCGTTAAACGAGAGTTCTGTAAAAGACTCTGATGGACTTGCCCATGACCGACGTCGACACCCAAGACGTAAGCAGCTCCCTTTTGCAATAGACAATCTGTAAATCCGCCTGTGGAAATACCGACATCAAGGACGCTGAGATCTTGCACCGAAAGCTTAACATGTTCTAAGGCACCTTCTAGCTTCAAGCCACCACGAGAAACGAATCGATTGGCAGGCCCATTTTCAACTATAATCTCCATATCAGAACTTATGCTCTGACTGGGCTTGAGCAATTTCTTTTTTTGATTACCTTGAATCTGATAAACCTGTCCCGCCTCAATTATCTCCTGGGCATGGGTGCGCGACTGAGCCAACTCTTTTACTACAAGATAGACATCCAATCGCGTCTTTGATGACATGATCTTTAAACCTGTCTCTTCAAATTGAAGCCAATAAGATATTCTAACAGTGGAGCCTCCGCAGAGACTTGGTGCAGATCGGTCAAAACCTTTTGACTGACGCTTTCAAGATAACTCTTCGCACCCTCTAGTCCCATAATACCTGTAAAACTACGACTGTCTTGATCTTTTTCTCCGTGATCTAAAATGTCATCTGCAATCTGAAAGGCCAAACCAAGTCCTTCACCAAATTTTCGCAAATTTCCAATTTCAGAAGGTTTCGCACCAGCAATCAGAGCGGCACCCTCGGCAGCAACACGAATTAAAGCCCCGGTTTTTAAAAGATGTAAATGAGTCAATTCATCTTGGGTAAACTTCTTGCCTCCAGCACGGAGGTCGATAGCTTGCCCCCCGACCATACCTCGAATCCCAGCTGCCTCAGACAGCAAGGAAATCAAGGGGGCGACCAAACCAGCCGTATCAGAATAATGCTTCGCTAAAATCAAAAAAGCTTCTGTTAAAAGAGCATCTCCACTTAACAGCGCCATATCTTCACCGAACACTTTATGATTTGTGGGCTTGCCACGACGGATATCATCGTTATCCATGCACGGTAAATCATCGTGAATCAAAGAATACGTGTGAATGAATTCTACAGCGGTTGCAAATGGCAGAATACGTTCTCTAGAACAAGAAAATAAATCTCCAACCAACAACGACAATACGGGCCTAAATCTTTTTCCGCCGTTGGTTGCTGAATACAACATTGAACGTCTTAACTCGGCAACAGCTTCACCATTTGGCAATTGCATTTCTTGCAAATAGCTCTCAACAAACGTATTCACAGATTGCAAACACTGACCAACTTCACTTTCGAGTTGAATAGCAAAATCCAAACTAATTTTCCTCAGGTGAAAAGTCAGAAAGAACAGGTTGCCCATCAGCACCCACAGACATCAAAAGCTTTACTTTTGTTTCTGCTTCATTCAAACGCTGATGACATTCGCGGGAAAGCTTTACGCCTTCCTCAAATAACTTTAAAGACTCATCAAGAGCCAAGTCACCTTTTTCCATTTTTTGGACGATTTCTTCAAGACGACCTAATTTTTTTTCAAAATCCATAGCTTATTCCTTCACACTATCTACAACAGCAGTCAGTGATCCTTGTGCTAAGCGAATATCTAAGACATCCCCTACTTGCACTTGGTTGGTTGATTTAATAACTTCATTATTTTTAGTCACAATCGAATAGCCGCGCTCCACCACTCGCAACGGGCTCAGGCTATCTAAAATACCCACGACCCGAGACAAACGAGCTTTCTTCTTTTCCATCGAAAATAGCAGTGCTTTTTCGATACGAGCCTTCGAGTAATCCACATCTTTCTTTTTGCTTATGATGATATCCTGAGGATTCCCTAAGCGCTCAGTCATTATTTCTACCCGATGAGATTTCTCTTTAAGAAATCTTCCAATAGCCATCTCTAATCGGTTCAATAAATCATCATTGCGCAACTCAAGATCTTGCAGTCTTCGCTTTGGATCTACCAAACGCTTGGATAGACCCAGCATTTTTTCACGCAAAAATTTCATTTTTCTTTCAAAGGACACCAACAACAAACGATCCAAGGCCTGAACCTTGTTCACCAGTTCCCCCGAACTTTTGGCAACAAGTTCAGCTGCAGCAGAGGGTGTTGGAGCTCGCAAGTCCGCAACAAAATCGGCAATGGTGAAATCAATCTCATGGCCAACAGCCGAAATAACTGGAACGGGGCTCGCCGCTATTTGCCGAGCTAAGGCCTCGTCATTGAAGCACCACATATCCTCAATCGAACCACCACCTCGCCCGATGATGATGGCATCAAGATTTGGCAAGGATGTCGCTTTTTTAAATGCCTCCCGAATTTGTGGAGCCGCCGCCTCCCCTTGCACGACTGTTGGAACAACAGTGACTTGAATTGATTTAGCTCGACGAGAAAGCACATTCAATATATCCCGAATGGCTGCACCCGTTGGTGAGGTGACGATTGCAATATGCCTTGGAAAAGTTGGAATAGGTCTTTTTCGAGTCGACTCAAATAAGCCTTCAGCCTTGAGCTTTAGCTTCAATTGCTCAAAAGCCTTCTGCAATGCGCCCGCACCCACAGGGTCCATCAACTCAATCATCAGTTGATAGTTACCTCTTGGCTCGTAGACCGTAATCCGTCCACGCACCATGACTTCCATCCCGTCAGTGGGTTTGAATTTCAGCCGAGCATTGTGGCCTCGAAACATCACAGCGGTTATTTGCGATTTGGAATCTTTAAGACTAAAGTAAAAATGACCTGAAGTGTGTGCTTTGAAATTCGAGATCTCACCCTTTACCCAAACCATACCGACTTGGCCCTCTAACAACTGCTTTATATAAATATTCAGTTGTTCTACAGAAAGTACCGAGGGTTCATTAGTTTTAGTTACGGCATCAAGAGGGCTTGAGCTGGTTTGAGCTGCAATATCAACTTTTCGAAGAGCTTGGTTTTGAGCATCGGACATGGGTGTGAAGGCTAATGCTCACACTGATTTGAGTCAATACATTCAGAGTCAAACTACAGGCTAGAGTACCAGACATTTTGCGCGGCCCACAGCCCGCCTACAAAAAAGCAAACCCACCCTAAGGATTTGTGGCGCATGAGGTTGTCAAAGGCAGCCCCAAGCCTTTCTTCACCTAACCGGACAAGAACAGGGTTCTCCAACACAAGAACCATCAAGAGTCCATAGGAAAAAACAATAAATGGAAAAATATAATCTAACTTTTCGGGCGTCATATGCATTTTATCGGCAATAAAAATGTTTTCCTAAGTCCGGTTTGGTTGACGGTTTTATAAGACGTGCTAGAATGTAAAAAGAAGGGTTCGGCGGCGTAAAGCTCATCGAAATTAAACCTTACAAGCATATAATTGGGGACTGTCCCTGACGATGGTGTGCAAGCTCAGCTCGTACTGAGAAGCCTAAAGTTGTTATAATGGTCACCCACCTTAGCTAAAACAGGTTTATGTTTCAGAGTGGCCTTCGAGCCTTTTTTTATTTTCCCCATCTCAAAAATACCACCACATTAGACTGTCTCATTTGTACACAAGTCCTGTGTATTAATTCGACAATTCATCGAACAAATCGATGATTTAATTTGCCTCTTTTCATTTAGACAAATAGCCAAAAACCGATAAGCATTGCATGAGTATACGCGTATTAATCACGCTTATTTTGAGTGCTCTTTTTATCCTGTCTGGCTGTGGAGGCAACTCCTTTGATGGCCGTGATTTGGTATCTACAAATCCAACGACTCCAGAACCTGCCTATTACGGGACACCAACAGACATCCCCGACTCGGCTGCAGTTCGCGTGACCATGTCTGCAAAATTTCTCTATAGAGCATTGGATTTTACACCAGGGGGCAGCTCTAATGGATTGAGCTCTGTTGTTTCACAAAGCCAAGCGTTAGGCATCCCTTATGCTGAATTTCACATTTATGATTCCGCTGGAAATCGCATTCAGCAGGGCGAAACGACAAGTGTCGGACTCGTGCATTTTGAGTTGCCTAAGACTGCAGGTTCTTACACCATCAAAGTCTTCTCCCGTGCTTTTAATAGCTACGCCAAGGTCAGTGTGCTTGAAGACATTTACGCAAACACACCTTATTCAATTTCAACGACATTCACTATTACAAACACTGATATAAATACCGGAACAAAGGACCTCAGTGGCACTCCAATGTTTGCAGAAGCAGATGAAAACTTAGCTGCCAAGCTTGAAGGTGGTGCTTTCAATATTATGTATAATATTGTGATGGCCAATGATTACATTCGCCGAAATATTCAAAAAAATGGCGAAAGTGGCAGCACGGGCATCCCCTCGTCAGATCCTAACAAGTGGTGGGTCGCAGATAAAGTCAGCATTTTTTGGAAGGCGGGTTTTAATCCTTATACCTACTTCGGCGGATCTGCAGCACTTTCATTCTACTCTCCAGGAAATAGCAAATTATATATTCTGGGTGGTACTAACGGAGACGTCAGAGCCTCAGACACGGATCACTTTGATGACTCAATCATTTTGCATGAGTACGCCCATTTCCTCGAGGATACTTACGGTCACTCTCAATCACCTGGTGGATCTCATACAGGAAACTTTATTATTGACCCTCGACTTGCCTGGAGCGAAGGGTGGGCGAACTTTTTTCAAGCTGCTGTTCTAACCGGTGCGGATGCATATGAAAACAGCGCCCCTGAATCACGCATGCCTCCTTCTAACAAAAAAAGATATCAGTACTACATAGATACTTATGGCTACAAAGGCAGCAAAAGCTACGGCATCAATATCGCATTCAACTTAGCTGAAATCGGCACTAGCGCCAGCTATGACAATGTAAGCACACATCCACAAGATACCGGCATATTTAGAGAGGTCTCCATAGCCAGAACCCTTTACAAGGGAACACGAGGAACCTCCGAAAAATATCCTGACAATCTTTCCACAAAATTTGGTGGTGGAATTTTATTTGGTGATATTTGGAAAGTGTTTGCAGGCGAAGATACAGCAGGGCACTCAAAAGCATATCCTCTTAATTACAGCTTCAATAACAAGAGTCATTACCCATTACCAAATGGGGGGCTCTTCAACTGGCTTCTAAAAAAGAACAACGTTTCCAGCAGCAAATGGGAAGATATTCTGGCCGAAGAAAGACAAACTATAGGAACTCAGCACTATGCTTACCTACTTGAATCAGGAGCCTGTAATTCAACGGGTGCATTTGAAAATGCTACATTTGAAAAGTCGATGATGGCATCCGATCCTATTGATCGCTCCGATCAACAAATGAACAATGATTTTTATCTGTATTACCATGACGGCTCTGGATCTTCCTTATCTATGAGCTATTCAACCACAGGCACAGCAATGGACTTGGACTTAATTTTATATAAAAAAGATTACGTTTATTTCGAAGACGCCTATTGGGTTCGCGGTCGTAGCTCCGATTCAATCGTTAAACAAAGTCGCACAGCCGGTGTTGCGAGCGAGCAAATCAGTCTTTCGGGCCTTTCGACTGGTTACTATCTCATCAATATAAAAGTTAATATGAATCAAAGTTATTCAACAATAACAGGCACAGCAACTTACACAATTAAAAAAGATGCGAGCACTCTATGTGGTACAGAACGACCCTAGCTATAACTTTAACAGGACTCTTATTAGGCTTGGGAATTGGCGCGAGCAAAATAATTCCGTCTATGAATACCCCATCTGGTGTTCGAGCTCCATCATCTGTAATGAACAAAAATTCTTGGAGACCACTGCCCCTTGGTAAACATTTAGCACTCATTAAAACTGAATTATCACAACCAGAAGTGATCCCAGAGGACGGCGATGACGAAGTCACATTAAACGGTCGAATACATATCAATCAAAGCATCTCTGGTGGGATATCCTATTCTTGGATCCTCCCCAATGAAGTAGAAATCGTCCGCGGTGATTTAACAAAAACAATCGAAGACGCCAAAATGGGTGATTTAATTGAAGTCAGTATCACCGTTCGTGGCTTCAACAAAGAAAAACAGCGTCTAATATTTTTAAAAGCCGTCGGTAAACACGGCGGTGAAGTGCTAGGTAATTCTTCTACTATCGCCAGCCGTCCCGAAGACACTTGGGAATCTATTGCGCCAGAAATGAAAAAAGCTGCCGAGGAACAACTTGAAGAGGCTGATGCCTCTTCAAGTTCTGAAATCTCACTATAAAGGAATAACTTCAATCGTGGGATTGAATTGATCGCGAAGAATCCCTTCGATGGCCATCAATGTTCCAGTCGTTGCACTTGGGCAAGTTCCACAAGCCCCTTGGTAGAAGACATAAAGTTTATTATCTTCATACTTTACGACATCCAGGTCACCACCGTCCCCTTGCAATCCGGGACGAACAGTTTCATCCAGAATCTCTTCAATTCTCTGAACGTCTGGTGGAAGATTCGCACGAGCAATTTTCTTTTCATCAACTCGTGTCACATTAGGATTGTGCGCTGGCATTCTTGTCTGAATAACGGCACACACATTTTTCTGAATCTCTTCTGGATCTGCATCAAAATTATGCGTGATCGTGATGACATTCTGGAAAAAGTGAACTTGTCGGACCCCTTCTACTTGAAAAAGTGAAGATGCTAACAAACTAGGTTCAGCTTCTTTTGCATCAGCGTAAGTTGCTTTACCTTCACTGAGAACTGGACGATCCAATACAAATTTCCATGCATTAGGATTCGGTGTCGCTTGAATACGAATAAGAACATCTTGGGTGCTCATAACAACATCTCCCGGGCTTTTGCCACGGCTTTAATAAAAGAATCAATATCTTCAGAACTATTATAAACGGAAAAAGACGCACGAACAGTTCCTGGCACACCAAGCACAGACATCAAAGGCTGTGTACAATGATGACCAGCTCGAACTGCAACACCCTGTTGATCCATAATTTGACTTACATCAGAGTGATGAGCACCTTTTAAATTAAACGATAACAACGCGGCCTTATTTTCCGAGGTTCCATATATCTGAATTCCTGGAATTTCCAAAAGCTTGTCAGTCGCCTCTTTCAACAAAGCCGTTTCGTAAGTGTGAATGTTTTCAAAACCAATCTTTTCGACAAAATCAATAGCCGCGTGTAAACCCACAGCACCCGCAACATGCGGAGTTCCTGCCTCAAAACGAAAAGGCACATCGTTAAATGTTGTCTTTTCGATTGTCACTTTTGAAATCATGCTACCGCCCCCTTGATAGGGTGGCATCTGATCTAAAACTTCACGCTTGCCGTAAAGCACGCCGAATCCAAAAGGGCCGAATAATTTGTGTGCAGAGAATACGAAAAAGTCGCAGTCGATATCTTGAACATTCACTGGAGCTTGTGAAACTATCTGCGCTCCATCCACCAAAACTTTCGCGCCGGCCTGGTGAGCCAACTTGGTCAAAAGCTTCATATCTGTGTTTGTGCCCAAAACATTAGAACATGCAGTGAACGCAACGAGCTTTGTCTTGTCAGTCAATTTAGCCTTAAAATCTTCTAAGTCTAATTCGCCATTTTCCAATATATTGGCAGCAACAACTTTTGCCCCAACTTTCTCGGCCACCATTTGCCAAGGGACAATGTTCGCGTGATGCTCCATCACGGTGATTAAGATCTCGTCGCCGGCTTTCAAATTACTTAGACCCCAAGAATGGGCGACCAAGTTGATAGCCTCAGTAGTACCTCGAACAAAAACAATCTCTTCAGTCGCACTCGCATTTAAAAACTGAGCAATTCTATGACGTGCGCTTTCAAAACCTTGAGTGGCCACATCCCCTAAGTAATGGGCCCCTCTATGCACATTAGAAGTTTCATAAGAATAGAAATGAGTCAGCCGATCAATAACCGATTGAGGCTTTAACGTTGTCGCTCCGCTATCCAAGTATGTCAGCGTCTTGCCATGCACTTTTTGCGTCAAAGCAGGAAACTCACTACGTATAGAACGAAACAAAGACTGAAGCTCTTCCATAACCATCCTAACCATTCACCGTCAATTGCGCGAATGTTTCATCCAGATGTTGCGTCAACCACTTCTGAATGCTTTCATCAGAAACTTTGTAAATAACCTCAGACAAGAAACCATAACTCAACATTGGAATGGCTTTTTCTTTAGAAATCGCACGTGACTGCAAATAGAAAAGCTCTTCCTTGTTAAGTTGTCCCACCGTTGAGCCATGGGCTGCCTTAACATCGTCAGCATAAATTTCAAGACTTGGTTTGCTGTCAGCTTCGGCTTTAGAACTTAACAACAAATTATTATTCAACTGTGCAGAATTAGCCTTTTGAGCATCTTTTTGAATCAAAACTTTACCGCAAAAAACTGCGCGAGATTCGCCATCCAAAATACCTTTGTAAAGCTGATTGGTATTACAATCACCCACTGTGTGGTTGATTAAAGACGTGTTGTCCACATGTTGGCTTCCGCGAACTGCATAAATACCCAAAACTTCCGAATTGGATCCCGCCCCCAAAAGATTGACATCCAAAGTATGACGAGACAATTGAGAGCCTGTCGCAAATGCCAAACTTTCAAGATGGGCAAACTTCTCTACAGCAATTCGAGAACGTCCGATATTCATCGCTTCATGGCTATCAGCCTGCACGCGAATATAGGTTACATTCGCACTTTCGCCGACATGCAAATCAAACACAGAGTTCACAAAATAAGTGGCACTTGTTTGACCGTAGTAGCTTTCTAGGAAACGAACAGAAGAACGAGCTCCTACTTCCACGCGCACTCGCGGGTGAACCATCATATTTCCAGCAAGACCTTTGCTTGTGAAAAACACGAAATTCACAGGTTTTTCCACAGCCGTTTCTTTAGCTAGAACAACAACTAAAGGTTTCACGGCGTAAGCTCCATTAAGGGCATCAAAAGTATCATCGAATTGCTCAGAGTAATCAGAAGGCTCACGCAAAGTAAACCCCTGTGGCAGCTCCTCGGAAAGAGTCTTATTTAAAACTCCATTCACAAACACAATGTTTGTGAATAATGGATTCAAATATTTTTTAATGTCCTGAAGATTTTCATGACTTGGCTCCTGTGTCTCCGTTGCACTCGGAACAAAAGGAATCTCTGAAAGCTTCTTCACGCTTGTATAATGCCACTCTTCATTTTTGCGAGTGGGCAGCCCCTTGCTCTGCGCATAGGCAAAGCCAGCCTGACGAAGCAATGCAAGGGCACCACTAGCTGGATTTGACTGAATGAAACTGTCGTAAGTTGAAAGTAAATTCATTGTTTAACCCTTAACCAACCAGTCGTAACCTTTTTCCTCTAGCTTTAATGCTAAAGAACTGTCACCAGTTTCGATAATTTGACCATTCACAAGGACGTGAACGAAGTCTGGCTTAATGTAGTCCAATAATCTTTGATAGTGAGTGACCATAACAATCGCGTTGTCTTTACGACGGAGCTTATTAACTCCCTCCGAAACAACACGAAGTGCATCGATATCTAGTCCTGAATCTGTTTCATCAAGCAAAGCCAAGCGAGGCGCCAAAACAGCCATTTGCAAAATTTCGTTCTTCTTTTTTTCACCGCCTGAAAAGCCTGTATTCACGGGGCGATCTAAATATTCAGGCTTCATGCTGACCAGCTTTAATTTCTGAACCAAAAACTCCCTAAATTCACCTTCAGGCATTGGCTCAGAACCTTGATGCTGAAGAACTGCATTGAAAGCCGTATGCAAGAAAGTAAAATTAGAAACTCCTGGAACCTCAATAGGATATTGGAAAGCCAGGAAAATACCTTCTTTCGCACGCACATCCGGATCTAAATCCAAAAGATTTTGCATTTTAAAATTAATTTCATAAAGAACTTCGCCCGAAGTCACTTCGTAGGCTGGGTGTCCGGCAAGAACTTTCGACAAAGTTGATTTACCAGATCCATTAGGTCCCATGATCGCATGCACTTCGCCTGCGTTCACTTTAAGGTTTAGACCCTTTAGAATTTCTTTTTCTTCAACACGAGCATGGAGGTTTTTAATTTCTAACATGACTATCCTACGCTATTTTCTAGTTTCATTTCGATAAGTTTCACAGCTTCAACAGAGAACTCTAAAGGAAGTTCTTTAAAGACTTCCTTACAAAATCCATTCACTAACATAGAGATTGATTTCTCCATATCAAGCCCACGCGACTGTAAGTAAAAAATCTGATCTTCACTGATTCGAGACGTCGTCGCCTCGTGTTCAATAGTGGCTGTTTTATTTTTAACTTCAATATACGGATAAGTACTGGCACTGCATTTATCCCCAACAAGCATGGAATCACACTGAGAATAGTTCCGAGCATTTTCAGCTGAAGGCATGATTTTCACTTGGCCACGATAAGCATTCGATGACTGATCCGCCGAAATACCTTTAGAGATAATCGTACTCTTCGTATTTTTACCAATGTGAATCATCTTCGTGCCCGTATCAGCCTGCATTTTATCGTGAGTCAATGCCACTGAATAAAAGGCCCCTTCAGAATAATCACCCTGAAGAATGCAAGAAGGATATTTCCAAGTGATTGCAGAACCTGACTCCACTTGAGTCCAAGAAATTTTCGAACGCTTTCCGGCCGCTTTTCCACGCTTAGTTACAAAGTTGTAGATTCCGCCTCGGCCTTCTTTATCGCCTGTGTACCAGTTTTGCACTGTGGAGTATTTAATTTCCGCATCATCAAATGCAATCAATTCCACAACAGCCGCATGCAGTTGATTTTCATCTCGCTGAGGCGCTGTGCAACCTTCAAGATAGTTGACGTAACCACCTTCATCACAAATCAAAAGTGTTCTTTCAAACTGCCCTGTGTCTTTTGCATTGATACGGAAGTAAGTAGAAAGGTCGATCGGACAACGAACACCTTTTGGAATATAACAAAAAGATCCATCCGTGAAAACGGCTGCATTCAAAGCCGCGTAGTAATTGTCAGTGTAAGGAACAACTGTTCCTAGATATTTTTTCACCAACTCAGGATGCTTATGAAGTGCTTCTGAAATAGAGCAAAAAATTACTCCGGCTTTTTCTAACTCTTCTGTGTGAGTTGTACCAACAGAAACAGAGTCAAAGACCACATCAACGGCAATACCCGAGATGCGTTTTTGTTCAGAAAGAGGAATCCCCAACTTTTCAAAAGTCTTGAGCAACTCAGGATCTAATTCATCCAAAGATTTTGGTTTATCAGCATCAGATTGTTTTTTCGGAGCTGAGTAATAAACTATGTCTTGAAAATCAATTTTTGGATAGGAAACATGGGCCCAAGTAGGCTCTTCCATTGTCAACCAGTGACGAAAAGCTTTGAGGCGATACTCAAGCATCCACTCTGGCTCGTTTTTTTTGGCCGAAATCAATCGAATGATGTCTTCGTTCAAACCTTTTTGAACGGCATCTGTTTCGATGTCAGTCGTGAAACCATATTTATATTCATAGCTATCCATGAGCTATTGCCTCCGCTGACTTTTTGCCAGCATTTGATGATTTTTCCACAAGCAGATCTTTCAGGCTCAGGCTCTTATAGAAATCCGTGAGTCGATCATTAAGTTGAGTTACAGGAGAAACGATATTGCAGGTGCCTTGAATTTCGCAGGGACCTTCTTTATGCAGACATTTCACTAAGGCTGTCGGTCCTTCAATAATTGCCAACAGATCATGAATAGAGACTTTCGCCAAATCTTTGGTGATTTGATAACCACCACTAGCGCCGTATTCTGCCCGCAAGATTCCACCTTTTTGTGCCATCTGTTGCATGACCCTTGCCGTGGCATCGAAAGGAGTATGAAATGCATCAGACACTTCCTTGGCGGAGGTCAACTCGCCGGGAATCTTTTGGCTCATATACTTTAAAGCCATCAAAGCATATTCAAGCTTTCGGTTGATTTTATTCATGATCTTTCTTCCTTAGACAGTACGCTCTGGTTTCTAAACGAAAGCGTAATGAAAAACAAGGTTAAATACGCCTTATTTTAGCGTATTTAAGAAACGCATCCCAACAGAACTGACAGTTTTAATAAAATTTGCTGATTTCAAGACCTTAGGATGTTATATGGTCAGGTTATGAGAATCTTTTTTATTACATTATGTAGTCTACTGGTTGTTGGCATTCTTATCTTTATGGCCCGTATTTGGGGCCTGGGGCAAAGTTACCCTCGTTATGAACACGCTTTCTTTGCGGGTTCGCAGCCTCTTATTATTGTCAAAGTCGATACTTTAGAAAAAGCGCAAGAGACGATAAACTTAAAGCCCGATGCTGTTCTATGGCTTGATGTGCGTTTTTCTCGTGAAAAGACGCCTTTTATTTTACCAGCGATTCGAGACCGAGAATTCCTCAATTTTAAACAACAAGAGCAAGAAAAAAATCCTTCCGTACCCATCATGATTGGTGGTCGTCTTTCTGAATACCCTTGGGAACAAATTAATGAATTTTTCAAAGTCACACCGGCATTGAAGGAATTCTATGTTCAATTTCCAACAACTCGATTCGTACTTAATATCGTCGATAATATTGGCGAGGCACATACTACTTTAGTTGAAGCCATTAAAGATCATAAACCCAATGATCGAACCTTTATTCAAAGTGATACTCTGATTATTATGACATCAATTAAAGAGCTGAAACCAGAGTGGGTTTACGGAACAAGCACTCCTGATATTATGCGACTTATGACTTTTGATTCAATGTTCGTTTTACCATCCACACAATTTAAAGGTGATGTCTTTGTTGCTCCTTTCACAGTGATGAAACGTCCCGCGTTTAACGACAACATCATTGCGGAAATGCGTCGTCGCAACAAACGTCTTTTCCTCGGACCCATTTCTACTGAAGCACAACTTGCTGAGGCGAGTCGTCTAAAAGCAGAAGGATATATCACTGAGAATCTTCCAGAATTGCTGAAACTTCTCGGCCAAGGTCCTGCTCAATAGGTTGAACTCGACTTCATTTGGGCATATCTTCTTAGTCTAGGGATGAACAACCCCAACCGAGGTAGAGATATGTCCGCTTTTAATTTTATAAATGTGGCGCAAGCCGCCCCCTCTGTGTCAGTGAATACAAGTTCTATTGATGCGATTTTTCAAGCCAGCCCCATTGTCCAGCTCACGCTGTTGATTCTTATTGGTCTTTCCGTTTTTTGCTGGGCTATTGGGTATTCCAAATACCAAACCTTTAAGCGCATGAATCAATCTGATGAATTGTTTATGGCGAAGTTTTGGAAAGTAAACTCACTAGATACATTGTACGAAGACATTGATCAATATGATGACTCTTCGATCGCTCGGGTTTTCAAAGCTGCCTATTTAGAAATGAAAAAAATTTCTGAATCTCCTCTGCTTGCAAAAACAACGACAGGAGACAAGCCGATTCTATCAGGGATAGACAATCTAGAGCGTGTTTTGGCAAAAGCTTCAGAAAATGAAATCTCAAAGCTAGAGTCTCGCCTTACCGTACTGGCAACAACAGGAAGCACAGGTCCCTTCATTGGTCTATTCGGAACTGTCTGGGGGATCATGGGTTCTTTCCACAAAATTGGTCAAACTGGAACAGCAAGTCTGGCTGTTGTTGCGCCGGGAATTTCAGAGGCTCTTATTGCAACGGCTATCGGCTTGGCGGCCGCTATTCCAGCGGTTGTTTTATACAACAACTTTATCTCAAGAATTCGTAAGCAAGAAATTGCTTTGAATAACTTCAGTGCAGATTTCTTAAACATCGTAAAAAGAAACTTCTTCCAAGGAAATTAATCATGGGAATGGGGAACTCCGGAAGCAAGGGAAAAAGCCGAGCCACTTTAAGCGAAATCAATGTGACGCCACTTGTGGACGTCATGTTGGTTCTCCTGATCATGTTCATGGTGACAACTCCCCTTATGCAACAAGGTATCGAGGTGGACTTGCCTAAAACCTCTTCTTCTGGTGTTGAAATCAACGAAGAGCCTTTTGTCTTAGTTATTGGACCTGATCAAAAAATGACAGTGGCTAAAACCAAAGTTTCCATGGATGAATTGCGTCCTAAATTAAAAGCCATTTTTGAAAATAAAAAAAACAAACAAGTATACATCCAAGCAGATCGTAAAGTGGACTACGGCTTTGTCGCTGAGGCGATGGCTGAAGTTCGCGCTGCTGGTATCTTTAACATTGGCCTTATAACCCAGCCCAAAGAACAGTGAAGAACCAAGAGCAAACCCCTATTAAAGAAGATGAACAGCTGAGTCGAGGACTCGGAGTCTCATTTGCTTTACATGCGTTCATCTTTTCAGTTTTCACACTGAAGGCCGTCTTTTTTACTCCGGAATCCATCGATTTCACACAAGCTGTGCGCGTGGATATTGTTGGCTTGCCTGATAAAGTAGAGCCGAAAACACTGCCACCACCAGCAGCTGAGGAAGCAAAGCCAGCACTGCCACAAAAAGAAAAACCACTTGAAAAATCTGCTCCTAAGGTGGCTGAAAAGCCAACACCTCCCCCAGCTGAAACAGTGAAAACACCGCCTCCACAAAAAAGTGATGATGGTGTCAATCTCGAGAAGGTTAAATCTAAACAGCAAAGTGCTATAGAAAAACTAAAAGCATTAGCTGCCTTGGAGAAAATAAAAGAAGAAGCCAGTCGGGAGAAAACTCAAAATCCTGTGGGAGCTGGCAAAGCGGATAGTGGAGTCGCAAAAATAAAAGGAAATGTATTGTCACCTGGCACTTCGTTGACAGGTCTTGCGAAGCTACAACACGACACGTATGCATCCGATCTAGACAACCACATTAAGCAGAACTGGTCTCTTCCAGAGTGGTTGGCAAAAAGAGATTTCAAAGCACAGGCCAGAGTATTTATCGATTCTCGCGGTAACATTTTGGGACGTAAAATTGTAAAAAGCAGTGGAAATCCAAGTTACGACGAAGAGGTCTTAGCAACAATTGATCGATCAGCCCCCTTCCCAGCACCTCCTGAGAAGTTTATAGCGATCGTGTCCGTAGATGGAATTCTTATAGGATTCCCCGAATAAGGAGAAACCATGACTAATAAAATTTCTTTCCTCCGCGTTCTATTGTTTTTTGTATCTCTAATGAGTATATCTGCAGGACCTTCGGTTTCCTTTGCTCAAGAAAATGGAATCTATATAAAACTTGGGGAAGCCCGCACAAAAAAAAGTCTTCTTGCCTTTCCTGCTTTACAATATTTCGGCTCCCCCTCTTCCTTATCGAAATACCAATCCGTAGGGGTCGAGTTATTTAATACAATCAACAATGATTTATCCGTCTCTGCCTATTTCCAAATGATAAGCCAGAGTGCTTTTCTTGAAGACACCAGCAAAACAGGCCTTCTTCCCGCGCCCAATCAAGCTAATGGTTTCAAATTTCAAAGCTGGTCTGCGATTGGTGCAGATTTTCTAATTCGCGCCGGATATTCTATTGTGGGCAACGAGTTGACTGTTGAAACATACACTTACCATGTCCCAAGGGCTACCCTGGTCATGGGTAAAAAGTATAAGGGCCCTATTTCTGGAGTCCGCAGAATTGCTCACACATTTGCAAATGACGTTTTAAAATCTTTGACAGGCACTGAGGGGCCTTTTCTCTCAAGAGTTGTTTTCACCAGTGATCGCGCAGGAGGAAAATCCAAAGAAGTGTTTGTGATGGACTGGGATGGCGCGAATATGGATCAGGTCTCAAGCCATCGCAGTATCTCAATTTCTCCAGCGTGGTCTCCGGACGGAAAGAAAATTGCTTACACTTCTTACGTTAAACGCGTCGGTGCAAAGTTTAGAAATGCCGATATGTTAATCTTAGATCTTGCTAGCGGAAAAAGATCGTTGATCTCTTATCGTCAAGGTATCAATTCAGGTGCCGTCTTTTCGCCTGACAATCGGCATATTTATTTGACCATTTCACAGGGCTCGACTCCGGATATTTACAAAATGACTTTCGATGGAACCCTTGTAGGTAAAATTACAAATGGGCCTGCCGGAGCTATGAACGTCGAACCTGCACTTTCAAAAGACGGCAAATTGGCTTTTTCTTCAGATCGCGCTGGTCGTCCAATGATATACACCGCAAATGCCGATGGATCTAATGCAAAAAGAATTACATTTGCCGGAGTCTTCAACTCCTCTCCAAGTTGGTCACCAGACGGTAAAAAAATTGCTTTTGCCGGACAGTCCGAAGGCAACTTTGATATCTTTGTGATGAACGCTGATGGAACTGGCATGATTCGCCTGACTTCAGCAAAAAAGCCGAACGGACGCCCCGCCAGCAATGAAGACCCTTCGTTCTCTCCAGATGGGCGATTTGTTATGTATACAAGTAATCGCACTGGAAAAAATCAGATATATATCTCAACGGTTGAAGGTACTGAAGAAAGACGCGTGACTAACGATAGTCACAATTATTATAAGCCAAAGTGGTCTAACAACATTGAATAGTCTCTCTTTAGAAGAAAAACTTAGAAAACAGCGCCAGACAATTTGGCGCTGTTTTGCGCAAGCAGCGCTTGAAAACTCCATGCCCGCAGCAGATCTTTGCCTGGAGTGGAGTCAAGCTGCTGACACCCTCCTACAAGAAGCATTCACTGCATGTTTTGCTGGTGCCCCTATTGCTCTTTTTGCTTTAGGAAAGCTGGGCAGCTTTGAGCTCAATTTAAGCTCGGACGTTGATATTCTTTTAGTTGCTGCTGATGATTCTGATATTTCACTGAGTGCTCTTCGTAAGTTTCAAAAAATTCTTAGTGAACGAACGGCCGACGGTTTTGTTTTCAGAGTCGATTTCGATTTACGGCCTGGCGGCAAACAAGGTCCACTAATTCCAACGGTCGAACAGTTTAAAGACTATTATGGCAATTATGGTGAAACATGGGAACGACTTGCCTTGGTGCGCTTAAGGCCCTTATGTGGGCCTTTAAGCATTCAATCCGAAATCACCAGCTTTGCAAATAAATTTTCGTTTCGAAAACATCTCGATTTTACCTTACTAGATGACCTCAAATCTCTACGCACAAAAATTCAAGGCCACTACTGGGAACGAACTCAAAATGATGTCATCGATCTAAAGCTGGGTATCGGTGGAATTAGAGATATAGAGCTCTTTGCGCACGCTCTCCTGGTGATACACGGGGGGCGAGATTCTAGTCTGCAAACTCGCAGCACCACCCAGGCCTTCGAATTATTAACTGAAAAACAGCTTCTTCCAGAAGATGAAGGACAGTTTTTAGTTAAACACTACTGGAATCTACGAAGCTTAGAAAACTATGTCCAAGCCCTCAATGACGAGCAAACTCATTTACTTTCGACAACGGGACAGCATCCTCCATTTGTTGCGAACGCTCTCCTTTCACTTGCTGAGGAAATGCAGCACTGTGAATGTATTGTTCGGTCATTACTTGGTGAGGCTCCCTCCACCATTTCAGTTGAAAACGAACTTCTCAAGGTCGGCCTACCAGAGCGCGATCTCCAAGAGATATGGAACGAGATTCTTGATGATCAGGTGTTTTCTCGAAACAAAGCTCGAGATGAGGCTTTGAGAAAAGCATTTTTGATCGATTTTCTCAATGCACTTAAGGAACAAAATGGAGATGTCCGCAAAGGCTTGCTTTTGCTAAAAGACTTCATCCATAGCACGCGCGCAAAAGCGAGCTTCTTTACCTTGTTGGTCAGAGAAAAGATACTGATGCGAAAGCTAGCTTGGCTGTTTGGTCACTCACCCTACTTGGGACGCATCCTGTGCAATCGCCCAGAACTTCTCGACAGTTTTGTCTATAAGTCGCAAAATCAGCACTCCGAAGATCTTTCCTTATTGCTCGAAGAGCTTGCTGAGAAAAGGTTGTTGTCGGAGTTGATAAATGGAAGCGAATTTCTTGAAAACAAAGACCTGACGAAGCTCATTTACAACCTCAGCTCCACGGCGGACTTTATTGCCAATACACTTTTGAATGTGCTTAACAAAGAGTACTCGGCTTCGGTTGAAATCCTTGCACTTGGCAAGTGGGGCGGAAGAGAGCTCGGTTTTCGCTCGGACCTAGATTTCATTTTTGTAGTGAAACAAGAACCTACTGAGAATGACTTTAAAGTAGCGAAAAGATTTATCAATCGCCTAACAGAACCGCATCGAGGCGGCAATATCTATTCAATAGATATGAGACTGCGACCCTCGGGAAAAGCCGGGCCTTTAGTTATTACCGAGCAGGATCTGCAAAACTATTTGCACTCTGAAGCAGCTGCCTGGGAACGCCAAGCCTATTTGAAAGCAAGATTGATCCAAAATAATTCAAACAGACCATCTTCTCACTTTATCCATCGTGGAGTTTCCAACGAGGAGCTATCTGAACTGACACGCATTCGTGAGCAACTCATCAGTGATCCAAATAAAATTAATCTTAAGCTACGCGAAGGCGGCCTGATCGATATCGAGCTTGCATTGCAGACGAGTTGGTTGATCAATAAACAAGTGCCAAACTCAACTCAAACATCTGACTTTTTTTCTGTTTGGGGAGATCGTGGCACCCAACTTCAACAGAATTACAATCGTCTGCGTCAAATCGAACAAATGTATCAGCTTGTTGCGTCAGAAACATTCGTCGATCTGCAGTTAAATCATGAGTCGTTTCAAGCTCTTGCCTTAGCGCTTCATACTTCCTCGATAAATCTCCATAAAGAGATTCAAACTCTCCTTGAGGACAACTCCACCATTTTGAAGGAGCTTGACCCTCGCAGGCAGCCTCACTAATAGTAATCATGTAAGACGAAAGTAAGGGAGACACGATGTCGAAGAATATCGATTTTAAAAAGGTATTTTGGATTTACCTATTTGCTTTTTTATTAGCGGCCTTCAGTTTTCGCGCGGATGCGAAATCAGGCGATAAAGGATCTAAGAACACAAAGAAGGGAAATGCGATGTTCGCACTATTTGAAACATCTAAAGGTAATTTTAAAGTTAAACTTTTGAGCGACAAAGCTCCAAAGACAGTTGAAAACTTCGTCGGCTTAGCAGAAGGCACGAAAGAATGGACTGATCCTAAAACAGGTTCAAAGGTAAAAAAACCATTCTATGATGGTCTTGTTTTTCACCGTGTTATTAAAGACTTCATGATCCAAGGTGGATGCCCACTTGGAACAGGAACTGGTGGACCTGGATACCGTTTTGATGACGAGTTTCTTCCTGGTCAACAAAAGCATTCAAAGCCTGGAATCTTGTCTATGGCGAATGCGGGTCCTAACACTAACGGATCACAATTTTTCGTAACAACTGTTCCAACTCCTTGGTTGGACAACCGTCACGCTGTTTTCGGAGAAGTTGTTGAAGGTATGGACGTTGTACATGCTATCGAAAACTCTAAAACGGGCCCAATGGATCGCCCCGTTGAAGCTGTCGTGATCAAACACGTAAAAATCGTAAAAGAGTAGAACGATTTTTTGTTCTAAAAAATAAAGGCTGATCTTAGGATCGGCCTTTTTTGTTTTAAAAACTACTTCACTATCAAAAATTACGAATTCTCGCGACGAACCTGTTCCATATCCACTTCTTTAGCTTTAACGACTATTTCCTCAAGCACTTCTTCTGGTAAAGCACCGGCTTGCATAAAAATAATGTCGCCTTCTTTAATGACTGCCAAAGTTGGAATGGATTGAACTTCAAAACTTGCAGCCAATTCTTGCTCAGCTTCAGTATCTACTTTTGCAAACACAACATCTGGATATTTGGCTGCCACTGCTTCGAAAACAGGTGCAAAACGACGACAAGGCCCGCACCAAGCTGCCCAGAAATCAATAAGAACCAAGTTGTTATTTTCGATCGTACTTTTAATATTCTCTTTTGTCATTTCTAGTACAGCCACAAGACCTCCTTAATATGGTCCCTTATAGTTTTCTAGTTCATTCAAAAAAATCCAAGCACGAAAGTAGTTTAGTATGCTTTTTCTGGGGACACTGCGACGAGAACATCTCAGAACTCAAATCACTCTCTTTGGACTCTATTTTGACAGTTCCAATTCATCTTTAGTCGATTACCATAAATCTGCATACCGACTGATAAGGCCAAACACTCACTACGACGCAGGTCAGATCGAGACTTCATTTTGGACCAACAATTCCAAATCATATCGTCCGCGTTGGAAATATCAGAATTACTTCTTGCCATATTCAGACATGTCTTTGCATTCAACTGATGTGGAAATGCCTTCAAGCAGGTCCAAGCAAAACCACTACCCACCTTATCTTCAAACTGATCATATACAATCATGCACTCATCAAGACTTTGCATTTGAGATTCGTATTGATTGATACAATGCCAACGAGCTCCATCTCTTTCTTTAAATGAGCGCAGTGTTTGTTGAGCTACTCCAGCTAGACATGCTTTCAAAGGATAAGACTTTATAGATAAAAGTCTTTCTATTGGCCTTTCCATTATCGTTGGTGCAGGCGCCAAGCAATTCTGAATTTGTTGCCAATATGCTTGGGTAGGACCCGTCACATTTGCAGGCAATGCAGGAAGAGTCATATTTCGGAGGCTGAACTTTTGACTGCATATTTGTTCAGCCTCTTGATAGTTTAATCCACCCTTTAATGATAACTGCAACTGCTCATGCAACGATTGAGTTTTTGCTGTCTGCACCTGTTCGAACGTTAGCAGGCCCAACTTCAGTTGCGTTTCAATAATTTGTAATCTCAACCCCAACCGTGTCGGAGATTCCTTATATAGATTCATAAGATTTTGACGAAATTGCTCTTTAGCCGAAATATTCTTATCCAACCAAACTCTTAAATTATAGCCAAATCGTATTCTCTCTACTGTAGATCTAAGAATGGACTCATAGTGTTTCTTAAAGAAATTGGCATCTACAATCATTTCAAAATGCTGGTTGCCTAACTGGTCTGCCTGACAACTCAACATTCGATGATTATCAATATCTGTGTTCTTCTCGACTCCACTGACAACATGATATGACAATCCAGCCAATTCCTGCTTCAGCTTTTGCAATGGGGCACCTGAAGTAAATAGTTTTTCAGCAGAATACTGCCTAAAACTTCTTTTCAACGCCGGAGCCACCTGAGCCCCTAAAGGACCGGTGCTAGAATAACCATGAATACGATCTGCAGCCGGAAATAAACTCTGGAATCGCTGAGCCATTGAAAGCCCTAATTGTTGATAGCGCGAAATAGCGACAGATTCAGCAAGCTCTCTATCAAACCCATCACGTACCAGAACTTCCACATATTGCTCAAATGTTCTGTGATCTCTTTTTTTCCCCGCCAAAGTATTACAGCCAAATAGGAAAACATCTTTGGGCTTTTTAAAGATTCCTTCGCACTCTTTTCGGCAAGAAGCTTTTTCAAGCTCTGGCAAAGACACACTCAGTCCGGAAGATTCACCAAAGAAGAGGCCTCCAAAGTGACCAGATATCAATAAAATGTCACACTGAATTTGACTCCGACAGGCATTTTCTAGCCAACGATCTTCTCTTTGTGCTGGAACTAACTCGACGAATTGGACACCTTGGGGTTCATAGATTTGACGAAGGGTTTCCTTTTCGTCAGAGGAGTTAAATGTCATTGTACAAACCGTCGCGGCTCCTGAATATTGGGCCACCAACATAAAAATTGTGATTATAGAAAATCGTAGAATTCGCTGCAAAACTGAACTGGAAATATTTTTTTTCATAATATCTGATGCTTCCTGCAAAACTATAGCCAAAAGCAAAAGACAAACTCGATTAAAACCAAGAGAAAATTATGTAAATAATATTTACAGCCGTAAGCTGAAAACTGGCTCTGTCTCACTTTGATACGGGTCTAATCGAACTATATTTCAATAGAACGGTCCAGGGTTTGCTCTTCTTTTAATGAAGGAAGAAATACCTTCGGGAGTTGAACAATGAGATGGTTTCAAAAAGTTCTGACTGCATTAGCGATTACGAACATGATTTTGTCGCCCGCATTTGCTTCAAACTGGACTGAGCCAGAGAAAGCTCAACTGTCTCAATATCGAGACTATTTAGAACCCCTGGGTTACAAACTCACTATTGATCCGAACAGTAAAAAGGCCCTCGTCTACGATAAATCCACAAATCAACTAGCAATGGAAATTCCTTTTTCTGAAGAAAGTCACTTGCGCAAGTTTTCCCCGAAAACTCTTAATAAAATGATGCTAGATGAAATGGTTCGCGTAAAAGCCTCCTCAAAGTCGGCTTGGTCTCACTCCGTAAGAAACCTACCTACTGAATCTGCAATTTTCTTTATGGCTATGGGAGCAGTTGTCGCAGGACAACTTATTACAAATTATTCCCAAAATCCGATAGCAATGAAACAACATATTGATCATTCTCTTTCCCCTCTTGGGGTCTTTGGATTTTTTACTTTCATGTACTCGCAAGGGGTCACTTCCAACGTTCTCGCAATGTATATGAAAAATCCCCGATATCATCACATGATTCCTTATTTAGGAATGACGGTTGGAGCCTTTTTGCAAACGTATCTGACTCAAGTTGCTTCAGATCCAAACGTTAAAGCCTGCGCTAAAACAATGATGGGCTATAGTGTCTCTAATAAAGAATTGGTTGCCGGTGTAGATCAAGACCCTTGCGGAAAGGCCTATGAATACCTCGTCGTGAAAAAGAAGATTTGGGAATTTGCTCCCGGCATCGTATCCATGCTGATTTCCTCAGGAGCTGCTGGGATCGCACAAGCCATTCTAACAAAAACAGTTCTCCGAGTGACTGGAGTAGATATCGCTCTTTGGCTCGTTCCAGGGACCATGCAACTAAAAGGAGCTCGTCTACTTTTGGTGAAGGGCCTGCAAATCAGTGCCTTCGTTGCCTTAGATATGTGGTTCAATCGTCGAGTTGTATCCGCTTGGAAAAACTTTTTTGACGGAGCTGAATTTCACGAAATCAGTGAGAATCTTGTAACACACGTAAATCAAATGAAACGAACCCAGTGGAACACTTCAAGCAAAGATTTAGAAAATGAGCTCAAAAACTTTCATTCAAAAATGATGAGCTGGAGAATGATGAATCTTTCAGAAGTTTATGAAGCCCATCAGAATTGGTCTGAAGCCCTTCAGCAACTCACAAAAATGTTTAATGCTAGTCAGAACTTTTACAATGCCTTTGTTGTTGAACTTAGAAACTCTCGGTTTCAGGAGTCCGACCTACGCCTGCTAGAAAGAACCTATCCATATTTCGGGGTTCAGGCTAAGGGCCTTGCTGAAGGTAAAGAGGATCTTTACTTTACGAATCCAAACTTTGTAGAAAGCATGCAGGAAGAAACTCTGACAGATGCGGGGATCTATGCTGAAAAGCTTCTAACAAGTGAAAAATCCAAGGGACTTTACCCTCAAGAAAAAAAGAAGATTGCTGAGATAGCTGACGGCTTAAAAAGTGAAGACAGCCAAATAAAAGTACAGGCTCTCCAAGAGCTTTATAAAAGCATTGCCATCAACAGTTCAAACGTCGCAACTTCCTCCTACTACAGACGCTTCCTTGGAGCCGTTGCTAAGACCGTTGGCAACCCACGCCCTATGATGGAACCCGGTCGAGGATTTCTTGCTACTTATGAGCAATCGCCATTCTATGCAGAATCACTTAAAGAAGTAAAATTCAGCAAGAATGTTGGTGGCTACCAAACCCCGCGCATTACGGACTATTTGTTGATGCAGATGATTTGTGGGCCTGATGTAGAAAAGGGCGAAACAACCATCAAAACCACTAACGGATTTCCATCGATCTTTATGCCACCGACTATTCGTAATGTTAATGATGAATTTCAAGTCTGCGGCAGCTTGGGTGGTGGAATGTTAACGACAGATGCCATCTACCGTACACAAATTAAAGCCAAAGGTAAAAAACCTTACGTGGGTGCGATTTCATATCTCATCAGTGAAGCGCGCCCATCTGTTCTGGGATCACAGTCAGAAAATCAGTTTGAAAACTGGTGGAAGAAGAACACTGAGTCTCAAATGCAAAGTGCTTTTGAGAAATATGGCAAAGAATATGACAACATCGTTGCAAAGATGATTGAAACTATTTACCGCAAGGACCGAAGCATAATGAATCGTGGTCCTGTGGCAAATGGGACGATGCTTGCAGCATTTCAAGAACAACGTGTTTACTTATCTTTACTACAAGAGCTGCTACAACCTTCAAGTCAGTATACTTTGGACATCAATAGTATCATGAAGGGATCCGTAAAAAATGAAAGCCTTAAAGAAATCGAAAATCAATTTGCCATTCTCAATGGATTGATTCAACAAATCAAAGTCAGCGACAAAGATGGACGTAAAGTCATCTCTTCTTCACTTGAAAACTATCAACTAGAAGAACAGTTAACTAATATCCAAACTGCATTGAAAAAAGTTTCTTCAGATTTGGGCGTAGGTGATTCACCAGTCGGCGCCAAAGTGCAACTGAACAAACAACAACGAGATTTGGCAGTATCTTGCCTTGAATATCTTCAATCTATTGCCTCTGAAGTGATGATGTACGGAACAATGGCGAATGCTGTTAGTTGGGAAAAGATTCGGAACTTAAAACGTCTCAATATGGAACAAGAGCAGTTTAACAACGATCTACAGGCAAAATTAGCCGCAATGAGAGGGCTTTCCATGGGAGCAAAGCCTTAAACATACCGTGGTACGAAGTTTGAATTATTACCACATTGTAGAGTTTTTAAAATTTTAAAAATAACCAGAAGCTTCTGAACAGTGTAAATCACAAAAATTGGAAGCTCCTGTAAAAAGAATAAACAAAAGGGAGAGAGAGATGAAAAAGGCATTATTGATCGGCATGGTGGCATTTACTGCTTCAATTGCATTTGCAGCACCCGTAAAATCAGCAAAAGAGATGTTGGTGGACTACACTAAACAAGCTCGCGAACATGTCTATGGTAAAGCTGGTTCAGCTAAGGGACTCGATAGTTCTGCTCTTAGCGCCGTAAAAGAAAATCTTCTCAAACAACTAGAAATGCCTGGTATGGCTAATAAGTTAAGACCCGCTTTAAGTGGAAAGGCCGGGGCCGATCGTATGGATAGCCTGGTCACGATTGTTGCTGCAAAAAAAATGAGTATTGAAATTGGCAAAAAAGACTCTGTCGAAGGCCAATCCATTGATGCCGCTGCTAATGCCAGTGCAAAACTGATCGCAAACGCCGATATTGTTGGAGCAAAGAAAAGTTCCGATTTAAATGCGCAGGAAGCAGAATTGGTTTCGACTGCTCTCACCAAAGCTGAAACTCTTCCTACACGAATTTTGACCGAATTTTCAAAGGCAGAAAGAGATTCCTATACTCAAGTGATCGAAAAGTATGATCAGCTCAATCAAATGGGTTCTAAAAAGTCTGCAGAAGACAATTTTGTACAAGCTATCATGGAAGTAAAAAAAGTCGACAAAGCCAAAGCTCTTGAGATCGCACGTAAATTGAAAGAATGTGTTTAAAACAATTTAACTAGCAATGGTCGAGGATTACAGCCTCGACCTTTTTATTCTTATCAAGAAGATGAATGAAATTCACTTGCTAAAATCCTAGAATAAGAGCAAAAGCTATTTGCCGCGTTCGATGGAGAATCTATGAAATCAATTCCTACATCTAACTGTCCCATCTGCTCTACGCAGGAAGAAAAAGTTACCAATGCTATTGTCTCTCAGCTTCAAAAGAAGTCCTTTGCAAAAGGAACCTTTCTTTTTAGCCAAGACAATGAAACCCACGGCCTATACCTGATTCATAAAGGTGCAGTAAAAATTGCCAAGATTTCTCCTGCCGGAAAAGAAATGGTCATTGAAATTTTAGGCCCTGGAAAAACTTTTGGTGAGGCAGGTATTCTTGGTCAACAGGCTCATGCGGACTCTGCAATGACTATTGAGGATTCAGAGATTTTCTTTATTCCCAAAAAAGACTTCCAACAAATCCTGATTGAACATCCAGAATTGTACAAATCTGTGGTTCAATCTCTGATTCGCTGGATGGACACACTCCATATCGTTATCGAAAACATAAGCCTCACTTCGGCTCGAGATCGAGTTTGGACCTATATCTGTCGTTTGCAGCAAGAACAGAATAAGCCGGTTTTACACCTGCCCGGAAAAAAACATGATGTTGCACTTATGCTTGGATTACGCCCCGAAACATTCTCCCGTACTCTGGCAGACCTTGAAGCTGAGGGGCTCATCAAAATGAATCACAAGCAAATTCAGGTCTTATAATTGTTTATTTAACTATACCTAGTGATCCAGATCACCATTTCACACAATAACTAGTGACCCATCAAAAACTAACGATATCGTCATAGTCATCAGGGGATGATTATGAACATTTATAAGTACGACATCGTTTTTCAAGAAGTGCCTGAACATATTGCTTTAGCTTTTTATGTGTGCGGCTGCCCTCTTAAGTGTGAAGGATGTCACTCACCAGAACTGTGGAATTTGCGAAGTGGCTTCACTTTAACTCCAACGCTCTTTTTGGAGCTTCTCGAGAGATATCAGGGAAAAGCGGACTGTGTCCTCTTTATGGGCGGAGAGTGGCATCACAGTGAGCTCATAAGTTTTCTGCAGAAAGCTCAACAACTTCAATATAAGACGGCTCTGTACACTGGGTTGGATCAAATCCCCACTGATTTAAAGTCAAATTTAGACTTTCTAAAAACAGGTCCGTGGAAAAAAGAGCTTGGGGGCCTCAACTCCCCAAGTACCAACCAAGTCTTCATGGATCTGAATACCAACAAAGTTCTCAATCATCTTTTTCAATATTAACTCAAAAATAAAGGAGCAACTATGATTCAACTTTCGAAAGACCAAGTGAATAAAAAAATTGAATTTATAAATAGCTATCTAAAAGCTAAAAATGCGGCTGACGGGTCACGCCTGGATGCCAACGCCAACGTAACTCACAAAAATATCGCCACTCTCGAGGCGGAAATTAACAAAGATATCAACATTCAAATCAATCGTTCATTGGTAATGAACAAGATTTCGGATTTATTTGGAGAAGACCTTGCAAAGGAATATCTGCGCCAAATTCAAGAGCATGAAATCTATGTGCATGATGAAACTTCATTAAAGCCTTACTGTGCATCTATTTCCATGTACCCATTGCTTTTAGATGGTTTGAGAGGTCTCGGAGGAGAATCGAAAGCCCCTCAACATCTTGAAAGCTTCTGTGGATGTTTTGTAAATCTTGTTTTTGCAATTTCAGCACAGTTCGCTGGCGCCATCGCCACAGTAGAATGGCTGATGTACTTTGATCACTTTGCCAGGAAAGACTATGGCGAAGACTATCTTCAAACACATACAAAGATCATCAATAACCATCTTCAACATGTCGTCTACGCCCTAAATCAACCAGCCGCCGCCCGAGGATACCAATCGGTATTCTGGAATATCTCAGCCTATGATCAATATTATTTTGAATCTCTTTTCGGAGATTTCGTCTTTCCCGATGAAGATAGACCCCATTGGGAAAGCATAAAAAAACTGCAAGCTCACTTTTTGCAATGGTTTAATGAAGAACGTAAATCAGCGATTCTGACATTTCCAGTCGTCACGGCAGCTATGCTTGTGGAGAACAACGAACCCAAAGACCAGGAATTCAGTCAAATGTGCGCCAAGGAGCTTAGTGAGGGCAATAGCTTCTTTATGTACATGAGTGAGTCTGCTGACAGCCTAGCAAGCTGTTGTCGACTCCGTAACGAAATTTCAGACAATACCTTCAGCTACTCGCTTGGAGCCGGAGGAGTCGCCACTGGGAGTATTAATGTTATCACCATTAACATGAATCGCCTGACTCAAAAAAAAATCAACTTACAGGAAACCGTCCAGAAGGTTCAAAAATATCAGGTGGCTTACCGCAAATTAATGGATGACTACTTTAATGTTGGAATGCTCAGCGCTTATTCTTCCGGCTTTATTTCACTGGATAAACAGTTCTTAACAATTGGTATAAATGGGATGACAGAAGCCGCTGAATCACAGGGTCTGAGAGTAGAAAACAGCATAGCCTACAAAGACTTTGTTCGCGAAAAATTAAAAGTCATCTACAACGAAAATCGTATAGCCCGCGAAAAATATGGCTACATGTTTAATACCGAATTTGTGCCTGCTGAAAATCTTGGAGTTAAAAATGCACGTTGGGATCGAAATGATGGACTTTATGTGCCACGCGATTGCTACAATTCATATTTCTATGTTGTCGAGGACAACTCGATCAATGCCTTAGATAAAATCGAACTGCATGGAAAAGAAATGATGCAATACTTGGACGGAGGCTCGGCACTTCATCTAAATCTTGAAGAGAAACTGAGCCCAACTGGTTTTCTAAAACTTATAAAAGCCGCCGCTCATACCGGATGCAACTACTGGTGTGTGAACGTAAAGATTACGATTTGCAACGAGTGTGAGCATATCGACAAAAGAACACTCTATAAATGTTCGAAGTGTGAAAGTGAAAATGTCGATCACGCGACTCGAGTTATCGGTTATTTAAAAAGAGTTTCATCCTTCAGTGATGCTCGCCAAAAAGAAGCCGCGAAAAGATTTTACCACTCTACTCCATCTTTATCCGGAAGATCTTTGGAAGAAACATCGCGCCCCACAATAAAAGTCCGAAAATCCAAGTATAAGCAGCATACAGGAGATGAGACTGATAGATATGCGGAGCAAAGCCGGCTGACAACCGTGTGAATCCAGCTAAAGAAATTAAGAGAGCTCCAACAAATAACCACTTGGAGCTCTTCTCCCACTCCAAGCCATGGTGCCCGTGCGATAGAATAACTCGAGAAGCAATCATGAGTGTCATCAACCCAAGACCTGACACCAAAACAACGTGCAGAAGATGAATGCGCGCCTCAGGAAAGAAACAAATACCCCACTGTCCTAAAAGCAAGGACCAGGCCGATATCCACAGCCACCAACTTTGAACAGCTTTGCGCTTAGGAAGACGGTTCAATTTCCAGAAAAAAAAGGCAACAAACGAAATGACTATGGAGCGCAAAATTTGCGCTAGAAGTTGGAAACTCAAAGCCTCTAAAACAAAAGAAAAAATAAAAGATGCTGCCAAGAATGAGAATAGAAGAAGACGGGGCTTTGTCCTACCACCTTCCGTTGGTAGTGGGGCCCACCCCAACAAGGCCGGAATCAAACGGCTGCCAACACCTAATACTAGACTTAAAACATAAGCTTGCAGTAAAGCCAAACGAGCAAATGTGTACACCTCTGGCTGCACATTAAACAACTCACCCAACACTAAGATGGTGCTACCCGCCAATCCGGTGATCATGCCCAATCCTACAAATAGAAATGAATCAGGAGGGTTGCTTTTTCGATTTATAAAACGTCTGAGAAGGAAGTAACCCAAGAAAATGAACAACGAAACTACAACTGAATAGAAATAGATTCTTTTTTCCGGCAATAGACTTAAAAAAAGTGCTCCAATCAGCGCAAAAGAAATTCGTTGATCCCATTTCGTTGGATCAAAACTTGAAGTAAACTTCGGTGCTGCGGTCATCAGGAATCCGCTCACAAAAAAAAGAAAAAAGCCGCCACTCATGATCTCTGGATGACGAAGGCCGGGATATGCGACCAAATTCCAAGGGAAAAGAATCCACAACAACACTCCCCAAATGCCCATAACCCAACCTGCTGGAAAAAAATATCGATAGGCATCAACGTGCTGCGTTTTCATCCGGTCCTCCAAATCAATTACTAATATACCTATAGTGACTTGTATTGAAAAAACATGATTCAAATCAAAACAAGTCATAAATATCGCCAAAAATTGATCCGAATCATGTTTTCAGACGATATAAATTGAGATCCTCGAAAAGAGGTTGAAATGTCTGATATATCTCATAAATTAAAAGCCTTAGGTATTTTCCAAACTCTGAATGACAGAGAGCTAAAAGAAATAGCCTCAAACTTCAAAATTATACAGGTAAAAAATAGAGCCACACTATTTGAAGAGAATCTGCCGATTGATTGTCTCTATTTAATTCTTTATGGCTCCTTTAAAATTCAAAAAACAGATGCAACTGGTGCCACGGTCATTTTGAATTTTCTGGGCCGAGGAGAGTTTTTAGGAATAGCGATGGTGGACTTGTTTTCACCAGTCTATCCAGCAACGGCTGTCGCAATTGAAGATAGTGGCCTTCTCTGCTTCTCTCGATCATTCTTTAGAGAACACTTGATGCAACATTCCCAGATTAAAGACATCGTCACAAGGCAAGTGGGCGAGCGATTCATGGAATTTCAAAATGATCGCTGTATGGAAAGAACTCATATTCCACAAAAGCTTGCAGATTTTCTACTTCGACTTCTAAATCGCCAAACCAGCTGTAGTGGGCAACAGATTCTTTTTCCCATTACCAGGAAGGACATGGCACTGCGAATAGGTACGCACACGGAGACAGTCATTCGAGTGCTTAGTGACTGGACCAAAAAAGGCATTATTAAAACAAAAGATCGCCACGTAGAGATTGTTGATGTTCAATATCTTCAGGAGATTCGCAATGAAAGATCTTTTGAACCAATTAAGACAACAGCACCAAACTATTCTGGAAATGCTAGACAAACCTGAAATGGCTTCGAAGCTGGTACACTTTGTCGAGGAAGTTCATCATCCCATGGAGGAAGATCAACTTTTCCCTTTAATTCATCAACAAAAATTTCTGAGCCAAGGAGGACCGCGCTGTACTCATTTTATGGGAATGCGTCTTGAGCTAGATCCCCTGGGGGCTGTGCGAAAGCATCTTGATCAATTTCTCGAAAAAACAACGTTTCGTCCAACACCATATCGGACACTGCCCTGGCTATCCCCACAAAGTCCTTTAAGTATCCCGTTTGAGGAGCATGTGATTGGAGCCGAACTAGGGCAATGCCTTACATTTTTATTAAAACCAGAAAATGAAAAACTGCACACAGATTTTTTTTCGACACTGTATGGAGACTATGTCCGACTGTTAAGAATGCACATCGATAAAGAGGACAACTGCCTCTTTATCATGTGTGAAAGGAGTTTAGATTAATCTCCACAAAAACCGCAGCAACCTTCTTTTTTATTTTTGGTGATTTTTAATCTCCATTGGGAAGGTCCTTGCTCTAAATATTCGTGCTGAAACTCTCCGCCCTTTAATTCATGAAATTGTCTAAGTAATGGAACTGGGTCGTGAGTATTTACCACCACTAAACTTTCACCACCGCCCAAATTTTCAAAGCAATTGAAGATATACTGATGACGCTGAGGACCAGGAATTTTTTGTGCTTCAATGATAAAATCATTCATTATGGATCTCCTTTACATGAAACCAGCATAGGAGATCCGACTCATCAGCACATTGATCTAAATCAATTCTTTATATATTTTGCCAGATCTTTCGGATTTTTATCCGCCCCAATCTGCTGCCCTTGAATAACCCCTTCAGAGTCTAAAACGGTAATGATAAATGAATGATCATAATCAACGTCGTCTATTTTATTATATTTAATCCCTAAAAGGCTGGCTATTTCTCGGGGGGCTTTATCCGAAGACGAAGTGTACATTGCCCAACGAGAACTTAGTTTTCTTTTGACTGCATATTGCTTAATAACAGTTGGTGTGTCTTTTTTGGGATCGAAGCTGACCAAGACAAAATGAACCTTCTTCTTACCCTGGGTTTCAAGTTCTTTTTCCAACTGCTGCATATGAGAAATAATCAAAGGACATGCGTAAGCACAACTAGTGTACGCCATTGAAATCACAACGGGCTGACCCTTTAGCTTTTCCAGTGTGGTTTTTTTTCCATCTTGGTCTAAAAGTTCTGAATTGAGATTATAAATTGATTCCTCATTTAGGGGAGCACTGTCAGATTTACTTTCCGCTTTCTTTTCAGAGTGATGCTTGTGCTCATCTGCCAAGGCAACACCAAAAGAAAAAACCATGGCGATACTGAAGCCGAGAGCAAGGCTTTTTAACGAAAACATAACTACTCCTTATCCTTGGCACATCTAAAGCCAAGGTTTTGTACTGTGTATTTTGCTTTAAGACTGCTGCGCAATGCGTATCTCATAAAGGCGGCATAGTTAGAGGGGTCCGCCGCATCAGCAGCACCACCACCACAAAATAAATTTCTGTCCAAAGCCGTGTCTGCTCTTGATTCTCCTGTGACCATGGATGAATTAAAGTCCTCAGTCCACTCCCAGATCAGTCCATGCAAATCATAAATACCAATGACATTGGGAGTACGACTCCTCACTGCAGGCAATGGCCAAGGAGCCTTTGCACCATACCACTCGAGGATTACTGTCTGCAGATCTTTTTTATCCTTAAACGGCATCTGACCCACATATTCCCACTCGTCAACGGTAGGTAAACGTTTTCCCTGACTGTCACAAAAAGCTCTAGCAGCATACCAACTTACCTGAACCACCGGAGATTGAGCCATGCTTTTTGGGCCAAAATCAAGATCTGACTTCCAAGAAGCTAAATAGTTTTTATCAGCAAATATTTTTTTAACTTTTGTTTTCTGCCACTCTTGATTTGCTGTCACGAAATCAAGGTATTCCGCATTTGTTATGGGTTTTTTATCGATATAAAAAGATCTCACCTTACGAGTCTTCTTATCCAGCTTGGCTGGCATAAGAAACTCACCCGCGGGAACCAAAATCATATCTTTGGCTCCCATGGCATAAAATGGAAGCATCCCGAGCAAAATCGTAATAATAATCTTTTGTCCGAGATGTTCCATTTTTTCTCCGTCTATTTTTCTTTTTTCGCACGAACAGCTTTTACTTCTGCTGGAGTGACAACTTTTTTCGAATTGCCCCATGCGCTGTAAACATAAGTCATAACGTTCGCGACATCTTCGTCACTTAAAACCTGTGCTGGCATAATCGAGTCATACTCTTTACCATTCACAGTAATTTTACCCTCTAAACCATGAACCACAGCAGAAATTGCTTTCGTCTTATTGTTCAAGTAATCAGATTTTGCTAACGGAGGAAAGGCACCAGGCAATCCCTGTCCATTAGTTTGATGGCAGGCAAAGCAAGATGTATCGTAAATACGTTTTCCACGAGCCACTTTTTCTTCAATAGTTTTTGCCGGAACTAACTTAGGAGCGCTTTCTCCAATTTCCTGGATTGTACCGCCTTCAGGTAGGTAAATTCCATCTGCTGTTTTACCAGTATAGACTTCATGATTCTCTGGACCTTCAACTTTGAGCATCCCTAATGCCCCTTTATTGAATGCTCTGAAAATAGAGTGATCGACAAGAATTGCAGTGAGGGCTGTTTCAGTTTTGAACTCCACAATTGCAGATCCGCCGGCTGGAATCAAAGTTGTTTGAACATTGTGGTTAATCAACTTGCCACCCTCGACATAAACCTTATCGAAGATCTCTCCGATGATATGGAATGAGGATACAAGATTCGGTCCGCCGTTTCCAACAAACATCCGAACATTTTCACCCACCTTAGCCTTCATTGCTTTGTCACCAACCAGAGCCCCAACACTGCCGTTAAAAACAACGTAGTCAGCTTTTTCTTCTACCGCTTTTGCCATACTGAAAGGCTGCAATCCGGGGGCTCCGTATTTCCCTTTAGTATAGAATTCACTTTGCATGACGTAGAACTCGCGATCCACTTTTGGCAAGCCTTCCTTCGGCTCAACCAAAATCAGTCCATACATACCGTTCGCAATATGCATTCCCACTGGCGCGGTCGCACAATGATAAACATACAACCCAGGATTCAACGCCTTAAAACTAAAAGTCGAACTATGCCCTGGAGCAGTGAAAGATCCTTCAGCACCACCACCCTGTCCAGTGACCGCATGAAGATCTATATTGTGAGGCACTTTACTTGATGGATGATTATGAAGGTGAAACTCAACTTGGTCTCCTTCACGGATACGAATGAATTTTCCCGGAACCTTTCCACCAAAAGTCCAGAAGGTGTAATTTACGCCATCTGCGAGGCGCAACTCGACTTCCTTAGTCTCCAAGTTCACAATCACCTTTGTCGGATGTTTACGAGTTATTGGAGGAGGTACATCGGGTGCATCCGTCAACACAGCAATTTCTTCACCCTTAATTTTTTCGTCAGCTAAAGCAGAAAAAGCAAATACGCAGGCCGCTAGCATCACCAATGGCCTTGTTATTCTTCTTAAAGATCTCATGATCAGTCTCCTTGAGGTCATGTTGTATTTTGAATCTATTGGAATTCTTAAGACTATTACATGATTTCAATCATGTTTAATGGATTCCCATATTTTTTATGACTTAAGTCATAACTTGTTGAATTTACCCTGAAAACGCCTGGCGTTACGAGTTGTTTTTCAACAGAACACCTGAAGACCTAGACTTTTTGCGAGCAAGAACTTAGGGTACACTCCACATGATGCTCGATTTTATTTTAGATCTGGATAAGAATCTTTTCGTATTAGTGAACTCACAATGGACAGCACCCTGGGCTGATCAGTTTTTTCCCTTCATCACCGATTTACACAAGACGCCTTTATTTAAAACTGTTTTTGTTCCTTTAATTCTACTGACTTTTATTTGGCGGCGAGGATTAAAAAAAGGTCTGACTATCTTTTTATTTTGTCTATTGTCCATCGGAGCGTCTGATGGAATTGGTAATTGGGCTTTTAAAAAAACTGTTCAACGGCCTCGCCCTCCAGACACTCAAAACCTCGAAGTGGTGGTTCGGTCCTCTTATGGTGGATATAGTTTTGTATCCAATCATGCCACCAATATGTTTAATTTAGCGACATTCACTAGCCAACTTTTTCCCCCTGCAAAAATTCCACTTTACACTTTTGCCGGGATCGTCGCCTACAGTCGCGTCTATAATGGTGTGCATTTTCCCGCGGATGTCCTTATTGGAGGAATCTTAGGTATTTTAGTGGGACTTCTTTTTTCACGCCTCTGCAAATTGACACTCAAAAAAATTGAAAATTCTGAAGGTAAATAGATATGAAAGTTTTAGTGACCGGTGCAAATGGTTTCTTGGGCAGCTGGGTAACTCGTGCTCTTGTAGATGAGGGGCATGAAGTCTACGCCCTAGTGCGCCCAAAAGCAGATCTGTCAGAGTTAAATGGAGTCCCCTGCACATTTGTTCATGGTGATGTGACTGATATTGAATCGTTGCTTCAAACTTTCAAAGGCATGGATAGCATATTCCACCTTGCTGGAGTAATAGCCTACAAAAAGTCTCAACGTCACCTGATGGATAAAGTGAATATTCAAGGAACAGCAAATGTCGTTGAAGTTTGCCGCGAATATAAAATTCGTCGCTTAGTTTACCTTTCATCTGTCGTGGCAATTGGTGCAGGATTTACCAGCTCTGAAATTTGCAATGAAAACTCGGCTTACAATATTTCAAATCTCGACCTTGGATACTTCGAAACCAAGCGAGCTGCCGAAGAAATTGTCAAAAAGGCTTGTGACAAAAACGAGATTGAAGCCGTTATTTTAAATCCATCAACAATATATGGAGCAGGCGATGCCAAAAAAGGCAGCCGAAAAATGCAGCTCAAAGTGGCGCAAGGTAAGTTGAAATTCTACACTTCCGGGGGCGTCAATGTGGTTGCTGTTGAAGACGTCGTGGATGGAATTTTAAAAGCCTGGAAGTCAGGACGTAATGGAGAACGGTATATCCTTGCCGGAGAAAACATTCTTATTAAAGACCTGTTCGCAATGATTGCGGCCGAGGCTGGTGTGCCGGCACCAACGCTTCAACTTCCAACCGCACTTCTTCACGCGATAGGAGTCGTGGGAGATCTTTTAGAAAAATTGGGTCTTAAAGGCCCCTTGAGTCGTGAAAATGCTTATACAGCCACAATGTTTCATTGGTTTGACTCGAGCAAAGCACAGAAGGAACTTAATTTTCATCCGCGTCCAGCACGCTTTGCCATTCACAACAGCGTTCAATGGATGAAGGATCAAGGACTTCTGAAATAAGGCACAAATGAAAAAAATATTTTTCTTTTTATTGGGTGTTGCGGCTTTCATTGGAATCAGCTTTTCCTTGCTGTGGAATTGGCTGCCATCAGAGAAGGAAATCAAAGGATGCCTTGTGACTCGAATGTACAAGGTTGATCTTTGCCCCACCTCGAAAAACTATGTACCTCTTAAACAGATATCTCCCTACCTGCAAAAAACTATCATTCTTACAGAAGACTCAAATTTCTATAATCACAAAGGCTTTGATTGGGCCTCAATCGAAAAAAATGCTCGCGAGGGATGGGCAAAAGGAGCTTTCAAAAAAGGCGGCTCCACAATCACTCAACAACTTGCAAAAAATATGTTCCTAACTAAAGATCGAACATTTATTCGCAAAGGACTTGAGGCTATCATCACCGATCGAATCGAGCATACGCTGACTAAAAAGGAAATTTTAGAGCGTTACTTGAATGTAGTTGAATTCGGTAAAGAAATTTATGGTGTTAAAGCGGCGGCAAAGTATTATTTCAAAAAATCCCCAGCGGAACTAGACATTGTTGAAAGTGCCTTTCTCGCAATGGTACTCCCTAATCCAGTGAAATACTCTCAATCCTACTATCGCAAAGAGCTGACCTCATTTGCTAGAAAACGCATGAGTCGCATTGTTGAAGATATGTTTCGTTATCACCGCATTTCTCAAGAGGAATATGACGTAGCCATACAAAAAGTGGCCTATTTCTTCCAACCCGAACCACCACCTGAAGTCTTAGATGAGCCAGCGAGTGAAATACCAACTCTTGAAGATTTGGAAAATGCAGAGTTTGATGAAGATCTCGAATAGATTATTTTAATAGTTTATTGCGGATACGTATGAAAGATACATTCATACAAATCCATGTTGCCAAAAGAAGAACCAGAATATGAACACCCACCATCAATGTGGGTCCTTCATGAAGAACAGTTCTTACAGCCGAAACACCGTGAGTGAGCGGAAATAAATACGCAACAAATCTTAAGCCTGATGGCAACTGATCCAAAGGAAAGTAAGTTCCACTGAGCAAACTCATTGGAACAATAAAGCCTGAAGTCGAATAAATGAAAGAATCATAGTTTTTCGCCACAGAGGTCAGAATCATCCCGATGCATGAAAACAGGGCCGACATCAAAAATAAAATAGGTAGCGCAAGAAAAATTCGATACGAGTCTAAAAGCCCAAAAAAACTCGCTACAACAGTAACCCCTAGAACACCAAAGAAGCCTTTACTAGCTCCCCACAAAAGCTCACCCGCGACAATCTCCTCAGGACCTACTCTTGTCAGCATGATGGTCGCATAAGTCTTTTGATGAGTTAACTTTGTATAATTTCCGTAAGTCCCCTCAAAAAAGGAAACCATCATGGCAGTTGTTGCTAAAAGTGCTGGAAAGAAAAACTCAATGTAAGAGATTCCGTTAATGTTATTAACGAAAGCACCAAGGCCAAAACCCATAGCTCCCAGATAGATAACTGGCTCTAGAACAATCCAAAAAACTGAAACCAACCAAGTTTTTTTAAAGTAAAGAAAATTACGAGACCAAACCTGAAAAGCACCACTATTAACTGATGGAACAGAGAAGTAAGGTTTAATCTTCATGCTACTCATCCCTTAATTGATGACCGGCCAACTTCAAAAAGACGTCATTCAGTGTCGGCTTTCGAATAAAAATCTTATCGCTGGCAATTAAATCCACAACGCGACGACCTTCTTGATGCTCTTTTACTAGAACCGATACTGTGTCTTTGATGACTTGATAAGTATATCCCGCGTCTCGCAAGCGGCCTAAGTAATATTGCAGATCTACTGGGTTTGATTCAAACTCTACAACTTCTTTTCCTATAAGATCTCGGATCAAGTCCTTGGGAGTTCCTATAGTTAAAACTTTTCCGTGATCTACAATCGCAACACGATCACACATCTGTTCTGCTTCTTCCATGTAATGGGTAGTCAGAACCAAGGTGTTTTTTTGCGCTTTCATCTGCCTGAAGAAATCCCAGATCCAAATTCGCGCTTGGGGATCCAAGCCTGTTGTCGGTTCGTCTAAAAAGACAATCTCAGGTTGATTCAGCAAGCCCCTGGCGATGGCCAAGCGACGCTTCATACCTCCGCTCAAATTTTCAACAGAGCGATTCTGATAGTCTTCTAGCTTCATCAATCTCAATAAAGATTGTGCTCTTAATAAGGCTTCGTTTTTAGGGATTTTATGAAAACTAGAATAAACTAGGAGGTTCTCTAGAACCGTAAAGTCAGGATCAAGGCCGTCCTCTTGGGGAACGACCCCGATACGAGATTTAATCTCACGATAATTCTTTTTCACATTCAAGCCGAGAACAAAAAGTTCTCCACTTGTGACAAGGGCTGAGCAGTACATCATTTTCATGGTTGTAGACTTGCCAGCCCCATTAGGACCTAAGAGACCAAAACATTCGCCTTTGAAAATCTCTAAACTTATTCCATTAACAACGACTTTATCATCGTATCTTTTGGTCAAATCTTTGATTTCAATGGCGACGTTTGTACTCATTATTCCTTCGCTGCTCTTGCTCGTTTATGTGGATCAAGTTCTTTCAAACGAAGACGGATGTTCTTCGGTGTAACTTCGATCAACTCAGATTCTTTGATCCATTCCATCGCTCTTTCCAAAGTGAATTTTTTCACTGGAATTACGCGGATAGCTTCATCAGAACCCGAAGCACGTACGTTTGACAACTTTTTCTCACGAGTGATGTTAACTTCTAGATCATTTTCTTTAGCATGCTCGCCAACGATCATACCTTCGTAAACATCATCCCCGTGCTCAACCATCATAACACCACGCTCTTGAAGATTCCAAATAGCGTATGCAGTTGCTTGACCTTTACGATCAGAAATCATCGCACCGTTCATACGGTGTTCGATTTCTCCACGGTAATCATCCCAGCCATCAAATTGAGTATTCAAAAGACCGGTTCCGCGAGTGTCAGTCAAGAAATCAGAACGATATCCAATCAAGCCACGTGAAGGAATACGGAATTCAAGACGAGTACGACCAGATCCTTTTTGAACCATGTTCGTCATAACACCTTTACGCTTACCCAACTTCTCAGTAACGGCTCCAACGTAGGAATCTTCGATATCGATAACCGCAAGCTCCATTGGCTCCAACTTCTTGCCATTTTCTTCTTTGAAAACAACAGTCGGCTTAGACACAAGAAGTTCGAAGTTTTCACGGCGCATTTGCTCGATCAAAACACCCAATTGCAATTCACCACGGCCCACAACTTTGAAAGCATCCGTGCTATCTGTTTTTTCAACACGAATCGCCACGTTGTAAAGAAGCTCACGCTCAAGACGCTCAAGGATTTTACGAGAAGTGACGTTTTTACCATCAAGACCCGCAAACGGTCCGTTATTCACCGAGAACACCATGCCCACTGTAGGTTCTTCAACGCGAATACGTGGAAGTGGACGAGGATCCAAAACTGAAGTGATCGTATCACCGATAGTGAAATCTTCCATACCCGCAATAACCACGATATCACCGGCACCAACTTCTTGCGCTGGAACCTGTGAGTTCACTTTATACTGGAACAAAGCAGACACTTTCACCTTTTTCTGAGCATTCGCTTGAACACAAAGAACTTCGTCACCAACTTTTATTGTGCCAGCCTTCATACGACCGATTGCCAAACGACCAACGTAATCGTTGTAAGAAATGTTAGAAACCATCACTTGAAGAGGAGCATTTTCTTCGATAACTGGAGGTGGAACCAAGTTAACGATAGCATCGTAAAGAACTTCCAAAGAGCCGGTGTTTACAGCAGGATCTAAAGTTGCCATACCTTCACGAGCTACTGCGTAGATAGTATGGAAATCACACTGTTCTTCGGTCGCATCTAGATCGATAAATAAGTCGAAAAGTTCATTGTGAACTTCTTGAATACGAGCATCAGATCGGTCAATTTTGTTGATACAAACGATAACTTTTTTTCCACCCTCTAACGCTTTTTTCAAAACGAAACGAGTTTGTGGAAGTGGTCCTTCGGAAGCATCGCAAAGAAGGATACAACCATCAACCATGTTCAAGATACGCTCAACTTCACCACCAAAGTCACTATGTCCCGGAGTATCGACGATGTTTACTTTGATATCTTTATACATGAAAGAGGCATTTTTTGCCGCAATCGTAATTCCACGTTCTCTTTCAAGATCCATTGAATCCATGAGGCGATCTTCGACTTGTTCGTTGTCACGAAAAGTCCCTGCTTTTTTGATCAATTGATCAACCAGGGTCGTCTTTCCGTGGTCGACGTGCGCGATGATAGCTATATTTCTAATTTTCTTTGGATCTTGAATCATATTCACCCTTCGTTAACTTTGATTCTTTTAAAAAACTAAATTTTAAACTTAAAAAACAAAAACAACAGTCAAGTTTTGGTCACGAAAACTAACCGTGACCACCCATCAAGAATTCTTCTTCACTGGTGTCCTCTTGCTCTACATTACCGATATTGGCAAAAAACTCGTTTGCCAAAGTCATGATCTCTTCGTTGCTTTTGGATTGAAAAAGATTTTTTCTAAATTGGGCAGCACCAGAATACCCTGTCGAGAACCAAGCTGCAAACTTTCTCAATTGAATTCCCGTAATGTGCTCATCACAATGCGCAACAATCTCAGCTTGAAGACTATTAAAAAGACCTACGTAATCCCTTTTCACTTCTTTTACGGCCTCCCCCCTCCACATTGAAAGAGCGTCCATAAAAATAAAAGGATTTTTTAAACATCCTCGACCAATCATCACTCCATCACAACCAGATTGAGCGAGTCTCAGATTGGCCTGACGAGGAGTGAGGATATCTCCATTTCCCAAGATAGGAAGCTTCGCTTTGGACTTAACTTCTGTGATAAAATCCCAATCAGCCAAACCCGAATAACCCTGCGCCCGGGTTCTACCATGAATAGCGACCCACTCGATCCCCTCATTGTAGGCAATATTACAAACTTCAACCGCATTCCTGGTGTTAGCATCCCACCCAGTTCGAATCTTAATCGTCAGAGGTATTTGAATTGCTGCTTTTACAGTCGAAAGAACTTTTTGCAAGGCCACGGGGTCCTTAAGCATAGCCGATCCCGCACCCTTTTTAACGACCTTCGGTACAGGACAGCCAAAATTCAGGTCCACAAAATCACAGCCCTCGTCTTGAGCTACCTGTGCAGCGCGAGCAATGATTTCTGGCTCTTCACCAAAAAGCTGAATACCTACAGGCCTTTGAGTCTCATCGAAACTCATCAACTTCATTGTGCGCTCAGATTTATACTCAATACCATTCGCACTCACCAATTCAGTGACAACAACGCTGGTATCAAGTTTTTTCATAAAAGTGCGGAAGGCGTGGTCAGTGATCCCGGCCATAGGGGCAAGGACAAAAGGATTCTTCTTAAGAGCTGCAACTGGATTCATAGGTGAAGCGGTATATCAAAAAGCCCTTTAAAAGGGTACATTTGTTTTCAAAAAGGGACGTTAAATCATTGGCTTATAAGCAATACCCATTGTATTCGAACTGGCGCCGTTAGAGACGTCCTTTAGACAATGGGAATGCTTGTTTACGGAAAAAATTATAGCCAAGTCACTCGCCCCTCGAGCTGGCGGGGTGCCTTTGGAGGATTATGATCCGGGTAACCACAAACCATAGCACACAAAAGCTCTAACTCCCCTCGCTGGTATTCCTCCAACTTATCCACACCAAGAAACTTATCAACATCCTGTTTGATCTCTAGCGGAGCTCCCATCGTACAGGCTCCAAGTCCCTCCACCAGACATGCTAAATTCATATTTTCCACCGCCATATAAACAGAGCCTATGCTGGTCAGATATCTCTCTTCGGCATCGTTATGAGAATAAACAAAGATAATGGCCGGTGCATTTCCAAGCGTATAAAAAAATCTTTCCGTAAACTGATACAATGAAGGCTTTAAGCGTTTGACCAGAACGTCCTTAATTCCCTCCCATGATTTTTGTGAATGCTTTAAATACTCATCTCGTTTACTTCCCGTAACCACAAAGAAGCGCCAGTTTTGAAGATTTTTTCCTGACGGAGCCTGCATTCCAGCATGTAGAATTCTCTCTAGCACTTCTTTAGGAACAGAGTCTGATTTATACTGACGGATCGATTTTCGAGATTCCAATAAACTATAAAATTCTTCCTTATTCATAGCACGACCTCCGCCAGCAGGTTGTTTTGTTTTTGATGTTCAATGAAGCAAGCGTGCAAACGTCTAACAGCCTCAGCACCTTGCTCCTCACTGACTAGAAAACAAAAATTATGCTTACTTGCCCCAAGACAAATCATTCGGACATTGATGTCCGCAATCGCTTCAAAAATATTCCGGCCCAGACCAGGAGTATGGTTTATATTATTTCCTATCAACGAAACTAAAGTAAGATTTTCTTCTACTTGCACATCCGCAATCTGCGACAGATCCGATATGAGCTTTTTGTTCAATAACGTTGAGTCATCCAAAGTCACACTGACTGAAATTTCAGAAGTTGTGATGGCGTCGATACTGACTTTATGATCGTTAAAAACTTTAAATATCTGAAATAAAAATCCATGTGTATGCAACATCTCTGGTGTTGAAAGCGTCACCAGAACTTGCTTCGTTCTTAGAGCCATGGCGCGAATTAGTGGATACTTTTCAACATTCTTTCGTACCCAAGTGCCCTTCGCTTCACTCTCAAAGCTTGAACCGACAAAAACAGGAATATTCTTTCGAATCGCTGGCAACAATGTTGCCGGATGTAAAATCTTTGCTCCGAAAGTGGCAAGTTCAGAGGCTTCTTGAAATGAAATTTCTGAAATCGCCTTTGCCTGTGAACAAATTCTAGGATCTGTCGTCGCAATACCCGCAACATCAGTCCAAATTTCTAACACATCTGCCGAAACACCTTCCGCTAAAATTGCAGCAGAATAATCGCTTCCTCCGCGACCAAGAGTCGTCGTCATTCCCTCTTCGGTCATACCAATAAAACCTTGGGTGCATATTACTTTCTGACCCTTACGCAAAAAACCTAAATGCATTTGGCATAATTTTGCGACTTCAGAAGGCAAAGGGCGTGCCTTACCAAAGGTATCATCAGTTCTAAGAACCTTCCGCACATCAAAAAGCTCTGCCTCCTTTTTCGTGTCATATTTGTTCAAAACCTGATTCATGGCCTCAGTAAACAACACCGAAGACATTCTTTCGCCTAGACTCATTAATGTATCCATGGCCTTTACGGAGCAGTCTTTAAGAAGAAATATTCCCTTTGCTAGAGAACTCATCTCCTCGAAAAGTTCATTGAGCATTGCGGAGGATTTAGTGCTCACTGCCAAGTCAGAGGCAATTTTAAGGTGCTTTTCTATCAAAGAAGTTAAGATGGCTTGAGCTGAAGACCAATCTCCTTTTTCTGCTAATCGACCAAGACGAATCAACTCATTTGTTGTTCCGGATGTGGCGGACACCGCCACTAGACTAGATCCTTGACGATGGCAAACCTCAGCACTTCTTAACATGCATTGCGCATCACCCATCGACGTTCCACCAAATTTAGAAACAATCAGTTGCCCCATTTGCAGCTCCCTTTTACTTAAAAGAAATCCCCTGGCATCTTATTCCTTTTCTGCTTTTTCATTCAATCGATTTTATGGCAGACTTTAGAGATGACAAATTCCGATTCCAGCTTCCAGAAAAAAGAAGTGATCCTTATTTTGAGTCTTGCGCTAGTAGCAATGACTCTAGTTGCTATTGCCGTTGTTCCTCAGTGGAGAGGTAAGGTGAAAGAACTTTTTATCTCGGATCGCCGAGAAGTGGTTGCTAAGCTCAATGGAAATTTGTCAGCCCAAGGACCCAAAGTAAAAATTCTGAAGATCAAGAGCCGTGAGGGAATGTCGTTAGAGGTTTACTCTTTAAATGATGAAGAGGGTATGGTGTTAATAGCAAAATTGCCCCTCTATGAAACTCGCGATGGATATTTTTTATTACAAGGAAATGCGACCAATTTAGCGTTGACCGACGTAGATAAAGACGGAAACCCTGAAATTGTCGCCCCCACTTATGATGAGCAAATGGTTCCAAGATTGAATATTTTTAAATTCAATCCTGAAACAAACTCCTTTGACCGCATGACGGCGCCAGAAGACTTTAAACCTTAAAGTTTATTTCTTGTTAGACTTGTTATCTCTTTTTTTCAAATCACGCCAAGACTTACCTTCGCGTGCTTTTCTGTCGACTTGAAATTTTTGAACGGCCTTTTGATGCCCTTTGTAGTCAGCAGAAAAGACATGGGTCCCATCGTTTTGACTAACAAAGAAAAGATAGTCACTAACCTCAGGGCGTACAGCTGCCAAAAGGGCCTCGCGTCCTGGGTTTGCAATAGGCCCTGGAGGCAATCCGTTAATCACATAAGTGTTATAACGGGTTGGCGTCAGCAGATCATTTCTAGTGATGTTGATCTCAATTTTTCCTGAAAGCTCTGCCTTGCCATAAATAACCGTCGGATCTGTCTGCAGTTTCATTTTCTTTTGCAATCGATTATGGAAAACAGAAGAAATCAACGGACGCTCCTCAGGGGCACCCGTTTCTTTTTCAATGATACTTGCCAATGTGACAATCTGATGCTGAGTCCATCCCTGCAACATCCCTTGAGACATCACTTCATTGTAAACAATTTGAAATCGCTTCACCATATTCGACACTAATGTTTTAGTGTCGGTGTATTTAGTCAGCATATAAGTCTCAGGAAATAAATAACCCTCTAAGCTCTCTTCATTGCGCCCCAGAACACTCTGGATGAACTTAGAATCTCGAACAAGGTTTAAAAAATCAGATGCTGATCCAAAACCCTGCTTTCCATAAAGTTCTGCAATTTCATAAATACTTAGCCCCTCGCTCACCGTAAAGCTTCGAGCAATGCTTTTTCCAGAAGTAATGACCGTAAGAACCTCTTGCGGAAGCATATTTGTTCGTAACAAATATTCTCCGACTTTCAACTTTGATCTTTCGCCTTTAAAGCGAGCCATCAATGAAAAGAACAAAGCATTGCGTACCAATCCTTTGCTCTCTAGCTCTTGGGCAATAGAATTAAATCCTTTTCCTGGAGCAACTTCATAGACCACGTCCTGTGCAATGGCACCGGGGCGAGAATTCATAAAATCATAAGCTAAATACGCTACGCCCCCACCCAATGCCAACGCCAAGGTCACGACTGCTAATCCAAGAATAAGAATAGTTTTCTTCATTATTTTAAGTCCAAAGTTACGCCTGGTAATACTTTTGTAGGATCAAACGGAGTGGTGTCCTCTAAGCTTGCAACCGGTACCGTGCAATACTGAATCGCATAGTGTGCTGAAGGACGATCATTTCCTGATTTTCCCATACCGCCAAAAGGAAGCTTTGAGCTAGATCCATTGGTCGTTCTATTCCAGTTCAAAAGACCTACACGCGCTTTGAACAAAGCCTCGTTATAAAGATCTTTGTTTTTGGAGAACAATGCCATCACCAATCCATAACCAGTCGAATTTACGATATTCATCACATCATCAAAATTGTCTGACTTGTAGATAGCGACGTTCGGTCCAAAAATTTCACTTTTTTGATAAATGCTATTCGGATCAAACTTATTTACCAAATGAATACTTGGAGTGACGTAGTGGCCTTTGTGTTTGAGATCTAAGGCTTTTCCGCGCATCAAGCTTTCACAATTTTCACGATTGGCAATTTCCTGAAAGCGAATGTATTTATCTACGGCACCCGCATTGATCAAAGGTCCCATAAACGTATTTTCGGTCCAGTGTCCAATGGTCAATTTTTTCGCCGCTTGATAAAAACGCTCTGTAAATTCATCTGCAATTTTTGGATGTAAGATCACTCGGCTGGTACAAGAGCAACGCTGACCCGCAGTCATATAAGCGCCCACAAGTGTTTCATAGATGGCCTTATCCATATCAGCATCATCCCAAACAACTGTCGCATTCTTACCACCCATTTCAAGGGCAAGAATTTTCCAATAGTGTGTCATTGTCTCTTGTTTGATCTTCAATCCAACTTCATACGACCCAGTAAATAAAATGCCATCAACACTTTCGTGGGCTACTAGACGGCCTCCGGCAGCTCCATCACCCTGAACAAGATTGAATACACCCTTTGGAAATTGGGCTTTTTCAAACATTTCGGCATAAAACTGACCCACCGCTGGAGTCTGTTCTGAAGGTTTGAAGACAACGGTATTCCCTGCGATCAGAGCAGGAACGATATGTCCATTGGGTAAATGTGCCGGAAAATTGAAAGGTCCTACAACAGCCATCACCCCTCGAGAGCGGTGACGGATAACACCTTCTACCTGTGGCAGTGCATTTTGCACTCTCTCTTCTGCCACTAGGTTCAATGAATGATTTAAAGTAATATCAATTTTTGCACTCAAAGCTTTTGCTTCAGTTAACGCCTCCCAAGTCGGCTTACCGGTATCACGAGAAATAATTTGAGCCATCTGATCTGCATGGCTATCAAAAATCTCTTTTAAGCGAAGGAGATAACTTTTTCTTTCATCCAAAGAAAGAGTCGCCCAAGCTGGGTAAGCTTTCTTTGCGGCTGCACAAGCTTCATCTATGTGCTCATGCTTAAAAGGAACTGACATGATCACATCATTCAGGTCAGAAGGACTAATGCTCTTGAATTCTCCATCGCCCTTAATTGCAGACACAAACTGCCCATTGATAAAATCACCTTTATAAACTGTCTCAAAGAAAGAGATGCTCATTTTCTAGTTTCCTCTATTGTAATTAAATGGAGATATATAAACTTGCTCACTATTTTCTATGCCTAAAATCTGCTTGGCTTTTGGCGCAATAGACACTTCACCGTCACGCATATCAACGGAGGCTAGACATACACGGAACTCTTCTCCAGTCGTTGCGACTAAATACTGATCTTTGTATGAAGCATCTTTGAATTCATTTACTGTCAAACGCTTGCCATTCTTGATCGGCAAAATATCAGAGGTATTTGCACCGTAGTGCGGGCCTCCATCAAACGGATCGACCTCATCTAAATACGAAAATCCGATACTCTCGAGAAGATGCTGTGCTGGCTTTGTTGCTTCTCCTACTCGACCTAAAACTAATCTGGCTTTTGCATCAAGAAGACACAAATAAATATCATCTTGAGGAAACAGACTTTCAATAAACTCTTTATGCGACTGACTTAAAAGATCTGCCTCTTGATAGGGAAGACCTGTAAATCGACGACCCAAGGCTTCCCAGAACTCGCTACGTCCCTCTTCTGTTAAAGGTGGAGTCAGCTCACACAAAACACGTTCTTCAAATTTTTCTGGATACAGGCCCATATATAGGAAGCGCGACAAGCTAATTTGCTTTCCAAGTTTTTCCGGACGGCGGCGATAAGCTTTATCGACAAGCAAACCACCGATTTCAGTGGGTCCGTCAAAATCTAATTGAAACCTTAATACCTGGTGGATAAATCCAATACCCAAATCCTGTGAAAAATGATCGCGCTTAAAAATTTTAAAAAAGCTATGAGGAACATCTTCATTTCCGTGCTTCGCCAAAACCAAAGAGCTTCCTACAATGGCCTTTTCTTCCACGTCTTCAACTACAAACACATATTCAGATTGATGTTTGGGTAGCTTCCCTGCAAAAGACTGCTCGCTGCGATCAATTTTTTCACCAATAACCTTTCGATTACCAGGGAGATTTAAGAGATTGAATTGCTTCGCTAGGTCGACGAGCTGAGTTAAATCATCATGTTTTACAGATCGAATCACAAAACTCATAGGCAGAACCTTTCAATGACTTTTTTATAAAACTCTATGGCTTTCTCTAAGTCTTCAATAGCAACATGCTCTGTCGGAGTATGAATATTTCCTTCTCGTTTTCCTGGACCAAAACAAATACAGTCCACACCCATTCGAGAAAAGATACTCGCCTCATTAGTTGAAGCCAAAGTAACTGGACGATCATGGAGCCCCATCGCGCGAAGCTCATCCAAACAACCTTTTACCAGCAAAGATTTTTCATCGGCACGAAAAGGTTTTTTATAATCACTCACTCGGAAGTAAGAATTATTATCCTCACAAACTTGACGGAGGCGATCCATCCACTGCTCGTAAATATCATGAGTTATTACTGGTGGAATTCTGCAAGTTCCTGAGATCTGGATATCATCTTCGGTTGTTCGTACGAGGCCGATGTTCAAAGTCGGAGTACTTGGATGAAATTCAACATCTTCGTATTTTAAAAACTCCGCTTCCAAGTCTTTGATAGCACGATAAATATTTGCCATCTTACGGGAAATTGGATCTGCCACCGAAGACACCATATCTATTTCCAAAAAAGCATGGCTCGGCACGGTGTTAAAGTTTATACCACCATCCATCTCCATAATATTCACCGAATCGGGTAACATGAGGATGGCCTCAAACATCTTTACAATCGCACTTTCACCCAGATGTGGCGTTGATGAATGAGCCGCTCGTCCATTAAATAATTTCGACTGAGTGGAAGTGCTTTCCTGGAGATTATGTGAATCACGATAGGACATTTCTTCATCTGAGAAAGGAACTCGAATCTCAACGCTAGCGAAACCTTTTGCTGCATTGATCACTTTTAGATCACTAGGCTCGCCTATCAGCGCCATTTTAGCAGCAACTTTATTTTTACGAATAAGCTTTAATGCTCCTTGCATGCCGGACTCTTCGCCAAATGTCCCGACTAAAACAGGAGGCAATTTCCAGGAGCGATTGGGACCAAAAGAAGACAAGGCCTCCAACTTACACAAAAAATCCAGCTTTACATCAGCAACACCCAACCCGAAAATCTTGCCGTCTATAATATGAGCATCAAAGGGATTGGCACCATTTTGCGACCACAAAGAAAAGGGCCCTGGATCAACTGTGTCTAGATGGGTCTGCAATAGAAGCTCTGCTTGCGGGCGCTCTTCTACGGGGCGTGCAATCACATTTGATTGCATAAGGTCACCTAAAACCTCTTCTTGTTCCTCAACAAAAAGACCCTTTTGTCGACAAAAAGCTGCCGCCCACTTGGCAAGCTCTCGATTACCATGAGTGGGCGTACTGTCTATCGCTATAAACTGTCGACAAGCCTCTATAAAGTTCAACTAAGCACCTTCAAGTAAAGTCTTTTCGATTGCTTTCAAAGCAAAGTCGATATCTTCGTCTTGAACAATCGCTGGAACTAAAAAACGTGCACGAACAGGGTCTTTTCCGCAAGGAAATGCAATAACACCATTGTGGAAAAGTCTGTTTAAAAAGCTGTTTACTGAATCTTTTTTTCCATCAAGCGGAGTAAAAGCAATCATCAAACCCATTCCGCCAGCATCTTGAGCCAAACCTTTGCAAGTAGTTTCGTTCAACTTGTTAAGACCTTCGATGAAGCGCTTATGAATTTTTTGGATACGGCCCTGTGGCCCAAGATATCCTTCTCCCAACATGTCGATCATTTCCATTCCAGCAGTCATGGATGGCGTCGATCCTGAGAAAGTTCCAGCAATCAAGCCCGGCTTAGGATTGTATTCTTCCGTATAAAGAGTGGCCCCAACTTGAGCCGTTTTAGCAAGAGTACAAATATCGATATATTGACCGATATCCAGAGTCTCAAATGCGAAATACTCGCCTGTTCGTGCAAATGTTTGCACTTCATCAGCCCACACTGCGATATTCTGAGATTTACAGAAATCCAATAGTGGAACAAAAAACTCTCTTGGAGCAGCTTGATAACCGCCCTCACCCAACATGGGTTCAAATCCAAAAACAGCTATGTTTTTTTCGTGTTGAGCAACATGCTCTTTTAAAGCCGCCAACGCTTTCTCGCCAGAACGTGGATCTCTCTTGTCATAAAACGGAACGCGCAAAACTTCATGATACTCAGGCAGACCTTGTTTGTAAGCAGGATTGTCTGTCACTTCAGCCATCATTGTTGAACGTCCGGCAAAAGCATCTTTGAAGCTCAAGATAAATTTCGCCGGTGAATTTTTTTGCCGAGCGAGCTTCAATGCATTTTCATTTGCCATTGTTCCGCAAGTTGCAAACCATGCGTGCTTCAAACGGCTCTTTTTGCTTGCGATCTGAACTAGTTTTTCAGTGAACAAACGATATTCATTATTCGGCTGTAAATTTCCCTGCATTAAAATATCTGCAAGCGAACCACGCACAGCAGCTGCCATAACACGCGGATGCGCATGACCCATTAAGTGAATTCCGATACCGTTAATAAGGTCGAGCTTTACACTACCATCTTCAAGCTCTACATAAGCACCGCGACCTGCACCCGTTCCCATGTATGGATAATGGAGCGGACGACCTCGCAATTGCCCCGTTTGATCTAATTTCATTTTTGAGGCTTCTTTAAACTCATCAATGGGCGCATGGGCTCCGGCAATCTGTGAATTTATCTTTGTAACCTCAGCAACAAGATCTTGAATCATATTTTTAATTTTTTCTGATTGCTGTATCTGATGACCTACAAGAGAACTCATAATACCTTTCGCGGATGCCAGCCTCATCCTGGGATCCATTGTGTTGTTTGAAATGCTCGACTAGTCTAACCCCAGGGCCCGGACTAAGACAAGACACGTGGTAGACACGGAAAGACTTTTATTTATAAACTGGAGGGGCTATGGCAAAAATAAAAAACCTCTCTCTAGTTGTTGTCTTTCTCTTTATATCGTTTTTTAACTTTATCGAAGCAAACGCTACCGGCGAGTTCTTTTCGCAGGGAACTCAAATGTATGTCAGCAAAGAATACGAAAAAGCGCGGGAGCTATTTTTAAAAGAACTAGACCAAGATCCTGATAACGCAACAGTAATGACCAATCTTGCATTAACAGAGTTTCAGCTTGGCAAAAAAGCTCTAGCCGTTGGCCTTCTGCGCAAAGCCCTCACGTCGGATCCCGAACTCGCGACAGCACAAAGTGCTTTGGAATTTATACTTTCTTCTTTGCAGATCAAAGAAGTGCCGCACCAGATTGAAACCTACGAATCTCTGCGAGCTAACATATTACAGCGTCTTCCCCTTTCAGCATTCTTAATCCTCTTGGCCCTTACCTTTTTTGCTGCTGGCTGGAGTCTTATTTCATTTTTCGGACGCCGAAAAAGGGCGATTCAGGAAGAAAAATCTATTCCGTCAATACCGGTTATCACTATTGTATTGAGCCTTCTTGTTGTCATTTTTACAGGACTGAGCGGGCTCAAAATATACGACTCAACAGTGATCCGAGGTACTATTATTGAAGAAAAAGTTACCCTACAAACAGCACCAGGTGAAAACCAGGTCGCCATTTTCGAACTATCTGGGGGTACAGAAGTGATCACACGGCAAACTCAGGGCGACTGGGTGCAAATCACCTACCCAGGTTCCGTTACTGGCTGGATTAAAAAGAATTCGATACTGATGACGCGTTGACAGCAGGACCTGGACCAAAATATGATTAACTTCTATGCTAAAAACGCTCCGAGTCATCACCATTTTTGCGGCCCTAGGATTCGTTCTTTCAGGGTGTTCATCAATTGAAAAAAACTCCTCCGAACCGGATGGTGCCTTTGCCATTGCTGAAGAGTACGACAAAGGGGAGCGATATGAGGAAGCCATCCGTCGCTACACGGAAGTAAAGAATAAGTTTCCTTACAGCAACTTTGCGACAAAAGCAGAACTGGCTATTGCGGATGTTTATTATAAGCAAGAGTCCTACGCAGAAGCACAAGTCGCTTATCAGATGTTTAAAGAGCTTCATCCAACAGCACCTCAATCAGACTATGTTCAGTTTCGCATTGGCATGAGCTACTTCAATCAACTTCCCTCAACCATCGATCGCGACCTAACTCTTGCAGATGATGCCATCATTCATCTTTCTGATTTCATTAAAAAATATCCAGACTCTTCGTACATAAATGAAGCAAAGGAAAAGCGCTCTATTGCCATAAAAATGCTGGCAGAAAAAGAAGAGTACATCGCAGACTTCTATTTCAAACGTAAGATCTTTGACAGCGCCCTCAGCCGTTACGAGGGGCTTTATAAGAATTATCAAGGACTTGGCTTTGACGCCAAAGCACTGTCTCGTGCTGCCATTGCCGCCCACCGAATTGGCGACAAAGAAAAAGCAAAAAAATACAAAGAGCTTTTAGCACGTGAATTTCCAGGAAGTTCAGAGCTTTCCGCTACGGAAAAGGAGATTCAGTAATGAATGCACTTCACGATGACATGCTTTCTGAAGCCCGTGGATATTTCATCAACGGTAATTACAAAATGGCAGAGCCCATTCTGAATCAGATGTTGCTTCAAAACACACGCAATCCTGAAGTATTTCAAATGCTGGCAACTATTTTTTATGACAAGGGCCAATTCAGTAAAGCGATCAAAACATTCAAACGCGCTCTTGAAATTGATCCTACTTACACGGATGCCTCTGTTGGTCTTTCGATTATATTAAATGACTTAGGGAAGTACGATGAAGGAAAACAAGTCTTTCTTGATGCCCAAGTCCAATTGGAAAAAAAATCTGGCAAACAAGATCCTTTTGTGGACGAAAAGTTGGCCTCAAAGCATGAGGAACTGGCTGACCTCTACTATCAATATAAGCGCTACAACGAAGCCCTAGAGCAGCTACTGAAGGCTCAGAAACTTTCTAGCCGAAAAGCTGAGGTGACTTTAAGAATCGCCGAAGTTTATGTTCAGCTGGGGCAAGCAGACCGTGCCATCAAAGACCTCAGAGCACTGATTCGTGAGTACCCACACCTTATTCCAGCTCGCCTAAAGCTGGGGGCTATCTATTACAACTCAAACAATATTGCTGAAGCGACAGAACAATGGGAGAATATTCTTATTCGGGATCCACAACATCCCGAAGCTTTACGTTATCTGAAGATGGCGCAAGCAGCTGGCATTACTTCCATCGAACTGTAATAGGGGCACAACATGGCACAACTTAAAGAACAAATGGTTCCCTTCCTCACTAGAGAAGAAATTAACGAGCTCGTTGAGGAGCTCGCAGCTCAAATCGAGGCGGATTATGAAGGAAAGGAAGTTGTCTTTATTTGCCCACTTCGCGGCTCCGTACATCTGACAGCCGATTTGATGCGAAAAATTGATCTGCCTCAGCAAGTTGACTTTGTTCATGTTCAAGCTGTTGAGCGAGGCGGAGCCATCAAGATTGTGAAAGACATCTCCACCAACATCGCCGGGAAGCATGTTCTCATTGTTGAAGAAATTATCGATACAGGCAGAACACTCAGCTTTTTAAGAAGCCGTCTTTTCGCTTCAGCTCCAGCTTCTTTGAAGATCGTCACATTACTAGATAAACCGGCTCGCCGTGAATTGCCCATTAAAGCCGATTACATTGGTAAAACAATTGAAGATCGCTACGTGGTTGGATACGGAATGGATTCGGAAGAATTAGGCCGTAATTACCCAGATATTTACGCTTTGAAAAACTAGTTCTGGATTCTACTGATTGAAAACTTGAATGAAGCCATCAATAGATGGCTTTTTTTATTTCTAATAACTAAGAAACGACGACATTTACGACGAATAAAATGACAACACAAAACGCATAAAGAAAAACAAGTTGCTTCGGCATGCTAAAGTCTCCCAAGGCCCAATCTAAGCAGTCTTCAGACCTTCGTCAATAGCTAGCCTCAACGAAAGTCTGCATATTTCTTGGAAAAATTTGAAGAAAACTACCGAACAGACTTTGGTCAGTGGCCTGCACCTAAATGTAAATTCCCTCGTCAGCCCCATGAATAAAGGCCCACCTCAAATAATTTCATCTTTTTTTCTCAATTTGAAACACCTTTCTAAACAATTCCCCAGCCCGTCCCCTAAAGAGAATTCCAGTTTAATCCGATAAAAAGGGTTAAGGGGGACAACTATGAAGAAGTTCAAAAACTTTTCTAAGAAGCTACTTAAGAATCAATCAGGGCAAGGCGCAACTGAGTATATCCTACTATTGGTTGTGGTCGTGGCTTTGGTGATCATGTTTAAAGGCAAAATTCAAACAACGGTAGAAGAGAAAATTGGCGAGCTCCAAGGAATGATTGGGGAAGTTCAAAAATAGCCAATAGAATTGGTCCTTATCACTCCAGACTGGGGGTTCAATGACCATTGAATACGTTTTACTACTCTTTGCAGTCTTCTTTATTGGGCTGAAAGGCTTTATGTCAGCCCCTGCAAAGGCATTTAAAGAAGCTGGTCCAAGACTTGGAGCGCGCATAGAGCTCCAGTTGGCAACCGGAGACGGCTTTAAACCAAATGGTGCGGTGGCAGAATGGGATCCAGAAGAATGAAAACGACTTTTCGCAATAACAAAGGTCAGTTTGTCATTGAAGCTGTTCTAATGATGACCGTGACCATCGCCTTTTTTCTGTGGGGCACTAATGAGCTTCGCGAAAGAAAAGTTTTAGCGAAACTTGTCGAGGGTCCGTGGTCAAGAGTGGCAGGAATGCTTGAATCGGGAGTTTGGGATAATCCTGAAGCAGCCCGAAAGCTACATCCAAACCAATTCCGACGGTCGTTAACTTACGATCCGACGAACTGAATGGAGATTATGAAAAGGTTAACTAACGCAATAAAACCAATACGAAACTCTCGAGGAATCATCTCGACGGAGTTTGTTTTTGCCATCACGCTCTGCGTGGGCTTATGTATTGTTTTGTTTGCTCTAAACTTCACCCTCGCTATGGCTGAAGTGGCCCAGTATATCGCCTTTTCATCTGCTCGTGCTCACGCCGCTGGTCACTTTAAAATTGAAAACCAACAAGACGCTGCGAAAGCCAAATTTAACTCTCTCATCAATAATCCGGTTTTGAAGCCCCTGTTCAATAATCCAGACGGTGGTTGGTTTGCTCTTAATGAGCTTGATGTTCGGAGCGGTGGCCCTGACGGCAGTGATTTTAGTGAGTTTTATCCAGGAGAAGATGATCGCGCACAAGTTGGAGTGCGATTTAGCTTTTCACCGAAGATATTGAATTTGAAAATTGCATTTTTAGGTTCCACAAGTGAGGACACCGATGGCAACAGTTTTTCAGCAAAGCTATCAGGCCTGCTGACTCGCGAACCCACTTACGAAGAATGCTGGAACCTGCAAGTAAAAAACAGATACGAAGCGATCTTGAATTTAGATGAGCGATACAAAGTGCTCGGTGCCGCACGTAAAAATCAATACATACCTACGGAGGATAATGGATGCTAAAAAAATCCAACCCCTCTATTTTATCTAACAATAAAGGTATGGCCATCTTTGAAACCATACCTATTATGGTTGTCATAGTTCTGTTCGTAAACTTTTCTTTGGGATTCTTCGGAGCCATTCATACTGGTATTTTAAACTCTATCGCCGCCAGAAATTATGCGTTCCATACATTCCGTAACCGGTCAAACTTGGTTTATTTTAAATACGACAACGCAGACCACTTCGAAGATTTGCATGCACGCTTGCACGGTTCACTAAGCGAAAAATCTGCAAATAGCAGTTCTGATAAGTGGCATGCCACTTCCAGAAAGATTGATTTTATTAAATTTGATAATCCGGCCGCAGAAATCATTGGTAACGACAAGAGTCAGCATAGCCGGGTCAGAGACTTACCCTCAGGACGTATCAATGAAAGCACTCATCAAGGGGTAAATCCAATTTGGATCAAGACAAGATATGGTATTTGCTTGGATGCAATTTGTGAGAATTAGAAAGAAGTAGGACTTTATGAGATCAAACGAGAGTCGAAATTTTATCATCTCAGTTGTCACAGGAATTTTTGCGACTTTCCTGCTCTATAGCTATTCCCAAGAAAAAAAAGCGGAATACGATAAGCGATTTGGCTCCACAAAACGAGTGGTTATTGCCAAGGAAGATATAGCTGAAATGCAAACTATCTACGACACTATGGTTGAAACGAAAGAGTTACCTGCGGATTTCATTCAGCCAGATTCAATCAATGTCCCTGATGAAATTATAGGAAATGTGGCTGCCGTACCTATTCGAAAAGGACAAATGATCGTAAAGAACAACTTACTAACACCAGGGCCTGATACTGGGATTGCATTGCAAGTAGCACCCAGCAAAAGAGCTGTAACCATTCCTGTAGATGAAGTGCGCGGTGTCGCCAAACTTATTCGCCCTGGAGATCGAGTTGATATTTTTGCCGCGGTCGACTCAGGAAAAGGTGTGAATCAACGCCGTGAGGTCTTCAACATGATGTCTGACGTTGTTGTATTGGCGACAGGAGTCAGTGTTGTTAATAATATTCCGCGCACATTTGAATTAGATTCAACGGGAAAAAATCTCACACAAATCGCTCTGACCGGCGATTCTAAGTATACGACTATTACCGTTGAAGCCACACCGAAAGAAGCACAAGACTTGTTTTATATATTATCAACGGCGCCCGGAAATTTGTTTTTCACTTTAAGAAATCCAAACGACCGAACGAGTCCGCCAAGAATGCCAAGCTCGACGGCAGAATCAGTGGCAGGAAAACCTGTCGTCTCTTTAGACTCAACACCGGCAGTGGCACCAGTGGTACCACCGCAAATGATGGCTCCACCACCAGTACAACAACCAAGTACGGCTCCTCCGCAACCACCACGCCCACGAAGCGGGTTTAAAACTTTATAATTGGATCTTGCTGGGAACGAAGGGGGAATTTATGATTAAAAAACTACTGCTCGCAGGAGTGCTACTGGGGTCCCCGGGGATCCCGACTGCATTTGCGCAGGAAGAAGAACTTGTTGCTGAACCCTCTTCTGCCGTCGCCAGTGATGAGACAGGAATCTACCGATCTCGTAAATTCTTGAATTTGACTTTAGGAATTGAGCAGGACGAGAAGCTCCCTCCCCTTCCGGACGATATTGAATTTAAGGGTGACTTCCGAAAACTGGTAACAGCCTCTTATGCCAAAGAATTGAATACAATTCGGTTCACGCCCAGAGCTGAGGGTTTTGCCACCTTAACGATTCATGATAAAAAGAACGGAAAAATCGTTGCTGAGTTTAGATTAGATGTCAAAAAAAACAAACTTGATAAAGTCGTCCGCGAGATGCGCGCATTGCTTGGCGATATCGAAGGTATCAATATAAAAATTGTTAACAACAAGGTTGTTGTCGACGGTCAGATTCTTTTACCGAAAGATCTTGCGCGCATCTATAACGTGGTTAAACAGTTCGGCGAACAGGCTTCTTCTCTCGTGACCTTGAGTCCTTTAGCACAAAAAAAGATTGCTGAATTTATCGCTCGAGACATTAACAATCCAGAAATCGAAGTTCGAGCTGTAAACGAAAAAATTATTTTGCAGGGTTGGGCTAATAGTCCTGAAGAAAAAATTCGTGCCGAGATTATAGCAAAAACCTATCTTCCAGATATCGTCATCGACGCTGCAGAAGATGGCGGTCCTATCAAGAAACGAAGACCTTTTAACGACGGCGTGATTAATCTTATTCAAGAAAAAGAGTCACCGCCTAAGCCACCACCAAAAATGATTCAAATTGTTGTTCACTATGTTGAACTCAATAAAGACTATTCAAAAGCATTTAAGTTTCAGTTTACACCCGAGCTGTCTGACCAAACTCAGGCCACCTTTCAAATGGGTGGAAACACTCCTGGAGGCATTGTTACTTCGTTAACTGGTGTCATCTCTAATCTTTTACCTAAACTCAACTGGGCTAAGCAGCACGGACATGCAAGAATTTTAGAGAGTACGAGTTTGATTGTTAAAGACGGCGAAAAAGGTGAAATTAAACAAGTCACAGATCAACCGTATACTGCTTTGGCAAAAGACAATACTCCGACAACTGCGATGGCCAGCGTGGGTATCGTCACAACTATTACTCCGACAATTTTGGCGGAAAAGTCAGGAAGCATTGACATGCAAATGGCGTTTGAGGTCAGCAGTCTAGCGGGATCAGCTGGTAACGTACCTATTATCAGTAAGAACCAGATGTCCACGTCCGTGATTGTACGGGACCGCCAAAGTGCGGCTGTTGGGGGCTTGATTCGGAACTCCACTTCAACGGGATATAATCGTCCGTCTGGAAGTAAGAATCCGATCATCAGCCTTTATGCTTCAAAAGCATTTGAGAAAAACCAAAGTCAGTTTGTTGTCTTTGTTACACCGGTAATTAAGACTTCAGCGAGCACTGGTGCTGAGCAGATTAAGAAAAAATTCCGTTTACGCGACTAAGATCGCGTAAATGATACCGCCATTAAATCCGATAGGAAAAATGGAGGTCTGATTTGGCTATCAATACTAATTGCAATCTTATCGCAGTCGTAGGCGGCAAAGGTGGAGTCGGCAAAAGCGTTTTTGCGGCCAACTTTGCCTGCGCTATTATGACAGAGCTCCGCTCTCAAGTTCTTCTTATCGATGCTGATTCTAAGAGTGTCGGTGATCAGAATGTCATTATGGGCCTTAAACCTCAGAAGACCTTAAAAGAACTTATAAGCTTTCAAGGTTCACTCAATTCTCAACCTATGAACTCATTAGTGACCATGCACCCCTCTGGCTTGGCCTACCTTGGAGCCGTCCGTGGACCAGAAGAAAGTCTAAATATTTCACCGGATCTTTTAGGTAAGCTGTTAGAGTTTTTCAGTCGTGCATTTAAATATGTCATTGTAGACGTCGGTACCGATCTTGGCCCCGCACAAATGTCAGTCCTTCAAGAAGCTACAGCTATTATGATTGTCACAAGTCCCGAAGTTCTTGTTGTGACCCAAACTCAACGACTCATCAATGAGCTTCTGACTGCAACTCTTCCTAAGGACATTTTTCAACTCATCATCAACAAGGCGACTCCGACGGGCTTGTCTCCTCAGACAATCTCTAATCAGTTGCAATTACCTTTCCTAGGTATCGTCCCACAGGATGAAGCAACTTCGATGATGGCTCTACAAAAGTACACTCCTTTTGTGCTAATGGCGCCGAAAGCACCCGTCACAGCAGCTTACTATGATGTGGCAAGAAAATTAACTGGCGGTGTATTACAAAGACTCAAATCAGTTTCAAAACCAAAACCCGTTGTCACTGCAACGGATAATACCAGCACAGCCACTGCGCCTAGTTCCTCGTCTGGAATGGATGCCAGAACTCTGCTAAAAATTCGCGTTCATAATGAACTTATTCGCACAGTAGATCTTAAAAAGCTTCTGATCGATACCAAACAAGACGAAAATAAAGAAAAAGAAGTTCGCGAAAAAACACGACGCGAAATTACTTTGATTGTAGATCGCGAAGCACCAGATACGTCTCGTGAAGAAAGATCAAAAATTATTAAAGAAGTTTTGGAAGAAGCTTTAGGACTAGGGCCACTGGAAGATCTTCTTTCAGATCCGGATGTCTCTGAGATTATGGTCAACGGACACAAAAGAATATTTGTGGAAAAAAGCGGTAAGGTTCAACTGAGCCCCGTCACTTTTACATCGAACGACCATCTTCGTCGAATTATTGAACGGATCGTGACACCTCTAGGACGACAAATTAATGATTCTACACCTTACGTGGATGCTCGTCTAAAAGATGGTTCGCGTGTTAATGCTGTTATTGAGCCCTTGGCTATTGACGGTCCTGCGCTGACAATTCGTAAATTTAAAAAAGGCGGAATCACACCTGAAAAATATATTGCGTACGGTAGTGTCACCAAAAACATGATCGACTTTCTCCGTCTGTGCGTAGAAAACGGCCTCAATGTAGTTATTTCTGGTGGTACCGGATCTGGTAAAACCTCTTTGCTCAATATGCTCTCTAGTTTTATTCCATCGAATGAACGGGTCATCACAGTCGAAGACGCTGCCGAACTTCAACTGCAACAAGAACACGTTGTGCGATTAGAAACACGCCCTCCCTCAATGGAAGGCAACAATGCTGTCAGTATTCGTGATTTGATCAAAAATGCCCTGCGTATGCGTCCCGATAGAATCATCGTGGGTGAGTGCCGGGACGGAGCTGCACTGGATATGTTGCAAGCCATGAATACCGGTCATGATGGATCCATGACGACCACTCATGCGAACAGCCCAAGAGAGTGTATTGCTCGTCTTGAAACGCTATGTATGATGTCGGGCATGGAATTGCCAGTTCGTGCGATTCGTGAACAGATTTCAGGTGCCGTTAATTTGATTGTACAAATTTCTCGTCTTTCAGATGGCAGTCGTAAACTATTAAGTATTACAGAAGTCGCTGGCATGCAGGGTGATGTTGTTACACTTGCAGAAATCTTCCGCTTTAAAGAAACTGGCTATGATAAAAACCGCAAAATCCAAGGCGTATTCCAAGCCACCGGAACCATACCAAGTTTCATACAAAAACTCAGTGACAAGGGCGTTGTGATTCCTCGAGAAATCTTTTCGAATGATCCGGCAGCAAGTGCACCGGCACAACCTGCAAAACCCGCAGGAGCTTTACCGAAAATGCCAGGTGTTGTAGCCCCGGTAAAGAAGTCAGGATGATGTATGAGCTTTTTAACGAATGAATGGGTTCTGATTCCACTTTTTGGTATTTTGGTCTTTGTCTTTGTGATGATGTGGGCAGAGAAAACTATTGCCTGGCTTCACCAGAAAAGTCTTGGGCGTCGTGATGAAATCATAAAAACGATGCGACTGATGGGAATGGAAGCCGAAGAAAAGAAAATCACTATTCTTCTTTTGCTTGTCAGCTTTGGATTGGGTGGGGTTGCATTTTTAGCTGCCTGGCCAAATCTAGTCATGGGCGCCTTTTTCGGCGCCTCAATCACATTCGCCGGATGGCAGATACCTCCACTTTTTATAAAAATGCTCTACGACCAACGCTGTTCAAAATTTACCGATCAGATGGTTGATGGTTTGACGATTATGGCGAATGGAATCAAAGCCGGTTCGAATCCACAAGAATCTATGAAAAGAGTTGTGGAGATCATGGGCAATCCTATTAGTCAGGAATTTTCCCAAGTCCTTTATCAAATGCAAGTCGGTGATAGTTTCGAAAGCGCGCTGAGTGATTTAGGCAATCGCATTCCTCGTCCTGACGTGCAAATGTTTGTAACATCCATCAACATTCTGAAAGAAACGGGCGGAAATCTGGCAGAAACTTTCCAGACCATCGTCCTAGTGATTCGGGAACGTCAAAAAGTTGAGAAAAAAATTCAGGCCCTCACCGCACAAGGTATGATGCAAGGGATAATCGTCACCATGATTCCATTTATCTTAATGGGAGTGTTTTTATTGGTGGATCCAGATTTTATTAAGCCCATGTTCTCGACCACCCTTGGTCTAGTGTTGTTATTTGCAATGCTCGGTCTGCAAGTAATCGGTGGCGTAATGATCAAAAAAATTGTTACCATAAGAGTGTAGTTTGTCAGACTCACGGAAGAGGTAACAATAATGAAGAAAGCCATCTTGGCTATAGCCATTCTTTTTTCAGTAAATGTAAATGCACTTGTTGATATGAAAAATGCCAACTACTCCAATACCTGGATTGATATGGATGTGCCTGGCAGTGGATACGATCTCAAGATCGTCAGAACCTATAATAGCCGTTCTTTATTTAACGGCATGTTCGGCTTCGGTTGGTGTTCAGATTTCGAAACCACAATGGAAGTGAATGCGGAAGGCAATATCAAGGTCAAAGAATGTGGTGGTGGACTTGAAGTCACTTTCTCGCCAAGAGAAGTTTCGCGCAAAGATGTCGAATCTACAATCACTCAGATAATTGCAAAAATAAAAGCAGAAAAAAAAGTTGGCGTAACTGAGGCGTATCTAAACAATCTGAGAACTCAGTTGTTGGAAGACGATAATCAGCGGTCGGAAATGGCCGCTCAATATGGTGTTTCAGTTCCCGTAAAAGAGGGCACGAAGTTTTTTGCCAATGGACGAGAAGTAGAACATTTTGTCTTTAATAAAAACTTCTATACTCGCAATCTACCAGATGGCAGCGCACAGCGCTTTAGCACTGATGGTAAGTTGACTCATATCTATGATAAAAATACCAACTTTTTGAAGTTCGAATACGACAAAGATGTTATCTCATCAATCCAAGATAATAATGGTCGAAAACTTACCTTTAAATATTTCCAGAACAAAAAAGTTAAAACGATCGTTGGTCCTAATGGATTGATGGCGGAATATAAATTTGCAAATCTGGATGATTTGGCGTCAGTTAAAAATGCTTGGCTAAAAACTTATAACTACGAGTATGATGAGCTCCATAATCTAACCAAAGCCACTTGGCCAGATAAGACCTTTATCGCTATAAAATACGATAAAAAAAATGACTGGGTTGTTTCTTTTACGGACCGTGATGCGTGCGTAGAAGCCTATTCCTACGAGTTCTCCCAGAAAGATCCTAAAAATCACTATTGGTCCACTGTGAAGAAAACCTGTGGCAAAGAAGTGATGGCCGATAATAAATACGAATTCTGGCACCAACAAAGAGCTGATGGACAATACTTTCTTCAGCGTGTGATGACGACAGTTAATGGCAATGTCACCGACATTACTTATCACGATATTTTTGGAAAACCTGTTTCTATTCGTAGAAATACGGATCGTATTTCTTATGAATACTATCCAGATGGTTTAGTAAAAGTAAAAGCTGCACCAAATTTGAAGTTAGAGTTCGAATATGATTCGAAAATTAAAAAAGTTAGCGCAGTTAGCAGTACCTTCTTTAATGAAAAAGGTGCCAAGGTTTCTGTGAAAAACACCCAATTCAAATATGATGGAAAGGGCAATTTAGTTTTCGCTCAAAATAGTGATGGTCAAAAAATCAATATGACGTATGACAATCGCGGTCGTATTGCAACTATCACAGATCAAGCTAAAAAAATCGTTAAGATCGAATACGAAGAACGTTATGGTAAACCTTCCATTGTGACCAGACCTGGTCTGGGCACAATACTGGTAAGCTATAAACCAAATGGTGATATAAATAAAGTCGACAGCAAAGAGGGACCATCAGTCGCTATGCAAGTAGCCAGTACTTTTAACAATCTGTTAGATATTATTGCGCCTGCAACAGCGGAATTGTACCTATAAAATATAAGGTGGTTTTATGAAGCAAATTATTACGATTCTTCTTTTCGTATTTGGCTTAAACTCTGGTGTCTTCGTTGCCCAAGCATTGGCACAGGATGAAAATGCCAATCGCACTGTAAATCCTGGAGATGATCCTAACGAACAAAAAAGCGGAAAAGAATTTGAAGCTGATGTAGCAGCCATTGGCATGTGTCGCGAGTGTGTCACCCGAATGAAGCACACTCGGCTTGGTGATGACACAACTTTTCGCCCAGGAAGTGGCTCAGCCAAAACCGGAGACGGCTCACCTAGCTCAGATGCAAAAGGCACTCGCTAAAGCCTCAATTTGACTATTTCTTTGACAGACGAAGAACAAAAAAGGCCTTCCCTACGGAGGGCCTTTTAATTTGTAATAGAAGTTTAATTAAATGAACTCCTGTGTCTCATTTTAAAACAAATCAAGTGGCATGACTGGTGCAGTACCTATCAATTGTGATGCTATTTATTTTTTAAATGTGGCTAAGGAGTATATCATGAAAAAATTGGCGCATATGACATTCGTATTTTCCATATTGGTTTTTGGTTCAGCAGCATTGGCGAATCCAAAATGCTCTCATCGCCTAGCTTCCAATGGAAATGATCTTTTCAAAAACACTAATCCTATTAAAGTTGTCGCCGCAAAAGAATCGAACGCCAAATCTAATAGTACCAGAAGCGCGACAAAATCTGGAGTAAGATAGTTATAATTTAGATTTTGATAAGGAGTCGGAGAACGATGGCTCCTTATTGCCTTTATCTAACAGCCTTCTGATGAGCACCCTCATTGAATCCATCAACTGTACTTTGCGCGGCTTCTCCAGCAGATCGAGCCAAATTTCGCAACGCCATTGCTCCACCAGCAGCAGCACTTTGTAAATACTGTGAGGTCGGAGATGTCTTCAACCAATGAACTGCGTAAGACTCAACAGTTCTATTACCCATTTTTACCTGCATAAAAACTATAAGAAGCATTGTGAAAAGCGTGCATTTTAATACAAATTTAAGTGCTTCCATCGAATGAGGCCTCCTGCCTACATAACTAATTTACTGATTACAATAGTCATCTGTTCTTTTGAGAATGGCTTAATGACATATTCGTCAACTCCAGCATCATATGCCATATTAACAAGATCCCCTTGATCTAAGGTGGAACATCCAACAATCTTTATCTCAGGCATGAGATGTCTCAAAGATTTAGTAGCTTCTATGCCGTTACGTACAGGCATGACCATATCTAATACAACAATGTCTGGCCGAGAAGCCAATGCTGCAGCGACGGCTTCTTCTCCGTTAGAGGCCTCGCCAACACAGATACCACCCATTGAGGTCAGCATATTTTTTAGGATTTCTCTTAAGAATGCAGCATCATCTGCCACAATAAATCTAAATTTCATACCTTCACAGTATAGGATCGAAACTTAGAATTGATGAGAGTATTTTAATGACCCCAACGATAGCCTAGGGAAAACATCAATAAAGAGTTAGTGACGCTGATGTTCACCGGCGTCTGCCCATTCGAAGGATCTGGTAAGTTTGCAGCTCCGTTGAATACATTTCTTTCGGTTATTAGATTCAAATTCCAAATCATTTGATTTGCTCTGTTAAATTTCCACTCTCCGCCCAAATCGAAACCGATTCGCACACTTTCTAATGATTCTCCCGAAGAAATGGCTATGCCTGTTTGACTTTCAACATGCTGAAGGCGAGGAAACAGGCTCCCACCAAGCACCCATGCATAGCTTGTTGAAGTCGGAAAACGACCTTTCAGTCCAAGACCTAGACCAGAGGACTTTAAGCGTGCTCGAGAAACATTGTCATTCGGAGTCGCCATCTTGTATTCGGTATATAGGATTGAGTACTCCAAAGAGTTGTCTTGGGCGGCCAAGCCAAAAAACTTTCGAATATTAACTCCCAAGTCCATGAATTCATACTTAACGGGCACTCGAGAATGATCTGCAATGGCCCCGACGTCAGCAGCTAGCGAAAATAGAACTTTACCGGAGACACCAAGCAACGGTGTAAACCACACGTTCGCTTTAAGCAGAAGAGCATTAAAATAACTCTGATAATCACGATAGGAGTAAGCAGACTGAGAATCATTATATGCAACGACGGGCAACACATCTAATTCTAATCTATTATTACGAATATCATCGCCATGAATTTTTTCTCGATAATAGTCGTATATATTATCTGCCTTACTAGAAAAGAGACTTTGAGCCTGCTCAGAAATCGAGGGTTCAGAGACTATGTGAGCTTTATTTTCAGTCACCTCCACAGCAGTGGATTTCTTTTCAGTACTATCTACAGTCTTTTGTTCTGTAGTCTCTGAACTCGCCGGTGGTGGTGATGACAAAACTTTTTCCGGTGCTTTGACTGCCTTTACCGTAATCTCTTCTGAAGATGCGGGTTTTCGACTTACGGACTTTCGAACCTCATATCGGCCTGATGAAATGCCTTCGAGACCAACTTGTCCAAAGACTTGGGCGGCAAATGTGACAGCAATCGAAAAAGTAAAAATTGGCAAAAAGATTTTCATGTACATTATTTCGGTCAACGGCCTGAATTACTTGATGTGAAATTGACGAGTTTTCATTGGCCAGGCACAATTGAATTATGAAATTATTTTTTCACTGTCTTATTCTATTCTTCTCTTCTCTTTTAGTAACAACTGCAAACTCTCAGACCCAGACGAATGCCCAGAGCACTTATGTGAGTGCGGTTGACCAAGACCTTGCTATCAAGTCCGTCGTGGTCACTCCCACCTACGACAATGTTGGCGGGATCTACGCTCGCCCTCTAGAAGAAGAACTTCGAGAGCTGATCAATAACGACAAGCAATGGTCTTTAGGCAATTATCCTTCAGAGCTGAAATTGAAACCGGAAAGTTTTGAAGACAACCCCGCAGATGTAAGCAAAGTCTTAAGAGAAGCCAAGAGTGAAGCGGTGCTAACTTCTCGTGTAATAAAAGGTCCACGAGGTATTTCTATTTTTCTTACTCTCTTCGTAGGGCGTGAAGGCCTTCCATTTCTTCAAGAATCTATAACAGACTATCAAGGCTTCGAAACTGCAGAATTAAAAAATGAGTTAAGAAAACTGTTTGAAACATTGAAGTACCGACTACCATTTCGTTCGACGATTCTCAGCCGCAGAGGCCAACAAGTCACTCTGAACTTGGGAAGCCAATATGGACTAAAAAAAGACAGCAGTGTTTCTGTTGTTCAAATAGTAAAAGTAAATCGTCATCCCAAACTTAACTTTATGGTCAGTACCGAAAAAGAAGTGCTTGGACGCGTGAAACTTTTTAAAGTAGAGCCCTACTTAAGCTTCGGACACATTGAAATGGAAAAGGAGCCAGGAGTTATCTCCGTTGGATCCAAAGTCATGCCCGATGAGTTTGTAAAATACTCGCTTCCCGTAATGACTCCGTCAGGAAGAGTTTTACAAGATATATCGACTCGGCCCGACAGTGAGGTCGCTTTTGGTGAGAATCCCGAAGAGTGGGTTCCTACGATGCCGCCACAGTTTGGTAAAGTTGAACTTCTCGCCGGTCTATCCAGCTACACTCAAAACGCCAAACTTAATACTGCCGGCCCCATTAGTGGCAACAGCAGTCTTGCTCCAAACATCATGGTTCGAGGTGAGCTGTGGCTGAATCCAGAGTGGCATCTGGGCGTGCAACTAAGACAATCTGTTTTTTCAATGGATAACAGTTTAGCCAACTCGACACCAAGCTCTCTGAACATGGCGATGAGCCAATATGGTGTGAACGTGGGCTACAACTTTTTACTAACCAATGATTTCTTTGGACCGAAGCTTCAACTTGGAGCTGGCTACTTAAATACTAATTTTAATGTGGACGACAGCTCTCCAACGGCCTTTACAACGATGAAATATGGCGGTCTTATGATTCGCATTGCCGGGCAATTCCCACTTGGGGATGAGCTTCCTGTTGAACTGGGTGGTAAACTTGATTTCTTTGCCTCAACCAATTTAAGCGAGAATAAAACCAGCGGGGCTTCAGCAAAAAATGAGATTAGTAATTTTAGCTTTTTTGTCGACTATCGCCTAAAGACTCGATTTAAAATTCGCGGTGAATTGCTATTTGAAAACTATAGTAGTGATTTTACAGGTATTGGACAGCGCCAGGACTCTGCCTCCAGTGTGAGTCATAAAATGACAACTCTGATGGGTGGAGTTCAATATCTTTTCTAAACGAGCCTCCACACAGGAGGCTCGCTTCAATATTCTACGAACGAACGATAACCACAGGCACTTTGGAATGCATGATCATAGATCTAGCATTGCTGCCTAAAATGGTGCTCGCTATAAAACCATGGGTTTGATGCCCCATGAATAGTAAAGATTTTCCCTCACAAAAAGAAAGAAGACTTTCTTGCACGTCGGTATTCTTCACTTCAATGTGAGACTCACATTGAATCCCTTTTTCTTTCAAGCGTGCTACCTTCTTTTCCATTGAGGCAACAGCATCTTTTTTGATGTCTGCCAAAACTGTATCCAAGCTTGGCAACATCTCTCCCGCTCCGTATCCAAACTTAGCAGCGGTCTCTAAGGTTTCAGCTAAATTGAAGTACAATGTGACTTTAGCACCTGTCTTTTTAGCCATGCTGATTGCGTAAGTTTCAATAGCACGACATCGTTTCGTCAAATCTGTCGCAACTACGAAGTGAAGATTTTTGGCATTAGCCAAAGAACGATCATCTTTTTGAACGCTTGGGCCCAACACAAACACGGGGCGCTTCACATTACGTATAACTTCTTCAGCAACGCTGCCCAGAAAGAAGCGCTCAATTCCTTTTAATGATCGAGTGCCAATGACCAAAGCTTCGAATGATTTTTCTTTATTAATAAGCTTGGTGATTTCTTCAATAGGCCAACCCAATTTGACAAACAATTGCCCGGGTCTATCGAAGTTGCGCATCACGTTTGCATATTTCTTCTGATCTTCTTCCAATAAACTACGACGCTGCTCCGGTGAAAGTGCTTTTTGCACCAATAGATCACTAATTCTACGAACGAACACAACATCTGCTGGACACTTCAACAGTACAGATAAATCAGATGCAAATCTTTGAATGAGCTGGGATCTTGTTTTACCTGCTTCTGTCGAATTATCTAATTCATCAGAAACGAGCACAGAACGTGTTTTCATATAGACCTCACTTTGTTTGTATTTTGACCTAAAAAAAAGCCCGGGACAAGCCCGGGCTTCGTGAACACATGCAACATTGTGCCGAAGCACTTTATTACATCATGCCACCCATGCCGCCCATACCGCCATGGTCAGGCATTGCTGGCGCCGCAGTTTCCTTTTTAGGCGCTTCAGCAATCATAGTTTCAGTAGTCAACATCAATGAAGAAACTGACGCTGCATTAGTAAGTGCACAACGAACCACTTTAACTGGATCGATAACACCATCTTTAATCAAATCTGTGTATTCATCAGAGTATGCATTGAAACCCCAAGAAACAGATTTGTTTGAAAGAATACGATCCAAAACGATCGCGCCATCAAGTCCCGCATTCGCTGCGATTTGACGGATAGGCTCTTCACAAGCACGTTTAATGATCATTGCACCGAATGCTTCATCTTCATTGAATTTTGTTTTATCAATTTTCGCAGACGCACGAAGTAATGCAGTACCACCACCAGCAACAATACCTTCCTCAACCGCAGCACGAGTTGCGTTCAAAGCATCTTCTACGCGGTGTTTTTTCTCTTTCATTTCTACTTCTGAAGGAGCACCAACGTGGATAACAGCTACACCGCCAGCCAATTTAGCCAAACGCTCTTTCAATTTTTCTTTGTCATAATCAGAAGTTGTTTCTTCGATTTGAGCTTTGATAGCAGCTACGCGAGCTTGGATATCAGCTTTTTTACCAGAACCATCGATGATAGTTGTGTTGTCTTTATCTACAACGATGCGTTTTGCAATACCAAGATCAGCAACAGTCGCTTGTTCAAGCTTACGGCCGATGTCTTCAGAGATCACTTTTGCACCAGTTAAGATAGCGATATCTTCAAGCATCGCTTTGCGACGGTCACCGAAGCCAGGAGCTTTAACTGCAGCAATGTGCAAAGTTCCACGAAGTTTATTAACAACCAAAGTTGCTAATGCTTCACCTTCAACGTCTTCAGCAATGATCAACAATTGACGGCCTTGTTTTGCAACGCCTTCAAGAATTGAAATCATGTCTTTCATTGAAGAGATTTTTTTGTCGTAAACAAGAACGTAAGCATTCTCAAGAACAGCTTCCATTCTTTCTGCATTCGTTACGAAGTATGGAGAAAGGTAACCACGGTCAAATTGCATACCTTCAACAACAGTCACTTCAGTTTTTGCAGTTTTAGATTCTTCAATCGTGATAACACCTTCACGACCTACTTTATCCATAGCATCTGCAAGCATTTGTCCGATTTCTTTATCGTTGTTCGCAGAAATTGAACCCACTTGCGCAACTTCGTTAGAACCTTTTACTGGCTTAGACATTGCTTTCAAGTCGTTGATTACAGACTCAACAGCTTTGTCGATACCACGCTTGATTGACATTGGGTTGTGACCCGCAGAAACAAGTTTAGCACCTTCACGGTAGATAGCTTGCGCCAATACAGTCGCAGTTGTTGTTCCGTCACCCGCCTCATCATTGGTTTTAGAAGCAACTTCTTTAACCATCTGAGCGCCCATGTTTTCGAATTTATTTTCCAATTCGATTTCTTTCGCAACAGTCACGCCATCTTTAGTGATAAGTGGAGATCCGAAAGATTTATCGATAACAACATTACGACCTTTAGGTCCCAAAGTTACTTTTACTGCATTCGCCAAAGTGTTCACACCTTTAAGGATGTGTGCACGAGCGTCTTCTGAGAACACCAATACTTTAGACATTTTTTTCTCCGTATTTATTTATTCTAAATTGCAAGATTTGATCGAACTTGAAGTCAGCTTAGTTGAAGATTCCTAGGACATCTTCTTCGCGCATCATCAGATAATCTTGACCTTCAAGTTTAAGCTCAGTGCCTGCGTACTTGCTAAACAAAACTTTATCTCCAGCTTTTACTTCTAGAGGTAGAATTTTGCCGTCTTCAGTAACGCGACCTTTGCCTGTAGCGATGATTTCACCTTTTTGTGGTTTTTCTTTAGCAGTATCAGGAATAAAAAGTCCGCCAGCCGTTTTTTCTTCTTCCGCCATTCTGCGAACCAAAATTCTATCGTGAAGAGGACGAACGCCAATTTCACTTTTTGCCATAGTGCACCTCCGTTATGATTTGTAATATCAACGGAAGTAATATGAATCGCGCTGAAAAAGAGTCAAGGTCGGCTGCCTCATTTTTCTTTCAGGAAAAATAACGCGTCGAGCAATGGGGTCTATTTTTGAACAGTCTATTTGATGGGTTCTTTACTGATATTAGTAGCACTTGTTGGCAAATCCGAGGCTTGAGCCCCAAAGACAGAATTTGCGTAGGCAGTCATAAGCTCTGCAACTTCGTCCGGCGTCAACTTTCCCGCTACTTCATTAAAGGCTGATTTTTTATCCTGCACTTTAGTTAAGTATCCCACAAAATAGTCGGTAACAGATAAGTCCTTAGCGACTTCTAAATCGTATTGCTCCATGCGCAACTGTCTTTCCAATTTTTCTACTGATATATCAGCGGATGTCCCGGCTTCTAAGGTTGAATTGTTCGCCAAATTGGGATCCACACCAGTAGCTATTTGGCGCGGATTCTTTTTAGATTCTATCTGCATCTTGAGTGATGTGATTTTACCTTGAGCTGTCTGGACACGCTCCATTTTCCACTCGCGGTAGCTTTTCACCTCAGCCCCGGCCGGCATCGCAAAGGCATTGACGGTCCAAAACGCAATAATAGGTAATAATTTTAAAAAAAAGTGCATGCTTCCTCCGCGATACGCACAGTACGTCCGAGACCCCTTCTTACAAGGCGTGTGCCGTTCCCAATATGGCTAAAATGCAATACACACCCCAAAAGACATTTGCTAGAGCCCAATTGTGTTACTTTGAGACGATTTTGGCTCGACACCTTCCATGATCCATGGCTTATATTTTGGCAGATTTATGCCACCCTACAAAGGAGCCCTCCACCGTGCCTTGGCTAAAAAAACCCAGTATTTATTTGGGTCTAGTTATTATTGTTTATCTGGCGACAATCCTACTTAATGACGGCTTTATGGCCACCGATGAGTACTTTACGGGGATCACGCGCTATATTCCCGCACAGACCTCAGATCTCTATCATTTAGTTAATGAAGATGACGTCAAATCCCCTCTGCAAATTCTACCCATGCACCTGTTGGCGCAAACGGCACTTAAGATAGGTATCTCGCACCCTTATTATCAGTATCGTTTTACCTTAGCGGTTTTAGCTCTTATAAATTGCCTGATTTTAGGTTGGGTCTTTCTCCAATACTTCAAAAAACAAACTCCTCAGCTTCGTTGGACCCTTTGGCTTCTTTTTGGTTTCTTCTTTGTGGCCCCTTTTGCTTTTACTCGCCCAATGTTTGAAAGCCTGGCAGCCCCATGGCTGGCACTTACAGCCCTTTACGGATCTCGATATGATCAAGAAGGGAAACGCAGCGACTTATTAAAAGGTGTCTTGTTCGTATCTATAGCCTTCGTCATGCGCCAACAAGTGGGCATCTGTGCCCTGGCGCTTATTGCGCTGACAATTATGCATAGAAATTGGAAGGATTTTGCCTTTGCCTCCGTATTTGGCCTGACCCTTTTTATAATTTCAGGAATCCCTGACTACTTTTTACGAGGCTCCTTTCACCACAGTCTCATTTCAATTTTAGATTATAACGTGAAATATGGATCCAACTACGCCACTCATCCCATTTACACATA
>CAYSKF010000003.1:0-147885 GCA_964431515.1 uncultured Bdellovibrio sp.
TCGGGCTCGCAGGGATCTTTCATCCCCTAGAAGTGCGCCCTGCCGGGCGCACAATAAAAAAAACCCAGTCAGAAAATGACTGGGTTTTTACTTCAATTAGAAATTTCTAATTCTTAAGAAAACAAGCGCTTAATAAAGCCAGTAATCTTTTGGCCCAAAGACTTCGATGCCACCACTGGAGCTGACTTCTTATGGCTCGGAGTTGGACGAGCGCCTTTACGATGCTCAGTGCGCTTATGCTCAGATCTGTGCTCTGGTCTTTTCCCCTTTCCACCCTCAAACTTTTTGTGTTCAGGACGTGGATGACTTGGTGTTGGACGTGGTCCCTGTGCGGACTTCGCACCTTGCTGCTGTTGATCACGAGGCCCTTTTTCATGGCGACGCTGTTCGCCTCCACGACGATCTCCGCGATCACGCTCAGGTCCACGATCTCTTCCGCCCGGACGTCGATCTCCGCGATCGTTACGCTCATGACGAGGTCCACGTGCTCGATCCAATGATTTCGGATAATGTCCTTCACTGTGATAAGACATTGGCTGGAAGTCCTTTACGAGCTGATCATTTTCAAGATATCCAACTTCAATTTTATGCTTCAAATAATCTTCGATACGCGCCAAAGATTCGATGTCTTTGTCACCCACCAACGAGAAGGCCTGCCCCGTCGTTCCCGCACGTCCGGTACGACCGATACGGTGAACATAGGACTCGCTGTCCATCGGAAGTTCAAAGTTGATAACCATATCAACGCCTTTGATATCCAATCCACGAGCAGCAACATCTGTCGCAACAAGAATATTCATATTATTCTCAGCTTTAAACTGCTCGATGACACGGTTGCGCTGAGCTTGTGTTAAAAGACTGGAAATAGCCATCGCTGGAACACCGTTGTCCACCAAAAATTTCGCGATTCGTTCCACACTCATTTTAAAGTTTGTGAAAATGATTGCTTGTTTTGGATTGTGAACTTTCAACAACGATAACAAATGTTGTGGTTTTTCATCACTACCAACGTGGAAAATCTGATCTTTCACATTCTCAGCTTTTGTTTGATCACGGCTGATATTGATTTCGACCGGCTCAGAACCAAACTGATAAATGGTGTTTAAAACATCAAAATTCAATGTCGCACTGAAAACCAACAACTGACGCTCGCGAGGAACACGTTGTAAGATAAACTTCATGTCCTCTTTGAAGCCCATATCGAACATACGATCTGCTTCGTCGAAGACAATCGCTCGCACTTGTTTCAAGTCTACCAAGTGCTCTTTGTAAAGGTCGATCAAACGACCCGGTGTTGCCACGATAAACTCGACGCCATTTTTAAGAGCTTCTTTTTGGCGATCGTAACCAGTACCGCCGTAGATAGCGAATCCACGAAGTCCAGAATCAACACTCAACTTAGTGATGTTCTCTTGAACTTGTTCAGCCAATTCTCGTGTTGGAACCAAAATCAAAATAAAATTTTGCGGTTTCCAATCAGCAAAGGCTCTTTTGGTGTTGATAGCGATTTGCTCTTCAGTCACATCCCCAGCTGCAGGGCGAGCACGAAGAATACGCTCCATCAAAGGAATTACAAAGGCAGCCGTCTTACCCGTTCCTGTCTGGGCCAATCCTGCGACATCTTTACCATCCAAAACGATAGGCATTGCTTGTTCTTGGATGGGTGTACAATCTTCATAATTTAATTTTTGGATTGCAGACAATAAACTCGATTCTAAATTTAACTCAGAAAATTTCAATTTTCACTACTCCGGTCTGAGCCCCCAAACTACTGAGCAGGGGGCGAAAAGTCAAAGCGGGGGCCTAAAAGCCGCCCACAAACATTTTTAAAGCCTCAGTAAAGGCTTGTGGTTGATCTGAGTGGACCCAATGCCCAGCCTCAGCAATTTCGACGCCCTTAATCATTGGGTTGAGCGCCAACATCTTCTCATAATTCTCTCGAGAGAGTTCGTTGGAACGACTCCCCCTCACTAGCAAGGTCGGCACTTGAAGCCCCTTGACCTCGCCCCAGCGTGCTTCATTTCGGCCTTGTCGAACTGAATCGATGATCCCTTTTTTGGAAAATCGCCAGTCCACCGATCCATCCGCTTTCTCTTCCATATTAGAATAAAAATAGTTCGCCATCACCTGAACATTTTCACGGGTCTTGGCATTTTTGACAAAATCCTCGAAGAAATAAGTTTTAGCAACTTCTCGACTAGAGAATGGTGTGGGAACTAGATTCAAAAGATATTCATAATATTCGTGTGCATGGGGGTTGGCTTCTGGACCAATGTCTTCAACAACCAAGTGACTCAATCTGTCCGGAAAACGAGAGGCAAAATTCAACACATTTCGCCCCCCCATAGAGTGGCCGACTAGAATGAATTTGTCCCACCCCAACTCGTTCACAATCTCTAACAAATCGTCAGCATAGTCTTCAGGCGCATACCCAGATTCGGGTTTAAAAGAGCGCCCGTGTCCCCGCTGATCGAAGGCCAAACAGTGCTCCGTTGCCTCAAGGCCTGAAATGATACGTCGCCAGTTTTGCCCATAACCCATCAAGCCATGAACAAAAACCCACTTGCGCCCCTGTTCTGGACCATAAAACTGATGATAAAAATTATTGAGATAAGACATATTCACCTTATACTCCTCCCTCAACATCTATTCAAGCCTCCCCACAGGATTCGAAAGATCAGACAAGTCCTGGAAACTCGCGAGTTTTTTGTATTCCAATTTGAATTTTGATGCGAAGGGATGTAGATTCAGCCTCAATGATACCTCAGCAAAAACCCCAGCTCCATGAGGACTGGATTGACTCCTACGCACTCAGAATTGTCCGAAGCCTTCAAGAGGCCGGATTTGAAACTTATCTTGTCGGCGGCTGCGTCCGCGATCTTATGGTGGGAATCCACCCTAAAGACTTCGATATTGCGACAAACGCCTCGCCGAACCAAGTTCGCAAAAAAGTCGCCAATTCCTATGTCATCGGACGCCGTTTCAAACTGGTTTTAGCCAAACGGGGGGATCAACAGTTCGAGATTGCCACCTTCCGCAAAACGCTAAGCCCGAGCGAGTTGGAATCCTTGGGTGACGACACTGTTGAAGGCGACAACTATTTTGGAACCTGTGAAGAGGATGCTAAACGCCGCGACTTTACAGCCAACGCCGTTTTTTACGATCCCGTTCAACACAAACTCATCGATTTTTGTGGAGGAATTGAGGACATCAACAATCGTGTTCTGCGCATAATCGGTGAGCCTAAAGAACGCTTTATCGAGGACCCGATCCGCATCTTGCGTGCCATCCGCCTGTCGCACAAGTTGCACTTTTCGATTGAGACCTCGATGCGTGCCGCGATTGCCGAGTGCAGTGTTGAACTCAAAAAATCTGTTCTTCCGCGCCGTCGCGAAGAATGGCTGAAGTTTTTACGTCTTCATGAACCGCATCGGGCTTTCATGGAGTTGTACGACCTCCACATTCTGGAGCATATTTTGCCAGGTCTTCATTCCGTTTTTGTAGATCCTGCAAAAATGGAAATTTTTGAAATCCACCTCGCTAGAATTCCAGCCAGTGGTATTGACGCGCAAAACCCCACCGAGCTTTTTGCAGGCTTCATGCTGGCATTTATGAAAGCTCAATATGGTGAGGACCCTTGGAATCATGATCAAGTTTTAAACGATTCAAGATTGGCTTACTTTATGAGGGAAGAAATGGGGATCTTCAAACAAGAAGGCACCGTATTCTTCAAAGCACTTCATATTCTTCAAGGCCTGCATCGTATAGAAAACTATTCACGTAAAGGCGAACGTCGACAGATTGCCTTCATTCAAAATGAAGGCTTTGATTTAGCACTCAAACTTGCACGCATGGATTATTCTTTGTCTGCTCCTCAAATGCATTTTTGGCTTCAGCAAGTCCAAAAATACGAGGGCAGCCCAAGACAACGGTTTTCAGAGGAATAGCGTCGATTGGCAGCCTTGAAAATAGAAATATTGAAGGCTGCTACGGCTTACCACCCAACGTCTTAATAAACTCCTCCACCTGAGGAAGTATTTTGCCAAACTCGTCATCTTGAAACCCTAAAGCTGAACGCATCATCTCTGGTGGCATTTGACGACTCTGTAGTTTCAACCAAAAAGAGCTCTCAAATGGGGAGTTGGTATTCAACATCGTTCCACGCATTTCTTGCAGCATTTCAACGGCGTTGGCCTTTTGAAATTGCGAGTGGCACATGGCGCAGTTTTTAGTCACAAAAGGAACTAAGGGTAAAAATGCCGTCACTGTTTTTTCCGATATGGCTTGCGTGGAGTTGGCATCTTTAATGTCTTCAATCCTCTGCCCCTTAGAAAGACGCAGAAGAGCGCCATTCTTGTCGTCCATAATTAAAACGGATCCATCATTCAACAACGTCAATCCCGTCGGAGCCCCGCGAGGCCGAACCCCTTCCAGCGCTTTCCAACCAAAAACGACTTCCGCATATTCATTTCTAGTCGGCACACCTCGCGTATCCACAGGGTAGCTGACCACTCTATGGCCGAACTTCTGATACCCGTGCCAGCCAACAAGCAACTGGCCCTTCAACGCAGGCAACAAATCCCCCTGATAATACAACATCCCTAAAGGGGCCGTGTGTGCTGGCATAAAGACCTTTGGCAAAGCATACTTCTTCGCACACATCTCTGCTGTCACACTTTGCTGAAACAAAGGAGCCACTTCACCTGCGGAGTGGCAATAAGGCCATCCATAATGGCGACCTTCTTCTAAAATATTTAATTCCTCGTAAGGCTTATCCTCCAGTGGCAAATCCAAGCCATTTTCACCTTGAATCACAACGCCAGAAATAGGATGAACCGCAAGAGCCATGGAATTGCGCAGCCCTCGAGCAAAGGACTTGGCACTGACTGTTTTTCGTTGAGAATTATTACTTAATGTCACCTTCCATACAGCTGCATTCGCCAGAGGACTGTCTGATTGGATGCAGAGGTTTTGATCATTGGTGGTTTTAATACCAGAACCACAGTCATCAGAAGGAGCCCCCACGTTGACATAAATCTCGGTGAATTCTTTATTCGCCGCCATCTGAACAAGTGGATGCTTATTTTTTAATTTAGTATCCATGGTGTTGTACTTGCTAGCTGTCGTAAATTCGTCTTTGCGAAAAATTGACTGAACAAAGTCGCTCGCAACAACTTCCATCTCCGTATCGATATTGAATTTTCCCGTCGCCGGATCGCGTGGATGAAATCTCATCACTCCCGTTGGAGTTCCTACGTAAAGACGACCTTCAGGATCCATCAAAAGTCCGTTCGGCATCGTCAGCTTTTTGTTCGGAAATAAATTTACAACAACCGTCTTAGTCTTTCCGTCTGCATCCTTAGCTTGGTAAACCGCAAAAACGGTCCCTTTGCCAAAGGCCCAGCCGCCCATCTCGGATACATAAATCACTCCCTCTTTGGATTGCACGGCATATCGAGGCATTTTCAAACCATCTTGCTTTCCAGCTAGAAGGCCCACACACATTCCATCTTGAGTAGAAACTGAAATCTGAGGAAGACCATCACAAAGCTTTGTGGTGTCTAAGCGATAACCTGACTTTTCAATCACTTCACTTTGAGCAAAACTGCCAACAAAAATTGCTAAGCCGGCACCCAGCCATTTTAAAATACGAAGGGATATCGTCATTTTTCAGTCCTTTCAGAAAGTCCTCTTTCCGAAAGGAGCAAAAAATGAACCTCTTCTATTGTCATTAATTTGAATTAGAACGTCTCAGATTGAGAAACAATTCGACCGCGGTCTAAAATTGTTCCCCAACTTATAGAACTTAGGCAGCATTACGCTGTTGAACTTGATGGATAAGATCTCCGGCAATTCGATCCAACGGTAAGATCTTGTCTGCGGCTCCAAGGGCTACAGCAGCACCTGGCATTCCGTAAACAACGCAGGTTTCTTCATTTTGAACTACTGTGTATGCTCCCGCATTCTTCATTTCCAGAAGTCCCTCGGCGCCATCCTTACCCATTCCAGTTAAGACAACACCCAGAGCATTTTTACCCACATATTTCGCCACAGACTTCATCAAATAATCCGCTGCAGGACGTACACTGTGCAATGTTGGACCTTGATGAAGTTTAACATAGTAAAAAGCACCACTGCGAGTGATTTCCATATGATAATTTCCCGGCGCAATCAAAACTCTTCCAGGAACAACCTGATCACCGTCTTGCGCCTCTTTCACTTCAAAGGGAAACATGTTGTTCAAATTTTCTGCGAAGGATTTTGTAAACCCTGGTGGCATATGCTGAACGACCAAGGTACCTGGAATGTCTGTTGGCATTCCACTTAAAAACACTTTCAATGCCTCGGTTCCTCCAGTCGAAGAAGCCACAGCAATCAACTGATGAGTCGTTCTTGCCAAAGAGGTTGGAGCCGCTTTTTTTACTGGCGTTCCAGGAGTAGCCACTTTTTTGATTGGGTTGATGCGAGCTTTCGCTACCGCACGAACTTTTTCTAAAATCGAAGCCCCAAGGACTTCCAAAGTTTGACTGACATCAATGGAGGGCTTTTCTAAAATTTCAATAGCTCCCGCTTCCAAAGCGCGAAGATAGGTTTCAGAGCCCGTCTTCGCTAAACTTGAGAAAATGATTGTTCTTGTGGGAAAATGCTGCATGACTTTCTCAAGAAAGCTGATTCCATCCATGCGTGGCATTTCCACATCCAAAGTCATGACATCTGGCTTTAGAGCCACCAATTTATCTCGCGCGATATAGGGATCTGCAGCAGTTCCCACCACTTCAATATCAGGGGCTGAAGAAAAAATCTTTTCTAACAACTTTCTAATCACCGCTGAATCATCGACAATCAAGACTCGAATTTTTTGCGCCATTAGCAACCTCAATATTTTTTAAATCTTTTGATAAACAGCACGAGAAAGTGGTTTTAGCCCTGTGTGCTTCACATTACCTGATTCAGAGTGACCTAAAATCAAGTAACCTCCTGGCGCTAAACAAGCGACCAAATTGTCAATGACCTTTTTTGTCGTTGGCTCATCAAAATAAATCAAGACATTGCGGCAAAAAATGACATGAAACTTGTACTGAAACTCATACTTCGGATTCATCAAATTGAAAGGAGCAAAACGAATCATTTTATGAATATTTTCTTTTGCTCGCCAAGCCTCCCCATTGGGACCCTTGAGCTTTTCAAAATATTTTGACCTCTGCACGGGCGGTAGACCCTGCATTTCTCTTTCTTCATAAATTCCGATCGAGGCTTTTTTCAAAACCTGCAAATCGATATCTGTCGCAAGGATGCGGGCCTTTGAAAAGGTCTCGCCTAGAGCCTCACAAACTGTCATCGCAATAGTGTAAGGCTCTTGTCCTGTACTCGCAGCTGCACACCATAAGCGCAGATCCCCACCGCTGTTTTTTGCCAATTCAGGTAATACACCGGCAAGGAAATCAAAATGATTTGATTCGCGATAAAAAGAAGTCATGTTTGTCGTCAAAGCAGAAATAAACTCAGACGTAACATCTGCTCCACCTTTTTCAAGCAAAGCCCAGTACTGCTCATAGCTGTCCATCGAATGTCGTCGCAAGAGCTTAACAATGCGATTACGAATGAGAGCGTGATTTTTTGGGGTCAAAGGCAAATCGACTCCCGCCAAATCATACATACGTGTGGCAAACTTAGTGAACATTTTATCTGTCAGTTCGATTTCTTCGAAATCAAACAGAGCACCATTAGCTGGGTTCCTTTTCTTTAATGCTGTCATGCCGCAGCCTCCCGCCCTTTTGTTGCGCTATTCACTAAAGCTCCTGGCTCAAGAATCAAGACCGTTCTGCCATCGCCTAAAATCGCTGCACCAGCTACTTCAGGAATATCTTGTCCCATCGAAATTGATTTCACGACAACTTGTGCCTGACCCAAGACATCATCAACTGGAAACGCCATTTGCCCTGTCATTGTTTCGATAATGACCAGCATGGTTTCCTCGCGACGCGCACTCAATGAAAGATCTCTCTTCTGAGTCAACTGTTCATCACGTTTGTTGAAGCTCCAATTAATCATACCTAATGTTTGAGAAACATTAATCACAGGGACTAACAAGCCTCGAATGCTGGCAACTTTGCCTGCACCGGAAATATTTGTGTAATCCTTTGGCTGAACTCGAACAATCTCACGAATGGAGTGAATTGGTAAAATGTACCGAGCCCCATCCAGAGCCACGATGATTCCATCCGTAATCGCCGTACTTAAAGGAATTGTCAGACGGAATGTTGTTCCCTGACCTGCCTTCGAATAAATATTTATCTTACCATTGATGCGATCTAAATTAGACTTCACAACATCAAGTCCCACCCCGCGACCGGAGAGGTCCGAAATCTTATCTGCTGTGGAAAATCCGGCATTAAAAATAAATTGAAATACCTGTTCATCTGGCAATGTTGCAGGGTCCACACCCGGAGGGATCAGACCACGCTCGATAGCTTTTCCTAAAACTTTTTCTCGATTGATACCACCGCCATCATCAGTGATATCAATAACAACATTACCACCCGACTGTTTGGCAGAAACGATCACTTTTGCCGTTAGTGGCTTGCCTCGCTCTAGACGAATCTCTTTTTTCTCTACACCGTGATCCATAGAGTTTCTGACCAAGTGAACTAAAGGATCTCCCAGGATCTCAAATACAGTTCTTTCAACTTCGGTCTCTTCACCAATCAATTGTAAATCGACGGGTTTATCTAAAGACAAAGAAACGTCACGGACAATTCTTTGAATTTTGATAAACATTGATTTTAGGGGCGTCATACGGATGCTTAAAGTCTTTTCGTAAAGCTCACGAACAGCTTTATCTAGTTGATCTACAATCGCTTCTAAACGCAAATTTACACCGCTGCGAACGGTTTCATCGTGCACCAACTGATTCTTTAGAACAACCAACTCGCCCACGGCATCAAGCACAGAATCAACGCGCCCTGTGTCCACTTTGATCGCGCTATTTACTGGTTTGTTATTGCCTTTACCTGAGTTTCCGCCACCGCTATTCCCAGAGGAAGTCGCTGCAGCTGCTGGCGCTGGGGGTGCAGCAGGTTGCGGCACCACTTTTAAGGCTGGTGCGCTCACTGGTGCTTCAGCTTGCACTGGTGCTGGCGTTTGTGCTTGTGCAGATGATGAACTTGCTTGAGCTTCAAGCACAGCTTCAACTTGTGGAGCCAAGGGGACTGCCGCATTTTTTGCTGCTTCTTCTTTTGCGTAGAACTCAGCTTGATCTTCTGGAGACAACTGTGAAAGTAGTTCGGCTAAAAGATCATGATTGGTATGGTCATCTGACTCTGTCGGCACATCAAAAAAGTCGTCAGGAACTGGCTCTTTTACTTCCTCTGCGCTTACTTCCACAGCTGGAACCTCTGCGGGCTTTTCATGTTTTGAAGATTTTCCGGACAACTCTTCAGTAATCTGAATCAGTTGAGCAACAAGAGCTGTCGTGTCCCAAGGGCCATTGTGCCCCTTTTGCAAAGAGCCAATTCGATTCTTAAGCTCATCACCGGACTTCAACAGCAAAGAAATCACATTTGAATTTACCAGATGAGGCTGAGAGCGCAAAAGATCCAAGAGATCTTCCATCACGTGACCAAACTTAGACAAGTCCGTCAAACCGACTGCCGCCGCGCCACCTTTTACTGAATGTGCCACCCTAAAGATATCTGTGAGATCTTTAGTCGGATCATCACTATTCTCGAGTCTCATCATATATTCTTCATATTGCTCTAGCATGAATGCAGATTCATTTAGGAAGTCCATCTGCAGTTCTTCAAAGAAAGCATTGTCGCCGCTCATGTAAGCTCCAGTTTTGTCATATTTTTTCAATGATTTCTTCGGCTATTTCTGCAGACTTCTAACTACTTCTTTGGTCCAGAATGACACATTTTAACCAAATCATACTGTTTCATTCCGAGAACTATTAAAGATATTAATTTTTTTTCACGACCTTCCATATTTCCCTCAAGTCCTGCCAACCAAAGTTCGATGAGATAGGTGACAAAATTTCAACTCGACTTTGAAAGGTGATCTGAATGAGCGATGTATCTGCAAAAGCAAAACCGGGGCAATATCTAACTTTTCAACTTATGTCTGAACAATATGGTGTCGCTATTGAGACAGTACGCGAGATCAATCAGTTCGGCGAAATCACTCCAGTGCCGAGAACACCGGATTACGTGAAAGGTGTGATGAATCTACGGGGTAAAATTATTCCCGTAGTAAACCTACGCGTAAAGTTTGGCATGGAACCTCAAGATACGACACGCGATACTTGTATTATCGTAATTGATACCACAATCGGCCAAGTGGGCATGATCGTGGATTCAGTAAAAGAAGTTGTGGATCTGCAAGCCGCGCAAATTGAACCATCTCCAGTTCTAGGAAATCCGCATGCAATGTCATTTGTCCGTGGAATGGGTAAAGTTGACAATCGTGTCGTGATTCTGGTGGATATTGTTTCCGCATTTTCAGAAGATCAAATGGGCCAAATGGCGCATTTCTCGCACAGCGAAGAACAAAAAGCGGCTTAAATTCTTAAATACGAAAAAAACAAAAAACGCAGGATGCTCTCCTGCGTTTTTTTATTTTTTAGATCACTTAAATTTTCAGAGCTGCTTTAACAATGGCAGATGAGTCCATATTATGTTTTTTGTACAGCTCTAAGGCCGTGTATGAGCTTTGCCCAAACTCCCCTTGAACTCCTAAAGACTTCACTTTTACTGTCATTGAAGCCTGCAATAAAGCATGAGTCAGCATTTGCCCAAAACCACCAACAACTTGATGATCTTCGACTGTCACCAAAAGACCTTTAGTTTTCTCTAAGGCATTTTTATAAGTTTGCAGATCCACTTTATTTACACAAGCGCTGTTAACGACGATAGCGCCTACACCTTGACTCTCTAAATCATTTGCTGCTTGCAACGCTTGTGGAACCAAAGAGCCTGTTGTGGCAATTGTCACTGCTTTTGTTTTTCCAGCTGTCGTATCGACAAGGACTTGTGCCTTTTTCAGGTCATAAGAAAAACCTGGGACGTAGGACCTCGGAAAGTTTTCTCGACCCAAAAAGAAAATAGCTGAGTTCGGTGTTTTCCCCGCTTTGTGTGCTAGAGCGAAGCTCTCAATCGCCGCATAAACCAAGGCATCAGCTTCTTCACTGCAGGACAAAGAATACACATCAACATGAGGTATCGAAGACACCATCGCCATATAACTTAATGCTTGATGAGAAGCCCCGTCTGCTGCGTCTTGAAATCCAGTATGAGAGAATACTGCAATAATTGGAGCCTCAGAAAGGGCGCCCATTGTTAATGGCAAGGCTCCCTTAGTAACGCCAAATTGTGCAAAGGTATCAACCACTGGAATGTATCCCAATTTTGAAAGACCTACTGCTGCAGACACCATGTTGCTTTCCGCAATACCAACGTCGAATGAATCCTGCGGGAACTCTTTTCTAAAGCCAGCAACACCCGTTGAACCTGGCAAGTCCGAAGTCACACTCAAGACTGGCAAACCTGCTTTGCGGGCGCGGACCATTGCTGACGAAATACCCACTTGGATTTTTTCGCCAGTGTCTTTAACAGCATTCGCTTTAATTTCAGCTTCCCACTTATTAAGTTCTTCAATCCACTGAAGATAGACTTGTGGCAAAGACTCTCCGCCATAAATTTCAGACAAAAATGCTGGCAACTCTGTAGGGCTCTTAAGCGGAAAACCATGGCCTCCAGAGGAAGACTCAACAGTCTTCTTTGTTCCAATGCCCTTCACTGTTTTTACATGAATGGCGACGGGAACTTTCGGATTGGATTTAGCCAAATCAATGGCTTTTACAATAGTATCATAGCACTTTTGCAGATCGTTCCCTTCAGGCAATGAAATCACATTCCAACCTAACGCAGGCAAAGATTCAAATGATGGACTCATTGAGAACGATTCCACATCAATACGACCCGATAACTTTGTGTTGTTATCACTGATCAAAAGAACATAGGGCCCCATTTTTCCATGTTGAGCCAGACCAGGGATGGCCGCAAATGCCTCTTTCGCCTCCCCTTCCATACAAGCTCCATCAGAAATTGTCGTGACCGTTACACGATTCCGACCTGACAAAGCCTCACCCATCGCCAAACCTTGAGTTTGAGGAAATGCCGATCCCAAAGGTCCATTAGAAAGAAAAACCCCTTCTGGAAAACAGTGCAATTCCCCATGGCCTGTCAATTTGCTTTCTATAGAGCGAAACCCTTTCAGACTCTCTAGAGTCAGACCAGCCATCTGGTAGTTCGCTTTCAAAGCATAAAGACCATTTTCACAGTGACCCGCATCATTCACGATGTGAAACAAATCAAACCATTGTTTTTTCTCTTTCGCGGCCAAATCGAAAACATGTCCATGCAAAGCAGACATCAACTCAGCCAAAGCCGCAGGGCCTCCGTAGTGAGACGCAGCTCCACCTAAAACAGCATTCATATCCATTAACGACACCAGTGCTCTCGTCGCTCGTGGGTCTGCCACTGGAATTTGACGTCCGTCGCTGCTTTTTACAAAAGTTTTAAATTGAGGTTCCTGGGAAGGATTCCCCGCCAGTTTTGATTTGATTTGAATTGGTTCTGTCATAGAATTGACGTTACTCTGGAAGATGAATTGCGTAAAGTGAACTGGATTGCTTGCTGGGAGCGTTAAATGGAAAAACTTTATTCTCACAATATTCGCGATCTACTGAAGGTAGAATTGCACCGACATTTGGACTGCTCAGTGCGTTGGAGTACTCTGATTGAATTGGCCCCACAAGTCGGAATTCCACTTGCTACGGGCAGTTCTAATCAAAAGGAGCAATTTTTAATTACAGAGCCCATGAAAGATCTTGGGTCGGTCTTAAATAAATTTATGAATGCGCAAAAAGTTCTGGCCAGCGAAGAAATCCTTACTCGAGTGGCCTTCGAAGTCTGCGAGGATGCCTTCAATGATGGCATCCGTTTGCTAGAACTTCGCTACGCCCCGACATTTATAGCCGATGGACATGCCAATCTCAATTTCGAAAAAATCCACCAATCCCTTCATAAGGGAATAGAACTTGCGAAAAAGAAATACCCCATGGCCGTGGGGCTCATTTGTATAGTCCAAAGAATAAAATCTTATTCTGTTGCCGCCGAAGTCGTCGATTTCGCCATCGATCACAAAGGCAGCTTTATCGCTTTAGACTTGGCCGACAATGAAGAAGGGTTCGATCCAAAAACCTTTGCTCCGTTATTCCAAAAAGCTAAAAAAGCCGGTCTCCATATCACGGTTCATTCTGGTGAAACACCACAAAAAGAATCCGCTCTGTGGGTGCAAGATAGCATCGAAGTCCTTGGGGCAGAACGCATTGGTCATGGAATTCAAATCATTAACAATCCAAAAGTTCTTGAGTTTGTGCGTGAGCAAAAAATTCCTCTGGAAGTCTGTCCCATCAGCAACTATCTGACTCAAAGCTTTAAAACCTACGAAGAACACCCGATCCGAAAGCTGATAGATGCAGGAATTCAAGTCACTATCAACTCAGACGACCCGGGAGTCTTTGCGACAACCCTCAGCGATGATTACGAAGTGCTACACCGGGTCCATCAATTTTCAGAACAAGACTTCCTTCGCTGCAACCAAGTCGCATTCAGATCCAGTTTTCTTTCTGAGCAGGACAAACAACCTTTCGCAACGGATTTTGGTCTATGAATCTTAAAGACGAACTTCTGCAGATGGTGAATGCTGATCAGGCAGTACGAGAAGCTTTGGCCAGTACCGGCGAGCTTTTTCGCTATGCCTATCATCCAGCTATGGAAAAGGTCCATCTCAAGAATACCAATCGCCTCAAAGAGCTCATTGAAAAAAACAGAGGTTTTCCTACCATTGCACAAGTCGGTCCGGAAGCTTGCATAGCTGCGCTTAGAATCACTTTGCGTTCGGTCAGCTCTCCAGACTTCATGCGCACCCAGGAGGAAAATCTTCTTACCCTGGCAAAAGAAAATAAAGTTCCTAAAAGCTTCGTTGCCATGATTGTGGATCGCATTCGTTACAACGAAGGACGCAAACAAGTCTATGCAACCTGTTCCGACTGGGACGAAAATGGCATCCTCAGAATATCTGACGTCGAAGAACCAGAAAAACTGAATCAACGCCGACGGCAAATGGATCTTCCCGAGTTGAACAGCCTCGTGATCACTCCACAAAATGGTGAGTTCCACCCCCGAGATCCAGCAAAACGTCATAAAGATTTTATTGAGTGGACCTACAAGGTCGGCTGGCGTTCATAGACGCTTGGCGTCCCCCTGCTCCGAGTTGACTTTCAAAGGGTGTCACTGATTATCTCTAGGCATGGAAAACAAATACTTATCCGGTCTCGGAAATCACCTATCCTCGGAAGCACGCCCTGGCGCTCTTCCTGCTGATCAAAACTCTCCACAAGTAGCTCCTCTAGGTTTGTACGCAGAACAGTTGAGTGGCACTGCTTTCACAGCACCAAGACACAGCAATCTGTATTCTTGGCTTTATAGAATTCGTCCTTCAGTCATGCATAAAGCGTTTGTGCCAATGAAAGAGCTGACACAAAAAACTTTCATGAAGCCTCAGCATATCAATCCCAATCAAATGCGTTGGAACCCGCTGAAGCCTTTAACAGGAAACTTTCTCCAAGGTGTTCGCACCGTGTGTGGAAGTGGATCCGCCCAAACTCGAAGTGGCCTCAATGTGCATTTGTACTCCTTCGACGAAGGCATGAAAAATCAATACATGATGAATGCCGATGGAGAGTTTTTATTTGTTCCTCAATCTGGATCTGTTGAAATTCGCACTGAATTAGGCGTGATCGAAGCAGAACCCGGTGAAATCGTCTTAGTTCCTCGTGGAATGAAGTTTCAAATAAACCCATTGGGCGGCAATCACCCTTGCGCTGGATATGTGGGTGAAAATTTTGGCAGTCCTTTCCAGCTTCCAGAATTGGGTCCCATCGGGGCCAATGGTTTAGCTCATCGTCGTCACTTTTTAACTCCGGTTGCGGCCTTCGACGATCAAGAAGGTTCTTTCGAGTTGATCGGTAAATTTGCTGGGGAACTCTGGAAAGCAGAACTAGGTCATTCTCCTTTGGACGTGGTTGCATGGCACGGGACTTATGTTCCCTACAAGTATGACTTGCGTAAGTTTAACGCTATCAATACGGTGAGCTACGATCATCCAGATCCTTCCATCTTTACGGTGCTAACTTCACCGAGCGGCATACCAGGAACTGCAAATATTGACTTTGCTATTTTCCCACCTCGTTGGATGGTGGCTGAAAACACATTCCGTCCACCCTATTTTCACCGCAATGTGATGAGTGAATATATGGGTTTAATCTATGGAGAATACGACGCAAAAACGGCTGGAGGATTTGTTCCAGGTGGAGGAAGTCTGCATAATTTCTTCTCAGCCCACGGACCCGATGTCGATGCTTTCGAAAAAGCCAGTGCGACAGAACTTAAACCGCACAAAATCCAAAACACCATGGCATTCATGTTTGAATCCAGCAACATCTACATGGTGACAGACTTCGCTATGGAAAATGGCTTCCTACAAAACGATTATCAAAACTGCTGGCAAGGTTTTAAGAAACATTTCAAATAGAAGCGAGATTATTTATGCGTGAATATTATCCTCAAATCGAGCCCTACAACAAGGGCATGCTCAAAGTATCAGACATTCACACCCTTTACTGGGAAGAGTGCGGAAATCCCGAAGGCCGACCTGTCGTTTTCCTACACGGCGGACCGGGCGGTGGTGTTGCTCCAGATCACCGTCGCTTCTTTGACCCAAAAGCTTATCGCATCATTCTTTTTGATCAACGCGGCTCCGGCCAATCCCTGCCGTGTGCAGAGTTGCGTGAAAACACAACTTGGGATCTTGTGAATGATATTGAAACCATTCGCAAAAAATTAAACATCGAAAAATGGGTGGTGTTCGGCGGAAGCTGGGGCTCAACTTTGGCTCTTACTTACGCCATCACTCATCCTGAAAAAGTAAAAGCATTGGTTCTTCGCGGTATTTTCCTTTGCCGTCCTTCGGAAATAAAATGGTTTTATCAAGAAGGGGCTTCGCAAATCTTTCCAGATGTGTGGGATGAATATCTGAAACCTATTCCTGAAAATGAACGCCATGACCTTGTGACGGCCTACTACAAGCGACTCACTCACGAAAATTCTGAAGTTCGCTTGCAAGCTGCCAAGGCTTGGAGCAAGTGGGAAGCTGCCACTTCTCGTCTGATCGTAGATCAAGCTTCGATCGATGAGTTTGATGATCCGGAATTTGCACTGAGTTTTGCGCGTATCGAGTGCCACTATTTTACTAATAATGCTTTCTTCAAATCCAACAATTGGATTCTAGAAAACATCGAAAAAATTCGCCACATTCCTGGAGTGATCGTGCAAGGACGCTATGATGTCGTCTGCCCCGCTCGCTCTGCTTGGGATCTTCACAAGGCTTGGCCAGAAGCAAAATTTACAATCGTAGCAGACTCCGGTCACGCTGCTGCAGAGCCTGGAACCCGCTCAGCTCTTATTGAAGCCACCGACAGCTTCAAGCATCTGTAATAAATTCACCATAAGGGAGTGCCCGCTCTCCCTTATGGGAAGTATAAGAATTATGATCTTGAAAAGTGGTTCCAAATTGGGTTTATTACCCTCCAAGCAACGCAGTGCAAATACTGAGTTGAACTATCCGGGGGGATGAAGTGACGATGACTAAATTAATTTTAGCGGGACTCCTAACAAGCACAACCCTAATTGCCTGCTCACCTGGCGCAAAAACGATGAGCGAAATTACCAACACAGGTGAAGGTATTATCGGCGGCTGGGAAATTCAGCCCACTGAAAAATTTCAAGAAAGCATCGTCGCAGTCTATGATTCCATTGAAGGTCAACTTTGCACGGGATCGTTACTACCAAACAATCTAGTTCTTACAGCAGCTCACTGTATCGGATCCGATGAAGATGCGATGTACGTATTTTTCGACACCAAAATCACAAACAATAGCCCGCATAGAAAAGTTGAAAAAGTTGAAGTTGCTCCTCAGTGGGAGTCCCAACAGTATAACAAAAAAGATACTGGAGACATCGCACTACTTCGCTTTTCTGGCACCGTTCCCCAGGGTTTTAAACCTGCAACTTTGTTAAGCCCTGCAGATCGAAAACACCTGAAAAAAGGAACTCAAGTGGTTCTTGCTGGATACGGAATCAGCAATGGCGTTTCGAAAGAGGGCGCGGGAGTTCTTCGTGTTACGAAAGTTACTGTCGAAGATCCTAACTTCAGCATGTCCGAAGTCACTTTAAATCAAAGACAAGGAACAGGTGCTTGCCACGGTGACTCGGGAGGCCCAGCTTACGTGTCAATCAAAGGAAAGCTCTACCTGTGGGGAGTCACAAGTCGAGGCGTAGAAGATAAAGCCAACGATTGTTCGCAGCTTGCAGCTTATACAAATGCAATTCACTACCGAGCGTGGTTGAATCGAACGGCCCAAAAGCTCATCTCTTCAGTAGTGAACCCTAATATCTCTAAATAATCTTGATGAAACACTGAAAAACTACAAAGTTTTTTCAAATTAAAAAGGGCTTCTACCCAAATAGAAGCCCTTTTGTTATTCAGTCGAAACTTTCTTTATTAGGGATCGACCACGATGATATCTCGTATTTGGTTTATTTTAATTTGGGGTTTTACTACCGCTTGCAGTAAGCCCACTCCATTGGAGTTGTCTCTTCCGGATGCACATCAACAGTTTGGAATCATTGGCGGCAAAGAAAGCACGCAAGAAAGTGTTTTAAAAAAATATGTCGTCCTCATTTTTGACTCCCCCACGAACACATATTGTACGGGACTCTTAATTCGTAAAAATGTTGTACTTACGGCAGCCCATTGCATTGAAAAAAGCTCGACCAATTTAACCCTGGCATTCGGATTAGCACCAATAAAAGGTCAGTATATCCTACGTCGAAGCGATCGCGCGATTCCACACCCTGAATATAACAAAAAAACTGTAAACAATCGTAATGACCTAGCCCTACTTAGCATTGATGGCCAGGCGCCCGCTGGCTTTGAGCCTTTGAAAATTGCCGATGAAACATTTCCGCTATCAGCTGGTCTTGTCTTTACAGCCGCGGGATACGGTCGTACTGCTGAACCCCAAAGTTCTGGGATTCTTCGTCAAGTCGAACTCAAAATTGAGAAGCTCAGTGAAGATGGGACTCAATTCTACGTCAATCAAAATACAAAAAAAGGAATATGCAGCGGAGATTCGGGTGGGCCGGCCCTTATGAGATATCTTGGAAACGACTACGCCGTGGGCGTTGCATCTGCTTTAACATGGACCAATCAAGCTGAGATGGAAGCAAAAGATGTATGCGCAGAGCGGTCTGTTTATATAAATTTAAAAAAGTACAAACCTTGGATACAGGAATCCATAGACAAACTACTTAAGTAAGTCTTGGATAACAACTTGCAGAACTTGGGGTTTATCAAAAAGAACCCTGTGCGCAGCATCTGGAATTTGTGTGACTTTGAGTGCTGGAATCTCTTTGAGTAAATCACTCGTCAACTCAACATATTTTTTGTCGATCTCGCCAACAATCCATAGCACTTTATCGCAATACTGTTTCAAGACAGGCACCATGTTTCTTTGGCGTGCCAAAGACCACTCCGTCAGTGCCGCAGACAACAAAGCGCGATCATAGTCTCTTTCAAGACGTACGGGCTCTAACAAGCTTCCCGCAAAAACGCCCTGGGAATTCCACTCTTTCAATAATTCATCCCAATTATTTTTAAAGAATTTGTCGGCCCAAAATAAATCATTTCTTAGTCGCTGCTCTCGCGGTGAACTCGGAGTGCTTCCATCAGAAGTCTCGTCAGCAAGGCCTGGATTCATAGAGACCAATGCTACTTTTGACCATAAGGTCGGATTTTGCATCAACGCATGAATCGCCAGACGCCCACCTAACGAATAACCTACTAAAATATTTCTATCCGATGAGTTTACACAAGATTGGACCCATAAATTAAAATTCAAAGCCCAATCATCGAAGTTGTTCCGAGGGCTCAACTTCACTTCATTAAAATAATCAGGAACAAAACAGCGAAGATGATCGTCGCCTGGCAAGCCCTCCACAACAGCAGACCAATCTTGGGGTCTGCCTAAAAAACCATGCAGAAAAAAAAGATTTATCCTTTCCACAAAGACTCGTACTCTTTCCAGTACTGTTGAGTTTGTTCTGGGTCCGGACAAAGTTCGATAATCTGCAAATCAGCTAGCTCTGGATTCGTTGGAATTGCTTCCCATTTTTGATAGGACCATTTCCACATTTTCGCCCAAGGCTCAAATGAGATGTCATGCTTATTGATGAAAATCTCTTTCTTAAACATGCGAGAAAATATTTGGCCGCCACCATTGTTGATGACAACCAGACGGAATTTTTTCGCTTCTAACTGCGGCGTCACCCACAAAGCGACCAAATCGTACATCGCTGTCAGATCGCCCACCAAACACCAGTTGTCAGTATTGGGATGAGACCACCCCAAAAAAGTGGAGAGCTGGCCATCAATACCATTTGCTCCCCGGTTGGCGGCAACTCGCAATGGTTTAGCATCATGTGACGAACTTGAATCCCATTCGCGGATCGGCAAAGAATTGCCAAGATAAACAGAGGCCCCAGTCATTTTCTGAGAAATAGAATAAATCAGCCCCTGCTCTGAGCGTGGATACTTTTCTAAAAGAGCACGAATCATCTCGGCCCGTTTGTTATCTTCAATAAAAATCTTCAAGTTTTCAATTTGAGGATTGGCGAACTCAACTTGACCTAAAAGATCCAGGGAGCTGCAGCTCTGAGTCGGACGACTTAAACCAGTGTAATGATTAAAGCCTACTGAAAACACAGGCACAGAAGAGTACTTATCTTCAAGATCACGCCAAACCCGCGCCGTCGGCACTCCGCCAATTCTTAGAATAGAGTCACAAATTTTTGCCTCTAAAATATAATGAATCATCTGTTCGCCAGAGCGAATTTCAATATCTTTCAAGTCCGGATGTCCGCGTAAACTTGAAATCCCTTCACAGTAAACTGGGGCTTTATACTGCTTTAAAAAATCGAGAACAGTTCCATAAGCTTTTTCAGGCAAAATACCCACAACCACCAAAGGCTTATGAGAATTTAAAAAACTCTCCACCTCTTTCAAAGTTCCCAAAGGCAACTGCCCTGGAAGCCTTGTTCGCTCTGATGATACAGGGACTTGAATTTGTGGTACTGGCCCGTCAATCAAAGGCTCTTTGAAACAAACGTTCACATGTATGGGTTTTTTCCAAGACAAAGACTTGAAGGACAAATGAGAGTTTTCCGCATCCAGATCTAAAGCCACTTCAACGTAATAAGAAAAAATACCAACTTGTTCAATAGTCTGAGGGGCTCCGCTGCCGCGGTACTCTTTGGGACGATCTGCGGTAACCATGATCAACGGTAAAGAAGAGTAGGTTCCTTCAACAGCTGCCGGAATGAGTTCGGCAACAGCTGTCCCAGATGTTGTAATAATAGCTACGGGACGACGGGTGCTCGCAATGCGACCTAAAGCAAAAAATGCACCGGAACGTTCTTCGAAAAAAGAATATACTTTTAAATTTGGATTCTCATCTAGGATGTGAACTAAAGGACTATTTCGAGCGCCTGCACACAACACAAATTCTCGAACACCTGTTTGCACAAGCTCATGAATGACTTTCCCAGCTAATTCCATATTTGTCATATTTCAAGCCCCAAAATCTTTCTTACAGACAAGCGTTTTTGATACAGTTCCCGCCACTCTCGCTCAAGCTCACTGGCAGCAACGACACCACACCCTGAACCAATCATCGCTTCAGATGTATTCCATTGTAAATTCCTGATGGAGACAAGGCACAGAGCCTCCTGCGAACTTAAAAAAGCAAAAGGAGCACCAAATCCCCTACGCCCTTCTTGCCCGGGAAAAGATTGCATCCATTTGTAGTCAGCTGTGCGCGGAGCGACTCCCAAAGCTGGAGTCGGATGAAGTCTTTCAGTTAACGCCATAAAGTCTGGCTGCTGATCACACAGAATTTCCAGATCGGTTTTCAAGTGATATAAAGTTGGCAACTCAACAATCATCGGTCCCGTGGTTTTTATTGCTCCAAAAGATTGCAATGTTGTCTTAATGTCTTCCAGAACAATAAAATGTTCCTGCATTTCTTTGGCGTCTTTTAAAAGAGATTCCCTTTCCAAAGATTCACTTTTGGGACAGGTCCCCGCAAGAGCCATCGTCTTCAAAATGCCACGAGAATAATCAAATAAGACTTCTGGAGTTGCTCCTAAAACACCCACACCATTTTGCCAATAACCATAAACAAAAAGCGTAGAGGGAGCTTCAAGCAGGTTTAGAAGCATCTGGGCCCGGTCCTCAGCTGTCACTATCTGAGAAGAGCGCGCAAACACGGCCGGCACCGCCTTGATCAGTTCACCCTTGGCAATGCGCTCTTGAGTCATTTCCAGTGTCTGAGCAAAATCTGCCAATCGAGGCTCTACCCACTCAGCTTTTCCGAGGGGTGGCCCAGCAATACCGCCTTGAGCTAAGAAAGACTCACAATTTTCCCGCAACTCGCTGGTACTTAACCGAAAGGTTCGAGAGCCCTTCATTGGCAAAGTAGAGTGAAGATCGTAAAAATCAGGGCAAAACACTGTAATTTCGTCACTATTTGCGTCGGAAACAGAGGTAAAAGGGCCCTCAATAAGAATCCATTGATCCCCATGTCGCAAGAGGGCTCCTGCCTGCAAAAAGTTTGTAATGCTCGAGAGCGTTATGGTATTATGGTTGTCCACTAACCAAGTCGTATTATGGAAATGCAAACTATGCAAACAACTCCCTCAACCCAAATTGTCAACGTCGGCGGGTACGATATTGGGGGCTCTCAATTTACAGTTTTCGCGGGTCCGTGCTCCATCGAAAGTTACGAGCAATTCTTGGAAACTGCCAAAAGTGTAAAAACCTCAGGAGCTCACATTCTCCGCGGTGGCATATGGAAAATGCGCACCTCTTCAAAAGCTTTCCAAGGACTTGGATCATCGTCTTTTGACTTTATTAAGGCCGTCTGCAAAGAAACTAACATGAGCTTGGTTTCTGAAGTCACCGATGCACGACAAATCGAAGAGATTTATGATCTGGTCGAATGCTTCCAAGTCGGCTCACGCAATATGCACAACTATGCCCTCCTCAAAGAGCTCGGCATGCAAAAGAAGCCTGTGATGTTAAAGCGTGGCTTCGCTGCCTTGATCGAAGAATGGGTCAAAGCTGCTGAGTACATCACAAACGGTGGAAACCCCAACGTGATTCTTTGCGAACGTGGTATCCGAACTTTTGAAACAGCCACTCGCAATACTCTTGATTTAAATGCCGTCGCTTTTGCTAAAAAGAATTCTCATTTACCGGTCATCGTAGATCCTTCTCACGCTGTGGGTATTCGTGCGCTTGTGCCGGACCTTGCCTACGCAGCTGCTGCAGTAGGTGCAGATGGCATCATCGTCGAAGTTCATCCTCGTCCCGAAGAAGCTCTTTCTGATGGTATGCAAGCTCTGACTTTAGACGATTTCAAAACAATGATGACGAAGCTTGAAAAGATCTTGAACGCCATCGACAGACCTCTTCACAAAGCAGGATCTCATGCAATCTAAACACTCTCCGAATCCTGAAATCATCCGTTCCATGTTCGCGAAAGTCGCTGCGAATTACGATAAGGGAAACAATGTCCTATCCATGGGTATTCATCACCTATGGAGAAAAAAGTTGGTTAAATATAGTGGCGCCAAAGCCGGTGACAAAGTTCTTGATTGCGCAACTGGCACTGGAGACCTGGCCATCGAATTCAAACAGCAAGTGACAACAACTGGATCTGTTATTGGCACAGACTTCTGTGTTGAAATGCTAGGACCAGCTCCGGGAAAAGCCCAAGAGCGTGGTTTAGATATCAAGTTTGAACAGGCCGACGTAACTCAATTGCAATACGCTGATAATAGCTTCGACATCTGCAGTATTTCTTTCGGTATTCGCAATGTTGGCGACCCTGTGAAAGCTCTTCAGGAAATGGCTCGTGTAACAAAGCCTGGTGGAAAAGTGATGGTGCTTGAGTTCGGCCAAGTGAACATTCCGCTCTTTGGCTCAATCTACAACTTCTATTCACAAAATATTCTGCCAAAAATTGGTGGCCTAGTAACTGGTCAAAAAGAAGCTTACGAGTATTTGCAAAAGTCCTCAGCGGCATTCCCATGTCGCGAAGAATTCATCAAAATGATGAAGGACAGTGGTTCTTACTCTGACTGCGAATACATCTCTTTAACTGGCGGCATTGCTTATATTTACAAAGGCACCGTTAAGTAAATCAAAGACCCGAGTCTTCGGGTCTCGAATTCCGCTACCATCCGATGAAAATACACTCTGAGTCCCACCGGCGGAGCTCCTCCAAATGAAGATGGAGCCTGCTCCCAATTGAAAACCTGAGGCTCTGGTGGGAGCGGATCTGGGATGGGTCTTTTCTTTGGGCACCCCATCAGCGCCAAAGCCAAAACCCCTAGTAAAAAAATAAAGGTTATGGATCTCATAATCTTATTCTAAAAGCTTCGTTTTTTTTCGGGGATTTTCCTGCAAGAGCTTGCCTAAATCTAGACAAAGCTCCCTGTCACGTGCCAAAGATTCCAAGGTCCTTATTGTGAATTTCACAAATAAGATGATCCAAAATGAGGTTCGACAAATAAGAAGCCGAACCCTTTTTTTTCAAGCCCCTAGTAATGCCACGGAAACTTTGAAAAGTCCTTTGGTCGTTTTTCTACAAACGAATTACGCCCTTCAACAGCTTCTTCGGTTCCATAGGCCAACCGTGTTGCTTCACCAGCAAACAATTGCTGTCCCACGAGGCCATCATCAACAAGATTGAAACCATATTTCAACATACGCATCGCTGTCGGAGATTTAGAATTCATTTCATAAGCCCACTCAAGCGCCACTTTTTCTAGGTCTTTATGCGGAACAACTGCATTCACCATGCCCATATCAAAAGCTTCCTGGGCACTGTAGTTGCGACCTAAAAAGAAAATCTCGCGAGCTCGTTTTTGTCCTACCATTCGAGCCAAGTAAGCTGAGCCATAACCGCTATCAAAGCTTGCGACATCAGGATCTGTTTGCTTGAAAATAGCATGTTCAGCGCTGGCCAAAGTCAAATCGCACACCACATGTAAAGAGTGTCCACCGCCCACAGCCCAACCTGGGACCACAGCAACAACAATTTTAGGCATAAAACGAATCAAGCGCTGAACTTCTAGAATATGCAATCTGCCCAGACGAGCGAGATCCATTTTTCCAACAGCTTCTTTTTCTTCGTATTTGTAGCCGTCTTTACCGCGAATACGTTGATCGCCCCCTGAGCAGAAAGCCCAGCCACCGTCTTTGGGAGAAGGACCATTACCTGTAATTAAAACCACGCCAACATCGGCACTGACTCGGGCGTGTTCAAGAGCTGTGTAGAGCTCATCAACTGTTTGAGGACGGAAAGCATTGCGAACTTCCGGTCGATTGAAGGCAATACGAACCGTCCCCTGATCTTTGGCACGATGATATGTAATGTCTTGAAAATCAAAACCAGGAACTTCGGTCCACCACTCTGGATTAAAAATATCTGAAACCACTGCCCACCTCGTTAGGTTTAAAACTAAATGCGATCTGTTCTAGACCATAAATAATGGTCTGCCAACACCAACCATGTCATTGCTTCTAATACCGGAATAGCTCTCGTCACAATACATGGGTCATGACGACCTTTTTTAGCCACATCCAATATTGTGCTAGTGGGCTTCATCGAAACCCTTAATAGGATTGAATCTCCCGTGGAGATCCCACCGCGAATACCTCCGTACACATCCACATTGCCCTGATGAAATTTAGTTCCCTGCACATCCGAAGACTCAAACCCCAAACCTAATTCAAATCCGTTCGTCGCCCCCACACTTAAGAAAGCCTGCGCCAGATCGGATTTTAATTTATGAAAAACGGGCTGTCCTAAATAGGCAGGAGGATTTTGGATCAGAATTTCGGCAACGCCCCCATGGCTTTCCCCATGTTCTTGCGCGGACTTCAACAATGCAGCCACTTCTTGATCACGTACAGAGGGAAAACGCGCTTGAAAGGAATCAATGTCTTTGGAAAGAACTTGCGCCCTTTCTTCAGCACTGAGTGTGATTGGACCGATCTGTGCCGCATATCCTACCACAACGGTCGGAGCGCTGATTTGATTCATCATCATTTGTGCGACCGCACCTGCCATCACTCGAGACACCGTCTCACGACCCGAAGATCGACCACCGCCTCGATGATCACTGTGTCCAAACTTTTCTTTCCACATATCATCGGCATGGCCCGGACGTGGCGTGCTCTTTATCGCAGCGTAATCCTGAGAACGAGCATCCTGATTGCGTACGATCATCGCAATGGGCGTTCCCAAAGTTTGGCCTTCAAAAACACCACTCAAGACTTCTGCCGAATCAGTTTCTTGTCGAGCCGATACGATTTGTCCTGAACCATGGTAACCCGGGCGTCGACGCTCGAGTTGTTTTCTTAACAGAGATTCATCAAAACGAACCCCTGCCGGGCATCCGTCAATGACAGCTCCCAAAGCTGTGCCATGACTTTCTCCAAAGGTCGTCACTACAAATCTTGAGCCAAATTGATTCGCACTCATACCTGTTCCTCACATTGATTCCAAAAGTGTCTTTGTCCCTGGGCTTGGCTTACAAACATCGTTAGACCGGACTCGTAGTTAGCCCCGCACTTTTGAGCGTACTCCCGCCCCATAGAATCTTCTTTATAGTTTAAATCAAAAACCATAGTTGGCTTCCAATCTGTAGGTGGAAATTGTGTCTCTGATGTTCGAGGTGCAGCCCAGATAAGTATTTTTGGATTTCTAATATCCGAATTTAAAAGGTCGCGACACTGACCTGTTCTAGACGAGAAATAAGTGGCGTGTGGTAGGGCTCTCTGAATCATTTCCAAAGTGCCACCTCCACCCCAAACATAAATATCCCTCTGCAAGGGGGCAATCATGCCTACGCCTTCAATCAAAGCCAAAAATCCTTCATCATCAGTGGAGGTGCCATGCCAAGCCTGAGTCTTCGCTTGCCAATACAATGTATTCACAGCTTTCAAAGTGGAATGCTGACACAACAAAGCGGCTTTTTCTTTATGGGGTGAGGTCACTGCAGCATAAGAAAGACCTAAGTTTCTTAATATAGGCAGAGCCTCGTCCCATTCTTCACGGTGAATCTCTATGGCAAAAACTGGTAATTTTTTCTTATGAAAATAATCTGAATGCTCTAAGGGAGTATAACTATGATGAACAGGATCACCTAAAACAGCTGCAAATGTTGGTACTGCAGCAGGACTCATCAACCATTGCCACAACGACGGCTGATCGCCAGCACTTCCGCTTCCTTCGCGCCAAAAATTGATTTTTTGCTGACCTTTTTGCAGAAGGCGATACCAATACCATCGACCATTTGAAGACCGCGGAAGAAAGCTTCTTTTTAATGGAGCGGCCTTCTGCCAACAGTGCCATCGCCAAAGATCTGAGTAAGTAGAGACCTCAGGGGCGTACTTCATCTGTGCTACCTGCTCAGAATACTTGCTCCAATCTTCAAAAGAGGCAACATCATGCAAGGACAACACAATTTTTTCCTTCGGAATATTTAAAAGGATCTCTTCCGGTGGGCCCAGCTCCCAAGCCCAATCGATCCACTGACATTGAGCTAGTGTCTCAAGCAATTGATTGTCAGCCCATCGCGAAGATGACTCGTTCATTTTTCGAAAAGAGTAAATAAATTGCCCATTGGGTAGTTCTTCAATGATTCGCTTCGCTTGCTCGATGGCAAGTAAGTCATCGCGAAGTTCAAACAAAGTTTCAGCACAGTTTTGATAGCGATTTTTAAAGGACTGCCAGCGCTGATCTGGATTTAACATATCAGGCATAACTGTCAAAATGCCCCCAACATCTTTCAATTGCTGGGTTAAGATCATTTTTTCGATCGCCATCGCTTGATGACGGTTTTCAAAAGACCCTTCAGGCATCAGATACACTTCATCAGCTCGCTCTTGATACTTTGGCTGACGTTCAAAAGCTCTTTTTTTATATTCATCAATCGGCGAAATCTCAGGGTTTAAACGAGGACGATCTAGAAAAATACGTCCTTCTAAATCTGTATTTCTGCGAACCCATAAAACATGACAATGAGATGGAATTGTTGCGACCGGAAAACCTGCACCTACAACAAGGTACATTTCTTGATGAGGTGTCTGTAAAACTTCGAGAAAAACTTGCTGTTCCACTTCGCGAAAATAGGCCTCCCCATGATCCTGAAACAACACAGAAATCGAACGCCCTAGCTTTTTTTCAATCTCTTCATCGAGATCGACAAACTCGGCTGCCTCACTCCTAAGATACATCTGAATTCTTTTAGCAAGTGAAGACTTTCCTGTACCTCGGTGCCCGATAATAACCGTGATCATCCTTTCATCCCGATCATTTTCCAGAATTCTGGAAAACTTTTATTAATAACATGAGGTTCTTCAATTTTTATATCATGCCCTCTGAGTTTCATAAGAACCGCGGCCATTACCATGCGGTGATCCTTGTCGGGATTAAAGACTTTACCAATCACCGGCGTTTGCTTCGGTTGACCGTGTATCACCATTCCATCAGGCAGAACTTCATGCTTAACACCGACTAAATTCAATAAATCCGAAACTTTTGCAATGCGATTAGATTCTTTTTTTGCCAAGTGAGGAGCACCATAAAGCTTTGAAACTCCATGGGCCCAGCTGCACAACACCGCTAGCACAGGAAATAGATCCGGGCATTGAGATAAGTTCCAATCGATCGATCGTAAAAAAGTGTCGTTGGTCACTGTCAGCTGATTACCTTCTTGTGAAAGTGTGACATGCATCGCCTTTAATACGTCTAAAAATACAAAATCAGGTTGTGCACTTTTGAGAGGAAAATTCTTAATGACAGATCTTCCAGCCAAAGCTCCTGCGGCCGCCATTGTGAAAGCAGAGCTGAGGTCAGGCTCCACTGTAAAATTCAACTTTCCAATTCTTTGACCTGCACGAAACAAGTAAGTGTTCGCAGCTTTAGGTTCAATGTTCAAACGGAAATATTTGAACATTTCCACTGTCAGTTGAAAGTAAGATTCTGAGACTTTATCCCCGACAAGCTCAAACTCCAGATCAAAATTTAATAGCAAACTATTTAATAACAGTGACGAAGCATATTGACTGGATTCTGAAGTATCCACTCTGATGGGCTTTGCCGGGCGCTTCCAACCTTGGGTTGATAAAAACAACTCGTTGCCTTTAATTTTTGCTCCAACTCCTAACTGAGTCAGAATATCCACAAGCCCCTGCTGTGGTCTTTGCATCAAACGCTCAGAAGCTTTTAAAACATGGACACCAGGTTGACGTGAGGCCCGCAAAGCCAAAAATCTAAAGGTGGTTCCGCCTTCACCACAATCAATTTTACTGTAGGCATTAATTTTCTTTAGGCCTTCTCGCATGTAACGAACATCATCACACTCTGAGAAACCATTAATATCTACAACCGGATAGTAACTTTGAATAATCAAAGCACGATTGAAAATTGATTTAGATCCCGGAATTTCACCTTCAAATAGAAATTTATTCATGAAGAGACTCTTCCTTCTGGCGACACAGCTCTAGAAGTACTTCATCCACTGTAACCTCTTGTATCACACACTCGCCCGGTTTTTTTAAAAACACAAATCGAACGCTCTCGGCTTTGGTCTTCTTTTTGTCATTCAATAAAAGACTTCTAAACTTACGCAACACAGTCGCCCGAATATCCACCAAATTATCACGATCAGCAGACAACAAATAACCCATGACAGAAGAACTCTGCATCTTCTCATAAACTGCCGATGTCATAATCTTTCTTTGCAAACTCCAGCGTAAAGCAAACTCAAGACCATAATTCACTGCCACTCCATGCGGCAGTTCATAATAAGATTCATATATATGACCCACTGTATGTCCTAAATTTAGAATATGACGGTGGCCTGTTTTTTCTTCTGGATCACGGCTAACGACTTTATATTTCTGAGCTATCGCTTCAGGTAAGTATTTCCACAAGACTTCAGCAGAAAGGTCTTTTTCACGAGCCAAATTCTTCCAAAATGCTCCCCCCGCAATCCAAGAAATCTTCAAAAGCTCAGCAAAGCCTTCGAAAGTACGAGCAGGAGGTTGAGCCATCAATAATGAGCGAACTAAAAAGATTTTGTCTGCAGGATAGAAAGTACCAATTTGATTTTTGGCAGTCCCCACATTCAATGCTGTTTTCCCACCATGAGCGGAGTCAATGGCCGCAAGCCAAGTACTGGGCACATGCACCAACTTCACACCGCGCTTCAAGATACTGGCAATAAAACCACCAAAATCACCGACACTGCCACCACCAGCAACAACAATTGTCAGCTGTCGGCTTGATGTGTTCTCACACATTTTAACAAGCTTTTGAATATGAACTGGAAAAGACTCAACACTCTTCAAAGCCTCACCAGACTTAACCTGATACGTCAGTGCAAAGCCTTTGAGCCATTTTTTGAAGCTCGCCGATTTGCGTGGCAATATCTCGTCATAAATCAGCAACAGCTCACTCCCTAGCTTGGAGTGAGGCGGTAAATCTAGTACGTATTGAAGATCACTTTTTTTCATTATTTATCGTCTTTGAATTCAGATTTAGCTTTTTTATAAGAATCCGACAAAGCATCCCATGCTTTGCTCACTCCAGACTTCATCTCTGTCCAGGCTTTGCCAGAACTTTTTTTAAGTTTAGCCAAACTCTTTGAGAGCTCTGCTTGTTTAGACTCAAGAGCAGCAATCTTTTCGTTTAGTTCTTTTTTCGCTTCCCCAGAAGCTTCAGAGACATGGCTTTTTAATTCGACAATTTCTTTGTTAATAGCAGACAAATTGTCTTCCATTTCTTTTTGAAACTGCTCTTTTTGTTCTTTAGAATAATCCGCTACGGCTGCGGCAGCTTCTGCCGTCTTTTGTTTTACTTCCTCTTTTTTGGAGGCATTTGCTGAAAAAGCAACTGTTAAGGCAATAACTGGTAGAACGAGAAATTTCATACTGGTCTCCTTCGAAGAAGACCAGTTTATAACGGAGCCTTATTTTACTTCAAGAATATTGAGCTGACTTGGTTCTACCGTGACGCTCACAGGCTTCTTACTCGCAAGGCTATCTTCAAGTTTCTTTTTATTGGCATCAAACTCAGAGATCTCGCGACGCAAATAGTAAGATCCTGGATTTTTAGTAAACAAAATAACAACACCTTCATCGTCTTCTCTGACTTTTTTTACAATATCGGAAATGACTGAATTGTCTTGGGCGAATGCTGTAACTGAACCGAATAACAAAAATGCTGCCATTATGAATTTCATTAAACTCTCCTCAGCTGTCATCACACTTCCTTATCGGTTCCTGGTCAGAAGTCTAAAGATCTAAACTCCGTGTTTTTTGTCTAAACTCCAGTCAATTTCACCAAGACCTTTGGCACGCAAATACTCGTTTGTTTTCGAGAATGGCTTGGTACCAAAAAAGCCGCGATGAGCAGACAGCGGAGACGGATGAACAGACTCTAAAACCAAATGCTTTTGTCTATCCACAAAAGCCGCCTTCTTTTGCGCATAAGCTCCCCAAAGAATGAATACCAAATTTTCCTTTTTCTCATTCAAAAGGTGGATAATACGATCTGTAAACTGCTCCCATCCCTTTCCCTGGTGAGCGGCAGCTTTGCCCTCTTCAACAGTCAAAACAGCGTTCAACAATAAAACACCCCGCTCTGCCCAGGGCTTCAGAGATCCACTTTCGGGAACCTGCACTCCGACATCATCACGCAATTCTTTAAATATATTCAAAAGAGACGGTGGGAATCTCACCCCTTCTCGGACTGAAAAACACAACCCATGCGCCTGACCCGGCCCGTGATATGGATCCTGACCAACAATCACAACTTTGACTTTATCGAAGGGTGTTAAATTAAGTGCTGAAAAATACTCATTCTTTTCTGGATAAATGATCTTCCCTGACTGTTTCTCCGTCTGCAAAAAGGCCTCAAGCTGTCGCATCCGATCTGTCTCAAATTCAGATTGAAGCTCATTTTTCCAGGAAGGGTCTACCACTAATTCTGTCATTTAAAACCTATCTCTTATTGATACAGGACTCTCGTCTCGGTTTGGGATACTAAAACAAACCTATTCGTTTTCAATTTATTTTTCTGCCCTGCCAGAACTTGACCAGACAAAAAAGAAACCCATTGTTAATATTAAAGAAAGAGGAAATTGGAGGTGCCTATGTCGACCCTTCTAAACCCCACCATTCAAATCATCGAACAAAGTGCGGAAGTAAAGTCATACATATATCAAATGATGAACGAGTTTGAGGCTTTTGTTACCCCCCAAACTATTGTAACAGTCATTGCCAAGGATCCAAAAAAGCTTGCGATCCAGTACGAAACGGATGGAAAAGAATTTTCCCCGGAAGAACTTAAGAAACTTCACCGTATCAATATCGCCCTCAGCGAAGGTGACAGTAAGGTTGAAGCAGAGGGAGTTCATGAGGATATTTTTACCGCTATTAAGATGGCCAAAGAGAACTTAATGAAAGAGCTGGTCGCGATACATGACACCGTGGTCAGTCAGCAAGATCGGTTAATGGAAATTAATCACTACTTGCAACCACCCGTCGTTCATTAAATAATGAGGCCCTCGTAAAAGGGGGCTCTCGTGTTTAATTCAAATATGCCATATCGAAATATGGGTCGCAGTGGACTCAAACTTAGCTCTTATTCTTTAGGGGGCTGGACCACCTTTGGTGGCTCTATTACAGACTTCACTTCAGTTCGTAGTATTTTACGACTAGCCTACGAGGCTGGAATCAATTTTTTCGACATTGCCGATATCTACGCAAAAGGCGAATCCGAAAAAATCATGGGTGCCGCACTTAAAGACTTCCCAAGACATGAACTGGTGATTTCCTCAAAAGTATTTTGGCCCATGAGCGATGATATCAACGACAAAGGGCTTTCACGTAAACACATTGTTGAATCTGTAAATAAAAGTCTGCAGCGCATCGGCACTGATTATTTAGATATATATTTTTGCCATCGCTATGACCCAGAGACACCTGTGGAAGAAACCGTACGCACTATGGACGATCTCATTCATCATGGAAAGATTTTGTACTGGGGCACAAGTGAGTGGACTGGCGCTCAAATTCAAGAAGCCATGGATATTTGTGAAAAAGGTGGCTACTACAAACCACAAGTTGAACAACCTCAGTACAATCTTCTGGCTCGCGAAAAATTTGAGACAGATGTTCGTCCCAAAGCACAAGAGCACGGGATGGGGCTGGTTACATGGTCACCTTTAGCGTCAGGGATGTTAACTGGGAAATACGAACAAAGTCTTCAGAACGGTCGATTATCCAAAATCGAGTGGTTGCGTGAAAGCATTCTGACAGAGACAAACATAGAGCGCGTGAAAAAAATGAAAACTATTGCAGACTCTCTGGGGTGCTCCAGAGGACAATTGGCCCTTGCCTGGTTGGCCTACCAGAAAGATCTTACAAGTGTCATTCTTGGCGCAACAAGTATTGAACAATTACAAGAAAATCTTGGTGCCTTAAAAGTGAAAATGACCCCAGAAGTGGATGCGAACCTGAAAGAACTTTTTGCATTTTAAAATGAAAACATAGGGCCCTATGGATGAAAACCCCTAGGGCTTGGCCTCAAACGACTAATGCTCTAAAGCAACAGGAAGAAAACTCGTCGGCTTTGCCGCCGTAGTAGATTCTGTTTCAGATTTACTTGCTGTCTCAAACTTCACTAACGATCCGATAATATCCTGAAGTTTTTCAAATGGTGCAAGATTGGGAGGCAAGCTTTCTTTGAGCTCCATTGTTAAAACGGGAGTCTGTCTTTCCAACCACATATAACGCCCCAAGCTACCTGGATAATTTCCTAATGATTTCCATGGAAGATAGTCGTACTTCGGTGGTGGGCTGACTTTCGGCCCATCAAAATCCAACACCTTTAATGGCGTATGCACCGAGACAACAAAATCAGGCTTGTACTGTGCTAAATGATGAAGAGCACACTTCGTTTCAGGTTCACTTCCACCCTCGGCACCTGGATAACGACGTGGATTTGATTTTGTCGTTCTCTTCCAGCTCTCTAACGCTCCCGTCGCCCAATCTTTAGTTGGAAAATTTCGATTGATATCTATCTTGTTTGCGTTTGTACGAGTTTTATATTTTACGCCGTCCGGATTCATCACAGGAATGACTCGCCAAGAGTTTCGCGGATCAATATTCTCAAGCCTTTCCATCCAATAACGTCCTACTGTACCGGCTGGAGTTTCATCTCCGTGAATCAGACTGATAACTAAAATTTTTTTTGCCTGAGGATTGCTCGAAGCTTTTTCATAATGATAAATCGGACGTCCCTCTGCACTCACACAAAGATCGTCCACTTTTGTCTTTTCGCATGCTTTCTTTAAAAGACTTTCATCCCATGCTCCGGGAAACTTTCTCAGCTCCTCAACACAGTTCGCCGAAAGATTAGAAAACTCTGCCCGAGCTGCGACGCCAGACAAAAGCAAAATCATCAAAAAAAATATTCTCATACTACCCGCCACCACACCTTCATTATTGCTGGGACTTTGACATCTCTCAAGGTGAGAAAAAAGGTTTTTTTGTTCCAAAGTGAGAATCCTTTGAAATTGACTAAAGTCCAGGAACTTTCCGTCCGTAAGTAATGAGGTAAGCCATGTGATGTGGCGAAAAGAACTCATTTAGGAGGAAGTATGATGAATCGTGGTGGTTTTAGCTTTGTTGCGATGTTGGTAATCAATCCCATCGTGATACTTTTCTATCAAAACTGCTCGATGACACCTGTCAGTTACGCTAAAAACACTCCTCCTGCCTCTGTTTCCCGCTCCATTGCTTCAGAAGCTCAGCCCAAAGTAGCAACGCCGGAAAAAGCAAAGTGCGCTGAAGGGCAACAAAACTGCCTTAAGGCTGAATAATATAATTTTTTTTATTTTGAGTATTGACTTACATATTATTTACACTGTAATTTAATATGTAAGTTATGACGAAAAAAACGCCCCTCCCGCCACTGACACCTAAGGAAAAACTGGTCCTCGAGTTTATCGAGAACCACGTCTTAAGTTCAGGAGTTTCTCCGTCATATCAAGAAATTAAGGATCATTTTGGATTGGCTTCGTTTAATTCTGTTCAGAATTATTTGAAGCAATTGACCAGCAAAGGATATATCGAAAATCCCCAAGGTCAAAAAAGAGCAATCCAAATACTCCACTCTGCTTCCGCAATTCAAATGCAGTTGCAGTCAAAAAAAGTCTCGACGAAGACAGGATCTCAACGCTCACAGCTCCTCCAGGCACGTGATGAGGTCCTGTCAATTCCCTTACTCGGTAAAGTGGCCGCCGGACTACCACTGGAAGCGGTCAAACACGATGAGTTTGTTGAAGTGCCTCCATCGATGCTTCGCGATCCCTCAAAATCATTTGCCCTCAAAGTTCAGGGCGACTCCATGATTGAAGATGGCATCTTTGATCGTGATGTTATTCTTGTGCAAAAACAGAGCTTCGCAAATAACGGGGATATCGTTGTCGCCACCATTGATAATGAAGCGACTGTTAAAAGAATCTATATCCGCAAAAAGCCAGACTCTACGAGTGCTGAAAAAATGGTTGAGCTACGCCCATCCAATTCATCTATGCAATCAATGTGGTATTCCCCAGAGCAAGTTGAAATCAGAGGCATTCTGGTCGGCCTCATTCGTAAATTTTAATATTTTTTAAAGATTAAATCTGTTTTTTTGAAAATTGCAGATATGAACATCCGGTAGCTTCATAGTACTCACCGAGATCTTTGCTTATTGACGTTGTCTGTTCTCTATTAAAAGTAGAATAGAAAGTCAGCTCAAACAGCACGAAAGCACCCACCCCTCGCGGGTGCTTATCGAGCTTGAATTAAGATAATAAATCTAGCCGCGAGCGTAGCGTTTATTAACGGACTCACGGATCTCAGCACCTTCGATGCTCAATCGAGTCCAAGGAATTGCACGCAATCTCTCTGGTTCAATCTCTTCTTCGGTCTCTTCGCAATAACCGAAAGCACCACTCTCAATGCGAGCCAACGCACTTTCAATTTCCATTAACTGCGAACGAAGTCTTTCGTGCATGCTTAAGAATTCTTGCTCAGCCAAAACGCGGATTGTCTGATCGCCCTCATCGCCGCCTTTTTCCTCATTTTGATCTAGGTTCAAGCGAGCTTCTTTGACTCTATTAAGGATGTCTTGCTTAGACTGCAACAAGCGCTGTCTGCATTCAGCAACAAGTTTTTCAGAGATAGCCATACTGCCCCCCGTTCCTTCCGGCTTAAGTGCCAATTTGGAACTGACCTATTAACTTCTACCTATGTAATTTTTGCAACTAAAAAATCTTACAACAACTTAAAAATATTTAAACCTTTGAAAATCTTAACGAAAAACTGATTGCGTCCAAAGATGCGCCGGCCCGAACACCCACAAATAACCTGATTTAAGTAAGTTTATGACACAGCTCGGTTATTTTATAGGCACCCAGAAGAGAATTATAAAACGAAAAGGCAAAAATTAAAAATAAACTAACAACTCTGTATCATACTGAGATCAACGGAAGCCCGTAAATTTCGAGACGCATTAAATGACGAAAGGCGACCTACTCAGCTTCGGTCGCCTTACAAGAACTTCTATGTGCACTCCCCCGAGACGCACTTAGCATTCATTATTTTAAGCAAGATGCCACGCGGGCTAACAAGTCGTTCGTTGCAATTGTCAGCTTCTGAGCTGTCTTGTGACCCTGAACACCACGCGTGCGGAAGGCTTCTGCAGAGTCATTCATCTTTTTGGCAACAACAGACACCTCTCGATGTGCCGAATCGACTGCCATTGAATACTCCTCTAAAGAAGAGGCAAATGTTTCGTGATTATTAATCAGGCTTTTCATCACTTGCTGTTGCGCTTGCTGCATCAGCTGCAATTCTTGCTTTAACTGCTGGCAATCAGCAGATGCGAAGGACGTTGCAGAGATTAACAGAAACATACAGATTACAGCTAAGTTTTTCATCATGAAGCCTTTCGATATGACTCCACTAAAGCAATGAGCTTGCCACCTCAAAACAGCTTAATTTTGTTTTGAAGTGACATTTTAGGCTAAGATCTTAGAAATTTTTCAAATTCGTCTTTGGTTTCGCCAGCTGTGTAGGGCAAAAGCAAGCGGGCAACGTGATGACGGCCGCGATCAATACTGCGCTTACCAGGTGCTTTTTCAGCAGATTCAAAGAACTGAAGAAATGTCGTGGCCATCGCCAACAAAGACTCCGCGATATACTGCATTTCAGTGACATCGTTGATCTTCACCATTTTACCCTCTTTGACCCAATGACGGTAAAGTATGACCATCAACTTCATCATCTTTTGGATGTGGGCTCGCCACATTTTTGCCAGTTCCGGATCACGACGACGAAGAGCATACATCTCACGATGAAAAAAACGATAGCGCCAATAAAGCTCAAAGTTTTGATTGATGAACTCCAAAGGAGTGACCTTTTTGGTGCGGCGAGATCTCCAGACCTCGTAAGTATCTTTGGTCATACGAGTGAAGAGTTCCTCGAGAATCTCTTCTTTATTATCGTAGTGAAAATACAAGTTGCCAGGACTGATGTTCATCGCCTTTGCAATGTGATTTGTTGTTACTGCAACAACACCGCTGCGATTGAAGAGTTCGATGGATGTGAGGAGAATTCTTTCTTTTGTCTTCATGTCGCATAGTCTTTAGTCCATGTCACATCGACTGTCACGCAGGAATAGCCGTGAAAAGCGCCCGAGATCAGGGTTTCGTGCGTATTCTTCTGAGATTCGTCTTGAACGCGTCAAACCTATGATGCTACCATAAAACAATGAACTTGAAAAAAAATTATAAGTTATTAAAACTATTCGCTTTTTCAGGAGCGGCCATTGCTGCCCTTTACTCCTTGGTTGGATTCACCACCTCTGACAGCCAAGAAGCCAATATCCATAAAAAAATTCAAAGTCAGCTAGAACTGCGCACTCTTATTGCAAAAAATCTTGGTGATAAGGTTCGAGCCAATGAGTTTCCAGAAAAAATCAATCTAAATTGGGACGGTAAAGATCGCTCCGTCAAAATGGAGTACACGCTGGATGAAGATCTTCAGCGCGAAGCTGATCGCCTTCTTAAAGCCTACAAACCAGATTACGGCGCCATCTTTATGATCGATGCAGCCACGGGTGCAGTTTTGGTGATGTCGAGTTTTCAGCGCGACAATCCAGAGGCCTCAAATCTCAACCTGCAAGCCACCTTCCCTGCGGCTTCCGTGTTTAAAGTAGTCACTGCAACAGCAGCCGTCGACAAAGCGGGCATCACGCCAGAACATAAAATTCGCTACAACGGTGGGGCCTACACTCTTTATAAAAAGAACGTCCTTTCTGACAAGGTCACGCGATGGACGAATGTAATCACCCTCAAAGATGCATTTGCTCGCTCGATTAACACGGCTTTCGGTCGCCTCAGCATCGAAAATCTCCACCCCGCTGACCTCAACGAATACGCAAATCGGTTTATGTTCAACCAAGACATTCCAGCGGACTTCCCAGTGGAAATGGGTGTTGCCTACGTTCCCCCAGATAAGGGATTCGGTATGGCCGAGGTGGCTTCAGGATACAACAAAACAAATCGCATGAGCCCCGTCCAAGGAGCTATGATTGCTGCCTCCGTCGCTAACGACGGCCAAGTTGTTGTCCCCTATCTCGTGAGTTCCCTCACGGATGAAAATGGCGAAAAGTTATATGAAGGCAAGACTCTAGACAATGGCATCATCATGACAAAAGAGTCTGCAGCAAAGGTTCGCGAGCTCATGGAGCAAACCGTAACGGCAGGCACATCACGTCGCTCTTTCCGACCTATCATCAAGGATCGCAAGTTCCGCGAAATTGAAATGGGCGGCAAAACAGGTCACCTCACTGGCGACAACCCAAGAGGACGGGTCGATTGGTTCGTTGGATTTGCTTTAGATCAAGAGCGCAAGATCGCCGTCGCAGCCATTACAGTGAACAAAAAATTCTGGACAGTAAAGTCAGCTCATCTCGGTCAGAGCATGTTTAGAAAATACTTCGGCCCGATTGTATCAAACAACAAAGGCCAAGTGATCTCTTCAGCCAAATAGATATTTTTCCGTTTTTCATAGGAGCCTTTATTTAGGCTCCTCATCTTGCTTATTCTTTTCATTGTGAGTGATTTCCAGAGGAGTCACGTCGAGAACATTGGCCTCACGAACCTCTCTCTCTTGAGAAGCTTCATAGACACCTTGCCCATCTTGTCGAAATTCATAGTAGCGAAAACCAGATGAAGCTCCTGTGCCGAAGCCAAAAGGTCCACCCGCGCCGAAACTGAACGAGCCTCCACCTTTAGCTAACTTTTGTGCCATAAATAATTTGAAACGCCACACGGCCAAATGACGAAGTCCAGGCAAAAACAGCACCAATGCCAGAACACGTGCGAAAAACGAGGGTATTAAAAACAAAAGACCCGACAAGAAAATGGCCCCGGAGTGGAGAATTCGCCCCGCAGGCAACTGTCCCTTCATTACGGTCGCCTGCAAAGTCATGACGGCAACCCGTCCAACAGTGGTCACAATGAAAAAACCCAGAAGACAAGGCAAAAGATAAAGCCCCAGAGTATTAAAGAATCCCCAGCTTTTAACTGCCATTACAAAAATCACGATCTCGGCAATAACAAATGGTAAAGGAATCACAAACATATTACTTCCTTGCTTAAATATCTAACGTCGCAACCACTGGGCAATGATCCGAGCCCTCGACTTGATCCAAGATGTCCGCAGAAACTAGATGCTTTTCCAGCCCTCGAGAAATACAGATGTAATCAATGCGCCAACCGCGATTTGAAATTCTGGCCAATTCTCGATAAGACCACCAAGAAAATCTCTTCGACTCGTCAGGCCTGAAGTAGCGAAACGTGTCGATAAAACCTAGATCTAAAAAATCATCAAACCAAGCTCGCTCTTCTGGTAAGAATCCACTTTCTTTCGACAGACGAATTGGATCGTAAACGTCAATGGCCTCATGAGCCACATTATAGTCACCGACGACAATAACCTGTCGCCCTGTAGCCAATTTCTGCTTTAAATGAGCGTTCAAATCCTTCAGAAACTTTTGCTTAAAGTTATGCCGCTCAACGCCTGATCCCCCGTTTGGAAAATAGATATTGTACAAGTCAAAGGCTCCATGATCTGACATGACGATACGCCCCTCAGACTCATATTCTGCAATATTATCAAAATTGTACTGAACACTCTGAGGAGGTATATGAGTGAAAGTTGCAACTCCAGAATATCCTTTGCGAACAGCCGATGACCAGTATGAATGGTCCCATATTAACTTTCGCGCTTCGTCCTCGACCTGATCAATGTGAGCTTTTGTTTCCTGAACACAAAATATATCAGGCTTTTCCGCTTTAACAAAGTCGACCAGACCTTTCTTGTAGCAAGCACGAATTCCATTCAGATTCCAAGAGATGATTTTCACAATTTCTCCTTGAGTTTCAACCCCATAAAGGGTCACTATCAATAGCAGATTTAAGGAGTTTGTGTCTATGCTTATGATTAACCAACCTGCCCCACAATTTACTGCGCAAGCCGTCTTTGACGCCAGCGAAGTCCGTGAAATCTCTTTAAAAGACTATAAGGGACAATGGGTTGTTCTTTTCTTTTACCCACTTGATTTTACTTTTGTTTGCCCAACCGAAATAACTCAGTTTCGTGAGCATTTAAAGGATTTCGTGTCCGCAGGAGCCGCTGTTCTTGGCTGTAGTGTAGACTCTTGCCACGCACACAAACGATGGATTCGTGATGATTTAGGGAACTTGGGTTACCCACTTTTGGCAGATTTAACTAAAAGAATCGCACGAGATTATGGCGTCCTTTTCGAGGACCGCGGCATTGCGACTCGAGCGACCTTTATCATTGATCCAGAACAAAAAATCCAGTACATGGGCATTCACAACACTTCTGTAGGACGTGATGCAAAAGAAATTTTGCGTGTTCTTCAGGGCTGTCAATCTGGAGAGCTTTGCCAGGCGGGTTGGAAAAAAGGCGACGGTTATATAACTCCCATTAAGTAAAAAAACAGAAGTGGACTTCATGAACAGCAAATCAGATTTTATCACCCAGTTACGCACATCTTTTCCGGCTCTAAAAAATGAACCCTTGGAAGATCTAGTATCTGAAAATCTGATTTCCCCGTTTGCGGTCCACTTGCCGTCCTCGATTCTTGCCCAAGCTAAAAAAGTCGTGGAGCTGATTTTCTCTATGCGAGAAAAAAGCTCCTACCTCAAACACTACGAAAATTTAATAAAAGAACAAGGTCTTCAGGATCCTGGTAATAAATCAATCATGATGAGTTACGACTTTCACGTCGATGAAAATCATAACTTGAAGTTGATTGAAATTAACACCAATGCCGCATTTTTACTTTTGGGCCAGCAATTGTACCAGGCCAAAGCACATCCGTTGCCAGTACCTGATTTCTCACTTCAAGAAATTGGCGATAGCCTTCGTACAGAGATGGCATTGCAAGGAAAAGAAGTTTCTAGCAATTTCAAAGTTGCAATTACAGATGATGCCCCAGAAAAACAGAGACTTTATGTTGAGTTTCTTGCCTTCAACGAGCTTTTCAAAAGCTTCGGATGGGATTCTCGGATTAAAGACTATCGCGACCTTTTCACAGATTTTAACCCTGATTTTATATACAATCGCTTCACAGATTTTTTTCTGACAGATTCAGCTAGCACCACTTTAAGAAGGAAATTTCTGAGCCGTGACCTTTGTCTTTCACCGAATCCTTTTGAATACCTTTTACTTGCTGACAAGCAAAGACTTATCGACTGGGTCACTCCTGGCTTTTTTGAGTCTCAAGGTTTCGGCGGCGAAGAACTGAATCTGTTACGCCAGTGTATTCCCCTCTCATTTGATCTTTCCCCTGAAAAAGCTGAGGAAATTTGGTCCCAAAGAAAACGCTTTTTCTTTAAACCAAAAAACGCCTTTGGCTCCAAACAATCATTCCGCGGTGGAACCATTAGCCGGACGGCTTACGACAAAATTTTATCTGAAAACATGATTGCACAGGAATACGTTCCAGCCCCAGAGCTGAGCTTCGAAACTCCAGAGGGACCCCAAAACTTTAAATACGATCTTCGCTGTTATGCTTACCAAGGCAGACTTCAGCTTGTCGTCGCTCGCTTGTATCAGGGACAAGTTACCAACTTACGAGCAAAGTACGGTGGTTTTGCCACAGTCCTCTTCCAGTAGCTTCGTCCAGTAATTTAAAAATTTAGTCGTTTTTTCATCTTCAAGCCTCAAGTTGTGGCCAGTTTTTCCGAACAAGAAAAGTGTCTCATTTTTCGACAAGGAGTTTGGGTACATCATGACGATGAAGCACAACGGCGCCAAAAAATTTAGGGGACAAGCAGCATTCTATTCTGCTTTCGAACAACTCAATGGCCTTCATCCATGGATGAACGCAGTCGAAGATGGCTTTGTTGCTTACAAGGTTCGCGAGCTCAGAACCGGCAAAGTGGCTTATTTTAACTTTATTCTCGCAAAAGAGATGGGCCTTATTTCTCCAGATCATCCTCATCTAATGACAGCAGAACTTGAAGAGAAACTTATCGAAACATTTTCTCTGCAGATCATTAACGAATATGATGAGCTTTCGCAAAAACGAATTGATCCAAAAACAATTCGTCCTCACAGATACATGGCTACTCGTTACCTACAATTGCAGCACTCCAATAAACAAGGCAAAACCTCTGGCGATGGCCGCGGCATTTGGAACGGAACCGTAAATCATCACGGCACTACCTGGGATGTATCTAGCCGCGGAACTGGTGTTACCTGCCTGGCTCCTGGAGCAGTCATGGCACAAAGACCCCTAAAAACAGGTGGCACTGAGTTTGGATATGGCTGTGGGCTTGCCGAGATTGATGAACTTCTTGGCGCTTCAATACTAGCAGAGGTCATGCACCTTCAGGGAATTCACACTGAGCGCGTTTTATGTGTCATAGACCTTGGAAAAGGTTATGGAATTGGTGTCCGTGCTGCAAAAAATCTTATCAGACCGGCCCATCTTTTTCTGTATTTAAAACAGGAAAAATATTCCGCACTGAAGTCGGCTACGGACTACCTCATTGAAAGACAAGTCGCTAACAAAGTCTGGAACATAGCAACTAAAGGTCCAAGTAAATACGATGAACTTTTAGAAAATATCTGCAGCTCCTTTGCAGAGTTTACTGCACAGTTGGACATTGACTATATCTTTGCGTGGCTAGACTGGGACGGTGATAACGTCTTAGCAGATGCAGGCATTATTGACTATGGAAGTGTTCGTCAGTTCGGTATTCGTCATGACAAGTATCGCTATGATGATGTTGAAAGATTTTCGACCAATCTTAACGAGCAAAAGACGAAAGCTCGCCTCATTGTGCAAGTCTTCACTCAAATGATAGACTACATTAAAACCAAAAACAAAAAACCTCTCAAAGACTTTGCTCACCACCCCATTATTGAAAAATTCAATAGCCTGTTTGAAGAAAAAAGAGCGGCGCGAATTTTGTATCGGATGGGATTTAACGAGGTGCAAAGAGCCCGCATTCTTCGAAAGAAAGATTTATTTGCTCGTTTTGATAAAGAGTTTTCTTTCTTTGAAAAAGCAAAAGTCAGTGGTCGTAGCGAAAAGGTGGCCGACGGAGTGAATCACCCGGCACTTTACAACTTACGAACAATCTTAAAAGAATTACCGATCCATTTAGAAAATAGCATTCTGCCACTTGAGAACAGAGCCATGAGAGAATCTCTTTTCTTCAAAAAAATACTTTCTGGATATGCTAAATCACGGGATGCTCGCATGGGCGAAAAACAAAGACGGCACATTGTTGCCTTTCAAAAATTATATATTGAACTCATTCAAGTAGCCGCGGACAAACAAAAGCCGGAAAGTATCTTGAAAGGTGTCAGTGAAAGAGCCCAAAAGTTGAACTCAGAAAAGAGAATCACTGGCAATGCTCTTATTGAAATGGTCGAAGAAATCATCGTAGAGAAGAAGAAAGGCCTGGCCTGCGACCAGATTCAAAAAATTATCGATCGCCTTGTCTTAGAACATAACGGAATGCCAGAAGTCCCACTGAGTACTTTTTATAGAAACATCCAAAACACACCCGCAGTGAAAATGGATCTTTACGCTAAGCTACTAAGTCTTGTCCAAGAAAACAGCGAGTCTATCTAGACCTCGCTGTTTCCCTTAAACAAATAAAAAAGGACTCTAACTTAGAGTCCTGTTTTATTTGTAATATTATTGTTTTCTAACCAATAAGTTTAAGCGCTAATTGAGCGGATTGATTGGCTTGCGACAGAACGGAAGTACCAGCCTGCAATAAGATATTATTCCTAGTCATCTCAGATGACGCCGCCGCAATATCTGTATCACGAATACGACTGTTCGCTGCCGATAAGTTCTCGTGTGCGACACCTAAATTATCAATTGTCGAATTAAGACGATTTTGCAAGGCCCCCAAGTAAGCACGCGTACCATTCACATTAGTTTGAGCTTTATCTAACTTAGCAAGCGCATTTTGTGCGCCCTCTTTGTCTGAAAAACTTAAACCCTCTAACCCCAAAGACTCGACCGTGACAGAGTATTCACTCGCATCAAATGAAATTCGATCTTTGTCGCCTTCATTCCCAATACCAACCTGAAAATCAAATTTTGGCATTGAACCATCCAGCAGCTTTGTCGTCCCCCAAGTCGTAGACTTAGAGATTCTTTGTATTTCACTGGTTAAGTTTTGGACTTCTACGTCAATAATACCACGCTCTTTATCACCGACAGTGTCTGAAGAAGCCTGAACGCCCAACTCACGTAAACGAATGATGATATTACCCACTTCATTCAAACCACCTTCGGCAATTTGAATAAGGGAAATACCATCGTTGGCATTCCGTTGGGCTTGTGCTGTAGAACGAATTTGGGCTTTTAAGTTTTCGGAAATGGCGAGGCCCGCAGCATCATCGGCTGCTTTATTAATTCGACTGCCCGAGGATAGCTTAGCCATAGACTCATTGACGATTCTCTGTGAACCAGACAAGTTGCGCTGGGCATTTAAGGCTGCAATATTGGTCGTGACTCTCAATCCCATCTTCGATTCCCCATATAACTATCGTTCCCAGTATTGTTCGGGGTTTCAGAGGGATTCTTCACAAGACCATAGTGCAAATTTGGGGGGAATTTAAAAAGCTCTCATCCTGATACAAGGACTAAGTCGAGAATTAGCGTTGCTGAAGCTGCTCGCGCACCCAACGACGAATGACTGGATATTCCTCATCCAATAAAGAATGATCTTTTTCCATTTCTATCCAATCGACTTTCAGACCAGCATCTTTCAACTTTTCAACTCCAAACCGAGTCTCATCTAGAGGTAAGATGTCATCCTGGTAGCCATGGGTGAAAAGCCAGGGAGTACGTTTTGCTTCCTCGGCAAGGTTGGTGCGCCAGCGAGGATAGAAGTTAAAATAACCACTAATCCCCACAACTCCCCCCAATTTTTTAGGATAGTTCAAACCAATATCTGCGCTGATTAAACATCCTTGAGAAAATCCAAATAAAAAAATCTTTTCACTTTTCCAACCTTGATTTTCTAGGTCATTCAGCAAATCAAAGATCTTTTCTCTAATTTTTAAAACACCCTTACTTTGAAAAGGCGGTTCCCCATACCAAGTGTATCCATCCATAAAACGTCGTGGCGCATTGATCAAAAGGTAATTCATTTCAGGAATATTTAATTCTTCGTTGAATGAATAAAATGGCCGAATACTATCTCCGCGGCCATGCAGTACAATCATTAAAGCGTCTGATTTTTTTCTTGCTGGAATAAATTTATGTCTGAATAAGTTTGTAGAAATCATAAATTCACCTTTTTGCTGGCCTGAAGACAAAGCAATGCCTGTTTTGCTGTTTGCAACTGCATATCCTCAGAGCCCTCACTACCTTCTGCCTCAAGACAATTTTCGTAAGAAAATAATTTTGCCTGCGATTCGACTTTCACATCCGGAGCATGCATTGGATTCATATACTGGTCTTCTTCGCGGCCAATCTTAATATTATCGAAGCTAACTAACACATCGGGTTCAAGACCCGTCATCTGCGGAGAGCGCCCCGAAGGAAGGTAGTAAAATCCGCGAGTTTCAAATAGCGCCACTTTTCCATTCTGAGCCCAGATTTCCCCTTCTTGGAACGATCCTTTTCCGAAAGTTCTTTCGCCGACGAGGATGGCTCTTTTAAGATCACGCAAAGCTCCTGCCACGACTTCTGAAGCACTTGCCGAAGACGCATTCACTAAAACTGCGACTGGCAAATCAAATATTTTTTCTTCTGTGCCATAGTAAGCTTCAGACTTTTTACGCGAATCAAGATAACGAACTTCAAATATTTTTTCCTGAGATCCTACAAAGAGGCTCGAAATACAGGCCGCCTCTTCAAGTTGTCCTCCAGGATTGTCTCGTAGATCCAACAAAAGACCTCGAATTTGTGCTTTTGACAGCATCTGCAGTGAGTCCTTCACTTTTGCACAAGCACCTTTGGCAAATTTATTTATTGCAATAACACCTACAGGCTTAATGCCATCCACAAACTGTGTCGTCACCGTAGGAACCGTTATTTCCTCACGACGCAACTTCACTTTAAACTCTTGCCCACCTCGATTTAAAGCCAACTCGCTCACTTGTCCCACCTCTCCTCTGAGAAGCTCTGAAACACGTGCTTGAAACAAACCCCGCACCTTGGTGGCATTAATCGAGACTAAAACATCCCCTCGCTGCAGTCCCGCTTTCTTAGCAGGGCTACCCTCTGTCACTTTTTTTACGACGTACTGTCCATTAGATAGTCCTAAAATTAAGCCAAGGGAGGTAGAGCGATTGTCAGCTCGCGAATAAACTTCTTTGAACTGAGCCACGGGGACAAAATAAGTGTGAGGATCTCTGAATACGGAAATAAAACCATTCAAACCCATACCAATAATCATCGGCCGCTGATGGGATTTGACATATTTTGCATCTAAGCTTTGCCAGGCTTTCAAAAAAGAGATTTTAGCTATTTCGCTGGAATTTTGGTGATAAGACCTTTTCCAAGGCTCAAGCTGAGCCTTTTCAGAGCTCGCTTCAATCAAGCTGACTTTCGAAACAGGAACCAGCTCGCCAGAAATTGTAAAGCTTAAATTAAATCTATTAGCCATGGATAATATGGCGTTCGCACAGGCCAAAAAGTAACGTTCTGAGCTCATGCAAGTTTGATCTTGAAGAAGATCTTCCAAGGGGGCTGAACTCAGCTCTGTTTCGGCCCAATAGTCGTCTATTGTGCGAATCTTTGACCCTTCAGTACCAGTCCATGATGGCATACAGGCCAACCCTAGAATAACCAGCAAAGAAAGTATTGAAACGGACCAAAAACGAACCACGAAAGGCCTCCCGCTGGCTTCCCTATCAGCAACTGTTGTGCCGCCTCAAATCGATCAGGCTGCATTTTGGAGCCTGATTTTAGAACTTTTTTCCTTACTGCCTAAAGACCTGACAGGCGCCTTTTTTATGCACCGAGCGAAGGAAAAGCAGCTCGGCACCCTTGAGAAATGCGACTCTCTGTAATAGGTTCAACAGTGTATTTTTTGATTCTTTTTTGTAGGTGGACAAAATGATTATTGTGACTGGAGCAAATGGTTTTATTGGCAGCGTGATGGTGTGGGAACTGAACCAAATGGGCCTCACAGACATCATCGCAGTTGATTCAGTAGGCCTCAATGAACGCAATCTCTTGGGTAAACGTACAATCAACAAGTTCCTCTTAAAAGACGACCTATGGGCCTTTTTAGACAGCTCTGAAGCAAAACAAAAAGTCACCTGGGTGATTCACATGGGAGCTTGCTCCTCAACTACTGAGACAAATAAAGAATTCCTTTGGGAAAATAACACTTATTACACTCAAAGAATTTTTGAATGGTGCGCTGACCACAATAAATCGATGATCTATGCCTCAAGTGCAGCTACCTACGGCGCTGGAGAGCTGGGCTTTGACGACACCACCGACTCGGAAAAACTTCGTCCTTTGAATCTTTATGGTGAAAGTAAAGTTTTGTTCGACCGATGGGCCGTTAAGCAAACAAAAACACCACCTCACTGGTACGGCCTAAAGTTCTTCAATGTCTTCGGTCCGAATGAGTACCACAAAGAAGCCATGTCGAGTGTCGCTTTCAAAGCCTATAACCAGATCAAAGCTAACGGTGAACTAGGTTTATTCAAATCAGCCAATCCAAATTACAAAGATGGCGAATTCATGCGTGATTTCGTTTACGTCAAAGATGTCACTGGATGGATGGCGGAGTTAATGAATAAAAAACCTGCCAATGGCATTTACAATATGGGATTTGGAAAGCCAAGAACTTGGTTGGATCTTGCGAATGCTGTTTTCACTGCCATGAACAAAGATTTGAAAATCAATTGGCTTGAAATGCCCGAAAACATTCGCGGACAGTATCAATATTTCACTGAGGCAAAAACCACGAAATGGATTGCAGCAGGCATGAGCTCTGCGAAATGGCCTCTAGAAAAAGCTGTCGCAGATTATGTGCAAAACTATCTTTCAAAAGAAGATCCTTCACTTTAAAAGAGCAGCAAAATGAAAACGGACTTTCTACCCCCGCATCTAAGAAAATATGTCGTCGAACAAAACTACGAGAAATACACTCCTGTCGACCAGGCAGTTTGGCGCTATATTTTACGTCAATTGAAGGCTTTTCTTTCTAAACACGCCCACGAGTGCTACGTTGATGGCCTTGAGAAAACTGGTATCAATGTTGAAGAGATTCCACAAATCGAACATATCAGCCAGCACCTAGAGAAGTTTGGCTGGAGAGCTCTGCCAGTTAGCGGCTTTATTCCACCAGCTGCGTTCATGGAGTTACAATCTCTAGGGGTTTTACCCATCGCTTCGGACATGCGTTCCTTGGATCATCTGCTATACACTCCAGCTCCCGACATCGTTCATGAAGCTGCAGGACACGCACCCATTCTCATTCACCCCGAGTTTTCAAATTATCTGAAGCAATACGCTCAGGTTGCAAAAAAAGCGATCATCAGCAAAGAGGACCTGGATATTTACGAGGCGATCCGGGACTTGTCAGACTTGAAGGAAAACCCTCACTCTACGGCTGAAGAAATTAAGGCTGCTGAAGCACACCTAGATAAAGTCAGCAAAAATGTCTCTCATGTATCCGAGGCCTCAGAGCTTTCACGCATGAATTGGTGGACAGCGGAGTACGGTTTAATTGGAAGCTTAGAAAATCCGAAAATTTTTGGAGCTGGATTGCTTTCAAGTGTTGGCGAGTCACGCTGGTGCCTGAGTCCAAAAGTCAAAAAAATCCCTCTATCAGTGGATTGTATTAAAATGACTTATGACATTACGGAACCTCAACCGCAACTGTACGTTGCAAAAGATTTTAATGATCTGGTGAAGGTTCTTGATGAAATGGCAGAACAAATGGCTTTCAGAATTGGCGGACTTGCTGGAATTCAAAAAGCCATTCAAGCACAGTCGGTGAACACTGTTGAACTCAACTCTGGCATTCAATGTTCAGGTCAGATCGTTGAAGCCATCACCAATGCAACAAATGAAGTTATCTACATACGCCTTCAAGGACCTAGTCAGCTATCTTACAAAGATCAAGAATTGCTTGGTCACGACAAAGGCTACCACGCACACGGGTTCGGAACTCCTGTTGGCAAACTGAAGCTTCGCCCTACTGAGTGCCCATCCAGTTTTTCTGAACAAGATTGGAAAAATATAGGCGTAATTGCTGGACAAAAAACAACTTTAGAGTTCGCCTCTGGTGTTGTTGTTACGGGCATCGTAAAAAGCATGTTGATAAAAGATGGAAAATCTCTCCTTCTGTCTTTAGAAAATGCGTCTGCACTTTATCAAGAACGAGTACTGTTTGCTCCCGAGTGGGGCACTTTTGATATGGCCCTCGGCTCAACCGTTACTTCTGTCTTCGGAGGCCCTGCTGATCGTGTGGCCTACGGAGAGCTCACGGACTTTGTTGCCAAACGTGTACCGAAGCCACAGTATTCTGAAACAGAATTGACTCGTCACTCGCAGTACGGAGAACTCAGAAAAATCCGCACTCAGAAATTGCATGGTGACCAGCTGACTACTGCTTTGGACAAATTATTAAAAACACATCAAGATAAATTTCCAACAGACTGGTTGTTTTTCCTTGAAGCCCTAGAACTGGTTTACAACCGTTCGTCTGAGCATCCAATGAAACAAACCTTAGAACAATATTTAGATAAACTGTCCAAAGAAAGTGAAAAAGCCAAAGGTCTAATCGAAGACGGCCTATCACTCGTGAGGTCTTTATAATGAAACGTGCTTTCGAAGTGCGAATAGTTTTAGTTCGCACTATCTATGAAAGAAATATTGGCTCAACTTCACGTGCGATGAGCAATATGGGTTTTGACAATCTGATATTGATCGCACCTGCTTGTGAGATCACTTACGAAGCTCAGCAGGCGGCTGCAACTGGCCAAACAGGTCTGCAAAACCGTACCACTTATGGGTCTTGGGAGGAGTTCATGAAGAATGAGCCTGAGAGCATCAAGGTCTGCTTTACGGCTCGAGACGGAAAAGGTCGACAAGTACGCGATATCGATGACGTCTTAACGGATATTCAAAATCATTCTCCTCAGTTTCAAGTGGCCAGCGAAACTCCTGTTGTCTTACATCTTGTTTTCGGTCCCGAAGACTGGGGCCTTTCAGCAGAAGATCTTGAATATGCAAACTTCTGCGCCTGCATTCCCACTTTCGGAGAAAACTGGAGCCTCAACTTGGCGCAAGCGACACTTTTAGGAATGTTCTCCCTCAGAAAACTCTGGGGCGGAGAACGTACAAAACTAGATGGTGGAAAAAAGCGCCGAGCCCCTCAAGGCATTGAAGGCATCAATCCTGATGCCACATTAAAAACGTGGCTTGAAGAAATGGGCTTTGATTTAACTCGCCAACGCAAGATCAATGTCTACACAGTGCTTAGAAGAATGCTGCTGCAAAACACACCGACCAAAAAAGAACTTGTCGTTCTTGAGACTGTTTTACAGCAGAGCATTCGAAAGTTGCGCGAATGGAAAGCGTTCCAGAAAAGAGACTAAGAAGAGAGCATCTCTTCTTGTAGTTCGTTTTCTTTTTCGCGAATTTCACGCAGCTTTTGATCCAGTCGTGAAAGGGCCATCGCAAGATTTTGTCCTAGATCATGAAGGTCGTGAATATGCTTCAAAGTATCAGCATCTTCACGGCCAACCAAACGAAGACTTTCAAGCTTCGCCGAGTTCAAATCAATCTCCTTAGAAACTAGTTCTAAGTTTTGATTGAGCTTCTTGCGATCTTCGATAAGAGATTTCGTGATCTCCCGAATCTGATCCAGGCTCATAACCTCAAGTTTGCCATTTGAATTTGTGTTGTCAGATTTTTTAGCCTCGTCTTGTTCGCCTTGAAAGGCATCCCAAAATAAAGACCATTCATTTTTGAGGGCTTTTACGATCGACCTACTACTGTCATCACCCATAGATATAAAAATACTCCTGCGCTCTAAGAGCGACTTTTAGATTCTTGGGTCTTGGGAATTAAGAAATATCCCAGCCCGTAACCTAATATAGCGACACCGAACGTGACCAAAGCCAAAAGAACAAATCCTGTTCTGACAAGGCCCACTTCAATGCGATACCTTTTCGCTATTCTAGCACAAACTCCCAGCAACTTTCTATCTAGAGCTTGGTCTAGCTTATCAACGCGGGGCAAGCAAATAGCCAAAATCAAATAAAACAAGAATCCAGTTCCGAACCATAGAACTGAGATGATCCAAATAACGCGCAGTATCCAAGTTTCAATACCTAACGCTGTACTTAAGCCCTGACATACGCCAGCTAAGGCTCCGTCACTCGCACGAGTCCAGCGGTAGTTAATTGTAGAAGAGGATGGGTTATTCGAGTTCATAGTGTCCCCGTAATCATAAAGTCATTTCCAAAAGTTAGATAGCGAGGATTCTTGATGTGTATTTTTTCCTTCATCGAATTTAAGCGAATCGTTTCAGTCCAAGAGCGTGAGCCCCCAGATCCCATAATAATAGGGGCCTGAAACATATAAAGTCGATTTACAAGTCCTTCATCAATAAATGAACTGGCGGTATGCGCCCCACCCTCCACCAAAACAGACCGAAGTCCTAACTGGTAAAGCTGAAGTAACAGATCCTGGAGATCCAGGTCACCACCAACATTGGTCTGAACATAAACGATTTTGGGCTCCATCGACAGCTGTGCCAGATGACCTTCGACCTTCTTTTTCGCTTCACTGGAAACACACCAAAGAATGTTTTCCATACGATGAGCTTGTGAAAGCTTAAGATTAGTAAACCCAGCCAAAAGCTCCCCTTCACCATCAATAATGACAACTTTATTTTCTTTTTGAATAGTAGGATGGCGAATGTTTAAGGAAGGATTGTCGAACTCAACCGTTCCTTTACCGACCAAAATAGCATCAAAGCAGGCCCGCAAAAAATGAACATACTCACGCGATTTTTCACCTGTGATCCATTGGCTTTCACCCGATCGCAAGGCCACCTGTCCATCCAAACTAGATGCCATTTTCAACGCTACAAAAGTCTTTTTGTGACGATAGTTCCACAGAAAAGCCTCACAGACTTCCTCAAGCAATATCTTAATCGCTTGATCTTCATGAGGATTTTGCGAACCAAAAACTTCTGCTTCAATACCTGCCTGACGTAAAATCTCAGCTCCCTGGCCGGCAACCAAAGGATTGGGGTCGACCAGACCAAAAGTGACTTTCCGTAAAGGCAACTGCGCCATCATTTTTGCACACGATGGCGTTTTGCCCTCATGTGCACAAGGCTCCAAAGTAACAAAGACATGCGCTCCTTGAAGTTCTTCCTTACTCAGCGATTTCAGGGCATTTACTTCGGCGTGAGGACCACCGTAAAACTCATGATAACCCGAGGCCAAAAATCCGCCGTTTGAATCTAATACGACAGACCCAACAAGAGGATTGGGGCTCACACGAGTGGCCCCCTTGTAAGCCTCACTGATGGCCAAACGCATCGCTTGTTCAGCCGAAAGTATTGTTCCACGCGAAGGAATAGGAAGATCTTGAATCCGCTCCATGCCTACGTCAAATATCCACGGTCTCTTTGATCGCGCTCAATAGCATCAAACAAGGCTTGGAAATTTCCATCTCCAAAACCATCGTGACCTTTTCTTTGAATCAATTCAAAGAAGATCGGACCAAATGTATTCTTAGTGAAAATCTGCAAAAGATATCCATGACTGTCACCATCTACCAAAATAGCGTTCTTCTCTAGACGAACTAAATCTTCAGTCACGTTCGGAACTCGCTCCGGCAACATCTCATAGTAAGAGTGAGGAGGCGGAGTCAAAAATTGAATCTCACTGCTCTTCAAGCTTTCTAAGCTATGAACAATGTTATTAGTCAAAAGAGCTACGTGTTGAATACCTGAACCTTTATATTCATCCAAGTACTCTTGAATTTGTGATTTAGACTCTGTTGGTTCATTGATTGGTACAGAGAATTTTCCACATGGTGAACGCATCACTTTAGAAAGAAGACCCGTTTTTGCTCCACGAATATCGAAGAAACGAGCCTCGCGGAAATTCAATATCTTCGTATAAAAATCACACCACTTATCCATCTCACCTTTGGGAACATTGTTTGTGAAATGATCAATCACTGTGAAACCAACTCCTTCAGGCGCCTTATCTTCAGGCTTCACCTGAAAGATTTCGTTATAGAGTTGATTTTGATTTTTCTCGTCCATGAAATAAATCAACGAATCACCGATTCCATAGATTGCTGGAAATGGAGTGGCACCTTTTTGATGAGCATTGCCTTCGTAAGGTCTTCCACCACGAGCCACCGCTGTCTTAAATGCATGTTCAGCATCAACAACACGGAACCCTGTCGCACAAATAGAATCACCATGTTGCTTTGCAAAGTCCGTAGCGAAAGTGTGAGGCTCGCAATTCAAAATATAATTAATATCACCTTGACGGAAAAGACGAATATTCTTGCCGTGAACTTGCCCAACTTCTTTAAATGCATAACGCTTAAAAATTTGTTCGAAATAGTGCGCATCCGGTCCGGAGTATTCGATGAAATCCACACCATTAAGGCCAAGAGGGTTTTGCTCTGTAATCTGAGCCATATATTCTCCTAAGTCAGGGTAATTACTAAAGTTATTTAATACTGATGAACATCGAAACACTAGCCCCATTCGAGCATTTATTCAAGCTCGAAGAATGCGAGAGATTTCAGTGAGTTAGCATCTCCCCCGACGGTCCATAGACACCAAGACATTTTAAGACCTGACTATTTGTTGGGAAATAATGAATTATAAAAATTTAAAACTTTGGGGTCGACAATAATTGAACGCGGATTCCAACCGATTAAATGCAACCCCTCCGCAGAACGCAACCGACTTAAAGCCACGTAGGCATGTCCGGGCTCCCACAAAGAACTGAGATCACACCAAAGATCATCCAGCGTTGCTCCCTGACTTTTGTGAATTGTCGTTGCATAAGCCAGTGTTAGTGGAAACTGAATCACCGAGGCTAAAATATTTCCTTCGGCATCTTGAAGTGCAAAAGATGATTTGTCCGCTTGAACTTCACGACCATTATCTTTCTTCACAGTCACTTTATCCAAAGTGATATCCGTCACAACACCACGAGTGCCATTCACCCAGCGGCGTTGTGGATCGTTTTGCAGAAACATCACTCGACAACCCAGTTTCAATACTAACTTAACTGGCACCGGTGCTGACTTCATCAAAAGCTCAATATGCTTTTCAGATCCAAAATAGATTGAATCAATAGTGACTTCTTCTTCCGCCAACTCGTCTAATTTCTTTTGATTGAAATTATCGGCATTTAATTTGCGCGGGAAAAGACGCGTCCCCGGATGATCAGGGTCGTGATCTTGCAAATGCTCATTCAGAAAATCACGCACTCTTCCGGTGGACAATCCATGGCGAACATCACTTAGAATATCTAGAAATAAATTATCTGAAACACGTTGGTTGTGTGACAACATCACAGATTGAAAACCACTGGTTTCCCACACTTGGTTCAAAAAGCACCAATCGCGCTGACCTGTTCTGGTCACTGGGGGCAACTGAGCAAAATCTCCGACGGTGATAATGCGCATCCCACCCCAAGGCAACTTGGACTCGCGGGCTCGTTGCGCCAGAGCCTCGGCAATCATCAGGGCTTGCCCTGGAATCATGGAAATTTCATCAATGATAACGCCTTCGACTTTTCGTAAACGCGCCATCAACTTGTTATCTTTTGAGGCCCTTGAGTACGTCGCATCAGGACCACCATCCATAATTCCCAGACCAAAGAAACTATGAAAGGTTCTGCCGCCTAAAAGCACTGCTGCTGCGCCGGTACTGGCTAGGATTGGCATCTCTGTCGTTTCGATTTCTTTCATAAATTGGCGAATAAGAAAGCTCTTCCCACTGCCGGCACCGCCGGTAAGAAAAACATTTTCGCCCGAGCGCAAAAGCTCCAAAGCATTAGATTGTTCGAAAGACAGTTCTATATTCTGTTTGCTCATGAATGACGCAGATCATGCCACTCAGAACTAGACCTGCCAAGAAATATGTCATGAAGAAAAAACTGCTTAAGGACTTTTCAACAAACTTAAGCAAGAATACCATAACTTGACCGGATTTTACATCAAGGGAGCTATCAATATGTTGCAACTGCTTTTAATGTCATCTCTCGCTTTTTCAGCACCAACTTCAAGTGCTATACCGGAAAAACGTGAGTTTCCCGTAAATTCAGAGATCAATCCCTGTGAAGATTTTCACAAGTACGTCTGCTCGAATGTTGAAAGTTCGTTTAAACTGCGCGAAGACCGCAGCCTCCATATGTTTGCATTCAGCGATTCTCGTGAACGCCTTTTGGAAGTGAAAAAGAAATTCATGCGCGAAATGCCTCTTAAAAAAGATCTGGAACCACGTACACAGCAAATACGCGACCTGTACCTTTCTTGTATGAATGCTCCGGAAAAAGCAAAAAGCGAAAAAGCTTTTGTTACGAGTTTGGTAAAAGAAGTCGAGAAAATAAAAACTGCCGAAGAGCTTTTACGCTTTTCTCATAGCAACATACGCAAGGGCTACGGAGGTTTCGTCTCTTTGTCTGGATCCAACAACCTGGATGATTCGAACAAAATGGATGCCATCCTTTATTCTAGTCTAATGCAGTTACCGGATCACAAATACTACGAGCAAAAAGACCTGATGGCCGAATATGAAAAACTTTTGGGATTATATTTTAAAACAATCTATCCCAAAATCTCTAAAAAAGCGGCTCAAGAGAAAGCCAAAGCTATTATTGCTATGGAGTTAGATTTCATAAAAATATTCCCCAACAGTGCCACCCGCCGCCAACGCTGGAGTGAAAAGCGAGTGAGCACGCAAGAAGAAATTCAAAAAAAATTTCCTCATCTTCAATTAGACCTCGTTCTATACAAAGTTCCCGAGGCGACCCTGGTAAATACACCTATTCCAGAGTCTTTGGAGTTCTTAAATACTGAGTTTTCAAAACGCCCATTAAGCTTGTGGAAGGACCTGTATCTTTATCGGACCCTGGCTGAACAGATGGATGATGCTTATCAGAAAGTCTTCAAAGCAGGATTCAATTTTGAAAAAAAATTCTTCGGAGGTCCAGCTGTCAGACCTGATCGCCAAGAGCGTTGCACGAACCTAGTGACCAGTTATTTCCAGAAAGAGCTGGATGCAGCCCTCGTCACCAAAGTCTTTCCCAAATTTGATGAAAGTAAAATCCAGGAAGTAGCCCAACGGATTCGCGAAAGTATTATTGAAGGAGTGAAAGCCAATACTTGGCTTTCTAAGGAAGGAAAAAAAGAGGCCCTCGCTAAAATCTCAACTGCTCGCCTTCAGTTGGTACAACCTCACACGGAAAAGGAATGGGATTTTGTACCTTTGAAGACATACAAACCGAACCAATTTATCGAAAATATTATCACTTACAACGAAGCTCGCTACGAAAAAAATATTCAGGAACTTCAAGAGCCTGCCAACAAAGACTCTTGGGGCATAGGACCCTTGACGGTGAATGCCTACTACAGCAGTAACGAAAATAAGTTCGTACTTCCAATCGGCATCCTTCAGTATCCGTTTTATGATAAAGACGGGTCCATCATAGAAAACCTCGGAGCCGTAGGAACAGTAATTGGTCATGAGTTGGGTCACAGTATTGACGATAGCGGTTCAAAATACGACTCCCAGGGGCGCTTAAGACAATGGATGACCACAAAAGATATTATGGAGTTCAACTTGCGCGGCCAAAAACTGATTGAGCAATTTGCTCAGGCCGAGCATGACGGCAAATTGACCTTAGGAGAAAATGTTGCAGATCTTGTAGGCCTGACATTTTCCTACAATGCCGCTTTTCCAAAAGGCGAAGGCAGCCTGGAAGACAAAAAGAAGTTCTTTACTGCCTATGCGCGCCTTTGGTGCTCGACTGTTCGTCCGGACTATGCACAGCTTCTAAAAAAGACAGATCCCCATTCGGCTGGAAACGCTCGAATCAACGAACAGGTCAAACACCAACCCGGTTTTGCAGAAGCCTTCCAGTGCAAAGAAAATGATAAAATGACTTTGCCACCAAAAGAGCGTGTTAAGATCTGGTAAACTACTCTTGCTGTCAACTAGAGCAGATGCTACAGTGGTTCTCTTGACAGTTATGCAGGAGGCCATTGTGGCAGTGCAATTTGAGAGTAAAACTAACAACCCTATGTTCGAAGGGGTTTATGATATCGCACCAGCAGAACTTGAGGCCCTAAGCACACAAGTGATGCTTGTCGATGTTCGCGAACCCAGCGAGTACAACGGAGAACTCGGTCATATCGCTGGAACCGAACTGATTCCCTTGGGATATCTGCCAGATCACCTTGAACAGCTTCCGAAAGATAAGACGATTGTTTTTGTTTGCCGCAGCGGAAATCGTTCGGGCCAAGCCTCTGCTTATGCCCTGATGAACGGTTGGACTAATACTTACAACATGAAAGGCGGAATGCTGCTTTGGAACAGCCTTCTGCTACCCTTAGAAAGATAATAAATATGCCAAACAGAGTATTTGTAAATAGAACTCTCAATTTAAAAAGAATTCGCTACATCGGTGTCGATATGGATCACACCTTAGTTCGCTATAACAGCGAAAATTTCGAACGTTTATCACACACAACTATGATCGCGAAGTTGGTCAAGCGTGGCTATCCCGAGACTTTGCGAAAACTGACTTTCGATTACAACTACGCGATCCGTGGTTTAGTTATCGATCGTAAGATGGGAAATCTTCTAAAACTAAATCGCTACACGGCCATCCGCGCCAGCTACCATGGCCTGAAGCCGTTAGACTTTAAAAGCCATCAGAAACTTTATAAGTCGACTTATATTGACCTGAGCAACTCAGACTATCTCGCAGTAGATACGTCTTTCTCGATCTCTTTGGCAAATCTAATTGCTCAGATCGTAGAGCTAAAAGACACTGATGCGGCTAACAAGTACCCAGAATACTCACAAATTGCGGATGACGTTCTAGACGCTTTGGATGAAGCACACAGAGATGGCTCACTCAAAGATGAAGTGAAAAAGAATCTGGATCAGTTTATTATTAAAGATCCGGAGCTTGTTGCCGGACTTGAAAAGTTCCGTCGCCATGGTAAGAAAATTTTCGTTTTGACGAATTCTGACTTCCATTACACGAAACTGTTATTGGATTATGCGATTCAACCTTTCCTTAAAGAACACAAATCTTGGGAAGATCTGTTTGAGTTCGTCATCACATTTGCTTCAAAACCGAAGTTCTTCTACGAAAGTCAAAAATACCTTCGTGTGAATCCGATCGACGGCACTATGACAAACATGGAAGGCAAATTAACACCTGGAATTTATCAAGGTGGAAATGCCAAGAAGTTTACAGCTGATTTGGATCTTGCCGGGGACGACATCCTGTACATCGGGGACCATATCTACGGTGACATCCTTCGCTTGAAAAAAGATTGCAACTGGCGAACAGCGATGGTGATCGAAGAACTAGACGAAGAAGTTCACAACAACAAAACAGCAGAACCCATCAATCAAGAGATCGAATCTTTAATGAAAAAGAAAGAGCCTCTTGAAGATGAACTGACTGAATTAATGACTAAGAAAATCGAAAAAGCGGCCAATATCGACGAACAACAGATCGAGGGTTTGCAAAAAACGATTTCTGAAATCGATGGGCAAATCAGTCAACTGATCAAAAAGCAGCAGTCTATGTATAATGCAAATTGGGGACAGTTGATGCGAGCTGGAAACGAAGAAAGCTACTTCGCTTACCAACTCGATCGCTATGCCTGCGTGTACATGCAAAAGCTGGGGGATCTTCTAGATCTATCACCACGCACTTATTTCCGCGCTCCTCGTCGCCCCCTGGCGCACGAGATCTACTAAAGCTCGAGGGAGGGGGATTGCCCCCTCCTCGCTCTTCAGGTATCAAGATCAAGTACTGGCACAGGTTAGAAAAGCGTTACGGAACTTAAATATCCAAAAAAATGGCGCCCAAAAGACAAATAAATCATTGGAACTAGCTCATACGCCAAGTTGATCAAATATTATTGGGACATTTGGAAAATACAGATAGAATTGATCCTTCATTTTCTCTGCCATGTCCTCCCCTTTTGCTCGCAGGTAAATAAACTGTGGGCGTGGATACAAATCGATAAATTTTTCAATCAACTGACTTACTGGCTCTAAGTCCTCTCCAAGGGTAAATGTCAAAGAATACGGAATCCCATGCTTATTAAGCGTCTCTAAATTTTGCCTCCAAGTTTGAAAATGTTCGATACGAGAACATCTAGAACTCAATACATCTGTACCTAAAGATATTCCTTCAAAATTGGGGTGCGACTTTAAGCTCCCAATCCAAGGCTCAATATCGACATACCCTCCTGTTGCAATTCTAATACTTCGATCTTGAGAAATTGGAATCCTAAGTAGGTCATGTAAAAATGGATATTCAAAAGGCTCTCTACCAGAGATCACCAGCATTTTTTCACGAAAGCTCGTTAAGATACTCTTTGCTTCATCTAATGACAATAAATGGTCACCTATACCCATCGAATGAAATGGGCAATGGCGACATGTAGCTTTGCACTTCGTGGTCAACATTAGTGTCTTAGCAATCATATTATAGTGCTCTTTGGTGGTGTCGTACTTCAATGACAACTTTATCATTGCTTAATTTGTCTATAACCCTATCTAAGGACGATTTATTTTCTTGTGAAAGATTGGCATCCCACTCGTCTAAAATGATAAACCGAACAGATTCGTTAAGAGCTTCCTCTATTGCAGAGATTGCCTGTTGCCCACTCGATAGCGATAGTCTATCAACACCCAGATAGAGACTGTGCTGAGCTGGAATATAAATAGCATCGTCACCCAAAGAATCCTTGAGACTTAGTAGAAAACTAGATTTCCCAGCACCATTCTTGCCATAAATGGTAAAGCGACCATTTTTTGCCATTTTCAACTCATCTTCACTCGCACTGGGAGTTATGTTGATGTCTTGATAGTTTATATAATCAGACAACGAAAAACGTGAAGCGGGTACGCAGGTTTTTTCAGTACACTCTATCTTTTGCAACAAAAACTTCCAATGAGCCCAATATGACTGGATCACTTGAATATGCATAACGATCTGCATACTTCGAGGAAGCATCACAAGCAAAGCAATGATCTTTTGTATTTCATTTCCAGCTTTATATGCCAAAATTAAAACAGTGAATATCACAATCAAATTGGTAACAAATCCGGCGATAGCCACTGTCGCATCATTGGCGCGCACAGAATCAATTGCTTTACCTGTGGATACATCAAAAAGCTCTTTCAGTTTAAACATCCATCGATTGTATATACGACGATTACCTAGAATTATATTATCCCAACTATTGGCCAGATGAGCATTAACTGCATTCTGTGCAGACATTTCATTCGCAGCAGCAGTGGCAATTGACTTATCAGCACGGTGAACTATCCATAATCCTACAACTCCAGACAAAAATATAGATCCGCCTAATATGGGACTTGTCACTAGAATGACTGAAATGGAATTTAATATAATATTGAGAGTTGTAGCTACGGTGTCCGCGGAAAAATAAATTGTCGATGTGATCGAATCTTGTCCTTCTCTGATCATGACGTCATGACGCTCTTCACGGGCCTTCAGATTACGCCAAATTGACGACCTAGAGTAATTGACTTGGCTATATTTTTGAAGATAACCCCACAGAATACTTCTTTCGGCTTTCTTTAAATCTCGTTTCTGTAAATAATGAAAAAGACTACCAGAGAAAGTCAGCGACAAAATTAAAATAAAAATGCTAGCGATCGGAGGGTCATTGATATCGAAGTTTGCTGCCAAATCTCCCATCAAAAAAGTCCCTGTAGCAACCAAAACCTGTTGAATAAAAATCCAAACAAGCGTCAGGCGAAACCACGAATTTTGCCAAATAATTTGCAACTGGTTCATACTTCCTCTTTTAAAACTTCATAAAAACTAAAATCAAATTTCGATGGCTGTTCGGCAGGAATATACAATGTTGTCCCAAAATCAATCAGGTGAATATTATCCGAAAGATGACTAAGGCTTACAGGCAAGTATTGGCCTTCACTCATTCGCCCATTTGAAGCTTTGCAGAGAAATATTTGTTTATTTTCAGCATAATATTGCTGTAAATATTTTTGCAGAGCTAATATCTTGTTACCATTCTGAGGATTACGATAATTCGTTTTCTCAGTTCCGACAGAACAAATGTGATAGATGAAATAATTTAAGGATGTTTCAATATTATATTGGAATAGCAACAACCTATTCGCATCCAAAATTGACGTACCTCTTTCTAGAGGGTCAAGCTCTAGATCATTTAGCATCACATCGAAGCTCGAAATAGCTTCAACAAACTCAATCTCAAATGAACAGCCTTTTGCCTCTTGATATTTTTTTAATAAAGTAGCAAAAGTCACTCCTAACCGTGGATGGCCAGCGACTAATAAAGCAATCCGTTTATGCTCACTTAGTAAAGTAAAAATATACTCAACAAATGAATTGTAGTTATCAAGATCTTTAGCTCCATTCACATAGAGATGGTTGATATCTATAATATCAGGCAATTTGAATGTATTCTTTAGCTCTGACCAAGCTTCAATCTCAGGTTCAATTCCAATTACTATATCCGCACTTTTTAAAATCGATATCGCTGCTAAGCTAAGATGCTTTTCAGGAGATAAGCCACGACCTACAACCGAAATTTTTTTCATAATATTCCCCATATAGAAAAAGGGATTTCTACCTAAAATCCCTTTTTCTAATTATCTGTGCTACTTTGAAATCTTCTGTTTTTCAAAAAGCTCTAGAATCTCTGCAATATCCAATGGCAGTGTAGACAGGCACCGAGGTGTAATAGGCCCACTACCAACTAACGTATTTTGATCTGTCATGTTTTCCTCCTTTTTATTTATTTTCTCCAACTGCGCAGACAAACAGCAACGATGATGCCAATTACATGAATCTTCAGACGCAATAAAACCGAGGATATTCGTTGTTGGATTAATTCAAGTCCGAGAAATGATAAATTTATTCTGAATTTTTAGAATTTGCCTTTCAAATCCAACAATTCGCATTTGAGTACGGCATAGTCTTTGCTCTCTGGCCTAAGGGGCTTACTTCTTTTCCCGAGGCAACTCAATGCAACAAGATCTTAAAATTTTACCTTTAATATTCAAGAGGGACGAAATCGAGTGTCCTTTTCTTACCGCAAACTATCACCATCTATGGGCGAAAGTTCTCAAGTCACTCGACCACACATTTGATAAGTTTCTCTGTAAAATCCTTGTCCTTGAATTTCATCAGCTAAAAAAACAAACAGCCGATAATGAACTTCGGCAAAAAGCACTTTATTCCGAAAACTATCTACAAGAACGTTTAAAAGCACACTATTTGCCGGAATGGAAGGCTATCAAGACAATCCTTGAGAATGCCCAGTCCCAATTTACTCTTCTTATAAGCAGGCTGCAGGCGGACCGCTTCGACATTGATCAGATCTTTCACATACCACCCCAAGATAAACTCATCGATATCCAATGGGGCGTCAGTGATCTTCATAATGCTGGCGAACAAGTACATATTTTAACATTTTCCTCAGGACAGCTGGTTTACAAACCCCGCAGTGGAAAGATGCTGACTGCCTACAATGAATTCCTGCAAAAAATTAATCATGAAATTACGAATCCCCACTATATTCAATCAACTTTAGACAAAAGTGACTATCATTGGGTAGAATTCATTCAACATCGTAAATGCCGAAACTCTGCTGAAATTGAAAAGTATTACTATCGACTTGGTTCATTGATGGCCGTGTCTTATGGTCTTTGTGCAACGGATTTTCACAATGAAAATCTTATCGCTTGTGGCGAATACCCAGTCCTTATTGATCTTGATTCCTTGATCGAACCCACGGCAGATCTATCTAATCAGAATCAAAGTGTTGGGTCCGTAATGTCTTCAGGGCTTCTGCCATTTCAAATATGGAATGAATCTGCAAAAGCTTTTTCAGATGTTTCAGGTTGTTCCATTAATACAAAAATCATTTCAAAAACGCTTTTACTTAGTGTAGAGGACAACTTCTCTTGGACATTGAAAACCAAAGAATCTGTTGTATTTCCAAAGAATCACCCACAAACAGAAAACCCCGTTCACCACTTCCTCGAATTTATTGAAAATGGATTTATCGAGACCTATTTGACATTTATCCATTTTAAAAAAACTGAGACCTGGAATAACGAGAACTTTCTTTCAATTTTTCAAAATCTCCTCACTCGCTTTATGAACCGTCACACAGTCGAATATGAGACTGCCCGGAATGGACAACTTCATCCATCTGTTTGCCTGGATTCAAATCTCAAGCACAATTACTTTCAAGGTTTTTACAAAACACCGAACTTCTTTAAAAACCATCAAAATCTCATTTTGGATGAAATTGAAACTCTTAAAAAACTCTCTATCCCATATTATTGGTCTGATACATCTTCGACCCACCTCTTCCACAAGAATAGTGGTACTCAAGAGGTCACGCTGAACTTCTTTGAACAATCAGGCTTTGAACGCCTCACTGAAAGATGGAACAAAAAAATCAATAAATTTGACTTAGTTCGACAGCTCTGGTTTATCCGCTCTTCTCTTCTTTTAACTAGCGATATTAAAGATGCTATTTATTGGAATCCGACAGACTGGAAACCGATGGCCGTATTGTTTCGAAGCCTTTCCGGCAATAACTTAAAACAGGATAGACACCAATGGGTGACGATTGATTTTGGCGAAAGAAGGCTTATTGCAATACCCCCTCAATCTATTGAAGATCGTAAAGACTTAATTAAAATTATGAACTTCTTGGCACAACAAGACCAGGTGGACTTTGCTGCTGAATCCTTCATCTGGAACTCCTTTTTTATCCAAAAATCCAGCGAAGACGCACAATCATCAAATGTCGATAGAAATCATGATTTCTTCAAAGAAATGTTAAGCACAGACGAAATTGAAAAACTGAATACCAAGATCCTATCGCTTACGATGATCGCAAAGATTCTCAAACATTTGGCTGCCAAACCTGACTCTCGCCAAGGAATGAAAGAATTTTTCAATACTCAATTTGCGATAGATCTGGAGAACTCACAAAACTTACTAACGCCAGAAAACCGAGGTGGCATCTGGCTTCTTCTAAGTTTTTCTATCGCTCTTAATGGCATCAATGATTTCACAAATTTAAGGAGTCCTACATGTTTAAACTAAATTCCAATTCCAAGCCTTATTGGGTAATAAGACATGGTCAATTCATTAGCTATCTTGGAAATGCTTGTTTTACCGCAGCTACTGGTTTGTGGCTGACATTTAACCAAGAGCACTCCCTTTTAGTTGCTGCTTTCTCTGCGATGCCAATCTTGGTGACTATTCTACTCGGCCCATTCATAGGGACACTTATTGATATGTTCGAAATAAAACGTCTTCTTGCAAAGTCGGATCTCGTTTTGGCATTCGTGTCCCTTACCCTTGCAGGGATCTTTTTGAACTTTAAAAGTGTCTCTGGTCTTTTAATCTTTTTTATTTTTGCAGCAAATCTCATTCACTGTGTATTTAGCATCGGATATTTCACAATCTTAGAAAAACTCTATATGCTCGCATCCAAAGACCCTGACGAAAGAATGTCTTTAAGACGATCGACCACAACCATAAACCAAATGATCGGACTGGGAGCCCCTTCTTTAGGAGCATTTATGGTAAAGCTTGGTGGACCACCACTTGCCTTACTTGTTGACTCATTAACATATTTTTATGCCTCTGCTTGTGCATTTTTCTCAGTCGCAAGGGATAAAGAAAACCGCCCCAAATCAACGGTCCCCGTATTTGCCGGAGAAAAATTTAAAGAAATCGCTAATAAAGTATTAACCGACACAAAGGGTGGTTTGTTCTTTATTCTCGATAGCACCCTGCTAAAAAAAGTGATTTTATCTTTTATGGCGATCAATCTGTTTTTAGGAAGCTTTCCATTAATTCTCAATTTCTATATTAAAGACGTACTTAAGATGTCGATGTTTTCAGTGCCTTTACTTATGATTCCATCCGCACTTTTTGGTTTTTTGTTGTCAGGCCGCATATCGCAGAAAGCAAACGGTTTGAAGAATATTGCAGATCCCCTTCAGATAGGAATTGCAGCACTATTTCTGTCCTATGTCCTACTTTACGCTGGTTCAAACTTTGTACTTTTGATTTTTGCGACCATCATCTATGCAACAACTGGGTTGATCATTAATATGCTGGTCATGAACGATATCCAGTCCCTTGTACCTGAGGAAATTCAAGGACGTGTCTTTTCGACTATTATTATACTGGCACAAATAACAACTCCAGTATCGAGTCTTTTAGCGGCAACTTTTATAGATTATGTTCCAGGCGGGGTTAAATCTGCCATCCTATTGAATACTCTAGGATTGCTTTTTGTCTTCTTGATCAGAGCAAAATCATTGATGAATTCCCAAGTATTTAAGGACCTACCGACCGGAGAATAGATCACATAAAAAAAAGAGGGATGATCGTAACTCATCCCTCTTTGATTGTGCCTATCTATTGTTCTTAGCTTAGGTTCCCTTTTTTAAGTTCTAATTATTAGTTACTTTCCCAGCCGTACCATCAACTTTCATCTTTAGCACTGCTGTTTCAAGTTTACCCTTAAGATCTCGTCGATCTTTAAACGAAGACCCCAGTTCTGCGACATATGTCTCACCCTGATTAGGGCCTAAGTTCACTGCGGTTGCGATTCCGTCTACTTCCATTTCACCAGTCACTCGCTCAACATGAACTTTCGTACTGATCGTATCCAATTTAAAAACCCCCGAAGAGTTGCTTAAATGAACACGCGAAGACACAACATCAATCTTTCCATTTGCTTGAACTCCGTCAACACGAACTTCAGAGGCATTGGTTTCAACTTCAAAAGCTGTCGCATCAGGAAGATTCACGTAAACATTAAAACGGCACTGTTTATTAACCAAAATGCCCTTCCATTTTTTAACGCTAAGAACTTTCAACTCGTCATTAGATAACTCAAAGTCTAATTTACATTCAGCATCACCGGCATTCTCAAAACGGACAAATGGTTGTGCACTGGCCTCTTTGGAATGCGTAATACTCACGTTCCCAGCATCAATCGAAACAATGACTTTCTTTAAATTCAAATTAGCAGGTAGATTGTACTCAGCTGCGCTAGCGACACTGCCACCAACTGTCAGTACAGACATCCCCAGAATAAAGGGTGTTTTTAATTTCATAATATTCTCCGAAAATTTAGATAAAAAAAGGCAACGGTAAGGTGCGGACTTCAATAACAACGCAGCCATTCCCAATCCACGATGTTACAAATGATGAAGTCCGACAAAATTACAGTTATTTATTGTTAGATAGAATTGCAACTTGCGAATAAGCAGGACAATCGATCTCCTGCATTTTCACTCAACACTGGCAATTCTACAGCACCAATTAATGATTCAATTTCGAAGTGATTTAGGTTTTCCATGTGACTCCCTTTTTTTTCATGCAGCTTGATATTTCTATTTAATATGATCTGCTGCCTCTATCATAAAATTCCCTCCAGAAATCAGAGAGACAGATGTGCAAAAGCAAACATCATACCAAGCTCAAGTCATACATGGTTGAGCTTAAGATCTATCCCAAAGGGTCTTTCTTAAATCTTGGAATTTTCGAAATCATCAGGCCTTCGGAATTTTCGTTTTCAACTTGTTTAAGTACAACAACTACCTACCAAGTCAAAGTCTCCCCATCCCGGAAGAATCCCCCGTTAGGTCCACCCTTCGGTAAAGTAGCTGCCCACAATATTCCTTTAATTCCCTGCTCAATGGAACGCTCGGCATGGGGTCCTCCCATATCTGTGCGCACCCAACCTGGGGAAACTGAGTTAACACAGATGTCAGCGCCACCAACTTCGGAAGCAAAAAGATTTGTGACCATATTTAAGGCTGTCTTAGACAGACGATAAGCAGCTGATGCTTGCTGCGGAACTGACAACTGCGCCATGCCGCTAGAGACATTCACAATGCGTCCGTAGCCTTCTTGTGCAAAGATTTATCCAACAGCCTACAAGGGCCATTTGCTTAAGTAGCCGACTTAATGATGGGTACAAAACCAGCCAAGGCCTTAGGCAAAAGTTTAATGCCCAAATTGTCACATTTTTTTTGAATGTCTCGTACATCATATTGACTAGTAACTAAGGCAACGTTGGATCGAAGATCAAGATCTGAAATTACAGACAATCCGTCAGTATCTTGATCAATAAGTTCATAATCGATCAGAAAATAAATACTGTCATTATTGGGAAGAGAAATAACGTGCTTCTTAAACTCAATCGCTGAAGTAAATGAATGATGTGTCACTCCGTAGTTCTGATTTCGGAAATCCTTAAGTCGTTCGGCCCAGACACTATGAATTGTCGCATCATCATCTAAAGTAATCACGGTCATTCCCAAACTAATTTCAATTGATGATAGAAACCAAGAAGGTGGTGGTGACTTTTGCAAAGTGATATTAATTAATGTGCCCTGACCAACCCGCGAAAGAAAAGTTATTCGACCACCTATCTCTTCAACGTATCTCTTAGCATGGTAAACACCAAGACCGCTGCCACTTTGACTTCCATCTTTGCCATAAGTTGTACCTAGCTTCCCCAGTTGTAGCAAAATCTCTTCAGAAATTCCACAACCGTCATCACATACGCTAACTTGAATAAGCTCTCCGTAGGTTCTAATGGAGACAACTACTTTTCCGCCATTATCTTGGCAAGCTTCAATGGAATTATTTATCAAATTAGAAAAAAGTCGCATCAGTTCTTTTCCTTCAGCCCATACAAAAGCATCGAAGCTGCCTTTGAAATCTGATTCAATCTCTATATTTTTGTAATTACGATACTGGAGTCTTTTTTCTGCGATCAACGTATCCATCAAGGCCGGCAGTAAAATGGTACTAGCTTTTTCACTAATCGTAGAGGACACGATATTCGTATCTGAAGAATCATTTTCGCCTATATACTTTTTACTTTTCGATAAAAGATCAGTCGCAATATCATTTATTCTTTGAACTGCGCTTCGAACTAACTGCCTTTTCTCCTCTGGTATCTCCTTTAGATCACTGGCAACCATAGTTAATGCAGATAAGGGGGAGCGAATATCATGCGCTACTTGTCTTGCTAAAAGTCCCAGCAACTGCTGTTTTTCCTTCTCAAGATTTACTCGCTCAAGCTCAAGCTTCGTAGAGCTTAGCTTCTGAATAATTTCAAAAATTTCACCAATGACTTCGTCTTTGCTATTTTCTTGTGCGAAATCTAACAAATTTCCATCTTTTGATCTTTTAATAAACTCCCGAACTTTCAATTTATACCTAACTAATGGTAAAAAATACGCAAGAAAAACTAAAAATAGAATACCGATAAATCCACCCGTCAAAAACGGTGAACTCAAAGAAAAAGAAATGATAGTTCTTACACTGGAACAATCCAATACAGACCCAATACGAAGCCCATCTACCACTATTGGAAAGTCTGATTGGGTCCAACAAAATGAACTCCTATCAACACTGCCAATATTATCGTCAACGGACAGCGCTAATCCAACGAATCCTAGACTCCGAAGAAGCGAGATTCTCTTTTCGGCAGAAAAATTTGCCTGATTTATAAGGTCATTTGCCAAATCTGGAATAATCAAAGCCACTGTGCTTTTGAGCTGTTTTTTATACAAAAAAGTCCCGCCCGAAAAAGCTATACCCAAAAGTATTATCAACACTAAGATCGTTGCTAGAAGGCGATTAAACATAATATCCCTTATTCGATAGCAGAAATATCAGGTACGCCATTAACATGGTCTAGCCACGAAGATATCAATATCCCCTTTGGATAAGAATATTTTTTATTTAATCCTCCAACCGGCAAAACATATCCATCCCGAATAAGTTGTACCTCAGCTTGCTCGTATAATTGCTCACGTTCACGGGCTGTTATATTCATTTTTGTAGCATTTGCCATTAGCTTTTGAATCGCCTTGTTTTTATCGATTATAAGTCTGTTTTTTTCAGAAAAGAAAGATTCGAAGTAGGTCGTATATTCACCTTCGAGTATAGAAACTGAAGAAGATGAATCAAATGCAATTAAGCCAATGTATTCTTCTCCAGAAAAAATTTTTTTACCAAACTCATTATTTGTTACACTTAGTATCCGTATCTTTTCTTTCAGGCCGACCCCATCAATCTCTTTCTGAACAGAGGAGACGTCATAGAACTCAGGCACTATTAAGCTAACTTGCTTAAGATTACATTTGTTAAGATTAATTTCTTTTCTCTCAAATGGAACATACTTATTCCATGGTAAAAAATTCTTTTTAGGAGTTGCAGATATTTTATAAGCTTTGATCCAGTCAACTTTTGATAATAAGGCCACTGCACATCGCCTTGAATTCTGGCTTTTTAAGTTAATAACCATTGAATACATTTTTGGAATCGATACATCATAGATATTTGATCTGTCCAAGTCCAATACACCAGCTGCTTTAGATATCTGATTGGTATCATGAAATACTTGTAAATCTCTTTTATTTACTTCATCAACCTTTATAATTTGAATTCTGTCGAAACGAACTTTTCTATCGCCAATATATTTTAATGTAATCGTATTATTCGTCTTTGCTGACAATTTATATAAGCCAAGCCCCGTAGGAAAACTTGAGTTTAATTCTGTCTGCTTGATGATAGTGCTAGCAATACCCGTAAGTCGTTTAAACAGCTGTGGAGTTGGGTACATCATTTCTACTAACAGACAATGAGAACCATACTCTTCCATATTTTTCAATGGAACAAGATGTGGATACATCTTAGCCATTAGACTAAAAGAACTTTTAAAGTCAGCTAACGTAATGAGTGTTCCATCTGAAAATCGAACGTTTTTCGCAAGACAAAGATGATATTTAACAAATGTTCTATCTAAAGACTTGGAGAGATCTGTATCTAAAAAATTTGATTTAAGTGTGCCATCAGGTCTTACCGTGAATAAGGGGAAATAAAGCTGCATACCAATGTAATTTGCAACATTTACTTGATTAGTGATTGGATTAATCTCAACCAAAAAGGGCGCAGCGACCTTGAATGTTTCAGCAGAAGCCTGTTTAAAACAAAAACCACAGACGAAAAAAAATAGAAACCAAAGAACACGCATCTTCACGTCCTAGCGTCAAGTCTATAGCCAACTGGTTCTAGATTGAATGAATTTGCCATAGCGATTGCTGGTTTGTTAAAGTAGTCTACAAGCGATACTATGCGATTTTCTTGATTCAATTTAGTTAAAGCCTCATACCAAATATTCTTTACGTTATTTCGCTCAGACCGATCCGTGATTTTTTTTGACATACCCCAATATCCCACATGCCAAACAGGCTCTTTGAAGTGAGGATGGATATCAATAAGTCCTAGCGCCAAAAAAGCAACCAAGTCTCCATTGGAATCAAAATGCCTGATAAGATGTGTCTTCAACGCAAAAAAATATTCTTGTTGCGTGTAAAATCGCTGAAGATCAGATTCATAATAGTGGTTATCATGAACGCTATAAAAACTCTCTCGTGTAAAGTCAGATGCTTGCTTAAGCTCATCCTTTGATAAATTCGATGAAAAATCCACCTTCATACCCTGAGCTTCAATTGTAGATCTAAATTCTTTTAAGGAGCTTTTTGGTGCAGAGTAAACGATTTTGGGCTGAAACAGCATATCCAATTGTTCTAAGTTAGAAGATGTAAACTCGCTCGTATCATAGAAGTTTAACCAGGAATTTTCTTGATTGAAGTTATGGAGATATTTTTTGATCAATTTTTTCTTAAAGAGATTTGTACAGCTATTGCAATCTAATGTTGAATCAATCTTAACAAATACGTCCTGTGTCTTCATCAACGCTTTATACATTTCAGAATTTAAAACTTCGCCTACTGATTTGAAAGCAACAATGTCTTCCGCCTTGTGGTCATCAAAAATCAATGGGCCACAGCACATTGAATACCCTTTACGAGGGAAATATGATATTTTAATCAGCTTTGTGTCTTGTAGGTTTGGACATTGTAAATTGGCAAATCGTAATTTTTGATTGCTTCCATGATCGAGTTTATATCTTCCACTTTCGACTGCCATCGATGTCTGAACTCTTATGTCATGATCAAGTGCAACTTTTTTTACAAGATCTAAGTCAATATCGCCTTCCATAACCAAGTTTATCTCGACACTTTTAAATAGCATTTTACTTTGCACCACGACATCTTCAAATTCTCGAACTGATAAGTAATCAGCATGAAATGCGTCATATGACAAAAGAGCCTTATCAATTTTCAAATTCTTAATTCGTTCAAAGTACTTTGGTATTAGAGAACCATTTGTAGTTATCGAGATAGATAAACTATCTAAAGATCTAATACTGGAGATTGAATTCAGCAAATTTTCAATTTGATCCAAGTATAACAATGGCTCACCACCAGAGAAACCAATTGAGGCAATACTTGGATTCTCTCGTATAGAGGCAAGAATAGATTCTGCGTCAACCTCTGAAAAATCTGCTTTACGATTTCCAGGTCCGGAACTGTTAAGACAATGGCGACATGCAAAGTTGCAATTTAACCCCATCATTATCTGCAAACCCAACTCCATTACTATACTCCTTACTGTGCATTGTTCAATTTTGTATAGATAATTTAATGTGATATAACCCACGGTTTAGATTGAGTTTGCATACCTTGCTCAAGTGTATTTAATATCCTGATTAAGCGAACCTGCTCCTCGTTCGATAGAACAGATAGTTCAGTGTTCAAAAGTACTTTCTTCAAAAGTTCGCGATCTGGTCCGTTAGTTTGTAAAATCAAAAATTCTTTTATTCTTTCAGATTCCCTTATGTCGAGCACATTAGCAATTGGAGCCTCGTGCGATTTACCTTGCAAAGATAATAAAAGAACGCCCAGAAAAATTAGAGCCTTGTTAACCATATACACTCCCGTTAGTTTATGCGAAAGCTATCACACGCTCTCATCTATCGCTATAAGATAGTTTTTCAGACTATCGAACTGGATATATTTATAAGGTTGTCAAAGTTTTAAACAGCCAAAATCCGTGTGTGAATATATCTAAAATCTATTTCATCCACGCAGCACGATAGAAAAAAAGTCTGTCCAATCTTAGGCTTTCAAATGATGAGTCGAATACTATACCTGAAAAAATTACAGAGCTCATTTTGAGCTGCATAAATCAAATTAGATACCCTAAGCCTGATAACACTCGAATAAAATGGCTCGAACGGAGAATTAAACTATTTCAAGAATTTCAAATAAACCTTTCGGGCGAAAAACTGGCAAGTAAGAATAAGCACCACTCATCTTCACAGCAACTACCTACCAAGTCAAAGTCTCCCCATCCCGGAAGAATCCCCCGTTAGGTCCACCCTTCGGTAAAGTAGCTGCCCACAATATTCCTTTAATTCCCTGCTCAATGGAACGCTCGGCATGGGGTCCTCCCATATCTGTGCGCACCCAACCTGGGGAAACTGAGTTAACACAGATGTCAGCGCCACCAACTTCAGAAGCAAAAAGATTTGTGATCATATTTAAGGCTGTCTTAGACAAACGATATGCAGCTGATGCCTGCTGCGGAACTGACAACTGCGCCATGCCGCTGGAGACATTCACAATGCGTCCGTAGCCTTCTTGCAGCATTAACGGAAAAATTTTCTGAGTCAGAATAAACGGACCCAAAGTGTTTGTGTTGAAAGTCTTCTGAATAGTGGAGGCTTTGGTTTTGAACAAAGAGCCATTTCCACCATCTTCACTATCAATCAGAATTCCTGCATTGTTGATCAGAACATCGACAAAGCCATACTCTTTACGAATCTGCTCGACAAAATCTTGAATGCTTTTTTCTTGCGAAAGATCCAACTTCATCGGAACGACATCAATGTCTTTCATTTTCAAAGCATTCAACTGCTTCTGAACTTTATCAGGCGAGCGCATCGCCATGATGACTTTAAATCCACGTTGCGCCAGGGCCTCACTCACAGCCCATCCCAAACCTCGACTTGCCCCTGTGACGATTGCGATTTTCTTCATTAGATCCTCACACCTTTATTTTGGATTTGCGTTTCGATTTAACAATATCAAGAAATCCTTGGGACTCGACTGCTCCATCAAACCCGAAAACTGACCTTCTTGCAGTGGCAACCGATACGTTTGCCGAGCGGCATTTTGGATGGCACACCCTAAAGCTCCTGTCCCGGCAATGTCTTTACTTTCTTCGAAGACACAAGCGGGCTCCATAGCTTGTTCCTGCTCACGAGTCGCAGGAAACTTCACGGCAGTCAAACTTAAGATATCCATTTTGTATTCCGTTAATAATCGACTCGCAGGATTTTTTTTCAACAGCTGGGTGGAATAAATATGCGGAACGATAACAGCAACACGCAAACCTTCTGAACGTGCTTTTTGAACTCCCTCAACAAATCGAGCCATTTCTTCTTTAATATCGATTCGCATGTTTGAATCAAACAATTCAACATAAGGAAGCATAGGTTCAACCACAATCATATCGTATTTTGAACCCGGTTCTTGATTGGCTTCAAAAAAGCCTCTCCACAACTCCATGTCTTCAATTTGATTTGGCGTGACACCCAGGAAAATTATCGGCGACGCCTTGACCTCTTCTTTGAGTTTTAAAAAGACTTCTCGCCCAAAATCTTCCGGCACTTTGTAGTGAGCAAAGTTGATCTTCACCTGCGTTGGAGGATGAACCTTAAAACTTGTCGCAAAATAAAGACCTAGGGCCAAAACAGAAACTGCACCAATCCAGTATAAATATTTCATAGGACAGAAAACTTCCCCCTTTTTACTCCTTAAGTCCAGCATGAAGCGGCATATCATCTTGCATTGAATTCTGTTAGAATTGTGTTAGTTTGCGAGCCACATAGGACTTGATCCCTTAAAAGACAGGTACCCAATTAATATGAAGGCGACGAATACTACATCTTCTTATACTTATCTCCTCATTGGTTCAGGCCGCGTCGCCCGACACCTCGCGCACTATTTTAACTTATTGAACATTTCATTCATTTCTTGGGACCGCTCGCAAGACCCTCATGCCTTGGCACGCAAAGTTTCTCAGGCTACCCACATCCTACTTGCTATTAGTGATAGTGCTCTTGAAGGTTTCTTCCGCCAACGTCTTGCGGGACACGACAAAGTCTTTGTGCAGTTCTCTGGGGCTCATCATTTCGCAGATATGATCAGCGCCCACCCCTTGATGACTTTTGGGCCCGAGCTTTATGATTTGGATTTCTATCAAAAGATCCACTTCACACTAACGGGATGCGATTCCCTGACAGAGGCTTTACCCGGTTTACCGAACAGCTACACAGTTTTGCCTGCGGAACAAAAAGCTTTGTATCACGCTTACTGTGTCCTGGGTGGAAACTTTGTCACCCTGCTCACCTCTAAAATGATTTCAGGCTTTGCCAGTTTGAATATTCCACCAGAAGCAGCCAAAGTTTATTCTCAAAAAATCCTTGAAAACACCTTTGCGAACCCACAAACAGCCCTGACCGGCCCTTTAGTTCGTAAGGATGCAAGCACCGTGAATGCGAACTTAAATTCACTCCTTAACGATCCCTATTACGGGGTATATCAGGCCTTTTTAAAAGCACATTGGCCGAAGTACCCAGAAAAGTGAGACGCCCATGAAAACCATCCTCGATTTTCACGCCAAAAAGGTGAACCAACAAAAAATATCTATGATCACTTGTTATGACTACACGTCAGCAAGAATCGCAGCAGCAAGTGACGTGGACTGCCTGTTGGTGGGCGACTCCTTGGCGATGACCATGCATGGGCATAAAACCACTCTAAATGCTTCTGTGAACATGATGGCATTACACACTTCGGCTGTTGCTCGTGGTGCGGGTGATAAGTTTATCGTCGCGGATCTTCCTTTTATGAGTTACCGCAAAGGCCTGACTGCCAATATGACTTATGTTGAAAAGATCATGAAGGCGGGAGCTCACTCAGTAAAACTTGAAGGTGCAGACGGCAATCTTCAACTAGTTCGTCATATGGTCGATTCAGGAGTTCCTGTCATGGGGCACCTTGGTTTGACTCCTCAATCTGTGAATCAATTAGGGGGCTTCAAAGTTCAGGGCCGCGATGAAAAGGCACAGAAAAAAATCATGGAGCATGCTTTGCAACTGCAAGAGGCTGGTGCTTTCTGTGTCGTCCTAGAATGTGTTCCAAGTAAACTTGCAAAAGCGATCACCGCCGCCTTAGAAATTCCAACAATTGGTATCGGTGCCGGACCAGACTGTGACGGGCAAGTTCTAGTGATGCAAGATTTGTTGGGATTGAACAACGAATTTAAACCCAAATTCGTAAAAACATATTTCGATGGTTTTACTGCTTTCCAAACAGCCTTCAATAAATTTCACGAAGATGTCAACGCGGGGACCTTTCCTTCTGAAAAGGAAAGTTACTTATGAGTTTGATCCTTAGAACTCCCCAAGAATTCAAAGCTTGGCGTAAAAAACAACAAGGCTCTGTAGGATTTGTGCCGACCATGGGAGCTTTGCACTCGGGACACGAAGAACTGCTTAAACAAGCTCGCAAAAACAATGATCTTGTGGTGCTTTCAATTTTTGTGAATCCCACACAGTTTAATGACCCCTCAGATCTTGAAAAGTATCCAAAAACTTGGGAGCAAGATCTTGCCATGGCAGAGGCAAACAAAGTAGATGCCATTTTTTATCCTCGCTACAATGAGATGTACCCAGACAACTATCGTTACAAAATCTCAGAAAACGAATACTCGTTGTTGTTAGACGGCGCGCACAGACCAGGTCACTTCGATGGCGTTCTTTCCGTGGTCATGAAGCTCTTTAATATTGTGGCACCAACAAGAGCCTACTTCGGAGAAAAAGACTTTCAACAAATGACCTTGATCAAAGGCATGGTAGAAAGTTTCTTTATGGATTTAGAAGTTGTACCGGTACCCACTGTTCGCGAAGAAGATGGTTTGGCAAAAAGCTCACGCAATATGCGTTTATCCCCTGAAGAGCGCGCCCAAGCCCCACTGATTTACCAAGTCATCACGCAATGTAAAACGGCGGAAGAAGCTGCAGATAAACTGAATGCCCAAGGTTTCAAAGTCGACTACGTCACTGACATCGGCAACCGTCGTTTTGTCGCTGCGAAACTTGGAGAAGTAAGGTTGATTGACAATGTCGAAATCTAAAGTTCTTTTTATTTTAACAGGCTCTATCGCCTGCTATAAAGCCTGTCATGTGATTTCACGTCTGGTGCAAAACGGCTGCGACGTTCAAGTCGTCGCTAGCCCTGCCGCTTTACAGTTTGTTGGTGCGGCGACCCTTGAAGGGCTTTCTGGAAAACCAGTGATCTCTGATATGTATGCTTCTGGTAACGTCATGGAGCATATTCACTTAATGAGATGGGCCGATGCTGTTCTTGTGGCTCCAGCCACGGCGAACTTTATCAATAAAGCCGCTCAAGGTATTGCTGATGATCTTGTGCAAACATTGTTTTTAGCTCACGACTTCACCAGACCTTTCCTTGTCGCCCCTGCGATGAACACGAGTATGTACACTCACCCCGTTACGCAAAAGTCATTAAACACTTTAAAAGACATGGGAATACAAATTCTAGAAACAGCCTCTGGAGTTCTTGCTTGCGGTGAAGAAGGATGGGGTAAATTATTAGAGCCCGATTTGATTCTCACAAAAGTTTTAGAAGAGCTAAAAAAAGAAGGCTCATTGACCGCAGAAAAATCTAAAGAAGCAATTCCTTCACCTTTAAGTAAAGTAAAAATTCTTGTCACAGCCGGAGGAACTCAAGAGCCTATTGACACTGTTCGAGTGATTAGCAACTTAAGCTCGGGTCGCACAGGAATAGCGATTGCAGAACATTTGGCACAAATGGGTTTTGATGTGACCTTGTTGCAGTCCCATGGATCTACGAAAGCAGAACACGTGTCTCGTCGAGAAGTCTTTACTAGCTTTGCAACACTAGATGAACAGATGTATGAACTTTTGTCTCAAGAAGGCTTCACCCATGTGATCCACACAGCAGCGGTGAGTGACTACTCTGTAGATTCCATCGAAATCCATGGGAAAAAATTCCAACCCATGGATATCAAAAAGATGAGTTCTGATGCGGATCAAATGAGCATTCACTTAAAGCGAAATCACAAAATCGTGGATCGCCTGAAATATTATTCTAAAAACAAAGACTTAAAAGTGATTGCTTTTAAACTCACCAGCCATGCCACGCCAGATGAGCGCCAAGCTGCCGTAGAGAAGCTTTTTACCAACTCAAAAGCGGATTTTGTTGTGCATAATGATTTAACGGAAATTGATGTGGTTCGCAAAACTCATAAGTTCACATTCGTAAGTCCGACAAACAAGATCCCCTGTGAAAATTTACAGCAATTAAAAAACGAATTGATTCAAGTTTTAATTCCCAAGGACATGACATGATTCTCTGTTTGGATGTAGGTAACACTCAAATTTACGCGGGTCTTTTTGATAAAGACCAAATGGTGCTTTCTTTCCGAAAAAACTCTAAAAGTGGAGCCTCTTCGGATGAGACTGGAATCTTCTTGCGCACAGCGATTCGCGAAAATGGTTTTGACCCAAAGTCTATTACCCAAATCGCCATCTGCAGTGTCGTCCCGGAAGTGATCTATTCTCTGCGCGGAGCTTGCATTAAGTATTTCAACATCAATCCTTTTATTTTGCAGGCCGGAGTCAAAACGGGTCTCAAAGTAAAGTATCGCAATCCTCTTGAAGTAGGGGCCGATCGCATTGCTAATTCTATTGCAGCGACTCACCTTTACCCTGGAAAAAACCTCATCCTTGTCGATCTCGGAACAGCGACAACTTTCTGTGCCGTCACTAAAGAGAAGGACTATTTAGGTGGATCTATTATTGCGGGCTTGCGTTTACAGATGGAAGCTTTAGAAAGCAAAACCGCGAAGTTGCCTTCCGTAGAAATCACTTCCATGCACGAAGCTTTGGGACGCTCGACTGTCGAAAGCATTCAGTCCGGCCTTTTCTATGGACACCTCGGAGCTATTCGCGAAGTCAGTGAACGCATCACGAAAGAATGCTTTCACGGTGAAAAACCTCTGGTAATCGGTACCGGTGGTTTTGCTTATTTATTTGAAAAAGAAAAAATATTCGATGAGATTGTGCCGGACTTAGTTCTCAAAGGCATGCTGATCGCTTTGCAGTACAACACATAAGGAATAATTATGAACGTATCCATGTTAAGAACCAAAATTCATCGTGCAACCGTGACTGGCGCAGACCTTAACTACGAGGGCTCTGTCAGCATTTGCCCTGATTTAATTAAAGCCTCTGGTCTTTTGATCAATGAAAGAGTGGACATCTACAACTGCAACAATGGCGCTAGATTTTCGACTTATGTCATTAAAGGAAAAAAAGGCGAACTTTGCCTGAATGGAGCCGCGGCTCGCCATGTGCAGAAAGGCGACCTGGTCATCATTTGCTCATATTGTGGAATGAGCTTCGAAGAAGCACAAAAACACGATCCTAAAGTTGTCTTCGTCGACGACAAAAACAAGGTCAAAGAAAAGCGCAAAGAAAGTCGTAAGAACAATAAATAAACAAACAAATGACTTCTCACTCTGTGTCGCAACAGTAATGCGGCGCAGGGATTTGTTTGAATTTGGTTAAAATGAAGGAGTTTTCTTGCAGCCCTTCAACTTTGCTGAATAAATTTAAAACTTAAGACCCGTATATGTTGCGAATAGGGCGCAGCGTTTCTACCAGACACCTTTAAATGTCTGACTATGGAGTAATGATGAGAGCATTTGTTCTTTCTTTGTTTGTTTTGGCGTTTGCACTTCTTTCGAACGCCGCCCCGTCTTCCCAAACAATTCCTTACTATGGTGAAAAGTTTTATCGTGATCTTTCATCTGGTATTTCCAACTCCGATTTGAAAAATAACATTCGCCTAGTCCTTAAAAGTTACCACCGCAAATTAAATGGCAATTTCGATCAAATCTTAAATGAGTGCTCGGGACAAGGCTGTTACTCTCAGGGATCTTTAGGCTATGATGGAGCTCGAGTTTTCCTCTTAGGCAATTACTACCTGGTAGAGATGAACGATGGCTCTTACGGTGTTCGCGATGTTTATTGTGACAATGAAAAGACCAAAGCCGATTTCCCAGGAAAAGGCCCTGCACCTGGAACAATTCCTGACAACAATGTGATCAACGTAGAACACACTTGGCCTCAAAGTAAGTTTTCCGGAAAGCACAATAAAGGCCTTCAAAAAGCAGATCTTCACCACCTTTTCCCCACTGACTCTAAAGCCAATTCAATCCGCGGTAACTTCCAGTTTGGTGAGGTCGTACGTGATTCAAAGCCTGTCAGCTGTGGCGCCTCTCGTTTCGGAACTTCCAGCGATGGCAGACAAGTTTTTGAACCACCAGCAAATCACAGAGGCAACGTAGCTCGTGCTCTTTTCTACTTCTCATTACGCTATGACATGCCGATCACGCCAAATGAAGAAGCCACGCTGAAAAAATGGGACAAAGAAGATCCTATAGATGAAGATGAAGTCAGACGCAATGAAGTGATTTTCGAAGCGCAAGCCAATCGCAATCCATTCATTGATTTTCCTTACCTTAGCGACCTCATTAATGATTTCTAATTAAGGCACTGGCCTTGACCTCTGAAGGGTTTTCAGGGAAGTTCTTCCCATGGCAATCACCCTTCTTCAGCTTCAATCCGGACATAAAGCTTACGGTCCGAAAGTACTTTTCGATGAGGCCACCTTCGCAGTTAACGAAGGTGAGCACATCGGAGTTATTGGCCCCAATGGCGCTGGCAAATCCACCCTTTTCAAAATCCTTGTTGATCAAGAACACCTTGATGAGGGTATCGTCACGAAGTCCCAACAACTTCGCCTTGGCTACTTAGAACAAGAGGCTGATTGGAATGTCGACGAAAAGGTTGAAGATTACTTAGCGAAAAATTGCATCAAACCACTTTGGGAGCTAAAGCAGTTTGGTTTGAAGTTAGGACTTACAGAGGGGCATCTTCAAGCTCACCTCAAGCAGCTGAGTGGTGGTTACCGTATGAGGGTGAAACTACTCTATCTGATTGGCCAAGAGCCCAATCTACTTTTACTTGATGAACCGACCAACTTTTTGGATTTAGAGACGTTGTTGGTCCTGGAAAGTTTCCTTCAGGAATACAAAGGCGCTTTCTTGCTGATTTCCCACGATCGGGAATTCCTTCGTCGTGTGACTGATCACATTTTAGAAGTCGAAGCCGGTGATATCGTAAAATTTCCCGGCAGCCTTGATGACTACTTCGAACAAAAAGCCATGCTTGGAGAAATTCTGCAAAAACAAGTTTTGAGCCAGCAAGCAAAGCGCAAGTCGATTATGGATTTTGTGACTCGCTTTGGTGCTAAGGCGACGAAAGCTCGACAAGCACAGAGTCGACTGAAGGCGCTTGAAAAAATGGAAGTCATCGAACTCAAAGCCGCGCCCACTCACTCGCACATTCACATTCCACCAGCCAGTCCGACCGGAAAGATGATCTTGGAAGTCGAGCATGTAGACTGTGGGTATAAAGATAAAGTGATTCTACAAGACGTGACCTTGCGTTTAGAGCGCGGCAATCACTTGGGAATTGTCGGCCTTAATGGTGCTGGCAAATCGACGCTGCTAAAATCTTTAGGCGAACAAATTCCTTTGGTTAAAGGCAGTATCAAGTGGGGACACCAAGTCAGCTACTCATTCTTTGCGCAACACACTCCCGAGGCTTTAAATCCAGAACACACAGTCTTAGAGGCCATGGCATCGTTGGCGCATAAAGAAGTCACTCAGCAAGATGTGTTGAATATTGCAGGAAGTTTGCTTTTTTCTGGGGACTCAGTTCACAAAAAGGTCAAAGTTCTTTCTGGTGGAGAAAAATCTCGCGTAGCACTTGGACAAATTCTTCTGCAAAAGTCTCCTTTACTTTTACTAGACGAACCAACCAATCACTTGGATTTTGATACAGTAGAAGCACTAACAACAGCCCTGGAAAAATACGAAGGCACCATTATCACTGTCAGCCATGATCGTGGCTTTATCGGACGAGTTGCCAATAAAATTCTAGAAGTGAATAACGGCCGACTGACACTGTACCCTGGAACATATGATGAATACGTCTGGAGTTTACAAAAAGGTTTTCTAGCTGAAAGAACTTTCGAAAAAACCGAAGCTCCTTCACGCAACACCGTAAAGACAGAAGAGGCTCCGAAATTTAACTTCAAAGACGAACGAAAACGCCTCGAAGGATTAATCAAAAAAGCCCAAAAACAAATCGAAGACTGTGATAAAAAAATCACCGAATACAACTCGGCTAGAGATACAATTAATAATTCTCTTATAAGCGCCAGCGGCGAAAAGGCGGGCCAGCTAGCACGCGATCTACACGAACTCAGCCAAAAAATAGAAACCGAAGAAACCACCATGCTAGAAGCGATGGAACAACAACAAGCAGCCGAAACCGACCTAAAAACCCTCCTCACCACCTAACTTACGCGACGGCTGATCCAAAAGCCGTCACTGGGTGATGCGGAACCATTCGATGGCGTCGACATATGCCTTTGGTTGGTATGCATCAGCTTGCTTGCTCCACTGCACTTCTCGCCAACCTAAACTGCGAAACGATGTACTTTCGACATCGCGTTTTTTGATAAAATCGAGGACGTTGGGAACTTCTGCCAAGTCATTTTTCTTCATAAGCAGTGACGGCAAATGAAATTGTACAAACGTGATGTTTTTATTTTGTGCTGCAAATCCCTGAATACCATCACGGATAAATTGAGTATAATGAATTTCTTTTTTGGCATCACAGTGGTCTACGACCAAAAGCTTTTCGGTTTTTTCCGCATAATCAATAACGTAGCTAAAATTGTAGCCACCGCACTTTTCAACCACAGTTCGATGCGCTTTTAATTGCCCAAATGATCGCAGCGGTACTGGATGTCGGGAAGGTAACATCCAAAGATTTTCTTGATCATGAACTGCGATCTGAATGGTTGGATTTTCTTTTGAGATCTTTAGAAATTGTTGTAGGGAATTGGATTTCTCTGACAAAGGCTCTCGACTGACATAGAGAACATCAAAATTAGCTTCGACAAAAGCATCATGAAATCCATTTATGCGAAGTACGTTAGTAAAATTAGAAACAAAAATTCTATGTGTCTCTGAAGACTTCATAGCGCTTGAAGTAGAAACAAAAGCGCTAATATTTTTAAGAGCATTGGCTGCTTTTGATAACGCGTTTTCATTTTCACCAAAATCATGCGGTGGCAAAGTCAGAGGTAAAATTGGCGAGTGCTCTGATCTCAAAAGTTGAGCCAGTGTCTGTAAAAACAAAAATCTTTCTTTCCCACTGAGACCTTTAAAGGCATTCACCCAACTGGTCACGGCCAGCGGGCGAAGACTTGGTTCGATCACTTTGTCATCCAAAGCTGCAATGACTTCTGCTTTATTTTGGCAGATCTCATAGTCCTCTGACTTCTTCCAAGGAGACTCACAATAAGCAGCAACAGACTTAATCACATAAGGCCACTTCACACGATTTAACGCCGTTTTGACCCTTGTCGTAGGATCCCCGATATCCACATCTCCGCTCTCCATAAACAAGATAAAATCGGTGATCACATCTTCCATTAAATCTTGCTGCGCAAAAAAAGCCTGGTTGCGCTCTCGATACCAGATTTTTATGAGTGCTCTTTCTAGATGCCCAGGGGCTTCGACAAGCTGTTCTCCGATAAATATTTGATGGCCCTGAATTTTGAAATAATAGGGCTTATCCTTTAATATCGTGACCTGAACTTTGCGATAGAACGGCTCAATACTTTCTAAAATCCTCTCAATCTGCTGCACACGATAAGTCCAATTTTTCAGATTGACGTGAAAATATTCGTTAAAAGGCACATTCTTGTTTAGGTTGCATCGATAAACTGATTGAACCTCAGCTCCTGAAAGACTGTCCACGCGTTCGACAACTTTGGAATCAATACAAAGTGGCCGCTTCGAAAGCTGAAGCAAGGTAAGGCTAAGTAGCCCAAAAGACAGAAAAGTTAAAGAGGTCAACCAACGAATTAACATATGGATCGAGAGCATTGCAAAAGGTGGACCTCGTTATTGATCTCTCTCCGTATCTATGGGAAATTATCCCCACTTTGAAAACAATACATTGGTTTTTACTTTCAATATTTCTACACATCGCTATCGGCGCAACATTCGGATGGGTCGCTGTGGAGGATATTGCACGACCCACTGATATTGTGGACCTCACTCTCAGCCAAGCGACAACTCCTATAGGCACTAAAAGTCGATTTATTCGTCCTTCAGGGAGTTCGAAGCTGCCTACTCCAGCAATTTCCTCAGTAAATGAATCAACAAATGCAACCAACACCTCAGCAAGCACTACAGAGAGTGACAGCGGTGACGGAGGAGATAGTGCTATTTCCGGCGAGGGTCCTGTGGGTTGGGGCGAAGTCACGCAATTTCCAAAAGTCTCTCGTGAAATAAAGGCCACCTACCCAGAAGAAGCAAAAGCGGCTGGAGTTGACGGGCCGGTTGTGATGGAAATTCTTATTGATCGCACCGGAAAAGTGCGTGACGTTAAGGTAGTCTCTGGACCGGGATATGGTTTAAATGAGTCCGCTGTAAAAGCAATAAAACAATTTGAGTTCACCCCTGCACTCAAAGAGACATCAGCTGTCGCTGTCAAAATTCGTTACACCTATCGATTTAAGCTGGGTGTGAATTAGTTAGTAAAGGAACATGGAATGAATATTTTAAGTCTTGCTCTCACAACACTTTTGGCATCAGCAGCTTTAGCACAAGAAAACATTCCTAGTTTTGAAACAGTTGTTGAAGACGTTATTTTCAATACTTCATCTCGAGTTATCATCGACGAAAAAACGATTAAAGAATCAAGATCACCAAATATCACGACTCTTCTGGCCTCTCAGGCCAATGTCACGGTCACTAATACTCCTTTTCAACCAAACTCTATCTATATTCGTGGAGGCGATGCCAGCCACGTTCTTATCCTTATTGATGGAGTCCCTTTTTACGATGCGTCGACCATTCAACGCACCATGGATCTCAATTCTTTGGATATTAAATCGATCCGTCGTATTGAGATTATTAAAGGCAGCCAGACGGTTCTTTATGGTGGCCAGGCCCTCAGCGGAGTTATTAAAATTGATACGATCCCTTCAGAAGTTGGCACTCAAACCTCACTACAAGGCCGTGCGGGTACGCAATCTACACGCGAGATTACAGTGCTTCACTCAAACCTTGCAGAAAACAATCAAGGCGCTATCTTTCGTGGGCACGGGAGCTGGAAAAGTCTAAAGTCTCCAGTATTGAATTCAGATCGCACTTATGATCGCAACAACTGGAATGGTGAAGCGACTTATATTTTCAAAGGTGCTCTTGAAGGACATATAAAAGGAAACTACATTCAAGATCTGAACCTATCACCAAGTACAGGTACAAATTTTCAGATCATCGATGCTGATAATTTTGAAATTTACACAAGACAACTAGGTCTTTCTACTCAGCTTAAACTCAACCAAGCACTTTGGTCCCCGCGTTTAGCAATTGGCACACAAAATAGTTTACGTACGTTCAAACATCCAGTCAGTGCCACCAACACGAGTGCGGTAGATTATCACTATGGCGCTAATCTCACGACAGTGCGTTTAGATGTGACCCCTTTAAAAAACGACAATACGACTTTATTAGCTGGCCTCTCTTACACGAACGAAAATTTTATCTATCGTGATAAAGGCGTCGAAAGCTCAAGCTCTTTTTCTGAACAACGAGGACTTTTCACTAAAATAGATCATGATTTCAATGAAAATGTCGCTTTATCTGGTGGTGCTCGTATTGAAAACTGGGACAGTCATAGCACGGTCAGTACCTATCAGCTTGGCATGACTCTTTTTAAAGAAACCAAACTAGAAGTAGCAACAGGATATAAAATCCCATCGCTGTTTCAGCTTTATTCAACATACGGTAATCCCGATCTGCAAGAAGAGCGTGTCAGCCAATACAGCCTGACTCAAGGATTTAAGATCGGCGACAAGCAACATGCTTCAATCACATTTTTTAAATCCCATTTTTCTAATTTGATTGTGACACAAGGAAACGGCCCCAACTTAAAATATGCCAATGTGAATTCATCGGAAACATCAGGTGCGGAAGTTGTCTACACAGTGCGACCAACTGATTCTTCTTCTGTATTAGTGACGTACGGGTATCAAGAGCCTCGAGATCTTGATAAAAATATGTGGCTTTCCCGCCGCCCGCTTGTGAATGGCAGCATCAAATATTTTCAATCTTGGAAAGCCCATTCTGGAAGCCTCGAAGTCATGGGCACTGGCGAAAAACTGGATCGCGTTGCTAATAACACGTACACATCATTGCCTGGATACGCTGTCGTGAACGCTTCCTACAACTTTCAGTACGACAAGGATCTAACAACTTATATTCGTCTGAATAATATTTTGGATCATCGTTATCAAGAGACTTATTCATTCTACACAGAAGGCTTTTCGGCCCTGGCGGGGTTTGAGTATCAGTTTTAGATTTAGAAGGTAGGCGGCTGGGGACACCTTTTCAAAAATGAGAAGTGCACCCAGCTTTACTGATACCGACTTCGTCATTCAGTATTTGCATTTTTTGATTTACACCCCTGCTCGGATTGAAATTCCAAATTGCTAATTACATTTAAAATATTAGTATTCACTTCTTTGATATTCCATAATCACACCATCCATTGAACGGCGCTTTCCGATTTAGATGAGGGCCAAGATTTAAAATTAAGTTTGAACGCTAATATTTCCAATAATTTGGATAAATTCCAAAATTCGATAATTTATGAGGCATTTCTATTACGAAGTTCAACTACAATTAAGATGGTATTGGTATGACTTTCGCAGTTCTTCTTTTCTAAGGGAGAAAAATAATGCGATTTCTATTAACAGTACTGATCTTTTACGGGCATATCGCCTATGCAGACGATAATATGGCTATTTTACAAAAAACAGGAGCCGTTCTAGCAGTGGCACTCTGCGATCTAAAGGATGGGGAGATTACCCCGTACGCAGAAGCCTGTGGATATCAAGGAAAGTCTCGTGTCAATTTGTACATTAGCGCACATGGCATGGATAAAATCAGAACATTTACCTCATGTAAAATTTGGTCTGATCTCGGAGAGAGTCTAAAAAAAGCGATGCTCAATGATGATGGCTTTAAAATTACAGCGACTGGCATCAGCCGTCTAAACCGGTTGGTTGATGAAGTCTGTGCCGATCCCAAAACTGCAGCCTCAATTAATGACGATAACGGAAAAACTTTAGAAGCCCTTGTAGCAAAAGCACTCTTATCGCCACTGGGTCCCGTAATCGGATCAGTAATGGCTGTTAATGGAATCGCACATGAAGTCACTCCAGAAAGGCTTCAAGAACAACTAAATGACTGGCTTACTACACCGGTCGATAGTTTCAAAAGAAGCGATATCGGGCGAAGTGATGTTGGTAAAGTTGTGTGTGGAATCTTTGGTTGCTAACTAAAAAAGGTGAAATATGAAAACTAAGTCTCTGCTTCTTATTTTTTTAATTTTAGGTGCTTGTGCGGATAAGTCAGGGTTACCTGACACACAAAAAGAAAATGCACAGGATGATATCTTGAACAAAGCTCCAATTTATCAACAAAGCTTTAACTCTGATGTTGTATTTTCACAGAACGAAAATGAGCTACTAATTGTAAACCAGGGCCGACATGTGAAAGAGGGTTATTGTGCAGAAACATTGCCCGCCGGAAGATTTGCTAGATTGGATGAGGCGATTCCAACTGATATTCAAAAAAGATTAGATTCTTTATCGAAAGCGGTAGAGCGAAAAAATACCGAAATTGTGCAGTTTAAGCATGCCAACTATACCATATATACCTGGAAGGAGCTCGAAGGATTACAATGGTTTATTGTGACGGGACCTGTAACTTGGACAGTGTCCATGGTTATTAAAGAATCAGCTGGAGAATTCCTTACGGCAGATGCAAGTGTGTTTTATAAAAAATGCGATTTTTAGGATAAGAAATGAAAAAAATATTTGTAATAACTTTAATTTTAATTTTTGGTCAGACTGGCAATACCTCTGACCTTTCTGAATTTGGCAGCCTGTTGGGTGCGGCTCTTTGTGCAGATTAGGAGATCCCACATTGACTAAAGGTGGGATCTACCCTCTCCATTCCGAGCGATTCTCAAAACTGCCTAGACCATCTCATCTATCAACCACTCCGACCAAAGTCCTCGATTTGGATTTTACCTCGTTTTACTGTCAATTCTCATATTTAATTGAAAAAGCTAAAACCAACACAAGGAGTGTGTATGAAGAAAACCGCTATGAAGATGGCTCTGACTTGCCTATTAGCCGCTGGCTTTACTGGTTGCAAGACGCAAACAGAAACGCAAAACCTAGTAGAAAAAATTCGTTTGAATAACAACCAGATCTCTTTTGAATACGTCACAACATTTTCTGAAAATGTTGAAGCCAGTATCGAAGGTGATATCCCAGTTGGTAAATATGGAAATATCTCTTTCTTCAATGACAGCACAGGACGCTTGAATATCGCTCTTAATGCGACTTATGAAATCTTCACGGATGTAAATCTTCAAGAAGTGACCACTCTTCCTAACGGCGCGAAGTTTCCAATGATCGTGACGGGTTCTCTTTATCAAATGCAAGTTTCTGATAATGGCGGAAGAGGCAACCTTTATCTTCTTGTAGATAAAAACGGTGCGATCGGACAAGGTGTTAAACTTGCAGGTTTGGCTCTTGAACTTTCTGGAATTCAAAACAACTTTCCACAAATTTCTATCACACAAAGCTTTTGGAACGACCAAAAACAACGTGTAGCTTCTTTCACGCTTTATGGTCCTCGCACAGTGAACGGAGTCACTCTTCCTGGTGGACTTTTCGTCATTGGCGATATCAATTCAGTAGTGAATGGAAAATCAAAAGTTTACCGCGGAGAAGCGAACATCCACGGACCACAAGCGAGCCAGTATAAATCAGAGCAAGCTCAGCGTGATCTTATGAAGATCTCTGAGAAAGCTCTTGCTGAACACGGCATTCGTTTACACTTTAGATAGTCTTTTTTGAAACTTTGCCTAGAGGCTTTAATAGCCCCACTTTGGCAACTTTTGACGGGAGAGGGTGCTGCACCTTCTCCTCAACCCACGGGCTGATCAGCTGCAATTTCTCGCTATTTAATCCCGTCTTTACGCCCATTCCATGGAACATATAAACGACATCTTCTGTAGCGACATTACCGGTAGCACCAGGAGCATAAGGACATCCCCCAAGTCCACCCAGACTTGTATCAAATGTGGTAATACCTAATTTGTATGCCGCCAGAATATTGGCCAAAGCTTGTCCGCGCGTATCGTGAAAATGACCTACTAGCTTTTTTGCCGGAACAACTTTTTTTAATTTTTTAAACAAAGATTCAACTTGGCCAACATTGGCGACACCAATGGTGTCTCCGATAGAGATTTCGTAAACACCCAGCTTGTGCATCTGTTGCGCGAGCTTTACAACTTTAGCCTCTGAAACTTTTCCTTCGAAAGGACAGCCAAAACAAGTCGATAGGTATCCTCGAACTTTGATCTTGTGCTTTTTTGCCAAAGCCATCACTGGTTCGAAACGCTCAAAACTTTCAGCAATCGTACAGTTGATATTTTTCAGGGAAAAAGAATCAGAACAGGCTGCGAAAATAGCGACTTCTTTAACACCGCTTTGAATGGCATCCTGCATGCCGCGCTCGTTCGGTACCAAAACTGAAAGTTCTAATTTTTTCGCAATCGCACTTCCCTTGAAAGCATTGCGTACTCCATTAAGAACCTCTGGTGTTCCTGCCATTTGTGGCACCCATTGTGGCGACACAAATGAACCCACTTCAAGACGTCGAACACCGGCATCGATCAAACGCTTTGCGAACTCAATACGAGTGGTTGCATCCAAAACGGTCTTTTCGTTTTGCAGACCGTCTCTTAATCCCATTTCAACAATAACAACTGATTTTTTCATAAATCCTAATTACTAGCAGCAGGCTTGATTCGAATTAAACTTTTTCCAAGAACCACTTGTTCACCCACGGCACAACTGACAGTCTCTATCTCACCAGCAATGTCGGCTTTCAAAGTGTACTCCATTTTCATTGCTTCCATCACCAACACCGCTTGTCCCGGAGCCACAGCATCACCAACGTTTACCAAAATCTTCGTAACTTTACCTGGCATAGGAGACATCACCTGATCAGAGGATCCACCCGCCCCTGCTTTTTTGCGAGATCTCTGCCCGGAGCTTGAATCAACAGTGAACGTTCGCCCATTGTAATGAACCCACAGAGTTCCTTTAATCAACTGAGCTTGAGCTTTATGATCGACACCGTCGATGCGAACTTTAATTTCCATTAGATACCTCTCCAGTAAGATGCCCAAGGAGAAGTCTTGGCGCTGGATGTTTTGTCAGGACCACCACGCAATTGCAACAACGCCGCATCTGCAACTTGCTTCTCTAAATCCGTCAACTGCGGCTGCTTCAAAGACTCACTAAAATAGGTCTCAATGAATCGAGTCGTCATCGTTCCCTTCACAAACTCTTTGTGGCTGAGAATTTCAATCAAATAAGGAATATTCGTGTGAACGCCAAAGACCACCGAATCTTTCAAGACTCGAATCATTTTTTGAATCGCGCGTGAACGTGTCTCATCCCAAACAATCACTTTGGCAATCATAGGATCATAAAACGGAGTGATCGTGTCTCCCGAATCAAAACCATATTCATAACGACGTCCAGGCCCTTCTGGCCACTCTACATGTCCCAACATCCCAGTCGAAGGCACGCCTCCTAGGTAGGGGTTCTCGGCGTAAATACGACATTCTATAGAGTGACCACGTGGTGCGCGCACTTGTTTGGGATGATGCAAGTACTCCCCTTGTGCTGTCAGAATCTGCATCTTCACAAGATCGATACCCAAAACTTCTTCAGTGACAGGATGTTCTACTTGTAGACGAGTGTTCACTTCCAATAGATAGAACTCTCCATCCTGCAAAAGAAACTCAACAGTTCCAGCACCTTTATATTTTCCTGCCGTGGCAATTGCGCAAGCAGCCTCACCCATGCGGCGGCGCAAATCTTCATTCAATGAAGGAGATGTGGCTTCTTCAATAATCTTTTGATGACGACGCTGTACCGAACACTCGCGATCAAAAAAGTGCACCACTTGTCCGATACTGTCGCCAAAGATTTGGAATTCGATATGTTTTGCTCGGTCCAAGTATTTTTCTAAAAACACTTTAGGAGAACCAAAAGCAGACTGAGCTTCACGTTGAGCCGACTCAATCAACTCTGCTGCTTCTGGTGAAGAGCGAATCAACTTCATACCACGACCGCCACCACCTGCTGCCGCTTTTACGATGACTGGATAACCGATCTTTTCTGCTTCCATAATCAAATTTGAAACTGCCTGGTTTTCACCTTGGTAACCAGGCACCAACGGAAGACCCGCTTGTTTCGCCAACTCTTTACAATGAACTTTATCCCCTAGTGAACGGATCGACTCTGCTGAAGGGCCGATAAAAACCATTCCAGCTTTTTCAACCGCTTCTGCAAAATCGGCATTCTCCGAAAGAAAACCAAAACCCGGGTGAATCGCCTGAGCGCCACCAGCTAAAGCACCATTGATATTCGCTTCAATATTCAAATAACTTTCGGCTGTTGGAGCCGGCCCAATGCAGATTGTTTTCGTTGCCATTCTGTAGGCACGAGTGTTGATGTCTGCTTCTGAGTGCAAAAGGACCGTCTCAATTCCCATCTCTTCACAGGCTTTAATGATTCGAACGGCCACTTCGCCACGGTTAGCAATTGCAATGCGCGAGAATTTACTCATTATTGAGTTCTCCATGTAGGTTCACGTTTTTCCAAAAATGACTTAAGCCCTTCTTGTCCCTCAGGGCTCGCACGACGTTCGGCAATCACTTGCCCCGTCAATTTCTTCTGGTCTTCCCAGTTGAGTGTTTCTAATTTGTTTAACAATTTTTTTGTCTCACGAACGGCTTCTGGTCCGCACTGCAAATAGTTATGTAAAACTTTTTGCAAAGCCGTATGGCCTTCCCCAACCGGAACAACTTCAGTCACCAAGCCTGCTTGCTGTGCCGTATGTGCATTAAACACAGTAGCTGACATCATCAAAGGACGGACTTTACCAGCCACCGCTTTACGCTGAACAAAAGCACTGATTACCGCCGGCGCAATCCCCAGTTTCACTTCACTAAAGCAAAACTGTGTACCTTCTTCGGCAATCACTTCATCACAAGCAGCAATCAAACCCAAAGCTCCACCAAAAGCCGCTCCGTGCACCAAGCCAATGACGGGCAACTCACAAAACGCAATCGCTTCAAACATTTCAAAAAGTTTCTTTGAGTCTTCTAAATTCTGCTCGAAGGAAAACTGAACCATCTCTTTCATCCAGTTCAAATCTCCACCGGCACAAAACACTTTTCCTTCACCCTGCAAAGCCACGGCCCGAAGGTCCGTTCTTTTACCAAGTTCTTTAAAGACCTGAGTAATCTCTGCAATCATCACAGGATTAAAGGCATTTCGCACATCTGGCCGATGTAACTTCACATAGGCCACTTGATTTAATTCACTGACAACGACGAATGACATAATTACATCCTGAAGACGCCCTGAGATTTTTCACCCCAAGACTTGTTAAGGCTTGCTGAAATACCCAACGCCAACACTCGACGAGTGTCTGCCGGGTCGATGATTCCATCATCCCAAATACGCGCTGAAGAAAAATACGCAGAACTTTCTTTCTCGTACTTTTCTAAAGTAGGACGTTTGAATTCCGCTTGCTCTTCTGGAGTCATCTCTATTTTCTTCGCTGCCATTTGATCCATCTTCACGGTCAACAAGACATTAGCTGCCTGTTCACCACCCATCACGCTGATTTTTGCATTTGGCCACATCCACATTTGACGAGGTTGATAAGCGCGACCACACATCCCGTAGTTACCAGCACCGTAAGAACCACCGATGACAACTGTGAACTTAGGAACGTGAGCATTAGAAACGGCCATCACCATCTTCGCTCCGTGTTTTGCGATCCCTTCATTCTCGTATTTTTTACCCACCATAAAGCCGGTGATATTTTGTAAAAAGACCAATGGGATCTCACGCTGTTCACACAGCTCGATAAAGTGAGCTGCCTTTTGGGCGCTCTCACTGAATAGCACACCATTATTGGCAATGATTCCAACAGGTATACCCCAAATATGAGCAAAGCCCGTCACAAGAGTTTTTCCATATAATGGCTTGAACTCATGCAAACGAGAACCATCCACAATGCGCGCAATCACTTCGCGCACATCAAACGGCACACGACTATCGCGAGGGATGACACCGTACAATTCTTTCGCATCATAAAGAGGTTCTTCAACTGGAATCAACTTTAGTTCAACCGCACGCTTGTGATTCAAATGCGCAACGATAGAGCGAGTGATTTCAATCGCATGCTGATCGTCTTCAGCAAAGTGATCCGTCACACCGCTGTTTTCACAATGAACTTGTGCTCCACCCAGTTCTTGAGCATCAACCACTTCACCTGTTGCGGCTCTAACCAATGGAGGTCCACCCAAGAAAATCGTTCCATTTTCTTTGACGATAACAGTTTCATCACTCATCGCAGGAACATAAGCACCCCCTGCGGTGCAAGAACCCATGACCACAGCGATCTGTGGAATATTGGCGGCCGACATACGAGCTTGGTTATAAAAAATTCTTCCGAAATGATCGCGATCTGGGAACACATCGGCCTGCATAGGCAAAAAAGCTCCGCCCGAGTCGACAAGATAAATACATGGCAATCCATTTTCGAAAGCAATTTCTTGCGCACGCAGATGCTTTTTCACTGTCATAGGGAAATAAGTTCCCCCTTTTACAGTCGCATCATTGGCAACGACGACACACTCTGTGCCATTCACAACACCGATACCAGTGATAATCCCCGCACCCGGCGCCTGTCCTTCATACATATCCCACGCTGCCAGTGTCGAGAACTCTAGAAAAGCTGTACCTCCATCAACAAGAGCTTCAATTCGCTCTCGCGCCGTCATCTTACCACGAGCTTTATGTTTTTTGGTTGCGTCTTCACCGCCCCCCAACTTAACTAAATTCACTCGCTCACGCCACTCACCCACAATGGCTAGCATGGCATCTCTGTTGGCTTTAAAATCAGCCGATGTAACTTCTAAATGACTCTCAAGAATTTCCATAAATACCTTTAACTCTTCTCTATGTAATGGCAGGAATATGTTTAAATTGAAGTTGCAAATGAATATCTGCTACAGACTGTTCATGTTCGTCGAAAATCTTCAACTCTGCAGAGGCTGTCGACTCGCGGTGTTCGCGAATTTCCGCTAGTACTGTTTCTCGCGTCAGCTCGGACAACTCCATCCGTACACGGCATTCATTTTGTTCAGTCTTAAAAAACTCAATATTCATACGAGTCACGATCACTTCGAACGTTCCCATAGGGGCATGCCGCATCCACAGCAACTTCGCTGCTTCGATGCTTGCTGTCGTCATTGCACCCTCATGAATTTGATGTAAATCGTTCAGATTTCTTGTCCGTGCAGGAATAATCATTTCAACTTGGGTGTCAGAAAGACGAGAAATTCTTAACCCCATGCCTGCAGAGAAAGGACGAACCATATCCAATGCATAACTCAAGGCAGCATGAGAGGCTTTCGGAGAGACCTCTTCCAAGAGAGCTGCCAGATCTGCGGGACTTAATCGAATTCCTCTTTCTTCTAGCTGAGTTTTCAAGCCATCTTTTGCCGTCTGAAACTGCTGACGCAGGCTTTGTTCGAGCTCAATCCCTTTTGACATTAAGATTGTCAGCCATTGTTGGTTCATGAGATATCCTCTCTGCACGTTTATTGAAAAAAACGGAATATCATGGTCGGATAAGGATGTCAGTTTTATCACACTGAGTAAATAGAGAGAGGACTCTAGAAATGAAGAAAATTATCAGCCTCGTTGTTTTTATCGCTGCTTTGGTTTGGACTTGGAATGCAATCCACACTTCTCAAGCTGTTGGTTTTGAGACGCACTCCGGCATCCAAATGAAATTAGCTGAGCTGATTCAAAACACGCTTACAGCCAAAAAACCAACAGCAAAAGATTTAGCGATCACACGCCTTTGGACAGAGACTTTGAATGATAATAAAGTTCGTGCAGTTTTTGCGTATAAATTTATTGAAGTCACTGAAGATGGCGAAGCCCTTGAACAAATCATCGAAGGTGAGGCCGTCCTTCACCGTGAACCTTCAGAAAACCCAAACGTCGACAATTGGACTTTGCAATCTGTGAAGACAACCAATGACCTTGTAGTTTTTACGGAAGGATCAACTATCACTCCGGGCCTTGAGACAACGCCAGCAGGCGAAGCGCCTGATGCTTCAGCAACACCTGCGCTTGAAGGCACTACGACACCAGCTCCTACAACAGAGAATCCACAGCAATAATGGCCATACCCACTCAGTTTATTCAGATCGATGAAGAGGGTTACGGATTAAGCCGCGAGGTTCGCATCCAAGACCCTTTGGTGGGGCAGGAACTGCTACAAAATCTGAAACTACATCAGGGTGGTACACTTTTATCGACGATCGGGGAAACTCCCGTAATCGTCGAAGCTTTTGATGAGCCCTACGTCGCCACTCAAGTCGAGTGGAAAGAAGAGGGACACTGGGAAATTTCTCTCCCTTATAATGTCCATTTCGAATTTTCGCTTGAGTCACTGTCACTTGATGAGTGGGATCGCTTTCACGGCTACACGACAGCGAATAAAATTCCTTTTGTGATGTCACGAAAAGCCCAAGCTAGTTTCTTCAATTTACTTGAAGAGTTCGGCGATGACTTCATTGTATTTCAAGATAAGACCTATCAGATTCCTTTGTATTGGCAACCACATCAGGACATAGAAAAAGAGCAGTTTTGGAGTCAAATCTACAAGACAACTGAAAACCCTGGTTGGAATCTCGGCGAGCCTGCCGAGGCTCTTAAAGACATGATGCCACGATTGAAGATTTCTCGTTCACGAGTTCTTGTTTTAGGTTGTGGCGAAGGTCATGATGCGGCTTTTTTCGCACGCGCAGGTCACGTTGTAACAGCAGTGGACATTTCTCCGGCAGCACTCGAAAGAGCCAGAAATTTGTACGGAAACTTACCAGATCTGCATTTTGTTCAAGCGGATATCTTTAAACTTCCACGCGAATTCGATCAGTCGTTTGATATCGTTTTTGAGCACACTTGTTTTTGCGCGATCAACCCAGAAAAACGTTCTGATCTTGTAAAAGTATGGAACAGAGTGCTTGCACCAGGAGGACACCTTATGGGTGTTTTCTTTACCTTTGAAAAACGTCAGGGGCCTCCTTATGGTGGCACCGAGTGGGAGCTTCGCCAACGATTGAAGTCCTCCTATCACCCTATCTTCTGGGGAAGATGGCAGAAATCCGTTCCAAATCGCCAAGGAAAAGAACTTTTCGTTTACTGCAAGAAAACCTAACCGAGGGGACTATGCACATTGAATTCACTCAAGCTGATGAAAGCCATACTGAAAACCTAGTAAAACTTGTCAATTCTGCCTATCGCGGAGAAAGCTCCAAAAAAGGTTGGACGACGGAAGCCGACATCTTAGACGGTCAGCGCATTGATGAGGAGGGCATCCGTGCCCTGATCAACAAAGAAGATTCTGTGATTCTAGTTGCAGAAGATGATGACAATGGGCAGCTTCTTGGTTGCGTGCACTTGGAAAAACAAAATGATCAGTGCTATTTGGGAATGCTCACGGTCTCCCCGATTCTGCAAAGCAAGGGCATCGGCAAAATGATGCTGATCGAGGCAGAGGCCCTGGCTCAGTTCTGGGATTGCACGAAAATTGTAATGACCGTTATTTCTAAAAGAAAAGAACTTATTGCCTGGTACCAAAAACATGGCTTCAGAAATACCGGCGAAACCAAACCATTCCCCTATGGGGATGAACGCTTTGGCATACCAAAAGTCCAAGATCTGGAATTCGTCGTTCTAGAGAAAAAAGTCTAAATATCTCCAATTCAAAAGCATAATAATCCATTTTATTATGCTTTTTTTAAATAGTAAATTATCGCCTATTTATTAACATTTCCCAGCAAAATGTAGCATAGTTCAGGCATTGGAGGTTTCAATGTTAACTAAGTTGGTCCTTTTCGCTTCAATCGTCTTTGCCACAACGACACAAGCCAGTGCTTACGATTCATACTCGGAAGATAAGTTTTTTAATGAAACGGCAGCCTATGCAGAAGCCTGCAAAACAGACACAACTTGCCAAGCTCCTTTCCGCAATGAACTGGTCTACAGCTACTCTACGGAATTCAGCCAACTAAGCAAAAATACAGTTGAAGCACTAAAGAAAATTGCCTTTATCCAAGCTCAAATCTGGGGAGACACTATCCTTGAAGGTGATTACGCCGCTGATGGCGAAACTCGCCTGGATAAAGTTTTAGCAATCTTTAGCGGTGAACGCTTGATTGGATATCACATCGAATACTCTGAGAAAGCTTGGTACACTGGAAACTGTGAATACACAGGGCGCAAAGAAGATCTCTTAAACTGCACTCCAGGTCGAATTTCTGAACGAAGCTATGTTTCTGCAGATTTAGAGTATTATGGTACTGACTACGATCGCTCTGCAGACTTTGCTTTTGATCAAAACTAGTCTATTATCGCCCGCAACATGGCGATAATCATTGAAACCAAAGATCTGACACGAGTCTATCAAACCTATCAAAAGCCCGAAGGATTCGTTAATTCCGTTAAAGGCTTTTTCAACCGAAAATATGTTTCCAAAGTGGCGCTTGATAAAACCACTTTGGAAATTGAGTCTGGCCAAATTGTCGGCCTCGTCGGTGCCAACGGCGCCGGAAAAACAACTCTTCTTAAGATGCTCTCAGGTCTTGTTACTCCGACTGGTGGGGACGCCAAAGTTCTGGGGTATCGCCCTTGGGAACGTAACAATGATTTTTTACGACAAATCAGCATTTTGCTGGGACAAAAAAACCAGCTGTGGTGGGACATTTCCCCTGCTGACTCTTTCGCACTGCTTGCGCGTATCTATGATATCGAACCCAATCATGCGCGAAAACGTGTCGCTGACCTGACTGAGCTTTTACAATGCTCACACGTTTTACACACACAATTGCGACGCCTCAGTCTTGGCGAGAGAATGAAGATGGAAATCATCGGTGCTCTCTTGCACGAACCCAAGGTTCTCTTTCTAGATGAGCCCACTATTGGCTTAGATATAGTTGCTCAAGAGACGATTCGTGAATTCTTACATCAATATGTGAAAGACAAAGGCCCTACAGTGATTCTGACCAGTCACTATATGGACGACATCGCTAAACTGGCCAATAAATTACTGCTGATCAGCAAAGGGCATATCGTTTACCAAGGGACTGTTCCCGATTTTGTTGCTAAATCGAATACTGAACTGCTTGCAAATGAAGAGGTTGATTTTGAAGACGTCATTCGCCGTTTTTTGGAAACGGAATCTAGCGTTCGCTAAGTTAGCGATTGTTTCCAATTTAGAATACCGCCTCAATTATTTTGTTGATGCCGTTTTACAGCCAACCCTCACTACGGGCATTGAAATGCTTTTATGGTTTGCTGTCTTTACTGGTGCCGCAACCTCTAGCATTGCAGGTTTTTCTCAAGACTACTATTTATCGTATGCTCTATGGGGAGCTTTCTTCGCTCGTATTTGCACAAGCTGGATGTATGAATCGCGTATGATTCAAGAAATTGACAGTGGAAGCGTCAATAACTTGCTCACTCGGCCCATGAGTTTTTATGAATACTATTTCTCGCAATTGATGGGTTATAAGTTCATAACAACATTAGTCTCTATGACAGTCCCAGTATTAGTCATTGCTCTTTTCGATTTACCTACACAATTTTCACGCTTGCCGCTGGCTTTTGCGTTAGAGTTCTATTACCTTATTCTTGTTCACTCTATCAGCTTTGTGGTCGCCGCCTCCGCTTTCTATCTCAATAAATCTCACGCTCTAACCGGCGCAAAAAATCTCGCCCTGTGGTTTTTCACGGGGGAACTCTTTCCTTTGGATTTAATGCCAGAACCTTTCCGCTCAACAATTATTGCCATGCCTTTCAGTGCAGGAGTCTATGTACCTGTGGGCTATCTAACAGGACGACTTGAAATAGGAGCTGTCTGGAATTCATTTTTTTCGGTCACTATTGGAATTGTTTTAGTAAATACTATCGGAGCCATTCTCTGGAAAAAGGGACTCAAGGTTTATGCGGGGACTGGGGCGTAACATGAAGATTATAAAAAGATATCTTTCGTTATATGCTGCCCTCTTCCGCGCCTCTATCATCGCAGACCTTGAATATCGCGTGAACTTCCTGACTCGTATCATGACAGATATTTTTTGGTATATCGCTCAGATCTTAACCTTCGAAGTCTTGTTCCGTCACACTCCAAAGATCGGTGACTGGAATCTTGAACAGATGCGGGTTTTTCTGGGGCTAGTCTTTATTGCTGATGGTCTTTACATGATTATTTTCTCTGAAAATCTAGATCAGTTTTCAGACAAGGTTCGCAAGGGTGATTTAGATCTTCTTCTTGCAAAACCCGTAAACTCTCAATTCATGCTCAGTCTACAAAAAGCCTCCACAGCAGCTGTGGGAAATCTAGCTATCGGTATTTCTTGGTTTGTCTATTCACTTCTTCAACTGCCAAATTTTGAATGGTTGCGGCTATTATGGTTGATAGTACTTATTCCGTGCGGGTTGATAGCCTTGTACTCAGTACGCTTTACTATCGCCTCTTCGGCAGTCATTTTTGCCAGATCTGAAAATTTGCAGTTTATTTGGTATCAAATCTATCGCTTAGGAATGCGTCCTGACTCCATCTATGTTCCCTGGCTAAAGTGGTTGCTGCTAACCGCGCTCCCAGTCGGAGTTGTGGCCAGCGTTCCCGCTCGTGCCATTCTCGAGCCACCACAGTGGGGGCTTTTCTTATGGGTCATCATCTTAGCAGTATTGTTGATTTACCTATCGAATAGATTTTGGAAGTTCGCGCTGAAGTTTTATTCCAGTGCTAGTTCCTAAAACGACGAATTTCTGAATAGAAGCAGTTAGATAAAAACAGGTAAAACCTGAACCTGCTCCTTAGTGAAAGGTACGCAGGTTTTACAAAGAAGGCGGGATTTCGGTTTTGCTATAAGCCGGATTCTGTCCAAACCACCAGGTCCCATAATTTGTCCCGATAATCGTGGATGATCATTCCTCTGGGAGTGGCATTACTGACACCCTCAAGCGATCTTACCCGAAGACTACGGACTGGCCGTCCTACTAATGTCTTCCTATTTGATCTTGCTCCGCGCAGAGTTTGGCTGTTTTCACTCCAGCGGCTCCCCAGACCCTCCCGTTCCCGGTATCTGGCTCATAGCCCTGGACATTCTCTCTGTTCCACTGTTCCTAACATTACTGTCGAGGGGCGTTACCCCTTGCGCTGCCATATGGAGTCCGGACTTTCCTCTCTAATATCAAATATTTAGAGCATTATTAGAGCAATCATCCGCAAAACCGAAATGAATCTGTAACACCCCCCATCAAATAGCGCAAGAGGGTTTTCTAAAATCCATTTTTATTTTACTTTCTACATACGTTTACAAAAGGATTAAAACATGAAGATCTTGGTATCGCTACTCGCATTTGCGGCAACTTTAGCATTCACAGCCCCTTCTTTAGCATCAGGAGGCCATGGTGATTTAACTGAAAAAATGAATGCACTTTTTCCACCGAAACAGGCTCAGCCTGAAAAGCGCAATGTCCCTGCTAAACCAGAATTGTCAGCTCCTGCTTACTTTTCTCAAGTGAAGGGCGATAAAGCGACTCTTCAGTGGAAAGCAGTGACTGGCGCAGATGAATATCACGTGCAAGTTGCAAAAGACCCTAACTTCAAATGGTTGGTTGCAAATGAATATCACCACAAAAATACTTCATTCGAAGCAACTGGTTTAGAAGCAGGCAAACAATACTTCTGGCGTGTGGCAGCTGTTAAAGCCAACAACTGGGATACTTTCAAAAAAGGATTCTTCGCAACGTCAATGTTTGAAACTTCTGCAGTAAAATAGTTCTAAAGTCTTTTCGATAAATTAGATAGGACTGTTGCACAAAAAAGGCCGGTTGAAATCCGGCCTTTTTCATTTTCACTACTGTTGGTTCGAAAGCGTTGTACTCTTTGTCCCTGCCACTGCAAGATGAGTCGAAGCTCCAGTCATCAAACGACAAGATTCAGCACATCGGCGACAATCCATCGCTGCTTGTTTGAAAACATCATCGTATTCATATCTTTCGCACTCAATAGCGCAAGCAAGGCACACCTCAAAACACAGTTCACTTGCTTGGTGATAATACGACAATTCCGAAACTAAAAGTCTTGCTGTCAACTGACAGGTTTCCACACAGACCTGCAGCAAAGACAAATGCTTTCCGGAAAAAGCTGTTCCTTTTTCATCTAAACAATAATGAAAAGCCTCAAGGCAACTGCGAGCCGCTTTCAAACAATTATTTACTGCAAACGTAATGTCACTGTCTTGCATCTGATGTCTTGGCATAAAATCCCCCTTTGTCTTTGTTACACCTCCAACTGTATGACAAAAATATAATTTAAGGTGAACTTTGCTGAAATACAGATACAAGCTCTGTAAGATGACATCTACGTAATGATTTCAAACTGAATTGTTTTCTCTGTCTTAATCGAATTCATCACAAGACAGCCCTTCACTGATTTATTCAATAATAGCTCTCCCTTTTCTGGAGAGTTTGGCCGAATTAATTTTGCATTCAAATGTGCACGAGCCATCCACGGAAAACCTTTTTCATCTCGATCTACTTCTAAAGTAACCTCTGCCTTTATCTCTTCAAAAAGAAGTTCTGATTTTTCTGCGTAGACTTTGAAGGTCGCCATAAAGCAATTCACTATCGCCAACGCATAGAAATCTTCAGGCGAAAGACCCGTTCCTGGGCCGCCAAACTCTGGAGGAATGGCACCTGACAAAATCTGATCATTCGCAGATGCTGAAGTTTGCCAATTCACATTGATTCCAGGCTTTGATGTAGCCTGAACATTAAATTTCATGGGGTATTGCAACATTTTTTTCTCCTTTTACGAACCAACTCAGTCTCAATGGTGACAGATTTACACAAGGATACAAATCCAATTCAAGGAGGCGCAAGATTTCATAAATATTAAATAGATTACTGCCTTTTAATGCCAAATGGATTTTTTTAATTTTATTAAATTTAAACAATCTGAAAGACTTGATTCATGACACAAGATGTTTATGAAACTCTGTTAAACACGAATGCAATGATCGAATTCAATGTTGATGGTCAAATTCTTTGGGCCAATCAAAAGTTTTTGCAACTGATGGGATACGGACTTCACGAACTGCAGGGAAAGCATCACAGCATCTTTCTTCCAGACTTATCTCAATACTCTGAAGAGTATTCTCACCTATGGCAGCAAATCATTTCCGGAAACACGATCAATGGAGAGTTTAAAAGAATCACCAAACAAAATAAAATTGTTTGGCTTCAAGGTTCCTACACAGCTGTCAGAGATGAGCACAAGCGAATTACAAAAATTTTAAAAATGGCTTTCGATATAACTGAAAAGAAAAGTTTAGCGGAAGATCTTGCCTTAAAAAATCGCGAACTTGCGTTCACTGCAGCCAAGGCCAAGTCAGCAACTCATGCTAAAACTTTGTTTCTTGCAAATATGAGTCACGAAATACGCACTCCTCTCAATTCAATCATTGGAATCACAGACACCCTCGCCGAAACTCCACTCGATGAAAAGCAAGCCTCTTTTGTAGAAATTCTTAAGAAAGCTAACAAACAGTTGATGATGTTAGTGAATGACATATTGGATCTATCCCGTGTAGAGGCGGGTGAAGTCGAGCTAAGAAATGAACCTTTCAATCTTCAGACTTTGTTAGACGATCTTATTGCTGTCTTAAATTTTAAAGCTGAAGAAAAAGGACTCCAATTATCTACGGAGATCCAACCTCTCATCAATCCCAATTTTATTGGAGATCCTAGCAGGATCAGACAAATTCTTTGGAACCTGCTCAATAACGCAATCAAATTCACTGATAAAGGGGGAATCACCTTGAAACTATCAATGAACAAAACAGACGTTCCTGGAAATCTCCATTTTTCTATCAAAGACACTGGAATTGGAATTTCGAAAGAGAAGCTGAATTTGATCTTTCAACCCTTTACCCAAGCCGACTCAACAGCCACACGAAGACATGGAGGGTCTGGCCTGGGCCTATCGATTTCAAAAAAAATCGTAGAATTGATGCGCGGAAAAATCTGGGTCGAAAGCAAACCTAAAGAGGGCAGCACATTTCACTTTACCCTCAGCTTGCCAATTGCTGATGTCGATGCGATTAATTCAACTTCTGAAGAAAACGACACCCCAGCATTTCCTCAGAACTTACAGCAAGCACAGCTAAAAATTCTTGTCGTCGATGACGTTGAAGACAATCGCAATCTACTTGGTATTTTTCTACAAAACACGATTCACAAAATCACTTACGCTGCCAGTGGTATCGAAGCTTTGAACCTAGTCGAGAAAGATCAATTCGATATAATTTTTATGGACGTTCAAATGCCGGGTATGGATGGCTACGAAACGACTAAGAATATTAGGAAATTAGAGCAACAAGAGGGGCGGACAGCTTCTCGCATATTTGCTTGTACCGCCAATGCTTTCTCTGAAGATGTCGCAAAAAGCCTTAGTGCCGGCTGTGATTTACATCTTTCCAAACCAATACGGAAAGACGTGCTTCTTAAAGCCATCAATTCAAATCAGTCTCAGCCCTACAAGGAAAATGCTTATTAAGATGAAGGCGATCTAAAACAGTGTTGCAAGAAAGAGTTCCTTTTTCTTCAACACTGTAAAATACTTTCACCGCCTCGGCCTTCTCGCTCCATTGATAGATCATTCCAGCGCACATCTTACAAGGCTTATGAGTCGAATAGAAGGTAGCTCCCACAGGGATTTTTATTTGAAATTCAGAATAAAGTCGCTGAAGTAAGTTCACTTCAGCATGCAGAGTTTTATTTTTGGAATTTGAATTCACTCCATAACTTAAAACTTTTCCTTCAGAGGAAATCAAGAGGGCCGCAATATCCCTGTCATGATCATGTAAAATATCACCACGCGGGACATTCGCTGCCAAATCTCTGGCTGCCCTTAAAAAGTCTTGTGTCTGCCGTGGCTGCAACACATCTATACGCTTTTGCACTTCCAATACTGACAGCTTGTTCTCTTCACTGAGGTGCTGGATCTTTACCAGGGGCTCATTTAAAGTGCCCAACTCCTTAAACTCTAACTGCTCCTGAATATCTCCGGGCTCAGGCAGAATCAATTCTGAGGCTCTTTTAGCGACGACTTTGATCATGCCTCGACACATCTCTGTCAGGGGGGCTGTCGTGTAAATACGCTGGCGTAAAATAAAAAAGCTATGGTCTATGAATTGATCAAAAACCCCTTGCAACAACTTCACAACAGCCGATGAAGGAGCTTCTTGGGATGGACTGTAATAGGAATGATAGACCACACCATTATATTCAACAAAAGCTGAATCAAAACCAGGCCGATAGAGTAAAAAGGCTATATGACGGGCTCTTTTTTCATTTAACATCTAGGAATTGGTACCATAATTAGAAAATTTTGTCTAAAACCAGGCCGAAAACAGAAAATTTGCCAAAGTACGATGAGGGGTCCACACGATGGATATGATTAAAAACCGACTAGAAAAAAACCTCAAAAAATTGAAAAGCTGGGCAGACCGGCAAAAAATTGAGGCTTTTCGACTTTATGATCGAGACATCCCCGAGTACCCGTTTATTGTCGATGTCTATAAAGACTTCTATGTGGTGCACGACAAAAGCGACCCCATCAAAGATAAAGACAAGCCGCATCTTCCTCATGTTATCGAAGCTTTGAAGGTTTTATTCAAATGTGATGAGCAGCACATCGTCGTGAAAAAACGCGAACGGCAAGAGGGGCTGAAGCAGTACGAAAAATTGGGAGCCAAAAATGAAACTTTCGTCATCAGAGAGTCTCAAGCCCTTCTGAAGATCAATTTGTATGACTATCTCGATACCGGTCTTTTTCTTGATCATCGACCCATGCGCCAAAAAATCTACAAAACGGCTTCTGGCAAAAAGTTTTTAAATCTATTTTGCTACACCGGCTCGGTGAGTGTTTTTGCGGCTCTGGCCGGGGCGACGACAACAAGTGTTGATATGTCGCAAACCTATCTTAAATGGGCTCAAGACAACTTCGAGCTGAACAATATTGCTATAAATCAGCACTATTTCGTCAACGCCAATGTGCTTGAATGGCTTCATCTGCAAAAAAACCACCCGTCCTACGACATCATCTTCCTGGATCCTCCCACTTTTTCGAATTCCAAAAAAATGGAGGATACTTTCGAAGTGGAACGAGATCAGGACATGTTGGTCGACAATTGCATGAGCATGCTCAACCCTGGCGGCGTTCTTTATTTTTCCAATAATAAAAGAAGATTTAAACTTTCAGAGGCTATTTTGGCAAAATACGCAGTGAAAGACCTCACAGAGGAAAGCATTCCTCAGGATTTCCACGACAAAAAAATCCACAATTGCTATCAAATTTCCGCTAAGTAAAATCTAGAGTTATTTCCCTATATGACTCGAGGAAAAAGATTTTTTTCAAAGACCTCCTGACGAAGCCAAAAAGACCTTGTCAGGGGGGCTAAAAGGCCCTAGAACCGCTTTTTAAATTAAATCTTTTTCTGGAGGGGCAGATTTGAACGCTTTAGGTCGACATATTTTAGTTGAGTTCAGTGGCTGTAATGCTGAGGTTTTAAACGACGTAACGATCATTGAAAGAAGTATGATCGAAGCTGCGCAGATCGCTGGTGCAACCGTAATCAACTCGACCTTCCATCATTTCTCTCCATGGGGAGTCAGTGGCGTCGTCGTTATCCAAGAAAGTCACCTCGCAATTCATACTTGGCCGGAATATCGTTATGCCGCTGTCGATCTTTTTACCTGCGGCGACTCCGTCGACCCTTGGGTTTCTTTTGAGCATCTAAAAAAAGCGTTTGAGGCGAACTATTCAGCTTTGGAAATGAACCGTGGCTCTTTACACGTCATCCAAAAATCAGACTTTCAACCAAAACACATCCGCACGGAGCCTTCTTTCGATTTGAAAAAAGGCTTTCAAATGGAAAGAAATGTTTGGTTTACGGATAAAGACGAAAACCAAGCCTTGGCGCTTCGTTACACTGGCGATGTTCTTTTTGACGAAACGAATCCATTCCAACGAGTGCGTGTCTTGGACTCTTACTCTCATGGAAAATTCTTAGCCATTAACAATATGGTCATGTGCACAGAGCGTGACGAATTCCATTACCATGAAATGATCACGCACCCAATCATGCAAACTCATGGCAACGCCAAAAATATTCTCGTCATTGGTGGTGGCGATGGCGGCACTATCCGTGAACTTTTCAAGTACGATAACGTTGAAAAAGTAACGATGGTTGAAATTGATGAAGCGGTTGTACGAGCTTCAAAACAACACTTACCTAAAATTGCCTGTGAATTCGAAAATCCGAAATTAAATCTAGTTATTGGCGATGGCATCCAATTCGTAAAAGAGGCCGCCGCAAATAGTTACGATATTATTATCGTTGATGGTTCTGATCCAGTGGGCCCAGCTCAAGGGCTTTTCACGGCAGAGTTCTACAATAACTGCAAAAACGCGCTTAAAGACGGTGGCTTGATCATCACTCAAGGTGAATCACCTATGTTCCATGAGGGCACATTTGTTGAGTTGAACCAGTGCTTAAAAGGCATCTTTGGCAAAAATAGCGTCCACACAATGCTTTTCCATGCCACAACTTACCCATCAGGGATGTGGAGCTTGCAAGTTGGAGTTAAAGGACCATTCCATCCTGCTAAAGACTTCAATAAAGAAAAAGCTCAAAAATTTGCTACGGACAAAGGGCTTAAATACTACAATGCAGACCTACACTCTGCCGCATTTGCTCTGCCTACCTTCGTCAAGACGATGCTAGGCGAAAACATGTAATTCATAGACCGCCTCCTGTTTTCATTATATTTTCATCAAGAACTTAATAATGAGACCCGCAAGGGTTCAAAACTAGGAGGCGTCAATGTTCAAACTTCCAAATCTTCCCTATGCTAAAACAGGTCTTGCTCCTTTATTTAATGAAGAGCAAATGACTTATCACTACGACAAACATCACAAAGCATACATCGACAATTTAAACAAATTTGCTGAAACAGATGAGTCTCTTAAAGGCAAATCTCTTGAAGAAATCACTTTGACTTCAACTGGTGGCATTTTCAACAACGCTGCTCAGTCTTGGAATCATACATTTTTCTGGTTCGGTATGGCGCCAGCAGGTCAAGGTGGCCAACCTTCTGCAGATCTTGAAACTGCGATCAAACGTGATTTCGGTTCTATGGACGAGTTGAAAGCAAAGTTCGTAGACGGAGGCGTAAAAACTTTCGGCTCTGGCTGGATCTGGTTGTGCACGGATGCTACTGGCAAATTGAGCCTTGTATCTACTTCAAACGCAGCAGTTCCATTCACAAACAATGGACCTACTCCAATTCTTGTTGCTGACGTTTGGGAGCATGCTTACTACGTAGATTACAGAAATCTTCGTGCAAAATACCTTGAAACATTCTGGAATCACATCAACTGGAATTTCGTTTCTGAAAACTTTGCGAGCAAAAAAGTTCGTGATCTTACAAAATCAATGACATAATTCTGGTTTTAAAATGATCTCAAAAAAGGGACTGAAAATGATTCAGTCCCTTTTTTATTCTAAACCTGCAACCATTTTCTCTTCGGATTTTGTTTGTCTACAGGCCAGGTTGTCCATGGCACCTTCAACTGGCAGGCTTTTAAGAAGTTATCCATGATCAGTTCCGCATCTTCTAAATGCCAAAAGTCTTTCGCATGCGAGGACTTTCCCTTAAGGGCAATATCAGAAACTAATGAATAAACCATTCCACTCATCGGTGGAATCAAGAATCCCATAGTTGAAAGCACACCTTGAAGGCGTGACAACACAGATTTACCGCCCACGGAGTGCATCAAGACAAAGACCGCGGCAGGCTTTCCCATCAATGTCGGTGAAGCCTCAAGCTCTGTCATTTCCTCTAACAGCTTTTGCAAAGGACTGCCCCACGAGTCCCAATAAGTTCCCGTCACGAAAATCACCCCAGAAGCTTCATTCAATTTTTTTTTAATTTTGTTGTCGTAAGGAGTGTTCGATAACGTGACCACATCGACTTTTACTCTTTTGCCCAGAATCTGCTTAAGTGATTTTACCCAATGTCCACAATTGCCTTTGTCACCCGCAGGACTGCCATTAAATATCACAATCTTTTCCACGCCGTTTACTCACTTTGAAGGTATTAAAAATTCAAGCCCTGAACTCGCTCAAAAATATTAACAACAAAAAGGCAAGAGGTGAAAAAAAAAAGAGCATCCAGTCGGATGCTCTTTTAGGAGGGATGGCACTTTGTGTTCCCTAGCATGAATTTCCTATCATCAAGACACCTCCTTGATATCTTCCCCAATAATCATGTCGTCCAGACAGATCGAAGCGTGTGCAATCACACTCATCTCCGAAACCAATGGAACTCGACGAGGGGGATCTTTTATTTCAATCAAATTGATAACATCGCGAACACCAGAAAGCTCCCAGGCATTTATGACTGCCATTGCCTTCAACCTCGGTCGAAAGACTTCACCCTCTAGCTTCACCACACCATCCTGAACTGTGATTTCAATGTGTTCTCCACATATTTTCACCAACTCTAAAAGCTCTTCATCAAGTATCTGCAGGATCTCTTCATCTGAGCGGTAAAAATCCGCAAGAACAACAATCTTATCTTCTACATCCCACACTCCTTCAGTCGAAGTGATAACTTCCAACGCCGCTTGCTTTTTACAAGAAGTGTCGACGTTACCACTGACTACGACGGAGCCGCCTTCTGCAATAACCTTGAAATCAGCAGGGCTTATACGTTTGTCCCACTTGATCCTCTCGCAGATTCTTGACACAAGGTCTCGATCTTCGGATCTCGTGTGTTCAAGAGTTTTCATAGGCGACTCCTTTCGCTTACTTGGATTTCTTCATAAAACCCAAGCGAAGTGCTAAGCAGCACTCCAATCCTCAGTCGGTGGCAGATAAGCCAAAGCCCGATCATGCCGTCCATGCTGAGACTTTAATCCTGACTTCTTAGCAAGGATCACTTTCAAAGCGGCCACTGTTCTAGCGACACACCTTTTGAAATTCTCATCTGTTTTGCGAACTTTAATAACAGTGCGCTGATGAGAAGGTTTCAAGATCACCTCACAAATGTAACTCGGCTTGCGAGACTGTGATCTTCTTCGATCACTCTCAACTCGCACGGTGAGGTGAGCATCCCCATCGGTCTTAAAGAAGTCCTCGACTCCCCCCTCTACTTTTTCAAGTAAGTAGGCTTCAAGGTTTTCAGTCCGAGTGATGTCTCTGTAGTGAATGTCTGTTTGCATTTCTACCTCCTCTTGTTGAAGCCATTATCGACCAAGAAAAAGGATTCGTTAAATATATAATTTTGATATAACATATAACAAAAAACTATGTATTAGCGCTGCACTTGATACTTTCCTAAGTGTTTCTATATACATGCAGAGAAATGTCATTACGCGATTGAGTGAGTGGGAAAAAAAGTCCCTGCACTTTGATAGAGGAGACAATGATAAACTACAATCATCTTTATTACTTTTATGTAACCGCAAGACTAGGTGGAGTGAGTAATGCTGCTGAGTTTTTGCATATTTCACAACCTTCTCTAAGTTCCCAACTTAAAGTTTTCGAAAACAGTCTTGATATAAAACTATTAGAAAAAAAAGGACGCAAACTTGTTCTGACACAAGAAGGAGAGAGAGCCTACGCCTACGCTAAGAAAATGTTCGAAATTGCTTCAGACTTCACAGACAGCCTGCGATCTCCAGGAGCTGAAAAAAAACAACGCTTGCGTATTGGTATCACGGACCAAGTAGAGCGTCCCTTTATTGCGGATCTCTTAAGCCCCTTGATCCGCGAACAAAAAAGAACATCGACTAAAACATTTTTTGTCAGTTCCGCACCAACGGACATCCTCCTGACTCAACTGCGCAAAGAAGAAATTGATCTTCTACTCACTAATAAGCCTATTTACTCAGAGGACATTCAAGAATTGGCTTCCGCCAGTATGCCTGTAAACATGTTTATCGCCACAGCGAATTTAAAAGATATCAAAATGCGCGTTTCAAGAAGAACCGAACCCGCGGAGCTCATTAATTTAGCGCCTTGGGGAATGATTCTGCCGTCATACAAAATGAAGTTGCGACACGAAATTGACCTGTTTTTTCAGGAATTAAAAATTCGCAAACAAGTGATTTTTGAAAGCGACGTCATGTCTGTTGTTGGAAGAGCTATTATTGACGGAGCCGGTATGGGCTTCATGCCAATTCCCTATGTCTTGCCAGAAATCAAAGGCGGTCTCTTAACAACCATAGGACCCAAAGAAGGTTTTTGGAAACACTCATTGTATCTTATGGGTCGTAAAGATGCTCACTATGATGAGACTATCGAAGGTATCCAGAGCAGCGTTAAGAGAATCGAAAAATTACTATAGGGTTCAAGAATCTCTCGGGCACACCCTGCGTATTCTGTACACTGGGTGTGCGAAATCAAAGTGGAAGTATTAAAAAATTCTTTTTTGCTATTGGCCTAGTACGGCTGACGTGCTTGGCTGTTGCCCAAATCCATCGCCATAACAAGGGCAATTTTTGTGTAAAGAGCCGAATGCTTGAAGTTCAACTCAGGAGTGATGAGGTCACGAGCCGTATGAATGTTTTTATTGCTATTACGGAATGTGGCTTCGAAAGGCATCAAGGCTGGATATCCCTGGCGATTCCACGAAGCGTGATCACTACAACCGTAGCCACACTTATCATCTACAATACGGGCATTCAGATAGGTTGAGTTGATCGACTTCAAATAGTCACGCAACCAAGCACTCGTAAAATCCGTCATGCTACCAATCACCATTTCACCGGAGCCTGGATATAAAGTCATATCCAGTTGTAAAACTGCGATGACGTCTTTCTTCTCAGCCTTGTATTGTTTGGCAATTTCCGCAGAACCCAATAAGCCCGCTTCTTCGCCTGCATACCAATAAAACTCAATTGTTCGAGCAGGCTGTGGTTTATCCATGAGGATGCGCAAAGCCTCAATAAGATTGGCTGAGCCTGAAGCATTATCATCGGCTCCAGGGGCCTGCGAGCTCCCTCCCCAAGATTGGCTGATGCTGTCCAAATGCCCACCCAATACAATAATTTCTTGAGGACGATCCTTACCTGGGATTCGCACTCGCAAAGTATTTTGTTTGGTTGAGGTGTGCATCACCTCGGAAACCTCGTAAGGAACACTTGAGTTTTCAAGCATCGCCTCTAGGCGCTGCTTCATCTCACCGATATGCTTATTAGGATCAGCGTCTTTGCTGCTGCGATTAGGAAAAGAAGATAGCCACTGAACGTAAGCACGCAAATTACTTTCTTGAACTTCGGTCAACGCATTGGCAATCAACTGATTTTTTTCTACGCTAAGAAGTCTGAATGGGGCGCGCTCATAATTTTCATTCGCGGCCTTAATTTTTGCCATCGAGCGAAGCAAGTAATCGAATCCTTGAGATTCTAATGTCACATCCTGGCTGAGATCTTCAAATCCCCCACACTTACCCACTTTATGTGCACGATCTTGAATTCTTTGCAGCATTAAGGGCGTCACAACGGCATACCCCACGTCAACATACTCATCTTTTGCAAGAACGGGAATATTTAGAGCACGAAGATCTTTAAGATCAGCTAAAATAGGTTTAGTCTCGAAATTTTCGAGAGTCCCCACGTGAGCCCACCCAGTGGATGCGACGAATAAAACAGCCATCATGGCAAATTTCATGGTTCAATCCTTTGAAAAAATTCCAGTAAAATTACTGTAATGCAATGGTAACGACTTTGGCCGCAATATGGCAAAGACAATTCGCTTATTTTTTTTAAATGCATTAGGATGGCGCCCTATGAAAACTGACATTCTTTTAGTGACCTTGAACTCATCCTACCCTCACAGCTCTTTCGGTCTGCGTTACCTCATGGCCAACCTTGGCGAGCTGCAGGAACGTGCTGAAATTATTGAGTTCACAATTCAAAAAGATCCCCGAGATATTGCCGAAGCTCTTTTGAAAAAGAATGCTAAAATCATCGGACTTGGCGTTTACATCTGGAATGCACAAGAATCTCTAGAGCTTGTCTCATTGCTCAAGAAAATCCAACCAGAGTTGAAAATTGTTCTTGGCGGCCCCGAAGTGTCGCACGAATCTGAATCACAACAAATCTGCCAAATTGCAGACTTTACGATTAAAGGTGAAGGTGATTTTCTTTTTTATGACTTCTGCAAAAACTATTTAGAGAAATCTGAATTGCCGAACCAAAAAATCATTTCGGGTCTTCTGCCAGATATAAAAAAAATCCAGTCGCCTTATCACTTGTATACGGATGACGATATTAAGAACCGTGTGATTTATGTGGAGCTATCCAGAGGCTGCCCTTATCGCTGCGAGTACTGCCTTTCCTCTTTAGATAAATCTGTACGTAATTTCGATGTCGATGCTTTCTTAAAAGACATGCAATCCCTTTTGGATCGCGGAGCCCGCCAATTTAAATTCATAGATCGCACATTCAACTTAAGCCCCACGATTTGCACCCAAGTTCTGCAGTTTTTCCTCGATCGCATTGATCTAGGCCTCTTTTTGCATTTTGAAATGGTCCCAGATCGATTGCCTACAGAGATCCGTGAACTGATAAAAAAATTCCCTTATGGCTCCTTGCAATTTGAAATCGGTATCCAAACGTGGAACACCGAAGTCGCACGTCTTGTCAGTCGTCGCAACGATCTAGAAAAAGTAAAAGACAATTTCACGTTTTTAGCAGATGAAACGGGTGTTCACACCCATGCGGATCTGATCGTTGGCCTACCGGGTGAGGATCTACAAAGCTTTGCCAAAGGCTTTGATATCTTAGCTAGCTTACGCCCTCATGAAATCCAAGTTGGAATTTTGAAGAAACTCAAAGGTGCTCCCATCGCCCGGCACGATCGAGAATGGGAAATGGTTTATTCGGATCACCCGCCTTTTCAGATTTTGAGAACTAAAAATCTTGATTTTGCAAGTCTGCAGACCATGAACCGTTTTGCAAAATATTGGGATTTGTATGCTAACAGCGGCAATTTCAAAAACTTTGTCAGCGTTTTGCGCGATCGCTCCACCCGCCGAGAAGACAACTCCTTCTTTTGGGAATTTTATGAGTTCAATGAATTCCTGACGGCTCGTTACGCTCAATCTTTTGGTATTTCTCAGATCAGTCTATTTGAAACCGCTTACGTTTATCTAACTGAAAAACTTCAGTGGCCAATAGAGGATGCTAAATCATTGATTCTTAAAGACTATTACGCAACAGGAAAGGCAGACCTGCCTAAGTTTTTAAAAGAGGACTTCAAAAAGATGAAGTCACAAATGGCGGCAGACTCGGATACGAAAACGAGCCTTCCCAAAAGACAACAACGTCATCTTTCTGGAAAGCCCGAAGTCGTTTCATAAGACGGGAGCCTCAGTGCTCCCGCATTTTCTTAGCATACCCGGTATAGGCAATTTTAGGTGATTTGGAAAAGGTAAAACGAAAATCCTTAGGCACCACTCCGGTTCTCATCAAGTCAAAAAGTGCTTTTTGAGCAAACACAGGACGAATCCCTCGAACCTCCATGACCTGCATCCCCACATCTTCCAACCACTCAGACAAAGTCTCTGGATTAATAAATAGAGAATAGACATGATAATCAGACGGAGTGTTCCGCACGAACCACTCCATCCCTTTAATGACGATCAGCCAAGCAAGTGGGTTTTTACTAAAGGTATTAAAGAAGAACAATCCACCAGGGCGCAAAACTCTGTTAGCCTCCGCAATCACTCGCTGCGGATCGGAAACATGCTCCAATAAATCCATAACAGTGACGACATCAAAGCTATCGTTCGGAAACGGGACCTTATACACATCCCCCATCTGATAACGCACAGAATGTGTTGTATCACGACTTTCTGCGACTTTAAGACTTGAAGTTGAAAGATCTATGCCGGTCACTTTGTGGCCCGATAAAGCTAAATCATTTGCCAGCAAACCAGCTCCACATCCCATATCAAGAATGGAAGCATGATAGCCGATATTTCTCCGAATCTCTGCTAGGATCCAGGGCACTTCAATTTTATGTTGGTTTCTAAGCAAGGCGATGGGATCATCCTGCGCTTCATACCAGCGTTCCGCTAACTCATCATAAGCTTTGTTATTCACAATCGTATTATCATGCTTTGCCAAATCCATTTCCATAATTGAATTCCCCCTAACTTCTAAACTAACAAAAATTATCAACGGGTCAGCACGCATATCCAGCACCAGTGGCAAGAATCAGAATCTAAAAAAATAGACATTCATTACATGAAAAAATTAGGATACTTTATTACCTATGAATGAATATATAGAACCCGCATTACGTGGAATATTTGGCATACAAATGTTGTTTTGGGGACTTAATGGTTTCTTTCACTGGATCCAACTTCCTCCTGCGTCTCCTGCCATAGAAAAGCTAATCAGTGCGTGCATTGAAAGTCGTTTTATAATGTTCACAGTGAAAAGTATTGAGGTGCTTTTCGGAGCATGTTTAGTTTTAGGATTTATGGTTCCCCTGAGTTTATTAATGTTTGCCCCCATTATGTTTGTCATCACCGGACTACACCTCTTGCATAACCCAAGACCTTGGTTGGTACTGATCTCCTACACATTTCCCTATACAATACTTTTGTTGCTTCACGGCGATACATTGCTGCGAATTGTTTATTAAAAAATAATCGTCCCTCCTTGACAGGTTTAAAATGAATCACATGTTTATTGTGAGGATAGTGAACGAAAGTAAAAGGAGGAACTGTTATGAGACTATTAACACCCTACTGGCCCACTCGCAGATCTATGAACTCTGACATCTTTGCGGAGATGGACCGTATGTTCGGAAATTTCGGACAGACTGCCGTTGGGAAAACTACGGAAGCTGCATTTTCTCCAGCTTGCGAAATTTCTGAAACAGAAACCCATTACCAGATGAGTGTAGATCTTCCTGGTATAAAAAAAGAAGACGTAAAGATTGAACTGAACGACAACACTCTCACCATTTCCGGCGAAAGAAAGTCGGAAAAGAAAGCGGGGGATGAACGGAATGTTAAATACGTTGAAAAATATTATGGCACCTTCACAAGGAGCTTCACTCTGCCCACTACGGTGGACACGGAAAAGATTGAGGCGCGCTATGAAGACGGTGTTCTGAGCCTTGAAATCCCTAAGGCTCCACTTGCAAGGACGCGCAAGATCGAAATTCAGTAGAAGGAACTCACACCTTCCCTTTCCCCTGAGGACTTGGTTCCCCACCAAGTCCTCTTTCATTTTTTCGCTAAGATCAAAGAATATTTGCCTCTGCGAAGACTCCAGCTATACTGGGCTCGCAAAGGGAAGACTTGTGAATAAAAAAGATCTTATCGAAGCCATTCGAATTCAGTTAGAAAATGATAAAGCTGTACTCATTGAAGCTGCGAAAGCGACTTATGAGGCGGCCACTCATGAAGAGAGCAAACCCGAAAACGAGTACGACACTCGAGGGCTAGAGGCTTCTTATTTGGCAGGAGCACAGGCAAAACGGATTGCGGAGATTGAAGAACTTCTTGTTATCTGCAAGCACTTAGATATAAAAAACTTCGGCGGCAATGACAAAATAAACTCGTCGGCCCTTGTCGAGGTGGAGCATAACGGAAAACACAATTTCTTATTCATTCTCCCCAAGGGGGGCGGTGTAAACGTCAGCTTTGAAGGTAAAAACATACAAATCATCACTCCAAACAGCCCACTCGGTGAAGCTCTGCAGGGTTTAAAACAAGGCGATGTCGCTGTGGTCGAGACAGGTGATCAAGTTCGCGAATATGAAATTTTAAATGTCTGGTGATTTATGAGTACTGCAATTCAAGACGTCATTATTATTACTACGGGTGGAACAATCGAAAAAACTTATAATGAGTTTGATGGCTCTCTTGAGAACCGTGGAACCAGCATTAAGAATCGTATTCTTTCGAAAATGCGTTTACCTTATACCAACATCATCGTTTATCCGCTATTAAGTAAAGATTCTCTTTATATGAATGATGCTGACAGAAGTCTTATTTCTGCGACCATCAAGGACCAGATGCAGCGTGGATGCCCTATCGTCGTATTGCATGGAACTGATACCATGCACGTGACTGCAGAGTTTTGTTTCAACCAAATTGGTTTGCCGCAGGTTCCAGTCGTATTTACTGGTGCTATGATCCCGATGGGTTTTGAAGACAGCGATGCCGCTCAGAATGTCACGGAGGCACTTCATTCAGCAAAACTTCTTCCAGCGGGGTTCTACATATCTTTTCATAATCAAGTTTTCACTGTGCCGAAGGTCCGGAAAAATAAAGAAAAAGGCACCTTCGAGTCGTACTAAATATCCAACTTATGGCAGACTCGAGAAAGACAATTGTTTAACAATTACTTCTCTGGAGTTTCCTTGAAAAAAGTGATCTCAGCTGCCATTACGTTGCTCTTCTGTGCATCTTCTTGTACCCACGCTCCGCGAAATCAAGAAAGCCAACCTGAAAACGAAACAACTCGTATCGTTCCTTATCAACCCGGAAAACGAACTCCTGCATCAGCGGACATAGATTGGTGGGCTGCCAACGCCCAACAGGTTCAAAATGCGCAATGCCGAGTAAAATACCCTGTTACAACGGCAGAAATCGAAAAGTATTACAGGTCTTTGCCTCCGGAAAGAGGATATGAAGCAGGGACCACTGAGGTCTCTGGCATTGCCCTTGTAAATGAAAGACCTCAATTGGTTTTAGCACTCGCAAAGCTTTTGACACCCGCTGATGAAACCGAAAAAATTGAGAATCTGCCAAAAAATTTTCAAACTAAATTTAAGATCAACCCCACTTGCAACAAAGCTCTTTGTGCAGCCCAAAAAATTTTTGGAACCGATGTTGGGCCGCAAATGCTTTTTTTAATGGATAAGTTTGACGTCAATACTTCACCATACTCTTTCAGTAATGCAGATGCGTTTAATAAATCTGAAATTGCAGATGTGATTAGAACATTTGAGCTGAGCCACCCTGAACAGATCCCTCTTTCATTCAACCAACCGCTGATTAAATTTAAAAGAGGCTTAACCTATGAGTCCTATGGTGAAGATGCCAATTCGGTACTAGCCAATGCCGTAATTGAACTTTTTGATGGTTGGAGTGAGCAAACCTCCCTCATGCGTCAGTACACATTGTTTCACGAATTAGCACACAACCACTCAAACAACCAATTCAATGATTACGATCGTTCGAATGCGTGGTTTTCAATCAGCAGCTGGAAAGAGGTTAAAGAGGGAGAGTTTCAAAGTGCCAGAAAGAAAACAATGAAAGGGCACCCCTTCGTTTCAAAATACAGTCAAGAAAATCCTTTTGAGGACTTTGCCGAAAGTGTCATGGCATTTCGTTTGAACCCCATTCTTTTGAAAAAGAAGTCGCCGGAAAAATACGATCTTATTAAGCACTTTGTTTTTGATGGGCTGGAATATACCAACGCAGATGCTTGCCGCCGTCCTGTGATACACAAAGCGCTGCAAAGTAAAGTCGATCAAGGAAATTTTGCCTTCAATTCAACGGATCACGAACAAATCAAAAAAGCCTGCCGCCCGAGCTATTATCAAGCAATTTTAGGTAATACTCCAGTCAGCTTTTTTGATGCCTGTGTAAACTACGAAGCAACTCTTATTTGGCACAAACACAACAGTTCCTCTTACCCTGACCTTGTGCCGCAGGCTCTTTTTGACGGCAAGTTGAGAATTAGCAAACTGAAGTTTTCCAAACTTCGCAAAGAACTGTCTACAGAGCTCGCGCCAGAAGCCGCAAAGTGGATTTATGAAGGTGTCGATCGACATTCGAGCCAAATGCATTCTCAGATGTCTAATGCGGAATACTGTGATGTTTGGACAAAATTGGGAGATCGTGTTTATCCCGAGTTTTCGTTCGATCACAAATGGCAACGGAATTCTCTTTTTGCAAATAAAGAATACAAACCACGCCAAGGAGCCGCACGTGGCGTTTGTTTAGATCTTGTTAAAGGCTATTCCCCTGCCAAGCCCTCAAACACATCGTCTTTCAGCAACTGGTTGAAACGAAATGCGACTGCGCCCTTTAAATCACAATTGAATGAAAGAGGCATCACGCAAGAAACACTCATTAAGTACATTTCATATAGAATGGATTAGTAAACAGGCCAAGGTCAGATGAGACCCAGTCCATCTGACCTCAGTCCAATGAGCAACTACAGTAATATTCTAAAAAGAATGTGTCAGTCGCTTCGTTTTTGTCGGAAAATCACATAGACATTCGAAGTCATTTTAAAATGTGGACATCTAACAACCTATACAGAGAGGTGTCCCATGAAAAACAATAGAAAAATATTTGCCATCATTGCCAGCTTCCTACTCACACTCCCAACAATAAGTTGGGCTCAATCTGATCTTGAACTCTTTGAAGACATTGCTCCGAACATGATCGAAGAACTTGATCCATTTGATCCAAACATTGAAGAAGTGCTCCAGTTCTATGATAGGATATACGAGGAGGAAACCGGGATCCCTTCCCATCTGCCGGACTTTATTGCGATTGAAGATATATTAGGTTTTGCTCGTTGCTATCGAATTCAATGCCCCGTTTGGGCTCAAGTCGTCAAATCAACACAACGCATGTACTTGTATGTTCACGGAACCCTTCAAGGCTCCTGGGCCGTATCAACTGGAAAATCAGGATACACGACTCCGAATTTTGATAAAAATCCAGATGGTCGTATCTACGACAGATACACTTCTGGCAAATATCCTGGTGGTGATTACAATGGCCTAGGTAATATGCCTTATGCCGTCTTTATTCGTGGGGGCTTTGCACTGCATGGAACCCCCAGAGGCAACTGGCCTATGCTTGGCAGGCCGGCGTCCCATGGTTGCATTCGCATGCTTCCAGACAACGCATATATCTTTAACCGTTTAGTAAGAAACTATGGAATCGCAAACGTATGGATCACAGTTCAATACTAACACAGCATAGAAGCAACGTGCCCGCACAGTGAGCTACGTCACCTTAACGAAGTGACTGGCGTAGCCACTGTGAGAAATACTCCCGAGGGAGCGCACCCGCTTGGCGATCAACTTCTTGGCCTTTATTAAAAACTGCGATCGTCGGAATCCCACGCACATTAAAGTTCATACCCGCTTGTGGATGTTCTTCCGTATTAATTTTTACAAAAACATATTCACCCTTAAGAGCCTTCGCCGCTTCAGAAAACGTAGGCGCAAAAGAGCGGCAAGGACCACACCAAGGTGCCCAAAAATCGATAACAACTGGCAAAGGAGAACTGCGTATCAACTTCTGCACTTGATCGCCTGAAAGGTTCGTGACTCCGTCATGAAAATCAAGCTCAGCATGGCAAGATCCACAGGTAGGTTTTTTTTGCTGAGCGGACTCAAGGTTGATTTTATTAACGCTTTGACATTTTGAGCACACTGAATAGGTGACAGACATAAAGCCTCCCTTAAACTAAATATGAGGTCACAAATGCTACTGTCAAGATGACGAGCTTTTGGAAGCCCTGTCACGAATCATCTTTAACTGGGCTTTTTGGTAGGAAGCGAAATTCCCTGTGAATAAACAGCGAATTAAAGGGTCTTCGCCAATATCCACATTCCTTAAGTCAGCCACTATATCTGGGGAAAATTCACGATCGTTAATACGAACATACATGGAGGTGAGCGACTCCCCCTGTGTTAAAGCTGCATAGACTTTCGCTGCCGGGACCTCAGTACACCAAGAAGGCTCCCCCCCAGATTGCGCAAGCAACTCTATAATGTTGCCTTTAATTTTATACTGAAATTTTACACAGCTCCCATCCTGACTATACAGCAACAATTCCCAAATACGATTCTGTGCAAAGAAAGAATCTGGATCACTCTCTAAAGTTAAATACTTTTCTATCAATCCAATTCGACAGTAATCTAATAAATATTCTTTTTGTTCTCTGCTTAAATCCTCAAAGTGTTTTGCGACTTCAGACGTCGGTGGAGCTTTTAGACTTGGTTGATAGTCATAATCTACCATTTGTTCACCAACGAGCTCAATCCAGGAAATTGGAGAAGAGAGTTCAAACGAATCAGCGGTCAAGAGATAGGAGACAGATGGATTTATTCTTACCACTTGCGTTTGCGGCAAAAGGGCTTCCATCTTGGATGCAAACTTCTTGTATGAAATCGGAAAAAAGGCGTGGTTATACCAAGACCATTGCTCTTGAATAAACTGGCATGAACTCGGCACTAGAAACCGTGGATTTAATATTTGCAGCTGCTTTATCCACTCCTCTGGCAGATCTTGGGATGCAGGTTGTGAGCGCGACGGAGCAATGACTTCTAGCTCCCGCATAGTCTGAAAAGGCCATAGAAGCAAATCCCAAGGGGCACTTCGTGCAAGAAGGCCCAGCGTCGCATCACCAATCCATGAATCCACCACATTCAAAATATTCAGTCCTTCAGCTTTGATTTGAAACAAAGAATCGACGTCAGCATCTAAAGCAACTCTGGGAATGACTTCAAAAGGCCCGACCTGAATGTGAATATTTAAATCCAAAGAATAAACTTCTGTGAATCCAAGTTGTCTTATCAAATCAAACATCTCATCAAAAACACAGAACATGTAAATCGGAGTTGAACGATCAATTAAGTTCAGGCTTTCCATTGAACAATGGTCGTCATGAAAGTGGGATATAAAAACGGCGGAAAACTTTTCTTTCTGAATCTGTTCGTGATTAAAGTTTACGCTTGGAAAAGCAAAGCAATTACGACTAAAAGGATTTTCAAAAATGGGATCAAAGACAATCTGAGTATTCTGGCACTCGAATAAATACCCAGCGTGCAAGATTCGGGAAACTTTTATGCTCATAAAGACAAAGCTCCTTCAAGGACAGCTGTCACCAGGTAAAACCACAGACACAAAAAAATCAAATTTATGAGTCTTTTATAGATGGAAAATACCAAGATGACAAGCGACATGATCTATAAGAATATTCAGGTCTGAATAACAAAGGGCATAATGATGACATCGCCAAAAGGACTTACATCCCACGAAGCACAAGCAAAACTAAAAATTGATGGCCCCAATGAGATCGTTCCTTCTAAGCTAGAAAGTAGCTTTCAGGAAATGCAAAAAATTCTTCTCGATCCTATGGGACTTATGTTGTTGGGCCTTGCTGCACTTCATGCCCTGATGGGAAAAACATCAGATGCCTGGATACTTCTAGCTGCTTATATACCTGTTACTGCCGTTGACGTTCTTCTTGAGCTGCGCGCACAAAGAGCTCTTCGAGCCATGCATCAAGCACTGAGTACCACGGCTAATGTTTTGCGTGATGGAGAAGTTAAACAAATACCCATCCGTGAACTAGTCCAAGACGATGTCATTATTTTTGAAGAAGGCCAGTCCCTCCCAGCAGATGGGATCGTTCTTGAAGCGTCTGAGCTTACTGTCAATGAATCCTCACTGACTGGGGAATCGATTCCTATTGAAAAAAACCAGAATGATCTTTTCTTCGCAGGAACAACGCTTAAGCAAGGACGCGGCTTAGGTCTCGTACAAGCGACAGGCAAAAGAACCAAATTTGGCAAAATCGCCAAGCTCCTTGAAGAAACTGAAGAACAGCAAAGCACGCTGCAAAAAAAGGTAAATCACCTTTTAAAATATGTACTTATTGGCGCATTAGTTTTAGCCGTAATTTTGTTTCTCCTACAAATTACCCGCGGTCATCCTTGGATCGAAAGCCTCATCATTGCCATGACTTTCGGAATGGCCTCTATTCCTGAAGAATTTCCTCTCGTCTTTACTCTCTATCTAAGCCTTGGTGCTTGGAGACTTTCAAAGCATGGTATTCTTATTCGCTCGCTACCAAGTGTCGAAGCTCTTGGTAACGTTGATGTCCTCTGTACAGATAAAACAGGCACTTTAACCGAAGGCCTATTTCAATTAGAAGACTTGCACGAGGCACATCCACCCACTAGCACTGAGCAAATGTGGCAAATAGCCTTGATGTCGTGTGAAGAAAAGGCCGTGGACGCCATGGAATTGGCTATTAAAGAAAAGGGATCTTCTTATCTAAATCTTCTTTCAGGTTGGAAGCTTAAGTGGGACTACCCTTTTGAAAAAATTGGCAAGCACATGTCACACGTTTGGGAAAATCAGAATAATTCTGAAACTATCATCGCGATGAAAGGTGCTGTTGAGGGAGTTCTCGAACACTGTGCAGTGACTGAAAAAGAAAGAAGTCACATCCTTGAGCTAGCAAACAAGTTCGCCGCACAAGGAAAACGCATTCTGGGGCTGGCAGGCCGAGTCGGCCAAGCCAACGGTGACAGACGTCATGATGAGACTGATTTGAATTTCTTAGGTCTTTTGTTGTTTTCTGACCCGATCAGAGACTCAGCAACTGAGGCCATTAAAGAATGTAAAAAGCTCGGTATTGAAATAAAAATGCTGACGGGAGATCACCCTATGACAGCATTAGCTGTCGCCACTAAGACTGGAATTTCACATGATCCCAGCTCAGTGTTTCATGGTGATGATCTTCGCAAAATGACAACTGAACAACGAAATCATGCCTATTTGACTGGATCCGTCTTTACTCGCGTCTTACCTGAGCAAAAACATGAGATGGTTCAAGCCTTAAAAACATCTGGAAAAATTGTCGCTATGACAGGAGATGGCATTAATGATGCCCCCGCCCTGAAGTTGGCTGATATCGGCATCAGCATGGGTCTTAATGCGACGGATGTGGCTCGCTCGACTGCGCAAATGATTTTAGTGAAAAATGATTTCAAAGGAATGGTTGAGGCTATCTTTGAAGGGCGCAAGATTTTTGCCAACCTACGTAAAAGTTTTTCCTACCTTATTTCATTTCATATTCCGATTATTTTACTTTCACTGATTCCACCTCTTATAGGCTGGGGCGAACTTTTATTGCCAATACATATTGTTCTCTTAGAGCTCGTTGTTCATCCGATTTCCGCATTTGCGTTTGAGAATCTCCCCTATAAAGAAAAGGTAATCGAGAGGTCTCTTCTACCTGCTCGCCGCCTTTTCCGAGCCATTTTGGCAGGATTGCTTGTAAGTACGATTGCTATCGTACTATTTAAAATAAAATCTCAACAAATAGACATTGTCACTGGTCGCCGCTTTGCTGTGGCCACTGTGCTTATTGGGAATATGTTTTTTGTCCTGCTTGAAAGCGGGTTTTCGTTGCACAAGCGAGTCTTGTTGACGGTGATGACTCTGATTGCGTTTATCCTAGCAGTATTTAATTATGAGCCTTTGGCGAGGGTTTTGTATTTGATTTAATGGGAAGCTAGGCAGATATGCTTAAACTATCTGCTTAATTTTGGCTTAGTTTTTAATCAAAACTATCGTGGCTGAAAATGCGTACTCGAGTGTAGAGCCCTTGACCATACAATCAAAACAGGACTAACCTCAAAAGCTCATAAACTATGAATCTACTAAGCCTGTCCTTTCTTTTACCAGCCTTAAACATCGGCGTATTTGTTTTCGCCGCTTTGGTCTTTGCATTGGTCACAGTGTCTCGACCTTTACCATCTGCACGTTGGTTGACACTACTATTGACTGCTTTCTGCTGGATGTCCTTCTGTACCCTGAACGTCTATGCACAAGACAATCAGGAAATCGAAAGTCTATTCTTGCGCCTTCGCTTTATCGGGTTGGCCCTCTTGGCGCCAACTTGGATTTTTTTTATCAGCACCAACTATGCGCGCTGGCTCTGGCTCAGAAGACCCATCGCTAAGTTCGTACTCTTCGCGCCAAGTTCCATCACAATTCTTTTTGCCATAGTACCCTCGTTACAACATTTTTTAATCAAAGACTTCGCACCACTTCACGTGGAAAACCTGACTTTGCTTCAGTACAAAGTGGGAGCTTGGTTTCCATTTCATTTTGGGTGGTCCGTTTTTCTTGTCATTGTCTCTTTGATATTCTTTGCGGATGTAGCACGCAAAGGTAGTCGTGATGAACGCCTTCAGGTGTTACTTCTCGCTACTGGCACCGTCATTACTGTTGCTATAGATACCTACTATGCTGTCTGGCGCCCAGAGCTTCGCGGATTGATGGTTTCTAGCGGCACTTACGTCATACATGAATTCACTCTGGCATACGCAGCTTTTCGTCATCGTTTACTAGATCCTTCTCCACTAGCTATGGAAAAAGTCTATCTCGATTTTCCGGATCCGGTTGTTATTATTGATTCACAAGGACGCCTAAGAAGTCACAATAAAGCTGCAGGTACTCTCTTTGATCTTAATGTCGATGCTCTTGGAAAAAACATCGAAGTCGTTATCCCCCAATTATTTTCGTTAAAAAATGAACTCAATCTATCCATCAACGGCTATAACCGTTTTTTTGAAGTCCAAGTGGAACCCATTCAACAAAAAGGACAAAAGAGCGGTGACATCATCTATTTGCGAGAAGTAACATCTCTGAAAACAAACAAGCTAGATCTGGAACAACGCTTGGACTTTAAGGCTCATCTGATGTCGCTGATTGCCCATGATCTCTCGAATCACATGAATGATCAGGCAAGGCTATCAGATGAAATCCAAAAAATTGTACCAACTGATTTTCGTAAAACGGCCGAGGTGCTTGCCGACTCCATCTTTTCGTCTCGCGAGCTGATGGATAATCTTTTAACTTGGTCTAAAACCCAAGAGGCTTCATTTCAACTTTCGATCCGACCCTTTGAACTCAAAACTCTAATAGAGGATGTTACTGAAGACATTTCAACGACTGCCAGTCTGAAAAGTATTTCTATAGAACTAAAGAGTTTACCACCAGCACCTGTCATTATGCGTGGTGATTCTGAGATGCTTGCATCGGTCTTTCGCAACATTCTGACAAATGCCATTCGCGCCTCAAAACCAGAAGAAAAAATTGAAATTACAATCGAAGTGGCGCCAATAAAAGTCATTGTCGGGATTCAGGATTACGGATCAGGCATGAGTGAAAAGAAAGTCCAGGAGATCCTTAGTGCTCCAAGCGCTCAAAAACCTTTCTTGATGAGTGCAAACTCAGATGACTTTGGGCAAGACAATCATGGATATGGTATTGGACTTAAAATGGCCCTACGGTTCATTCAGCTGCACAATGGACAGATCGAAATTCAATCAAGACTTAATATTGGAACCCTGGTCCAAATTCATCTGCCGCTGTAAATACCAGGCCGTCAATTCGGATCTATTTCGCGCTGAAATTTTTTGTCCCAGGTTCATGCGATGGGTTTTAACGGTTTCTATTGAGCATTTTAACTTTTCTGCGATATCTCGATTCGTACAACCTTGTGCGATAAGGTGAATAACTTCCCACTCCCGCGGAGTTAGTTTTTCCGATTCATTTTTTTGTAAAAGTTGTTGCATCGTAGGATCAAGGAAAGTCTCTCCCCCCTGATCCTTCATTACTTCTGCCAAAGCTTCACTGATACCTTCAAGCGAATATGATTTTGAAATCAAAGCATTCACATGGGTCGACAGAGCAAAATTCAAAAGTGTCGACTTATCCGACCCCGTGATGATCATAATTTTTGCTTGTGGCGCCACCTCATGCAAACGGGGAATAAATTGAACACCAGAGGCATCAGGAAGATTCAGATCAAGACATATCAAATCCGGCGCCTGCTCCTCAACTTGTGTCAGAAGTGATTGCCCCGAAGAAGCATGGCGCACTTGAATCTGCCCTCCAAGCACTCGTCTCAAAGAGGTCTCAAGGCCAATCTGACATATAGGATGATCATCACAGATTAGAATATTTTTCATGTATAATGACATTACCAAGATTTACTCTAGCGCTGTCAATATGTCTTAACAGCAAAGAACAATATCCAAGACTGCTCTACTGTAGACCATCCCTCCTTTGAGGGAGAAGTTATTGTCATATCAAGATATGCCCCCGTTCAGGCGTCGTATCAGTCGTCAAAAAAATCAAAAAATAAACAGGACTCAGTTTCAACGCGGCGTTTTTAGAAAATACAGAAGTAAAAGAAAAAGAATGATAACAACTACAACAGTTTCTGAACTAGGCTCTGCAAAACGTGATCGCTCCTTTTTACGATACAGTTGTCCTATGACAGCGATACAGGTGGCAGCAACCACACTAAACGCTGTGACTGCGTGGATTCCTTTAACGGATGAAAATAGAGATCCTGCAAAAAGATAGTCCAAAGGAACAAAAAGTATTGCGTTAAAAGCGTTACTGCCAAAAATATTACCTAACGCTAAATCCAAAGACCCTAAACGAAATGCGGCGATTGTGGATGCCAACTCAGGCAAAGAAGTCGTTAAGGCAACAAGCGTTGTACCAATGAAGGTATGCCCTAATCCTGAGGCCTCTGCTATTTTATCAGCGGCCTCAACTAAGTACGGAGCCACAAGAAGAATAACTATTGATGAGCCAATATAACCAGAAAAAGCTAAAAATAACCGACGTGTTTTACCTCCAACTTTGGCTTCGATAGCTTCTTCTGCAGCCATTGGAGTGTTGTTTTTTCCATCTATAAAAATCAATCTTAGACCGTAAAGATAAACAAACAAAGCGGCCCAAGCAAAAAGACTCACTCCAAATAATGATACTTCGATCTTAGCAGCAATCGCCACACCAATAAGTGAAGTCAATAATATGGCTAAAACTGCCGACAACGAGTGATGCAAATATTGAGGCGAAAAACTAGTTCGACGAAATTTTGAAGGATACAAGAAGTCGAGCAATGAAAGAATGAGAAGATTAAACAGACTGCTTCCCAACAAATCCCCCACTGCCAGATCGGGAAGATTGCTTTTGACTGCATTTATATCAACCATCAGCTCTGGCAAAGAAGTGGCTCCGGCAAGTAATAAGGAGCCAACAAAAAGTCGCCCCCAACCTGTTAGTTCTGCAATTTTATCTGCGAACTTGGTTAACAAAGTTCCCGCAAATACAATCACAAGTGCAGTTAGAAAAAATTGGATTACAACAAATAGCATGAATACCTCAGACGAAATTAATTAACTGTGTTTTAATTTTCTCCGATGGAAAAACTTCCTAACTTCCTCAACCCAAAGAACAAGACTTGCGACCAACCCAATGGCAAAAAATTGCATCGGCGCGATGGGAACCGTATGGAAAAATCGACTTAATGGTTCCCAGTAAATGACTGCGACATGAAGTAAATTACCGAGAACTAAACCTCCGACCAACCATGGGTTCTTGAGAATATCCCAAGACAAGGCCGAATGAGTTGAAGATCTACAGTTCAGTACGTTGAACCACTGACAGACGGCCAAAACAGTGAATGTCTCTGTTTGCACGATGTCTGCCGGAGCTCCTTGTGACATCCTAAACACAAACCAACCAAAAGTGGAGGCGACAGAGGCCAAGACCATCAGTGGCATTCTTGAAAGAAGACTTTTATCCAAAAGAGGCTCCGTGGTCGGCACCGGCTTCCGGCTCATCTCGTCCCCTTCTGCGGGTTCCATAATCAAATTGATGGTCAGTGTCCCTTCAGTAACAAGATTGATCCAAAGAATTTGCACAGCTGCCAAAGGAACCGGATAACCGAACAACAAGGCCAAAAACAAAACGACGACTTCATCAATAGATGTCACAAAAAGGAATAAAATTAGTTTCTTAATGTTCTGATAAACCAGACGGCCCTCTGCGACTGCAGAAACTATCGTTGCGAAATTATCGTCAGTGATCACAATCTTAGAGGCTTCTTTTGCCACCTCTGTTCCGGTGATACCCATAGCAACACCCACATCGGCCTTAACCAATGCAGGGGCATCATTGACACCGTCCCCCGTCATTGCAACGACATGCCCTCTTCTTTGGAAGGTTTCAACGATTCGTAACTTTTGTGCAGGGTGCACTCGGGCAAAAACTGAGACCCGATCGATCATGCTCTCTAACTCTGAGTCTGAAAGTGCCTCAAGCTCTCTGCCGTCAATAGCCAAATCTCCGGTTGTACTGATACCTAGAGTTTTTGCAATAGCAACACCTGTCGCTTTATGGTCCCCTGTCACCATCACAGTCTTTATACCGGCGGCTTTACTTGCCTTTACTGAATGCGCCACTTCTGTCCGAGGTGGATCAATCTGCCCAACAAGACCCAGTAAACTTGCTTGTTTATAGAATTTTTGAAATCCCCGATCAGGATCGATGCTGCCGCCTCTGATACAAACAAAAGCAAGAACTCTTAAGGCGGAGTCAGCCATCTTGTCAGCAGCGGCTTGAACTTGCAAACGCAAGTCTTCTGTTAATTCAATCTCACCATCTTCTGTTTGAATCGACTTACAATAATCAATGAGAACTTCGACAGCTCCTTTGATGAAAACTACGTTCTCACCATCAATCATATTTTGCGTCGCCATCATCTTAAAGGCGGAATCAAATGGTATTTCAGCCAATCGATGGTACTTGTCCCTTATGTCATTGACGTCAATATTGGCTTTCCCTGCCAATGCTAACAAAGCACCTTCTGTGGGATCTCCAAATATCTTCCAAGCTGCTTCTTGGTTAGGTGGTGGGACTATTTGTGCGTCATTGCAAAGGACTGCCGCTCGGAGCAACTGCAACAGTGTACTGCTCGCTTTTGGATCTACCTTTTCATTCCTTGCAAAAAAACCACCTTCCGGGGCATAACCAATTCCCGAAACTGAAATACTCTTGCTCTGAAAAGGAAGATAGATATCCGTCACCGTCATCTCGTTGCGAGTGAGAGTCCCGGTCTTGTCTGTGCATATCACAGTTGTTGATCCTAAGGTCTCAACTGCCGACAATCTTCTGACGACGGTCCCTCGTTTGGCCATTCGTTGCACGCCGACGGCAAGGGCAATGGTCATCGCAACTGGCAATCCTTCTGGAACAAGAGACACCATTTGACTGATGGCCACCATAAAAATCTCAGCAAATGGCATTCCCCGGAACATACCGATCAAGATAACCAGTACACATACGACGATTGAGGCAATGATAAGATAACGACCGAATTGGTGAATTCTGAGCTCTAATTGTGTCTTTGGTTGCACGGCTGAGGTTGTCAGCTTCGCAATCTTTCCTATTTCATTATTTAAACCCGTAGCCGTAACAACAGCTGTACAACGACCTGAATGAATATAGGTCCCCGCATAAAGCATGTTTTTGCGATCAGCTAACAGTGTATCTAAAGGCAATGTCTGGTTGCTTTTCTCAACTGGTAATGACTCACCAGTCAAGGCGGCTTCAGCTGTCATAACCTGATTGGCCTCAATAATACGCGCATCAGCGGGCACCGCATCGCCCGCAAATAATACCAAAATATCACCAGGTACAATTTCGTTAGACTCAATAAGCTTTTCAACACCGTCTCTGACAACTCTGGATTGAAGCTTAGACATTTTTCTAAGAGCTTCGAGAGACTGCTCCGCACGCCCCTCTTGGAAAGCACCGATGATAGCATTCAGCACGACGACAACTAAAATTACTGCCGAGTCTTTGCCTTCACCAATTAAGAAAGCAATCGCCGCCGCTAATAGCAAAAGGTAAATAAGGGGACTAAGAAACTGTCCACCAAAAAGAGCCCAATAAGAACGACGATGAACTTCTGGCAGTTGATTTTTACCGAACTTTTCAATCCTACGCAGAGATTCTTCAGAAGTTATCCCAACAACAGGATCCGTCGAAAGATGCGACAAAATTTCCCGCAACTCGTTACTGTATGAACTTAACTTTTCCATTTATTGCCTATTCACTTTTGTGAGCTTCACCAAACATTAGCTTTATTTCTTTTAACGAGCTTTCTCTTGCAAAAGCCATAATCTCATCTTCGGCTTCAATAACAGTACTGCCTTGAGGGACTATAAAGCGCTCTCCTCTTTTTATACTAGTTAAAAGAACACCCTGCGGAAGACCTAATTCCAATATTTTCCTATTAATGGCATTAGAACCCGCCAGAGCAGTCACTTCGATACCTACGAATCCTGCCGGCAACATACTTGCTAAATTACTTTCAACCTGAACTTTTTCATTTAACGGGACTGTCACCTTAAAAACTGAGGCAATCCAAGGAATGGAAATTCCTTGAAACACAACAGAGACAATGACCGTAAAGAAAATCAAATTAAAGTAAAATTCTGCATTTGGTAAATTTGCAACCCACGGTAACGTTGCCAAGATAATGGGGGCTGCGCCTCGCAAACCGATCCAAGAAACAAACAAGCGCTCTTCTTTCTTCAAGCTCTTACCTGGCGCCGCCAGAAAAACACTTATCGGTCTTGCAACAAACATCATAAAGAAGGCGAACATAAGTCCTTCTTTCCACAAAAGTAAAATTTTTGATGGAAAAACTAAGAGCCCCAAAACTAAGAAGATAGTGATTTGCGCAATCCAAGCGACCCCATCTAAAAAGCGAGTCACTGAACCTTTGTGAAGAAAATCCAACTTACCTAGAACTATTCCTGCTACATAAACAGCCAAAAAGCCACTACCACCAAGGTAAGCAGTTCCGGCAAATAGCACCATCACAAATCCAGAAATCAACACACCATAAAGACCTTCGAACTCAATCCCTGCTCGATTGGTGATTGTACGTATGGACTTACCACCGTAATATCCAAAAAATAGACCCAACCCAGCCTGCTTCAACAGCAGTAGAACAACTGACATTGTTAAACTGGTCGTCGTTGCTCCCGTCGAATTCGAAGTTGCCGCGATAATGGAAATCATTGCAATTGTAAAAAACACTGCTACAGGATCATTACTCCCCGCCTCGAACTCTAGAAGCTGCTTCAGCTTCCCTTTTAGCGACAATCCTTTGGATCTTAAAATGCTAAAGACAGCTGCGGCATCCGTCGAGGAAGCAATACCTCCCAACAGCAATCCTTCTAATATACCCAGCCCCAAGGCAAAATGAGCGAACAAACCGGTGACTACACCGGTAATGATAGTCCCAAAAAACGATAAAGAGATTCCCGTCTTTAGAATAGGTTTAACCTGATCCCAGGACGTTCTTAAACCACCGTCAAAAAGAATAAAAGCAAGACAGACGCTCCCAATAGCAAATGCGATAGGGTAATTATCAAAAGGGACTTTTCCAATTCCGTCAGAACCCGCAAGCATACCGAGAAATAGAAAAATTAATAGAGCTGGTACGCCAAAAGACGAGGACACTCGACTTAATAAAACTGAGATCACAAACAAGCTAGAACTAAATAGCAAAATAAATTCTAAGGAGAAACCAAGAAACTCAACATTCATATTACTTCCTTATCTTGTTCTAACTGTAATAAAAGGCCTATGAGTCAGCGTTAACACTTTTCGCGCCGTAGACCCCAATAAAAGCTTTCTGGTCATACTTCTTTCGGTTGATATTGTAATAATGCCCCACGCTTTCTTTCGATCTGCGAATTGAATAATTGTCTCGGCAACAGAGCTCTCTTCTTTAGCAATGGTAAGTGTCGTCTCGACCCCAGCCTTATTTAAATCTTGCATAAACTTCTCAACCTGCTGTTTTTCACTGCCTGTTGTTTCTGATTTACTTAAAATTGACCTCAATCCACTGGGTTTATATTGAACAAAAATAAGATCCAACTGCACTTTCCCTTTTAATGACAATGCGGCCAACCAATGGACATCCTTCGCGCTATACTTGGCATTAGCGTCTATAGCCACCGTCATTCTAGGTTTTACTGACAAATTAACATTATTCTGAGGTTTAATGACCATGACAGACTTTACACAAGTTAAAGCTGCAGTCTCAGCGAAACTGCCCAACAACCAGTATGGAACACCTGTCTTGTTGCTGGATAAAACGACGAGCAAATCTGAATGAGCGTCTGTTAAAAACTCTGAAAGATTTTCTACCAAAATATGATTTGCCGAAGACTTGGATTTCAAAATATTGATAGTCTTATATTCAAATTTTTCTTTACACGCTTCATGGACTTTCAGCTTCGCTTCCGTCGCATATTTACTCCGATTCTCAGTATACCACGAGGTCGGCACCATATACATGGAAGAGTGAATTAACGATACTATAGAAACCGAAGGTAAAATATTTGCTGATTGATAGGACTCAATAGCCTCGGCAAACCTGTTTAACATAGGAGTTCCATCATTAACTGGGGGCTCCACAGCAACCACCACATTTTTTAACGAGATGTGTTTTTCATCTTTTGATGCTTTCATGCCAACTCCAATCCATAGAGGAATCTATTTGATGTTTTTAGACAATATGTTCGGACAGTCCAACATTGATTTATTAGGCCAAACTATATCTAAGACATAACTTCGCCAACACGCAATAAAAACATAAAAAAATTTATATATGATTGGGGTTAACAAAAACAATTACCCATCATTCACGTATCAACTACGCATGATTGGGAAATATCACAAAACAATTTACCTCGTCGGTAAAATCACACGACTTACTTAACAATGACACTCAATTTTATTAAACATAATCGATCGGTGAAAATAAACTGCGGAAGTTACCCAAAAGATTGTCCTAAAGCTCATGGCCAAAACGGTCTTCTTTTCATAAAGACCACCTTGATATATATGATTCACTAGATACACCAATACAATTGCGTTCAATATAGCCAAGACAAATGAAAGCCTTTTCACGCAAGGTTTTAACTTAAATAGTGAGGCCCCTGCGATCACATAGAAAAAGCCCGCAATAAAGTTAAACCATAGCACGAGAGGAACAATATTTCCTCTCGTAGATAAACCAATGTCAGTGAACAGAGACCGCCCGCCAGAAATAATCGTCATAATTCCAAAAACAAAAAACACAATTCCAATTTGTCTATTTCTTTGCATTTGGAATTTCATGAATATCTCCTTAGTGTTTCCAGCCTTCATGCTTAAAGAGTTTTTCATAGTCCAGGAGGGCTTCATGAATTTTCTTTTGACCACTTTCGTATTTGCCTTTTTTTAACTCCCCGGCCCCCTCTAAAATTAAACCAAGTGAAGGATGAATCGCAGCATCTGCCTCTGGCTCAAGCTTACAGGTTTTAAAAATTTCCTGCACAATGTTCGTGATTTTCCCGCCGTATTCTTTGACACTTTTGAGATCATCCTTCTTTTTGCCCAAATCTTGCATTTGATCTAAAATCTTCTCCATCTGAATTTTCAGATCTTCTGGGGGTATAAATTGCTTATTTGTGGTAACTTGCTTTTCTGCCTTCTTTCCATGATCACCATGATGGTGATGATTTTGCGCACTTGCAAAACTAACGATTAAAGACAAAATTGTGATTATTGCAATTTTCATAAAGGCTCCTTTTTTTTCTAGAAAGTGTTTCATCGTCTGACTTCTCAATTTTTTTTAAAAAGCTTGCCGCTTACAATTTCCAATATTTTAAGTGGCACTTTATCAGCTAATATTTGCGCCGACTGTTCGATGATTTTTACTCTTTCAACACTAAGTCCATCCATAAACTTTCGTCCATAAGAAGAAAGGGACAGAATTTTCGCTCTTCGGTTTTCTTGATCTTCTTGCCTTTCAATTAATTCCTTTTTTACAAGCTCATCTATCATTCTACTAGTAGCAGACATCGAAAGATTCAACTTGGTTGAAATATCATTAATATTCACAGTCTTTTCTCTATCAATAATATGCAGAGCAGCAACTTGTGAAAAACTGAGTTGCTCTTCGTTTAAAACAAAGGCAAGGCGCTCAATGACTTTGCTAAACATTAGCCTTGTGAAACGTTCAATGGGGGTATTAATAACTTTATTGCTCATGCATTTATTGTATCCAACAGTTGCATTAATGCAACTGTTGTTATCTTAAAATAATTGGTAACCGTTTAATTTTAAATGCGTGAATAGCTATTATATCTGAATTTGATACATTTTTGATTTTGCGAGAACAATATGGATATACTGCCAAGCGCGTTCACGAACTTGCAGGTGGGCGATGGAAATTGACGAAAACTCAGCAATAGGGGGCCTGTAACCCCCCATGTTCATTTTTTAGAAGTTAGATTTTAATCCTACATAAATCGTACGGCGCATGCCTGGAAAAATCCCCTGTGGAGCGCGCGAAGAAATATAAGTGTGGTCTGCTAGGTTTTTACCGGCAACTTCCATTGTCCAGTCTTGTGCAAGTTTATACTCTCCACTCAAATGAATAAGACCGTAAGACGGAAGAATGCCGCGCATACCATCGACAGAACCCTCTTTGGTATTTTCAGGGTCAGCAAATTGCTCTCCGACATAGCTATACTGTAAACCAACAGAACCCGAGGACAGCTTATAACCAACAGAGGCATTCACAAGATGCTCAGGGGCATATGGCAAACGATTTCCATTTCGGTCCGCAGAGGAAATGATACGAGTGCTGTTGAACTTCGCAACGGGCACATAAGTGGCGTTAACATCGATAAAAATAGCGCGATGAGACTCTGGGCTGTAACGCACCGAAAGCTCTACACCTTGATGAATAGTTTCCCCACCATTTGTAAGTCCAGTCGCAGCTCCGCCAGACTCTGTGGCTTGAATCAGCTGATTAGAGAAATCAAGCTGGAATACCGCCGTCTCAAGCTGGATATTTTCAGCTTGCAGACGGTAACCCAATTCCATATTCACACTTCTTTCAGCATCAAGATCTACAGCCGAACCATTATTGTCGATGGCATCTTGAACACGCGGAGGAGCGAAACCTTGATGAACGCCCGCAAATAAATATTGCTGATCATTCAAAGCATAGCTTGCACCAACACCTGCAAGATATTCAGTGTTTGTTGATGACGAGCCTTTATTGAAATCTGCCGAAGACTTGCGATAAATTTCACGTGCCAAACGATAGGATTCAACACGAACACCAGGAGTCACAGTCCAGTCTGAAAAATAAAGTGTATTTTCAGCATAGAGAGCCTGAGCGTCCGCAAAGCGCTCATCGTCCACATCAATGGTGCCTGAACGCGCTGCCGGAGTGGCTCCTTTGATCTCCATATTGTGCATAGTCTCTGTATGAGCTCTTAATCCAACTTGTAGATCATTGTTCAACTGACCCAAATTCCAATTCAAAAAGTAACGACTGTCCACACCTGCCACATTAAATTCACGATTACGACCTTTATTAGTCGCACCCATACTGATGTTACCAGCTCCATCTCTCGTGAAGTCCTGTCGCCACCAATCTCTTTGCGTTTGATTCACGTAGAACAGAGTCGAAATCCGCGAGCTGCCATCAATTTCGTATTCATGATTAACATTCATCTCGTAGCGATTGATATAAAGACGGTCATTTTCAGCAGAATTTTGATACGCATTTTCTTGATAAAGTTTTTGCGTCAGGCCCAAATAAGTCAACTGAGCATCACTTTTGTAATGGCTGAGTTTGATACCCAGGTAGCTTTTATCTGATATTGCTCCACCATATTTCACTAGGATGTCATGAGTTTTGAACTGAGAATTATCTCTAGATCCGTTTCCTTCTTTAAGAAAGGCATTTACAAGAAGTCCTGTATTTTGGTTCACAGAGCTGCCTTCGATTAACAAAGATCGGTAATCTCTGGATCCTCCCGTCAGGGTGACAGCATTGCCCTGATCGCGACTCGGATTTTTAGTAATATAGTTAATAACACCACCAATCGTCGAAGGACCGAAAGCCAAGGAGCTGCTTCCTTTACGAATATCAATGCGCTCCATACGCTCAATCATAGGTGAATAATACGCAGAAGAGTCTATGTAGGGGCCTAACGCAATCGGTGCACCATCTTCTAATAGAAGAACTTTTCGGCTGCCGTCTGGACTCAACCCTCTCATACCAATATAGGCGATACCTTCTGCTTCAATAACATTGGCTCCCGCAGTCTTTTTAACGGCATCTTGAGAGCTCACAGCCTTCATTTCTTTGAGACCCTCTTTATTAAGGATCGTGATAGTGCCCGGGGTGGACAACGCCTCAGCCATCTCATTGCTAATAACCTTAATTGTTGGCAAATGAACTGCATCGGAAGAGGAGGAGGTATTGTTTTGAGCGAAAACCAAGACGGGAATTAAAAGCGCGGTAAAAAAGCAAAGGCGAAACATTCGAACTCCTAATTAAGGACCCATACTCGTATTACAAAAACAGCTCCGGAGGCTATAAATTGAGTACAAAAAAATTTAAATAAGAGCCAATTGAGAATTATAAACAAATATTTACCTGCCCTAACCCCCTGTTTTGAGTTAACTTTGCACAAAGAAATAATGAGTATTAAGGCAGGAAAACAAAATGGCGATTACACTTACTTCAAGTGGGATAGTGGTTGAGGGCAAGAATATGCCTGAAAGAATGTTGTTATTTTTAGACTCCCTTCTGCGCGGAATCGGCCAAGTTATGTTCCAAAATAATTCTTATACAGGGATCATTTTCCTCTGCGGCATATTCTACAGCTCAACTCTGTTTGGATTCGCCGCCTTGCTTGGTACGTTCTTTAGCACATTGACCGCGCATATTTTACGCGCTAATAAATCCCAAATCCAAGACGGTCTTTTCGGTTTTAACGGAACCCTGACTGCTATGGGTTTAATAAATTTCCTTGAACCGAGTATGATCACCTGGCTGTATATTGCCTTGGCGGCGATAACCTCAACTATTCTAATGAGTGCCACTTTAAGGATATTTAAATCACTCAATATTCCAACGCTGACAGCGCCGTTTGTATTTACTACGCTTGGTTTTTTACTAGCGAGTTCGCACTTTAGCCAATTAAGAACAAATCAAAACCTACCGATTGCGGGATTCCCCAAATCAATCCCATCGGATGGCCTCATCGCCGCCGAGAATATCTGGGAAGGATTAATTCATGGTGTGTCGCAAGTTTTCTTTCAACAGAACATTATCTCTGGCCTCCTTTTTCTTCTTGGACTTCTAGTGAGCACAAGAAGTTCTTGTGCAATGGCTTTAATTGGTTCACTAGTGGGCTTCATGTCAGCTTGGCTTCTTGGTGCCAATGCGACTATGCTCGGAGCCGGTATCTTTGGATTTAATTCTGTTTTAACTGCCATTGCATTAGGAAGTGTGTTCTTTAAGCCTGGCGCTGGTTCTTTCATTCTTTCACTGTTTGGCTCTGTAGTAACAACAATCGTCTTTTCGGCATTCTCTTCTGTCTTTGCACCAATAGGCATGCCGGCGATGACATTGCCCTTTGTAGTGGTCACATGGGTTTTTCTATTGGCAAAGGATCATCTACCTTCAATCAAACGCAGATGACCCTTCGACTTACAACATTTCGGTTTTTTCTAAGCTAGAATAGTTCTTCCGCTTTCTATCTACTATTTACTTTAATCTGTACATCGATATTGCCGCGTACAGCGTTCGAATATGGACAAGTCGCGTGAGCCATAGCCACAATTCGCTCTGCCTCTTCTTGTTCCAGATTCAGAAGTACAATGTCTAACTCCAAGGCAATTATGCCCTTCTCAGTTTTGAAGGAGACATTATGAAACGTAAAAAAGACAAAAAGAACCCCTAAAGGTCGAACTCATACCGATTTACATTTCGAAAAACGAATTCGCGGAAAAAAAAGAATTTGTTCAAAATCTCATCGCAAAAATTCTGCTGGAAGCTCATTTCAAAGAACAGAAAGAGAAGAAAGATGGTTCGATTCCCACCACCATCTGACCTAACCAATGGATAGGCGAACACTCTCTATAAAAGCAAATCTTAATGATTTTAAACACTTACGAACCACTCAAATCGAGTGGTTCGCTTAAAAAATGGTGGAGGTATTTTTAATAAAAATTAGTCCAATGATATTGAATGGTTAGATGCGAGCGGGCTTCATTGGGCCTCATATAAATATTAAATCCAAAAGAGGTATGTGGTGAAAAACGACATTTTTTAAAAGAAATGTTAAATTTCACACCTTTGCTTAAGTTGTGAATATTCACATTTTTATTGAAAAATGTTAAATTTCACACCATTATATTCTTATGAATAAGACCCAAGAAACCAAACTTAAAAAGCTCGGGATTTTTACTATTGCTCAGGCCAATGAACTTGGGATTAGCCAACAAAGTCTCTCTAAACTTGTGAAGCAAGAAAGAATCAAAAGAATTGATAGAGGGATATTTGTTCATCCCGAAGCAACTCTTTCCCGTGAATACGATTTTCAAATTGCTTGTGCAAAACTTGGCCCCGATGCGGTGATTGGTGGACTGTCGGCTCTTTTTTATTATAACCTTGCCGAGCAGGTTCCCAAACAAACATGGGTTCTAGTGCCACCTCATAAAATCACAAGTAATCGCTCTTATCGGCTGATTAGAACACAGACACCTCTTGATAAAGGCATCGTAGAGGGAAATGGTTATAAAATTGTTTCTATTGAGCGGGCCATCGTAGAGGCTTTCAAACTCGCAAGCAAAATAGGTGAACGAACGGCGATCAAGGCTTGCCGTCTGGCCATTCAGCAAAGACTAACAACACTTAAAAAAATTGGAATGATGGCAAAGGAACTCGGCCTTACCGCTAACTTCAATAAATACTCCGAAGCCATCATAGGATCACTACAATGACCACAAAAGCAAAAGGCACATCAATAAGACAAAAAATTATCGATCTTGGAAAAAAATTGGGTGTTCACCCGCGAGACCTTGAAACCCTTTTTATGATTGAGCGATTGGTGGCCCGCCTAATTACCGATAAACAATTGGCGAGCCGTCTTGTTTTCAAGGGCGGATTTGTAGGAATAAAAATTTATGAATCGCCACGATATACCGTGGATCTTGATGCACTACTTGTTAAGGCCGATATTGAAAGCACATTAAAACTTGTAAAAGAAAATGCAGAGAAAGATTTGAATGATGGGGTTTGGTTCCGTTTTGAAGATCAGGTCAACCTTGCTACTCAAGGCGAATACGGTGGGATCCGTCATTCATATAGAGCGGGTATTGGTGAAGTTTTAAAAAATCTTAAAAAAGCCCAAGTTATCCATTTTGATTTGGGGATTGGTGACCCCATTACTCCCGGGCCACTACAAAAACAAACCCCGTCCTTACTTACGGGCAATGATGAAATCAGTTGGGCGGTTTACCCTATTGAAACCATTTGTGCGGAAAAACTCCATGCCTTAATTTCTCATGGTGATCAAAATTCTCGCTCCAAAGATGTGCATGACCTCGCCATCTTTTTACCCAAAACAGATGGCCCCACATTAAAAGAGGCCCTAAAAAATTGCTTTGATTTTCGCTCTACTGATTTACCTAAATCTTTTTCTACGGAAATTAAAAATCTAAACACAGATTGGCTTGAACGAGGCTGGGCCAGTGCTACTGATTCTATTCCCAATGCAATGAGTTTTAAAACTGCCTTTGAAAAAGTGGTGCAACTGATCGGCGAGCTTGAGGAAAAATAATGCCAAGCCTGATTTTAGAAAACACCGATCCGATCAGCGAAGTGAGGGCAAGAGAGGGCATTAAATTGCTTAGATATGCTCGTGATACATACAATATTTATGAGGCAAGGTATAAAAACATCGAGTTTATTTTCCGCCAATGCCTTATGCACGAAAAATTTAATACCCCATTTATTTATGAACACGAAGAGCCAATAAAGTTCCCGATAAAAAAAGACTCTAACACCAACAGCAACTATTTAGATAAAATTAAAACAGGGAAAAACTATGGAATGTATCCGCTCTCTCTTGAAAAAATGGATCGCATCAAAAGTGCCAAAGAAGCCATCAAGAATGATCATGCTAACATTGATAAGATGAATGGTTTATTCCTAGAGCTTCAAAAAAATAAATCTACAATTTCACCTAAAGATGTATTGGCCTACCTTAATGAATGGAAAATTAAGACCAACAAAGATTTAGAGGAAAAAATTTTAAACTCGAAAAAGCACACCCTCCGAAAGTTTATACGGATAAGTAAGAATGGTGAAATAACGGTTCTCCCAAGGTCATTTGATTTTTTCAAAGTATATTCACTCCTAATGTATTGCCTATTTGAACCGTATTTTTTAGATGAAACTCAAAAAGACAAACGAAGAAGAACTTACGGCATCAATGGATTCATTGCTCGAAAACTAAAATTTGAATTTGGTAATCAGCTTGGCTTCAATCCAACATCAGACGATGTTTCAAGTAAGATAGCCGACAATTATAAAGAGCTTGAAAACTATAAAAAGAAATTAAAAGCTCTCGGCATTTACACCTCTATTTAAGGTTCTTCCGACTTTCTTGTGGCTAGAGAGGGTGCAGTTGAAGCTTGCCGCAATAAAACAGGATAGCGATGCGGTAGTTAGCGAAGTTTCTAAACCCTCGTGCGTTGGCTTTGATTGTTTGGATCTTTGAGTTGAACCCTTCCATCATAGCGTTTGTAATGCGATGTCGTAAATACGTCAGGATGTTATCCAGATGCCGCAGCATCAGCTTCGCAACGTCACTCATCGGCTTTAGTCTTGAGTGGGTGGCCCACCAGTACCATTTATCAAAGAACTTTCTTGCTGAAGCTTGATAAGAATAGGTCCAGAACTCAGAGAACATTTCCTTCATGGACCAAGCACGACCGGATTTTAATTTATCCAAACGAAGTTCCTTGAATCGCGCAGTCTCTTTATCGCTCATATTCTCAGGGCTCTTTAAAAACAAATATTTCGCACCTTTGAACGTCTCAACATCATCCTTCATAAACAATCGGTGCTCATGACGCCGAACTTTATCCACAGCCTCGCCCAAGTACTTTGCAATATGGAACTTGTCATGGACGATGTCTGCCTGGGGTGCATTTTCCCTTGTCGATGCGATAAATGCATCCCACATATCCATCGCAACGGCATCAATGCCCGATCTTGTCTTCTGGGGAAGCTTTTGCCAGAGCGAGTTTGCCGCCTCCAGCGTCCTGCCTTCCACGACGTCAAGCACTCGGCCTCCGCCAATATCAGTCAAGAGACTTGCATACTTGTGCCCCTTTAAGAAACTCTTCTCATCGATGCCGACGTACTTAATCTCATCAAGTTTGCGGCGCTCAAGCCCACGCTCAACGGCACGTTTTTGGGTATGATGAACTTGATCCCATGATAGACCCAAAAGCTTCGCCGCCTCTTTGATACTCTTGGCGGCGCACATCACGTCAATAGCCAGTCTTTCAAATAAAAGTGTGAATCGAGAATTTGGCCCTGCCCATGGAACATTGATTGTTTTCACGCCGTGCTCTTTGCATTCAGATCTTGGAACCCTTGACCGAATGATCGTCTGAAACTGCATCGTATCCAAGTGCCGCCACCTTCGCTCTTCCCGATGATCTTTGATTGAGCAGGATCTTCCACATTCTGGGCACTCGGGCTCATAATCTGACGGCCACTCTACGGAGATTTCAACCAACCTCTGATCCATTTTCAAATCGACATGAGTGACCAACCACGGTGGAACGAGACCTAGCAATAAGGAATAGTGTGAGTGCAAATCAGATGAATTTTTCATTCGCAAAACAAAGCTTAAAATCTAAGCAAAATCAACCCGCGCGGGCTGCGCTACCCACAAAAAAGTCGGAATACCCGTATAATTAAAAAAACTGGAGCCTGAGGATTTAACCCCATCACATCCACACTATCTAAGGCAGGATAATTAGTAAGGATCTGAAAAATATTATTGCCAGAAATCAGTTGCTCACCCTCTACTGAACCACTGACTGATTGAAGGAATGGATAGAATGTGCCACCTAAAGCTGAGCAGTCCGATGAATTATTTGGATTGATGGTGCAATAGTTCTCAGTCCCGTTTGGCGAAGAACAAGCCACCTCAATCGTACCGCCTTGTGTTTCGCAGGCATTGACTGCATCAAGACTGAGACCAGCAATTGGGCTGAAACTGATTCCATTCAATCGACAAGTGGTCGTTGGTAACCCTGAAGAACAAATCGCTGAATATGATCCATAGTCAATCGAGCCTGATGTTATAGAATACGAGGTTCTTGACGACCAAGTCCCGCCAGCAGCAGCACAAGATGCTGAATCAGTAGGTACTGCGAAGTTTCGACAGACATTTGAAAGCACCGAACTGGCGGTAAAGTTTTGAAAGACTGCACTACCAGGGCTTGAGCTTGAACCACTTTGATTGGCTCCATCGCCACCACCACAGGCCACTAAAGCCAAACAGGCAAAAATTAAAATAATATTTCTCATGGCACACCTCTCCTTTTTCGTCATAAGATGATCGTGCCGCGGCTAAAAAAAAAGATCCGCAGTAATCGACGATCTCATTTCTTACCGAGGTAAGTGCTTGTGATCACACAAACACAAGCGATCCGTTTTAGGACCAAGCAATATCAGCCAAAGAGAAGTCGTCGTTTTTCATTCATTAGTTCGATTATATGCATCTCCAGTTCGGGACCAATTGGCTTGAGGTATCTGAGTTGTGGAGTGCTATCATCATCAAAACGAAGGACTGCGATGGCCTCTTTATTTTGATTGCGAATGAGGTATCTTATCCTGGGGTCTGGTAGTTCTACGAATGGGTAGTAAGAAATCTTTTCTTTTTGTTTCATATCAAAGTCTCCTTTTTTTGAATTAAAAGCCCCACAAGGACAATGCCAAGTGGGTGCCTAATTCATAAATGGAAACCTCAATCACCCAGGGTCATTAAAAGGCGATCCTGGCGGTCAGAGCTGCTAAATAATTATTTAGCAATACTCTGTATCTACTCATTCATAATATTATCAAAAAGCCCCTCCGAATCAGGATCAACCAGTGATCCCTGATCATTCTCACTGTTTGGATTATTCATCTCATCTAAGATGGGTCTTATCTTATCCCAGTTTAGTTTTTCTTTTGATTGAAGAACCATCCAATTAGAAGAAAGATCTTCGATAGGATTTCCTTTAGAGTCTGACAGCTTGATAAAACCTAAATCTACCAATTGCTTCACAGCAGATCGACAGGCTCCAATAGAAATCGAAAGCCTTTTACAAATGCGACGACGACTAATGAAAACAATTCTCTTTTCGGGGCTTGGCCCCACCTTATGGGCGATCTGCAAATAGATTAAAACTCGAAGAGCGACATCGCTTAAAGCCCGCTTACTAATCATCCAAAGGTACATGTGTTCTAATTCCATAAATGCCTCCAGATATTAAATGGATGCAGGGAGCCATATATGGGGAATCTCGTCGCGTTGACCAGTAAAACATCAATGTAAACATCAGAGCCACTACAGTGTTGCGTGCCAATGAAAATCAGATGCTTTTTTACCTGGACGATTAGTTATCATCAGAGTATTTTTATACATCATTTAATATCATTTAATATCATTTAATATCATTTGTTATCAATGTTTGGAGTTTTTTGTGTCTGATTTAAGTGGTTGGCTAAGTGTCAAGCAGATTGCCGAATATCTGGGCGTGGCAATGATTACCGTTTACCGCTGGATCGAAGTCGGAAAGATACCATGCCATCGAGTAGGACATCAGTGGCGATTTAGGGCAGCCGAAATCGATCAATGGGTGCTGTCTGGAAATGCTTCTGATTTAGAGAAGAAAAGTGCAAAAGCAAAAAAAAGAAATAGAATCTCACAAGTTAAAGAAGCCAGTATATGAATGTACAATCCACCAATTTTTCGCGATTACTATCACTACCCCTATCTTTAATTATTATTTATTTGACTTCGATTAGCTTAGCTTCCGAAGGCAATTCGCCTTCAGATTGTTCGTCTACTCTTAGTGACCTACAGACTAAAAGTGACAATCTGGCTGCGGCCTTAATAAGTCTCGATTCTCTTATCGAGTCCAAGGGACCAGTAGAAGTACCTCTCACGATTTTATTTCAGGCCAATTTGGCCGACGAAGATTCCATCAAAAAAAGAATCGCTGAGTTATCACAGCAGACAGAATCTGGTGTAATTCTAGATCAAGATGAGTATAAAAATTATGAGTTTTGCGCCAAGGACAAGAAAAGTCAGAATCTAGTGTCTCAGGTTGCTGAAAAGCAGGCGACCTTAAACACAAAACGATTAAATTTTTTAAAAAGGGAGAAATCAGTAAGAGACAATCTCATCGCTACTTTTGAGGCAGCGAGACAGAAAGAGTTAGAATCTTATCAAATTGAGAAACAATTGTCTGAGAGCAAAGTGTCGATCGGAAAAGCACAAGCTGGACTCATGGCTAACGAAAAGAGCATGTCAAATGAAGGCGACGCTTTTAACGATGAACTGCTTTCTGCACGTTCCTTATTGGAAAAGTTTGTTGTTGATATTGAAACTGAGCATATTAATTTTCTTGAGCATATTAAAATTGAGCGTGAAAAGATAGACAACCTGAGAGATCAACTTTCTGGCCATGCTAAGCTTGATTTATCCAAGAAAAAAATTGATGATCAATTCCAGTCAGTGGACGCTATTTGGCGATCGGCTGCTCAACTCTTGCTAACTGCATTTACCAAGATCGATGTTACCAGTGATGTTTCCCTTCCGGAGCTTCTGAGTGAAACTAAGATTAGGGTTAATAATGAGAATCAAAAAGACTTTCAGAATTATCTCGAACTTCATTTAAAGACTAATCTGAGACAACAGGAGTTATCTGAGCAAAGGCAAAAACTTCTATCAGATTTAAGGGCCATCAATTTCCGACTCGTTAGTGACTCTGGACGTTTAAGGGCCCAGCTGATCAAACTTTGCGATACTAGCCCTTCATGTGAAAAAATTGGTGGTATTACCGAAAATACAATTTCCGGAATTGCCACAGAGGTGCGTCTATTGCCATTAAAATTGCTAGGTGGCGGTGTCAATAAGATCGTTGAGTTCAAAGCAAAGATTAATCTTGGCCTTGAAGGTTGGTATGACATAGCAAAACAAATATTAATTTTGTTTGTATTAATCTTGCTTCCTTTTCTTGCTTATAAAATTTTGAGATTGGTATCTGAGAAGCTCGATAATTTGCGCAGACAAGTACTAGCGCGATCAATATTGGATTACAGAAAAAGAACTCGATTGGCGCTTTGGATAAGCAGATTAAATCCATTTGTACCGTCTCTGGGTATGATTGTCAGCGTCCATATTGCACGAATGTTGATTGAGGAGACTGATTTTGTTGAGCTTTCGTCCGTTCTTTTTTATTTAGAGATATACTTCATTTACCAGGCCGTTCGATTATTACTTCGTGTCTTGATTGAACTTATGTTCTCGTCAGAAAAACTGGAATTAAGTAGTGGTCTAAGTCAACGGGCCGAAAACACAGCCAGAAGATTGTCGCGCTTTTTCTTTGCACGCTATGTGCTACTTCATATTGTTGAGGACGCCTTGAGGCAGGCATTCGTTTTTGGAATCACTTACCAGATTTTGAATTGGGCCAGTCTACTAATTTTGTTAACAGAAACTTTGAACTGGAAGGTTGAAATATTTCGTGCATTTCAATCAAGATTTCCAAAGTTTTGGGAGCAAATTAAACAGCCCGCAGAGGGCCCTCTGCGCTTTATTCTTTTGCTCATACTTTTTAATCTGGTTTTGGCCCATGATTTTACTAAGTGGTGTGCTTTGTATCTAGTTAGATTTAATTTCTTCAAGCAACTATTTTCAGAGGTTGTGCGAAGAAGGCTTGAACAAGAATTTGATTTTTCAAAGACTTTAAAAGCCCCTGACTCTAAGTACTTGTCTGTTTTTGACTACTATTTGCCTGCTGAAAAGCACTTCTACGTTGACCGCGAACCCCTGATGGCAAAGAAAATTTTGGAAACGGTCAATTGCTGGCTTAAAGATCAATCTCATGAAGATCTCGTGGTTCTTGTCGGAAGCCGGGGAATTGGTAAAAGCACGAGCCTTAAAATGATGTTTGATGAAATCAAGTCGGACAATAAGTTTTTTGCCTGGGTATCTCCAAAGATCTACAGCGAAGAAGATTTGTTCGCTTGGTTATCAAAGAAACTAGGTGTCAGGTTGTCCTCGATTGAAGATTTCATTCAGATGGAATTGGCACTAGATAACAAAATTGTAATTATGGTCGATGATATCCACAATCTGTTCGTGGGTAGAATTGGTGGTTTTAAAGCTTATCGGCTTTTTATGGAGATTATTAGTCTAAAGACAACAAAGATATTCTGGTGTCTGACGGCAAACTCCCATGCTTGGACTTATTTAAAGGGCGTATTTGGGGCCGAGCATTTTTATGGTCAAGTCTACGAGATGAGAATGTGGACTGACTTTGAAATTCAAAATCTAATCATAGCTAGGCACAAGGCGACTGGCTATGCTCGATCGTTTGATAAAGCAATATCTGCATATGGCACAGGTGATCTTTTTGGAGAAAAAGTTGAAACCCAATTTTTCAGACTTCTGTGGGGGCAGGCGAGAGGTAATCCTCGGTCTGCCTTGATGTATTGGATATCAGCAGTATCCCAAGTAAATGATAGCGAGATTCATGTCGGTGTACCTAAATTTATTAACTCATCAGTAATCAGCAACATGAGCACGGATGCACTTTTAGTGCTCGCTGGTATCGCAAAGCACGACAGTCTTACTGTGGAAGAATTAATGGCCGTCACCCGCATAAATAAATTGGTAATACGAAAGGTCATTAGAGAGTCCGCCGAAAAAGAGTTGGTTTGGACAGACAAAGATGGCCGTATTCGTATTTCATCTCGAGCGCAAAATGCTATTGATTACTACTTAATTGGAAAGAATTTTTTGTATGAATGAAGTTAATGTTGATGGTCTAAATGAAGCTCTTGAGCTTTTTAGTGCAACCAAAATCGCACTGGTGATCTTGGGAATAGTGGTACTTGGCCTTTTGGCTAAGGGAATCAACTCTTTAGGGGAAAATTTGGAGCGGCGACTTCCATCGCAGAGATTATTAATAGCCCAAATTGTGACTATAGCTTCTTTTTTTGTATATATCCTTGGTTGTGTTTACCTGCTTTATGGAGTGATTAACCCGCCAAACTCACTACTTCTAGCAACCAGTGGGACTTTGGCGGTAGCCATAGGTTTGTCAATGAAGGATCTGGTGGCATCGGTTGTCGCTGGAATTATTTTGATATTCGATCGTCCGTTCCAGGTTGGTGACCGGGTGACTTTTGAGGGGATTTACGGTGAGATAACGACGATTGGTTTGCGTGCAGTTCGTCTTGTGACATTAGACGACTCAGTTGTTACAATACCTAACAGCAAATTTGTTACGGATGCCGTTGCCTCTGGCAACTTTGGGGCCATGGACATGTTGATTGAAGTTAATTTCCATGTGGATCTGGCTTCAGATATTAAGCTTGCCAAAGAGATTTTATACGAGACGGCCGTGACGAGTCCTTATGTTTTTCTAAAAAAGCCCGTCGCCTTAGTCCTAACAGAAATGAACTTTGCAAATAGGCCCGCAATGCAGATTCGAGTTAAAAGCTATGTTTTTGATGTTCAATTCGAAAAAGCCTTTCAAAGCGACTTGCTCATCAGAGGAAATGAAGCCCTAGTGATGGCTGGAATAACAAGGCCTTCCTTTCTTGAAGGCGAATTTAGTCAAAAGATTTTAACTTAAGGTCTGCGTAGTGAACCCGTTTATGGGTCAGATCACCTCGAAATTTGTTGAAGAAAATCTTGAAGGCAAAGAACTTAAAAATGTAAGACCATGAATGACGACCTGATTTTTTGGAATGATTCGTTATGCAAATTTAAATTAATTTGCATGTACTTTGACGAAATTTTTAATATAACGCAACCAATCCTAACTTAACCAACCGGGGTCCACCAGCCGTAGCCCGGAGGGCGAAGGATGGTGGTCGTGAGGTAACAACGAACGAACCGCTCTATTCGCACGATTTCATTGAGCTTTTTCCACGAACACCTTCTCGAATTTACGAAGAATATGCTCCTCTTTACGAAAGCGGACTCTCTATTCGAGATATAGAAGAACGAACAGGCATTCCAAAATCCACCGTGCGTGAAACTTTGAAAAAGAACGGAATGGCGTTGAGAAATCCTCTCAATGGAAATGCAATCCACATAGATCGACTACATACTAAGCGCGGTGGTCACACGCCATACGGATATGCCTACCTTGATGGGAAGCTTTTACTTGATCCAAAAGAACAAATTATTATCAGAAAAATTCTGAAGCTTCACCAATCAGGGCTTTCTGGGAATGCCATCGCAAAAGAATTGAATCACCAACAAATTCATAGTCGAACTGGCAAATCATGGAGTCCATGTGTGGTCAGAAGAATCATTAAACTTAACCAATC
>CAYSKF010000003.1:147985-231579 GCA_964431515.1 uncultured Bdellovibrio sp.
CTGGCAAATCATGGAGTCCATGTGTGGTCAGAAGAATCATTAAACTTAACCAATCCAACCAACCAAATAACCGGAGGACTAAATGAACAGTCTTATCAAAATTGCAGTCGTATTAGCTTTTGCCGCCGTTGCCAGTGGCAATCTTCCTGCCGTCATCAACCAAGTTCGCAAGACGCAATTTCATCTCATCAAGGAATCGAAGGCCTCCAATTGGCCAAGGGCAATTACTCTGCCTAGCAGATAGTTTCACAGTCACAAGATTTCAGCGTTGGCCTTCTGGAACAGTCTCTAATCCGTTCTGCAACGGCTTTTCATCAAAGCCCCCAAAGGCGTATGACCTCATTGTCACAGCGAAGATCTTATGCGCCACCTTGATAGCGTAGGCGTTGAATGGGGAACAGATTGGGTCATCAAGCATATTCTTCAAGAAGAGCTTACATCAATCGATATTGATGAAGCTTTTGAAGAAACTGTTCGCCAATGTTATCCAGAAACAGTGACAGTTGGTTGTATTACTGTGGACACAATTAAAGTTCTTAAATCTCAGGACCAAACTTCTTGAAGAATCGCTCGTGATGAGTAAATAGACGAACTTGAAGCGAATGAAAAAAATCGTATGACGATGGTATTACTTTTTATTGGCAGCAAAAAATTAAAGACTCCCTACTGTAGGAAGTCTCGAATTTAACAACGACATTCAGTTTTACTAAAGAAATCAGATCTATGAAAATAAACAGCGAACGCTATCCAAAAAAAAGTCCTAAAACTCATGGCCACGACCGTTTTTGTTTCGTAAAGCCCACCTTGATAAATATGGACTGCCAAATACAACAATACAATTGAACTAAGTGATGCCAAAACAACGGAAAGCTTTTTCACGCAAGTTTTCATCTTAAAAGTAGAAACTCCGGCCAACAGATAGAAAAATCCTGCTATAAAGTTAAACCATAACACGAGAGGAACAATATTTCCTCTCGTTGTAATTCCTTCTTCGGTAAATAAAGAACGACCACCCGAAACTACTGTCATAATGCCAAAAACTAAAAACAAAACAGCAATTTGAAATTTTCTTTGTTTTAATAAATTCATAAATACACCTTAGTGCTTCCAGCCTTCATGTTTAAAAAGCTTTTCGTAGTCCAATAGGGCCTCATGAATTTTTTTGTGACCACTTTCATATTTACCATTTTTAAAATCCTCTGCTCCGTCAAGGATCAAACCAAGTGCTGGATGAATAGCAGCATCCGCATCTGGCTCAAGTTTACAAGTCTTAAAAATATCATTTACGGTATCTGTTAATTTGTTACCGTATGCTTTTACGCTCTTTAAATCTTCCTTCTTCTTACTCAATTCCTTCATGTGATTTAAAATTTTTTCCATTCGTACCTTTAAATCATCTGTTGGTTTGAATTGTTTATTGGAAGGAGCTTGTTTTTCAATTTTTTTGGAATGACCAGCATGGTGGTCGTGATTCTGAGCATACGCAAAACTCATGATGAAAGATAACAATGTGACAATAATAATTTTCATAAATTCTTCCTCTTATTTAATTAAATACAAATATGAATCAACTAGGGCATGAACTTCATGCTCAACATTTTCTGGAATTTCAAAAAAAGCTCCAGCTTGAAGGTTGTGTTTTACTCCATCCATCAAAAACTCAACTTCCCCAAACTGGACTATCAAAATAGCTTTTGTAGAAGTAGTGTGTTTTTCAAGAACCTGGCCTTTCTTGAAGCCTAAGCCAATCACCTTAAACGATGGATTAGCTAAAATCTTGACCGTTTTTGAACTTTCACTTAAAACAATTTCATCTTTTAAAATTCGTTTCATTTTTTTGCCTCGCTGTTGTTCTTAAATATTTTACTGCTGACTATTTTAAGTATCTTCAAAGGCACCTTATCTGCCAAAGCTTGTGCGGACTCTTCTATGATTTTCACTCTCTCTATACTTAAGGTATCCATAAATTTTCTACCGGAAGTAGTAAGCGATAGTGTTTTTGCCCTCCTGTTCTCTTGATCTTCTTTTCTTTCAATCAGGTCTTTCTTAACAAGCTCATCTATCATTCTGCTAGTAGCAGACATTGATAGATTTAAACTTCTGGAAATATCGTTAACATTAACGACACCCTCTCGATCAATAATATGAAGTGCTGCAACTTGCGAAAAACTAAGATGCTCTTCACTAGCCACAACAGCAAGGCGCTGAATTACCTTACTAAAAAGTATCCTTGTGAAGCGTTCAACGGGGGAATTAATTATTCTATTGCTCATGTTTCTATTATATGCAATAATTGCATTTATGCAACAATTGTATTGAGGAATATTTATGACCAAGGGTAACTATTTAAAAGTATTGATATTTTCGATGGCGCTAGGCACCTCACCTTTAGCTATTAGCGAAGAATTGGCTAAGTCATTAAATGTTTTGACTCTGCGGGAGTTGGAATCAGAAATGATAAATCAATCCTTAGATATTAAAATTAAAAGCTATGAAGTCGATGCCGCCAAAGAGAAGCGAGAAGCACTTCCATCTAATTATATTCCAAGGCTTACGCTCGATGGTAACTTTAAGTATTTATCAGAAATACCTGAAATAAACATGGCCCCAGGAAGAACTTTAAAATTTGGAGATAATAAAAATTATAGTATTGGCCCAACACTTTCTATGACCATTTTCGATTTCAATTCAAAGGAAAATTTGCAGACATCATTAGATAAAAATCTGTCGTCAAAGGAAAATGAGGCCAAAGGTTTAAAAGCAAATATTTTATTTAAAGTTCGTTTTCATTACTTGAATATTGTATTCCTTCAGGAAAAAAGAAACCTCATATCTGAATCACTCAAAGTTGCCAATAAGCAATTGAAAGATGTCATCGCGAAGAATCGTTTTGGCTCTGGCTCTAAACTCGATCTTCTAACCGCTCAAAAAGAAGTTCATGAGTTGGAATCACAGCTCAAAGAAATTGATTTCAATGTAACTGCTGAGCAAACAGAACTTTACAAGATTACATTTCATCAAAAAATTAAAAATGCAAATCTTATAGGCAACACCAATCGACTAGAAAATTTGAATGATCTGCAAAGCCGTTTTATGAATTATAAACAATTCGCCCAAGACGCTGGAAGTAATGCAAAAGTTAAATCCATGAAAGACTTATCAGATTCATTTGAAAGCCACGCACAATCAATTAGCAAACAAAGATATCCAAAAATTAATCTTATTGCTCGAACTTCTCTTGATTATCCGAATGGGCCTGATTTGACTGCGTTTAACCAAAATACAATCGGTGTTTCTCTATCCATGCCTTTGTTTGATGGAGGAGAAATTTCACACAACGTAAATGAAAAAAATCTACAGGCAATGGCCTTGAAAACTCAAGCTATCAACGAAGAAAGAAACATCAACGAATCCGTATTATTGGCAACAAAACGAATCGAAAATCTTCAAGAACAAAATGAAATTATTCAAAAAAAGATCGATGAATCTAGTGAAATTGCCCATCTAATGTATAAAAGTTATCAAGATGGTCGAGCAACTTTTATCGAAGTTGAGAGAGCCAATGTAAAAAGACGTGAATCCAAACTAAGTCTCAGCTCAAATCAATATCAAATCATTCTTAACTTAATTCAATTAGCTAATGTGGCAGGAGAATAAAAATGAAGTTTAATAAAAAATACCTTCTTATCATACCCTCGGTAATTATCGTTATTGCCACAGTTAAATTCATTAAAGACAAACTTTCTCCAATGCGTATTTCAGGGACGGTAGAAGCAACTCAAGTTATCTTATCTTCAAGGATTAGTAGCAACATAAAAAATATCGCGTTTAATGAGGGAGATAGCATAAAAAAAGATATTGTGCTGGTAAACTTAGATTGTGAAGATATCAATGTTACCTATGCACGTCTCCTTGACGATTATGATCGTGCAAAAAAACTGCTCTCTAGTGGTGCAGGTTCAAAAGAATCTTATGAAAAATCAAAATCATTATTTAACGAGATTGAAGTCAAAAAAAGTTGGTGTTTAATAAAATCCCCTATAGATGGAGTTATTACCAATAGCTTTCGTGAAGTTGGAGAATATGTTACTCCAGGTACAAAGCTAGTATCTATTTTAGATAAGAATAAATACTGGGTGTATTTCTATATTCCACAAAATCTAATCAATAGATTCAATACGGGAGATACAGTTTCAACAGTTCTTCCTGAAACAAATGAATCTTTTCAAGGAAAAATCGTAAAGATTAATGAAACAGCAGAGTTCACTCCTAAGAATGTCCAAACTTATGATGAGAGAGCAAGACTTGTTTATGGGGTCAAAGTAAAAGTCGACAACAAAAAAAATCGGCTTAAACCGGGCATGTCACTCGACTGGGAGATTAATAAATAATGAGTTTAAATATCCAAATCAATCAAATCCTGAAGAAATTTGGAGAAGTCGTAGCACTTAATCATATTGATGATTCTTTCGAGTCAGGAAAACTACATGGTCTTATTGGGCCTGAGGGGGCAGGAAAAACAACTCTGCTAAGAAATATCATGGGTCTTCTCATTCCGAACTCAGGGAATATTAATTTTTCGGAAAACGACAATTCCATTATATTTTCTGAGATAAAAAGCAAAATTTCCTATATGCCGCAGAGACAAAGTTTGTATCCTGATTTATCTATAGAAGAACATTTAACTTTTTTTAAATCCCTATATGGAATAGATGATTCCACTTTTCATAACAAATCAAAAGAACTTTTAGAAATCACAAGGCTCAATAAATTTCTTGATCGCCCCGCAGGAAAATTATCTGGGGGAATGTATAAAAAACTAGGTCTGATGCTTTCATTACTTCAGTCTCCAAAGGTACTTTTATTAGACGAGCCCACCAATGGAGTCGATCCAATAAGTCGTCGTGAATTTTGGGAACTTCTAAATCATTTAATTTCTGACAACATCATTATTATTTATGCCACTTCTTATATGGATGAAGCAGAACGATGTGATTTAGTTCACCTGCTTGATAATGGAAGGCTTTTTTCAAAGGGCCCTCCTGATGAGCTTTTAGAAAAGGCAAAAGTAAAAACCTTTGATGAGTACTATCTGACTCATACCAAGGAAACCGTATGACTATAAAAAACTCTGTAGAAGTCAAAAATTTAAGCGTTCAATTCGGTGATTTTTTTGCGGTTAAAAATATTACATTTGATGTAAAAAAAGGGGAAATATTTGGTTTTCTTGGTGCTAATGGTGCGGGAAAGACGACCACAATAAAAGTATTGTGTGGCGTCCAGCGACCAACATTAGGTGAAGTCAGTGTCAACGGTGAAAGCTATGAGGATATCACGGCACTTAAAGGTCAAATCGGTTATATGTCTCAAAAGTTCACACTTTATGATGATCTCACCGTCTATGAAAATTTTTCTTTCAATTCAAGTCTACGAAAATTAGATCGTTCCTTCTTCCAGAAAAGAATTAAAGAGTTGTTGGACTTTATTGGCTTTGAGTACCCATTGCATGCTTTAGTAGCTGACCTTCCAGGCGGAATTAAGCAACAAGTATCTTTAGTCGTTTCTATGCTACATGATCCAGAGGTTATATTCCTTGATGAGCCAACAGCAGGAGTTACCCCCTACTACCGAAACAAGTTTTGGGATCTCATTAGATCGCTTTCAAAAAAAGGAAAAACTGTTTTTGTCACTACTCACTATATGGATGAAGCAGAATATTGTGATCGTATTGCCTTAATGAGAACAGGAGAAATAATCGCCTTAGATACACCAAAAAATCTTAAAAAGAAGGTTTTTCCTGAGAAATTAGTGGAAATTTCAAATTTAGATAACGCTAGCAATGTTATAGAGGAACTTAAGAAAGATAAAAATATCTTAAGTCTTCTTCCTTTCGGGTCTCGTTACCACATAATTTTAAAAGATATCGCTGCAAATAAAGAGTTTCAACTGAAATATTCACACCTATTTAATGTTAAAGAAATTGAACCGAATTTAGAAGATGTTTTTGTACGCCTAGTTGAGGGAGATAGATAATGAACAAAGAAATCATTACCCGAGTACTCTCTGTTGCAAAAAAAGAACGCTATCATATTTTGAGAGATCCGTATGCACTCACAATCGCCATTGTCGTTCCGCTATTCATAGTTTTAGTTTTTGGATTCGTCATAGACTTTGACGTAAAGAATATTCCAATTAGTTTTCAAGATCAGGATCAAACAGCTAAATCTCGCGACTTGTTAACAAAACTGGAAAACTCAGGATATTTCAAAATTCATCAGAAAATTTATAGTGTGGATGAAGCCTTTAAAGACATCGAAAATGGAAATTCAAAAGCTTTTGTACAGATACCACCAGGCCTAGAAAAAAACATTCTTTCAAAAAAATACTCCCAAGTACAGGTGCTTTTGGATGGAGCTGATAATTCTACCGCGGGAGTTATCCTTGGTTATTTATCTAAATTTACCGCATTTGTAAACGCTGAATATTTTGGTGTAAAACAGAACTATAAAATAAATGAACAATTTTACTATAACCCTCAACTTTTGAGTTCATGGTTCGTAGTGCCAGGATTAACGGCTATTATCCTTGCCTTGATTTCTATTCTTTTAACGGCTCTAACAGTAGCAAAAGAATGGGAAAATGGTTCTATGGAGCTTCTTCTTTCGACTCCAGTTAAGCCAATTGAAATCATTCTTGGAAAAATGATTCCCTACTTAATTATTGGTGTTTTGGCCTTAGTATTGGTGCTAATTGTTTCTTTTATGGTTTTTGAAATTCCATTTAATGGAAGTCTCATCACTTTTATTTTTACGAGCATTATATTTCTTATTAGTTGTCTGGCTCAAGGAATACTTATTTCAATCTTAGCGAAAAACCAACAACTCGCGATGCAAATATCAATGATAACCGGATTACTACCATCTCTCTTATTATCAGGTTTTATATTCCCTATTGAAAATATGCCTAGCTTTTTTCAAGGCCTAACTTCAATATTGCCAGCACGATGGTACATTCTTATTAGTCGATCAATTTTTTTAAAAGGTGCAGATATAACAAATGTCCTTGTTCCTACATTGGCACTAATTGTTCTCTCAAGTGTACTTGTATTTATAGCATTGAAGAATTTTAAACCAAATCTGGAGAATTCATGAACAATTTATATAAATCATTCTTCACGATTCGTGGTTTTATAAAAAAGGAATTTTCCCAAATACTACGCGATACCAAGATGAAAATTGTTTTATTTGTCCTTCCTATAGTACAATTGGTTGTTTTTGCAGTGGCCATTTCAACAGAAGTTAAGAATATTAAAATTGGCTTTCAATACACTGTATCTGATTCTGAATTTGTCCAAGTCATCGAGCATATTGAAAAAAGTGGTTGGTTTAAAATTGTACCTTTAGGGTTTGGTGAAGATATCGCTTTAAAGATGAAGAATGGTGATTTAGATGCTGTTTTGATTGCCCCATTAGAAAAGATGAGCGTAGATCGCGAACGTGACAATTTAGGATATCAATTAGTAATTGATGGTACCAATTTAATCAGGGCCCAATCTGTTGAGAGATATATAAATACAATTTTATCCAACAAGCTTATGGGGCAAACAAGCCCTCCACTCTCGCTCAATGTTCGCACGCTGTACAATCCAGAAATGCGTAGTCCTTATTTTTTGATTCCTGGCACGATGGCCATGATTGTAGGGCTTGTCACAGTACTTTTAACAAGTATGTCGCTATCAAGAGAAAAGGAAATGGGAACTCTAGAAATGATTTTAGCTTCACCCATTAGCAGTATTGAACTAATTCTCGGAAAAACTATTCCTTTTTTGATTTTAGGAATAATAAATGCCATCACAATTTTATTTTTCGCCATTGTTATTTTTAGAGTTCCAATGAACGGAAGCTATTTGCTTCTTGGCCTATCGGTATTTGCGTTTGTGTTTTCAACAGTGAATGTTGGAACATTTATTTCTACTTTTGCAAAAAACCAACAACAGGCCATGCTTGGAGGTTTTATTTTTTTATTTGTCGCCAATCTTTTGGCCGGAATCATGTTCCCAATCGACAACATTCCTATATTTATGAAGTGGCTGGTAAATTTGAACCCTTTAAAATTCTACGTTGAAATTTTGCGCGGACTTATGCTCAAAGATGCATCATCATCTTTTGTCATTCAGAATATTTTGGCTTTATTTGCAATCGGATCAGGTTTTGCTTATTTAAGTTATAGAAGAATGCAAGAATACTTATCTTAAGAAGAAAACTTAATTTCAGACCTTAGCTGTTGCTTTAAAAGTAACGTGCAAGGGAAAAGGTGTTCGACTCTCTCCACCATCTGACCTAGACGATAGATAGGCGAACACCTTTTCAAAAATAATTTTCAATGATTTTGGGGCTTTGTGATCCACCACTGGACGGTGGTTCGCTTGCGTTTAATGGTGGAGGCGGTGAAGCTCATCTAACTTATTGATTTTACTTACACCGTCTCCGTGATTAACTACAAAGTACTACATTGTTCATTAAAAGGTAATATTTTAGGTGTGGAAACATAGGGATCATGTAGATCCAACCTGTCTGTTATGCCTTTAATATCAACCCCAGCTTTACGAATATAGTACTGCATCGTCTTTAGATCCTTCCAACCACCCATTTTCATCACCTTAATGGGTTCAACACCCTCTGTGAGCATAACTGTTGCCCAAGTCGCTCTAAGATCATGAAATCTTACTCGTGGTAAACCCATGCCTTGCAAGAAGGCCCTAAGTTCTCGAGCCTGTTCACCCTTAGTCCATTTTGGTATTCTTGGTAAGACAAACTCATCAATTGCACCAATCTTCAAATCTCTTAAGATTGCCAAAAGCGGCTTCGCAATTTCTAGATAGCGCCCCTCACCAGACTTTGTAGATTTGAATCCTACTTTACTGTTCCAAGAACTATCCACTCTAATTTGTCTAGATTCGAGATCTATCTTTTCCCAGGTAAGCGCATAGAGTTCGCCATTTCTCATACCAGTGTATAGAGCCATACTCCATATGGGATACCATTCAGAATCCATAATCTTCGCTTGCTCGAGAAGTTGTTGAATTTGTGCTCTGGTTAAAACTTGCTGCAATTTTTCACGCTTTTTAAATTTAATTTGAGGTGCTGGGTTCTGCTGAACGTAACCAGCCTCAAACGCATATTGAAAAACCGCTCTAAAAAACTTCAGCATACTTCGCTGATGATCTATAGACTTGTTGCCGACTTTTTCAATAATTAGATCTCTAATTTCCATCCCAGTGATTTGGTTAGTTGGTCTACCTTCCCATGCAGGTAAAGTATGTCCTCTTAAACATATCAAGTAATTAGAAAGTGTATTGTGATTGAGACCTGTGCTTTCTCCAGTTAGCTCAAATTCAGCCAGCAACTCCTCCCATTTTGGAATACCTTGAGATGAAATTACTTTCTCAACCTTGACGATGAGCTTAGCGAGTTCCTTTTTTGCGGCAGATTCACTGGGCAAGTCCTTCGCGATTCTTGTTATGGGTCTTTTGGTAATCGGATGTCGCTTGTGATAGCTAACCTGCCATTTACCATTTTTTTGCTTTTTAATACCCATTTTGTCCTCCTTCTTTGTTTGAAAGAAGAAGCTTGTCTAGGTCTGACTTTTTATATCTATTTCTTCGTAATAACTTGTAAAAGATAATCTTCCCATTACAAGTCATTGTTCTGAGTGCCGCTGGTGATATTCTTAAATATGCAGCAGCCTCCCCAGTTGTCATCCACTCTTCAGTTTTCAAAGAACATTGCTGTTGATCTATAATGTTTTGTGTCATCTTTCAATACCTATTCCTCTCCCAAATTCCCTCTAAGGAGGGAGTTAAGTTTATATACTCGTTTTGATCCTCTTACCCCTGTTCCTTCTACTGACACCTGATTAAGCTCTATAAGTTCGTTCAAAGCTTTGGAGAGATCCTGGTCCCTACAAGCAATGGCAGTGCGCATCTGCTCTCTAGACTGAGGACTCTTTTTTTCAAGTGCGTGAATTATGGCTTCAGATATATAGGAACTCTTATCGCTAGAATCAATTTTCACCAAAGAAGCACCATCACGCTTAAAGGAAACCTCTTGGGTTTCGATATACCTCCCTCGAAAGGAGAGCGTTGAGAATTTGGGCGAATTTTCTAGGACGATTGTATTATCAACACCGCCAGAAAAGCCGTTTGAGCCCATTGCACTTTCTTGCCCGCTTGATTCACCTTTCCTCGTATGATGAATTAAAAGTACATGTGCCTTTGCACTTCGCGCGAGATCGAGAAACCACTGAGTTATTTGGGTAGCCTTTGCGTAATCATTTGTATCAAAACCAGGTACTGCTTTGATTAATGGGTCTACAATTATTAACCCACATTGGTACATCTCCGCGGTTTCCTTAATTTCTTTGAATAGCCGATCAGGATTACTGACATCAAATGAACCAACATGAAGCAATAGTGATTCCGTAGGCAACATGCCTATTTCTGAAAATATCTTTTTTACGTAAAATCTATTTTCCTCTATTGCAAGATAGATAATTCCAGTTTTGGTAACCTTTCTATTAAGAAAATCAGACCCATCAGTTATTGCCTTAATTAGGTGACGTACAAACGTGCTTTTTCCATCTTTTGGTTTACCTGATAGAATTGAGCACGTGCCTCGACTTATTAAGCCATCCCAAATCCATTCTTCAGCAACATCGGGCATTTCAGCAAATACAGTATATGGTTCAAGGCAAAGAATTGAATTACTCATGGTCTCCTCCTTTCTCAATCATTGCCACCATCCATTCCGTGTTTTCACTAAATACCAAACCCAGTTTCGTCAAAACTCTGTTTACCTCCTCGAGAGTTAAACAAGGGATTCCTTGCTCAGTTAATTGGATTCTATGACGAGGTACTTTTGCTACGTCTGCTAGCTCATATTGGGATATCCCAAGCTCTTTTCGGTGCCTTATTAATTCTAAATTCATTGAAAACCTCATTTTCTTTCTATAAAAATTTAATCAGCAGCTACTGAAGTTAATTGCGCAAAATATTTATTTCATAGGATTGAAGATGTTCAAAATTCAGCTTTTCAGAAAAACTTTTGAAAAATTAGAACACGAAAAAGTCGCGTATAATCGGAGGTTTACAGCTGCCGCCAATGAGTTCCATAAAAATTTAAAATTCCAAAGGGATGTAAGGTACAGAATTTTAAGCAGTAAAATAAGTGATCGCATTTTTCCAGTCTGCGTATCGCTTGCAGTTAAAACTTCACTGAATAAAAAACAGTTCCAAAAACTTTATGAATCTGTTTTTTGGATTACATTTTCATATGTCTTACCAGACAGAGTCTATATGGATACTGATCAGTACAAGGATCGGAATAAAGGGTTTACTCGATCTCGTGAATTTGCAGCAATCAATGGTCTTCTGTTGAAGGCATCCGATACTGTAAAAGTACTTAAGGGATACAATAAAAAGCAGGATGAAAAAAAATATCCTGAAGTGGGTGAACATTTCGAGCGTTTATATCCTATTGCAGAAATGGAATTAGAGGTTTTGAATTTCAGCGGCAAAGTGAAATCATGGAAGGATCAGTTTAAGTTAATCGAAGAACAATCAAGTCTACTAAAGCAAATTAACCAACTTCATAATATTCTTGGTGACGACGAGGCAACATCCTTCTTGATTGCATATTTTGAAGACCTAAAACGCTTCTGCAATCTGTTTTATTCAATTAGAAATTCAGCCGTCGCTGATGGAGTAAAAATAGATCCAATCATTTGGAAACCCAAACTTGAAATGACTACATTGAATACATACTTAAGCGATATTCGAAGAGACAAAGGCATTTTCAGAGAAAAAGGAAGAAAAAAGAAGAAGTTGTGATATTACTTACTAATGGCACGACCAAAGGGTTTACCAAAAACTGGCGGTAGAAAAGTTGGGACACCAAACCGAATTAACTCTGAGCAAACCGACAGAGTAAAGCATCTTTGCGAACTTCACAAAGTAGATCCCCTTGAAGCTCTTTTGATTCTAAGTACTGACCCTTCAATAGACATTAACCAAAGAATTTCTATTCTTAAAGAACTCGCACATTATCTTTATCCGAAGAGAAAAAGTGTAGAAATAGAAGCTGACATCGCAGTTTCAAATTTACCGCAAATTCAAATCTACTTGCCCTACAATGGAAGAAGTTAAAATAAAGCCCCAGGTGGGTCCTCAGTCGGAGTTTCTTTCTACTAATGCAGATATTGCAATTTATGGCGGTGCTGCTGGTGGCGGTAAAACTTATGCGCTTTTATTGGAACCCTTGCGGTACCTACATAATTCTCTCTTTAGGGGTGTTATTTTCAGAAGAACCTCTCCCCAAATTCGCAATGTTGGGGGCCTTTGGGATGAATCTTCCAAATTATACTCCCCCCTAGGAGTTTTCGGGAGGGAGACAAATCTTGACTGGTGTGCGAACTCTGGTTGGTTGCTAAAATTTTCCCATCTTGAGCAGGAAACTGACAAATACAATTGGCAAGGGGCACAAATGTGCTTTCTTGGATTTGACGAGCTTACGCATTTCGAAGAGGGGCAGTTTTTCTATCTGCTATCTCGTCTTCGATCGATGTCTGGAATCAAAGGATACGTTAGAGCAACCTGTAATCCTGATGCGGAATCTTGGGTTGCAGATTTTCTATCCTGGTGGATAGATCAAGAAACAGGTTACGCAATAAAAGACCGATCTGGTAAATTACGATGGTTCTGCCGCTACGGTGATGAACTTCACTGGGCAGACACTAAGGAAGAACTTATTTCTGAATTTGGCTCTGAAACTGAACCCAAAAGTGTAACTTTCATAACTGCTTCAGTTCATGACAACAAGTTACTTCTTGCGAAAGATCCCGATTACCTATCTAACCTTAAAGCAATGCCGTTGATTGAACGCGAGAAGCTACTTAATGGTAATTGGAAGCTTAAAGCACAAAGTGGCAATGTTTTTAAGAAAGATTGGTTTGAAATTGTTCAGGCGCTGCCGAAATCCGTTTCAGCAGTCAGATTTTGGGATAGGGCGGCCACTATTCCTACAAACGGTAAAGATCCTGACTGGACTGTTGGATGCAAAATCGCAAAAGACGCTTCAGGATTCTATTGGGTAGAGGACATTGTTCGGTTTAGAGGCTCGCCAGCAACTGTGGAAGCAAGAATAAGGGCCACGGCTGAACTTGACGGTAAAGATGTCTGGATTGGCCTCTCTCAAGACCCTGGGCAGGCTGGAATTGTCGAAATAAGCTATCTCACTCGCCAACTAGAAGGCTATAAAATTAAGGTAGTAAGGGAGACTGGTTCTAAGATCGTTCGTGCGCAACCCGTTGCATCGCAAGCAGAGGCAAAAAATATAAAAATTAGACAAGGGGATTGGAATAAAGACTTTCTAACAGAATTGGAACGATTCCCAGATGCAAAACATGACGATCAAGTTGATGCATTATCTGGAGCATTTAATACCCTTAAAGACATGGCCCAATGGGGCGGACCAAGGGTTAGGCGACTTTAATTGCTAAAATGTTGGCCGCATTTTACGTTCAAGCTTCTTTTCTTCATATTTTTTTCCAAATCCACCATGTGAGTAAGCTTCAACAGATTTGACACCATAACTAGAGTCGTTAAGTGCATTTACTATCACATCAACGCCTTTAGAGTTTAATGCTGCTATTGCTTCCCACAATTTATCATACTCCTCATGCCATATGGGTACATGCGAACCAATAATAACTTTTTTGAGGGAAGTAAGCTCAAATTGAATGGACCGAGGTGTGGCCACCGCTATTCGATACTCTTGCTCGTATGACCATCCAAGGGATTTATTAAAAATGATATCCTTAGCTTCATATTTTCCAAATCCCTTATCGTAAACGTGAGGTGGTGAACTAGTATACAACACATCACCTTCTTCAAAAAATGTTTCTCCTTTGGCGTTTACATTCTTCCAGAGGCTCTCCGCGAGAAGCCTCTTATCGAAACCATAACAAATTCCGTTATGCGAATTTGCGTAGTGAGACCACATTAGTAAATTGTCTTCGACGCGCGAGAATGAGCATATTCCTGCATTTTGGAAAATATTTTGAATCTTTTTATCGCCGATGATTTGGCCCTCAAAAGGATCATTTAGCAACTTACCCATACAAAAAAACAACTTCAACTCTTGGCAGATTTCTAGGTGCTGATTCAAATTCTCTTTTCTCAGTCCTTTGTATTTATATATCATTTTACATCCTCGAGTACGAAATCGACCAAATCCTTTTTGTACTTTTTTACTGCCTTTTTACTAGCATAGAATTTGTCCCCTTGAACATCCCAAACATATAGAGAATTGATATCCTTAATTACCCTAAGCCTCTTATCCAAAGAGTCAGAACTCTTCTTCTGGAACTGATCGTCCACTAAAGTTATTGAAATTTTCTCTCCAGGTTGAATTAATTTGTACGTACCATCAGAATTTCGAAGTGAATTATTAATGCGTATATCTGAGAAGATAAAATGATATCTTTCACTCCCTTTTCGATTAAATATTCTTTTAACTTTATTTATAATTGGATCTCTGTAGTCGCCACCAACACTTGAAATAGAAACTGGAATAAATCCATAGTTTACAATATCTATTTGTGTAGAAGTCGTGGGCTTACCAACTAGATCACCTGCAGGCCCCACGCTATATATAGAGCCTCGATAAATTGAGAATGAGATCTTTCGTGAATCACGTCTTAAATTATAAAATAAACTGAGTATGCTAATACCTAGCGACAATCCCGCAATTAGCAATGTAAGAATTTGATCAGTAGGCATCTAATCCTCAAAAATGACTGTTTCACTATTCAATAGCTCGTTCGGTTTCAAGTAATTCAATCACATCTCCTTAAACTCATAGATTAGATAATTCACTAAAAATCAAAGACATAATTCAATGGTTTGTCCCAAGACCAAGTGTTTTATGAAGCTATTTTTTTGAGGTTCTCAAGGATGTACTTTTCAGGCTCTAGCGACGAAGTTTCTTGGTCACTAAACTCCCTAACAATGCGATTAAGGGCGGGTTTTTTCATAAAGCCCATATCGCACAGTCGAACAAAATCATCCTTAGTAATTCCAGTCATCACATGAAAAAATTGGGGAGATTTGGTTTGAATTACATCATCGATTTTATATTCCCGCTCAAGGGTCATATAAATAAAATCTGCCATACAAATAGCAAGTCTCTTGATCTGGGTGGCATACCATTTTTTAAGACTCTGCCTTTCCTTGTCTTCGTCCTTTTCGGCAAAGTCTTCGACAATTTTTTCCTTTTCTTCAGGGGAAATATTTGGATCGTCTTTTGCTGCCTCAAGATCAGCAGCATCGCGGCCAATCTGAACAAGATCTTCTGCCGAAATGTCAGCTACCTCTTGTGTTCGATAGCCTTTTACTTTCTTTAAAATTTCCAGAATATCTGGATATTGCTCGAGCAATTGCAGGTGTCCGAAGCTGACTAACATATTGGAAGTAATTCTTCTAGCGAGAGCAATTCGTCCGCCCTCATGATTGCCAGCCTCAAGTATATCTTTGGCAGTAGTAGGATCACTAGTAAGGCGACCTTCATAAAATCTCTTGATGTCTAGGGCATCGCATAGCCCCTCGGCTACAATCTCAAGTGTATTCTGACTGATATCTACTTGCTGCTCATAGCTTTGCTCTTGGTCAATTTGGTCAGCAATATTGTAAGCACAATCATATGTCACTTTGAGACATCGACTAATGGCAAAATCAAATACAAATGCTTTTTTCTTAATAGGCTTCTTTGTCTTTTCATTCACCCATGCCGATTGAACACGAAAGATTGCTTGGTAATAGCTTTCACCTGATTTGATATCATTGAGAAGCAGTATGCTATCCCATTCTTTAATGGTTACACCTGTCAGAAATCTACCGCAGGAGAAAGTTATCGTTCCTAATTTATTTGGATCTTCATTAGCATCAGCTATTGCTCGCTGAACCGAAGATTTTTCTCGAGCGATAACAGCTTCACTTTCACCATTTCGACTCGCATCGCTGCCAGAAGCATTTATTAAAATGAATTTAGAAAAGTGTGGATGGTTTTGAAGCTTTTCAATTAGTGCCGCGATACTATCAACTCGGTTCATCCACCAAACGGTATGTCTTTTGGTGGGGCATCCAAGCTGTTGGCCTAATTTACCATAAACACTGACGGAGCGGGCATCGTGGCCCTCTTTATGTAAACCTTCAATGAAGTGATCGACCGCACTTTCATGAACAAAAGAAAGTCTGTCTGTCTCCTCATCCCTCTGTGTCTCAAAAAGTCGATTAAGTGAAAAATCAATATCGTCAGTCTCAAAGGTTGCTCGCTGTTGAGCCAAATCATCGTCGGTGATCTCTATTGCCGAGATATTAAGGTCTGGCATCAATCGATAAATATACTCATTTTGGTCAGTAGGGTCTGACTCGATTTCCTCTTTTTTATTTTTCTGTTCGTCGAGGTAGCTATATGTATAAACTTGCTGAGCAGAAAAGTCGTCTTGTTCAATAAGGCGGAAAGGTGTTCCTGATAAGTAAAGTCTTTTTGAGATTCTAAGCTTACTTAAAATATTATTCGCTCGTTCAGTATTTCCATAATGAACTTCATCGAAGATTACCAAGTCCCACTCGATTTCTGGGATTCTTTTAAGACGAGATTTAATGTCGCCATTGTCACCAATGGATAGATCCTGAAAGGACACACAAAGCACGATTGGACCGCTAGCTCTTGGAAAATCCCCATCCTCGCCCAAGCAGGGGTCTGCGGGGCGATCTGGTTTTGCTTTAGCTCGAATGCCTGTCCAATCTTTAAAATCCACTTGTTCATTTACTGTATCAATCCATTCGCCGATAACATCTGGCTTGTAGGTAACAATCAAGGTATTTCGAGCATTGATTTTTTTAGCCAAATGAATGCTTGTAAAACATTTACCGAATCGCATCTTGGCATTGATAAGAAATCGATCCGGGTGGGTAGCAGATTCAATAACTTCCTGAGGATACTCTTTATTAAACCACTTGCTGGCTTTCTCGACTGCACCTGCTTGTTCTTTGCGAAGCTTATAATGTTCTGTTCTCGAACAGTTATGCACGATCTCATTGTAAGCCTGTCGAACATCTTTAAAGGGGTCAGAGACATTTTTTGCCTTAAACCATTCCTTCCCAGGAACTCCCTCTAGGGGTTTACATCCATTTCGTTCTAGTTGCCGATGAATATGATGGTCTTGAATGCCCTCTGGTAACTCGCCAATAATCTGATGTTGAGGATTTTCTGGATTAGATGTCCCAAACTGGTTCCAAATCCGATCCTCTCCGATTTCGATTTTGGTATGGCCTACTTTTATCCAGCCTTCTCTCAAATAGATGTCAGTGGTGTAGGCATAAAGTACAAGTTTTGCCATTGGTTACGACCACTCCTGAACTTTCTTTTTGATATGATCCTGTTCTTTTTTTGACATGTTAAATAGTTTGAAGAGGCTTTCATCGGTCCACAGCTTCTTGCCATCTAGTAGCGGCACCCATTTCCAGGTGTCTCTCGAGAGATTTTGTGTGATCTTTCTAAGGCCAACAAAATATCTTGCAAAATCTGTTTTCAAAAATGCCTCAAATCTCTCAGCCTCGGCTAGAGAATTGAATGAATTGATAATGCTATATGTTTCACTACAAACCTCATTTGGCTTTAATATAAAGATAACTGATGTCGGTATAGTAGACCGTCTCTTGCCCTTTGAGCCACCAGCAGCTTTTGAAACAACAACTTTGTATTTGTCGATTAAGTCACTACTTTTGGTCACATCAGCTCGACGGAGTTTGCGAACTTGTTTTCTAAGAAAGTAGCATGATATTTCACCCTGAGCAGTGGCATTAATTGCTGTGTATAAATCGGAGGAAATACCAAATGCATTCCTTGACTTTGCAACATCAGAGACCCATTGCCCCCTATGAATTGATTTAACTTTCTCATGCAAAAATAAACCAGTTGGGTCGTCGGGAATGATATCACTCTCATTTAGATTAAGTTTGAATTGATTTTGATTTTCAATAAAAGTTATTTCGTCAAATTGACGATTTTTTTCAAAGTGAAGAAAGCAAACTCCGCCATTAATATCAACTGTTGGAAAAACATGACTGCTGTTTGAGAAGTTAACAATATTTTTTACATTTTTCGAGCTTATGATCTTGTCTCTGAAGCTATCCAATCCTTTTCCGCCAGCAAACCACCTAGATGGTATCACTAAGACAAATTCTTTTATTGCAGAGCTATCAATTAGTTTTTCTGTAAAAAGATTATAGACAGGCATAGCACTCTTGCCAGTGCCACCACCATCTGATTCTTGGTAGGGCGGGTTACCGACGGCAACAATCTTTTTTCTACCCGATGTTTTTTGAATATACTCAATCATTGTTTCAAACTCCTTCTCAAATTTTTCTTTATCTAAAGTTCCATCTATTTCAGATAAGTAACGACCATCTCTAATTATGTGGTTGAATTGTTCATTATGTGAATTCGTGTTCCCAAGGAATGTTCGAACACTAAGCCGATGGTGTCTTTCATCAGGGGAAATTCCATAGTACCGATTAGACTCATATATTTCTTTAATTACTAGATCCATATCTAACAAATTTAATGCACCGTTTGATTTCGCCCAACAACTATGAAATGCACATGCAAGCAACAGCTCGCCAGCCTTACAAAAGGGATCAAAGAAAATTAACTCATCATTAAGGAAAACCTCACGACCCAATAGGCCTACCATTTCAATTGCTTTCTCCATTCGAAGAATTGGCTGATCCCGGCCAATTACATTGGCTAGAACATCAACCACATGAGCTGTAGGTTTAATTGCCAAAGCTGACATCTACACTCCGACAGAAACTGATCTGCTCGGCTTGCGAACTTGCTCAGTAGGTTTATTGATTTCAATAACAGCTTTTGCGAACTCGAAGTCTTCAAAGCCTCTATTTTTTCCCGAAAGAATGGCTTCAATAAATCTGGTCGATCTTTCAAACTCTAGTGGAATTGTTTTGCTGGCTTCACAAGATTCGAAGAATGCTACCCATGACAAATCAAAATCAAGCTGATGATGGCCGTTTTGGGCAAACCATTTTGACCCAGACTTTGTTAATCCCGCACTTGCTTTGCCATGTGCTTCTTCACTTAAAGCCGACAAGGTTTCATTTTCATCAATGTGCCATTTGATTGCTGACATTATGTGAGCAAAGAAGTCTTGCTTCTTCGAAATCAAAGAGAAATCATTTCTGATTTCTAGTTTAGTTTTTAGGAATTCAAGGGTGGCTGCTAAAACACGAGATCGGCAGTTTTCAACATTCTTACGATCAATATCAATTGCCCAAAGAGTATTTAGAGCATTTGCGACTGCATAATAGGCGGCTTCACGAATACCTTGCTGTAGGGCTTTTTTGTAAATAGCTTCAAGTCGTCGCTTATAGATTGGGAGAACTATATTTCCATGGCCAGCACATGGTTCAAAGAAAGTAACATCCTCATCAGACCACAGGCCTCGCTTGTCTTTGGAGAGCAGATTGAGCATGTCTTCGACATACGATTCAGGTGTGAAAACTTCGCCAAGGTCTTTAATTCTGTCTTTGCTGCGATGATATAACTTTTCTAGATCAACAATGTTGCTCATCAGTGGCTCCTCTAGGTGAAACTTTTCCATGTATCACTTCGGAACAATCGCAAAAATAATGAATGGACTTTGATTTAGAATTTTTAGGTACAGCTTAGACTCATTTGTTCACGACCTTAGTCAAATATCTGAATCACAAATTGGAAGTTTCTAGACCTATCTGAAAACTTTGTTTTGAGACTATATTGGCGACCAAGACTAAGACCAAGATCATTGGGGGGACCAGATCACAGTAGGCTAATTCTAATATAGATAAGAAATAGAAATGTAGTTACTGAGAAACTTGTAGTTCGTAGAAAACTACAAATGCATGCAAATCGAGAAATTTCGGGTAATTTCCGCTAATATCTTTCAAATACCTAGATCAAGCTTCTTCTTCGTATGTATCTGTTTATATTAAAAAAATAGAAAAAGCCCACAAGGGGCAGTTCTATCTTCGAAATTTGGTGGAGGCGGGGGGAATTGAACCCCCGTCCGCAAGTGATCCGCGATAAGGCGCTACATACTTAGTTCTTGTTTTAGATTGATCTGCCAGCTTCCAAGAACAAAATCAGCCAGACCCCACCCCCAGCTTTATTTAAGATTTGCCGCTGGAGATAACCAGCAAGTCCGAGGTTTCTAAATGACGATCTATCTAAGAACGAAACCAAATCTTAGAAGATCGTGCGGCTAATTAAGCTGCAAGTGCGTAATCGTTGCCAATTACAAAATGCACGTTTTTATCGAGGTCCTCATGCGCCCCGGTATGCTCCTTATGTTTCAACACCCACGTCGAAGCCAGTACGCCCCCGTGTTGTGATCAACATCTGCTTTTATTATAGCTTTTTCAGCAAAATAAAAACCACACATAGTTCCGATTAATAGGTCGAGTTTCAATTATTAAATTTTTAATGACGCGACAATTTGGTCTTGCCTTGGTTACACGACCTTAACGAGATCCTGACTTAAGCAGGGGCCATTTTGTCCCAAAAGTTCGAGATATCCACCATTTATGGCCTCTATCCACAGAGTTATCCACATAAGTGTGGCAAACTCTGGGAAAAAGTGACCCCAAAATTTAAGTTTCTTACATTTAAATGAGTGCTATTCAGGTTCAGAATTTAAGTATCTTACATCTAAAAAAGACGGGATATTTTTGATTCAGACCATCCTTCAAAGCGAAAGATGGTCTGTGTTTAATACTATCGGAACAGGTCTGCAACAGATGCTGCAGTTGCTGCAAGTGTACTAACGTTAGAACGCTTTTCTTTCGCTACGACAGGCTCCGCAGGCATTACTGGCTGTGGTGCGACAACCGGTTTAGTGCGAATAGGAGTCTTGGCCTTTTCATGCTCTTCAACCGCGTTGGTCACTGGGAACAATTGAAGGTTCAACTGATAAACCCTTTCGCCTTTTTCTTTCAAACGAGCGATCGAGTTGTCTTTGTGCAAAGCTTTGCGCATCTGACGCAACTTGAATTTAATTTCTTCAAATTCCGCTTTCGTCAAAGACAAGGTCAATGTCCCAAACTCGCGATCCGTAGGTTGATCTTGGTAAAGAGACTCTAGCCCCAGGTACATCAACTGAGATTGCAACTTTCTGACCAAAGCCACTGGAATATCTTCTGGTGATTCAATCAAGCTACGGTTCTTTTTTAGCTCGCCCGTAGTTTCATCACGACGAAGTTCGCCGGTGGACAACAAAGTCGCAAGACCCGCTTCAATTTCATCTTCAGAAGCTTTGCCACGCAAAAGTTTCTTCAATGCCGAAGTATCAAAAGACACCCCGTCTTGATCGATCATGGCATAGATAATCCATGTCACCCAATTAGGAACTTTTTCCCACGTCTTGCGGTCGATCTCGCCAGATTTTAATTTTACAGCAACACGATGTTCACTCAACTTCTTGAGGTACATGTTGCGCTCAGCAGGATCTGTGGCCTGAGTGAACTGCACAAGGAGGCGGAACTCCTCTGTTTGCTCTTTCATGAAGCCAAGAGCTTTTCCAAATTTACCTACCATCTCGTCGGAAAGATTTCTTTTTCCTTCGATGATCATCTTCAGGTAATTTGGCGATTTAATATTTGCGGCAGCCGAAAAGACTGCGTAATTGTAGGCCCGCAAAGAACCCTTGGAAGACTTTCTTTTATACTGATAAAAATCACCAAGATATTGGCGATAATTCATGTAATCAGAAAGATTCGGGGGAACAAGCGAACCCATTGAAATTTCTTTGCCTTTGGAAAACTCAGGTTGCAAATTTTGCATAGAAATTTAATCTCCTTTGCACCTGTTTAGTTCACCCGATTAAGCTGTCCAAAACAAGAGGATTTATGTGCAAAAGATTGAAACATATCGCAAGGCACAAAAAAGGGATCCTTACGACAAGGATCCCCCAACAAAAATGCTTCGACTGTAATCAACTATCTGCGCGACAAACGCAAAGTCACAGCACGAATATCTAAATCACCACGTGATGCAAGCACGATGCTGTCAGCGCCGTAACCGATCACCGCATTCATCGGACGCACAACATGACGAGTTCTGTAACGATCGATCTGCAATGTTGGACCTTGATTGAAGCTGTTAATCTGAACATCCAAAAGGGCATTATTGTATGCCGGAGAAGCATCAATCACGATCTCTTCAATGCGGAAACCACGGTATCGGTACAAATCAACATATTGATTCAAATCCAAACGATCCATTCCAAACATACGGCGGTTCACCGATACAGGAATATCTGTCGTCATGCCTGGACGACCAGGGCGATCGGGACGCTCAGGACGATCATATCTATCGCCCTCGATCAAGTTGATAGTGATGGAACCAATTTCTGTCTGTCCCCGCACCTCTAACTGAAGAGTACGAATATCTTCACCAATCACAGCGCCAAATCGAGGACGTAATTGCACATATCCTTGCGGAGAATATGCACTTTCCTCCAGCCGACCATCAACTAACAACGCCAATTCGGCACGAGGGCCACTGCGACGAACTTCAACATTTACAGATTGAACAGTATAGCCACGGTAATTTTCACCGATCCCGGCAAGTTGACGAAGTGCCAAAGTCTCATTGGCAATTCTTCTGTTTAAATAAACAATCTTATGCTCTTGACGACCACCACGACCGGGGCCAGGTCCAAAATCATCATGTCCTGGAGGCTGTGGTGGAAATCCTGGATGCCCCGGAAAGCCCGGCTGGCCAGGATAATCAGGTCGATCCGGATAAGGAATAGGTGCAGGCCCCGGACGAGGACCACCAGGTACAATGTACGCACCTGCTGTGATTGAAGTTAAAGTAAGCGCAGCAAAAGCTAATAGAACTGAATTTTTTAGAGTCATTATGTCCCCCGAAATGGTTTTCGTTTCCCCGCGATAGTCTATAGCAACCACCGTACCAACAAAAAGCAGGTCAGTTCGACACCGCCCTGAAAGTTGCTGACCATATCGTAAGCGCAATGATTTGGGCAAAAAAAAGGGCCACAGTTTGGAGGCCTGCGACCCGGGGGGAATTAAAAATTTTCAACGAACTTACTATTTCAAGTTTTCGTCGGACAACTCAACAAGAGGTTTGATCTTACGCATGAAAGTAATCGCAAACTGATCTTGAGCATAGGAAGCACGCTTTCTCATTTTCAAAGCAATGCGAACTTGTCCCAAACCATTATTAGCAATCATACGTGCATCACCAATCCAGTTGGCATAGTTCAATTTATTGTTATTCAAAGAAATAAGATCCAAAGTATCTTCTTTGTCTTTAGCTAATCGAGACAAAGAAATGTTCACGCCCGTTCCCGCCTCTGGAGCCAGTAAAGGACCTGCAAAAGCTAGCAACTCATTATTCGCGCCTTTCAATGACAACATCACACCAGAGCGTCCGTTAACAACTTCCCAAGAGCTCATACGAACTTGTTTTACTTTGTTATCGGTTCTTAAACCCTGAATGGTGTTAATAGCGAATTCACGCATGATTAGATATTCTGGATTGTCAGAGTACTCGCCTGGTAAATTGAAATACAAATCTGCAGAAGAATTACGGAAGACCAGGTTTAAAATTGCACTCGCCCCAGCGCCACCGATTTTCAGTCGCACAAAAGTCGTCTCGCAACCGCCGTCAAGATCTAAACATTTTGCAGTTCCTTCTAAAGAACGCGTTCCTGTGCTCACTTCACCGTTTCCAGAACGAACAGATCTAACAGGCGAGGCAGGTCCTTCACCCAAAGAACCAGCGACGTTGTACACTTTCACATCACGGCCTTCTTGGATTTTTAAAGTGACGGTCACATCATTAGAAAGACTGTCTACGGACATTTTTGCAGAAAGAACTGAGGCTGCAGCATCCAAGTTATTACGACGAGTAATCGCATCAACTCTTTCGTTACGACCCCGAAGGTAATTTAAAAGTTCGTCTGTTGAAGAGGAAGTATAAACCAAACCGTCTTCCGTCACGCCACCCGTCATGCGTTTAGATAAATTGTCTCGTGTCACACCACTGGCATCGTTCGAACGATAGTCAGCAGGCAAAACATTCGTACCAGGAATCGGTGCCGGACGAGTGCTCACCACTGGTGGTGGAGTTGTTTTTACTGGTAAAGTTGGAGGGGGTGTTGAACCTGCTGGCGGCGTTGTCGGCTTCGCAGTTCCATCTGGAATAGGGCCCGGCACAGGAGTCTCTGCTTTTTCATCGTAAGGATTCGGCAAATCCTGACCTAATTGACCGTTGGTGCTTTCAACCTTGGGTGCAGGCTCTGGAGGTGGCGGAATTATATCATTTTTCTTTTTGCCGCAAGCAGAAAGGGCAAGAGTAGCCATAAGGGCCGCGCTGATAACTGTGTGCTTATGAAGCATTGGTAACATGAAAAACCTCCAAAAAATTTTTCAACCTTGATCCACCCTCCATAAGCAAAGTGCGGGCCAGCTTTCGTCACCCCTCATCAGACCTTGTATTGCAATAGAGTTCTCCGTTACACTCCGGTTTGGAAGGAATTACATGCCTGTACAACAATTCGGCGAGCTTTTAAGCGACCCACAAAAACTAACAAAACATCTTTTGAAAGTTATTTTAACTGCCATCTTTGGAACAGCTTTAGCGGCTTATTCTTTAGATCAACGACTTGCAACTTTTTTTCGGCAAGAGGAGGTTTACACTCACTGGTATCAGCCTGCACGAAAATTAACAGATCTAGGTCTTTTTGAAGTTTACTTTTTTGTTGCGCTAGCTTCCTGGGCCTTTGCCAAATGGATCGCTCCACATATGCAGACATTCCTCGAACAACCAGACAAAATCGACTTTCTGCGACGCTGGGGATTGAATTTTATGGTGGCACTATTCCTGAGCGGAGTTGTCACTCATTTGATTAAATTCTTTGTCGGGCGCCAGCGCCCCCACAAGTCTCCTATTTTTGACCCCTTCATATTTACACCACTGACGACACACCATCACTGGCACTCCTTTTCATCAGGACATTCTCAAGTCATTTTTACAGCAGCAACCATGCTAAGTGTTGCTATGCCTAAATGGCGATGGGGGTGGCTAGCTTTTGCAGTCATCATTGCCTTCACTCGCGTGATGGTCACAGATCACTTCTTAAGTGATATTATTTTTGGTGCTTGTGTGGGATATGTTGGCACACTCTGCGCTCTTTATTGGATGAAACTCAAAAGTCAGAATCGACTTTTCTAATTTTGCTCTGATAAAAATTCGACTAAATATTGGGACTCTTTCAAAGATCGCACTAGATCGCGATAGTTCCCAATATGCAATTCAACAAGAGACCAAAATCTTTCCGAATGATTCATGTGCGCAAGGTGCGCCAGCTCATGGACGATCACATAATCAATAATTTCTTTTTTGAAGACAATTAAACGCCAATTCAGATTGATCGATTTACGTGAGGAACAACTTCCCCAGCGGGTTCTTTGTTCTCTAAAGCGCAGTTGCGCCGGGGTTAGCTGCATCTGCTCTGACCAAAACTGAACCCTTTGAGTTAAATACTGAACGGCCTCGCGTTTATAGAAATGCCTGATTTCAGTCAAAGCAGTCGGATGTTCTTGTATTTGAGTTTCAGCACTCCATTGGTCGCGTGGAATATGCAAAAGCAAATGTTCATCAGAAATCGACACAAATGTTTTCTTGTGCAAAGTAATGACCACTTTTAAATGACGATCCACTCCCATAAAAGGAAAGCGTTCAAAAGCTTTGATTTTTTTATCTGGAAATCTATCCGCAATTTTAGAAAATTTGTCGTAGGCTTTTTCAATCCAGTCCTTTTTGGCCAACAGAAAATCAACGATCACTTTCTGAGAAGTGTTCTTAGCTGCTATCACCTTCAGAGGTTTGTTCGGATAAACGTAAAGGGAAATAGATCGACGGAAAGCACGACGATGAACTTCAACATTCCACTTTGAAAACAAAAAGGTTTCTTTGTCACTCACGAGACAGAGAATGACTTACAGACGGAAAAGTGGCAAGATGAGAAAATGAATAAAAGCTCCTCTTTCTTCAGTTTAGATCCCGCCAAAGTCTTGCTAGCAGCAGAATCTGCCGGGTTTTATCCCACGGGGGAGTTCACGCAGCTCAATTCTTATGAAAATCGCGTTTTTGATATCAAACTCGAAGAAGGTTTTAAGAACAACTTAGGCAAGAATGTCATTGCGAAGTTTTACCGTCCTCAGCGCTGGAGCAAAGAGGCCATCCTTGAAGAACACGAGTTTTTATTGTCGCTTCAATCGGAAGGCATTCCAGCCATTGCCCCCTTAATCCAAAATCATGACAGCACTTTGCTTGAAGTCGATGATATGTTTGTCGCTTTCTTTCCAAAAGTTTTAGGCAGAATGCCGCAGGAGTTTTTATCCGGTGAACTGCAGAAGGTGGGCCGACTGATGGCACAAGTCCACAATATCGGTGCCCGCAAAGAGGCGCCCCATCGGCCTGTCCTGGATACGAGCTATTACGGTGGTTGGGAAACCTTAGATTTTCTGCAAGACTGGATCACCCCAGAGTTGCGCGAACGCTATACCATCGCAGCTGAAGATATTTTGTACGCTATCGATGATCTTTTTGATCCGTCCGAGTTCATTCGTATTCACGGTGATTGCCACAAAGGGAATTTACTAAATAACGGCAAGCAATTTTTCTTGGTCGACTTTGATGATTTCGTCAATGGGCCGGTGATTCAAGATTTTTGGATGCTCCTTTCTGGGGATGCAGACAGCCTTGATGAAGAAAAGCAGCAAATTATTGAAGGCTACGAAGAATTGCGTGAATTTCCAGATCATCAGTGGGCTTGGGTTCCATTACTTCGCGGCTTGCGCATAATTATGTATGCGGGCTGGATCGCCAAGCGCTGGGAAGATTCAAGCTTTCCTCGCCTCTTTCCGGAATTTAACACTTTTAGGTATTGGGCAGAAGAAGTCGAAGCCATTGAGAAAATTGCGTGGCAAATAAACAGCTAAGGCAGTGTGATTGTGGAGTCATGACTCCACTTTAAACACCTTGTCAAAGTGCTTAAGACTGACTAATTGCCGAATGGCTCACTCTGGAAGAAATTCCTTTGAATTGATCGAGCCTTCATTCTATATTTTCGAAGCTTTAGCAATCACATTCAAAAGGAACGACTCATGAATAAAATCAAAGTTGCAAATCCCGTCGTTGAGCTCGATGGCGATGAAATGACACGTATCATTTGGAAGTTCATCAAAGATAAATTGATCCTTCCTTATCTTGATATCGATATTAAATACTACGACTTGGGCATGGAGCATCGTGATGCTACAAACGACCAAGTAACTGTTGATGCAGCTGAGGCAATCAAAAAGTACAACGTGGGTATCAAGTGTGCGACTATCACTCCTGATGAAGCTCGCGTAAAAGAATTCAACTTGAAACAGATGTGGAAATCACCAAACGGCACTATCCGTAACATTTTGGATGGAACTGTTTTCCGTGAACCAATCATCTGCAAAAACGTTCCTCGTTTGGTTCCTAACTGGACAGCGCCAATCTGCATTGGCCGTCATGCATTCGGCGATCAATACCGCGCAACTGATTTTGTTACTAAAGGCAAAGGTAAGTTGACGATCACTTTCGAAGGTGAAAACGGCGAAAAGATTCAACACGAAGTTTACAACTTCAAAGGTGATGGCGTTGCGATGGCGATGTACAACACTGATGAGTCTATCTCTGGTTTTGCACGTTCTTGCTTCAACCAAGCTCTTTCTAAAAAATGGCCTTTGTACCTTTCTACAAAGAACACCATTTTGAAAAAGTACGATGGTCGCTTCAAAGATATCTTCGAAGAAATCTACCAAAAAGAATTCAAAGCGAAGTTTGATGCTGCAGGCATCACTTATGAGCATCGTTTGATCGATGACATGGTTGCTTCTGCTTTGAAATGGAACGGAAACTTCGTATGGGCTTGTAAGAACTACGATGGTGACGTTCAGTCTGATACAGTTGCACAAGGTTTCGGATCTTTGGGCTTGATGACTTCAGTTCTTATCACTCCAGATGGTAAGACAATGGAATCTGAAGCGGCACACGGAACAGTGACTCGTCACTACCGTCAGCACCAACAAGGCAAACCAACTTCTACAAATCCAATCGCATCAATCTTTGCATGGACTCGTGGACTTGAGCACCGTGGTAACTTGGACAACAATGCTGAGCTTGTGAAGTTTGCTCAAACTTTGGAAAAAGTTTGCGTAGAGACAGTTGAAGCTGGCTTTATGACAAAAGACCTTGCTGTTTGTATTTATGGCGACAAAGTTCCTGCTGATAAATACATGAACACTGAGCCGTTCCTTGAGAAATTAGATGAGAACCTTAAAAAGGCTCTTACTCATTAATCAATAGGAAATTTCTTAGTCAAAAAGCCTCGCAAATTGCGGGGCTTTTTTTATTTCAGAACCTTGGATTTACTTTACTCGCACTTTTATCTTCGCCTGCGCCTTCGATCTGCAGGTAGACTCCATCGCAACAGTCGCGCACTCCATAGCACCGCAACTCATTGAAATAACATGGTTTTCTTTATTCAAATCCTTTACTTCTTGTTTCCAATCGGCACAGGCTTTTTTCCAATTATTACGAGCCTCTTTAAGGAGTGGAGCAGCGTCCCCTTCGATATCATTCTCACTTGAAACGACCTCAAACTCTCTACTTGCGGAACCACCCTTTTTAACTTCGATCGTCGTGGTTTCATCCACTGGAATATCTTTAATTCCCACCGACTGCGCAAAACTGACAAACGGCAAAAAAATGAATAGAACTAAAGTAATTCTCATAGTGTTCTCCTTGGTTTATGAACCAAGGCTAGCACCGGCGGCGATCACCTGCAAAAAAAGAAGGACTACCAGGTGTTTACGCAGAGAGTTATTGAATGTAATACCCCCCGCCATGTTATACATCTGCCAGTGGCCGGGTCCCATACAATAGCACTCTTGACGAATCCCGCTAGGTCCGGAAGGAAGCAACGGCACTCGAGGGACTATGTGATATGGGGTGCTCGGCCGCTTTTCGTTTTTACGCAAAAGTTATGTAAGGGGTGTGTTTTGTCTTATCAGGTGATTGCACGCAAATGGCGTCCACAATCTTTCTCTGACGTCGTCGGGCAAAACCATATTACCCAGACTCTGACCAATGCTTTAAATAATTCACGTTTACCTCATGCCTTGCTTTTCACCGGACCACGCGGAACGGGAAAAACATCTTCAGCGCGAATTTTAGCTAAAGCCTTACGCTGCCCGCACGCGCAAAACTTTGTACCGTGCAATCAATGTGACTCGTGCCTTGAAATTGCCAATGGCTCTAGCATTGATGTGATGGAAATCGACGGTGCCTCGAACAACGGCGTCGATGCCATTCGTGAGTTGCGTGACACTGTGGCCTTCATGCCTTCCAGTGGTAAATACAAGATCTACATTATTGACGAAGTTCACATGCTTTCAACGAGTGCCTTCAATGCTTTATTGAAAACACTCGAAGAGCCGCCTCCGCATATTATTTTCATCATGGCCACAACCGAAGTGCACAAGATCCCACAAACGATCTTGTCTCGTTGCCAGCGATTTGACTTTAGACGCATTACAACTCGACAAATCACAGAGCGTTTAAAATTGATCTGCGATCGCGAAGGTGTGCAAACGGATGAAGATGCCCTGTGGGTGATTGCACGTCAGGGTGATGGCTCCATGCGAGACTCGCAAAGTCTTTTGGATCAAGTGATCACATTTGCCAATGGACCATTGAATCGCGCAAATGTGGTAGAAATTCTGGGCCTAACAGATCGATCTTTATTGTTTGAGACGCTGAATGCTTTGATTGATCGCAATTCAAAAGCGGTCTTGTCTGTTATCGAAAAAATTGCTTCTGCAGGCTTTGAACCTCATTTGTTCTCTCAAGACCTTCTTGAGATGATTCGCAACCTGTTGCTAGTCAAAGTTTCTGAGTCACAGGCCGTGCAGATTTTAGAAATGCCGGATTCAGAGCTTCAAGCTCTGAATGATATGGCTCAGAAGTTACCAGAAGAAGACATTCATATGCTCTTCGACATGGCACTCAAAGGTGGCAACGATATTCCTCGCGCTCAAGATCCGCGCATAGTTTTAGAAGTGACTTTGCTAAGAATGGCATCGGCACCAAAGCTAGTAGACCTTAAAACTTTGCTTCAAGGCGGAACTTCATCTTCTCACAGCGCAGGTGGGGCCAGGCCCTACGTTCCACCGGTAGCTCCACCCACTAAAGGACATCAGCGCTTACAAGAAGCCCAAAAAATCGCGGAAGCTCCTTCGGGACTCAACGCCATGAAGGCTGCGATCGAGAACAAACAAAAAACAGCGACCCCTAATAAACCTGTTGTCACTGCAAATGCGAATACAGCAACGACTGCGGACGCACCTGCAGCGCCAAAACTTGCGACAGGCACAACGGCGACAGAAAAATGGGTTCACTTCATTGATCTTGTTCGTCAAGACGATGCCCTATTTGCTGCGAAAATTGAAAATCTTCTGTTTGCAAAAGAGGAAGGGAAGCTTCTTAGCTTGGGTGTTCCAACTAAATTGGCTTTCCTCAAAGAGCAAATGGCCGACGCTCAAATCCGCAAAAAACTGCAAGGATTTATTGATTCGTATTGGGGTGCTGGGTATTCTTTTGAAGTATTAATGAGTCGTGATCAGGTCGGAGAATCTGCACATGCGTTGCAACAAAAAAAGCAACAGCAAGCTGAAGAGGATATTCGTGCCCAGATCACAGAAAACCCTATGGTAAAAGCAGCACAAACTGCTTTTAACGGTAAGATTAAATCCATAGTAGAAACTAAGCGCACAAGCGCAGGGAGATAGTTATGAAAGGCATGCCTGGCGGAATGGCTCAGCTGATGAAGCAAGCTAATCAAATGCAAATGAAGATGAAAAAAACTCAAGAGGAGCTTGCTAAGAAAGAATACGAAGCAACTTCTGGTGGTGGCGCTGTTAAAGTAAAAGTTAACGGAGACCACACAATCACTTCTTTGACAATCGACCCAGAAGTTCTAAAAGCTGGCGACGTTGAAATGCTTCAAGACATGGTTTTGTCTGCAGCAAATGAAGCTATCAAAATTGCGCGCGACACTTCTGCCAAAGAAATGGAAAAAGTGACTGGCGGCCTGAACATTCCTGGAATGTTCTAATAATTGTTTTTGATTTAATCAGGAGTTCTCTTGCTACACATATCAGCTTTAGAAAAGTTAGCCCACGAATTGAGTCGTCTGCCTGGTATCGGGCCCAAGACGGCTCAACGTTTGGCTTATCATATTCTGAAGTCCAGCAGTGAGTACCCTGAGCGCCTTGCTGAGGCACTGGTGCGAGTTAAAGCAGAAGTTCACGAATGTCCTCGCTGCTTTAACTTCACCGACACGGAGCTTTGCCGTTACTGCGAAGATCCACATCGTTCTAATGATTCCTTGTGTATTGTCGAAGAACCCGCCGATATCATGCGGATTGAGTCTTCTGGTGCCTTCCGCGGTCGCTACCATGTTCTGCATGGAGCGATTTCCCCTCTTGAAGGCGTCGGACCTCAAGACCTTAAAATTCGCGAACTTATTCAGCGTATCGATGAAGGTCTAGAGGGCGAAGGTCCAGTTATTAAAGAAGTGATTTTGGCACTAGATGCGGATCTCGAGGGAGACACCACTGTTTTATACCTTGCCAAGCAGTTGCAAGGAAAAGGACTTAAACTTTCTCGCATCGCCCACGGAGTTCCTATTGGCAGCGACATCGATTTCATAGATGATAGAACTATGGGGCGTGCCCTGCAAAATAGAGTGGAGCTGTAATGTCCTTTATTAACTACAATGCCAAAGAGATTCACTGCAAAGTCGTGTATTACGGGCCTTCACTTGGCGGTAAGACGACGAACATTCAGTGGGTTTATCAAAAAACTGCTGAGGATCAAAAATCCAAACTTGTCGCATTGAATACGGATATTGAGCGCACTCTGTTTTTTGACTTTTTGCCACTGAACATTGGTGACATTCGCGGTTTCAAAACTCGTTTCCACCTTTACACTGTTCCCGGACAAGTTGTTTACGATGCTTCTCGCAAGCTGATCTTAAAAGGACTTGATGGTGTTATTTTCGTAGCCGATTCGCAAGTAGAGCGTATGGATGAAAATCTTGAATCTTTACGCAACTTGGAAAGAAACCTTGAACAGCAAGGTTACGATATCCGAGAAATCCCCTTAATCATGCAATACAACAAAAGAGACCTTCCTAACGTGGCTTCTTTGGCTGAGCTTCGTAGCGCTTTAAACCCCTACAATGCTCCAGAGATTGAAAGCTGTGCCTCAGAGGGAAAAGGTGTCTTTGAATCACTAAAAACTGTTTCCAAATCCATCATCCATGTCCTTAAGGGTGGCGCCACTTTGTAGGTGTTTCCCACCCCCTTGCTTTTCCAAAGCAGCATGGTATAGGAAGGCCCTATGACATACGATATTGCTGCTGATATTCAGCGTCTGAAAAAAGAAAAAAACGCCGTTATTCTTGCTCACTACTACGAAGATGGAGACATCCAGGACATCGCTGACTATGTTGGCGATAGCTTCTATCTAGCGAAAATGGGCCAACAAGTTCAACAGGATGTAATCCTGTTGGCGGGTGTTGTTTTCATGGCAGAAAGCGTGAAGATTCTAAATCCGACAAAAAAAGTTCTAGTCCCAGATTTGGAAGCTAGCTGCTCCCTTGTTAAAGGGGCTCCTTACGATCAGTACTTGGCTTGGCGTCGACAACATCCAGATGGCATCGCTGTGACCTACATCAATTCTAGCGCGGAAGTGAAGTCGATCTCTGATGTTATTATTACTTCTTCCAATGCTCAGCAAATCGTAGAGTCTATTCCTAAAGATCGCAAAATTCTTTTTGGGCCCGATCAACACTTGGGTCGTTGGTTGTCTAAAAAACTCAACCGTGAATTTGTTTTGTGGCCAGGGGCTTGTGAAGTTCATGTGTTGTTTAATGCAAAAAAACTTTACGAGTTGATCCAGCAAAATCCTGATGCCGTTGTGATTGCACACCCCGAGTGTGACGATTCAGTTTTGCAGTATGCACAAGTCGTAGGATCTACGTCTCGCTTACTAGAGGAAGTCGAAAAGAATCCTGCAAAGAAATTTATCGTTGCCACTGAGGCTGGTATTTTCCATCAGATGCAAAAAAAGCGTCCTGATGTCACATTGATTCAAGCACCCGTGTTGGATGCTGGATGCTCTTGCAATGATTGTCCTTACATGAAAATGAACTCGATGGAGAAGATCAAGCGCGCACTTGAAAACTTCCAACCAGAAGTGGGTCTTAATGAAGAACTTCGCTTAAAAGCTAAAGTTTCTTTGGATCGTATGATGGACATCACAAGCAACAAACCTGTTTCTTGGCCGACTCGGTTCACGGTATAGAATTGCAATCAGGAACTCGCAGATGATGTTAAATTCAAATCACCTCGAGTTCCTTGAAATCTTCTTTGCTGTCCCACATCTGAAAGTTTTTTCAAAACCGGAATGGGGTAGTCAAAATCCGGAGCATCGAAATCTTCTGAAAACCGAGCTTGCTCAACAGAATCAAACGAACAGTGCAACACCCTACCACTCGATCTCTCACTGTCCTGCAGTTGGAGCTCTTGTCCTGTCGTCAAACCCTATTGGTGTAGATGTTGAAAAGTCTGCGCGTGTGGAATTAAAGATCGTCGCGCGTGTTTCCAACCCAAAAGAGTTGGAGATCATTCCAAGCCCTGCATCACTTTGGTGTGCCAAAGAAGCCGCTTTTAAAGCCCTTCGCCCCTACCAACAGCCCTCGGTCATTTCTGAAATTTCCATAGGGGGATGGCAAAAAATTGATTCCCAAATTGAGACTTTCCATATGAAAAACCCGTCTGACTTTCAGGCACCTGTCAAAAATAAAGGCGTTGTTATTCACGCAGAAGAAATCACCTACAGCTTTTTTATTTTTATACCTTAACTTTGGTCGAGTCCTGCCGAAGAGTTATTAAGTTTAATTTTCACGCAAAGTTTTTAAGGTAGGTGTTCTAATGGGAATTCAGAAAATCAACCGCAGAGTGGCTCCAAGGAAAGTAGTCTCTCCCATTCGTATTTCATATCTCACATCTCTAGATGATTTTGCAAAGATCGCAAGAAACTGTGAAGTCGTTGAAGCTTCCGCATCTGGATTATTATTAATGATCAAGCGCGAGGATCTTATCCCCGCTGTGCTTCGTAAAAACTTAACCCTTGATGTTTTAGTGGGTGATCGTGTTTTTATGCATCTTGAAGAGATGAATTTAGAAATTTCCGGAGTTATCGCCAGAACGCAGTTGGTAGGAAAAAAAGGCTTTCAAATTGCAGTCGACTACAGCGACGAAGCCCCGGAATACTGGCGAGAATGCCTGATGGATTTACTACCTCAGCCAGGAGAACTGGATTAAGGATTTCACATGTGGCCTCTTTATTTTCAGAGGCCATATTTTTTTACGCTAAATCCACAAAGTCAGGAAGACCGACTTCGGAAACCAAAACCACTGAATAATGTGGTGGCAAGAACCAGCTGATTGCTTCGGCAATTCCTTGATGCTCTTTCGTTGGTGGATTACCCAACGACTCCAATGAGAATGCTAAATCATAATGTTTGCGATCTGCACTCATGACAAGAATTCTTGGACGATGCACGCTTTGATCTCGGAAAAACTCTTTTAAAATATTACGCACATACTGTGGAAGATATTGCGGAGACGGAGGACCTGCGTGAAGCTTTTGGCCCGTGGGCATTTCCATCGTACCAACGGGTGTTTCTTCAGCTGTTCGATAAAAAAGACCTGTTTCTTTGAAGTGCCAAAGCATGCCGTAGGTGAAGACATAATCTGGATATTCTTTGCGTGGATTTACAACAAGACCGACGCCTTTAAGCGCCAGCCACTGCATGATTTTATTGGCAGGCTCTTTCGCATCTTCAGTCACTTCTGCTAAAAGATAAGGCCAGCCGTCTGGACCTTTTTGAGGGGCTTCATGGATAAGACTTAAAGAGCCCTGAGTGATCGCCATAAAGAAGTCGATTTCCCATTGATGATCACGCTTTTCATCGGGAACATTTACAAGCTCAGTTAGTGTCATTGAAAACTCCTTAATCCTGATGCCCCTTGTATGTCCCCTTGAAAAAGAGGTCAAGACAACCTCAGTCGGAAAACTAGTACTCTTCAACAATTACGATCGTTTTATAGCCACGCTCGTATCTAACGCGACCATATTCATCAAGTTTAGGTTGGCCGGTCTTTATATCTAAAACTGGAATCTGCCCCTTATCTGCACTTACGACTGCACGGTGAATCTGTTGGATGTAGTTTTTATGAACTCGCACACAACCAGAGGATGCCCTTTTACCCAACATCGCTTCACCAGCGGCCTCACCACCTGAAAGATCTGGCGGAACCTGATGCACTGCCAATCCACGAGACGCATTAAAGAATATAGCGTAAGGCATTTGAAATTTACTTTCGCCAGAGCGGTAAGAAGCACCTTCAATTCGTTTCACAGTATAGAATCCACGTGTTGTATGTCTCCAATGAGACTCGGTTGTGCCCTTAAAAATTTTGTTTAAAACTCCACGCATTGGATTGATGTATTCAATATCTTCGCGACCAGTTGATACTTTTGTCGTCAGCATCAATTGACGATTTGTATATAAACGCAATCTCTGCGCACCAGTCCCAGATGCTGCTTTATTAATAACAATCACATTCGTGTACTGATTCAAATAAGTTTCACCCGCAAAATACACTTCTTCGTCAAACAATTGCCCACGCGGAGCTTCGTAAGACTCCTCAACCATCAATCGACTTGAAAGCTCTGAACGAGATTGTGCAAAAGATTGAGGTGAAAAGACTGAGGCAATTAAAAGCAAAGACAAAACAAAGAAAAGACGACCCATAAAAACTCCCACAATTGAATTTCGTTAATCGCAAACCGTGAGAGCTTTAGCAGAATCAAAACCGAACGTCCCGCAAGTAATGACTACTGTGTAACAGTTCACCAGTGGTTTCAATTTGGACCAAGAAATTCTAAAAATTGACAAAAAGAAATCGCGCAGTTTTTTCTGCCGGCGGCAGGAAAAACGCCAACTAGTCTTACGGTCATGGCGGGATTCTTTAGAAAATACTTCGGCTTCGCCGAAGTACATAAGGCACAAATAAAAAAACCGCCAAAGAGGCGGTTGTTTTATTTGGTAGGGAATGCCGGATTCGAACCGACGACATCCACCTTGTAAGGGTGGCGCTCTACCAACTGAGCTAATTCCCTATCGTTCTGAGGCACCATTAATAACAGCGGTTTCTGATTAATGGCAACCTCTTTTTTTATTATTTTAACTTTTTTATATCCTCTGAACACATTCTCTGACCAACGAAGGCAGAAATTTTCGCAATTTGCATGTGATACATATTATCCAAGCCTTGCGCATCCAATGTTCCCATCGACAACACCATCACACTAGGCACTGGAATGTTGCTGCGTAGCGGTGGGATTGGAGAATCTTTTTCATCAAAAGACGTCAACTGAACTCGATATGTAGTCCCACCCCGGCTTGTCATCTGCGCTAGAACTTTCTGATTGCGCTCGATACCAACACCAGTGGAAATCACTCGGCAAGTTTCACCGTCATATTGAGTCACTTGGAGTTGTCGGATTCCCGTAGCTTTTTCACGAACCACTTTGAAGGCAAAGTAAGATACAAAGTCGTTTTGTTCTACTTTCCAAAATCCTTGAATATCACCCCAAGGGAATGGTTGAGCCAAAGTCCAAGGCCATGGAACCCAGCGATCATCACTCGCGGGCATCACATGCTCTTCAACGACCTCACAATTATTTGGCACATTTGCAAAAGCAGACAGGCCAGTCAATGTCACCAATAACGATATTAAGACATTACGTAACATGAATCCCCCCATTAGTGCTCAAAATGAACTCGAGCTGCCTTATTCATGTAATAACCATTTTTAGCTCTAAAAATATATTTAGGCTTGTCATAGTCTGGTTCGATTAACTTACGTAATCTCTTGATGGTCACGTAAATTTTATTGTCATGAATCGCCGGATCATAAGGTTGTCGCCAAACGTTCTCAACCAAATATTCCTTTGAATAAATTTGTCCCTGATTCTGAACAAAAAGTCGCAATAGATCCAAAAGGATAAACTGATTTTTAAAATCGATTTTACCCAATTTTTTCTCAATAACAGAGTGATTAGCTTCATCAAATATGAGGTCAAAATTGGTTTGCGATTCTCCACCAATTTTTTCAGACAGAGCTTTTACCATACGTCCAAGACGTCGATGGTTCTCGCCATCAACAGAACGCTGAGCCAGCGTGATATAAGTTCGCGCCATATCTTTGTCGCCGATCTCGTAATAAGCATCAGCCAAACCACCCATCAGATAGTTAGACATCACCACGTTACGAGTTTCTTTGACAATATCGTAAGCCTTCCAAAGCACTTCAATAGCTTCGTCGTACTTTTTCATTTGCTTTAAGATGTCCGCATTTAAAAACAAAGACGCCGCTTGCAAATCAGGCATTTGATAGACTTGGAAAAAAACCTGAAGATTGTAGATCTCTTTCAATGCATCAGAAAAACGACCGATTGTGGGATGAGAATACACCATCGCCAAGCCAAAAATTGCGTGGCAAATGTCCTCTTTACTATCTGACGCCAAAGCAATCGCAAGAGCCTTCTGGAGATAGTCCATCGCCGTTTCCATCTGCCCTTTGTAAGAAGCGCAGACTGCCAGCGTATAATAAGTCTTCGAATTCAACTCGAAGCCTTCTTTTAATACCAAATCCTGAAGCTTTTCTTTTGCCAGATTGATTTCTTCAAATTGCTCTCGTTCAGCATAAATACGCAAAAGTAGATTAATGCACTTCAAATATTGGGAGAAATTTTTCTCTGCAAAATAATCCTTTGAAGCAATCAATAGATGCTCCACCGCGGGAGTGAACTCTCCACGATCAGAATATAATTTACCGAGCTCAAAAGCGCGATCTACAGGACTCATAAGATTCTATAACTCCGAAGCAAAAGCTAAAACACTAGCAGGGCTTAAGGTTTTTACAGATTGTTAGGATTTCGTCAATGTAAGACACGAGGAATTGCTTTTTATTTGGGCATTCTGAGAATTGATTTCAGCAATGTAATGTTTCGTTAGGTGTAATTAGCCATAATGCGGTGAGTTCAAATAAAAAGGCCCTCTGCGTAAGAGGGCCTTTTTCACCAGGGAACTGGTTTTTAGAGCGTTATCTAGTTTCGATTAATGATGATGGATAGCCTGCCCCGTGTACTGGGCCTTCACACCAAACTCATTTTCCTTCTGAAGCTTGAAGATCTCTTTCGGCGTTTTGATGTCCAAAGCGTTGATCAAAACCTGATCCACGTGATCCACCAAAATCACTTTCAAATCCTTCATCACATCCTTAGGGATGTCCTTCAGATCTTTTTCATTTTCTTTCGGGCAGATGATAATTTTAATACCACCGCGATGGGCTGCCAAAATCTTCTCTTTCAACCCACCGATCGCCATCACGCGACCACGTAAAGAAATTTCACCTGTCATAGCCACAGTACGCTTCACTGGAACCTTCATGATTGCAGACACAATTGAAGTTGTTAGAGCGATACCTGCAGATGGGCCATCTTTTGGCACAGCTCCCTCTGGCAAATGGATATGCACATCAATATTCGAGAAGTACTCTTTGTCCAAGCCGAACAAAGGTCCTCGAGATCGCACATAACTCATCGCTGCGGCACAAGACTCTTTCATCACGTCACCCAACTGACCTGTGACTGTGAACTTTCCTTTACCTGGAACCACACTGACTTCAACAGCCAGAAGGTCACCACCCACTTCAGTCCACGCCATACCGTTAGTAAGGCCGATTTCGTTGACCGTTTCAATCATACCGAACTTGTACTTATGTGGGCCCAGCAACTCGACAAGCTTCTGCGGAGTGACTACGTACCCAGCATTCTTTGCTGGAGCTTTTGCAGTCTTCGCAGCCTTCTTCGAAGTCGCCTTTTTGTCGGCTTTCGCTTCAGCTTTAAAAGTCTCAACCGTTTCACCCATCACGATATCTTTTGCGACCTTACGGCAAACATTCGCCATCTGTCTTTCAAGATTACGGACACCCGCTTCGCGAGTGTAGTAACGAATGATGTCGCGAATAGTTTCGTCTTTGATCGACACCTTGTAGTCTTTCAAGCCGTGATTTTCCAACTGCTTCGGAACCAAATAGTTCTTCGCAATGTGGAACTTTTCCTGCTCGATATAACCTTCAAGATTGATGATTTCCATACGATCCAAAAGCGGTCGCGGAATTGTATGCAACGAGTTCGCAGTTGCAATGAACATCACCTTCGACAAGTCGTATTCTAACTCCAAGTAGTGATCTTGGAAGTTATGGTTTTGTTCAGGATCTAGAACTTCAAGCATCGCTGAAGCTGGATCACCGCGGAAATCGTTGGCCATCTTGTCGATTTCATCAAGCAGGACAAGCGGATTACCCTTATCTACTTTACGCAAAGCCTGAAGGATTTTACCTGGCATCGCTCCTACGTAAGTCTTTCTATGACCGCGAATTTCCGCTTCATCTCTAACGCCGCCCAAAGAAATTCTGGCAAAAGGACGATTCAAAGATTCAGCAATCGATCTTGCTAAAGATGTCTTACCCACACCTGGAGGACCCGCCAAGCAAAGGATTGGGCCCTTCATGTCTTTCGCAATTGAAAGAACGGCAAGGTATTCCAAAATACGATCTTTCACTTTTTCTAGACCCCAGTGGTCATCATCAAGAATGCGTTTTGCGTTCTTAAGGTCATGCTTTTCCTCAGTATAATCAGCCCAAGGCAAAGACAGAACCCAGTCAATATAGTTGCGCACAACAGTCGCTTCCGCAGACATAGGTGACATCATTTTGAGCTTTTTAATCTCTTTCATGACCTTGTCTTTGGCTTCTTGACTCATTTTTTTATTCTTAGTTTTTACTTCAAGATCTTGAAGCTCAGCTTGATAGTCGTCTTTTTCACCAAGCTCTTTTTGAATCGCCTGCATCTGCTCATTGAGATAGTACTCCTTCTGAGAGCGCTCCATCTGTTTCTTCACGCGAGTGCGAATCTTCTTCTCAACCTCAAGAATCTCGATCTCACCCGTCATAAGATTCAACAAATGCTCTAAACGCTTAGAAGCATCGATGATCTCAAGAACAGTTTGTTTATCTTCAAGCTTCAAGTTCAATTGAGCGACAATGATATCAGCCAATTCACTTGGGTTTTCGATGGTCGATACACGCATCAAAATTTCAGGTGGAATTCGCTTATTCAATTTTACGTAGGTCTCAAATGTCGACTTCACAGAACGCACCAGGGCCTGCGCCTCGACGATATTTGTAGAGTCCTCTTCAATTTCTTCACACGCAACAACAAAGAAGTTGTCGTTGTTTACGAAATTCTTAATCTTTACGCGACGCTTACCCTCAACCAACACTTTCACAGTTCCATCTGGCAAGCGCAAAAGCTGGATGATAGTACCGACCGTACCGATCGAAAAAATATCTTTAGGCTCAGGATTGTTAGTCTTTGCATCCCTCTGCGCGGCTAGCACAATGTCAGTTTGTTTACTCATCGCTTCTTCGAGGGCGTTTATACTTTTTTCACGGCCAACGAATAAAGGCATCATCATATGCGGAAAAATGATGAGATCTCTTAGGGGCAAAAGTGGTAGTTGTAAGACTTTTCCCTCGCTCATATCCTCTCCCTCCCTGTGGGTTAACGAGCTAACTTGTGCATAGGACACAAGCCGGAACAGTGTGGGTTAAAAATCCATATCTAACCTTCCGCCATCCCTACTCTCAGTCTAACTATGTGTACGATTACTGTGAAGTAAATATGTATATAAAAAAAAGAGTCCTGGCCCCCTAACCATACCAGCCTCTATGCGCATTTTTAATGCACGCTAAACGACAAAAATAAACAAAATTTTATTTCAATTGATGCAAACCCTTAGTTTCTTTCTGATTTGTAATTTCAAAAACTCGAATTTTTGTCCCCTTTTTTTTCGTTCTGTTTAATAACTGCAATGTGACAAAAAGAATTACCGAGCACTGGCGAAAAAAACGAACCTCTTTATCCCTTAAGTTATTAATACTAACTTGGGCTGTCAGCTCGCTTGCGACCCTTATATTAACCGCAGTCCAGTTGACCATGGACTACAAAAGGGACCTCGACAAGTTACACAATAATTTTACGATCATTCAAAACACTTACCTAGACTCCATGGCAGAGCACCTCTGGTCTTATGACACTCGGCTGCTCGAAATCCAAATGGATGGAATTAGTCGGCTCAATGGGATTAGCTACCTTCATCTGATTGCAGACAACAAAACGATATATCAGCTGGGTGATTCGAATCCAGGGAAGCAAAGCCATAAACAGTTCGCTATTAAACACAAGGGCACTGACGAAGTATTGGGGCAACTAGACGTTGAAGTCGACATTCAAACCTTACGCTCCAATTACTTCAAAGAAGCATTTTTGATCTTCGTAAGACAGGCAGCGAAAACCCTCGTCGTGGTCTTCGTGCTTTACTATTTCTTTAATAAAATTCTCGTTGTCCACATCATGCACATCGCTGATTACTTAAAAGCCATGGGACGCATGAGAAACGATGACCTTCATTTGGACCGCCCCAAACAAGCGGCTGAAGACGAGCTGGACACCCTTGTCGCCTCCATCAACCTATTTCGCTCGGACTTGATGTCTGCAAACAGCAAACTAGAGACTCTTAATCTAGAGCTTGAACAAAAGGTCCGCGAGCGAACGCAGCAATTGACGACAAAGAATGAAAGCCTAGAAAAGGCCATGCAGGAAATCAAACGAATGCAGGCCACCCTTGTTGCTCAAGAACGTTTGGCATCGCTCGGCAGTCTCACCGCAAGTGTTGCACATGAAATCCGCAATCCTCTTAATTTCGTTCTTAATTTCAGCGAACTATTAAATGAAACCGATGACCCTAATGAGGCTCGAACCATGAGTAAAATCATCCTCAAACACAGTCATCGCATTGATCAGATCGTTCGTTCGATGCAAATTCTGTCTGGCTGGGAGAGCGATGTTCTTAAAATTACCGACATTAACGAACTCCTGAAGCAGGCGCACTCTGAAGCAATAAAAGCGCATGCGATTACTGACGAATATACTCCACCAAAAGTCACGTTCAATCTTACGGAGCCACTTGATCTTCCGGTCTATCCAACCTCTTTAACAAGAGCACTTTATAATTTGATCGATAACTCGTTAAACTCTCTAGAAGGCAAAGGGAGCCAAATACAAAATTTTACGCCAGAAATTATCCTTACAACAAAATTGAAAGATAACATGGTGGAAATAAGTGTGCGAGACAATGGACTTGGAGTTGCTCCCTCTCTTGGTGAGAAGATTTTTGAGCCCTTTCTCTCTACCAAACCAGCAGGACAAGGTGCTGGCCTTGGGCTGACGGTTGCTGTTAGTATTGCACAAAAACATGGGGGCATGTTGAATTACTCGAGTGACTTTGGTCACTGGACTGAATTCATTTTATCAATTCCAATATCCAAGGAGGGGCAAGCCTAATGCTACATATTCTTATCGTCGATGATGAGCCCGATACTCACCTCCTGTACAACTTCAAATTCAAGAAGATATTTCCCAATCCACAGGAATTACAAATCTCCTCGTTTTTAAATGCAACTGATTGCTTTCATTACCTAAAAGAGAATCCGCACCTGAAAGTTGATCTAATTCTCACTGATATCAATATGCCTGTTATGGATGGCTTTGAGTTTTTGCAGAAAGTTCACGATCTACATCCCAAGCTGCCGGTTTATATGGTCAGCGCGTACGAATCTCCAGAGTTCCGCAATCGCGCTACAAATCTTGGCGCCTCACAGTTTTTAAGCAAACCCGTTGATTTTAATAAGCTTTCGATTCTCGTAAAAAAAGACCTCGGAATATAAAAAAAGCCCGGACGCTGGCCGGGCTTTTTAAATTCATTAAATGTTTTTTTGAAAACTAGGCAGAGCTCTTCTTTTTTGCTTCTTCTTCTGCCTGAATTTCTTCTTCCGTTTTATAGACAAGAAGTGGCGCAGCTCCTTCGTTGATCACATTATCATCAATAACCACTTCCTTCACATTTGTTTTAGAAGGAATGTCGTACATGATATCCAACATGGCCGTCTCAAGAACACCGCGTAGACCACGAGCTCCCGTTTTACGTTTTAAAGCCATTTGTGCCACAGCTCTTAGAGCTTTGTCTGTGAACTTCAGCTCAACACCTTCAAAGCTAAATAGCTTTTGATATTGCTTAGTGATGGCATTTTTAGGTCTCACTAAAATATCCATCAAGGCTTCTTCATCAAGCTGACCAAGAACAGCGATTGCTGGCAAACGACCAATAAATTCTGGAATCAATCCAAATTTAGAAAGATCGTCTGGCTCCACCTTCGCTAACAGGTTCGAACTTTTTTCCACCTCTTCAGAAGTGCGAATGTCCGCCGCAATACCCATAGTTTTATTTGAAGTTCTATTTTCAATGATCTTATCCAAACCAACAAAGGCACCACCAACAATAAATAGAATGTTGGTCGTATCCACTTGAATGAATTCTTGCTGTGGATGCTTACGTCCTCCTTTGGGTGGAAGATTTGCAACCGTTCCCTCAAGAATTTTCAAGAGCGCCTGCTGAACACCTTCACCGCTCACATCGCGTGTGATGGACGGGTTTTCAGACTTACGAGAAATCTTATCGATCTCGTCGACATAGATCACTCCGCGCTGAGCTTTCTCGACATCATAATCCGCAGCTTGAAGTAAATTCAACACCACGTTTTCAACGTCCTCACCCACATAACCGGCTTCGGTTAATGTTGTCGCATCTGCCATCGCAAATGGAACATTTAGGATCTTCGCAATTGTTTGTGCCAACAAAGTTTTTCCAGAGCCCGTTGGACCGATTAGCAAAATATTTGATTTTTGCATCTCAACGTCAGTGGTCTTTTTACCCTGTGACAAGGCATTCACGCGTTTATAGTGATTATGCACCGCTACCGCCAAGGTCTTCTTCGCTTGAACCTGACCGATCACATAATCATCTAGATACGTTTTAATGTCAGCAGGCTTCGGCACTTTGAAGGTGCCTTTAACCGCCGTCTCACGATCTTTTTCCTCGTCAATAATGTCGTTACAAAGGTCAATACACTCGTCGCAGATATAGACCCCAGGGCCTGCAATAAGTTTTTTTACTTCTTTTTGACCCTTGCCGCAAAAGCTACATTTTAGTGAGCTGTTTGAGTCTTTTGTCGTCATCTGTTGTTATCCTTTTTTTGCCTTACGAGATTCAACCACATGATCAATCAAGCCAAATTCTTTTGCTTGATAAGGATCCATAAAATTATCTCGCTCCATTTGCTCTCTCAAGAATTCGTATTCACGTCCTGTATGAGTCTCGTAGATACGAGTCAATTTTTCCTTAGTTTTGATAAGCTCACGAGCATGAATTTCGATGTCTGTCACTTGTCCAGACAACCCGCCACCAGCCAAAAGCGGTTGGTGAATCATGATGCGCGTGTTCGGCAAACTATAACGTTTACCTTTGGTTCCTGCTGTTAATAGTAAAGATCCCATACTTGCTGCCATGCCCATGCAATAAGTAGCAACATCACACTTTACGAACTGCATAATGTCATAAATTGCCAAGCCTGCAGACACGCTGCCACCTGGTGAGTTGATGTAAAGATGAATATCCTTTTCCGGGTTGTCCACCTCGAGGAAAAGAAATTGGGCTATAATAGCATTCGCAACTTCATCAGTAACTTGTGATCCCAGAATCACAATCCGATCTTTGAGAAGGCGGGAATAAATATCATAGGATCTTTCGCCCTTAGATGTTTGCTCGATGACGTATGGAATGAGTGCCACTATGCTGTCTCCTGTGCTTGAGTTGTCGGTGTCATATCGTGATACCTATCGGAATACTTACGTAGGACTTTATCAAAAAGACTTGGACCCGTAAAACTGCTGTGCTAAATGTATTAACGCACAACAAAACCGAATCATTTTAAGGGGTTTTTATGGCTTTCAACTTGTTAAATAAAGAAATCGACACACTTACTTGCCCGGCCTTGGTCGTGTTTTCTAAATCTTCGGCTCAAAAAGATAAGCTCGCAAAAGTGACTCATTCTGAGTTGCACAAAAAACTTGCAGCATCTTTAGAAGATAAAGCGATCACTGGAAAGCACCAAGAAACTGTCGCATTCCGTGAGATGAACTACAAAGGCTTCCGCCACGTCATCGTGGTGGGTCTTGGCAAAGAGGACGAAATTTCTCATGAATCTGTTCGCCAAGCTGTTGCTGCTGCCTATGAAGGTGTGAAAGCTTTGGGAGTGAAAGAGGCTGCTCTTCACTTTGATGGTATTAGCAATGGGAAAAAAGGTCTTGCTGGGGACGCAAAAGCTGTCGCTGAAGGACTTGTACTGACTTCTTATGTTTTCAACGAACTTATGTCTTCTAAAAAAGAAGAAAAAGAAATCGATATCCACGTAGCTACTAAATTGGCTGCAGATAAAGCAGTAAAAAATGGCTTTAACGAAGGCGTTATTCTTGGCAATTGTGTGAATTTCGCTCGTCGCCTAGGTGATATGCCAGGCAACTTGATGACTCCAACAATTCTTGCGAATTCTGCAGTTGAAGCAGCTAAAGGCACGGGCTTGAAAGTCACTGTTTGGGACAAAGCTCGCATCAGAAAAGAAAAAATGGGTGGTCTTTTGGGCGTTTCCAATGGATCTGCTGAAGAGCCACGTTTCATCATTATGGAATACAAAGGCGCAGCCGCTTCTAAAAAGCCTGTCGCTTTTGTCGGTAAAGGTCTGACTTTCGACTGCGGTGGTATTTCAATTAAACCTTCTGCAGGCATGGAAGAGATGAAATACGACATGTGCGGTGGCGCCAATGTCATCGGCACGATGCTAGCGATTGCAAAACTTAAATTGAAAGTGAACGTCGTTGGTCTTGTAGCATCAACAGAAAACCTTGTAGGTCCTGCGGCAACTAAGCCAGGCGATGTTCACACAGCTCGCAATGGTAAGACTTTCGAAGTGAATAATACAGATGCTGAAGGCCGCTTAATTTTGGCTGATGCTCTTTCTTACGCTTCAGAATTGCACCCTCAAGTCATTGTAGATGCAGCAACTTTGACTGGTGCTATGGTTGTTGCTTTGGGCAACACACACACGGGTTACTTCACTCGCAACACAGCTCTAAAAAATAAAGTTGAAAAAGCAGCTACAGAGTCTGGTGAATGGGTTTGGAACATGCCTCTTTGTGATTTCCACGTAAAAGACATGAAAGGAACATTCGCTGATCTTTCAAATATGTCTAGCGGAAAAGGTGCCGGTTCTGCTACTGCGGCAGCGTTCTTGGAGCAATTCGTAGGCGAAGGTATTCCTTGGGCACACTTTGATATCGCAGGTACTGGCTGGGCTATTGGCAATCGCTTGCCTTACTGCCCTAAAAAAGGCGCCTCTGGTGTCATGGTTCGTACTTTTGTTGAAGTTGCAAAACAGCACGCCTAGTCACAGTTATTAAAAAATTGTAGCTATCAGACCCCTCATGAATGTAAATTTTTGAGGGGTTTTTTATGTCTGGAATAAAACAGTTAGTCGAAGGTTTCCATAAATTTAGAACTAAATATTTTGTTAAAGATACGGAGTTGTTTGAGCATCTCAATGCTGAGGGGCAAACACCTAAAACTCTCATCATAGGATGCAGTGACTCGCGCGTCGATCCCGCTCTTTTATTACAGGCAAAACCTGGTGATATCTTCGTGATCCGCAACGTCGCAAATCTAGTTCCCCCTTATGAGGTGGGCGGTGGATTTCACGGGGTCAGCTCAGCGATCGAATTTGCAGTGAACTTTTTAAAAGTCGAAAATATTGTTGTCCTAGGCCATGAACATTGCGGCGGGATTCACGCTCTGCTCAGCAATGATCACTCACAGAACAACAGCTTTATCTCCTCCTGGGTAAAGATCGCAGCTGAAGCAAAAATAGAAGTACTGAAAGAGCTGCCGAATGCTCCCATAAAAGAACAGCTTGATGCCTGCACTAAAAAGGCAGTTCTTATCTCTATGGAAAATTTGATGAGCTTTCCATTCATTCAAGAACGCATGAAAAATCATAGCCTCAAGTTGTATGGCTGGTTCTTTGAACTCCAAGCGGGAAAGTTGCTTGAGTTCAATTACGAAGAAAAGAAATTCCTAGAAATATAGATCTACCAAGAAAGTACAACTGGATGGCCAAGCAATTGAGCCACCTCTTCACTTTCAATCACGACAGGTGCCTGACTATCCCCTTTTAGCTGAATGCCCTTCAAAAGCCAGGTTTTAGGCCAAGACTCTGCCACGTTCGCAAACCGAATCGTCACACCAGAACCTTCATTAAAATGAAACTCTCCATCGCCAGGGGCCTCGCCAACGATCTTTGCAATTGGCAATTGAAGAGGATTGATTCGTGCCATGTCTAAAGAAGACTCACAACGACCTTCAATTTGCATTTCCGGCTTCTCTCCACCCACAGTCATTCCTTCAGCTTCAAACGTCAAAACGACAGATCCATATGCGTGGCAAGCCAGCTTCTTTTGCCCTGCCGAATCTAAAAATACAAAGTGCCCCAATGCGATGCTGGCACCTTCAGTCGTTTTGCGTACTTCGAATCCAGTCAAAAGACGTTGTTTGATCGCCAGATTCAACTTTTCACCCTGTAAATGAGAAATATCAAACTGCCCACGAATGGCAGCAGGATCACGATTGATAAAGTTTTCGGAAGTTTTATTTTTTAGGAAAAAGAAACCAATAGCAAAACAGACAACAAACAGACCCATCGCATTGACGAACTTACCCATGCATCTTTCCCCTTTCGTTCAGAATAGCATGGGCCGAAGTTCTCGTTTGTTTTTTTAAATAACAACTGGCCTGAGGTCCTAAAGTTGGTAGCCTTTAAATTCGGCACCCAATTCTTTAGCTTCGTATGCGATTGCCAGCAAACCGAGCTTAGCCGTCCAACCGTATACATTCTCTAAGGGACATCCAGGTGTGTTGATGGCTAAATCCGAAACGCAAAGACGTTTGTAGACTGCTCCCGGACTGTTCAAACTGTCCGTAGAACTTTTTTCAGCGTGAGTTCGCAAGAACCCACCAGCCAACTCGCTTCCGATCATATAGATAACTGGCTCTGCGCTGGCACCATCGGCCTGAACGATCGATGGAATCCCTTCTTGAATGATAACTTCTTCAACGTCTCGACCGCCTTTAGCGGCTTTCATTTTCTTTCGGGACTTGTAAGACCATTCTTTGACTTCAGCACCCGAACCAACACGGATGACTGCCAACCCATAAGTTCCGGCGTTATTTTTCACAAAAACAAAAGGCTCTTGCTTGATACCCCGTTTTTCATACTCAGCTTTCAAGTAGCTGATCATCGCATCCACACGATCTGCCAACGCATTACGGCTGGCTTCGTCGGCAATATCAAAGTCTGAAAACAATTCAGTTTCAACTCGCAACAAGAACGGATCTATTTGAGTAATGGCCGCAAACTCATTCACAAGCTCATTATAGTATTTAAAATAGGTGCTTTTCTTACGCTGATACCAACCCAACTCACGTGGCGGATTCATAGCGGACTCAACCACCGTTGCCGCCCATTCTTCGTAAGCTTCTGAAAAGTCATTGTTACTGATGATTAGGTCTGGTTGAAATACATCCCACAACGGTCCCGGCTTCAGAGCTGAATGCACAATGACCTCATGTCCGCCAGCACTCGTTAGATTTAATGGTTCTGGCAACTCACGAGGTATTGCCACTCTAACTTCACGGCCACCGGCTTCAATAAGACCCTTGATGGTATAGACGTTCTCCCAATAGAAAGCATTATTTGTGTGTTCTTCCGTCACTAACAAGATCTTTTGGGTCTTGGCGCCGTAATGTTTGTCGATATAATTTTTCATCAACCCAACAGAAGTCTCTTTATCCGTAGGACAAATATTATTAAATCCTGCCGGAAAAATGTTGGCATCAACGTTTGAAATTTTGTAACCAGAATCACGAACGTCGTAACTGGAATAAATAGGGTAAGAAAGGTCTGCAGTTTTTGCTTTAAACCAAGCACAAATCTCATTCATATGAGCTAAAGTCTGCTTGTGTAGGACTATTTTCGCCATTTGCACTCCTTCGTACAGCATTTACAGATTAGGATCTTCAGAGGGAACAACTTTCGGAGGAAGAGGTATAAAGGACTTCTCCTCCGGTGGCAAGTAGCTCTCGACATGGACCCGTCCTGAACGCTTTAAACTATTGAGCTTCTGGGACTCTTCCGTCAGTGTGAGACTCTCTGGGGTGCCAAAAATGATCAGCTCAGCTTTTTTTCTAATCTCTGGTAAAAATGAATAAAAATCTTTTTCGTAAGAATTCATCTTCTGATCAGCAAGAGGTCTGAATAAATCTGCTTGATCTACCAACTCCAAAAAGGATCCCCCAGCAACGCTCAGCACTTTTGAATTGTTTTTTGCTAATTCCACTTGCTGCAGCAATGAACGATAGGTTTCCTGGAGCTGCCTAACACTTCGGGCGGACCAAGTGGGATCATCTTGCTTCAGTGACTTAATTAGATAAATCTGTACAACTTTTTGCGCTCGAACAAAGTCTTCCATTGTCGCCAGTGTCAGTTGATTCGTCGAAACACTGCCCATTTCAAAGTAGATCTTTGCAAGCCAATCGACGGCCGCTCCTCTGCCTTTTTCAATGATCACTTTTGCAACACCTTTTTCCGCTTCATCCAAATAAGCCATCGCTTCAGCTTCACGATTTTGTCGTGCATACAGCATCGCAAGACGTGCTGGAATTTGTGCTTGAAGCACTTCCGAAGGCAAAGACCCGCCTTTTCTTCTGGCGTCTAATAGGGCAGCGACGGCTTTCAAATCATCCCCTTGCGCCTCAAAAGCAAAGGACATTCTGTACAAAGCTAAACCCGCAATCATATTTTGATCTTTTTCTGTCTTAAAGAAAATATCGCGATACAACTGCACGGCTTCTTGGGGATATCCCATTCCTTCAAACGATTGAGCTTCTCCCAATCTTGCGGACTCAAAATAGACTGATCTTGGAAAGCGAATTTGAAAGTCTTTGAATAAGATCCGCGCCTCTTCAAAGCGCCCTAAAGCCAAGACTTTTTCTGCATTAATAATCTCAGAAAGTTCCCGGTTTTTTTCTTCGACGAGGGCTGACTCCGAGGAACGCACGGTGGCCGGCTCCGTATGAGCACAGCCTAAGCAAAATAACAGTGCACTCGCTAAAAAAAATCTCATGCTTTTGCTTCACCTTCTACAATCAACTGACTCAGTTTTTCCAAGCCCTGAATATCAGAGATGTCTTTCACCAGATCAGGAATTCGAAATACGTGGACTTGATTTTTGATCTTAGCCTCAAACTGACGATAAATCAGATCCTTTTGTGAAAAGTAGGACCTCATTTTTTCGTAGAGTTCCCCCAATTCCTTCTCAGAACCGTCGGTCTTCCAGGCCGAACTTAAGTCTAGCCAATATGGAAAGACCCTGTTCAAGACGACCGCACTAAGATGATAACCGCCCTTGTTAATCTCTCTGGCAAAGTACTCAGCCTCTTTGAGTTTTGCTTGATCAAAAGAAGTAACTAAGCAAAATTTTGTCGTTGGTGCCACCAACATGCGGTGCACATCCACTGTTCGTTTAAGAAGCTGAGCTTGCCACTTTTCGATATTAACAAAGAAATCACTCAACTCGTGAATAAAGGTAGAGCCAGTTAACATCTCTAGCACTTTCAAAACTTGGCGAGTACTGGCCTGCAAAATATTGCTAAAAAACCCCGCTTTTTTCCCTTCCGGATCGCGAAACCACTTTGCAACTCCTTCAGTGAAAAGAGCTGATAATTTTTGTGGTGCATGCAAAAAGTCAATCGCATGCTTTGTCGGTGGAGTATCTAGAATAATTAAATCAAACTGTTGAGACTCATAACAAGAATACAACTTCTCTAAAGACGTGAATTCCTGTGATCCACTTAAGTTCGTTGAAAGCTGTTGATAAAGTTTGTTGCGATAGATCTTTTCAATAGCCTCTGACTTCAAAGCCGCCCGTGCCACAAAATCGTCAAAAGTTTTTTTATGATCAATCACAGAGGCATAAAGCTCACCGGAAAAATTTTGCCCGGGAGCTTTTGTGATGTCTTTTGCGCCCTCAATACCTAATGTTTGCGCTAGACGCCTTGCCGGATCAATAGTTAAGACAAGAACTTTCTTACCTTCTTTGGCTGCTAAAACACCCAATGAAGCTGCGACAGTGGTTTTACCAACACCTCCACTGCCAACACAAACAAGAACCTTCACATTTTCAAAAATTGGATTTGTCATTGTAGAGCCTCGGCAATCTGCTCCACGAGGGGCCAAGCTTTAGATTCAAACTTCAATGGCAAAGTCTGCACTCTGCTCGTCACAGATTTTACTTTGCTCAGCATTTCACTTTGGTGACTTAGCTGATAATCAATATAACTTGCGAATCGCCCAAGATCTGAAGTGTCAGTTTGCGCTTGTGCCAAAGTTTCGTGAGAAATATTAGTTTGCAGAACTTTGTTAACTATAATTTCTGCTGCTATATCGAAATCCAACTGCAATTTTTCTCTGAGCTCCAGCGCTTCCTTTACAGGCAGTTCTTCTGGTAAAGTCACAATGTGAAATTGACAAAGAGAAGCATCACGAATGCAGGCATCGATACTACGACTCTGCTCTCCCATCGGTCCAAATTGTATCGCTTGGGCCATACCACTTGGCGCCCCCAAAAGAGCTAGAAAATGGCCGGTGGCAAAAGCGTCTACGACCAAACAATCGAATGGCAAAGGAGGACCATGTTTACGCGGGCCACTTGTGACTTTGCCCAGAATCGCCAACTCTGACAAACCGGGAGCAACACTGACAAAAGCTTTCATCACAGCGTTCTCAAAAAATAATTTTGCCAAGCTTTCTACTTTGATGAGATGTCGAGCATACTCTTGGAGGCAGGTTTCCCCGGTCCAAAGGGCAACAGATAAATTAGGCTGCAAACTTTTTGCCTGAAATCCAACGGAATTCAGTTCAAAAAAATCTTGGAAAAAGCTTTGATCACCCAGCTCAACCAGAAGGACTTTTTTCCCTTCTCGTGCCTTTTTTAAGGCCAGAGCAGCGGCAACCACCGACTTCCCCACCCCACCTTTTCCGGTAACGAAGTGAATTTCTTGTTTCATAGGTGCCTTGAGTGTCGCCGAGCTGGCAAATATAGGCATTACGCGATGCGATAGCGTTGCCATCAGACGGGTCCTCCCTTAAAATCCACCAGTTTTATTAGGAGAAACAGACATGAAAACTAATGTAGAAAAAGTCTCTAATCTTTCGCGTAAGCTGACTATCGAAGTTCCTGCGGCCTCTGTCCAAACAGCTTTCCAAAAAATCTTTAGCGGACTGCAAAAAGAAGTAACAATCAAAGGCTTCCGTAAAGGTAAAGCTCCGATCACAACAATCAAAAGTCTTTACGGCGATCGCGTAAAACAAGACGTTGTTCAAGATTTAATTCAAAAGCATTATTCTGAAGCCTTGAGCGAGCACAAGCTTGAGCCGATCAGCTATCCTGAGTTTGAATTTGCTGATTTGCATGAAAACAAAGATTTCTCTTTCTCGGCAAATTTTGACATCCGTCCAGAAGTGAACTTGAAAAAATATGAAGGCCTAGAAGTCGAAAAAGAAAAGCTAGAGTTCGACAACTCTAAAGTTGAGCAAGTATTGGAAAACATCCGCGCTTCTCGCGCAACTTTTGAAACTGTCACTGAAGCTCGCGCTGCGAAACTTGGTGACGTTGCAGTTATCGATTTCGAAGGTTTCATGAATGGTGCTCCTCTTGAAAATGGTGCTGGCACAAACCACCACTTAGAACTAGGCGCAAAACAGTTCATCGACGGTTTCGAAGACGCAATCGTAGGCATGAAAACTGGTGAGACAAAAACTGTTTCTTTGAAGTTCCCAGATCCATACCACTCTGCAGAGCTAGCTGGAAAGCCAGTTGAGTTCAAAGTGACTTTGAACGAAATCAAAGCAAAAGTTCTTCCTGAATTGAATGAAGAGTTTTTGGCAACTTTGGGTGGACCAAAAGATCTTGAAACTTTGAAAGCAAATATCGCTGAAGATCTACAAAAAACAGAACAAAAGCGTATCGATGATGGTTTCAAAAATCGTTTGTTGAAAACATTGGTTAAAGAAAATCCAGTTGAAGTTCCAGCTTCTTTGCTAAAAGAGCAAAAAGCTTCTTTGATCGAGGACTTCAAAAAACGTATGACTGATCAAGGTATGGGACCAAATGATTTCGCCTCTTACGTTGAAAAGTGGGATGGAGATTTCGCCAATACAGCAGCGGAAATGATTCAATCATCATTCTTGGTTGATGCGATTGCAAAGAAACACGATCTATTCTGCAAAAAGGAAGATCTTGATGCTAAGTTTGCTGAATACGCACAACAAACAGGTATCGAAGAATCACGCATTCGTGAATTCTACGGTCGCCCAGAACAAGCAAGCCGCCTTACTTACATGATTACTGAAGAGAAAGTGATCGCTTTCTTGAACAAGTCTGTAAAAGTAAAAGAAGTTCCAGCTGGAACATTCAAAGAAGAAGCTAACTAAAATAGCTTCTCATTAGGGCAAAAAAAGAGCGGCTTATAAGGTCGCTCTTTTTTTATCGGCAGTTTCTATACTCTGCAAAATATTTCTGACAAATTGAGTACTGCGAGTTGCAGTCGTTGACATCCGTTGAGTTGTAATGAGCCAAGGGACAAGAACGTGCGCTTCCGCGCTTCACGGTTACGACAAATTGATCCCCTCTTGAGGTCTCAGCAGAACGTCCTGAGGCATAAAGTCGATAACGAACAGTATTTCGGCCATATTCCAACAAAGGCTTTTGAAAAATTGTCGAAATCCACAAATTTAAAGGTGAACGACTTTTTCCGCTTCTTCCGTCATAGTCTTCTGTCTTAGTTCTTGATGATCCATCTTCATGGATTGCCGTCAATTCAACTGTATCAGCATAACTATCTTGTGGACCGACAAAAAAATCATAAGCTTGCGGGTCTAATGCGATGTCACGGCAAGTATAAACCGCACTATTATTGCCGTTAAATCCCGCACAAGTGACTTGCACCTGCCCCTGAATGGGTGTGGCAACCAAATCATTGCCCAAAGAAAAGCCGACTGGTGCTGCATAAGCTGAAGAGCAGGTTGTTAAAACAAAGATGATACTCTTTAACATGAAAGGCCCCCTCTGCCTTAGGCATGGCAGAGTAGGGCGTTCAAATTGCAGAAGCAATAACTAGCGCGTCAAAGTCTTCAAAGTATCCCAAGCCTTCAGATAGCTAAATGCTTGGTATGCTTGATAATCTGACTTAAAGAGACGCTCACGAGGAGAAAGCTTTTCTTCTTTTTTAGAACCAATGTCTTTCCACCAAGCCAGGGCACCTTCTTCGGCGTTTTTATTGGCATCTAATTTTTCAGCGGCCTTTTCTTTTTCACTTTTCAAATGCCCTGTAATATCGCCTTCTCTAGTGGACTGCGCTTTAATGACGGCTTTAGCAAAAGCTTCAGGATTTACATCTTCGATTTCTATATCTGGATGAATACCTTCAGCTTGAATTGACACGCCACTTGGCGTGAAATAGCGAGCGACTGTGAGTTTAAGACCACTGCCATCACCCAGCTTAATAACTGATTGTACGGATCCTTTACCGAATGTTCTCTGCCCTACAATCAATGCACGCTTATTATCCTGCAAAGCGCCCGATACAATTTCACTCGCACTCGCAGTGTATTCATTCACTAAAATTACAATTGGGAAGTCTGTGTACGGTCCACGCTTAGTCGCTGTCGCAACTTCTTTTTCATTTTGATTACGGCCAATCGTGCTTACGATAGTTCCTTCCTTAAGAAACATGTCACTTACTTTGACCGCTTGATCTAAAAGACCACCAGGATTTCGGCGCATATCAATCAACAATCCTGCCATCTTCCCATTGTTGTCTTTAATATGCTTTTCAATAACTTTTGTTAGATCCTTTGAAGTATTTTCGATGAAGCTCGTGATTTTTACATACGCAAAACCCTCACCAATATCTGTGTACTTAACAGATTTGATTTTGACGTTTCCGCGCACAACTGTGATATCTCGAGGTTTCTCTTCATTTTCGCGAACTACGCGCAAAATAACTTTTGTTCCCTTTTTCCCGCGCATGAGTTGCGATGCCTCAACAAGGCTGACTCCTTTTGTGCTATTTCCATCAACGGCAATAACCTTATCACCAGCTTTTATCCCCGCCTCCCATGCAGGAGCATCTTCAATTGGTGAGATGATCGTCAATATTCCGTTTTGAATCGATATTTCAATACCAAGTCCACCAAACTCTCCACTGGTTTCAGTTTCAAAGTCTTTAAAAATATCTGGTGGCATAAAGTTGGTATGTGGGTCTAGCTCTCGAAGCATTCCCTTGATAGCTCCGTACACTAGCTTCTTAGTATTCACTTCTTCTACATAGTACTGTTGAATTAAATTTAGAACTTTACTGAAATTTTGCAGATCCGCATAGCGCTCTTGTGCAAAAGCACGAACTTGAAAGCCTGTCTCCGCCATAACCAATAAAGCGAAAATCAGAATGAGGCCAAGGAAATATGTTTTCCAATAGCGTTTAAGTGATTGCATAGTGTTAGAGTCCTTTCATCCACTGCTGCGGGTCGTAGGGTTCGGAAAAATGTCTAATCTCAAAATAGATGCCGTGATTGCGCTCAGCTGCCATCTTGCCAACTGAAGCGATCACGTGATGTTGAAGAACTTCTTCTCCAACACTCACTTTAACATTATCTGCGTGGGAATAGACACTATAATAATGATCACCATGATCTAAAATGACTGTCGTACCAAATCCAGGAAGTTCACCAACATAAGAAACTCGACCCTCAAACACAGACTTCACTGGTGTGCCTGCTGCTGCTGCGATAAACACACCTTTGTGAGAAATTGTGTAAGGATGATCGTCGCCCTTAATTAATCCGAACTTCTGGATTACCATCCCCTGCAAAGGAGACGGCAAAGATCCTTTATGATCTGCAAATGAAGGTTTAAATAGGACGTCAAAAAGTCCAGAATCCTCCATAGAAAACTGCAAGGTCTTTTCTTTCAGGCTGTTGATCTTACTCAATGCGAACATTTTGCTTTTACGAATTCCATCCAAAAGCTTTCCTTTGACCTCTTGTTCTCGTAAAAATTTCTTTTCCTGAGCGACGATCTTCGACTGCACCTCTTTAAGATTATCGAGACGTGCGGTTAAAGTTTTTCTTTTTTGCTCCAAGTCTTCCAAGTCTTTTGCATAGTTTTTAATAAGTTCGGCATCTCTAGCCGCTACGATCCCCAAAATTTTCAAATTCGTCTCTAGTGTTGCAGAGCTCTTTGACGAAAAAACAAACCGGGCCAGAGTATTTCCACCAAGCTTATATATAGCTCGCAATCTTTCAGCCAACATGGCCCTTTGGGTTTTCGTTCTCTGCTCTGTCTCGTTAATTTTTTGTGTTAAATTTCGAATATTCACTTCCAAAAAAGCTCTCTGCTGAGAATACGCTCCTTTGTCTGTTACAATTTTTTTGATTTTTTTATTAATCTGATAGAGTGCTGATAAGACCTGGCGCTGCCTCATCTCGGCAGCCTCAATTTTCTTTTTTGTCGCTTCTACATCTTTTGCAATAACATCCACGTCATTGTCGATCGAGGCATTCGCCTCGACTACAAATGAAAGACATAATAGAAAAAAGAGAAGAAGTGCCTTCAAATTACGCCCCTTGCGCCCCGGCAAAACCATCATTGATCCGGCGTACACATAAATAGGATGCCAAAGCACCAAGTAAAGCACCACCAACGATAAAGAGGATGACCATAAGTGGATTCAAAAAACTTAAGTGCTCACCCAGCTGGACAAAACTGATTCTTTCAATGATCAAATTTTTCAACCCGTGAAATACACCCAAGCAAATCAGAACTGCCAAGACTGCAGACGTAAATCCAAGAAATGCTCCGTCAATAAGAAAGGGCTTACGAATCATCGCAGGCGTTGCACCTATCATCTCAAGTACAACAATTTCTTCTTTTCTGTTATGGATGGAAGCTCGCACGACATTTGAGATCACAAAGAGGGCCGCCATCAAAATGACGATACCTAAAAGATTCAGAGTCTTTTCCACAACTCCAACAAAGGCCGAATACTTTGCAATCCACTCTTGCCCGTAGCTGACATCATCGACACCCTCAAGCTCCTTCACCATCAACGCCAGTTGCTGTAAAACTTGAGACTGCTCTGCAGGCTGTATATCCTTTGAAAGGCTGACTTGCAGACTTGCGGGAATGAGACGCATCAACTCTTCATCTTTGGTGATATCAGGTGCATAGCTTGCCAATTGCATACGAAAATCAGTCAGGGCACTTTCTTGATTAATAAACTTGATAGTGCTCACTTTTCCGGAGTTTTTTAATTTCTTTTCAATGCCCTCTCGCCCCACGCTGGAGATGTCTGGATCTAAATAGACTGTCATCTGCATATCCTCACCCCAAAGAGTCAGGATATTCTTAAAATTCTGCGATATTAAAAGCGCCGCTCCCATCACCACAAAACAGGCTGTGACGACAACGAGGGTAGAAATTTTGAGGGCAATTTGACTAGGACGAGGTCTCATTTTTTATCCCCAACAATCATTCCGTCGACCAATTCAAGTGTGCGTTTACGGCGTCTTTGCACCATTTCGTGATCATGTGTTGCAACGAAAACCGTCGTGCCCTGAGCACAAACCCTTTCCAGCAAATCCATAATTTCTTCACTGAGGCGTGGATCCAAATTCCCCGTGGGCTCATCGGCAATGAGGACACCCGGTTGATGTATAATGGCGCGAGCAATGGCAGTCCTCTGTTGCTCTCCACCAGATATAAATTCGGGATATTGATCGTGTTTATGCTCTAAACCAACTTGCTCAAGAACTTCATAAACTCTTTTTTGAATCTGCGCGGGTCTATCACCGCGCACGATCAACGGCATCGCTACGTTTTCATAAATAGTTCTATCTTTCAGTAGTTTGAAATCTTGAAAGATAACCCCAATCTTTCTGCGAAAGTACGGTATTTGATTTTCATTTAAAGAGATCAGCTGATGTCCTGCCACTTTGACATCACCAGAAGTTGCGACGTCATAGGCGGAAATCATTTTGAATAATGTCGTTTTACCAGCGCCACTAGGCCCCGTAAGGAAAACAAATTCACCCTTGTCGATTCGCAAATCAACATTCTTGAGTGCATGCACCGGACCAGGATATGTCTTATAGACGTGTGAAAATTCGATCATTCCTCTATCTTAAGGAAGAGGAGTGCAGATGAATACTCGCCTCAGGTCGAGGTTTTCAGATAAATATCATTTTTTAGAAAATCTAAGGAGAACCACCCGCCATTAGCGTATCAATAATTGTTGAATGCTGACGTCGAAGAGCTAATTTTATAGCTTCTGTTGATTGACTAGACCCCAAGCGAAGAACTGTATCGTAAGGAGTCTTAATCGTCTTTAACACAGCACCATTACAAAAAATACGACTCACAAGATAAGGATTCTGCACACCCCAATCTTCTGTTTGTATGTGATATTTTTGTCCGCGAACAGTGATGTCTGAATTAAAACCTTTTTGCACGACTCAAAACCTCAATAACAAAACTAGCAGAAAAACATCTCATTCACATCAACTTTTTACTGGACTCGTCGGTATTTTTCTTCAGAATAAACTCGTGTTTAAGAAGAGGAGATCTTGTGAAATTAGTTAAGTTTATTTTATCTGTGACGTCAGTTTTATTTTTCTACAATACATCGATTGCAGCAACGGCTATATCTGGTGAAGCAGAAGCTGGGCTTATCACCGTCAGTGGTGCCAACGAATCCGAAAGCTATAACGCCAAAACAAAAGCGACCTACACTCAAGAAGCAAATATCTATACAGCTGCGGGTCGTTATCTTCGCACAACTTCAAGCGGGGTTGAAAGTGCTAAAAACTGGGAAGCTGGATTGCGCTACGAGCGCTCTCTTTACGAACACTTCGGAGTCTTTGTCGGGCAAAAAGCTGAAAGTGACGTGTTCAACGGATATATTCAAAGGGATTCGACAGATGCCGGTTTGAAATATACATTTATTAAAGAAGAAAAAATGACCTGGTTTGCAGAGGCCGGTTATCGATATCAAACTGTTCTACCAACCGCTGGTGATCTTACACACGGCAATTTAGGTCGTCTCTATACCGAGGTCAGCAAATCTCTTGAAAGCAATTTGACGTTTAAATATTGGGCGGAATTTTTACCCAATTTTTCAAACACAGATGCTTACCTAGCCAACACAGAAGCCTCTGCCAATGTCATGATCAACTCTATATTCTCTCTCAAGTTTGCCTACCTTCTGCAATACCAAAACCAACCAGTCGTGGTCGGCAAATACACAACTTCAACAACAACAATAAATCTACTCGCTAAATTCTGAAGGTACGCCGTACCTTTTTGCATTGCTGTGTGACATAAATAAAGGGGGTTCAAAATGTTCAAAGAATTTAAAGCCTTTGTGATGAGAGGAAATGTTCTAGATCTTGCCGTGGGGATCATCATTGGGGCCGCCTTCGGAAAAATCGTTTCTTCATTCGTAACCGATATCCTGACTCCTGTAATTGGACTGGGACTTGGCAAAGTAGATTTTTCGAATCTTTTTTTGGCTCTGAACGGAGAGTCTTTTGCCACCCTGGATGCTGCTAAAAAGGCAGGTGTCGCAACTCTGAACTACGGTTTATTTTTAAATGCAGTGATTGATTTTATCATCGTCGCATTTGCCATTTTCATGATTGTTCGGTTGGCGAATAGACTTAAAACAGCCGAGGCCCCTGCCCCAGTTAATACGAAAGAATGTCCTGAATGCCTTTCCACAGTGCCACTTAAAGCGCGTAAATGTGCGCACTGTGGAAGTTCAATTTAGATCCTACTTACTGAGGGTCATCAAACGAAGAGCGTCACCGGATCGGCACGCTCTTCGAAGGTTCCTCACTTTAGTGCATTTCACGGTATTTACGGAATGCAGGACGAGTGCTGATTTTCTCCATCCAGCCAAGAATGGCTTTGTACGGAGTCAGATCAAATTGAATGTGCATAGCAATGCCAACAACTGTTGCCATATTAATATCAGCAACTGTGTACTTTCCACCGACCAAGTAGTCTTTGCCAGTTAGAGCTTGATCTAAAATCTTAAGAAGACCTGGAATTTTACCTTGAGCTTTTTCAATGAGCTTGTGGTCTCTTTTGTCTTCCGGAACAAACACTTTTTGAATCAAAATATCTACCATTGGTGGTTGAAGCTCTGTCATTGCCCAAACACTCCATTGTGATACATGACCTTTTTCTTGCGGAGTAGTTCCCAACATTTCTGGTTTATGTTTTTCTGCAAGATACTGATTAATTGCGATAGATTCCCAGATCACAAAATCATTGTCCTTCAGGCAAGGGATTTTCCCATTAGGATTGATCGCTAGAAAGGCTGGGGACTTATGCTCTCCTTTTTGCATATCAAGGGGCATTCTCTTATACTCAACTCCCAACTCTTCAAGCATTAAATAAACTCTTCCTGCACTAGAATGTGGTGAGCCATAAATTTCAATCATTTCAGACCTCCAAAAGACCAACGTAATTCGCAAACTGCGGACCTGCAAGGGGCGGCGTATCTTGGAATGGTGCGAGCAAACCAGCAGGCAATGAGGTTGAAATATAAAGAGAAATTCTCACGCCATTCTAACAATCTAAAAACGTCTCAGTTTAAGATGTAAATATTTTTTCATAAATGCCGATAAGTGGCACTCGACTTGCACAATCATCTAGATATCCTGGAGGAGATCGAATGAAAAAGAATTGGGACAATAAAGAAAAAGCAGTTGTCAAAATTTTGATCAACACATTCACTTCGGTGTGTTTTATTCTTCCGGGAGTTGGACTCGCACAAACTCCAACCATTAATACACAAGCAGCCTTAACTCGGGATGATCTAAAAGCCCTGCAGGACCAACAAGATCAGACCAGACTTTGCAACGATGCAAAAAGCAAATACGACCAAGCTCAGGTTAAAATTGGAGAGGCCTGTAAAAAAGCTGGCCACGACCAGAAGACCTGCCTATCGCAAGCTAAATCCTGTGGCGAAGCAGCTGAAGAAAGCACCTTTAGCACAGTAGATGCTTTTACTCCCTTGCTTGGTATCCCTCAAGGCACTATCGGAGGTCTCGGAAAAGCATGCCCTCAATACAATGGGCGAGACTATTTTGCTGAGAAAGATAAAATATTAAAAGAAATAAAAGACAACGAGAAGGAGTTGGCTGAGCTCAACGATGACAAAGCCAAACTGCAAGACGAATACAACAAAGAAATGCAAGAGCTGCAAGAAGCATTGACCAAAGCACAAGAAGATCTAAAAAAGAAGAATCTCGAACTTGAGCAGGAAGACCGCGAGAGAGTTGCCGGTTTTCAACAAAGTCAGAATGAAGCAAAAGAACAGTTGCGTAAAACAGGCTTAGACTTGCTACGCTTAAGAGGAGAACTGGTTAAATCTCAGCGAAACAAGGCCAAGGCTATGGCAGAACTGACCGAAGAAACCATTCGTGGTGCATGCATGGCTGAAGTCGAAAAGATGAAACAATCCTACGCAACGGCACCAAAGAAAAAAAATGCGAATATCTTCCGTGATACTAAAGAAAAAAACAAAGCCATCACGAATAGATACAATGCGTGTTTGGAAAAGTTTAACCAAGCCAAAATGGAAGTTAACGAGGCTACACAAACAGAACAGGAGAGATTAAATAAAGAAATTGCAAACACTCAAGATAAGATGGATGAGATTCAAAATTCATTAAATCTTGCAGCATCTCAACTTGAAGAAATAAAACAGGCAACGGCAAAAGCGAAGAATGATGCTTTGCAAAGTGTGATTGATCTCGGCACTCTGACTCAACAAAAGATGCAAGCGGCTTACGTTAAACTACAAGAAAATCTAAAAACGTTAGCAGCCAAAACTGCGAGCTTACAAGCAGCTTTGAATAGAGCGAATATGTCTTTGATGAGCCTAGGTCCAGTTCCAAAACGAGGTGCAGAACTCACGATTTCAGAAGCTTCTTCAGATATCGATGCACAGGTTGGCATTCTGCAAAACATTGCAAATGATGGCTATATTCAAACAAATTGCCCTGGAGTTGCTGCAAGTGCGGGTAGCAAAGTAGAAGAAATTACTGGAAGTCGCACAAAGGGATCTAAAGGTTCTGATAGAAATGCAAGAGGCAAACAATAAAGAGGCTTTCATAATCTTTGGGCCACAGTTTACAATGTGGCCTCAAAACCAGCCTTCAGACCAGTGTCCCTAGACCTAACCTTACCACACTGATACGATGGGCTCTTGTATAAGGAGCCCCTTACAGTGTTAAAGAAAATCATCCTGTTTACAGTCGCCCTGGGCCTAATTGGCATCTTCGGAGTTTATTTAATCATTAAGTCAGTGCAAGGCGGTCTGCCTCAATTGATCACCGTCAAAGACTACAAGCCTCTTTTAGTCAGTCAAGTTTACGACCGCAACGGAAAGAAAATCGGTGAGTTTTTCCGCGAGAGACGCACTTTAGTCCCCTACGAAAAAATCCCTAAAAACCTAATCAACTCTTTCTTAGCGGCAGAAGATGATCAGTTTTTTGAGCACAAAGGAATCAATCCACAAGCGATTTTCCGTGCAGCTCTCGCCAACTTAAGAGCGGGTCGCTCCGTGCAAGGGGGATCAACGATCACGCAACAGGTGGCCAAAACCTTGATGTTAACGTCAGAAAAAACCCTGACAAGGAAACTGCGTGATATTCTATTGGCCATCGAAATGGAAAAGAATCTAAGTAAGGAAGAGATTCTGTTTCTGTACTTAAACCAAATCTATTTTGGCCAAGGCGCTTACGGTATCGAACAAGCGGCACAAGTTTACTACCGCAAGCCTGCGAGCAAATTGACTTTACCGGAAATGGCGATCCTAGCAGGCCTTCCGCAAGCACCTAGTCGATACAGCCCCGTCAAAAATCCATTACGCGCCAAAGAGAGACAGGTTTACGTCTTAAGACGCATGGCTGATGTCGGCTACATTAGTAAAGAAGAAGCTGAGAAAGCAATCAACGAGCCCGTTAAAGTCTATGTCCGTGAGACATATCAAGAATTCGCACCCTTTTACCTAGAAACAGTTCGCCAAATTCTTGTTGCCCAGCTAGGTGAAGACACAGTTTTAGATAAAGGCGTTCAGATCCACACGAGCTTAGATCTGGATAAACAACTAGCAGCGCAAGAGTCCGTGACTGCGGGATTGAAAGCGCTGGATAAGCGTCAAGGCTTTCGTGGTCCTTTAAAAAGCATATCTGACGATGAAAAAATTGAAGAGTTTTTAAAAGAGAATCAGAAAAAGCTCATTGCCGATTTCACTCCTGAAAGAACTATTCTGCCCGATGGGACATTTGCTGACATTGTGCCAAAACAAAATCCTAAAGATGCACAAGAGCACCCCTTACTACCTGCCTATTTAAGACTAAAAAATAGCTACGAAGGTGTGGTAGAAAAAGTCGATGATAAGTTGGGTCTGGTCTATGTCAAGTTGCCAGAAACTCAAGGATTGATAGATATCAGTACAATGAACTGGGCGCGCCAGCCTGATACTGAAGTAAGAGCTGATCAAGGGCTTATTAAAAAACCTTCTGACGCCCTTAAAAAAGGAGATGTGATCCTCGTTAAAATAGCTGCTGACAAATTTTCATCTGATCGTTTAGTCGCACAACAAAAAAAGAAAGTTATAACAGAACCACTTCCAGGATTTGAAAAATACCTTGGGCTTGAGCTGGATCAAGAACCTCTCGTCGAAGGCGCCTTGATTTCGTTTGATCAACAAACTCAAGACGTTCTAGCTATGGTAGGTGGTTCTAATTTTGCTAAAAGTGAATTCAATAGGGCCATTCAAGCTCCGCGACAAACAGGTTCTGCCTTTAAAGTCATTGTCTATGCCGCTGCTTTGGATAAGGGATACACACCGGCAACCCCTATAATGGATGCTCCGATTGTTTATGAAGAAGGTGGCATGGCAGCAGATTCTGAAGGTCAAGAGGATCCTAAAGTATGGAAACCTTCAAATCATTCAAAAAGTTTTGGTGGTGACATTCTATTCAGAAATGCATTGGTTCAGTCGCTCAACATTCCAACAGTAAAAATTATCGAGGATATCGGTGTCCCTTGGTCTATGGAATATGCGAAACGACTTGGCATATACAGTCCACTCAATCCTGACTTCACTTTGGCATTAGGATCGAGCAGTGTGACTCTTTATGAAATGACCAAGGTCTTTGCTGAATTCGGCCGCCTCGGTAAGCGCGTGTCGCCTTTGTTAATCCACAAAGTACAAGATGCAGAGGGAAAACCTCTTGTGCAAAAAGTCAGTCTCGACATTCGCTTCGAAAAAGAGATTAAACCTGCAGCTGACGATTTCGAACAAAGAAGAAAAGAGTATTTAGAATCTCTACAGAACCAAGCAAACGACAGTGCAGAGTCTAATCCCGACAAGAAGAAAGCTAAATTGGACGAGTTTATTTTCTTCAACGATCCAGATCAACTGATTCGCCCCACAACTGCTTATCTCATGACTACAATCCTTAAGGGAGTTGTTGAAGACGCTAACGGAACTGGAGGCCGTGCGCGCGCCATTGGTCGAGAAGTTGCGGGTAAAACTGGATCGACCAACAACTACTATGACGCGTGGTTTATTGGCTACACTCCACAAATATCTACGGGTGTTTGGGTGGGTTTTGACAAAGAAAAAAGCATCGGAAAAGGTGAAGTTGGTGGACGTGCGGCGTTACCTATTTGGGTCGACTATATGAAAGCGGCTCATGAGGGTCTTCCTCAGATGACTTTCCCGATTCCCGAAGGTATTGTGTTCGCGAACGTAGATAGCGAAACCGGAAAGTTGGCAACAGCGGGCACGAAGAAAATTCTTCGACAAGCTTTTGTCGAAGGAACGGAGCCCACAGCCTCTTCGGGAAAAGCAGAGGAAGCCACAGACTTTTACAAACAGGATCTCTCTGAATGAAAGATATTCACCTCTGGGGAGTTAAGCAGAACAACTTAAAAAACATCGAGGTCAAAATACCTGTCGGCTCTATGACAGTCATTTGCGGCCCCAGTGGTTCCGGCAAATCTTCTTTGGCCTTCGAGACACTCTTTGCGGAAGGCCAACGCCGCTTTATTGAGAGCATGTCGAACTATGCTCGCCAATTTCTTAATAAAGCACCCAAGCCAGACATTGAAGGCATCAACAATATTCCCCCAGCAATTTCAATCGAACAGAAGAACACTGTTAAAAGTTCAAGATCTACTGTTGGAACAACAACAGAAGTGATTGATTACCTTCGTTTGCTTTATGAAAAAATTGGGCAATCTTATTGTCCAACCCATCACTGCCCTACCGAAAAAGAAAGTGTCACCGAGGCTACCGACAAAGTTATTAAGAACTTTGCCGGAAAACGTGGTTACCTGCTTGTTGAAATAAATCAGCAAGGCCGAGTCGCGGATGGCAAAAAATTACATTCTCTTCTTTTGCAAGACGGATACCTGCGTATCTATCTGCCAAAAGTATCAGAGGAAAAAACAACTGCAAAAACGACCGGTAAAAAAGCAACAACCAAAAAAGCTGGTAAAAAAGCTATCGTTGAAGCGACTACCGAGAATACAACTCGAACAACCACCCAAGAAGAAATGGGCACTGTGGTTGAAATCGGAGATGCTGCCGCAATAAAAAAAGGTTTGCCAAAAGAGACCTTCTTTTTGGTCATTGACCGAATGAGCTTTAATGAAGACGAAAGAGGTCGCATCGCCGACTCTTTGACTCAAGCCTATGAAGCTAGTATCAAATTTAATACTCACTTGCTCACTCGCCGCGCGACAATATTAACGACCGAAGGGCAGAAACTTCAAGTGAGCGAAGAAGCATCTTGCCCTGTGTGTGGATACACTCCACCACTTCTCAGTTCTCGACTTTTTAGCTTTAATTCTCCGATCGGAGCCTGTCAGACATGCAAAGGCTTCGGAAATATTCTAGATGTCGATGAACAGAAGGTCATACCAAATCCAGAGCAAAGTATAGCTCAAGGGGCCTTGAGTCCGTTTTGGATGCCCAGTGCCGCACATGAAAAAAAGCAACTTCTTACCTATTGTAAGAAAGCAAAAATCGATGTTCACACGCCTTGGAAAGATTTGCCCAAAGAACATCGAGACACAATCTGGAACGGAAACAAAGAGTTCTTTGGGGTCAAGGGTCTGTTTGAGTTTCTAGATCAAATGAAATATAAAATGCACGTCCGTGTTTTTATATCTCGCTTCAGAAGTCCCTTCGTTTGCCCAAGCTGTCACGGAGAGCGCCTTCGCAGCGAAGCTGGGCACGTTCTTATCGAGAGTACGAACATCAATCAATTGTCGGCAATGACTATTGAAGATCTGAATCAGTTTTTTCAGAAGTTAAAGCTTTCACCACATCAGCAGGACGTCGCAGGCGAAGTCTTAAAACAAATTCGCTCTCGCTTGGAATTTTTGATACGAGTTGGAGTCCATTATCTTTCACTCAATCGAGAGACTCGAACGCTTTCCGGCGGTGAGTATCAACGATTGATCCTTGCGAACCAATTGGGAATGGGACTATCCCAGGCCTTGTACGTCTTGGATGAACCCACCGTGGGCTTGCACCCTCGCGACAATGATCGACTGATTTCGATCTTGCAAGATCTCAAAGAATTGGGAAACACCCTTGTCATCGTTGAGCATGACCACGACGTTATCAAGGCCAGCGAAAATATCATTGAAATGGGCCCAGGCTCAGGATACCTCGGTGGTGAGGTCGTGTACTCTGGCAGTACTTCTGATTTTTATAAGTATGAAAAGTCGAATACTGTTCCTTACTTAAAAAACAACAAAAGCAAAGCCCCCCTGCGAACACTTCGACCGGTTGATATTGATTCCTACAAAATCAAACTCGAACTGCGAGGAGCTAAAGGTCACAATCTTAAAAATCTAGATGTGACAATTCCACTTAACAGACTGGTATCCATCACGGGTGTGAGCGGTTCCGGCAAGTCGACACTGATTTCAAAAACGCTGTATCCTGCTCTAGCACGAGCTTTAGAAATTGAGTACCTTCCTGCTCAGACCTATGCGGGAATCGATGGGATTGAACATATTAAAAATGTCCTCCTCATCGATCAGTCACCGATTGGAAAGTCAGCACGGAGCTCGCCGATCACTTACCTAAAGGCCTTCGATGCGATTCGCACGATCATGGCTTCAACCCCCGAAGCACAAAGCCGTGGATACACTCCTGGCACATTCAGCCTGAATGTCGACGGAGGACGCTGCCCTGCCTGCAAAGGGACTGGTTTTGAAGAAATTGATATGATGTTCATGGATAACGTGATCATTCCCTGTGACGTCTGCGATACAAAAAAATATCGTCCAGAAATTCTTGAAATTAAATACAAAGATAAAAACGTCGCAGAAATATTGGCTATGACAGTCAATGAAGCGATGAATTTCTTCGTGGCTCATCCCAATATTCGAAAGCCTTTGAGTGTATTAAAAGAGGTGGGTTTGGATTACCTTCAACTAGGACAACCCGCAAATTCCTTGAGTGGTGGGGAATCACAACGCCTCAAGATTGCCAAAGAATTGTCGCAAGTGCATCAAAAAGCTACTTTATATATTTTAGATGAGCCAACAACGGGTCTGCACTTTCGAGAAGTGGATCTCCTCATGAATGTCCTAAATAAACTGATTGAGAGCGGCGGAAGCGTGGTCGTGGTCGAACACAACCTTGATGTGATCCGAGGCTCTGATTATGTCATTGACCTGGGTCCAGAAGCTGGACATAAAGGCGGATACATCGTTGCCCAGGGATCTCCTGAAGATGTGATGAACTCCAAAAAGAGTCTCACAGGACAATATTTAAAACGATATATTGAAGGACCCAAAAGTTCTGCAAATAGGAAATAGAAATGTTAGTTGAAATCAAAAAACTTGCGGCGGAACTGAAGCCTTATAAAAAATATATCGCGATTATCGCCGTCACTGGTGTGGCTTATGCATTAGCTTCAGCTCGAATTGCTTTGCAGACTAAATCTCTGTTTGACGAACTTTCAGCCTCAAATCATGCAGCAATTTTAAAGCTAGTCCCTTTAACTTTGGGGCTTGCCCTGATTACGGCCGTCAGCCGCTATTATCACATCTTCCTCATGAACTATGTTGCAGAATGTGTCGTGCAAAATATTCGCCAGAAACTACAGCAAAAGTTTATGCGATTGAATCTGTCTTTTCATAATAACTATGCAGCGGGTTCTGGGGGACTGATAAGTCGGATTCTAAATGACATTAGAACAATACAAGATGGACTGCGTGTAGTGGCTGATATTTTTCTCCATCCTCTTTTGTTCATTTTTCTTTTAGGAAATCTTTTTTATATCGATTGGAAGCTCACTTTGGCGACTTTGATCATGGTTCCAATCATCGGCAGCCTGCTTAAGTCGATTGCACGCAGTATGAGAAAATACATCCCGCAAGAGCGAGATGCCATGGAGTACATGACTTCAACGATCAAAGAAAGCTTGGACGGCGTTCGTATTATTCAGTCTTTCAATCTTGAAAAAGATATGGCCGATCGGCTTATCAATGACTCCAACAAGTACCTGGGAATCCGTAAAACAGTCTACGCCAGACAAGAGGCCGCAGGCCCCGCAACCGAATTTCTTGCAACGTTCATTGTCCTCGGAGTTCTCCTTTACACAAGTTATGAAGTGGCTGCAGGAAGATCGACACCTGGAACATTCATCGGGTTCATCACTTCACTCCTCATGATCAACCAGCCGATCAAGCGTTTTCAAGAGGCATACATTCGCATCCAAGACGTCGCTATTTCAGTGCAAAGAATTTTCTCTATCATTGAAAATCCCTCTGAGGTTCCGCAAAAAGCCCAATGCAAACCATTTCCTAAGGATTGGAAAAAAATTACCTATAAAAATGTCAGCTTCACCTATGGCAAAGAGATGATTCTTAAAGATATCAATTTAGAGATTCATCGCGGAGAAATAGTGGCCCTTGTCGGAGCCAGCGGAAGCGGAAAGTCTACGATTGTAAATTTATTAGAGCGATTTTTTGACGCCACTTCAGGTGAAATTCTCATCGACGATATCAATATTCTCGATCTCGATTTAAAGGAGTTAAGAAGAAATATTGCATTGGTCACCCAGGACGTTTTTTTATTTAGTGATACGATTGAAAAAAACATCTGGGCTGGGGACTATGAGAGAAACCGCGCCGAAATCATGGCTATGGCTAAACTTGCAAACGCTCATGATTTTATCATGAAGATGCCTCAAGGATACGAAAGTCGAGTCGGCGATCGAGGAAACCTCTTATCCGGTGGCGAGAAGCAACGAATCAGTATCGCACGCGCCATGTTTAAAAATGCTCCGTTGTTAATCTTGGATGAAGCGACAAGCGCGCTGGATACAGCAAGTGAAATTGAGGTACAAAAAGGTATCGATCACCTTATGGAAGGGCGTACAGCGCTCGTCATCGCACATCGGCTTTCAACAATCCAAAAGGCGCATAAGATTGTTGTTCTTAAACAGGGGCACATCGTTGAGATCGGCGACCATCAAAACCTGTTACAACAACAGGGCGAATACTTCCGGTTTCATAGCCTACAGCACACTTAATAAACACCCTTTCAATTTTCAAGAAAGGAGGCACCCGAGGCCTCCTTTTGTTTAAAACGACTCAAGCTGAGACTTCTGTCTAGCTTTGCACATTTTTTATACATCACCCTTAAGTTCGTCTACTTTCTTGACGATAAAAGTTTTGACACTTTTACGTTCACTGAAAGGAACTGATTTATGATTAATTGGGATGAGTTTGAACATATACATGTCATTAACAAGCTCAAACAGATCCTCACTGCATGGTGGAATATCGATGTTGTATTTACAGATGAGCGAGGCCAACTGAGAGGCTATGACTCTGATAAAATAACATTCACCAACCCTGCCATTTCTGCTCTAGTGAAAAAAGAAGCCGGACAATCTAGCATCGTCGAGCTTGTTTCCAAATCACTAGATGATTTAAGAACCTCACAAAATCGCTATAGCATTCGTAAATGGGATCTTGCAGGTTTCGATGTAGGCATCTTTCCAATCATGATTGACAACGATTGTGTTGGCACCGTTGTCGCGATGGGTTTCTTCCGCGAACCAAATTTTACTGCGCGGATGTCTGAGATTCGTGAGCGTCTCGCCGCATTCGGATTATCTGGAGAAGTCATCGAAAAATCTCTTGGTAAACTTAAATTTTTAGATGAACACGATCGCAATCACTTCACTGAACTGTGTGAGCTGGTCGCACAAGAGATTGTGACTCTTCATTTAGAAATCACCTCGCGTGAAGATCGTATCAAAGAACTGAATAAAGAACTGGGCAACCGCTTTAAGTACGACAACATGATCGGTAAATCCAAACCGATGCAGTCTTTGTATGCACTCCTTGATAAAATCAAAGGCGCGGACTCAACGGTTCTTGTTCAGGGTGAAAACGGAACTGGTAAGGAATTGATTGCAAAGTCTATTCACTACAACTCGCACCGTAAAGATAAGGCCTTCATCATTCAGAACTGCTCGGCTTTCAATGACAACCTTCTTGAATCCGAACTTTTCGGTCACGTAAAAGGCTCTTTTACTGGTGCACTCAAAGATAAAAAAGGTCTATTCGAAATGGCCGACAAGGGAACTTTCTTCCTTGATGAGATCGGTGACACTTCACCACAAATGCAAGTGAAGCTTCTTCGCGTACTGCAAGAAGGCACTTTCACACCAGTTGGTGCGACAGAGTCCCGCAAAGTGGATGTGCGAATTGTGGCCGCTACAAATCGTAATTTGCGCGAAATGGTAGAACAAGGAACTTTCCGGGAAGACTTGTACTATCGTTTAAATGTTATCAATATTCGTGTCCCACCTCTTCGTGAACGTAAAGAGGACATCCCTATCCTAGTGGATTTCTTCTTAAACAAAATTCACGATCAACAAGGTGGACCAAAACGTCAGATCACAAAACGTGCTTTGGAAAAACTGTACGACTATCCATGGCCAGGCAACGTCCGTGAATTGCAGAATGAGATCGAAAGACTTTGTGTTCTTTCTGGCGATGAAACAAAACTGATGGCAGAACTTTTATCGCCTAAGGTTTTAGAGGCCGGCGAGAAAAACAAGGTTCAAGGCTCTCGCCTTCAAGGGAAACTGAAGGATGCTTTGGAAGATCTTGAGCGCGACATGATTCGTGAAGGCTTGCGACGTACAGGCTGGAACAAATCCAAGCTGGCAAAAGAGCTTGGCATCAGTCGGGCCGGACTTATTATGAAAGTTGAAAAGTACGGACTCGATAAACGAAAGCTAGCTCGTTAAGACTAGAAAAGTTGCGAATTTTACGCACAACAATGCAAAAAGGTACGGCGTACCTTCGGAGCAAAACCCCCGGGATTAACGGGGGTTTTTTTGTGTGCGCAGATGGTCACTACCCTAAATTATTTACCTGAATGATCTAATTCTAGTGGGTTTTTACGGCGCTCAATCGCATAAACATAAAGTCATCACTTCTTCTCTATCTATTTGATACCTAAGTGGTATTTTGAATACTTATGAACTTGGCACCAGTCTTGTATAAAAGGGTTTTCGATAAGGGGTGCGTGCTTATGCAAAACTCAACATTGAATAGCTCATTTGTTAATCGCTTGAGACAGATTCTTGAGAGCCGCTATGGGAAGGGTTTACAGATTCGCCAGTTGATGGATATTGCCGAGCTTCGCTCGGAAGAAGCTTTCACGCGGGGGCGTGATCTTCATATTCCAATCCAAGTGAATGGTGCCTACTTAGGAACAGCTGTTGTTCCTGGAGCCGATGACCTGAATACAGAGCGCCGCCAAGGCGTTGCCCAATTAGTTCGTATGGTTTTAGAACCGGCCATGTACAAATGGTACCTTGATCAAAGAGAGTCTAATCTAGAAGAAATCAGCAAGGCACATCTCAACCTTGAAAATGTTCGTTTATTCGGAGAACCTCGCCCGCCGACCATGGACGAGATTCTGGAAGAACAACTTAAAAATATAAATGAGGGGCCAACAGGGGATTTAATTTCTCATCTCATTCACCTTGCAGGACGCTCAGAAAATACAAATAAGAAAGTAGCTCTTTATCTTCATGAATTAACAGGGCGCTGGGCCTTTGTTCCCTTTAATGACATAAAAGCTCAGCTTCATTCAGCACAAGACATTGCCAAACTGGGGGCCATGACGATTTTCATTGAGAAACTGGATGAACTCAGCAGTTTCGAGCAAAACCTTTTGCTTGAATACGTCGCCGAAGACCGCGCAGCAGATGAGCCGCTTCTCATTACAAGCTCAACCCTACAGCTCGACGCCCTTGAAAGCTCCAATCTGAATGCAGATTTGATTGACGAGTTGTCGGTCAATTCTTTTGAAGTGGACAGGGCACCACTTAGTACACAAAGCCTCAAAGAAGTTCTTGAGTTGTTTTTCCTTAAAGAAAAACCTCTCGACGCCTAACCGTTTATTTCTTGAAAATCATCCGAGTGTCTGTGAGAATTTTTCTTATGGTCACTCATGATGAATTTCTAACTCCATTTTTAAGCCGGGCTCTAAACTCTAATTCCTACAAGGTTTTCTCCCTTGCGGGTGATGCTTCCAATAGACGATATTATCGAGTCGTCATGGATCAACAATCCTGGGTTCTCATGCGCTGGGAACCATTTCAACCGGATAACTATCCTTTTTTAAGTGTTCTAAATCATTTTGCCAAAAATGGAGTGCATGTCCCTGAAGTGATTGCCATGTCACCCGAAGAAGGCTTGGTTCTTTTAGAGGACTTAGGGGATCTCACGCTAGAAAGAAAATTCTGGGAAAATCAAAAACAAGACGCCGCGATGGACTTCTATCAAATGGCTGTCGATGAAATTGTTAAGATTCATCATCCTGCAACACTAGATAAGTCCGATTGCACCGCTTTCAAAATTCAATTTGATACTGAAAAGTTTCTTTGGGAAATGAATTACGGAAAAGACAATCTTATCGCAGGGGTCTTAAATTTCAAATTCAGTGATTCTTTAAATAAAGAAATCACCGCGATCTTTACCGATATTGCATCTCGATTACACAGAGAACCCAAAAGAATTGCACACCGAGACTACCACTCACGCAATTTGATGATCAAATTAGACAAAATGACAGTTATCGATTTTCAAGATGCAAGACTTGGACCTATTCAATACGACTTAGTTAGCCTCATGAGAGATTCCTACGTCGACATGTCTGATGCCATGGCAAAAAGTCTTATTGATTACTACTTAGAAAAATCCAAAGAATATTTGCCTACAGACTTCTCGCGAGAACAGTTTGACCACATTTATGAGCTGCAGTCTATTCAGCGCTGTTTTAAGGCTTGTGGCAGCTTCGCTAGCTTTTATCACCTCAGACAAGATCGACGTTACTTGAAATATCTTTCAGGTACTTTGCGCCGAGTGCTGAAGGCTATCAATGAGTTTCCTGAATATAAAGTTTTTGCAGATGTCTTAATTGATTCTGGAGCCTTGGAAAGAAAGTACGACTCTTTATGAATGTAATGCTTCTGGCAGCTGGTGAAGGGACTCGGCTACGACCTTATACAAACATTTTGCCAAAACCTGCGATGCCGTTTCTTACGGTTCCCCTAGCTGCTCATGCATTAAGTTTTCTGCACTCGATTGAAATCAATAAGCTCGTCGTAAATACCTTTCACCTTCCGGAAAAAATCCACAAACTTTTCCACACTCTTCCACCTCAATCAAAGGAACTGCATTTTTCTGATGAACAAGGTGAGATCCTTGGCAGCGGAGGAGGACTCGGAAAAGCACGCTCCTATTTCACTGGTGGAGGCGACTTCATCATGATGAACGCAGACGAAGTGATTTTACCCAAAGACTCTGATGTTTTGAAGATGGCCATCGCCACACACAAACAGACGAATGCTTTGGCTACTCTTCTTGTCATGGATCATCCTGAAGTCGGCACTCAGTTTGGTGGAGTATGGACTTCAGCTCACGGAGAAATCAAAGGCTTCGGCAAAACCCCTTTTTGTGATGCCACGAAAGCATGGCACTTCGTTGGAGTACAAATTCTGTCTGAGCGCATTTTTAACTACATACCTGCATCTGGCGCATCTAATATTTTATACGATGCTGTGACTTTGGGGATTGCTAAAGGAGAATTGGCGCAAGTCTTTCCGATGGATTGCAACTGGTTTGAAACAGGAAACCCGAAAGACTTCTTAAGCGCTTCCGAAACTTGTGTTCGCTTTTTATTGAATGAGAAAAAATCTCACCAGAGTGGCTGTTTGCAAAGAACCCTTGAAAAGTTCGCTGGATCAACCTTTAAAATCTTTAATGATAAATTATCTTACGGAATAGTTTCTTCAGAAGCACATGTCGACACAGGAACGAACATAGAGGGTCTTTTTATTATTGGCTCTGGAAGTTCTGTTGGAGCAAATTGCAATCTAAAAAATGTGATCATCGGACCGAGCGTTTGTGTTCCTGAAAACACAAACGCTTCTAATACCATTATCATTTAAAAATATCTATTTCTGCAAAGCCAGCTCAGCGTCACTAAAAAAGGACTCTTGGCTTTCTTTTACTTTATAGCGGCGATTCATCATATGAAAGATACTGTCAGCAGCGACACCGATCGGTTCGCCATTATAGTTTTTTTGCATACCCGCAAGACTGGAAGGATCTCTTGCCAATCCCAAGCCGGCACCAGAGCCTGAAGTCGCAGCCAATGAAGTAGACCCATCATCACTTGAAGATGATGAAGACGAACCACCGCCACCACCGCCTTCTTCATATCCTGAAGAAGCTGTCATTGCGCCTAGTTTTAGTTTCTCCATTTTTTCAGCTGCTTTTTTCGCCACTGATTTTTCATAATCACTCAATCCAGCAATTGCACCAGGGGGAAAACCTGCTGAGGCCATTCCATCACGAGATGCAAGATCTGCAATCTTTACGTCTTTTCCGTTCAACTTAATTGTGCCTTTCTTTTGATTTAAGAGTCCCTGCTTTTCCATATTTTTAAGCTGATTCATAGCCGCTCTCATTGTTGGGTCTTTCAACAATGGGCTGTTAGGGTTCCTTGGATCCGTAGGGTCCAAATTACCTGGTCCGCCATCTGCGCCTGTCCCGTCAGTCAATGATCCCGTAAAATTCGCTTGATTCTGGGTGGCACCGTGAGCGTTACCTTGGGCCATTGACATGATTCCCATGGCAACCTGCAAAACTCCCAAGGCGACCTGTCCATAGTTTTGATCAGCAGATCCTGTTTTTATATTTATTCCACCTTGCGTGATAGAGATGCCACCCGCAAGAAAAGACATAATCTTTCCCGTCGAATTCGAACCCGACGTCGCACCAGCGCCCTGATTTACCGAAGGTGTATTGGGAACCGCAACTCTTTTAGTTTCAACGCCCGATTGTGAATAAGCCACCATGGGCGCCAGAGCCATACTGAAAGAGCAAGTAAAGATCATTAAATTTCTTTTCATAGAGGACTCCTAGTTACTCAATAATGAATTCTTATTATCGCGATAACGGTCTCGCACTTTTTCCCAGTTGGACTTTCCACCCTGACCCGTTACTTCTCGGGTCCATGACTGTTGCCCCGCCAAACCTCGCGCTGGATCTTTCGCTCCACCAGGAAGGTAGGCACGATAAGCACTCGCAGCACCCGAACCGCGAACGCCGCTCCAACTTCCACCACCACCTCCGCCGCCGCCACCAGCTGCGCCCAAGATGTTGGCATTAAGACCTTTCTTTTCCTCAGCTCCCTCTCCTGCTCCCTTTCCAGTGCCAGCAAGACCACCACCACCAAGGCCACCTCCGCCGCTACCACTGCCAAAGGCACCGGCACCATCTGAATCAGAGTTGCCAGTAAAAGCTAAATTTTTATCTTCATCACCGCCACCACCTAAAGTGCTAGGACCCGGCCCTTTATTACCAATAGTCGAACCACCACCTGTGGCCTTGTTACCAGCAATAAGTGAAGCACTTGAATTTTCACCTGGTTTTGTATAACCGTTAGAGCAACCTGGAGTTCGCGGATTCGCCATGCAAATACATTCAGGCAATGCTGCATTTTTAGGATCTGCACACTTAGCTTTTTCTTCTTCTGTTGCAACAACACCTGTTCCATTCGTTTGCTCTTCACAATCTTTACTTTGCTTCAGACTATTCATAACCGAAGCAATACCGACCCCTGCAGAAAGTAACATATTTGCATATTCGTAAGTGCAGGCTTTATTTTTAAGAGCAATCGACTTCCGAACTGCTAGGTCCGAATCAAGCTTAACCACGTGATTTAATTTTAGCAAAAAGGTTTTCACAGCACTTCTATATTGTCCACAAGCAGGCTCTGCTAGTGCCAGACCCTCAGGATCTGTTTTTACTCCCGTACATTCAATCAGCTTCGCTTCTGTCGGTAAAATTTTTACTATCCGTTTCAGGTTCGCGTTTACGGTGGAACACGCCCCCTCACAAGCGGCCCTCGCCGCAGAACAGGCCGCTGTATAAGCAGTTAAACCTGCTTGCCCAATTCGCATAAGTTTGGCCATATTACTACAGGCATCTTTAACAGCAACACCACCAATCATTCCCATGATTGTATTCATATCATTCAAAGATTTCTGTAAATGAGGACTCGTTTTCTCACGACATAAGCCCGAAGCAGTGGATTGTGTTTTCACACAGGTTCCGTGTAGATTGGAATAGAAAGAAAATGCTCCAAGCAACTCCTTCATACCAGCCATATCATATTGATGGATACTGGGATCTAGGGTACTCATAGCCGTCTTTACAGCTCCAAGCGCGGCTTCAGCTTCCTTGAGTTCCTTTTCATGTCCCTCATCTAGAGCTTCCCCCTGGGCATCTACAGCACCCTGACTTGAGGCAAGGCCATCAGCTGGGCCTGACCGTGTAGCACCACCTGCCGCACTATGATCGAACTTAACCTGTAGGTGCTCTGGAGTGGCTCTGATTCCTATCCCGCCTTTAGGGTTTAATGATTGGCCATATGAACAAACAGACCACATCAAAATCGACAGAGTAGTGACAATAAATGACAATTTCTTCCATCTAGACATAATTTTCCCCTGCAGTATTAGTTTCGGACAAAAGTCCTAAATACTAAAGGACTCTTAGTTATTAGGGTGAAATGTGACTCATTATGAAGCGATTCAAAGAAAAAAATTAGATTGTGAAAAAGTATAGAGCTAAAAGGCTTAGAAATCTTCGTCTGCCGGAGGGGGATTCAATATGGATCCCGGCGAAGTGCTTTCCCCACCCAACTTTAATTCATTTGAACGTAAGTAACTCGTAGATACCATCTTAACCGAATATCCACTTGTTCCACCATAAACACAATTTCCAGAGGTTGGTGGTTTTGGATCATTCTCAGCTTCACCAACAGGTGTTGCTATACATTTCCCAAGCTTATTAGTATCCAACGAGTAATTGGTCAAACTGACCGGCGCCCAACCGGTCAACAGGTGCTCCCACTTTTCCGTAATGTAGGTAAACTGCTTATTTATAAGTTCTTTCGTATTAACAGGGTCATAAGGGTCTTTAATTTTTTCATACAAGTTTTTGACACTAAACTTTGCGTAATCTGGATGCGTCCTGCGATATCCAAGATCTGGCCTAAATACTCGAGTAATGCCCTTTCCAGGTCCCTGAAGATAACCATTTAAAATTTTCAAATAGTAGTTGTGATAAAAATCAGGTTCGATCGAGTAATAAGTCATATCAAAATTATCAGGCATGATGGCAGCCATCTCTAGAAGCCGCATCGTAGAGGGTACTTGATTCATATTATCCCAGGCCAACATGTCACCTGAACCATTCTGCTTGTTAAATTCGTGTGGCAACTCGGTCCAATGATCATAAGCTGGGGCTGAATTACCTACATAGGGAGTCCCAGCAGGTGGATCAGTTACAGAAGCCCTCCAGCCATCATCTAAATTGAAAATAGCCTCTCCAAAATACCCAATCATTTTTAAACTTTTCAGGCCGAAATTATCACCGATATAGCGACTGTAATTTGCAGCCATAAACTCAGCATTTGCAACATCATCGTATACGTTCCCAAACTGTGAAATATCCGTGATACGTGGAGGAAGATTTGGATCTGTGCGCTCATTCAAGCTTCCTGTGGATTTTGTGTTGGGCCCCCGCAGCCATTGTTTGTAATACCAAGGGCCAATGCGCCCTCCAAAGGGCTTATAAAATGCCCGCGCTTTCAAAGTCACAGCCCCAAAAGGTGAAAAAGGAATCTTTGGTTTTGCCTCTGCAGAAACTCCGGTATAAGCCATACACCAAGGGTTCTTCTCAACCCCAACTGAAAAATTAAAATTGTCATTCAAGTTCTGACGAATTCCAAGATACTGAGCAAGCTCATTGACGTTTTGCTCTTGCCCCACCTGATCACGGTACATTGGCAAATCCTGAGTTCTGTTTGTAAGGGGTCTTATGACAGGTACAAGGTTGTTAGGATCACACTGATTATCAACATACTTAAATCCCGGAATAATGCGAATTGTCTGCAGCCACTTGGCTGGTTGTCCTTCCGCCAAGCCCTCTGCATTACAGTCAGCTGAACCGAGGGAGTTAAAAACTTTATAACTTCCCGAACCTTCGGTCATCAAACTTTCTCGATTAGCAGCCGTCAGATTGTTGAGTAATGTTTTTTCAATACCCACTCTTACACTTTGTCCATCCAAATCATAAAAATTATCTTGAGAAAGACTGGTGGCTCGAGACAAGGCTGCAATAAACTCCATGCGATCACGTTGGTCATAATTAAAGGCCACAACAAAATTCGCTAGCATCAAAAAATTGATCGTGCCCATAGCTTTACATCGATCCACCGCAAGATTTTTTAGAGTGTTACTAAGATTGATGACGGAACCCGTAATACCAGACAAATTACTGATAAAGGGGGGAGCTTGCCACAGAATAGTCGTCGTTGCATTTGCCACATATTTACAGGTGTTCTCGCCTGGAGGAACTTCTTTAAAGGGCATATATGAAATACAAAAAGGCGGAGCTATCTGCCAGTTTTTATAATTTTGATTTGTGTGATAATAGTCTTCAATCGCTATAGCGGTATTAATAGTTTTTCTGCTTGGGCCTTGTTTGATATAGGGATGTGCATCAAACTCCCCCGCCATACCCAGCATTCGATAGCGCCACGCCAGTAGCTTCCAACTTTGCCTGATTTGATAATTGATATGAGCAATGGCATTCATATTTTCAGCCTGTTTCATGGCGCCGTAGTAAGCAGCCAAGTCCACCGAGTTCTGTAAATTGACTTTATGATGTACCAACAAGCCAACATTGATCACCATCGCGAAAAATAGAAATAATATCTGAAACGCCAAGGCGATAAAAAGAGCCACTTGGCCCTTTCTGTTTTTGATATTCTGAGTAAAAGTTGATCGCCTATCTAACATATGTCTTTGAACATTCTCACTCAGTAAGGGCAGCAACGCAATAACTCGACCTCGAAAACTTTGACTTAAATGACTTCGCAATGACAGACTTTAGTGCATATCCTCACAAAGGAAACTCGACTATGGTCCGAACATTCTTAATTCTACTAAGTCTATTGTTAATAGTTCCACTTGGAGCTTCAGCCGATATTTTATTTGAAGGATATTCAAAAATTCTTTCTGGCGATCAACACATCGGTTATGTCATCAGCCGCTACGAATTTGATGCGAAGAAAAAGCAATTCATTTCCACCTATTTTTTAAAAACAGGAAAAGGTCCCAGCGAGATAACTGAAAGCCTGCGGGCCGTGGCTGACTCAGAACTAGCACCCATCTCTTACTCGTATACAACCTTGACTGGTAAAGACAGCAAAACCATCGATGCCAAGTTCAAGGGCGGAACTTTAAATGCAACGATTAATTCCAATGGCAAATTAGAACGAATAGACAAAAAGATTCCAAAGGGCACATTTCTTTCGACGTTCTTAGTTTACCTTATGCTTAAGAGCAAAGATGGCCTGCGCTCAGAAACAAATTATGAATACCAAGCTGTGGCAGAAGAAGATGCCGCGATTCATAAAGGTCAGGCTTTGGTCGGAAAAGAAGAAGTTTTTAATGGATTTAAAGTATTCAAAATTCTGAACACCTTCAAAGATGTTAAATTCCTTAGTTACATAAATGAACGCGGCGAAGTTTTAGGGACGAATGCTCTTGGCCAGGGAATCACTACGGAACTTGTCACCCATCCGAACGAAGCTACGAGCAATCTTCCATACAGCGCAAGTATTCTAAAAACAATTTTTGGCGGCATCCCCGAAGGGAAGGCCAATATCAAATCCAGGTCCCAACAGTTAAAAGAAGCTGAAACTAACCAGCCACCTGCCAGCAAACAATTCGGCGTTCCTCCGGGTAAAAATATTATTATCAAATCCCAACCTGAAAACGTGGATAAAAAAGGAAATTAAGTCATGAGCCTTCGGCATATCATTGGCCAACATTTATTTATCGGAATTTCTGGACATGCTCTGACATACGATGAAAAAAAATTCATCGTCGAGAATAATATCGGTGGCATCTGTTTATTTGGTCGCAATGTTGCTGATCCCAAACAAGTCCGTGAACTTTGCTCTGAAATTCAATCTTTACGACACCAGCAGGTGGAAAAAGCTCCACTTTTTATTGGTATCGACATGGAAGGGGGCAGAGTTCACCGCTTAAAAGCCCCATTCACAATATGGCCTCCCCTAAGACGGCTCGGGGAAATCGATGCACCCACTGTTTCCTTTCACTTTGCCAATCGCATGGGACAAGAAATGAAGGCCGTCGGCATCAATCTGGATTTCGCTCCTTGTGTTGATGTTTTCACAAATTCTGCAAACACAGTCATAGGAGATCGCTCCATCAGTTCAGATCCTGAAATGGTTGCAAAACACGCTTCAGCGTTAGTGCGAGGATATATCAAAGCCGAAATTATCACTTGTGCAAAACATTTTCCGGGGCACGGCAATACGATTATCGACAGCCATGAAGATCTTCCGGTTGAAAATGCAGACATAGCACGCCTGGAGTCCTGCGAACTCATACCTTTTCGCAAAAGCTTCAAATCTCGAGTGGATATGTTGATGACGTCACATATTCAATTCCCAAAAATTGATCCAGAATGGCCAGTTACGCTTTCCGAAACTTTTATCAAAAAAATCATTCGTGAAGAGTGTCGCTATCGTGGGCTGATCATCACTGATGACCTTGGGATGAAAGCCATGACCAAGCACTATGGAATTGAAGAGGTGCCGGTTCGCGCATTGAAAGCTGGCGTCGACTTACTTCTTTATTGCAACGATCCAGAAGTTCCCCCTCAAGCCATGGAAGCCATACTCGAGGCGACCGCACAAGGCACCTTATCCGAAGAGAGTCTTCGGGAAAGCCATCAGCGAATCCTTGATTTTAAACAAGTAAAAATCCCTCATCCAGATCCACTCCCCCTAGAGGAGGTGTTGAACATCGTTGGTCATCCTGACCATTTGAAAATGGCAGCCGCTATTTCCAAAGGACAAATACCAGAGGGTTTGTTGCCCGAATAGTTGTACACCTCTGAAAAAAATTCAGGATCGAGGGACCTCATGTGCAATAGGAGCTCCCTCGACTTGGCCCAGGAATTGATAGTGCACTGTTAGTAGCACAGGAGTTTCTATGGGTTTTAAATTGAACAATTCCGGACCAGATTTTGATTACAATACCTGGATCATGGCGCACGCCGAACCCGAACAAAGTAAAACCACTCGCTTTGTGACTCTTTCCGCCTCATTGCATGGTGCCGCAATTATTCTCGCCACCATGTTCACGGGTCCACTCATTGATCAGGTGCAAACTGAAACGATCACGATTGAAATCGAAGAGCCAGCTCCTGCCCCTGTTCGTAAAGCATCGAGAGGCGTCCCCACTATAGCAACTCAAGGTGGAGCACCCAAAGCGGCTAAAACTATGACCGCACAAAACATGAGAGATATTGGTGGCCCTGACGATGTCTTAGTTAAGGCAGCACCTACAAAAGGAAGTTCATCTCGATCTGCCGCCAAGTCGGCAAAAGACAGTCCTGCGAAAACCAACTTTAAAGCGGTGCCGATGACAATTGATGATATTGAGGCGCCAGAACTTGATCAGGGCCAGTTGGCAGCTATGAATAAACCCTCTTCGCTTAATACCGACTTTGATGATGACTTTGCGAGCGTGGATCAAAATCAACTCGCTGCGCTCGAGACCGAGAAGAACGCCTTGGAATCTATGGCGAATTCCCTAACTAATGAACAAGATGAAACTCTAGCAGCACTTAACGAACTTCACCAAAACGAAGCCGACCAGTTGGCCTCTATGCAAAATGATCTTCGCAGAAGAAACGCTGAAAAAATAGCATCTGCCTTGGCTGCCGAAAAAGCTGCAGCTCTTGCTGCGGCAAAACAGGCCAAAGCCTCACGGCAAAATGGACTTGGAGGACAAGGCAATGGTTATGGCGTGAAAGCGGGAGCAGGCGCTGGCAACTCTGGCCAACCAACTTATAACAAACAGTTAGCAGGGGTCCCTCAAGGAGTTCGCAGCTTGGATCAGCTTCGCCAAATGCCTGGGAACCCAAAACCACAGTATGATCGCGAAGAGCGTCGCCGTGGAGACCAAGGCGAGATCGCTTTTGTGGCCTACATCAGTAAGCAAGGACAACCAACTCAATTTAAACTTTTAAAATCCACTGGATTTAAAAACTTAGATGCAAAAACCCTGAGCGCCCTTAAAAAATGGCGTTTCTATCCGGGACAAGAGGGTTGGGTTGAGTTGCCGTTTCGTTGGGATCTTAAAGGCGGTGTCGTAGAAGATGGTGGCACTCTTCGAAGAAGTGTCAGCCAAAGATAGAACACATCTAAATTGGAATTGAGTAGGAGAGGGCGGCGCGTAAGCGCCTCGCCCTCGACCTCTCTCACCA
>CAYSKF010000004.1:0-186889 GCA_964431515.1 uncultured Bdellovibrio sp.
GTATCCCGTTTAAAGGGACTTATCCACAGCCGACCCACTTATTTTAGAAAGATCCTAATAGTTTATTTATATAAATATTTCCTTTTGATTTATGGAGTGAACCCCAATTTTATATTGCCTCGCCGGTCATAAAGGACTCGCCATCTGGTCAGGTTTACGAGGTTCAATTTTCATCTATCCATAGCGATAACTCAGGAGAAATTGGTTCGATTGAGGTTCAGTTGGCAACCTGTAAGGTTGTTAAATTTAATGTAGTAAGCTCGGCCTTGGTTAAGTAGTAATTGATAGAAAGAACTACCTAAACGATTTTGGCTGTCGAACTATTAAACTCCAAGAACGCGCTGACTTCAAAAAAGTAGCGCGTTTTTTTTTATCTCTCGCACTGGCACGCTTTAGAGAAGTTCCATGATCTTGTCGGCGATACGGATGCCATCACAGGCTGCGGAGGTGATTCCGCCTGCGTAACCAGCGCCTTCTCCTGCGGGGTAAAGGCCTGCGTGCGAAATACTTTGCAAGGTTTCGCTATCGCGGGTCACACGCACGGGGCAGCTTGTTCTGGATTCAATGCCGTACACTTGGGCATCTTCGGTGAGGAAGCCCTTCATGCTTCTTTGGAATTTATCAAAACCTTCGCGCAAACGATCACGCATGTCTTTTGGTAGCAACTCGTCTAAGCGAATGTTGAGTGCGCCAGACGGTGAAGATCCAGGTCTTAAAGGACGTGGTCCTTTTTTGCTGGAAGTGCCAGTTAAGAAATCCATCAGATTTTGCGCTGGCAGTTCGCGAGTTCCGCCTTGTGCTTGGACCTCGTTGAAAGCGCGAGTTTCTAATTCACGACGCATTTTCATGCCACCGAAAACGTCGCTGCCAAAGTTTTTTGGGTGATCGATACTGACGACGATAGCGGCATTGGCAAAAGGGGAGTTGCGGTTGTAGTTACTCATCCCATTGCAGACAATCCCATCGGCTTCAGTTCCTGAAGATAAGACGTATCCGCCTGGACACATACAGAAAGAGTAAACACCAATTCCAGAGTCGTCATTGTGATGGACGAGTTTGTAATTAGCGGCACCTAATTTTGGATGTTCGGCGAATTGGCGGTATTGAATTTTGTTGATAGCCGCTTGCGAGTGCTCCACGCGAAGACCCATAGCGAAAGATTTTCCATCCAGGTGAACTCCGCTGTCGCGCAAGTGATTGATCATATCTTCTGCCGAATGGCCTGTGGCTAGAACAACGTAAGGAGATTTAAACTCAGTGCCATGCTCGGTGCGCACTCCAACGACTTGCTTCCCTTCAAAAAGAAGTTCAGTCACTTGCGAGTTGAAATGAATTTCGCAACCGTTCGCTTTAAGGAATTCACGAAACTTTGGAATCACACGACGAATACGGTCTGATCCCACGTGAGGATTGGAAAGCCATTGAATTTCTTCGGGCGCTCCAAATTTCACGAAGCGATTCATCACGTAAGGGATGTGGGGCGATTTAATGCGAGTGATCAACTTGCCGTCAGAGTAGAGGCCGGCGCCGCCTTCTCCATAGCACACGTTATTGCGTGGATCGAGTTTGCCATAACGCCAGAATTGGTTGATGCCTTTGATTCTCTCGCCGCTGTCAGAGCCCCGTTCAAGAAGAATACAGGGAACGCCTCTTTCGACAAAGCGAAGGGCTGCAAAAAGCCCGGCTGGGCCTGTGCCAACAATAATCGGTTTTTCTTTGGGGTTGGCAATTTTTTCGAAGTCAAATTGTGGGTTTTGCAGGGTCTCGCCCTTTTCTCCTACTTCAACGGTGTATACGAAATGGGGGGAGTGAGCGCGGCGCGCGTCGACGCTTTGGCGAAGGATGCGGTAAGGGCCGTGTTCGGGCATCATCCAAGCTAATTTTTCTTCTAGATCTTGATCAATAGGAACTTCGAGATTTTGGATAATCTTTGCCATGCGCACTCCTGGGACACCTGTTAAGCGTCAAATAGGTTGAGGATTTGTGGTGCGTTTATACACTAAATCGTTGCAGGTGACAAAGCCCCATCGGGTCGCTATAAAGATTTCTATGTCAGCAATTACAAAATATCTTCCAAAACGTCGTCTCAGTCGCTGGATCGGTTATCTGATGCATTGGCAAGGGCCTAAATGGTGGGCACAAATCTCAATTCGCGGTTTTGCCTGGTTTTATAACATCAACCTAGAGGAGGCTGAAAAGGGCATTGCTGCTTATCCTTCGATTGGTGAGTTTTTCGTGCGTCGCCTCAAATCAGGTGTGCGTCCTGTCGGTGAAGGATGGGCAGTTCATCCGGCAGACAGTCGTATCACTCAGGCGGCAGCCATTGATGATGGCACGCTTATTCAGGCCAAGGGTTTGACCTATAAATTAAGTGAATTCACTCAAGATCCGGATTGCGATAAAAAATGGGCTGGTGGTTTTTTCATGACCTACTATCTTTGCCCGACGGATTATCACCGGGTGCACTCTCCAGTAGATGGTGCCATCACGGATGTGCGCTATATGCCAGGCGAACTTTGGCCAGTGAATGAATGGAGCACATCCAACGTACCTGACTTGTTTTCAGTCAATGAACGAGTTCTTGTTGAAATTCAGACTGAGTACGGACCTGTTGGAGTCGTCTTTGTTGGGGCTACGAATGTAGGGCACATCTGTTTGAGTTTTGATGAGTCAGTTAAGGGCAATCAAAAAGGGCCCCATATTTTTCAGCATAAACGTTATACTCCAGAAATTCAGACCCATAAAGGTGCGGAATTGGGAATGTTCCGAATGGGCTCTACCGTTGTGATGCTTTACCCACCGGAGTTCCGAAGAAAGTTTGAAAGTAAAATGAACTTAGGACCTGTGGTCCGGGTCAATGCCTCATTGACCCAGTAATTTTAAGCGGGGTAGGAGCACTCAGTGAGAGGTGTTTCTGCCACGCTGACTTTCGTAAGCATTGGAAGTTTGCCTATGGCTTTGTCATAAAGCCATTTTGCTAAAAGCTCAGATGTCGGGTTTTCTAGCCCCGGGACTTCATTCAAAACGCGATGATCAATTTGCTCAAGAAGTGGTTTCATAATCACTTGAATGTCATTGTAATCAATCACCCAACCAATCTTTGGATCAAGATCCCCCACCAAAGTCAGGACAATCTTAAAGCTATGTCCATGCATGCGTGAGCAAGGATGAGTCTGGGGTAAGTGCGGCAAGAATCGTGCGGATTCAATTTGAAAATGCTGTTTCAGTTCGAATTTCATGGTTAAGATATAACCTCATTGAGGTGAATATGTCCACGACCACGTTGCATTTAGCTAAGCAAAATTTTAAATTCTCAGCCGCTCACTTTTTGATCTTTGATGAAAAACACGCAGAGCGTTTGCATGGGCACAATTACCAAGTCAAAGTGGATATTAAAGCCCCCATTGATGATCAACATCATCATGATGGCTATTTTGTCGACTTCAATGTCTTTAAAAAATACATAAAGTCGCGCTTAGATCAGTGGGACGAAATAGTTTTGCTGCCAGCTCGTCATCCTGATATGAAATTCAAAAAATTAGAGCACTCTTTGGAAGTCAATTTTCGCGATCGTTTTTATGTTTTTCCATTGAACGAGGTGATTTTGCTGCCAGTGTCCAACACGAGTGTGGAGCAGTTGTCTCGACTTTTGGCTGAGGATTTTTTTCAAGAGTTTAAGCAGTATGGTGTTTCAAAAGTGAAAGTGCATGTCGAGGAAACCCGCGGTCAAGGGGCTTCCTTCGTCAGTCCTTCCTAGTTTTTTTATCGTCCACTGAGTTTTCCGGATGCAACTTCTTCGGGTGTCAGTTCGCGCACGATGCGATAGCGCCAGAAGCAGATGCGTCCACCTTCACTGAGTTTTTGCATCAAACGTTCTTCAGTCAGATTCGGACTGCCATCGCAATCGATGTGAGCAAAGTCCGCAAAAGCATCAACACGATTCACGGACCAGGAGTAGGGCGATTTGTCGCGATCTGAAAAAGACCGGTTGAAGCCTCCGTGTCCCAACTCAATTCCTCCAACAACTATTTTTTCTAGCTGCTTATTTTTAATTTGATCTCGCGCCGTCGAAATTTGTTGAGGATCTTTCAGGGCGATCACAAAAGACTCTTCGGGATTCGCAGTTTTTGTTGAAACTAAGAAGTAAGTCTTTGTTGTATCTACTTGAAAACTAACAGGCTTTAAGCTGGCAGCTGGAGCCGCTTTTTCACTGGTTTGGCCGTCATACAGAACCCATGAGTGCAATCGTTCTTGCCCCTCAACGTCGATGCGGAAAACTTCTTCAGCCAGAGTCCACTTGAAGTTCTGCGTTTCATAATGTTTTTCAATATTTACTTTTTTCTCTTCAAGTAATTTGCCGAAACGGTTGAAAGCTTTCAAATTGATGGCATTTTCTTTTAAGAAAAGATTCATGATATTTACTTTAACTGTTTTCACTGGAGTCGGCAGCCAATGACTGACAAGCGGGGAAGTGAGATCTGTTAAAGTAACGCTTTCATTGTCGTCACAAGTCGCTGAGACTTGGAGACTATTGCGATCCCAGGACTTCATCGAAAAACCAGAGGCTTCGTTAAGAAAACTTCCTCCGTTAATCTTGATTTGCTCATGGGGGTCTAGTTCATGAACCTTCTCTTGAATGTCGTGGTCGTAACGCACTTGGGTCCAAATGCGTTGAGACTCTGAACTTTTGTTCTTTACTGTGATCATCAAGCTTGATGGTTCACAGAAGGCGGGGGCATAAACGACGTTTGAAGCCCTCGCCAAAGAGCAAGTTAAAAGAAGGAAGCTGCTAATACCGATTGAAGTCTTAATACTAAAATCCATATGGACTTCAGATCGGTCTTGTACGCAGATACTTAACCCAAAGTCTTAAAAACCAGACTATGGGCTAGATGAAGTGGGAGTTGGCAACTATTTTGAGTCCTCAGCTCCTCTTAATATTGGCTAGGATTTTTAATTTTCTGAGTGTGGACGAGTTTAGGTCTTACTTAATTTTTCGATGTTGGGCATAGCCTTGCAAATGTGTAGGCCCGTGAGTAAATTGAAGTTTACTTAGTAATTTTTTAATCGTTGAGGACACTATAATGTTACAATCTCCAGCTTGGGATATCGAGAGCGAATATTCTTCTTTGCAGGGTGCTTATTAAGAAACATTTGGGGTATGATTTACGAGAGCCGCAATTTTGGCGACAAGGATTAGAGGATTTGTTGAAGAAGATCTAGGGATGCTTTGCCTTGCCCAGGCATCTAAAATGTCGCAAGGTCCATCCGCTGAAGAACATCTTTATTCAGTCAAAGAATCTTTGGCAGGAAGGGCGCCTGGTGGGCAGATGGTTTCTAGCCATGCTAAAGCCACTAAAGCCTGCTTACTTGCAGGGGCGTCATCGGGGCGTCCCATGCGATCTCCGGTTCTGATTTCATGTTGTACTTGTTGGCAGCGCTTACTTGTGATTTTCTTTTCATGATGTAATTTAAAAACAGGTTCTAGCGTATAGAAAAGAAGAGAAATTTTATCTTCCTCAGTGCTGCCAAGGTTAGGATCCTTTTTTTCGTATTGGTCTAAAGTATCTTGCATTGATTTTTGCAGATCTTTTAATAGATTCATTTTTTTTGCGGTTGTTTTTTTTTCAGCTTGTTTCAAGAGACTTTCTGATTCCTGATAGAAGATTTCAACATTTTTTGGACTGGTGTCAGAGAAAGCAGATAGTGAAGTGAGTAGAACAGCCAGAAGTATCATTTTGTGATGCATGATTGTCCTCCCGGATCTGCGACGATATGTGGGGCTGAAGTTTTCAAATTGTCATAAAGCTCTTTGAGTTTTTCATTTGTTTGAGCGACGTAGTCGCTATGAGCATTGATTTTTTCGACCACGGCACTTGGTTTAGAGGAGTTATTAAGGCGCAGTTTTCTGATAAGAGCCTTAGCCTGAGCTTGTCCACCTGGGCCATAGGCAACTAAGGTTAAGCTATTAACTACTTCCTTGTTTTTAATGAGCTCTGGGGCTTTTTCTTGCAGAGTATCTTTAATGAAGCGATCTCTGGCATAGACATAGTATCCCAACCCATAAACAAGATTTCTACCTAGACCTTCCCCAACGCTGAGCCATCGACAATAGTTATTTTTATTTCCTGGAGATGGGGGAGGAGAAGAGAGATCTGATTCAATAATTTTTTTGAAGGGCGCGCAGCTCGGTTTGGTATTTTTACTGAGATTTTCAAGAATGTATTTGGCATTTCCTTGAATAAAAGAAGTTTCAACTTTTGCCTTTTTACTTTTTAATTTGCCAACTCTTTTTTTCTGCCACCACCCAGCGAGTTCATCCACAGGATCAGAGGTCAGTTGTCCAATGCCAACACCGCCAGAATAACCAAGAAAGAAGTTGAATCCAGTTTCGTTGTTTATTTTCTTTAGTATAAAGCGAGGATCAATAGGATCTTCGGGAGGCGACATACAAGAAATAGCATTATTAATAGCAAAGTGAATAAAGTTGAGTGTCTTTTGATCGATGCAGGCTGCGTTGCTACCAGAATTTTCAAAAGAAGTGGGTTTACCGTTGTTGCAAGTGTAGCCCGTATTTTTGACTTCCCGTTGAAGTGATGCCTTTATGCATTCGGCTTTGATTTTTTCTACACCAACTGCGCACTCTGCCACTTTGGCGAGTGCAGCCATGGATTTACTTTTAGGTGATTGGGCTGAGCAGGAGGACGCGGCTAGAAAAGATTTCATCAGAGGATCTTGAGCTGATTGAACCGCTTTAGCAATGGCGAAGTTATTTATACCCCTGGAACCGTCTGGATCATTGATACAAACATTTGCAGCATGGGCTGCATGAAATGAAAGGACTAAAGATAAAAGAATAAGAAAATGTGCGACCATCAAGAAAGGTATCGGACACTTTCAAAAAACATTTACTCAGATTTAGATCGAGTCGAGTCGAGGCAATGCAATGCCCTCACAGTATTTTCCACCCCTTACCTATGGTTTGTTTTATTCTCGAGAGGTGCGAACATTAGTAATCAAGATATCTTGTGTTGCATAGGCCCATGTATTTTTCTGGATCCTACTAAAACTATTGAGACTCACAAAAGTTACGGCCATTAAATGTTTAAAAACATGTTCTCCATCATAATCCAGTCAGCGTGTTTCTGGTATAAACTCGATATCTCCTTCAGAAAGGAAGAATCATGTACGATTTAGAAATCACGGACCCATCTAAGATTGAAGTGAAGACAAGAAAATTCAGTTTTTCCTATGCAATTGATGGTAGCAAAGAAAACCCATTGGAAGCCACTTATGCAGCTCTTGCTGGTTGTGCGGGTGTCTATGCTCTGAAAGCCTGTAAAAAGCGAAATCTCTCGCCAATGGGAATTAAAATTTCTGGAAAACCATTTATCGATAGAGCTAATCCAGCGATGATCACAAAGTGGGTGACGGAAATAAGTTTTCCTGAAAGTTGGAGTCAAGATGAGAAAGACTTTGTTATCAATGAGACTCAGCAGTGTGCCGTCAAAGAAATGATTGCTCAAGGAACAAGAATTGAGTTTGCAACTGAAGAGACAAAAGTTTGATCACTAGTTGATTGCAGGCGATTCTTAATAATTTCGTCGTGATAAGGTTCGCCAGCGAGCTCGTCTTAAGTGAGTTTTTACGCGCTGCAATTCAAAAAGGTACGGCGTACCTATCGAGTCTCCCTCCTCCGGGAGGGGGGGCTTCTCAATTTGTTTTCAATTAAACCGAGTGTGGGTAAAGAGCTTCCCTTTGATGGGTCCTGCTTTTAACTAGTAGGCTAACTATATAGAGGGACTCATGAATTTGCTCGATTCTTCTTTTAAACCGGGACATGTTGCTGAGATTACGGGATTTGTTGGGGACACGGTCTTTCGCGAGCGTATGCATGAGATGGGGCTTCGTATCGGTACGCAAGTGACTATCTTGGGAAGGGCGCCATTTGGCGGGCCTTTGTTGATTCGCTTTAATACGAGTTTCTTAGCTTTGCGTAATGAAGAAGCTGTTTGTGCTCTAGTGAAGCGAGGTTGATCGTGAGTATGAAATCTATTGCACTTGTTGGGTCGCCAAATTCGGGAAAAACAACTTTATACAATTGGTTGACGGGTTCGCGCTTTAAAACGGTCAACTATCCCGGCGCTACTGTGGAATTTTCTCTTGGGAAATTGGCTGCTCATCATGGAGAAGAGTTGATTCAAGTGATGGATACTCCTGGGACTTACAGTCTGCATCCGAAAAGTGCAGACGAGTGGGTGACGTTGCGGGCTCTCTATGAAAATCCTGAAGTGCAAAAAATCGATGGCGTCGTTGTTGTTATTGACGGCACGCACATGGCGCGCCATCTGCAAATGGTGATGCAGTTGAAGGAAACGGGTTTTCCTTTGATTGTTGTGGTGACCATGGCGGATCTCTTGCGTCGCGAAGGACTTGAGATCGATATGGATTATTTGCGTAGAACTCTCGGGTGCCCGGTTCTGCAATTTGACGGGCTTTTGGCGGGTGGTCTTAAAGAAATTATCGCTGAAATGAAGGCTTTGCCTCCAGTTGGCAATGTTTCAAAGCCTGTGCCTTGGAGCTTTGAAGTTCAAGATCAAAAACTGAAAGAGTCCGAGGTCATTGCACAGAAGGCTCTGTCGCACAAAACAGAAAAAACCCAAGACCGCTTGAATCGAATCGTTTCAACAACAGAAAAGTTGGATCGAGTTCTGTTGCATCCGATTTTTGGTTTCTTGTTTTTTGTTGTCATCATGGGAGCATTGTTTGCTTCCGTATTTTGGCTGGCAACTCCGTTCATGGACATCATTGACGGTTGGTTTACTCAGTTGAATGAAGTGGTCGTGGCATGGGGACCTGGAACACTGTGGGCTGACTTTTTGGCTAACGGTGTGGTGACAAGTTTTGCGGCCTTTATGGTCTTTGTTCCGCAAATTTTTATTTTATTTGTTGGAATTGGTATTCTTGAAAGTACAGGATACTTGGCTCGAGCAGCGACGTTGATTGACCGACCTTTTGCTGCCTTAGGGATGAGTGGACGTTCTTTCGTGCCGCTTTTGTCGGGATTTGCTTGTGCCGTGCCGGCGATCATCGCCACTCGGAATATTCCTTCGACAAAAGATCGTTTGATCACATCTTTTATTGTTCCACTCATGAGCTGCTCGGCTCGTTTGCCTGTCTACGCCTTGTTTATCGCCTTTTTGTTTCATGGTGAATCTGCTTGGTATGCGGGGCTTTCTATGGCAGCGCTCTACATTGGTTCAATTATAATCGGAGCTTTTGCTGCTGGTGTTATTAGTAAATTTATCCCGCGCAGCGAACCTTCTTTATTTATGATGGAGCTACCGATCTATCGTCGGCCCAAGGTTCGGGTGTTACTACGTCATTCTTGGACACGGACACTTTCTTATGTGAAGCGTGCTGGTCCCGTTATTTTTGCATTTGCAGTGATTATTTGGGCAGGAACAACTTTCCCAAATTATCAACTCGAAGATCAACATCAGAAACTTGAACAAAGCTATGTTGGTCAGCTCGGAAAAGTCATTGAACCGATTGTCGCGCCAATGGGGGTTGATTGGCGTGTGGGTGTCGGTCTGATTTCAGCTTTTGCTGCTCGTGAAGTGTTTGTTTCCTCTTTGGCGGTGACTTTTAACATTACGGATACGGACGAAGACAGCCAGCAGCAGGCACTTTTATCGCAGATGAAAACAGCAGTGAATGCCAAAGGTGAAAAGATTTTCACCGTCAGCTCCGTGATAGGATTGATGATTTTCTTCTTGATCGCTTTGCAATGCATGTCCACGGTGGGTGTGCAGATGCGCGAGAGCGGATCTGTGAAGTTTGCACTGATGCAACTCGTGGTCTTCAACGTATTTGCTTACGTCTTCGTTGTCGCTTTAGTGCAGTCTCTCCGCCTTATGGGCGTTCCTTAGGTTAAAAACCTTGATAAAGTTCCAAAGTTGTTTTGAGGGTTTTGTTCCAGTCATGCTGAGACAAAACCCACTGCCTTGCAACCGCGCCTTGCTTTGTGATCGTTTCAGGATTGTTGATGTAAAATCGCAACGCTTGAGCCAAGCTTTTCGGATCTTTTGGAGTCACCAAGTGCCCGCGGTCATTTTTGCCCACTTGCTCCGTTGTGCCACCCGCATCTGTTCCGATGACAGGTTTTTCCATGAGCATGGCATCGAGCACACTCAAAGAATAAGTCTCGTTGTAAGAAGCTAAAATAAAGACATCCAACAAATCGATGTAAGGAATAAAATCTTTTTGAAATGGGATTCTGTGTAGGTGGCCTTGGAAGCGTGAGTTTTTAGCTTGCCCATCTATCCAGTTTGAAAGTTGAATGGACTCGCTCTCGTAGACAGTCTGACCATCATCATCTTTGCCTAGAATCGTCGGGTCACCCACAATAACCATGTGAATTTTCTTAATCTCTTCGTCGCTCAAGTGATCCAGAGCTTGGACCAACTCTTTAACCCCTTTGCCTGGATCTATACGGCACAAGGTTCCAAAAACAAGGTCCTCAGGTTGAATGCCATATTGCTGTCGAAGCAGTGTTCGTTGAGACGTATTTGTTTGGTAATTTTCAGTCTGGCGACCATAGCGAATCAATTGAAGTTTTCTAGGGTCGATCGGAAAGTTTTTCTTAGCCTCAGCTAGAACAAATTCTGATGAACTGCAAATTGCATCTACTTTTGAATACAACCACTTGTGGACAAAGTCTTTTTTGGGCAAAGCATTCATATACAGATTGTACACATGCTTCGGCGAGTGAGAGTCCCAGCGAGACAGGGCACAAGCCCACATGTCTAGACGAGTGTGCGATTGCAAGTGTGTGATATCGAGTTTTTGAACGACTTTGCGAATGAGAAAAGCTTCTTTGATTTTTGAGATTTTTTTATCTGCAAATGTGATAAGCGAAATATTACTTTTTCGCAGCTCTTCCGCAACACGGGAGTGTTCACAACAAAAAACATGCTGTTCAATGCCGGTTTCAGCCAGTTTACGAATCAACTCGACAGTGTAAAGCTCTAGTCCTCCCCAAGCCATCGATTGAATGCAGTGAAGGACCTTCATTTTTTTCATTACTGACCTTTAAAAAAAGAATGAACTTTTTCTAAGACAAAAGCAGCCTCTTGAGTGCTTAGGTCCGCCCACATCGGTAAGCGCAAAAGCCGATTGGCCAAATCATCTGTCACTTTCAACGAGCCCGCGGTGCGCCCATACTTGACCCCAGCCGGAGCGGAGTGAAGTGGCACGTAGTGCGTGGTCGATTGAATGCCCTCCTCTTTCAGGTATTTCCACAGTTCAGCACGAACCTCAGGGGAATTTAAATGGAAGTAAAAGATATGAGCATTGGCTTCACATTCGCTGGGAACGATCATTCTTTGCAGGTGACCGGCAGCTTCTAGGTCCGCTAAGCCATCATAGTACTGTTTCCAGATCGCCCGGCGCTTGTTGGTAATTGCTATGCCATCTTCAAGTTGCGCAAATAGAAAAGCAGCGGCAAGTTCCGAGAGCAGATAAGAAGAGCCTTTGTCTTGCCAGGTGTACTTATCCACTTGACCATTCAAAAATTGCTGACGATTGGTTCCTTTGTCGCGAACGATTTCAGCACGAGCAACAAGGCGAGGGTCATTGATGGTTAAAGCTCCGCCTTCACCACAAACGATGTTTTTTGTTTCATGAAAACTGAATGCAGCCATGTGGCCCCAAGTGCCCAAGGCCTTCCCCTTGTATGATGCGAAAATTCCTTGTGCAGCATCTTCAACAACCCAGATATTGTGCTTGCTGGCAAGGTCCATGATCCTGTCCATTTCACAGCCAACACCTGCATAGTGCACTGGCATAATGACCTTTGTTTGCGGCGTTATTGCTTTCTCAATAGCCATCGGATCAATGTTCAAAGTTCGTGGGTCTACATCAACAAAGACAGGAGTCGCGCCATAAAGTGCGACAACATTCGCTGTCGATGTGAACGTGAAAGAGGGAAGTATGACTTCGTCGCCCGGGCCGATGTCTGCAAGTACCATCGCCATTTCAAGTGCTGAGGTACAGGATGGAGTGATGACGGTCATCAGGGTGGGGAGTTGTGTGTTAAACCAGTCTGCGCACTTTTTATTAAAAGCCCCCTCGCCACTTAATTTTTTATTGGCGATCGCTTGGACAATATATTTTTCTTCGTTCGTACTTTTGGGCGGCTGATTGAATGGAATCTTCATAGACTGATGAATGTAGCTTATGCGTTTTGTCGGTGCAAATAAGGAAAAAATGTGCGGTGCTTCATTGTAGGGGTTATTCATTTGAAATTGTCCGCATCGTGTTGATACGATTTTGCCTGACCGTCGAGACTCAAGGAGGGGTAGTCATGACAAAAACGATATTAAGTCGTGGGCTCGCTGCAGTTGCTTTGTTGGCAACTTTGGGGTTCACCAATAAGACTGCAACGGATGCAAAAACACTCTGTTCCGGGTTTGTTCCAGAAAATAATATGTACATTCCAGAGGGCGTGATGACTGTTGGGGGGATCACGGAAGCTCAGTTTAACGAGGTTTTGGACCGTATTGAGAGGCTGTACAAAGCCGATGTTGAAAGAATGGGCGACAAGCTGAAGATCAATCGTCTTTGGAGTAATGGAACCGTCAATGCCTCTGCTCAACGTCAGGGTAATGTTCAAGTTTTAAACATGTATGGTGGTTTGGCCCGTCATAAAGCAACGAATATTGAAGGCTTTGCTTTGGTGGCTTGTCATGAGTACGGACATCACAACGGTGGCGCACCTAAAATCAGCGGATTTGGTGGCGCATGGGCGACAAATGAAGGTGGAGCAGATTATTATGCTACTTTGAAATGTCTTCGTCGCTTTTTTGCTGAAGATGATAATGCGGCTATTTTGAAAGATCTTGATTTAGATCCTGTGGCTGCTGCGGGTTGTGAGGCTTTGTTTTCAGATGAAAAAGAACGTTTGGTTTGCCTACGCACTTCATTAGCGGGACAATCAGTGGCAAATCTTTTTCAAGATCTGCGAAAAGAGTCTACGATGCCAAACTTTGGTACTCCGGATAAGAATGTTGTAACTCGTATGTACGATCAACATCCGGAGACTCAATGTCGTTTGGACACTTATTTGGCGGGCATGTTGTGCGTAGCTAAGGAAAGTGAGTCGGTGAGCAACTCTGATTACAAAACAGGTTCATGTTACTCACCTCGTGATGTCGCAGGCGTTCGTCCAAGATGCTGGTTTTTTCCAGGTAAGTAGTTTTATTAACGTCTAAAGAATAAAAAAAGTCGGTCTTTTAGATCGGCTTTTTTTTATTCTGAAGATGGAGGGGCGATAATTTGTGGTGGTTCCGGAGTTTTTTTCGCGCTGAGGTTTTGGTGCCCCAAAGAGTAGCCCACTAAATAAGCAACACATCCGACGAACGCGAAAATCATCCATTTCTTTATGCGGTTTATCAAAATTGTTTTCATTTTTTTATTTTTACTCGTTGACAATAGTGGGTGGCAACAGTAATTTGGCTTCACTTCCGATGCGGGAGTAGCTCAGTTGATAGAGCGTCGCCTTGCCAAGGCGAAGGTCGCGGGTTTGAGCCCCGTCTCCCGCTCCAAATTTTCCTCAGTAAAATTTGGAGTTCCGCAGATTCCCCATAAATAAAATATATAATTTTGTGATTTAATTTTAGGCTAATTTTTGTTCCTGTTTTACCAATACATTTACCGCAATATAAAAGCTAATCAAGGCTGCGAAAAAGCACCATACCGATGTTGTGGCTTGTTGATTGATAATCTGAGTGGCAACTAGGCTTGCTAAAGCTAAATACCCCGCTTTTTTTACTGTTCTTAGACTTGAGACAAAAAATGGAAGCACGGTCGGGGTGTCGTACAATAGAAAATCAATACTATCGGGCCAGAACTTCTGCACATTGGGAAAAGCATAACCCATGCTGTGTCCTGCGGAGTAAGCTTGCACGGGGTTGTCATGCAGGACTCCGATTGCCAAAATCGAAACTCCGAATCCAAAAAAGCCAAGGACTTTTAGAATTCTTTTTCTTTTTTCGTGAACTTCCAGTTGATAAAGGGACCAGGGTAGCCAGCTCGGCCAGATGATCAGGGCTATGGCAATAAAAAGTGTTATTCCAACTTGCTGAGTGAAGTTGGTGGGGTCACCCAAGCTCTGCCAAACAAGCCCCTCAGCCACTTGTTGAATGCCGAATATTAACGGCATAGCTGCAATCATTCGCTGTTCTTTTTTCTTGTTGCCGAGGGTTGTGGCTGCTCCTGTTGTGATAAGAAGAGTGCCCATACTAAAACTTACACTTGCTGAAAAACACATCCGAGGCCCCTTTGTGTATCTTTAAAGACAGAGGGTCTTATGATTGATGTTCGAGTGGAGAGATCCTTTCGTGCACTTAAACAAAAAAAGAAATCCCCGTTAAGGATCAGCATTCTGATCAAAGATCAGGGGAAGCCTACTTATACGGGGACAACAGATCGGTTATTTTTTCCGGACGTTGTGTGGTGTTCAGCCAAACTTCACCCGAAGCAAAACTGTCGATCCATCGTCAGAGTAAAACATTCGAGGGCTCGGCGTAAAGATCCAGTGGTAAAAAACAAATCTTCTCAGATTTTTTCTAGGGAGTTCTTTAATTCAACAGCTTGTTGGCAGGCTGTCTCTAGGTTCTTTAATTGTGCGGCATCGTCGTTTTTCAAAGTTTGGCGCAGATCTTTGCAGGTTTCCAACGTGACGTCTAAAATTGCCAGAGCTTTTGCACCTGTTCTTGCAATATATCGTGTACTACGATCAAAGCTATTTTGGTCGAAATCGGTTTTGTGATGGATGTACATTGAACGCAAGAATTTTTCGATGGCTATTTCTTCCATTTCAAAAGTTAAGAGCAGTCTTAACTGAATGTCAGTAAAAGTAACAAAGGTATCGATCGTTTGATTTTTGTGATTGGAGTCGAAATATTTGTTGTTTAATTTATATTTAGACCAGGCTTCCATAAAATCCTCTTTAGCGTCACTCATATTGTTGACGACTTGTGATTCCATCGTCGGATCCTCCATGAAACGAGCACGATCAAAAAGGTGATGCATAAACTCATGCGCGATGGTCCAAGAATCCGTACTTTCAATCAATAGTATGGTTGGTTTCAGCACATGGTTGCTATAGGAGCGTTCGGTTAGATAAATTGCTAAAGCATCTTCCGCAAAGTATTTTCCAAAGACTTTCATCAAGTCTTCTGGAGGCATAGGCAGGAAGGGAATCGTTGCGACCTCTTTGGGGGTAGGAATTTTAAAAAGGTCTAAGCCAAGGCTTTGTAGATAGTCTGTCTTACTTTTCATGTCACCTTGAAGGAGGGGAGACAGTTGGGCCACTTGAGCTTTTTTACCGAAATCTAAAAGGGTACAGTCACCACACTTCGCTTGTGCCGCAGAAGAAAAAAGAGTCACAGCCAAGAATAAATTTAAAAAAGAGGGCAACGATTTCATGTGGAGTCCTTTGTCTATGATGCATGCTGGAGCAAAATAGGGGCCTATTTTTTATGCTTCAAGACCTCTAGATTAGACTTGAGCATTGGATATAGATTAAATATTGGTCAGTGGCCGAAAAGGGGATGTGAAATTTTGCGTTTGATTTTTTTGGCTCGATCCTCAAGGAATGCTGAGCTCTCTGTCAAAAGATTAGTCAGTATTCGTTGAAAGCAGAAATTCCTCGGTCAAGAATACTTTTTTATTTTCCTATTTTGATACTTTTGTATTCAAAAATTTGTTTTAAGGCTCTGTTCGTCTATTCTGATTTGGGGGAATTCGATGAAGAGCAATTTGTATGATTACAAAAGGTTGTTAATTTTTATTGTGGCAGTAGTACCAATGCTTTTCTTCTTCCAGAATTGTGGAGAAGGATTTGAAGCCTTATCAGATGAGTTCGGTGATTCGGATTTATATGCGTCTTTCGCAAGCGCTCCCACTGTTCAGCAATTATCTTCATCCAATTTGAATAATGCCCCTTTTAAATTGCCTTTCATTGGTAATGGACATCACACATCTTGGGATGGTCGCTTGGTCGTTTACACTGCTGGTGATGGATGGCAGGCGCGTATTTTCAGACCCGAATTAGCTACCCGTACAAACTCAGGTGTGAACATCGACAATGCATTTAGTGCCGAGTCTCGATTCCTCAACACCAAACGTGTAGGTAATGTTGACTACTCATTCGATACAATGGGCAATCGTTCAATCATTATGCAACTCAATGCACTCAGCTTCTTTCCTGCTTCAGGAAGCTCAGTTGAAAACAATCCCTATAAGTCAGATAAAGATGGCAATCCCAGTGCCAACGGGAGCTTCGAAACCTACGATCTCATGATTATGACTCAGAATTATGGGTACGAGGATTGGGGTGTAAAAAATAGTGAAGTCAATGCCATCGTCGCAAGTCTTGGTCGCGATGTGATGGGGCATATGCGCATGAAAGTTGTCATTGCGTCTCCGAAGTCAGCAAATGCACATGTTGATAAAACTATTCTGGTGCAGGATTTTATGCCGATCAAAGATGTGAGTGGATTGCCAATCAGAGGGATTGAGCCAACTCTGACCGTCGATGGCCGCTTTTTTATTTTCCATATCGGAGATCGTTTACATTATAGTTTCAATTCCAATCCTTTCAGCAAAACGGGGTGGTCTACTCCTAAGAAGATCTCTTATTTGTATCAAGACAGAAATGTCATGTTAGATGGCGTAAGTCTTGGGGAGCGTGTTCCTTTGGCGGCCTTTCCGCTCAAGGCGAATGATGGGACTATTTATTCACCTGGCGAAAATGTAGTAGGGGCTTATCCTTGGATAAGTGCTGATGGCACTGAACTGTTTTTTGAAGCGGCGCATGCCTTTCATCCCACGGCACCCGCTCGCCGTACTGGCACCTCTGTTGTTGGTCGATGGACGGGGAATAAGATCAGACATATCGATACAACGCTTAATAAAACTCCATCAGGAACTGATGCTTTAAAACTATTTACGTCTTCTCTTGCCAATACTAGTTCCATTTGGAATCCATTTAATGATTTAAAAAATCCGGCTTTCCCAAGTAGTTTTGAAGATCCAACTTATCTTATTATCCATTCAAATGGTGGCAACTACAGTGAAGTTGGGTTTAGAGATTATGTTGAAGGGCAGTATGTTGCTGCGTTTGAAATGAACCCTGGACTTCCTAGAGATGGTGTTGAGATCAACTACCAAATGACTCCGGACACCTCGACGAAGTCATCCAATGGACGTCTGATAGGTGGGGCTCATTTTAAGCTCGTTAATAAAAATATCTCTGGTAGAAATGTTGCTGATATAGATGAATTCATTGGAATAAAAGGTCACGCTATTTTGTTCAACGGAAACTCCGCCGTGCAAGTAGACCACAATCAATATTTAAATGAAACCTCGCGCGGTCAAACTTACGAGCTTTTTGTGAAGCCTCTGGTAAATTCATTTAGAGATGATGCTGAGTTGGTTCTGATTAGCAAGGGTGATGCCTTTAAAATGATTCTTCGTTCAGACTTGAGCATTCGCATTCACACTCGCATTGGAGGCCAAGATCATAGCCATCATAGTGATGCGAAAATCACCGGGAACGCATGGGCCCACGTCGCTGTGTCGCACGATCCGACAATCGGTGAACTTCAGCTTTTTATAAACGGCAAACTTTCGCAAAGGTGGATGATGCCTGCTGGTTTGATGACTAGCAATACCTCGCCTCTATTGATCGGACCTGCTGGGCTCAACCCTAATGGGGGAAGTATCACTCAAGATGTTATGATTGTAGATCAAGTGAAGGTCTCTAGTGTTGTGCGAAGATCGCCTGAACTTGCTGACTCTGCATTTATTCCAGCAAGCGGTCGTCAAGTTGTCAAAGCCAATGAACCTGTGCAGGGGCTGGGAACAGTATTTAAATTGTCAGATTTCCGCTATCCTGCAGAGTTAGAGCTTTCAAAAGATAAAGCCAGTCTTGGAAGATTTTTATTTTATGAAAAGGATCTTTCGTCAAATGGACAGGTGTCCTGTGCTTCCTGTCATGATCCAGCAAAAGGTTTTGCAGACTCTCGTGCGAAATCTGTAGGTGTTAGCGGAAAAGCATTGCCTCGTCACTCTCCGGTGATTTTCAATCGGGTATTCTCAACCTCTCAATTCTGGGATGGTCGAGCAAGCAGCCTTTTCGATCAAGCTGCTGGTCCACTTATTAATCCTGATGAGATGGGTTCTCAAACAATAGAACAAGTTGTTGCGCGCCTTAAGACCAAACCAGAGTATGTTAAAGCATTCCAGGAGGTTTTCTCTGATGGAATCACTCAGCATAATCTTTTGAATGCCTTAGCGTCCTTTGAGGCTTCACTTATTACAGCACCAGCTAAATTTGATAAAGTTCTCGCGGGCTCTAGCTCTTTCACGGAGTCCGAGTTGCGTGGTTATAAATTGTTCAATGGTAAAGCTCGTTGTGTTGCTTGCCACGTTGGAACTAACTTTACCGATGAAAAATTGCATAACAATGGCTTTTTCGTAGCAGCCTCAGATATTGGAAAACAGGAGTTTTCGAGGAATGGTTTTGATGCCCGGGCTTTCAAAACGCCAACCCTGAGAAATTTGAATTCAAGTGCTCCGTATTTTCATGATGGCTCCATGCCAAATCTTGAAAGTGTGATCGCATTATACAACGCTGGGGGGATGGCGGATCCTTTGCGTTCGTCCGAGATCAAACCTTTGGGGCTTTCTGGTACAGACGTCGCGGACTTAGTGGCCTTCCTTGGGACCCTTAATTCAGATGTCATTTCGATTTTCGGATTGCCAGTGACAGAGCCTCCGAAGCCGAAGATGTGTGCTCCGAGCAGTACGAAAGCATGTACAGTGTCCAATGGCTCTGGAATGCAGACCTGTAATGCTGAAGGGACTGCTTATGGCTCTTGTGCTGCTGTAAGTTGTAATGCAGGGTATGTTCTTGCTGCTGGATCTTGTCAGAGAGATCCTGCGGCTTATGAAGCGATAGTAAAAAAGGCTTACCAAGATATCCTTAAACGGGAAGCTGAGCCTGCAGGTCTTGAGTATTGGGTCGGTCAAATGAAAATGGGCAAAACCGAGGCTGAAGTTCGGCAGGCTATCGCGGCAAGTTTAGAGGCTCTTTGTATTAACAGCGGTGGCAGTATGGCCAATACTGTCTGCTCTTGCCCGAGTGGGAAAAAACTCGAAGGCGGCGTTTGTAAAGATAATGTGACAGCTTGTACTCCGAACAGCAAAGCATCTTGCACAATCACCAATGGTTCAGGACAGAAAACTTGTAACTCAGCTGGAACTGCTTATGGTTCTTGTGTGGCTGTAAGTTGTAACACGGGCTATGCTCTTAATGCTGGATCTTGCCAGTTAGTCAGCCAAACTAATTACGAAGCTATTGTTAAAAAAGCTTACCTAGATATCCTTAAACGGGAAGCTGAGCCTGCAGGTCTTGAGTATTGGGTCGGTCAAATGAAAATGGGCAAAACCGAGGCTGAAGTTCGGCAGGCTATCGCGGCAAGTTTAGAGGCTCTTTGTATTAACAGCGGTGGCAGTATGGCCAACAATATCTGCACATGCCCAAGTGGAAAAGGGCTTGAGGGTGGAGTTTGTAAATTGAACTCAGAGCTCAGTCAGCGCGAGTTTTCACGTGCCCAGTTGAATCTTGTGCATTTACAGTCGTTACAAGTCAAAGGTCGCACATTGATTATGCAGCAAGATGGAAATTTGGTGATCTATGATAGCGCAGGAAAGGCGCTCTGGTCGATTATGAAAGGCGGCAACTCCTGCACGAGTGCAAGACCATGCAATGCTGTTTTCCAAAATGATGGTAATTTCGTTGTCTACCAAGGAAGCACGCCATTGTGGAATTCTGAGACAGTCGGTGCCACGAAGTTGATTTTCCAGGAGGCGAGACCTTACTTGCGTATTTTGAATTCTGGAGGATCGCTTTTGTGGTCGAGCGATAGATAGTCTGATTTGGGTAGTAGGCCTATTTTGTAGTAGATGTTTGTGAAGGTTTTGATTTAACCTAAATATTTGCTGCAATTTTTTCGGTTTGTTTTTTTGGGGGGCGAGTGAGTAAAAAAAATCATTTGTTAGTTTTAGAAAAATATAAAATGCTGCCTAAATTGTTGATTTTTGCTCTCTCATTGATTCTCGTTGTGGTTTACCAGAACTGTTCAGGTGGCTTCGTTACACTTTCTGGTGTGGAAGCAGATCAAACAGCATTAGTGAATTTAACACCAACTGAGATTCAGGTGTTTGGTTTTACGGGAAATAATCGCAAGCCCTTCAGTCTGGAGCAAGGTGATTCTGTCAAATCCGGAGCTGTGACACTAACGATGCAACGTGATGGAAATCTCGTACTTCTGGATGGGAGCCAAAAAAAATTATGGGCTTCAGGAACAGAAGGTAAATGCTCGAGCTGTCTTGCTACCTTTCAGGACGACGGTAACTTTGTAATCTACGATCAGGCGAGCAATCCTGCCAAGGTTATTTTTAGCACAGGTACTGTTGGTGCAAAAGAGTTTCATGTTTCAGACTCACCTCCGTATATCAGTATTCTGGGGGCCAAAAACTTACTAGTTTGGATGGCAGTAAGTCCTACGATTGAAGATCTTTTTAATGGTAATGCTCGTTTTCAGAATCTTGAAGAATCACAGGAAGTAAATTTAAAGTTCACCTCAGGTGTGAGAGAGATTTGGGATCAAAAACTCCCCATATTTAAGAACCCAAACGAAGATGCATACTATGGCCTAACTCGAGGCTATTTAGGCAATGGTAAATTTAATATATATCTGATGAAAAGCTTTGATGGCGTGAACTTTGTTCAAGTCGGTGACGGACCTGTTTTTAGATCTTTATCAAGTGAATGGACTGTTTATGATCCACACGTAACGTTGGATACTTCGGTTCAGCCCAATAGATATATAATGACCATGGAGTGCGCTAAAGATGGTAGTTTTGGTGCATCTTTGTGTACATCGGTTTCGACGACACCATGGATTGCTAGCTCTTGGACATTTCCAAGTCTAGTGATTGCGAACTCTACCGTTCGCTCTGCATCCACAGGTTCTGTGCTCATTGATCAGGGAAAAACCTATTTGCAATGGACACTTGTTAATGATGCAACTCCAGAGTCGTCGTCAAGCACAAGTACTTGGGCGACTGAAGTGTCGGATATTTCACGTTATTCAAAACGGGCGGATGAAGGCACATTGCTTTTGGGAGCAGAAAACAATACGCACTGCACATCCGCATGGGACTGCAATAATACGGATGTTCAGGATTGGAAAAAAATTGGTAGATACTATTATGCTTTCTATAATGGAGCCAACTTTTACAGGTGTGTGAGGAATTCAGGTGATACAGGAACAAGTGACTGGCGTCTGGCTATACGACGTTCAGCAAATGTGATGGGGCCCTATACAGAATCAACAGGGCCATTGATATCAGCAGAGAACATCCATACGTGTGGAATAAGCTATCCCATGTTCAATCAGATGGGTCATTTAAACTATCTTTATTATGCCTATTACCCCAAAAAAGGTGGAAACAAAACCATGCGTTCTTTGTTGGTATGGGGACGAGGGGCTAAATCTGTACAAGCCCCATTGCCTCAGACGCCGACTTTTGGTTCGGGACAGGTTTGTTCGCCTAACAGTAGTCAAACGTGCGCAGTTCTAAATGGTTCAGGGGTTCAGACCTGTAACTCTGCAGGAACAGGTTATGGTTCTTGCAGCACTATAAGTTGTAACACTGGTTATGTTCTTGCTGCCGGGGCTTGCCAGCGAGGTCAGCAAGTCAATTATGAAGCCATCGTAAAAAAGGCTTATCTGGATATTCTTAAAAGGGAAGTAGAATCCGTAGGCCTTGTGCACTGGGTAGAGCAATTGAAAATGGGTAAGACGGAGGTTGAGATTCGTCAGAGTATTGCTGCAAGCCCAGAAGGATTATGTGTTGGTAGTGGCGGAACTATGTCTAACAGTATCTGCAAGTGCTCGACTGGGAAAGTCCTCGAAGGGGGAGCTTGTAAATCAAATTCAGATCCGGAACAGAGAGAGTTCTTGCGAACACAATTGAATCTCAATCATCCACAGTCTTTAACAGTCAAGGGTCTCACGTTGATTATGCAAGCGGATGGGAATTTGGTGATTTATGACGGTGCAAAAAAGGCACTCTGGTCAATTATGAAAGGTGGTAATACCTGCAGTAGTACGAAACCATGCCGTGCGATTTTTCAAGATGATGGAAATTTTGTGGTCTATCAGGGAAGCACTCCGTTGTGGTCTTCAGGGACAGTCGGTGCTACGAAGTTGATATTCCAAGAGGCCAAGCCTTATTTACGTATTCTCAATTCAAGTGGGACTTTGTTGTGGTCGAGTGATAGGTAATTATTCTATTTTGTCAGTGCATTTTATTTAGAAGCCAAGTGAGGATACATGAGTTCGCACTTGGCTTTTTTTGCAGTACTTTTATAAAAGCTATGCTTTTAAAGCAGTTCTTCTAGCAAAGATTTAATCTGATCAAAAAATTGTGGTTTGCACAGAGGCTTCTGCGCATGTGTTTTGATTTCACGCCCAGGTTTGACCTCTTTGTTAGGATCACTTCGGCGAGAGTTCCGTTTATCTGCCTTCTTCACTGGCGCATCATTTTTAAATGAAGGCTCCCACTTATCTGAAATAACGTGTCCTGCGCGAGTTTCACGGAAAGCTGATGTCAAGATTTGCTGGCCTGCAGATTCAATAACAAACCGATATTGAATTTGATACTGATATTTCAGCCAAACTTCAGCACAGTACTTAATTGATTTTTTTGTGGGAACGGCTTGTAGGGCAAATCTTTGGGTGAAGCCAAACTCATTGCTCATTTCGAAAAACAAAGCGTCACCATCGTACAGGATGATATTTAATAGCTCCACATTGGTGACAACTTTGTCACCAATGGGCTTTGTAGAGTCTAAGAAAAGGGGATTGATCGTGCTCAAGACCACATTTCCATTGCAAGATTAGCCAAGGCAACACCGGCCGGGTTTTTTGGCGAGAACTGTCGCATTGGAAGATGTTTGTGATGAGCTTCTTCAACCACAATCGAATCAGGAATGTAATTGTTGAAAACTGGAATGTTGTAGTTCGCTTTCAGATCGCGAATAACTTGTTCGACAATACGGCGAGTGCGGTACTTCGAGATGATAATTCCACGCACGTCGATTTTATGTCCCAAACCCTGATGAATGTTTTTCAGGGTCTCTAGGATAAGATCGATCCCTTTTAGCGAGAAGTATTCCGGGCAAATAGGGATAACAATGTCTTTGGAAGCAATGAGAGCATTTACTGTCAGCAAGCCCAAAGACGGAGAGCAGTCGATGACAACGATGTCGTAATCATTTTTGATCTCTGCGATACATCTTTTTAGGATGCTTTCGCGACCAAACTTTGAAGACAGAATGATTTCGATACCACTGAGCATGATCTCAGAGGGAATCACATCAATGCCAAAAGATTCAGAAGGGACAACGGCCTCTTCGGCCTCAATCTCGGAGGTGAGAACATCATAGATTGTATTTTCAAATTCGTTGTCGCCAAAGATAGCACGAGTTGCGGAAGCTTGAGGATCCAGGTCGATCAATAGGACTTTCTTTCCCAATTGCGCCCATTGTGCTGCTACATTAATCGCGGTTGTCGTTTTTGCGACTCCACCTTTTTGATTGATAAATGAAACGACGCTGCTCATTTTTTTACCTCACTGCAAATATTGATCTGCATTCTCGACCTAAGACTAGCGTTACTGATTCTTAAGGAGAAGCAAGACTTTATTGTGAGTACATTTCAATACGAAGGTCTAGGTGTGCCGCGTCTGATCGGGATTCCGAAGGAAGTAAAAGGATCTCAAAAACAATCTTAAAAGCTTGAAACATAATATTTCAAGAGGAAATAATGGCGTGCAATTATTTAAGGGTCTCTATGTGATCAAATTTTTGTCGAGTAAATTGACTTGGTGTCGAGGACTGTGATTTGTCAAAAGAAGAATGTCGCAATGACGGAATACTCACGAAGCAAATAGTAATTATGCATAAGTCCCACAGTGATGTTGTTTGAAGCAATATACTGTAAACCGCCAAAGTTCTCCTCTTTGCGCTCTTTAGTTTCAAGGTCTCTAGTTTCGTAATTATAAGCCAGCGTCGGTGATTCTTCGATGCGCTTTGAGCCGGTAAGAATCAATCGACCCACTTTGAGGTTGGCAGTGAACAGGCTGACGTTATTTTTAAAGGAATTATCTGAAGCGGCAAGATGAAGGTGAGAGTATCCCAAGAACAATGAAGAAAGGTGCAAACCCATATTGTAAGTTTGTACGCGATATTTTTTTTCAACAATTTCAATGCCATCGTCACTGATTTGAGATTCATCATCATATATCGAGTACCCGAAATCCAATGGACCAAGAATGCCACTGATACCAAGTCCTGCACTGAGTTTTTCGGTGAGTTTATTGTGCTTTCCCATGATGCCAAGCTTGAGGGTTCTTTTCTTTATGCCACTGCCTTTGGGTTTCATAAGGTTCATGGCGACAGCCAGAGTTGTTTTTTGATTCGGGTATTTATCCTGATACTTCTTTCTCTCGAGCAAATTCTCATCTGTTTCAAATGCAGGTGCGCCAAAAAAAGTATTCTCACTATTTCCGGGTGAAATAGAGGCCCCCATTTTGCCGTTGCCGCGCACGAGAGCTAAATCGACTTCTTTCTTGAAGAAAATGCCCTCGAGACCAAGACCTTTTTCGGTGGGTACGGCAGAGGGGTTGATTTTCACTTGCGTTGCCGTCGATGGACTTGAAGAAGATGTAGAGCTGCCTTCGCAATCACTTCCCATGGTATAACATGCTAAATTCTTGTAGGCGAAGGCTGGAGCGGAAAAGCACACACCCATAAGCAAAAATGGGGATAATAAAATGAATTCGTTCTTAAGAAGGAATTTTATCAATTGAAATGAAACCTTCGTTTGAAGCAGACTCTTTATGGGAGCCTGCTTGTGGGAATCTGTGTTTTCATTATTTAAATCAATTAGTGTTTACTATTGTTGGAACTTCAATTCTTTGAGGCTATTCAGATCTGAAGTGGTGGTACGCAAGCGAACAGCAAGGTATTTTGCCATCGAACGGTAAAATTTTAATGCCATATTCACGTCAGCCTCTAAAAGCTTCGACAGCTTTTCGTAGGGTATCTCAGCCAAATGTGATGATTCAACTGTTTGTACTGAGGCTGATCGTTTATCACCGTCAATAAAAGGCATTTCGCCAAAGTGAGAGCCCGAGCCCATGGTACGAATTTGAATTTCGTCCCCTTCACCCGTATTCACCGAAATTTTTACGGTGCCCATGACGACAACATAAATCGCAGACGCCGTCTGGCCAATTGTAAAGATATCTTGTCCTGGAAGGAAGTTTTTGACTTCAGCAATATCTGCAATCTTTTTCAACTCTGTTTCCGACAGATCAGAAAAGAGATAGATATTTTTTAACATTTTAATGTCCATGAACACCTCGCTGTGAAAATTATCTCGATTTCAAAAATTCTTTTCAAAGAAAAACAAAAGACTTCTTCAATTTCAGGTCTTTACAGGGCTTGAGGACAAAACACGGCGTTTGTCGCGGCAGGAGACAAGCTTAAAGGGGCTTTTTCGTTTTTTAGCCGTGAAGAAAACCAAGGAACAAATGATGAAGGTTCTTGTGTAAACCTTTTATGGCGATTAGGATGGCCGCATGGATTGGCCACTATATTGGAGACTTCCCCCTAAGGGCGAAAGCTCAACAGATCAAATACTCGATCGTTTTTTAGATTTTATTGCCTCAAAAAGTCTGGAGTTGTATCCAGCGCAGGAAGAGGCCATTTTAGCTTTGCTCGATGGAAAAAATGTCATTCTTAACACGCCGACGGGATCGGGAAAATCGCTTGTTGCTCTGGCCTTGCATTTTCAATCGTTAGCTCGGGGTCGGCGATCGTTTTACACTTGTCCGATTAAGGCTTTAGTAAATGAAAAATTCCGCGATCTTTGTGCTGATTTTGGGCCAGATCAAGTAGGGATGATCACAGGGGATGGTTCGGTTAATCCTCAAGCTCCTATTATTTGCTGTACGGCAGAGATCCTTTCGAATTTAGCCCTGCGCGAGGGCGCCCTGGCCAATGTTGATGATGTTGTGATGGATGAGTTCCATTATTATTCTGATAAGCAGCGAGGAGTGGCTTGGCAGATTCCTTTGTTGTCGCTGCCTCAGACTAGATTTTTGCTGATGTCAGCTACGCTTGGCGACGTCGAGTTTTTTGCCAAAGCACTGACGGAGCTCAATCAGCAACCTACCGAAATAGTACGTTCCTTAGAGCGCCCGGTTCCTTTGGATTTCGAATATCGTGAAACTCCTTTGCATGAAACAGTGGCTGATTTGGTTGCTAAAGGTCTTGCGCCAGTTTATCTGGTGAGCTTTTCTCAGCGAGAAGCAGCGGACGAAACGCAGAATTTGCTAAGTGTGGACTTTGCCTCAAAAGAAGAGAAGAAGAAGATCCAAGAAGCTTTGCAGGATGTTAAGTTTCAGAGTCCTTACGGTAAGGAGTTTCACAAAATCATTCGACATGGAATCGGCTTGCATCATGCGGGCTTATTGCCAAAGTACAGGGTGCTGGTAGAGAAACTAGCACAACAAGGTCTTCTGAAAGTCATCAGCGGGACTGACACTTTGGGCGTTGGGGTGAATGTGCCCATTCGCACCGTTTTATTTACAAAGTTATGCAAATATGATGGCGACAAGACAGGGATCTTAAGCGTTCGCGAATTTCATCAGATTGCGGGCCGAGCTGGGCGCCGAGGTTATGACACTCGTGGCACGGTGGTGGCGCAAGCTCCTGAACATGTTATCGAGAATTTAAAGCTCAAACGGAAAGCTGCCGACGATCCTAAAAAAATGCGGAAATTGGTTCTAAAGAATCCGCCACCGCATGGGTTTGTGATGTGGACCAAGGATGTTTTCAATCGCTTGATCATATCTTCACCAGAACCTCTGGTGTCGCGTTTTCACATCAATCACAGTATGTTACTCAATGTTTTGAGTCGACCTAATGGTCGCAGAGCCATGCAGGAGCTGATTCGTAAATCCCATGGCAACAGTGGCAGCAAAAAGCATCTTCGTAAGTCGGCCTTCGAGTTGTTTCGCTCGCTCGTCGATCGAAAGATTGTCGAGTATGTGCGACAGCAACATGGTGAGTCTCCGCGTGTCGGAATCCGCGTGAACATGGATTTGCAGACAGATTTTTCCCTGAATCAGACTTTAGCGCTTTATTTGCTGGATACTTTGCACTTGTTGGACTCTTCTTCAGAAAATTATGCTCTGGATGTTTTAACTTTGGTGGAATCTATCTTGGAAAGTCCAGACTTGATTTTACGTCGCCAGCTGGATCGGTTAAAGACGGAAAAAATGGCTGAGATGAAAGCAGCTGGGATGGAATATGAAGAGCGGATGGAGGAATTAGAAAAGCTCGAACCGCCAAAGCCAAATCGCGACTTCATCTACTCGACATTCAATGAATTTCGCGAAGCGCACCCGTGGGTGGGACAAGAGAACATAAGACCAAAATCGATCGCACGAGAAATGTATGAGAACTTTCAGTCCTTCCCAGAATATATTCGGGACTATGATCTTCATCGTGTCGAGGGTTTGTTGTTAAGGTATTTGTCTGAAGTTTACAAAGTTCTTGAACAAACTGTTCCAGAAACAGCAAAAACGAATGAACTGCGCGCAATGAGTTTGTATTTTGGAACAATGGTTCGTCAGGTGGACTCCAGCTTGCTAGACGAGTGGGAGAAGATGCGAAATCCGTCGGCGATTTCTGAAGCTTCATCGGTCGCCACTGAAGCGATCGTCGCAAAACCATTGATAGACAAAAAAGCAGTGTCCTTGTTGGTGAAAAAACAAATCTATAGTCTTGTGCGAATTCTTGCACAAAAAGACTACGACGCTTTTGCAGCTTTCTTTCAAGGTGAACGCAGTGGTGTTGAAATTGAAAAAATGATGGCGGATTTCTATTTGGATCACTCTCGTATTCGCATTGATCCAGGTTCTCGACAGGTGCACTACACGGCTTTGAAACAAGAAAATGATTCACGCTGGTTTGTAGAGCATATTCTCGCCGATGAGGAAGGGCATGACGACTGGATGATGGAGCTAGAAGTGGATGTGAATGCACTTCAGAGTGGCACTCAATCCGCCTTCACGCTCCGCTCAATCCATCCAGTGGGATTGAATTAAAACCTATTTGGATCAAAAATGCCGGTGTCTACAAAAGGTTTTTTGCCTTCTAGGATATCGGCAACCATGAGACCTGTCCCAGCCCCGCTTTGCAGTCCTAGCATCTGGTGACCAACGGCAAAGCACAGGTTTTTAATGTTTTTATGATAGCCAATCAAGGGAACTCCGTCTGGAGTGCACGGGCGTAGGCCCGCCCATAGCTCTTGAATCTGTGGGTTTTCTGGTAAATCCAGAAACTCGCGTGCACCCTTTTTTATGTTTTCGACGCGTCTTTTAGTGATGGAGAAATCTTGATCGACAAGTTCCAAAGTACCCGCAATACGCAATGACTTTTCACGTGGGGTGATGGCAATTTTCTTTTCCACAATCATGATAGGAAACTTCGGCTGATGCTCCAGTGGGGGAGTAATCATGGCGTATCCTTTACCTCCTAGAATAGGAATGCGTAGGCGGAATAGTTGAGCCATTGATTTTGACCAGCTTCCTGTTGCAATCACAACTTGCTTTGCCTGAATTTCTCCTTGGGATGTGATCATTTTTGCAACTTGATTGTTCTCAATAATCAGATCTTGAAGTTCACACTGTTCGAGAATAATGCCGCCTTGCTTTTTTATTTCTTCAGCTTGTGCTTGCACCACTTTGAGGGGCTCTGCCATGGCTTCGTTTGAAAAATACACTCCACCTAAGAGAGGTTTCTTCAGTGCCGGCTCCATGTGGAAAAGTTCTTCTTCATTTAAAGTTTTTCCCGGAACCCCAAGGTCTTTAACATAGTTCAGCTCTTCAATGGCTGAGTCCATACCCGCCGATGTTCGACTGACCATTAATAGACCTTTTTTTTCAAAGCGAATTTCTGGATGTTGAGTGCTCAGTTTTTCGTACTCAGACAGACTGTGTTGGGACAAAGTCACCAGAGCTTCCACTGCTCGTTGAGCTTGGGTCGCATTCATCGCTTTCATGAAGTGAAACAACCAGCGGGCCAGGTCTAAAGACAAAGAAGGTTTGATGTAAAGCGGGCTATTGGGGTTGAGTAGCCACTTCATAGACTTCAAAAGCATTCCCGGCATCGGCAAAGGCATGGCAAAACATGGGGTCATCCAGCCGGCATTTCCATAAGAACAACCTTTACCAACAGCTCCTTTGTCGATGACACAAACTTTGGCTCCACGACGAGCAAGTTCTGCTCCGGCAGAAGTTCCTATAATTCCAGCCCCAACGACGACAACATCAAACTCATTTTGTTTCATTATTTTATTTCAAAGATTTTTTTCAGCAAAGGCAAGTGCGGTCTGAGAATTTGCTTTTTGAAGCGCAGCAATGCAAAAAGGTACGGCGTACCTTCTGGGGCCTCGACCGAGTTCCGACTTGGTTAGAGGTGGGTGAGGAGTTCTGCTTTGAGTTTGTCGTTGAAGGCGTTGCGATCGACTTTTTGGTCGAGGAGTTGTTCGAGGGAGATCATTGTTGATGATTGGAAGCCGCAAGGTTTAAGCCCTGTGAAGGCCGCGGGGTCGTAATCAATGTTGATGGCGGCACCGTGGAAAGTCGTCCACTTGCGTACGCCGATTCCTAGGGAGGCGATTTTTTTGTCGCCGACCCAAACTCCGGTTTCTTCTTGGGCTTGGCCTGAGGGGTCTTTTTTACGCAAAGATTTGCCGACGGCATCGATGTTGTAACTTCTTAAAACATTCACGATGGAGTCTTCAAGGGAGCGAAGGTAACCAGCAATTTCTCGCTCTTTTCGTTGGCCGCGAGGGTGATTCAAGTTGATGATCGGGTAGACGACTTGTTGAGAGGGGCCGTGATAAGTGGCGCGGCCCCCACGAGAGATTTCAACAGTGGGACCTTGCCAAGCAAACACGTCCTCAGCTTGAGTTCCTCGTCCAAGAGTGACAATAGGTGGATGCGCGCAAAATATCAGCGTGTCGGGATGTTTGTTTTGCGCGACTTCTTCGACTAGCGAAAGTTGCTGGTCTAAAGCCATTTTGTAATCGATCAAACCCCAGTCAATAAATTCTAAGCTCATGATGATTTCTATTGGTTGCGTCTTTTTTCGATTTTGGCCTTCATAAAGAATTCACCAGCTCTATAGGAACTGCGAACTAAAGGTCCCGAAGCGACATAAAGAAAGCCCATGTCTTCAGCTGTCTTTTGCCACCAAGCAAACTTTTCAGGAGTGATGTATTCGATCACTTTGAGATGACGTGCCGTTGGCTGTAAGTATTGGCCAAAAGTCATAACATCACAGTCCACAGATCTTAAATCCTGAAGCGCTTGTTGAACTTCTTCGTCAGTTTCACCTAGTCCTAACATGATGGATGATTTTGTGAAGCGAGTGGGATCGATTTCTTTAACAGCCTTTAATACTTCTAAAGACTGTCTATATCCAGCGCGACGATCGCGAACAAAGGGAGTTAAGCGTTCCACTGTTTCAATATTGTGAGCATAGACATCGGGTTTAGCTTCAGTTAATTGCTGTATTAATTTTCTGTCGCCACGGAAGTCACCCGCTAAAATTTCAACGATCACTTTCGGATCTTTTTCTTTAATCATTTGCACAGTTCGCGAGAAATGATCGGCACCCTGATCAGGTAAATCATCACGGTCGACAGTGGTGATCACGACATATTCAAGACCCATCTGGGCAATGGAGTGAGCAACTTTTTCAGGCTCTAAAGGATCTAAGATGCCTTTTGGATTTCCAGTTTTGACATTACAAAAACGACAACCGCGAGTGCAAGTATCACCCATAATCATGATAGTCGCCGTGCCTCCGGACCAACACTCTCCAATGTTAGGGCAGCGAGCTTCTTGGCAAACAGTGGCCAGTTTCAACTCGCCCATCATTTGCTTGATGCGTTCATAGTTTACGCCACCAGGAGCTTTGACTTTGAGCCACTCAGGTTTGGGAGCAATCACTTTTTTAACTACAGTCTCAGACATGGAAACCGTCCTTTTCGTATGAAAAATAGTTTTATCTTTCATAAACCAAAAAGGCACCGCATAATGCAGTGGCTAATTAAATTGTGCAGAGTTATATGCCACTCGGTTTTGTTCTGTGGGTAGGTTTTATGCCAGGTTGCTATATTTGAATAGACGACGGGTATCCATGTATTGCGAATTGAGAAATCCACACCTCTGAAGGATCTTTAGCATAAAGGATTCTTCGTTGGTGCAGTTGTAGGCCATGGCTTTGGGAAGTCTGATCTTGTTCTTGAGTCCTTCGCTGATAGCGGTTGTTAAGTTTGATTGAATGTATGCTTCAATATTCATTCGATACTTACGTACTTGGCGTACAAACTTTCGCAGCGGAATTAGTTTTGAAGCTCCAGTCGTGAAGCATCAAATAACAAGGTAGAATTGAGTTTCTTCCCAGATAAAAGTGGAATTCCACCATGCTGCCCGGAAAAGCTGTGTCATTGTTTAGTTGTAATCAGAAATACTTTGACGAGATTTTCGTATGATTCAAATCGCTTGTGTGAGGTGATTTTAGCTTGAGAAAGAGCCTTCCCATTTCTGTGAATAGCGAGTCCTAAGGAGGCGAATACGAAGTTTAAAAAGGATAAAAATAGTGGTTCGCAATAGCAACCTTCCAAATGAAAAACCACAAAATCGAGCATTTTTAAATCATGTTATACCTTTTTCATCGCCAGGAGGTTACCATGGATCTGACTCAAATCTCGAACCACGAATTGCTCAACCGCGTTGAAAAACTTTCGCGCACGGAACGAAAAATCACGCATTTTATTTTGTGCCACTTGGTGGAAGTCGAAACTCGTCGCTTGCATCTGGATTTGGGATACACGTCGTTGTTTCGCTATATGACTGTTCATTTGCATTATTCCGAGGATGCGGCCTATCGCAGAATCCAAGCCGCACGGTTGCTTAAGAAAATGCCGCAGTTGGAAAAAGCCATTGAGGTTGGCGAAGTTAATTTGACGCAACTTCAGCAGGTGCAAAAATGCCTCAATAAAGAAATTGAACAAGGTCATAAAATCACGATCCAACAAACGGAAAAAGTGTTGGAGCAAATTCAGAATAAATCCAGTTTTGAAACCCAGAAGATTTTGGCGGTTGAGTTTAATCTACCGATTCAGCAAGTTGAAAGCCTCAAACCCCAGCGCGATGACTCTGTTCGTATCGAGTTCACTTTGAACGTAGAACAAATGCAGAAGTTGCAACAAGCGAAGGAATTGTTGTCCCACGTTTTACCGAATCCAACTTGGGCAGAATTGATTGCTTATCTTGCGACAACGCAAATTGAAAAGCGTTTGGGGAAAGTAAAAGTAGAAACGGAGTTTAGAGAGAATCAAAAAGAAAACGAAGTACACATCAGTAAAACAAAAAACGAAATCACTTCTACTCCGATTGAAAACAGTTCTGTTAGTTTGTTGATGAAAACCACGGAAGATAAAAAAGCTACGGTAGATAATGAGGCTATAGCAAATAAGAAGGCCATAGAAATCAAGAAGACTACGGTAGATCAGAAGCCTATGCCAAACAAGAAGAACAACACCAACAAGGGCACTTCAAAAGATAGCGAGCCTTCAAGCCTCAAAAACAACCACCGACCGCACATCAAGATCACCACCCGTCGGGCTCTGCTGAAAAGAGCCCAGCATCAATGTGAATACGTTCACGCGGCCACGGGTCGTTGCCCGAGTAAGTTTCTGCTTCAAGTGGATCACCAAAAACCTCTGGCTTTGGGAGGCTCGAATATTTTTTCAAATCTTCGGATTTTATGTCAACAGCACAATTTATCAGAAGCTCGCCGTTGGGGGATCGCTCGGTTGTGACCGCAGAATTACAACGCAGCTTTTCCGGGGAGCGCGGTGAAATTCTGCTTCAGCCTCGCGGGGGGCTATAATGTCGGATAATGGATCTCGGGCTCTGTTAAAAAACAGCAGCCCCGCATTAAATAAAATAGACCACGATGACCTTTTTCCCCTGGGTATTGGAGCAAAAGGCTTCTATGGCAGGATGCCGACTTTCCTATTTACCCACAATTTAAACCTTAGAACCGATTTTTATCTATCGACAGCTCTCCTGATTCCACTTTTTAAGCTCCAGAGAGCTAGAATCTGAAGCATCAAAATACCGAGCCTCATCTAGATTCCAAATAAAATCCATGCGAGCATTGCTGTACTGACTCACATAATGAAGCCCATCACAAATACCCTCAAGCCCTTTATCCGAAACATACCAATCTTCATGAGTCCCAGTAATTTTCACCTGCTGTTGCTGCAAATCCTGACAGGTATAAACGCAAGTCCATTTCCTTTTCGTCCCATACCAAGTCTTTTTATAATAAATATATTGCTTAGAAAACGGATCCGCAATGCACCGACAAGCCTGCGCTGGAGTCACCACAAACTGCACCCCCAAAGCCATCGCCATCAAAAAAAACAGTAAACGAAATGAACGATTCGACAAAAAACGGCAAAAAATATTCATAGCACAACCTCAAGCGTCAGCAGTTTGATCTAAAACAAAAAATTCCATAACAAGAAAAATAAAAGCAATCAAAGTGCCAACCCCGCCGAAGGCCAAAAGCGCAAAGTACAAGCCCCACGAATCGAGCAAGTAGGCTGGGTTCGGGGAAGGGGGAGTCTCTCCAAGGGACCTCCGGCACGCATGGATGCGTGCGACCGCCGTACCCGGCGGTCAAGAAGTCGGCCGAGCTGGCGAGATCCCCTGTTGGCTCTCAAGCCTTTTAAAATGGTTTGTTATGGCCAGTCTGATCAGGTAAGTTGCAAGAATGAAGTCAATAAAGTCATTAGTAATAAGAAGCCAAAGAAAAGGGTTCTCTATAGAGAGAGAAGTCATCAAGGCGCCAGATGGCATGATTGCTCTAAGGCAAAACATAATGGTTGAAAGAGAGTCTACACAAACGCTTGTCACAGGGAACGGTGTTATCTTGACATATGTTGAAGTCAAAGATGGAGCTTTTTCTATCGGGGGCCGAGATGTGCCATCGAGCTTTATTTTATACATCCCTGAGTATTCTCTTGTTAATATGCATTTTGTCTCAGGGAATATTTTTTCTTTAGGGGTTGTTTCTAATAAGAAAATATTTAAAGATGCAACCGTTCCGGTTTTAATCGAAACGAATGAGTCAATTTCGAGTATCTCTTCATTGTTAAAAAGAACGTCTATTGACGATTGCTTGCAAATCGATCCCGATCACAATACTTCTGCGGCAATAAAAGAGGCCCGTCATTATTTGAAAAATTGCCTGACATCTCCCAATCCGATCTCCAAGGCGTCAATCAAGTGCAAGATGTCTTCTTATGAGCTTTCTAAAAAATTTAAGAGTGCTTATAAAATATCACCGAAAAGCTATGTGAACAGAGTTCGACTTTTTGATGCAGTCTTTTTACTGCTAAATGGTAAGGACATCATTACTTCTGCTTTTGAGAGTGGATTCTGTGATTTAAAGAGGTTTTATTCACAATTTACCAAATGTTTAGATTCAACACCTGGAGAATATAGAGTACATGGCAAAAAACGCCAAGAAACGTAATCGAAAACATTGTATCTTTCTCGTATGAATATACCAGTTAGTCTTCTAAATACCCGCGCCAATCTGCTTGTTGATATTGTAATGTTGATAAATATCTTGGCTCCCTTCATTATGCTTATTTCTTTTAAACATGCCCGACAAAAGAATTTTTCCGCGCATAAAAGAACTCAGTTGTGGCTTCTTGTCGTCTGTTTTTCAGCCGTAATGGCACTTGAAATCAATATACGCATGGAAGGTGGTGCGCTCGTTAATGGTGCGCATACGGACACGACACTTTTTAAGTGGATATTTGGATTACATGTAACAGGCGCTGTTCTTACTTATATCCTTTGGGCCTATCTTGCATGGAAATCACTTAAACTATTTAATATTGATCTTCCAGGAAAGTATTCAAAGGCGCATAAAAAGCTTGGACAAGCAATTTTTTGTGGAATGTGGTTTACTTCGGTTTCTGCAATTGCTGTTTATGTTTTTGGTTTTGTACTGTAAGGCATTAGCGAAGCAATAATATTGTTCTCAGTCTGACATTTTTGGGAGATTCTCTCAAAAATGGGGAAAAACGCTAGCGCGATCCACGGCGACTTGCAAAAGACAGCACACATTGAAGTGTCCAGATCAAGCAGGTGTCAGGAACAGTTTCCAATGGATATATCAACATTCCTATTGGTACGGGTACTGTGACTGGTGATGATCCAGGCCTAACGATGAAACAAGTGATGGACAATTCAAGTCCTATTACACGGGGCCCCACTAAAACATCAGGACTGGTGTGTTTAGATAGTAATGGCAATGTCAATTCAAGTGTCACTTCATTTAATCCAGCAACTGGGGATGGGCGAAGAGTATTTCGTCTCAACGTCGTTATAGATGGTACACCTGTCATCGCTGATTTTAATATGCGTTCTATGGCCTATGCCATCAATGCTGAATCTGCAGATGATGCAAAAAAGCGCAACGGCAAAGCGGACACAAGTTTTATTCAGACTTCGACGAATATCACGCAGATTGCCGCAGAATCGTGGTTTTCTAGTTTAACACTACTGCCCAATATTAATGGGACATATATTGCTCCGAGCGCAAGCTCCCTTTCAATGACGTTACCAATCGACAAAGGGGGGACAAACTTAACTTCCCTCGGTACGGGTAATCAGCTTTTAGGAGTTAATGCTGGCGGCAATGGTCTTGAATATAAAACTTTGACAGCGGGTACAAATGTGACGCTCACGCATAGAGCGAATAGTATCACGATCAACGCGACCGGTGGTGGTGGCGGTGGTGGGGATATAACTGGGGTCGCAGCAGGTGCTGGGCTTACGGGCGGTGGGACGTCGGTGGTTTGGGATATGGATATCTTAATTACTCCGCCGGGGCCGTCATACGGGGTGGTCACTGGAACGACGGCGCTGGCGCGGGTGTCTTTGCAGCGTACTTGAGCTACGGGCCGTCGAACTCAAACTCGGACCTCGGGTTTTGCTGCGCTTACCAGCCGTAGGCTGGCGCCCCTATGCTTAAAGTGTTGAGCCTACAGATAGCGAAGCGGCTTGGATTATTGGATGAGGAGTGCGAGAGCACTCCGTCTTGGAAGAGGCGGCCGGGGAGGCCGACTCGACTCTAATAGTGCGGCGGCTTCTCGTCAGGTCCCCGCACATCGTTCCCCTCCGTCAAAACCTCTTTAAGACGTTTCGCCAGCGAGTTCAAAGTGACCTCAAGTTTATCGATCGTTTTCTGTTGTTCGTAAATCACCTGATTCAGCTCTTCGATCAGGAATTCTTGGTGGGCAATTTTGGTTTCAATTTGTATAAGGCGTTCCTCGTTCATGTCCCTTTCTTCCCATTTTTATCAGTTGCTGTAAACAGCTAAACTGCGGTATGAACGGGCGCTATGAAATTATCAGATCTCGACTTTGCATTCCCTGAAGAACTAATCGCCACAGCCCCACAAAAGCCCTCTCGTGTGATGTGGGTGGAAGCTCAACTTCCTCCGCAAGAGATCACCTTGAAAGAGCTTTTGGAAAAGTTTTCATCAGGCGATGTTTTGGTTCTAAATAACACTCAGGTTTTGAAGCGCCGTGTATTTGCTGGTGATGTTGAGATCTTATTTTTAAAGCAGATCGATGCGACCGATTGGGAAGTTTTATTTCCTTCAAAGAAATATAAAGTGGGCGCCGAGCTGAGTTTGCCTCTGGGTTTGACCATGACTTTGATTGAAAAAGGCCGCCCGCAAAAGGTGCGACTCAGTCAGTCTGTCGGAGAAGACTATTTCCAACAAGTGGCTGAATTGCCTTTACCTCCGTACATTCAAAAAGCTCGCGAGCAAAGACACACAGTTGAGGCTGACGAGTCTTGGTATCAAACAGCCTGGGCTAGTACGCCAGGAAGTTTTGCGGCGCCAACGGCAAGTCTGCATTTTTCAAAAGATGATATTCAGGGTTTAAAAGCGCGTGGTGTGGAAGTAGTGGAAGTCACTTTGCATGTCGGTTTAGGGACTTTTTTGCCAGTTACGGCAGAAGATTTGAACGATCATGACATGCATGAAGAATATGTTGAAATAAGTGCTGCCTCTTGGGCCATTGTTGAGCAGGCCAAGCGTGCAGGAAAACAGGTTTGGGCCCTTGGGACGACCACCACTCGATCGCTAGAAAGTGCAGCTCAAGGATTGTTGGTTGGAACCCCAGAAACTGGTTTTAGAGGTTTTACCAAGCTCCTGATTCAGCCAGGATATACTTTTAAAGTCGTCGATCGCTTGTTAACGAATTTTCATCAACCCCAATCAACTTTGCTGGCTTTAGTGGCAGGATTTTCTTCCTTAGAGCGAGTAAAAGCTTGCTATCAATGGGCGATTGAGCGAAAGTTTCGGCTCTTTTCTTACGGGGATCTGACGTGTTGGACGGGACAAAACAAATGACATTAGGCGAATTTAAAGTTCATAAAAAAGCAGGTAATGCGCGAAGAGCCACATTGATGACAGCCCACGGTCCTGTCCAGACGCCTGTTTTCATGGCTGTTGGAACAAAAGCGACAGTGAAGGCGATGACTCCGGAAGAATTGAAAGAATGTGGCACTCAAGTTGTCTTGGGGAACACCTATCATTTGCATCTACGTCCTGGCGAAAAGACCATTGCAAAAATGGGTGGTTTGCACAAATTTATGAACTGGAATGGGCCAATCCTGACAGACTCCGGTGGTTTCCAGGTTTTCTCGTTGTCACAATTAAGAAATATGTCCGAAGAGGGCGTTGAGTTCCGTTCGCACTTGGATGGAGCAAAGCACTTCATCTCTCCAGAAAAGAGCATGGAAATTCAGATGGATTTGGGTTCAGACATCATCATGGCCTTCGATGAATGTCTGCAATACCCAGCCACTGAAGAAGAAATCGAAAAGTCGATGGCTTTGACCTACCGCTGGTTGTTGCGCTCAAAAGCGGCGATGACTCGCCCAGAAAGTTTGCTGTTTGGTATTGTTCAGGGTGGATTGAGTTTGAAGCACCGACTTAAAAGCATGGAGCAAATCTGCTCGGTCGATCTGCCAGGGTATGCCTTGGGCGGATTCAGTGTTGGTGAGCCTATTCATTTGATGCATGAGCTCCTGCCGCATGTTGCGCCAAAGATGCCCGAAAATAAACCCCGCTACTTGATGGGAGTGGGAACACCGACAGACTTGATCATTGCAATTGATTCAGGAATCGATATGTTTGATTGCGTCATGCCTACAAGAGTGGCACGCAATGGGACTATCTACACTTGGCAAGGTAAAGTCAGCATTAAGCGCAGCGAGTATCGCGAAGATCCATCACCGCTTGATCCAGAATGTGATTGCTACACATGTACAAATTATTCGAAAGCTTATTTGCGACATTTGTTCTTGAGTGGTGAAATTTTAGGCTCGCGCTTAAACACAATTCACAACATTCATTTCTATATGAAATTGATGGAGCGTGCTCGCCAAGCGATCGAAGAAGGACGTTGGGAAGCCTTCCGTGATGACTGTTTAACGCGATTCGTAAAGAAGGAGCGCGCGACTTAAATATTGATTCTTCCTAAGAATAATGCTGAATTTTAACGGCAGTTATTAATTGGAGGAATCATGTTAGACGGACTTCTTGTATCCACAGCACACGCACAAGCTGCAGCAGGCGCGCAGCCTTCTGCTTTTGAAATGTTTGTGCCATTTATCTTCATTTTCGTTATTTTCTACTTCCTTATCATTCGACCCCAGGGGAAAAGACAAAAAGAACACCTTAAGTTCCTTGGCGAATTGAAGCGCGGGGATGAAGTGGTGACTTCTTCTGGGATTCTTGGTCGTATCGAAGGAATCACAGAGCAATACGTGACTTTGGAAATTGCTGACGGCGTGAAAGTTAAAATGCTTCGCAGTCAGATTGCAACATCTCAGAAAGCAGCTACAGCAGAGGAAAAGAAATAATGGACGGACTTCGTTGGAGATCTATTCTTGCAGCATTGGGTGTGGCAGCTTCCCTCGTATGGGTTGTGCCAAGTGTAGTTAACTTGAGTGAAAGCAGCTGGTGGCCTACCAAGCAAAAACTCAATTACGGCTTAGATATTCAAGGTGGTTTGCACCTTGTGATGGGTGCGGATGTTGATGGGGTTGTCAAGGAGAGCACGACTCGTTTGACTTTAGCGATCAAAGCAGAAATGCAAAAAGATCAAGTTCCTTTTGTGGATGTTAAGTCTGAAAAACCAGAGCTGGGTGAGATGCAAATCTCTGTCGCTCAAGCTGCTGACATTGCAAAAGTTGAGAAGTTTTTGTCTGACAAATATTCGACAGTTTTGCAAGTTGTGAGCACAGCAGATACAGTTGTAACCGCTCGTTATTTCGATGCCTATTTGACAGACTATAAGAACCGAGTGATCCAACAGGCGATCGAAACCATCCGTAACCGTATCGATGAGTTCGGTGTCGCGGAGCCTTCTATTTCTCAACAAGGTGCAAATCGCATTTTAATTCAGCTTCCAGGTCTTGCAGATGCAGAAAAAGCAAAGCAGTTGATCAATACAACGGCTAAATTGGATTTCATGATCGTATCTGTCGATAAAAATCCTTCGGAGCTTCAAGCGATGATCGCTGAAGTTGAAAAAGCCGGAAATTACAATATCGATACGATGAAGTACTCAGAGTACGTAACTCGCATCAACGAAGACTTAAAGGGTAAGCTTCCTGAGAAAACGGTCGTTTACTTCGAAAAGTCAGCGAATGCGGCAACCATGTCTGTAGGTGCAATTCCTTATTTGCTAAAAACTGATACAGACTTGGGTGGTGGAGCTTTGGATGATGCCTTCGTTGGTTACGACCAGTACGGAGCTCCTCAGGTTTCCTTGCAATTCAACTCTGCGGGAGCTGCGAAGTTCGCAGAATTGACTGGAGCGAACGTCAACAGACAAATGGCAATTGTTCTTGATAAAGTTGTAAAATCAGCTCCTAGCATTCGTGATCGTATCTCTGGCGGTCAAGCGGTGGTGACTCTTGGTGGTGGCCGTGATCGTAATCAAATGATGGACGAAGCGAAGATGATTTCAACAGCGCTTCGTGCGGGTGCCTTGCCGGCGTCTTTGGAGCAATTGGAAGAGCGTCGCGTAGGGCCAACTTTGGGTGCCGATGCGATTGGTAAAGCAAAATTGGGCTCTTATGTAGGTGCCATCATTATCGTTCTTTTTATGTTGTTCTATTACAAATCAATGGGTGCGGTTGCCAGTGTTGCGTTGGGTATCAACGTTCTAGCAATTTTCGCATTGTTGGCTAGTTTCGGTGCAACTTTGACCTTGCCGGGTATTGCGGGTATCGCTTTGACTGTGGGCTTTGCCGTTGATGCGAACGTTTTGATTAATGAGCGTATTCGTGAAGAGTTGCGAGCTGGAAACGGAATCAAGGCAGCAGTGCGAGAAGGTTACAACCGAGCGATGTCTGCGATCATTGACTCCAACTTAACAACAGCAGCAACTGCGATGGTTCTACTATACTTCGGAACTGGTCCTGTGCGTGGATTCGCAGTGACTCTTTTGATCGGTATCGTGACTTCTATGTTTGCAAACGTGTTCGTATCAAAAGTGATTGTCGATACGCTTGTTTATAAATTTAACCTTAAAAAGCTATCAGTATAGTTGGGTGCAGCATGAGTGCTAATAAAAATGAGTCCTTTGGACGTTTTGATTTTGTCGGAAAAGCGGGGATCTTCGGTGGTTTCTCTCTTTTCTTTGTTATCGCTTCTTTGATTTACCTTGCGGTGAATGGAATCAATTACGGAATCGACTTTAAAGGTGGTACCGAGATTCAGGTGAAATTTGCGCAGCCAGTGACCATCGATCAAGCTCGTCAAGCGATGGATTCCTTGAATTTGGGTGACGTAGGAGTTCAGTCTTTCGGTGAGGGAGATGAATTTATTATTCGTTTCCAAGGGCAGCAGGGCGCGACTGATAAAGAAACAAATGAAATCTTAAACGATAACATTACAAAAATTCGTGAGACGATCACGACTCAGTTTGCATCTGCAGGTCCTGACATCCGTCGTGTGGATACAGTGGGTCCTCAAGTGGGTGCGGATTTAAAAAGAAACGGTCTTCTTGCCGTATTTTACTGTCTTCTTGTGATCTTGATCTACGTAGCGTTGCGCTTTGACTACAAATTCGCGCCAGGAGCCGTGCTTTGCTTGGCCCATGATGCGATCATCACTTTGGCAGTTTTCGTAGCTGTCGGTAAAGAAGTGAATGTGTCCATTTTGGCAGCGATCATGACTTTGATTGGTTTCTCTTTGAATGACACGATCGTGGTTTTCGACCGTATTCGTGAAACTGCAGAGTCTAAATCAGGCAAAGATTTTGGTTTCGTTATTAATAAATCTATCAACGACATGCTTGTGCGTACCTTGATCACTTCAGGAACAACTTTTGTTTCTGCATTGTGCTTGTACATCTTCGCGGATGGAACAGTTCAAGACATCGCCTTTGCAATTTGTGTCGGTATTTTCTTCGGTACTTACTCATCAGTTTACGTTGCTGCTCCGTTGGTTCTAGCAATGGAAAAACTGTCTGGCAAAAAAGCGAAAGCTTAATTAGGACGGTATGAACCCAATATGGAAGCCGCGTGAATTTCATTCAGAAGTCCAAACGCCCTCAAATGTTGAGGGCCAATGGCCTTCTCTGATTGGAAAGATTCTTGCGGCTCGTGGGTTTATACAACCTGTGGCAGTTGAAAAACTGTTGTTTCCGAAGCTTGGTGATTTGAAAGATCCCCTTTTGTTAAAGGGGATGTCTCAAGCCCTCGAGCGCCTGAGCAAAGCCTATTTAAATCACGAAAAAATATGTATCTATGCCGACTTTGATCTGGATGGCACTTCCGGCTTGGCACTACTTAAAGTAGGCATGCAAGCTTTGGGCTTTCCAGATGTTTTGCATTACCAGCCGAAAAGGCTTTCTGAAGGTTACGGATTTCACGCCGCTGCTGTCGAAGATCTTCATCGCCAAGGCGTGACTTTGATAATCACTGTCGATGTCGGGATAACGGCTCATGCTGCTGTTAATCGCGCCAAAGAGTTGGGAATTGATGTTATTCTGACAGATCATCATTTACCTGCAGATACGATTCCTGAAGCCTATGTTGTCGTAAATCCCAATCAAGGCGATTGTCCTTCTGGGTTGGGGTATTTGTGTGGAGCGGGTGTTGCATTTTACCTTTTGCGTGGATTGAAAAGATACTTCCATGATCATCCGCAAATGCCGAAAAATAATTGGGATTTAAAAGAAGTTTTAGATTACTTCACTATTGGTACTTTGACGGACATGGTACCTTTAGTGGAAGACAATCGAGTATTGGTGAAACACGGTTTGTTAAAGTTGGCTGATACCAATAAAGCGGGGCTTCGAGCCTTACTTGAAGAGTTGGACTTGGTGGATCGTCCTTTAACAAGCCAAGATGTGGCCATTCGCTTTGCTCCGAAATTGAATGCACTTTCGCGCATGGAGTCCGGTGTTCTTCCGGTAGACATCTTTTTGTTAGAAGATGCAGCGAAAGCCAGAGCCATGGTTCGCGAAGTGATGAAGAATAACTCCACGCGAGTTCAACTGCAGAACGACGCTGAAATTGAAGCTCAAGAATTACTTAAAGAATGGCCCCATAAAGACTTTGTTTTTGTGGCCTCTAAATCATTTCATCGCGGAGTGGTAGGGTTGATTGCTACCAAATTGACCCAAGTCTACAACAAGCCCGCTTTTGTAGGTTCTTGGGGTGAGGATGGAATGATTGTAGGCAGTGCCAGATTGCCGCAAGGGCAGGAAGCTTGTTTGGTGGAAGCAATGTCTTCCGCACAAGAGTTATTAAACAGATTTGGTGGGCACTCTGCTGCGGCTGGTTTTGAAATAGCAGAAAGTCGAATTCCTGGGTTTGTTAAGAAATTAGAAGAACACTTCTTAGATCTGCGTGAAAAACCGAAACCATTGGAAATTACCTACGATGTCGAAGCTTGTCTTTCAGAAGTCGGGTCGTCTTTGATGAAGTGGTATGACTTCGTTGGACCTTTTGGGACGGGCTTTTCAATTCCGTTGATACACTTCACAGGTTTGCAAGTGTTATCAAAACGCGAGTTGAAGGGTGGTCACTTGCGTTTGAAAGTGACGGATTCTGAGGGGAAATTTTCATCTGAGGCATTGCTGTTCACTCCAACTCCTCGGCAGTTGGATACTCTTCAAAATGTTCCAGGCTTTTATCATATTCTTGGTGAGCTTCAGTGGAACTATTTTGGTGGTCAAAAGACAGTACAAATTCTTATTCGGGACATAAAGGTCGCTTCATGAGCTCTTCAAAAAAAGTCGTCTTGCTTCTTTCCTCAGGATTAGATTCAACTGTCAATGCCTACGAGGCGATGAAGCATCATCATGAAATTGTTTTGGCATTGACGTTTAATTATGGTCAAAGAGCCGCGGAAAAAGAAATAGAAACTTCAGCAAAGTTGGCAGCTCACTTGGGTATACCTCATAAGGTCGTGGATCTTCCGTGGTTCAAGGACTTTAACAAGTCTTCTTTGTTAGTTGCGGATCAAGAAGTCCCTCTGGGTGGTAAAGTTCAAATTGATGATTTGGCGACTTCTACGGAAACTGCAAAGTCTGTTTGGGTGCCAAATCGAAACGGCATCTTTTTGAATATTGCAGCAGCCTATGCAGAGGCTTTGGGAGCACACGCCGTGATTCCTGGCTTTAACGCTGAAGAGGCTGCGACATTCCCTGATAATTCAAAAGAGTTCATGGAAGCAGCTTCTAAAGGTTTATGGTACTCGACTTCAAATCACGTCACCGTGGGCTGTTATACTGCACATTTGAAGAAACCGGATATTGTCCGTTTGGGGCAGGGGTTGAGGATTCCGTGGGAACTGATTTGGCCTTGTTATTTTTCATACGAAAAATGGTGTGGGCAGTGTGAGTCTTGTCTGCGTGCGAAGAGGGCTTTTGATTCGGCGAAAGTCGATGTCCGTCATCTGTTTATGGAGTCTTAAGTGGAAGTTCAGTTTATTGAAAAGAAATTTGCTTACGATGGTTCTCAGTTAAGATCTCTTTTTGCTTATTTGGATCACGGTATTTTGGGGCCTTCAGTGATTTCGTGGGTCGGGCCTTGTTCTATTCCTTTCGAGCACATGGTGGATGGTGAAGACCTTTTAGAAAAAGCGGTTATTCAGGGTGATGAGATGCTTCATTTTATTATTGAAGTTTTTGATCGCGATCTGTTCTCAGGAGTTGCCTTACAAAGATTGTTTGCTTCGATTGCGAAAGATTATCTTCAGAAGCATGCGGTAGGACCACTCAAAGGTCAGTCTCTTCATCGTGATGGTGACGACATTTATCTCGCGGATAAAAAGCTCAGCATTAGTATTGCCACTAAATCCCCGGTGTCTGTGATGGTGCATTTTGCAATGAACATCACTAACAAGGGAACTCCTGTAGCGACTTTGTCACTTGAAGACCTTCAGCAAGAGCCAAGAACGACTGCAGAAAACATTTTGAATTTGTTCCGCAAAGAGTACTTGTCCATTGTCATGGCGACGCAAAAAGTAAGGCCTGTTTCCTAGTTACTCACGTCTTTTGTCAAGTAAGTCTTATTTTTACTTCCCCGTGTGTCTCAATTTGGTGGAGTCTTTTTAGATTTCGTCCAATAGTTCGACACAGTTTTTAAAAAGATTGGTCTTTTTTGAGAATTTCCTCAAGGTTGCTGTCCTTAGGCCGATAAGAACAAGGTCTAGAAACTTGAGGGGGGATAAGTGAATCCATTTTTTACTTTTAAAAATAAAAGGAAGATGCTCGGCTACCTGGGAACGTCGATCTCTGCTTTTGTCTTGGTTGTTTGGGGACAGAACTGTGCTCAAACGAAATTTGATCAAGTCGAGGGGAGTGAGTTCCAGTCAGTCGGCTTCGATGTTGAAGAAGATGATCTGTTCTTCAAGATTCAAAATGGATTGGCGACAGTTGCTGAACTGAACTATAGCAAGCAACGTTATAAAGATTACGTTGATCTCAAAGTTTCCGATGTCAATGCTGGAGCTAGCAAAGGCTCTTATGATAATAAAGATATCGCCATTGAAGATGTGATGAGTTCTTTGACTGAAGATATTTCTCGCACAGTCAGTGAATTGAAGCGCATGATCTTTGAAGAAAAGCTGGCGACAAACTCTAAAGATGTTCTTAAAAAATATTCAGAGCTTATTGATCTTTTAGCGCGCGCGCGTGATATCAATAACTTCCTTATTTTAAAAGCAGATATCGGTTCGGTTCGCATTGATATCGCAAAACTTCGTACAGACTTTAATGCTCTTCAGAGCTCTCTCCAAGAAGTTCGTAATGTTATCATTCCTGCTATGAAGTCCGAGCTTTCTAGCAAAATCAACACGGTTGAGAGTACGCTTAAAGCAGACGCGGATAGACGTGAAGCTGCTTTGAGAACTGCTTTGAATGAAACGGAGCAACGTCTTTTGAGTGAGATTCGCGAGAAAGAGGCGGCATTGCGTGCCGATCTGAATTCGACTCAGCAATCTTTGCTTGATCAGATGAAGGCCGGCAATAAGGCCATTATGGATGATCTTAATAATAAATATTCAACTTTGTTGAATATGATGAGCAAGCAGGATCGTGATCTGCGTGAGCAGCTCAATCAAAAATACTCAGACTTAAAAGGTCAGTTGTCTGAGTCGGAAAGAATTCAAAGAGATCTATTAAACTCTCGCTTCAATCAAGCGATGACTCAGATGAGTGCGCAGGATCTGGCATTGCGTGCGAAGTTGAACCAAGACTACGAGATGTTGACTTCAAGTTTGGATCAAACCAAGCAGCAGCTGGTACAGCAAATTGTCGATGGTGATAATGCCGTTCGCCGTGAATTTGACGTGAAAATGGCGTCTTTAAAAGATGCTCTGGTTGTGAAAATTGAAGCGACAGATCGTTTGCTTAATGATCGAATTGCTGGGGTGGAAGCCTTGTCAAAATCGAATCTTTCGCAAATTCGTGAAATCCAAGGGGTGATTGCGAATATCGATCAGCGAGTTCGCGAGACTTCAGAGCAGTTGAAAGCATTGTCTGACAAAGTTAGCGATGATATTCAATCTATTAACGCTCAGTTTGAGGCGATTCGTACTGCGGGAAATGCGAACTATCAACAAATGGTTCAGAGCTGGAATTGTTCTGAAGACATGATCGATAAAGAAGGTTTTGAGTTCTATGGTTTAACGCAAAATCCGACATTGGGCCTGTCAGTCAGTCAGGCTTGCGTTACTTCAAAAGAAAAAGTTCTTTATTCAATCTGTAAAGAACGCTATCCGACATTCTGTGGTGAGTGTGCTGGATACGACGAGCCTGCGACTTGCCCAGCATGGCAAGCAATGTCTGGTAAGGATCGTTTAGAGATCTTGTTGAATATTCGTCAAGAAGTAGCAATTAATTATCTTAATGAGCAATCTCGAATTCAAAGTGAAGCCCTTTACGGTGGTGCTTCTTGTAATGCGAGCTGTTTGAATCAAATTAGCGATCCTGCTGTGCAAGGTGTTGTCGGACAGTTGTTCACTGGTGGAGCATCTGGTGCGGCCCCTTCTTGTGGTGCTGATGAGTGGAAAAAGTGTGGTCTCTATGGTGTGGCTTACAGCTTGGCTGTGAATGATGCTAATTTGACCAATAAGATTCTTGATGTGAATCAAAACCTTTCTATCGAATTAGCTAAGTTGCGAGTTGATTTTGAAAAAGAAAAAGCTTCTGTGGCAGACCGTTTTGGTCTTGTTAAGGAAGAGCTAGAGCAGAAAATTTCTGTATTAAAGCAAGTAACAGAACAACGCTTCTTGCAAATTGGTCAATCTATGGCTGGTTTGTCATCAGCTTCTGGTAGTGAAATTTCAAATGAACTTGCAGAGCGTAGTGCCTTCTTGGCAGGCTTAGCTCAGCAGTCGGCTATGAAGCGTGAATTGTTGTTACAAGCTATTGCAGTCTCAATGGGTAAGTCTAAAGAATTTGCGAAAGCTTCTCTGGGTGGATTGGATGACGATACGCTGAACATTCTTGCAAGTGGAATGGCAGTATCTTCGTTCGATATCTTGACAGAAGTGTTCAAAACTTTGAATCCTAACCAAAACAATCGTCCTGCTTATGATTTGGATCTACAAAGCAAAGTAGCTGGTGCTTGTGCTGGTCATATCAAGTACACTCCATTTACGAATGTTCTTGGTCGTGATTCTCATGAGCTGTTAGCTCTGTATTACATGAAGTCTCTATTGTTGGGTGTGCACTCACAGAATGCGACAAACAACACTATTTACTTCGGTATTCAAGGTGTGGTTAAGTCTGCACAGCTTCCGCAAGCTGTTGTCGCAGCATCATTCGATTACCGTACAAATCCAAGTGTGAATGCTCCTGGTGCTTGTATGGCAGCTATTGATGCTTGGGCAAAAGATACTCTGCATAACAGTGCTGATTTCCAAAGCTATCGAAATAAGCTTGTTGCGAATATGACTCTTCAACGTATGGTTTCTCTTTTGAATGATGATGCGAAACGTTTGGTGTCGAACTTAGGTTCTATCGAAGCATTGATTGTTTCTGTACCTGGTGTAGACGCTTCTCAGATGGCTTCACACATGTCTTTGATTGCCAATCGTCTTTTAGAAACAGCGATTGCTCAGCGTATGTACACATTAGTTAACAACGAAGTTGAGTCACTGATTGCAGTTCAAAAAGAGTTGAGTCGTGATAATGGCTTCCAGAATAAATTTGATTCTTACTTGTTAACTTACCGTGATTCAATGGCTCAGTTCAAAGCGGGTCAGCAGGATTTAGGTGCGAAATTGGCTGCGGAAGTACAGGCGATCAAAGCGTCTCAAGGCGCGCAAGCGGCAGAGTTGGCGAAAGTAAAAGATGCTATGGGATATGTTTATGCTCTTGCACAGACAGATCCTTTGGCTTCAGATGCGCTGAAGAAAAAGATTCAGGCAGCGGCAAGTGTTGATGGAACTATCAATGACTTGATCAAAGCTATCAATGATTCTGGTCGTACGAGCGGTCAGGTTGAGAATCCATTTGATCCAGTTATCAAAGCGATCCGTCACGTGACTTCTGGTAATATGTCATGTTTCGGAACTGCTCCTGTGGCTGGTCAATTGCCTTCTGGTAGTGCTTTCGTAGGTCACTGGGGTCTTGGTGGGCAAAATGCTCCTTGGTTCCCAGGTGAAAATTGTGCTCTGAACTTCCGTAATGGATCTTACGCTAAGGACTCTGTGGTTTACAGAACTTGGGGTTCTGCACACAAGATCTCTTACCGTTCAACTTTAGGTGGTTCGGCGAAGGAAGTAGACTTCAGACAGCCAGCTTCAACGTCTCCGATGAGAAAAGTTGTCGCGGGTGGCTTCTCACAAGGTGTGTTTGATGCACAAGTTGCGGGACTGTTGGATCCTGTTGTGGCTCGTCAATCCGCATACAACGATGGCGTTGTTGAGATGACACCGATCTATGTGTCAAATGCGGGTGTGGAAAAACGTGGTACTCCGGTTGTTTACTCGATGACTCTGTATTCACCACTTGTGTTGGACTTCGTAAATGTGGGAGCGCCAATTTTGACGAATCCATCACAGTCTAATGTTCAGTTCGATATCACAGCTTCTGGTCTGAAAGAAACTGTGGGTTGGATTTCAGGTCGCCAAGGTGCTTTGTTAGCACTTGATTTGAACAACAACAACCGTATCGATGATGGTTCTGAGTTGTTCGGTGAATTTACGAAGATCAAAGCAGAAGGTCGTCGCGCGAAGCACGGATACGAAGCTTTGGCTCAGTATGACGACAACAAAGACGGTGTGATTGATGCAAAAGATGCGATCTATGGTTCTTTGAAATTGTGGTTTGATAATAATCACAATGGTAAAGCGGAAAAAGGTGAGTTGGTTAAATTGGCTGATCGTAAAGTCACAGCTCTTAGTGTGAACTTTAAAGATATGCCGAAAGAGCGTCAGAACATGAACGACAATAAAGCTCTTTACACTGCGAAGTTCTTCGGACCAGAACAGTGTGGAACTGAAGGTTGTAATAGTTATGACGTGTACTTCGGTACAGCTTGGAGACAAAAAATCGATTATCTTTCTCGTAGATAATTTCAAAACAAATGGAAAAAAAAGAAAAAACCCAGCATCAGCTGGGTTTTTTCTTTTCTAGCATCAGTGAAATAACTTTTGTAAATTCATACTCAATTTGATCTTCGCTTAATCAGCTGAAGATCTAGCAAAAAAGAGTTATTAGGAAAAAATGTATTCTAATTGTTAGAGAATTTAGCTTTTTTCCTTCGAGCGAATGTAAGCTTCTCGCAGCCACAAGCGAATATGTTTTAAGTAGAAGTCCTTCATTCCAAAGAAGACGAAGTGATTGTAGAAAAACTCTCCGTTATTTTGATCTTTGTCTGTGAAATTAACGGTGCCGATAATTTCGGGATTGTCTGTTTCGCTAGGGCGCCAAAGGATGAACTCCCGGAATGAACCGATGCTGATAGCTCTATAATATTTTAAAACCAAGCCGGCCTCAGAGATCTCGGTAATTTCGACCGGGTTGGCGACCTTTAATGTGTCCTGTTCATTAAGAAAGAACACTTCAAGGGGAGCTTTGTTTGAAATTGACGAGTTTTGCGCCAGAATTTTTTTATAAATATAGTTCTTATCTAAAATTGTGAAAAAAACTTCCTGACACCATTCAGTGAGTTCTTTCAATTGTTCTACGGCCATTCTTTTTTGCGAAGTCATATAGAGCTTCGGTAATTCGCCATCGGTTTTACCCGCTCGGGTCATTCGACTTTGCAGTTCACGAGCTAGGGCTTCCCAATTCTTTCGTGGATCCGGAGAGAAGGTTTCGATATTCGCAAAGAAAATATCAAATTGAGTCGGAAGGTTTTGACGACGAATCGTATCCTTATCACCTAGGTCTGCTAAAAGCTGACTGAGATGAGTGTAACAAAAGAATTCGATGTTACTGATTTTTTCTTGCAGGAACCTTTTCAGTTCTTGCGTGTTGTTTTCATTTTCTTCGAGAAGCAGGACTCGCGTTGTCGCAAAGCTGCTATTTTTGAGTTCAATTTTTTGATGTTTCTTGTTCTGTAAAATATGGCGTCGAATCTGGCTGATTTGTTCATTATCTAGGCCAAAAAAGTGGAACTCACACAGGTACTCTTTTGGGGCCATTTCTTTACAGGATTTGCAGTATGCAAGGGCGCTTTTTTTATCACCACTCAGGAAAAGATCGCCGTAGTATTTGCTGATGGCGCCTATAGCAATCTCGTGATTATTTAAAGTTGTAAAGCCAATTTCAGAAATGCTTTGGATGGAAATCGTTTTAAGCATTTCTATTGTGGATGAAATTTTAATAGGTGAAATTGTGTCAGAGCTGATCGGTTGATGTCCCGTGAGTGCGTATTCTAAATGTTGACGTAAAATTAATTTGTCAAAAGGCTTAAAAATCACATTGTTGATAATGCGCTCCTCAGCCAATTTAATATCAAATTCTGGTGTATCAAAAGCGGTCAAAATAAGAGCTGTCGGATCTTGTGCCGAGCAGATATTTTTGCGAAGAAAGAACTCCTGAGCCCTTTTGATAAGATTCATGTGCTTTGTACCAAAGAACTCATCTTTGGCAATAATCAAACGAAGTTCGTGGGTGCTTGACGGGGCTAATGGCTCCGATTTATCATCTTTGAAGGGTTGACCGCCGACAGCTAAAGAACGAGGTCCAGTTTGTATCGCTAAGCGCAGCCATTCATTAAATTGGTCAAGACTTTGGAAAAAACGAATACAAAGGTTGGGATCGATATTTTTGAGATTATCAAAAAGATCCTTCTGAGTACGTTCATCATCTTCCAGGACGTATATGAACTTCATGTTCTTAGCTTATCTTAATTTGAGATAAAAGCGATAGAATTTCTAATTACTGCGAAAAATAAAGTAAACTGCTCCAACAAGACACAATCCCGCCCAGAGAAAATCCAACTTAAGAGTCTGTTTCATATAAAGAACGGAAAAGCCCGCAAAGACCACCATCGTGATTACTTCTTGAATGATCTTTAGTTGCGGTAAAGTAAATTGACCGTAACCCATTCTATTGGCTGGCACTTGTAGAACGTATTCGAAAAAGGCAATACCCCAGCTGACTAAGATGGCGACCCAAAGGGCGGATTCCTTATGCGACTTGAGGTGGCCATACCATGCAAAGGTCATAAAAATATTGGAAAGAAACAGCAAGCCGATGGGAGTCCATTGTGCCATTTTTAACTCCTCTGGTTGTAAGCATGATTGCAGAGAAGACTTGCAATACGACGGTACTCACTCAGCAGATCTAAATGAATGGAGCTGGTATTGATCGAAGTATTCAAGCCACGATTTAAGCGACTGATATGATTTTCACGCAGCATGATTTCGGTTTTTGCCAAGTCTCGTTTTAGTTGAATGGCTTCTTCACAAAGTTCTTTGTTCTGGTAGGCGTTGATTGCCATTGAGGCCACCTTGATCACCTGCTCATGCATTTTGCGGATTTCCGCCCAGCCTTCTTCTGAGAACTCAAGTTTCAAAGCATTCTTTTTGATAGCTAGAGCTAAAATGTTAATGTCGATGGCATCGGCCGCTCGTTCAACATCACTTAGAAACATAATCATGTTCATAACGTTCTGGTGAACAACTGTGTTGGACTTATTGGCATGGTCGAGAAGAAACATTTTTGTTTCGCGATAAAGGAAGTCGACTTTGTTGTCGCGTTCTTTAATAGAGTCGAAATCTTTAGGATCATTGGTTTCAAAAAGCTTGATCGAATCTCGAGTCATATCGAGAACAATATCCGCAGTTCTCATGATCTCACGATTGGCATAAGAGATGGCCAAAGCCGAGCTTTGATAATTTTCCATATTCACAAACTGAGTGCCAAACTCTTCTGACGCAGCTTTCGGGAACATCTTTTCAATAAATTGCGCGCCCTTATTGATGAAAGGGAAGAAGATCACAGCGGATAGAATATTAAAGATCAAGTGTGCATTCGCAATTGAACGGGAGATGCTCGTGTCGTAGCCCAGTAGAAAATCGATAAATATTTGAGTGAATGGATAGAAGACCACCACGCTGATGGTCTTGTAAAAAAAGTGTGCCCAAGCCACTTGTCTGCCTACGTAGTTTGAGCCAGCAGCTGCGATGAGAGCGACGGAAGTTGTGCCAATATTCGCCCCGTAAACCCAGAGCATAGCATCATAAAAAGTAATGGCATTAACAGTGGCTAAACTCATAGCCAAACCAATAGTAATGGCACTACTTTGCACAAAGGCGCAAAAAACAATAGATATAATTAAAGAGTAGGCGGGGTTGTCCCGCATGCTTTGAAAGAGGTCTGTCAGGAGAGGATTTTCGGCAAAGTGATGTGCTGATACTGAAATCAGGCGAAGCCCAAGAAACAAAAGACCGAAGCCCATAAAAACCAAAGAGAGATTTTTAAAGACGGTTTTTTTTGATTTAAAATAAAAGCCAAAAGCAATGGCAAAAACTGGAAGTGCATAACTGGCTAAATCTAATGAAATGAATTGAACCGTCAATGTGGTCCCGATGGCCGTTCCGATGATAACGCCCATGACCTGACGTAAGTTAATAACTCGGGCTGAGCCGAGTCCTACGAGCATGGAAGTCACTGCTCCGGAACTTTGCATTAATGTGGTCAAAACCACTCCAGTCAGAATGGCTAAGAACTTGCTTTGTGAAAGTCTGTTCAGAAGACCGGTGATTTTCCCCGCCATGAGCTTTTCAAGAGACGAAGAAGAAAGACCCATGCCATAAAGAAAAAGTGCCACACCGCTGATGAGAATAACGAAATAGGAATTGTGTGTGTCTATCATTGTCTGTACGTCCGTTTAGTGCTTTTTAAAGTGAATGAGGCTCCAAAAGAATAAGATAGTAGCAATGAGTCCAGGAATAAGAAAGCCCCAAAAATGGAAACGGCTGTAAAAGAGGGCCGAGATGAAGGATCCCAAGATAAAAAAGGAAATGAGCCCTATCCTCATCCAGTTTGCACGGACTTCGTTTTGCCGTGGTTGAATTTTGTGCGAGCGAGTGACAACTCGAACCAAGCCAATTGCGAGGTCTGTTGTGATTCCGGTTAAGTGAGTTGTGCGAATGATGGCGCCGAAAGCGGAGGTCACTGTGGCGTTGAGCAGTCCACATGCTAAACACAAGGCAGCTAAAAGGTAGTGATCGTTAGGTATGAAGGGGCCGCCGAATTTTCCAAAGGTTCCACGTTCTCCGTAAATCGCGACAGCAACAGACAAAGTGAGAATGAGAAACATGACGACAGGATAGAGTGGTGCTTTGCCTTTTTGAATTCGGCGATCAACCAGAAATGCAGAGAGCATGGCTCCAGCAATAAAGAAAACGGGTACGGCAGCCATACCTAAAGCATTTTTATAATTTCCGATAGCGGCTTCTTCGCCCACCAAAGTCCCAAATCCCGTCACGTGGGAGACAAAGCGGTGGCAAGTCAGGTAGCCACCCGTATTGATGGCTCCGGCTTGGAACGCCATCGTGAGCCAGATAACAACATTTGCAGGATTATAGTGTGACAAAGTCTGCTTATATGAAAACATGATGATTTACTTTAAAACAAGATAGGGCAAAATACAAAAGGCCTCTTTGTGTTCAGGCCCACTAAGTCAGGAGTTTTATTTGGCTCATGCATCTCAACCCACTTTTGTAGTCGCTGCCGTCATTCAGCAAATATCAGAAGCATCAGGACGTGTTCTCATTGTGCGTCGAGGACCAGAACAAAGTGGTGCGGGAGCTTGGGAATTTCCTGGAGGGAAGGTGGAGGCGGGGGAGTCCCCAGAACGGGCTTTGATTCGCGAGATCAAGGAAGAGTTGGGTATAGATATTCATGTGAATGTACTGGTTGGAGAGAGAGATTTTGCCTATCCAACAAAAACAATTCGTTTGCGAGTCTATTGGGCGACACCTTTATCCGAAAATCTCACTTTGTCTGAACATGATGCTTTTCAGTGGATCCGGCCTGAGCACATTGATATTGAAAGTTTATCAGAGGCGGATCGACCCTTTGTTGCGGAGCTCATTCAAGGCAGTAAGTAGTCTTTTTCTTCGGCAGTTGGCAGACGGCAGAGTTCTCGCTGGCCAAACCAAGCGTATCTGTTTTTAGCAATAAGCTTATAAAGGGCATCACGAATAAACCCAGGGATGATCCAACCTAGCCAAAAGACCTGATAAACTCCCCCTAAATTTGTGAGAATTTTCAGGACTGCTGCGGATCGGTAATAGGTCTGGCTTTTTTCACGATAAATGACGGTTTCTAAGTTTTTCCGGTCATCGAGCGAAAGAAGTTGTTCCGCAGTCCTTCCTTGTAGGGGCGCGAAAAGAAAGCGATGTTTCTTGTCTCGAGATATCACAGCATCGACGAAGCCGTTGCAAAGATGGCAGACTCCGTCGAAAAAGATCACATTTTTTGAATCCCAAGATACCTTTTCCATAGCATTTAAACTGTACAGTCTTTACACTGAAGACTCAAGTTGAGAGGTTTGGGTCATATGGAAGTATTTCTTTTTCCACTGGTGAATGTGACGTTGTTTCCAGGAACGACAAAACCTTTGAATGTTTTTGAACCCCGATACCTTGCTATGATTCAAGATGCGATCAAGTCGAAGGCTCCAATCGCCGTGGGTTTTATTGAGGATACGGCCAAAGTTTCTCCTTTAGTTCCTGGTCAATCAGTCCCTTTTGTTCGAGAAGTCGCTGGCTACGGATATGCACAAATCATCGAAGAAAGATTGAATGGCACCTTGTTGGTGTTCCTGCAAGGTGAAGGAAAAGTTCGTTTAGGCAAGGTGATGGATACGGGCACGGATTATGCCGTTGTCGAGGCAGAGGTGGTTGTTGAGCAAAACAATTTGGCCCCCGAAAATGCAATACAGCTTAATTCCTTGCATCGCAGTCTTTCGCGTTGGATTCATACTCATATCCCTGATCCGGGACAACGAGACATGTTTTTACGAAACATCACTACGCCAGAACAAGTTGTTGGTAGTTTTGCAACTTATCTGATACGCGACTACGACATGCAGCACATCATTCTTGAGTTGAATGATATCAATGAAAAAGTTCAATTTTTATATCGGTTGATGGAGTCCAGCGAACTCACCTCCTAACGGCGGCCGGTGAAAAAGCCCCATCTGCGGCGTTGTCGGGTTCCCTCCTTCGCTCCGACGTGCTTGGAGCACGCCTGCGCTGCGGAGGAAACCCTCCGCCTTGCATCTGGGGCTTTTTGACCGGCCTTGGTCGGCCTTTGATTCCGCTAGATTCGATGAAGCCGGTATATTTTGGAGAGAGTTGGTTTATTGTTTCTTTGGGGTCTTTGAGAAATAGATCCATTGTAGCAGGAGGACCCAGACGGTGTGGGCTATTGCTAGATGGGCGATTTTCATCCAGACGGGGGCGTGTAGTAGGAGTGTGGCTATGCCGAATATGAGGGCTCCGGTGATGACGGCGAAGAGTTGCAGGGAGCTTTTTTGAGCGTGATGATTTTCTGCGGTTTGAGCTTTGATCCAGAAAAATAAGGCCAAGCTTCCGCCGCCAAGTAAAGCCAATATTGGGTGCAGAACGCGTAAGCGAATCAGGAAGTGACTAGAATTCGAAAAGTCAGCTACCAGGCCTTCCCATAGATTGTCCGTCGGGAATAGAGAATTTGAGAGTGAAGCCCAGGCGCCTGTGATGCCGATAAAGACAATCAACCATGGAATGGCGAAGTATTTTTTAGAAATAACGCTCGGATTTTTTTGTTCTTCGTTCGTCAAGGCGGCAGCAAATGCGAGCGCTACAGCGCCGGTCAGCATGAAAGAGTTTAGTTGATGGAGGGCCATAACGAAGGCTCTGTACGGAGTGTCGTTGGTGGTGACCAGTTGAAATAGAACGAGCTTTGCACCTAAAAGGGCTTCAGTGATCGTGAAGAAAAGAGTCGCAAATGCGGCTTTTCGAGCGAAGGTTCCTTTTGCAAAAATCTTGCGGGCAACCCACCAGAAATAAATCACAATAAGGCCGTAAATCCCCGACATCAAACGGTGACCATACTCAACCCAAGTTTTCCCCCGCTCGGCTTCAGGAATCAATTGTCCGTGACAAAGAGGCCAAGTGTCGCCGCAACCGTCGCCAGAGTGAGAAATGCGAACCCAGGCTCCCCAAAGAATGACGAGAACTGTGTAAAGGAGAAGATACAGTGCGAATTTTTGAAATTGAGATCTTGTCATAGTGGGTTCGGCTTATCAGACCCCATTGACATCTTCAATTGAAAAAGATTTAAATGTGTCATGTCTGAAAAACAACACTCGCATCATCACCACCACTCCCATTCCCACGGCCACCATCATCATCATTCTCATGGAGCTGCCTTGGGGCGCATGCAGTGGGCTTTTGCCTTGAATTTGATTTTTGCTTGTATCGAGCTGGTCGGTGGATTTCTGACTAACAGTGTTGCGATTATGAGTGATGCGCTCCACGATTTTGGTGATGCCCTTGCTGTGGGTTTAGCCATTGTATTGGAAAAAGTATCACATAAGAAAAGTGATGGACAATTTTCCTACGGCTATCGGCGTTTTTCCACTTTAGGGGCGGTCATCACTGGACTTATTTTGATTATTGGTTCGGTGTTTATTTTTGTAGAGGCTGTGCCTCGGTTGCTGAATCCTCAGCAACCTCATGCTGATGGGATGATTCTTTTGGCGCTTTTGGGGCTTGCGGTGAATGGTTATGCCGCATTTCGTGTCTCAAAGGGTGAATCTTTGAATGAGAAAATGTTGATGTGGCATATGATCGAAGACGTCATGGGTTGGGCCATGGTTTTGGTCGGTGCGATCACTATGAAGTTCTTCGATGTTCCTCGCTTGGATGCGGCAATGGCCATCGCACTGGCATTGTGGATTATGTATAATGTGTTTCGCAATTTGCGCGAAGCCCTTCAAGTTTTTTTAATGGCATCCCCGGTTAATGTGGATGTTTCAGAAGTTGAGACGGCTCTTGCTAAGATTCCACTTGTTGAGTCCATTCATCATGGGCATCTTTGGTCTTTGGATGGACAAAGTCATATATACACGGGTCATCTGGTGCTTGTTGCGACGGCTACTGTCGGTGATATGGAAGCCGTGAAGATAAAAGCAAAAAAAATCGTCAAAGAGTTTGGAATTGTGGAAACAACTCTTGAAACGGAACTGTCAGGTTCCGTGTGTGAGGATCCTACGCACACTTAAAAAAAGATTACTTCTTTAGAAGGTCTTGTATCTTCTTTTCCAACTGCTTGAGTTTGTTGTCGGTAAAACCTCTGAACATACTCACTTGTTTTTGATTTCTATCGAAAATAAACAAAGTGGGAATGGCCTGGACTTTGTATTCTTTAGCAAGTTTTTGTCCCGGATCTGAGTACATCGGAAAAGTGATGGGATTGTTTTTTAAATAAGCGTCCCTTAACTTGTCATCATCATCCTCGTTGATACCAATAAAGACCACTCCTTGATCTTTGTATTTCTGATACAACTTATTGTAATGAGGAAGCGCTTCTTTGCAGGGCTCGCACCAGGCAGCCCAGAAGTCGATAATGACAATTTTTCCCTTGAGGTCCTCCGTGTTGGCGATGCGTTCCTTTGTTAAAGCCTCTCGAGGGAAGATCTTTAAGTTGAGATCCTGCGCTTTTCCGCTCACTGCATTTAGTGAAATTAAAAAAAGCGGTAGGATCAGGGCAAAAAAGCGCATCGACATTGGCTTAAACCTTTTCTGTGTATTTCAGTATCAACTCACGCCCACGGATTTTAGCCCGTAGTACGGATAAGAATATGAAAACTCCGCCAGTTTTTCTATCTAAGAATAGCATTTCTCGAGGCGGGGTGCGCCAAGCATGCTTTCTTACAATTTCAAAGATCTTTTTCGACAGTCTCTGCGGCAAATCCGTGTTTTTCCAATCGTAAGTTCCGTCAGAAGCAATCTGCTGGCGATTGTTACGAGGGTCTTCGTAAGCAATAAACGGCTCTACTGTTTCCATACAAAACTCTTCGAAGACTCTCTTAAGTTCTGGATCATCACTTTCTTCGATGAATTTAAGCTCCGTTGTGGCCGCATAGAACAGTTCGCGGTCATTGAGTAAAGATCCCTTCAACATGCGTTGGTATGCATGAAGAAAGACTTTCTCGTAGGCTCTTGTCGCGCCAAAATCCAGCAAAATCAATTGATCGTGTCCGTCTGGACTGATACGGATGCGATAGTTTCCGGCATGAGGGTCTGTCTGCACAACACCCCATTCGAAGATCTCTCGAAAATAGAGATCCAAGAAGTTCATAGCCAGACGATTGCGTCGTTCTTGTGGAAGACTTTGTATCAAAGAATCATCCACGCGTAGGCCCCGCTCAAAAGTGGTGGCTAAAATTTTTGGACCTGAAAATTCACGCAGAACTTGCGGTACGATATAGCGAGAGTCCCCAGCTAAGCGTGCGTGGAAATCCTCCGTCAGTTGGGCTTCCATCTCGTAATTAGTCTCTTGAATTAACATCTCGCGCACTTCTGTGAAGACAGGATCGAGATTGATATCTTTCGGCAGGAGCTTCAGTGCACCCAAAAGAGTTTTAATCGCACGCAAGTCGCTATCGATAGCCTTATCGACATTCGGATATTGTATTTTCAGAGCAATCGTTTGTCCTGTGGACTTGATTCGAGCTCGATGCACTTGCCCCATGGAAGCTGAGGCAAAGGATTCTTTTTCAATCTCTAGCAGATCCAATTTTTCCTGCGGCAAGTATTTTTTTAGAGTGGGCTCAATCGCCTGCCAAGACAGAGGGGGGGAGTCGGATTGCAGAGATCTCAGAAGCTCATTGGCTTCCGGTGGCAAGAAATGCTCTCCATACATGGAGAGCATTTGACCTGCTTTCATGAGACTTCCTTTGAGTTCACCGAGCTCATTACTGATAATCGACGCCTGGCTTTGTAGAAGGCGTTTCCAATTTTCATCTTTGGCTTCTTTTCCTTTTAAAGCCGAGGTGACGCCGTGCTGAGCCATAGATGCGCCAGCTTGGATCGTGAGTTTGGCAATAGACAAACTCCTTGAAAGGACTGAGGATTTAATGCGCTCGAGACTTTTTGCTTGCCGGTTTGCAGATTTTTTTTCATCCATATAATCTTAATTTACCTTAAGTTTAAGAAATGTTAAACTATTTTATATGAAAAAAGTGACACTATTTTGGTTTCGACGGGATTTGAGGCTTAATGACAATGCAGGGCTGTTCCACGCGCTTAAGGAACGAGATCATGTTTTGCCAGTTTTTATTTTTGATACAGATATCTTGAGTAAATTAGACGATGCTCAGGATGCTCGGGTGACGTTTATTCATCAGACTCTTGAGCAAATGAAACAGACTTTGCAGAAGAAACAGAGCGATCTTTTGGTACGTCATGGTGCTCCACTGGAAACTTTCAAGCAGCTGGCTAAAGATTTTCAGATCGAAGCTATATATACCAACCACGACTATGAGCCGGGCGCTCGGGCGCGCGATGAGGCTGTGGCAAAATGGGCAAAAAGTGTTGGGGTTGAGTTTAAAACATTCAAAGACCAGACACTTTTTGAAAAAGACGAGATCTTGACGGATGCGGGGAAGCCCTACACGGTCTACACACCGTATAAGAAAAAGGTTCTTAGTAAACTCAATGAGTTCTATCTTCGCTCTTATCCTAACGATCTTTATGAAAGCTCCTTCGCGAAAGTAGTGAAGCCCGAGCCCATGATGTCGCTTGAAGATATTGGGTTTACCAAGTCCTCTTTGGAGCTGCCATCTATAGATGTTTCGACCGAGATATTAAAAACCTACGCGCAAACAAGGGACTTTCCTGCGCTTGAGCACGGGACAACTCACTTGGGATTGCATTTGCGCTTTGGCACCGTCAGTGTGCGTGAATTGGCGCGCGAGGGTTTACGCTATTCGGATGTTTGGTTGAGTGAACTGATTTGGCGTGACTTCTTCATGCAGATTTTGTGGCATTTCCCCCATGTGGAAAAACAAAGTTTCCGTCCAGAATACGATAAAATTGCCTGGCGCAATTCACCTGCAGATTTACAAAGGTGGATGGAGGGGAACACGGGGTATCCCCTAGTTGATGCTGGGATGAGAGAATTGAATGCGACTGGATACATGCACAATCGAGTGCGCATGGTGACGGCCAGCTTTTTGTGTAAACACTTGTTAATACACTGGCGCGAAGGAGAACGTTACTTTGCTAAAAAGTTGTTGGACTATGATCTTTCAGCCAACAATGGAAATTGGCAATGGGCAGCGGGATCAGGTTGTGATGCCGCTCCTTATTTCCGTATATTCAATCCTGAAACCCAGGCGGAAAAATTTGATGAAGACAATAACTACATCAACAAATGGGTGCCAGAATGGAAAACGCTTCGTTATCCCTCTCCGATGATTGACCACGTAGAGGCGCGAGGACGTTGTTTGCATGAATTTACAAAAGTTTTAAAAAAATAGGGGATACTTATGAAAATTTTAATAACAGGCTCGACAGGTCTTATAGGACGCGAAGTAGGAAAAGCCTTAGCAGCAAAAGGCCACGAGATTTTGGTCGTCAGCCGAAGTCTGGCAAAAGCACGAGAGCACTTGCCATTTCCCTGCGAGATTATCGTTGGTGATTTAAACAAAGAACCCCTGCAAGACGAGAGATTGAAGTCCGTCGAAGCGGTTATCAATTTGATGGGTGAGCCCGTCGTCGGCGGCCGTTGGACTAAAGATAAAAAAGATCAAATTTACAATTCACGAGTTATGGGCACGCGCAACTTAGTTGCGAGCTTGCCAGCCACCTTGAAGAGTTTCATCTCTGGTTCTGCGATTGGCTTTTACGGAGATCGCGGGGCTGAGACAGCGACAGAGCAAGATGGGGCGGGAACCGATTTTTTAGCTAAAGTGTGTTTGGATTGGGAAGCGGAAGCTGCTAAAGCGCCGGGGCGCAAAGTTTGTATTCGCACGGGTGTGGTTTTATCTAGCCAGGGCGGGGCTCTTGAGGAAATGGTTTTCCCATTCCGCGTTGGTGTAGGTGGTCCCTTGGGTTCCGGGGAGCAGTGGACTAGCTGGATTCATTTGCATGATATTGTGGGCCTGTTCGTGTTTGCTTTGGAAAATTCTGAAGTGACAGGAGCAGTGAACGGGGTCGCACCCAATCCAGTGACAAATCGCGATTTCTCGAAAAGTTTGGCAAGAGCTCTAGGAACACACATGGGGCCGAGCACTCCACTGGTGGCTTTGAAGCTGGTTCTGGGGGAAGGCTCTCAAGTAGTGACGTCTTCTTTACGAGGATCTGCTGTGAAAGCTCAGACTTTGGGGTATGAATTTAAGTACACAGACATTGATCAGACACTAGCAGAGCTGTGTGCTCACTTCAAAGCGGGTGAGGATGTGTTCTACTCAGAACAGTTCATTCCAATGCCACCGGAAAAAGTATTTCCGTTCTTTCAAGATCCGCTTAATTTAGAGCGCATCACACCGCCAACGTTGAACTTTCATATAGAAAAAGTCTCTTCTTCGGATATTCATCAAGGGACTTTGATTGATTACACCTTAAAAATTCACGGTGTACCCGTGAAATGGAAAACGGAAATCGACGAGTGGCAGCCTCCGTTTAAGTTTGTCGACAACCAGTTGAGTGGGCCCTACAAGCTGTGGCATCACACACATGAGTTTCATGCCTTTTGTGGTGGGACATTGATGGTGGATCGCGTGCGTTACCGCGCCCCGATGGGATACTTGGGATGGCTCGTGGCGGGTAAGTTCGTTAGATCAGAAATCGGTCGAATCTTTGCTTATCGTCGCAAGTTTATCTCAACAATGGATGTTCCAAGAAAAGGTTGATGTTACATTTTATTTCTCAGTTCACGCAGATAAGTGAACTGAGAAACGTCCTTCGCTAGCAAAAATGGATTCACTTTGCTTTCGATCGAAAGCTTCAAGGGAACACTTGCTAGGTTCAAGCTGCGCTTGTTACGTAGTTCGTTGGCGTAAAGTTCTAGATTTTCATCGTCGCCAGTGATCGGAGAGTCATCCATGCGACTGAGTCTGTGGCAGAATTGAAGATTGGTCTCCGTGTATTCGTGCGTGCAATAGATGAGTGTTTCTGGCGGAAGATTTTTAATTCTTTGCAGGCTAGTATAAGCCTGTGAATAGGTGCCTTCGAATAGGCGTCCGCAGCCTAAACCAAATAATACATCACCGGAAAAGAGCCAGTTTTTATTTTTTTCCCAGTAAGCGATATGACCTAGGGTGTGACCTGGTAGCTCTATGATTTGAAAATGAAAGCTATCTATTTCTAATTTTTCACCTTCAGTAAGATAGTGATCGGCAAAGGGAATTTGATTTTTATTTTTCAAAGGAGCGTAGACAGGGGCTCCCAAATCATTTTGTAAGTCTTGGGCACCGCCGATATGATCGTGATGATGATGAGTCAGTAGAATCCCTTTTAAGGACAGTTTTTCCTCGTCTATGTAACGCATGATTGAAGTTGACTCGCCTGGGTCAACAACGAGTGCCGTTTTAGTCACATCATTGACCAAAACGAAAACATAATTGTCTTCAAATATAGGAATTTGGTGAACGAGTTGCGTCTGCATAAGAAATATTCTGACTTTCCCTGTGCAATTGGGCAAGATCTAGATTGTTATCAAAAAATAAGGAAACAACCACTTGACGCATGGACTCGCCGACGCTTTTGTTGGTTGAGTCGAAAAAGGTGAGCAATATGAATCAATCGCAGCATTTTCTAAGGCGGATCACAGGGCATGCCGTTTTCTTAGCAGGATTTCGGCCTTTTTTCACTTTAGCCATCATAGCAGGTATTTTGCTGCCGCTGACCTGGGCTCTTAGTTTTTCAGGCCAAATGGGGTTTAGTGTTCCTGGGCTCACGCTTTTGCAGTGGCATGCCCATGAAATGTTTTTCGGTTTTGGTTGGGCTGTCCTTGGCGGCTTTCTGCTAACGGCTAGTAAGAATTGGGTCAAAATCCGAGGTCTGCATGGGGCCCCTTTGTTGGTGGCGGTTTTACTCTGGATCTTCGAGCGGGTGGCTGTTTTATATTACGCAGAAATTCCGATAGGGCTTCGTTTTTTTGCGGTGAATGCTTTTATATTGTATGTGTCGACCTACATATTATGGACGCTGATTTATTATCGTAAACAGGACACCTTTAAAGATAATTATTTTTTCATAGTGGCTTTACCTCTTTTTATTTCTGCAAAGCTCATGATTTTAAATTCAGAACTCTATATTCACGGTTGGATGATGGTCCTTGGTCTTTTTCGTTTGGCCTTTGCTGTGATGTTCGAAAGAACCATAACGCAGTTCATGAAAAATTCGATGAACGTCGAAGTTCTGCGTAATCCCTATTTAGATTATTCAGTGAAATTTTTTATTTTACTGTCCGTCTTTGCTAGTTTTCTTTCTCCCGTGATGGCTTCCGTTGTTTTGTTAATAGCAGGGGGGCTGTTGGGGCTTCGTTTGCTTTTCTGGAGACCACTGAAAGGTTTCAGCACCTTTGCGATCGGCCTGAGTTATGCCGGTTATTTTGGACTTACCGTGCATTTTATTTTTGAAGCATTTCGTATTCTGAATAAGTTGCCTGTTGTGGGGACGCTTTCGTTGCACACGTTCACTTTCATATGTATGGGGATAGTGATTCCTGCGATGTTCATTCGTATTGCTCAAGGGCACACGGGGCGTAAGTTACAGTTCACCTTGTCGGACAGGATCGGGATCGCCTTCATGGCGCTAGCAGCGGTTTTTCGACTGGTTATGCCTCAGGTATTACCACAAAACTATCTTAATTGGGTTGTACTTGCAGGTATTTCTTGGGCACTTTGTTTTGCTGTGATTGGGATTCGCATAATTCCATTCATGTGGTATCCCCGTGTAGACGGGAAGGAGCATTAAGATGGACATGACTCAATATGTGATCTCAATTTATGAACCGTTTTCAGACTTTCTTTTAGGAGAACAGCCGGAAAAAGAATTTAAACTTTCATTGCTCGATACGGTTCGCTTTGCCGGACACGCCTGTCCTTCTATGGTGGGTGCTTTTTTGATCTCGCAAAAAGCAATCGAGGAATTATTTCCTGAAACCAATGTCTGCGTGCGCGGGCTGTTGCGTATTGATATTCCTCGGCAAGCGAATGAAGGCCCCACAGGTCCTACGGCCAATGTGTTTGGTTTTATTACCGGTGCATGGGCGGAGACGGGTTTTGGCGGTCTTCAGGGGCGACACTTTGTGCGTCGTAATTTGTTGCGATTTGGAGTTGAAGATGTCCCTTTGGGAAGTTTTCGTTTCACACGGATCGACAATGGCGCTTCAGTTTTGATTACAATCGATTCAAGTAAGTTGAACTTTGAATCTGATGCTTCCTGGTCTTTCCAGCAGCAGTGGCGAGTGCGCATCCAAGCCATGTTGGAGCAAAAAGACGCCATTTTACTGGTGGAGAGAACTTCATAATGTTGAACTGGACTGCCTGTAAGAATACCTCCTAGACCTGTTCTTAGTGAAAAACAACTCCTGGCCTTGGTCTTGAGCTGTCTCTGAAATACAATCAACTTTATTATGAAATTACGGGTCGAGCTCGAAGGTCGAGATTACATTGAAGTTGAAAGCGAAGAGGGGCGTCTTAAGAAAGTCTCTTTGTTGGGATGTTCAGAGTTTATGGAAATGATGCAAAGAATGCGACGAAATTTTGGAATTGATATCACGAAGTGGCCTTTGCCAGAGGGACAGGATCATTCGAGTATCTTATTGCGTGAAATGATTTTGAAGTTGCGCGGAGAATGGGCATTTCCTTACCCTCATGCAGAGCTTTGTCATTGTCGTTCTGTTTCAGCACACACGGTGGATCAGGCCGTGATTGCTGGGGCCCACACGACAGAAGTTGTCACAAGACAAACCTCCGCAGGAACGGCTTGTGGTACGTGCCGACCAGAAACACAAAAGATCATCGATTACCGTTTAGGTAAAAAATCAGCGTCCTAGAGTTTCTATTTTTTTCGCGGTTCAGGAAATTCTCCATTTTTGAGATAATACTCAAGAAGGGGGCCAATAACTCGGCGGCAGGAGCCTCCACAGGGGCCAACGCCTGCTGAAGTGGCATCAAAAATTTCGTTGAGAGTTTTCGCGCCGTCTCGGATCGCGTTTTCAATAGTTTCTCGGCTGACGTTGTTACACCGGCAAATAATCTCAACCTTTTTTCTATTATCACCCATATAACGATGGTAGCGGTGAGGAGATGAAAAGGTTAGAAGAAAAAGAGAGAGCAGGCTAATGCATAGCGTTGTCTTGCGTTGATAAGTTGCAGATAAAGTTGTACAAGATGTGTCCTTCTAACAATGGAGCAGAAATGACCAATCCTACATCCGACAAACTACCCATGACTATTCGCGGGAAAGCTATGCTTGAGGCAGAGCTTAAAAAGCTTTTGTTGGAAGAGCGCCCCTCTGTCATTCTTGCGATCGAGGAAGCTCGGGCGCAGGGGGATATTTCTGAAAATGCTGAGTATGAAGCTGCTAAAGAGCGTCAGGGTATGATCGAAGGCCGTATTGCTGAAATTCAAGGCAAATTGGCGGGGGCAGAGGTTGTCGATACAGCGCAAATCAAATCAGATCGTATTGTTTTTGGCGCATTTGTACAAATCGTTGATACAGAGACCGAAGAAAATTTCTCTTATCAAATCGTCGGCGTGGACGAAGCTGATGTTAAAAAAGGGATGATTTCCATCCTTTCTCCTTTAGCTCGTGCTTTGATCGGAAAAAAAGCGGGTGACACTGCGACCGTACAAAGCCCTAAAGGTGATAAAGAGTTCGAAGTTATCTCTTTCGAATATAAGTAATTTCTTAAAAAGACATTGTCGGTCCATGGTGTTCCCTGTGAGAATAAGCCATGGACTCGCATCGAAATAAGCCCTCTTCTTCAGATCGTCATTTAATTGCAGAACAGCCGGGTTTGGCTGTTTTGTTTACTGGTCTTCTTATATCTATTTTTTGTGGTTATTCGTTGAAGGGATATTTTTCTCCGCAGCGAGTTTCGGCAAACATTGAAAAAGCGGCCAGTCACATTCATAAAGATGTCAAAGTTCAATTTCGTTCTGCAAACGTCAGTTTCAGCGATGGTATATTGCCTCGTTTAGCAGTGGTGATTTCTGGTGTCAGAATGGAGTCCGAACAGAAATGTTGGGGCGCTCCTGTGTTGGAAGTGGATGAATTAACACTCCCTCTTTCATTTTGGAGTCTGCTCAGTGGTGGGCCCCCTGTCAAACACCTGAAAGCTAATAAAGTTCAGTTGAGAATTCGTGAAGTTGTTTCCAACTGCGCACCGTCTGCCGACGTTTCGTCAGTGAAGCCGGCTGGGCCCGTTGTTCGTTTGTCCCCTTCGGTCAAGGAAGGGAAATATCAGAATGACCTGCGTTCGTTATCGATCAATGAATTTAAAATCGTGACTGAAAAATACCCACAATTTTCTTCGGAGTTGATGCAGTTTTCTGTGAATGTGAAGTCGTTTGATCCGAAGGTGATCGAAGTCAGAGCGAAAACTCACTTATTGAAAGATCAATCAGTGGGGGATTATCTGTCTCATGCAAATTTATTTGTCCAATACCAAGAGTCACCGCAAGTTAAAATTCAGTCGCATTTTTTTGGTAATTGGCGTGAAGGACATTACAGTTTGATCGCTGGCTACACATTTGATGAGAGGGTGTTATCTGTCGAAGCCGATTTGAAGCACATCCCGTTAAGTCAGATACTGGGACTTTTGAAAAAGTATGATTTGGCTTCGCAGAAGCTGAATGGCCGCCAAGCTTGGATTTCTTCGAAAGCGCGTCTGGTTGCGCCGATCGATAAGATTCGTACGTCTCCTGTGGAAGTACGTGACCTCAGACTCGAGGGTGACGTCGGGGATTTGCGAGTTGATACTATTAAAATTCAATCCCTAGAGCCGTTTACATATTCTCCTATTATTGTGGATATCGGAAAATTGGATGTCGAGCGCTTGTTGTTTTTGTTGAATCAACAGAAAAGTTCCACAATGCTAGGGCATTTGGGTTATTTCACTGGCCGAGCTGAAGTTCATTCGGAACAAAAAATGAAACTGACGGGTGAGCATCGTGGTTTGGAGTTTGTTTTCTCCAATAAAGGACGAAGAGAACTTCAGGTCATTGACCGAGCCGTTGGTGATATTTCGTTGCTCGGAAATCAATGGACGTTTTCTTTGAATCGAGTGGAACCGAAGGATGGTCTGTTTCTAGGAGATCTGCAGTTTTCTGCTGATCGCGATTTTAAAAAAGTAAAGATCAAAACTCGAGTGGATGAGTTGGAGCTTTCGCCGACCGTCCAGAAGCTGATGACAGGAGGCGGGGAGATCGGGGCTTTGAATTTGGATTTGAGTGCCGACCTCACTGACGGAAAGTTGAGTGCGTTGAAGGGATTGCTTCGTTTGGATGGCTTGGATATCGAGGGGATGAGCTTCGGTAAAACTCGGGCCACCTTAGATTGGCATAGTCAAAATGTAGTGATGAATGCGCAAGTGAAATCAATGTCGGTGATGCCTACGTCCCCAGGGTATGAAGTTTTGAAACAAGTCTCGATAGATTCTTGGCTCAATTCGAAAGAACCACTGCGGATGGATTCACTGACAGGCGTATTGACGACTCAGCATCTTAATTCATTTTCCTGGAAAAACGTGCAAGCTCACATTGGTAAAACGGGTCGTTTTGTGACGGACGGCTCATGGGATGAACAAGGATTGTTAAAAGGGACCGTGCACAGTCGAGATGGAAAACTGCATCGCAAGTGGTTGATCCAAGGAGATCGAAAGACTCCTATTTTTGTTGAAGATAATTTAAATTCTAAGAGTTTGAGGCGTTAGTGTTTGCAACTCTTTTAGTCCTTTCATTTCTCGTCTTCGCTTTGCTCTATCGCCATAAAACATGGAAAGCTTTGCCTTGGCCTTCAGGAGCTCTGCGGCTGCCGACGTATCAGGCGCATCGAGGTTATTGGGTTTCCGGGCAGCAAGAAAACACTATGAAGTCCTTCCTCGCAGCAGCAGAGCAAGGATTCCAAATGGTAGAAATGGACGTTTGTCTTTCCAAGGATTTAGTTCCTGTGGTTTTTCATGATTCGGATCTGAAGCGGCTGGGTAAAAGAAATAGAGCAGTTGCTGACTGTTCAGCACAGGAGCTCAAAGAGTGGGTTGATGCCCCCACACTCGAAGAAGTGCTTGCATCAAAAGAAGTGCCTCCTTTTTTGAATATCGAACTGAAAGCCTCGTTTTTTTGGAAGGGAACTCTGGAAAGTCAGGTCGCCTTGCTTGTAAAAAAACACCAAGCAGAGCAGCGAGTTTTATTTTCAAGCTTCAGTCCGCTTTGTATCTGGCGCCTCAGTCGTTTGTTGCCTCAAGTTCCACGGGCTTTGTTGGCAAGTGAAGAAATAGAGCCGGGAAATTATTTTTATTTACGGGGCTTGTGGCTGGCGCCCTATATTGGCGTCCATGCTTTGCATTTGGATCATCACTATATCAGTGAAGAGGACTTGCGTGTGTGGCAACAAAGAGGTGTTCCTGTGGCACTTTGGACGGTGAATGATCCTGGAAAAGCCACGCGCTTTCTTGCTGCCGGTGCCGTCAGCATCATTACTGATTCTATTGTGCAAAAATAAATAAGGCCAAGCAAAGTTACTTGCTCAGCCTTATTTGTTGCAGTCACTCGTTAAAATCTAAGAACGGCGAGTTTCGCTTTGTTTTTGTGATTGCTGTTCTGTTTTGTTTTGGTGTTGGACTTGTTGAGGAGTGTCCTGGATGTCTTTGGGATCCACTTCAATTTCATTGAGGCCTTGTTTAAATCCCCGAATGGCTTTGCCTAAACTCTGACCCAAGCTTGGCAAGCGGCTCGGTCCGAAGAAAATCAGTGCAAGAAGTGCGATGATAAGTATATGAGTTAGGCTCAGTCCGCCCATGTGGCTCCTCCCAGTTTTATTTAAGTCTACACTTTTTAGACCCGACTGGGAGGAAAATCAACGAGAACAACCCAACTACTCGACGGGCATCTCGATCATTTCAGGCTGGCCGGCTTCTGATGAGTCCTCTTCGAAGCCTTCAGCCGTTTCAGGTGCTTCAGACATATTGACCGTCACGACTTTGGTCCCTTCTGAGACGTTTTGGACGGGGGCTGGGTCTGTGTTGCTGGGTGTTTTCTTGGGTAGAGTCTGCGCTACGCCTTTAACCGGCTTTGGTGCCTGGGCCGGAGCGGCTTTAGGCAATGCCTTGGAGCCAGCCATTTTCTTCAGCTCTGCATCGTACTTGGCTTTTAAATCTGCCAATTCCTTTTGGTAGCTTTTACGAATTTCTTCGACTTTGCTTGTTCGCTCCTCAGTGATGCAAGTGGCGTAAGTTTGCACTGCCATTTCTTTTGCTCTGGCTCTGCAAGTGACCTCTGCTGAGGATTGAGAAAATCCGTTTGCTGAGAATAAAATCGTCGCGAAAAATGAAAAAACTGTTTTCATATAAAACTCCGTTGCCCGGAACTATAACAAGATCCATGCCGCCCTGATTCTGGTTTAAAAGGGGTTGAGCTCGCTCGGTCCTGTGATTTTTACAGGAATGGCTGGCAATTGTACGACGAGACCACGGTGATTAGGAAACAGACAGTCGCTTGGAAAAAGTTCAACACTGAAAGCTCACTATTGTGTTTATAGCTTGAATGTTGAAAATGGGCAGCGGCCTTTGCCTCGGCAAAGCCAGAGGCCACGAGGATCAAAAGAAGTAGGTACTATGCAAAGACCATATATTATTGGTGTCGCTGGCGGCAGCGGTTCTGGGAAAACATATTTTTCTAAAGAGTTGCAACAAATGCTGGGCGACGATCACTGTGCCATTCTTTATCAGGACAATTACTATATCGATCAGTCGGCAAAATTCGATGGAGACGGTGGGGCCGTGAATTTTGATCATCCCAGCAGTCTGGATTTTTGTTTATTGGCGGACGGCTTAAAAACACTTAAATCTGGCAAAACAGTCGAGATTCCGATTTATGATTTTGTGACTCATTCACGAAAAAAAGAAACCCTTTTGGGTAGCCCGAAAAAAGTCATTATCGTCGACGGAATCCTCATTCTGCATTCTTCTGAAGTGCGATCACAATGCGATGAGACGATTTTTTTTGATACTCCAGAACATCTGCGTTTTGAACGTCGCTTGAATCGCGATGTGGTTGAACGTGGTCGCACCCCAGAAGGCGTTCGACGGCAATTTGAATTGCAGGTACGTCCGATGCACAATGAGTTTGTGGAACCGTCCAAACAGTACGCGCAGACTGTCGTTAAAGATCTCGGGGATTATGGTTTTGCTTTGCAAGAGGTCGCAGAGCGCCTGATGCGCGATCTGCGCATCAGGGAGTAATCCTGTGATTTTGACACTGCAAAGTGAGGCCGCTTCTAATAGCGAAAACCCATTTTGTCAGTGATGGATTTTGGTAATTCTGGCACCTGAGAACGCGGAATAAAGAAAGTTGTCAGGTTGAAGAAGTCGCCAAAAATTTTGTGTTTGGCTGTCGCATCCGCTAGATATTTATGTCCGCTGGAACCACCTGTGCCGATTTTTTGTCCCAACATACGCATTGCCATCAAAGCGTGACGGTAGCGCCAAGTGGTCATGCTCTCGTCGATATCTAAAAGAGCTCTGATAATTCTATATGGAATCTGTAAAGCCGGTTGATCTCGGTACAGTTGAATTAAAAGAGCCGCGTGGATGGCTTGGTAACTTAAACGGAACTGTCCTTCTTGACGCATTTTTTCGAAGGCTTGTTCATCGAAAAGGACGTCAAAGTTTTTGAGTGCTTGCTTTAGGCCCGCAATGTTTTTTTCTTTGATTTCAGCAGACAGGTTCGGATTCTTTTCCACTGTGTTGATGTCATCCTGGAACATGTCATTCACAGCTTTTTTATAAGAATCCCAAAAATTAAAGTTCTCACCTTGCAAGAAGGGAGTTCTTTCGAGCCAGCTTGAAACTGAGTCAAACAACGAAGGCTCTTGCATGATTTGCAGAATTTCTTTTTGTTGCTCTTCAGTCAAAGATTTATGAAATGGAGATTGATTGTAAGCCAAGCGATCTTCTGTGCGTAGACCTAATTTTGTTTCAATCAAGCGCCATTGGTAGCTTTGAAAACCTGAAGCGGGGTACAGCATGTCTCTAAAGTCCAAGAAGTCCAACGGAGTCATGGTTTCAAGAACATCAATTTGTCCGGTGATCTGTTTGATAATAGCGACAATTCTTTCTAGCCGCGAGCTGACTTTTCCCATATCAGCTTCTTCAATGTGATTCTGTTGGAAAGTTTTTAAGGCGGAATCTAATTCAAAAATAATCTGCTTAAACCACAACTCATAGGTTTGATGGACGATGATGAAAAGCATCTCATCATGCGCTGGTTTTCCGTGCTCAACACTTTTGGGATTCTGCGCCTTTAGAATAGGTGTTAGACCTAAGTAATCATGATAATGGACTGGAGCGTATTTCATAGTGCAAGTTCCTTTAAGAGTTTTGTAAAGCCATCTATATCTTCTTTTTGCGTATCCCAGGAGGTCATCCATCGGCATTCAAAAGTAGCTTCATCCCAAACGTAGAAAAAATAATGAGCCCTGAGTTTTTTAACCCAGGTACTTGGTATTTTCGCGAAAACAGCATTGCTTTGTGGGACTTCTCGCACCTCAACGCCTGGGATGTTGCGAACAGATTCGTAGAGATACATCGCCATCTCGTAAGAATGAGCAGATATTTTTTTCCACAAATCATTTTGTAAATAGGTGTGAAACTGACAGGCGATAAAGCGAGATTTAGAGGGCAACTGAGTGCTTTGTTTGCGAATGTATTTGAAGTCTTTGGCTAAATCTTTGTTTAAAAAAATCACAGCCTCACCCATCATGAGGCCATTTTTTGTGCCGCCAAAAGAAACCACATCTACGCCTAAATCCGTGGTCATCGTTTTGAAGTCCGTTTTTAGGTATTGAACGGCATTGGCCAAGCGAGCCCCATCTATATGCACGTAAAGTTTTTTACTTTTCGCCCATTCGATCAAGGTCTGCAACTCGGCAAGAGTGTAGGTCGTACCCAGCTCCGTGGGTTGAGTGATGCTGAGAACCTGAGCTTGTGAAAAGTGTTGGTCCCCGCGGCGAATAAAAGCTTTTTCCAACTCCGTAATGCTGAGCTTGCCATTCAAAGAAGGAACGCTTTGGATTTTGCATCCTGCTAAAAATTCTGGTGCGCCACATTCGTCAACATTGATATGGGCCACGTCTGCGCAAAGAACTGCTTGGTAGGGACGAGTGATGGCTCGCAGAGCTGTGACGTTGGCAGCAGTGCCATTAAAAACAAAAAAAACTTGGGCTTGTGGTCCGAATCTTTTTTGAAACTCTTCGATCGCTTTTTCTGTCCACTCGTCAGTCCCGTATGAAGGAGCGTGCTCTTGATTGGCTGCCAATATGGAGGCCAATATTTCGGGATGAACTCCCGAGTGGTTGTCGCTACCAAAGCCACGTTTCATAGTTATGCCTTTTTTAAAGTACTGAAGATGAAATTGTGTATGAGGAGTGCCGCCAGCTTGCTTGTGCGGTTGTCTGAGTCCAGGGATGGCGAAACCTCATAGAGGCCCATGCCACGAACATCGAAGTTTTGGATAAGCCACTCAAGAGTCTGTAAAAACTCTTTTGTGTGTAAGCCTGTGGTCCACGATTGACTGCAGCCGGGAGCTTCATTCGAAGTGAAAGCATCAATATCAATACTCAGGAAAAGTTTCTTTTGTTCTTTGCCTTTGAGAAAATTCCCCAGAGTTTGTTTTAGACCATGATTGTTCACGTCGTCTAAAGTAAAAACAGTGGCGCCTTTACTTTTGGCCCAAGCGATGTGAGCTTGGCTATTGCATTGATTTTGAATGCCCACTTCAGCAAAGTCCACGTGATCGGCAAATTCATTTAAAATCCGATGAAAAGGCGTGCCCGAATTGAAGCCCTTATCTGTGGGACGAACATCCATATGAGCGTCGAAGTTGAGTAAGACGGCTTCATTTTTAAAAACATCTAAAAAACCGGCCCCATCGCAATAACCGTAATCGTGACCTCCCCCAAGGGAGATCCAATATTTATTGGTTTGCGCCAAAGACTGAACCGTCTGTCGACCTTTTTCATGGCGTTCCGCTAAGGCGATTTCGCCAGGGGCGATGTCACCAAGGTCTAAAATTTTCGGTAAGCGAGACGCCGCCAAATGGGGGGTCATTTTGTAAAGGAAGGTTCTGATACTGCGTGGAGCTGCGTGAGCCCCCGGGCGCCCACCATTCAAGGAAATGCCTTCATCATCAGGGTAGCCTAACAAGGCGAAGTCAAAATCGATCTTGGCTAAGTTGTGCAGATCGGATTCAGGAAGGAGCTGGACGCACTCTCCAAGGCGCGGATCCTCTTTGTCGTTTTTGCTAAAAAGAAGATTTCGGTCCGTTGGATGTAGCCAGCTCATTATTTCAAATTGCTCCAGCGAGAAAGGTAGAGTGTTTTCGTGATCTCACCATTATCTGAATCATAAAACTTCATGATGGCGCTACCACGTTCAAACTTGATCGTAGCAAAAGTGGTGCTGGTGCGATCTGATAGGAAAAGAACCCATTCTTTGCCGTCAGTCGGAGTGATGCTGTAGCGATACTCAATTGGGCGCATTGAACTTATAGTTGCGAATCCATAACGAGGGATATTGATTGAGACAGGATAGTAACTCAATAAATTGAAGTTGCGGACGTTAATGATGCCTTCGGGGCTATACCATTTGCCAAGCATTTTTCTAAGACCGACATACTCAATGCTTTCAATAGAAGCCGTGCAATCTTGTGAATTGAGTAGCCCTGTTGCAGTCAGACTATCACCATGAGAAAGTTTTTTGACTGCTGAAGAGGCTTCTTTCGAGCTCGTGGAGATAACAAAGTTTGAACATTGAGTGTTGTTCGTAACAATTGAAAGCGTTGTGGCGTCACGGGAAATTACACCATAAATTGGCTGATTTGCAAAAGTAGAGTGTGAGGCCAAAAGGCTGAGGACTAAAATCAAAAATCTCATGCCCCACCTTTTTCCATGGCCCTAACCGTCGGTCAATAGTATTCCTACTCCATTTTTTGACATATTGAATCAACTGCTAATTTAAATAGCACTTCACCATGTTTTGCAGAGGCCAGGTTTGGATTTGAACCCATACGGCCATCCGTAAAGACTTGGCGGAACTCTTCCGGTGCCATGGGCCAGTGAGGCCGGTCTGGTGTCGGTTTGAGGTCCATTGGTGGGATGTCTTTGTAGGCCTCTGGGTGAGTAAACATAGTGACAGAGACTTCGCCGCAAGTTGCATGGAATCCGTTTTGATCGCCGAAGACTTTATTTTCATATGCTGTGACTTCTGACAAATGCCACCAGTTGAAAAGTCGGATGTCATAGGTTTCGTTGTTTTGTTTGGCCTGACAAAACGCCGTCGTCAGAGGCGCGATATTGCCGCCATGACCGTTTATAAAGGAAAACCGATTGAATCCATGTCGAGCCAGGCTTTGAATGATTTCCGTGATGACTTGTACATAAGTTAAGGGACTCAGAGTGATTGTCCCAGGAAACGCCATGTGATGGACAGCCATGCCGAAGCAGAGTGGCGGAGCCACCAGGGTTTGAGTTTTTTCGCCTACGGCTTTGGCAATTTCCCACGCTGACATGTAGTCGATGCCGATCAAACCCGTGGGGCCGTGCTGCTCAGTGGAGCCCACTGGAATGATGATATGTTTCTTGTGTTTAAGATAGTCTTCAATTTGAGGCCAGGGTTTTTCTTGTAAATTCATCGACATTGCTTGCTCCAGTTCCATAAGCACACCTAAAATAAAACTTAATGTCTACAAATAACGAAACCTGTCACTTAAGTTTTCCAATGCTGTTGCCTCTTCCTGAAGCCGATTGTTATATCGTGCGAGATATCGATGTGGTGGGTGTCGGATCTTTACGTCGTCATCAGCTTATGCAGTTGGTGACCCAGAATAAAAGTTTTATTTTAAAAACCCACGAGTCGCAGATTCCGACGATCGTATTTGATATCTATCAACAAGAGTTGCTAAGTACTTTACAGTGGTTGCGGCCAGCGCAAGTTTTATCTGATGAAAATTTTGATTGGTTGCAGGAGCAGCGCGCGCTTTTCTTGCGCTTATTTCCTAAAACCAACCAGATCTTAGGTTTTGCTGCAGTCAGGGTTTGTGATCAGTATCTGCAGGAGCTTGATCGAAATACGTGGTTGTTACAGGATCACTGGCGGTATTTTGTCGGCTTTCTTCGTCAGAAATTTCCGCAGAATAAATCACTTTTGGAGGTAGCACAATGGGAATGGGTTCAAGCTTGGCTTGAAGTTCAGCCTTTAGATGTGCTAAGGAGTGATCCTCAAGTTGTTTTTCTCAATTCAAGTTTTCATGCAGTCACTCTAGCAGAAGATAATTCATTGCTTGAGCGAGAACGTGGTGTGTACGGTTTTGTTTACAGTGAGAGAAAAGCCGCTATCGTTGAAAAGAAAATAGGCGTTGCGGAAGCCTTACTGCTAGACCTTTTGCAAGAGGATCGAAAATACACTAAACGTCAATTGTTGGAGATGGTTGAGTTAAGTGGCGAATCCGTCACACAACTAACATCCCAAGAATGGGAAAATAGGTTTTGCTTTTTGCTTAATGACGATATCATTGGGGTGGGTCTTTAGAACTTATTGTTTCTGAAAAAAAAGAAAAAACAAGGAGTGTTTTGATGCTTAATAAGATTTTAGCTTTAGCTGTAGTGTGCGTTGCCAGTTTTTCTTCGCTTCAGGTGCAAGCGCGAGGCAGTTCCAGCGGAGTGATGTTAACAGCGAACGCGTTCATGTACAATATCACGGCTCAAGATACTCCGGGCTCAAAATCTGAATCTAAACTGAGTGTCTACGATGTTAAGTTGGGATATCTTATGGGTAACGGATTTTATCTTGGTGGCATTTACTCGACCAGAAATGCAACTAACAACAGTTCGGAAGATGGTAAAGCAATGGGCGCCAGTGCTGGCTACATTGGCTCTGGTGGATTTTTTCTTAAAGGACACTACATCTTATCTGCAGAACGTGGAATCTACAAAGAAGGCAGCGGAGTACAAGGGGACTTCGGTTACCTTACTAACGTGACTAGTTCATTCATGGTGGGTGTGGAGTTGACTTACAGAAGTATTGACTACAAGAAGAGTGATAATAACAGCTCCTTGGAAAGTCATAAGCAGGAAGAGCTATTTCCAATGCTAACCGTTGGATTTGTTTTCTAAAAGTAGGTTCTCTTTTTTAGAGATGAAATAGGTGTATGTATGAAGGGCATTTGTGGAAAATGCCCTTTTTTATAGATCTCCTGATGCGCGTTCTGCTCATCAGGAGATGTTTCAGGTAGCCTTGTGTTTGTCTATAGTTCCTTCAGAATCTCACCTAAAAATTGAATGTGATTCAGTGGATGTTTGCCGATATAATCAATCATCATCTTTTTCGCCACTTCGTTGCGAGGCACATTTTCATAAGTAATCAAGCGATCCATTGCATTTGCAGAGGAGACAATCACTGAAAGTGGATCAACGTCTTTTTCGAAAAGTTTCAACGGGCCCAGGCCGTTGATGGTTTCTTCATGTTGTAAGATGATGTTGATAACCGACTGATCAAAGTGTTTCTTATCTTGGACTTTGATAGCACCTTCTTTAGGGTGTTGATTCCATAAGGCTTTGTCCTGAGGATTCATTTGCGCCAATGGTTGGTTCACATTCAACGGAGAACTATAATGTCCGAAGTCGTGTAACAAAGATCCCAAAGTTAAAAGTTGGGTTTTCTTGGGGTCTGTGATGCCCAGTCGTTTTGCTAATTCAATAGCGAGAGTAGCTACCGTAACCCCATGATGAGCCAAGTTTTTATCCGTATTTTCAATGTTCATTATGGAAGAAAGAGCTTTGGCATTGTTCATGATGAAGTTAACGTATTTTCCTGCAGCATCTTTGGCTGTGGCATAGCTGGCAGCATTTTCAGGGTTTTCAAAAACCTCTTCGGTGTTGCTTTGTTGTGAACCTTGAATGATTTCGGCTCGACTTTGAATGTCTTTGTTGGATGAGTTGTCGTAAGCCATCTCGATGTTTCTTTGCATGTATCCGAGGTAACTGTTTTCATCTTCCGCGACGATAAACATTTTTTTAAGTTTTTTCTCTTTGAGGCGTTTCAAGCGATCGCCTTCAAAGCTGTCGCCTCGACGAAGGTAGAGAACCATTTTTTCGTTGATCTTCACATAAGCGTTGAAGTCGATTTTTTGATCCCCACGAAGAGTGCTCACGCGTATAGAAATATAACTCATTGCTAGTTCATCCTTGAATTGTTATCGTAACTTCATGTCTATAGATAAAGAAATTGTAGAAGATTTTGTGAGCGAGTCAAAGTCCTTGATTGAAGAATTAATAGATCTTCTCGAAGGTATTGAAGGAGACTATTCTCAGGTTCGTAAACTAGCAGACTATGGGAACAGTGTCGATCGAATCATGGGTGGGGCAAAAAGTCTTGCCATCATGGCGCCACCTGATCACGCCTTGCACATGATCGGTGACTACGCAGCTCTTTGTAAAGCTGTTGGCTATAAAGCTTCTCAGATAAAAAACAATGAACAGTTTTTCGATATTTGTGTGGCCCTCCTTCTCGATGCAACAGAAAATTTGAATCGTTTTCTGAAAAATATTGATAAGAACGACGTTTATCTTCGTGAAACCACACCTCAGGCTTTTATTGAACGTTTGCGCTGGATTTCAAATCAGTTTAGTGACGAGTATAGTATGAGTGTTGGCATTGGTGAGGCTAAGCCTGCTGAAGAAACTCATCATATGCAACAAAGTGATATCGATGATCTTCTCAAAAAACTGGGCATCTAACCCTGGCAATTATCGCCTCCGTGTCGTGCATGGCGGTTCATCCTATTTGAGTGGGCTCTAAAGCTCATCTCACAACCTCTCCCAGGTATGAGAAGTTGGTTAAAATAATTTAACCAACAGTCACCTAAACAAACAAAAGATTTCTGTCGATAAGATTCTATCTAGGGGAGGGGTTGGTATGCCGAAACCACTAATTTTTTTGATTTTAGTCTTATTAGTCTCAGCTGTGGTTAATGCATCAAACAGCAATCAAGAAGTTAATTATCAGATTGTTGGTGATTTAGCGAAACGTTTGCAGCAGTTTAAAAGTCCTGATGAAGCGTTGGTAGCTCTGACTCCTCGATTAAATGAAAAAGAAAATAAATATTTCAAGGATTTAATTGCGAACAAATTGTGGGTCGAAGTTCCTTTGTCGGTGAAAAGCGACAAGAATGTATTGACCTTAGAGTTTTCAAATCAGGTGATTGTGAACGTGGAGGTTGCAAACTACTGGAGCGGTGAATTCAAAGTAAATGGTTATCAGCTCAGTATGAATAAATACAAATCTCTTGAAGAAGAAATTTCTTATCTTCGTCGAGTCGTAAAAACCAATGTGCCGAATCTCCCCAGGGACTCGAAAGGGGCTTTTTTGTATTCTCTTTTATTTCCGAATGCCCACGCTTGTGACGATTCAGGAAATAAGCGAGGTTTTAGCTGCGGCGCCAGAGACTTCAGTTGAGATAACCTGTGGAAAAGTAGCTCCCACAATTTCAATTGGGGGAACTGAAGTCGTCAAGTTGGGGCGAGGAGCCTTAGCTTCTGACTATTCGATTACAGTCGCACAAGATCCTCATGGTAAATTACGGAGTTTGCCAGAACTAGCCATAAAGTGTTGCCGCAAAAACGAAGACGATCCGTTAAATGGAAAATGCGAAGAGTTTGTTTCGAATCACTTAGGTTCTAGGGAAAAAAGGAAAGAAGAGTTTAAAAGTTCAGATTTACGAATCCGCGGGAAGGCCGTCCCTGGAGTTCGATAATTGCAGGAGTGTCCATTTTGCAAGCTCGCCAAGTTTTTCATGGGTTTGTAGCTTGCTAACTTCCGGTGCAAGAGATTTGATTTTGCGATTGGCAATGACAATCAAAGCATTTTTTTTCAAGCCAAAAGAGCCTGCTCGAGCTAGAGGTGTCGCGACGAAGTCCTTGCTTATTTTTTTTCCGGAAGCAGTCAGGATATAGCGAAGATCTGCTTCAAGCAGCTGTTCTTGTGTCTCATCGAGCGTCAGCGATTTTTCTATAGAAAGCTGGCCTTTAAAAATCTTCTGATTCCATGGGCAGACGGTCTGGCAAAGATCACAACCAAAAAACCAGTCGCCAATTTGCTGGCGCAATTCTTCCGGCGGCACCTTGCGTGATTCGATCGTCAAATAAGAAATGCACTTTCTTGCGTCCATTTTTCGCGGCTCGATAAGAGCTCCCGTCGGGCAAATATCAATACATCGAGTGCAGTTGCCACAGAAGTCAGGCAACGGCGCGATTTCATTGGTCACTTTTAACGAAGCGTAGATTTCGCCAATAAAAAACAAACTTCCTTTTTTGGGGTGAATCAAACAAGTGTTTTTTCCTACCCAACCCAAGCTGGCTCTACGCGCCAGGTCTCTTTCTAGAATCGGATTGCTATCGGTAAAAGGGAGGAACTCTTCATCCGGAAATGCTGTTTGTAGGGCATTGCAGATGGTTGTCATTCGATCCTTAAACCATAGATGATAGTCCATGCCCTGGGAATAGAGGCTCATGCGCACACCCTTCAGGGGCGGGGCAGGGTTTTTCTCCGGGTGTGGAAAGTAGGGCATGGCAAACACCAGGGCACTTTCAGCTCGAGGCCATTTTTGCTGAGGATTTTCTTTGATCGGAGCGTGATCCCGTAAATATGTCATGTCACCATGAAGATCTTCGGCAAGCCATTGCTTGTAAAAGTCAAAAGTCAGGGGGCGTTGCAAAGGCACCCAGCCAAAATGGGAAATGCCCAGATCTTCAGTGAGTTTTGTCAGAAATGAGTTCATCTCTTGTGGCGTCACGGCAACTATCTCTTTCTTTCGGCAAAGTCTTTTTTTACAATCATCAACATGTCACAAGTTCAAAGTCTTCTTGAATCTCATTCTGATTGGTCAGCCGTTGTAACAATCTATCACAAATTGCAGGCGCATGGCTATAGGGCCTTTTTAGCTGGAGGCTGTGTTCGAGATGCTTTATTGGGAAAAAAAGCTAATGATTTGGATCTGGCGACAGATGCCACACCTGAACAAATCGAAAGCCTGTTCAATCGAACGGTCAATGTGGGGAAGTCTTTTGGAGTGATGCGCGTTTTAATCGACGATGCTGATATTGAGGTCGCCACTTTTCGTGCGGACGGGGAGTATCGTGATGGTCGACGACCTGAAGGTGTGATTTTTTCCTCACCTGTCGAAGATGCTCAACGTCGCGACTTTACCGTGAATGCACTCTTTTTTGATTTAGCGAGCCATCAGGTTTTGGATTTTGTCGACGGACAGACTGATCTTGACCGCCAAGTACTCCGTACCGTTGGTGATCCGACAAAGCGTTTTGCCGAGGATCACTTACGTCTTTTGCGAGGTGCACGATTCGTTTCTCAACTTGATTTTACTGTCGAAGAACAGACCTTCAAAGCCATTCAGAAAATGGCGTCATTGGTAAAGTCGGTCAGTGGTGAGCGCATTCGTGATGAGATCGTGAAGCTGCTAAAGGGTAAAAGTGTGGAGCGCGGCCTCGAGGTCATGTTCTCATCCGGTTTGCTAGAACAACTGTTTCCATTTCGCTTGCGCGACAATTCTTGGCAAGGATCATCACGAGTGCATGAGGCTTGGCAATATTTGGCCTTGTTTCTCCGTAATGCGACTTTAAGTGAATTGAGTGATTGCTTGAAGATGTTAAAGTTGTCAGGTAAAGAACAAAAAGCCATCGAAAAGGCATGGAAAGTCTGGGAAAAGCCGGATCTTTTCTTTCAGTCTTCGCGCGGCAAAATTTTACAAGCCATCGCAGAGCCCGGAATCCTTTTTGCCGTGCAGATCCTTAAAGATGAAAAAAGTTTTTGGGAATCATCGGCGCAAGAGATTCTGCAAGATTGGAGTGCTTGGGGTGAGGCCTTACCTTCTCCTTTTCTTAAGGGTGAAGATTTAAAAGGTCTTTTATCGGGGCGAGAAATGGGACAATGTTTGACAGAGGCATTTGAGTTGCAGCTAGAAAGAAAGCTTTTAAGTCGTGCGCAGGCATTGCAATGGATCCCACAATTTTTGAAAAGAGATTCTAATGGATAAAGTATTTGTACCTAGCACATGGCGGCGGCTTATGGCCTATGGAATTGATCAGGGCTTGCAGTTGTTGCTTTATGTTCCGTTTGCTAAAATTTTTTTTCTTTTGATGTTCACTGACGAAAAAGTGCAGATCTCTTTGATTGCGCTCTTTATTTTGTTTTTGATACCTGCATTGTACGAATGGGTCTTTTTAACTTTGATGCAAGCGACCCCTGGCAAGTGGATGATGGGTTTAAAGGTGGTTCCTTTTGCGAGCCCTTTAGGCAGTCTCAGTTGGCAGCAGTGCTTTTTGCGACCCTTGACCGGACGTTTAAGTTTCTTTTTCTCTTGGGCTGTTTTTGCGTTGGCTTTTTTCCGCTATGATCGGACTCATTTAGGAGATTGGATTGCTGAAACCCGAGTTGTGCAGTCTGTTCCACGGTTGCGGCGAGCGAGCTTACGCCCTATTTTGGGGACGATATTTTTGTTGTTCTACACCTATGAGGGCTTAGCTGCCGCTCGAAGTGTCATGCAGATTATTGATTGGCAAAGTGGGCAAGCTGATTTGCGGGCATTAGCTGATTTTGAGTCTTTGAATGATGTCATGAAAGACTACGAATACTGAATAAAGCCGGTGAATCGGATCAATCAGCCTTTGTATTTACCAAAAATTCTGGTGATCAGGACTAAGTCTAGTGGGCTTTCGCCCGCTAAGGCTTCTTCTTTCATCTTTGCAATAGCCACTTTTGGAGGGAGCGCCTTTTTGTGCTCCTTCAGTGAAGTCAGTTCCATGAAAGCGTAAGCAATAGCCATCATTTTGCCGATTTCTGAGATGTTTTCACCGAGCATTTTTTTGGGAAAACCTGTGCCTTTATTGTTTTCTCGATGCTGACCCATGGCCTCAGCGATCTCGGGGGCAAGCGGAACTTTTTTAGCTTTCACCATGTTGACCGAGCGTTCAGGATAAAGAGTGTATTCAAGATACTCTTCCGGATTGTACTGTTCGATGAGTTTTTCCGCTGTACTAGCTGGCAGCTGAGCCAGACCGATATTGTGTAAAAGTCCAGCAATCGCGGCATTCTCTCTTCGTTCCTGGTTCCATCCTAAAAGTTGTGCGAAGTAGGCGGCGTAGGCCGATAGACAGATGCAGTCATGGTACAGGGTCCGGTTGTTGCCGGTAAATCTAAAAACTTCATCGTAGAGAGTTGCGGTTTCCAAATCCTTGGTCAGTTCAAAATCGGCGACAATAGATTTGCATTTTTCATAAATTTTACGACCTTCTTGATAGTCGGTAGCGGCAGAGTTTAGGAACTGAGCCATCATTTCGTAAATAGCTTTTTTTGACCGATGAAACTTCTCTGTCATTGAAATGGGGAGCGGCATATCTCGCATGCTCATCACGGTCCGGGCGTATTCAAAGAAGGCTTTCATCTGCGTTTTTTTGATGTACATTTGCTGTTTCAAGCTGTTGAACTTCGCCAGATGGGCCTCATCAACCACGTCCCCTGATTTACGCATCAAGACCGAGCGATGATTTGCAGGAAGGTGAACATAGACATCAAAATTGATATTCATCGTGGGTTCCATGTCACGCAAATCCACGGGCATAAGGCTGGTGATCGGAATCTGCTCACCTGTCATTTCCACGGGAGCCAGTGTTAAAACCATATCTGATATGAACTCACGGTCAAAATTGATGTGCATCACTTCGTCGGCGCCGTTCTTTTTCACAATGTCAAAATCAAGAGAGGCGGCAGCTGAATGAAGGACAATCACTTTACAGTCGGGATAACTCATTTTTACGGACTGAACCCATTCATTGGTTTTTCCAGTTCCATCCTGCCCATCGATGAGGGCTAGTATGGGTTTGAATGTTTCAGTGTCAGCTTCAAGCGCCTCGTCTGCACTGCGGAAGTGGCGCATCTGGTACGGATAATAACCTTTCAGGATAGATTGAATAGTCGTCCAGAAGGAGTCTCTCGGGCTCCCAATGAAGACGTCTACAGTCGATCCTGATGGTAAGGACATTATTGCACCGTTATCTCCACATAAAACGTGGATCCATTACTTAAGTTAAATGGGATGACTAAAGTCGCGCTGCGATCAGAGTGTGAAATTTTAAAGTCACCAGAAATCACAGAGGGAATCGCCATTTCAAAATTATAACCTAATTGATTTAAAGTTGTCTTCGCTGAACCGTAAATCATATTTGTCATTTCACCAACGGCATCAGAAACTTCACCATTGATTGAAGTGTATTTTTCTCCCAGCATATTTTCAAGAATGTGGAAGATAGAGTCTTTGCCGTAAGAAATCAGCAAAGTGCCTTTCAGAGGCGGAGCTACCATTCCAACCATTCCCGCAATTTCGCCTTTAAGAACAAACTGAGGTTCGATAAACGGTTTGCCTGGTGTGGCATCTGTTTGGGCCATTGTTTTGAGTGTTTTAATCACGCCATCGACGAAGGCATTGATCAGCCGTTTGTCGAAGAGGGGATTAAGAGCTTCTACTTTTGGTGCTGCAGACATTGTCTTCTCCTTGACCTATTAAGAAGCCTTAGCTTGTTGCGAAGCATTGTGTTTTGCCCAAACGCGTTCCATTTTTGCTTTGAGTGTAGTTGAATTGAATGGCTTTACAACGTAGTCGGACACTCCGGCTTTCGCAGCCTCAAGAATGTGTTTTTGCTCAGACTCCGCAGTGACAAGCATGAAAGGGATTGATTTCGAGTTTGGATCTGCTTTGCAGGCCTTCAGTAGGTCGATGCCTTGCATTCCGGGCATATTCCAATCCGAAATAATAAAACCGTATGGCTGTCCTGCAGCATTTGCGGCTTGCACCATGGGTAGTGCAGTTTTTCCATCATCCGCTTCCTCGACGTTGGTATAGCCGAGCTCGTTGAGGACTTTTTTAATGATTTTTCGCATAGTTGCGAAATCGTCGACCACTAAAAACTTTGTTGTAGTTGGAAACATAACCTCTCCTGCCTAGTTTAGTATGTAAAATACACAGGCTTATCGGTCTAGTTTTTCAAAACTAGAGTCCAAACCTATTGCGAAATCTAAAAAATATTGTCAGACTTTATTACAGGTGGTCGTGCTAACTTTGGACATGAGTCCTGGATAGCGTAGAAGGTTTAGGTAAAGTTTTTAAAACTAAAAACAATTTAGCGGGAGGGAGCAAGGATGCTCAGAGATGTCCTCATTCAAAAAGGTCTTTCAAACAGAGAGGCAGAAGTGGCTGAACTTGTTTCAAAGGGCTTGTCCAACAAGGAAGTTGCGAATCAGCTTTTTGTCACTGAAAAAACAGTAAAATTTCATCTAACAAACATTTACAAAAAAATGAATGTTAAGTCTCGTGCACAGTTGATTGTATGGTGCTTACCTCACCTTGGTTTCGTTGAAACTGAAGTGCGTGCTGAAAGCAACAATCAAAATGCAGCTGCAGCAGCAACTGCATTCAATGCCAACACAACTCAAACGATTCCTGCGGGATCTGCGACAGTTGCTGGTGGAACAACAACTCTTCCTGGTAGCGGATTGAACCGTGGTGGTAATTCTGATATCGGTATGGGTGGTATCTAATCAAATAGTCTGAAAAGACAAAGTTGATTAAGAAACGCAGGGGGTGATGACGAAAGTCGGAGCTGCCTGCGTTTTTTTATTTTTATTAGGGGATGATCTTATGATTTCTCAAAAGCCCGTCTCAGCATCGCAAGTCATCATGACTCAACTGGTGTTGCCATCTCACACAAATTCCTACGGCTCCATTTTCGGCGGCACAATCATGTCGTGGATTGATATTGCGGCCGCGATTGCAGCGCAACGACATTCTGGAAAAGAAGTTGTAACAGCAAGTATCGATCGTCTGGATTTTGTCGCTCCAGTGTATAAAGGCTGGGTTGTAAACTTAAAGGCAAGTGTGAACTTTGCTTCGAAAACCTCTATGGAAGTTGGGGTTCGAGTCGATGCTGAAAATCCCAGAACAGGGGAGATGTTTCATACAGCTTCTGCTTATTTGACATTTGTCGCCTTGGGTTCAAATGGAAAACCCATTGGGATTCCAAGTTTACTGGTAGAGACAGATGAAGACAGAAGAAGGTTTGAAGCCGCACAAAAGCGTCGCGAAATCCGCCTTCAGAATAAAGTTAGAAAATAGATATTAGAAAAAGGACTATTTAACTAAATAGTCCTTCCAGCGATTGATTAAAGTCGGAGTCAATTGCGTGTAACAAATAGTGCCTTCGGTGGCAGTTTCTTTCCGCGTAATTTGAGCTTCTCGACTGAGATCGAAGATTTTGTATTCTTCGGATCTTGGGAAATACAGTTGGACATCCGTCTGCATCTCACTCACAGTCTGGGCCATCAACTTTTGCAGTTGTTCAAGACCCTGGCCTGTTTTTGCGCTCACGAACACGCGAGGATATTGCTTCACTCGGAACTGTCGTTCTAGAGGTGCGATATCGACCTTGTTGAAAACATGAATGATTTTTTTATCACTCCAGTTGAACTCTTTAATTAGTTCATCCACCACTTCAATTTGTCGATCCATGTTTGGAGATGATAAATCGACTACGTGAAGCAGAACATCGGCCTCTGAAGACTCTTCAAGTGTTGCTTTAAATGCTTCAATCAGTTGTGTTGGTAGTTTGCGAATAAATCCCACGGTGTCGGTCACTACCGCTGGGGGGCCATCTGGTAAAAACATCTTTCGCGTTGTCGGATCCAGTGTGGCAAAGACTTGGTTTTTGGCCATGACTTGCGCACCAGTAAGGCGATTTAACAGCGAACTTTTTCCAGAATTGGTGTAACCAATCAATGCAAATGACGGAATTTCGTGGCGTTTACGAGATTGGCGATGTTGCGCTCGATTTTTACGAACACCTTCAAGTTTTTTCTTAATCAAGGCCACGCGTTCACGAATGCGGCGACGGTCATTCTCAATCGCCGTTTCACCCGGACCTCGCGTTCCGATACCACCGCCTTGGCGGGATAAGGAGTCCAACCAAGCGCCGACCATACGAGGCATTTGGTCTAAAAGTTGCGCCAGTTCAACTTGAAGTTTTCCTTCAAATGTTTGGGCTCGTTGGGCGAAAATATCAAGAATCAATTGATTGCGATCTACAACTCGAACTTTAACTATTTGTGCTAAGTTCCTTTGTTGAACGCCAGAAAGTTGATGGTCAACGACGATCAAGGTGGCGCCACTATCGCGCACCATTTCAGCGACTTCATCAACTTTACCTGTTCCAATCAGGGTGGCTGGATTCCATTGAGGCAGGACTTGGATCAGTGAGCCGACAACTTCACCGCCAGCGGCAAAGACCAGCTCTTCAAGTTCCAGTAAGTTTTCTTTGATTTCACTGAGGGGTTCGGATTTGAGTCCGACACCGACGACGATCGCTCTATCTTGGGATTTGACGTGGGCTTGATGAGTCAACGTTAACGATCCTCCCTATAACTTAGCTAAAGTCTAGCATGGCTGGATATCGGGTCAAAGTTAAATTTTATACCAACATGGCCAAAAGACCACCGAGTATGATCAGCAATGCACTTGGAATTCGTGTTTTTACTAATAAAACGAACGAACCTAAAAATAAGATGAGCATGAATGGCGCTTGGGTTAAATCCCGACCGAAAGTCCAGACCGTCGTCAAAAGTAGACCTAAAGAGCCGACAATCACTCCATCCAGAATGGCGCGGAAAGAGGGAGAGGAATTCATTTTTTTATAAAGAGGAATGCTCAGGGCTACAAAAAGAAAGGCGGGAGCAAAAATTCCTAAAGTAGCAACGACAGCACCAGGCCCTCCTGCCAAGATATAGCCGATGAAGCTGGCAGTTGTGAACACGGGACCTGGGGTGAATTGTCCTACAGAAATAGCATCTAACAGTTGGGTTTGTGTCAGTAATTGCTGTTTTTCGATCAGTTCCGTCTGGAGGAAGCGCAATAGCACGTAACCACTGCCAAAAAGTAACGAACCAATCTTAAAAAAGACCCAAAACAGACTGCCTAATTCGCGAACGTTGTTTCTTTTAGGAAAGCGTCGAGTGATAAACAAGCTGATCAGGCCACAGTTCAGTAGAATTGACAGGTCGTTAAATTGAATGCTGCCAAGATAAAGGCTGATAAGAAGAATGAAAACGTACAAAGTGTTTTTCGGATTATTCCAAAAAGGTTTTTGTCCAAAATCCTGATATGTCTTGATCTTGAAAACCGTACGAAAAAAACGTTCAAAGGCTAACAAGATCACGGCAAGGACAACGACCTTAGCTCCAGATAAAAAGACCTGCACTTGGGGTAAGCTAGAATATTCCACGTAGAAGTAAGCAACTGCAGTGACAATCAAGAATGCTGGTAAGATGAAGCAGATGCCAGCAATCCAAAAGCCCCACCAGCCTGCTCGCAAATAACCAATATGAATGGCCAGTTCGGTAGAGTTCGGACCGGGTATGAGGTTTGTTAAGGCAATCAAATCTAAAAACTTTTCACGAGACAGCCACTGCCGGCGATGAACAAACTCTTCTTCCATCATGGCCGTGTGGGCAGCAGGGCCACCAAACGAGGTGGCCCCAAGACGCAAAAACAACCAAATCAGATTAAACACGAGACTTCAGCACATCTTTGATAAACTGTGCTTCAAGAGCTGTGAATACGACTGAATTGACGATGCCGTCGACAGTTGTTGTTCTTTGTAAGACGTTAGCTGATCTGCGAACCCCTTGTAAGAAAGGTCCGATGACTTCAGCTTTGCCAACTTGTTGGATCAACTTGTAAGCAATATTTGAAGATTCTAAGTTAGGGAATACCAACACGTTCGCACCACCTTTAAGGTTTGAGAACGGGAATAAGCGTTCCATAATTTCTTCATTCACAGCTGTATCTGCCTGCATATCTCCATCGACGATCAATTCAGGGCGAATGTTGCGAACGATTTCTGCAGCTTTCTGCATTTTTGCAGGTGTGCCGTTGGCTCCAGTAAAGTTAGAGTAACTGAGCATTGCTATGCGCGGTGTCTGGCCAAAGTACTCGACAATTTTAGCTGCTTGCAAAGCAATCTGGGCGCATTGTTCGGCCGTCGGGTTGAAGTTCACAGTGGTGTCAGCCAGAACAAGGAATTTGTCTTCAAGTAGTACTAGATTCAAGCCTGACGGAACGCCATCTTTGAGAACACCAATCGTTTGTAAGATGGGTTTCACGGCGTCTGCATAGTTGATGGAAGCTCCGTTGACGATCCCGTCGGCGTCACCCATGCGAACCATCATTGCTCCAAAATAATTAGGGTCGGCCATGAGGCGCTCTGCCTCACGCATGTTCACGCCTTTTCTTTGTCGAAGAGCATACAGCTCTTCGACATAAGAGTAGTATTTTGGATAACTTGACGGATGAATGATAGTAACATCTTTAAGACTTGGAATATCTAGTGTTGCAATCTTTTCTTTTACTCTTTCGGGGTAGCCCAAAAGAATCGGCTGACAAATACGTTCTTCGACCAACGTGGCAAGAGCTTTTAGGACCTTAGTGCTGGTTCCCTCAGGAAAAACGATTTTCGGCAACTCGCCACCGCTAAGTTCTGCATTCTGATGCACGCGATTGATTGCAGAACGAATAAAGACTTTAGATGGCCCTTGAAGAGCTTCTAAAGTACCTGCATATTGCTCCCAATCTTCAATCGCACGTCTAGCGACACCTGAATCCATCGCGGCTTTGGCAACAGCAGGAGCGACACGCATCAAAACACGAGTGTCAAAAGGCTTCGGAATCAGATATTCGCGGCCGAACTTAAAGCTTTTTCCGCCATAAGTCGCAGAAACATTTTCTGGAACATCTTCGCGCGCTAAATTTGCTAGTGCATAAACCGCAGCCAACTTCATCTCTTCATTGATTTGAGTAGAGCGAGTGTCGAGGGCTCCACGGAAAATCGACGGGAAGCCAAGAACGTTATTCACTTGGTTCGGATAGTCGGAGCGTCCTGTAGCGACAATAGCATCTGGACGAGCTTGACGAGCTTTATCTGGAGTGATTTCTGGCTCTGGATTTGCCATAGCAAAAATAATAGGATCTTTGGCCATTTCTTGAAGCATCTCGCCTGTTAAGGCACCGGCGACTGAAAGTCCGACAAAAACATCAGCTCCTTTAAGAGCTTCGATCAAAGTGCGAGCTTCCGTCTCAGACGCAAAATACTCTTTGTATTTATTCATACCTTTGGTGCGACCTTTGTAGATGACACCTTGGGAGTCACACATAATGAGGTTTTCGCGACGAACTCCGAGAGCAATGAAAATCTTCGCACAAGAGTTTGCAGAAGCTCCAGCGCCATTGACAACAATGCGGATGTCTTCCATTTTTCGCCCAGTCACTGAGCAAGCATTTAAGAGAGCTGCCCCAGATACGATCGCTGTGCCGTGCTGATCATCGTGGAAAACGGGGATGTTCATTTCTTTTTTAAGACGTTCTTCGATTTCAAAACATTCTGGCGCTTTGATGTCTTCTAGGTTGATACCACCAAAGGTAGGTTCAAGAACTCGGACTGCATTACAGAATGTGTCGACATCTTCCGTCGCGACTTCGATATCGAAAACGTCGATTCCAGCAAACTGTTTAAAAAGAATTCCTTTTCCTTCCATCACAGGCTTACCGGCTTCAGGGCCAATGTTACCTAGACCAAGGACTGCTGTTCCATTGGAGATAACAGCGACAAGATTTCCTTTTGAAGTGTAATCGTAAACTTTGCTTGGGTCTTTGGCGATGGCTTTACAAGGAGCTGCAACACCAGGTGAGTAAGCGAGTGCTAAGTCTTTTTCTGTACGGCAAGGTTTTGAAGAAATGACTTCGATTTTTCCAGGTTTGCCCTGTTGGTGATAACGAAGTGCTTCGATGTCGAAGTTGTTGGTGCCCGTTTTTGAGTCCGTCTTAGTTTCCAAAATAGCTCCTTTAGTGCTGTTAAGTTGCAGCTCCAGTAAGAGATTTTTTCGACCCATTTCAATGGGTTACGCCGAAGTCTGCAACAAGTGTCATTACTCTACAGAGGGGGGTCCTAAGGGTCAACGAATCGGACCTTTGTCGCGCAGAGCAAGATGTGAAGTTTTTTACGAGGATCATGCTTGCAATGCGTTAGAAATCTCAAGGTCTTAATTTAACTCTTTTATTTGGTGAACATGCCGAAAAGGCTTACGATTTTAATTGCTTATACAACTAAGGAGATGCTCATGAAATCACCACGCGATGTGGTTCTTGTTGAGGGTGTTCGCACTCCCTTCGCTAAATCGGGAACAAAGCTAAAAAAAGTTCATCCAGCAGAGCTGGGCAAAGTGGCGTTGAAGCAGTTGATTGCTCAAACAAATTTGGACGTGAATAGCGTCGATGAAGTGATTATTGGCAACACCGGCAACCCTGCTGATGCCGTCAACATTTCTCGCGTGGTAGCTTTGAATGCTGGCATTCCTTTGAAGACTTCTGCTTATACAGTTCATCGCAATTGTGCTTCAGCATTAGAGTCGATTTCGAACGGTTTTGAGAAAATTCGCTCTGGTACGATGGATGTTGTGCTTGCTGGCGGTACAGAAAATATGTCGCAGATGCCGACTTTGATGCCACCGAAATTCCAGGATATTTATTCTGCATTGTTTGCCGCTAAAGGGCCAAAGCAAGCTTTGCCTTTATTGTGGAAACTTTTCCGTGCGGACTTGAAACAAATCAAAGCTCTTTTGCAAGGAAATATGAAGGATGAATACTTCCCACAAATCGCCGTGATGTTAGGACTGACAGATCCTTTTGTTGGTATCAACATGGGGCAGACGGCCGAGATTCTTGCAAAAGAGTGGAACTTGTCGCGAGAGACTCAAGATAAGTTCGCTTTGCGTTCTCATGTTCTGGCTTCGAAAGCTATGAAAGAGGGACGCATGAAGGAAGAAACAACGCCTGTCTATCTGGCTCCTGATTTCAAAGAAGTGATCTCTGAAGATATTGGTCCTCGTGACAGTCAGACTTTAGAGGCCTTAGCTAAATTGAAACCCTTCTTCGATAAAGCGACGGGGACAATCACGGCTGGAAACTCATGCCCCATTACAGACGGTGCAGCGATGGTGTTGTTGATGTCGCGTGAAAGAGCCGAGTCTTTAGGATACAAGCCATTAGCGATTGTTCGCTCCTATGGATTCGCGGGACTAGAGCCTGAGCGTATGGGATTAGGCCCCGTGTACTCAACACCTGTAGCGTTGAAGCGCGCTGGTTTGTCCATGAAAGATATTGGCTTGGTAGAATTGAACGAGGCATTTGCGGCGCAAGTGTTGTCATGTCAGGCTGCGATGGATTCAGACAAGTTTGCTCAAGAAAAATTGGGACTGTCTGCAAAAGTCGGTGAAGTTCGTGATGAAATCCTCAATGTGAACGGCGGAGCGATTGCCTTGGGGCATCCCGTGGGCGCAACAGGCACACGTATCGTCTTAACATTGGCTAAAGAAATGAAACGTCGAAATGTGCAATATGGATTGGCAACTCTTTGTATCGGTGGCGGTCAAGGTGGTTCCATGATTCTTGAGAACGAGGGGTAACATCTATGTCGATGCAAGAAAGTATCAGAATTAAATCTGCGGGTGATATTGCAATTGTTGAATTTGATCTTGTCGGCGAGAAGGTTAATAAGTTTTCAACACCTGTGATGATGCGCCTTAAGGACGTCATCGAAGAGTTAAAGAAGTCCACTTATAAAGCTGTGATCTTTAAATCCTGCAAGCCTAAAATTTACATTGCAGGTGCTGATATCGAAGAAATCAAAGCTATGACCACGAAGGAGCAATTCGACTCTGCCGTGAAGGGTGGTCAGGACATCATGAATATGGTGGAAGATCTTCCGATCCCAACTTTTGCCGCTGTGAATGGGGCATGTATGGGAGGAGGGTGCGAGTTTATTCTGGCTTGTGATTATCGTATTGCTTCGGATGACAGCTCAACCAAAATCGGTCTGCCTGAAATTCAGTTAGGTATTCTGCCAGGATTCGGTGGAACACAACGCTTACCACGTGTGATCGGTTTGCAAGCGGCTTTGGATATTATATTGGCAGGTAAATCTGTGAACGCGAAGAAGGCCCTGAAAATGGGACTTGTAGATAAAATGGTTCATCCAAATCTTTTGGAAGAATACGCGATGAAGTGGGCCAAAGAAGTCATCGCTGCTGGTGGAAAAAAACGTCGTAAGAAATACGCTCCTCAAGGCGCTATGAACAAAGTTCTTGAGGGTGCTTTGGGACGTGGAATTGTCTTCAAAAAAGCGCGTGAAGGTGTGATGAAGGCCACAAAAGGTCATTATCCAGCACCATTGCAAGCTTTATCTGTGATTCAAAGAACTTATGGTTCTAGTGATCGCGAAGCGGGGATGCGCATTGAGCGCGAAGGTTTCTGTGAATTAGGAATAACGGATATTTCTAAAAATCTGATCCATGTTTTTTATCTGACTGAAATGGTTAAAAAACAAAACGGCGTTCCTGGGGTCGAAGTGAAGCCACGCGATGTGAAGGGGCTTGGAATTCTGGGCGCTGGAACGATGGGTGGCGGTATTGCGTATGTGGCGGCTGATAAAGGCGTTCAAGTGCGCATGAAAGACTTGAATCCTGAAGCTTTGGGAAAAGGTCTTAAGCACGCGAGTGATCTTTGGATGAAGCTCCTAAAACGTAAATCGATTGATAAATATCAATTCTCGCAAAAAATGGACATGGTGTCTGTGACCACAGATTATTCAGGTTTTAAAAACTTGGATGTCGTTGTTGAAGCGATTGTCGAAGATATGGGAATCAAACAGAAGGTCATCGGGGAGTGTGCCAACAACATGCGTCCTGACGCTATTATTGCGACTAATACAAGTTCGCTCTCTGTGACGGAGATGTCAAAGGGGCACCCGCGTCCTGAGTTCTTTGCGGGAATGCACTTTTTCAATCCAGTGAATAAAATGCCATTGGTTGAAGTTATTCGTGGTGAAAAGACCTCTGATGAAACGATTGCAACAATCTACGAACTATCCAAAAAAATGGGCAAGATGCCAGTTGTTGTGAAAGACGGACCTGGCTTTTTGGTCAATCGCTTGTTGATGCCATATATGGCCGAAGCTGCTTTCTTGATGCAAGAAGGAATGAGCATCGAGGCTGTTGATAAAGCTTACGTGCGTGAGTTCGGCATGCCGATGGGACCATTTGAGTTGATGGATGAAGTCGGCTTGGATGTTTGTTTGAAGGTTCTGAAAATTTTCAAAAAATCTTTCGGAGCACGCATTGAAGTAGCGCCTTGTATGGAAGTCCTTGAGAAAACCGGTCGTTTGGGAAGAAAAAATGGTAAAGGGTTTTATCATTACTCTGACGACGGCAAGCGCGGCGAAGTCGATCAGTCGATCTATGCTGCTTTGGGCTTAGGACAACCGACAAATCCTTACGATTCCAAAGAGTGCATCGAGCGTGGCGTCTTTGCCATGGTCAATGAGTGTTCATTGGCTTTGGTAGAAGATCGTATTGTCGAAACACCTCACGAGGTGGACTTGGCTATGATCATGGGTACGGGCTTTCCGCCGTTCCGTGGTGGTCTTATGAAGTACACCGATTCAGTGGGCACAAAATACGTGGCAGATCAGTTGGCGATGTATGCAGATAAAAGAAAAGCAACACGCTTGCAGCCATCTGCGCCATTGAAGTCGCTTGCTCAGGCGAATAAGAAGTTTTACTAGGGTTTAGTTTTTAAGGGAGCTTATTGTACTGATGAGTTCCCTCATTTGGTCATAACTCGGCGGTTGAAGATTTGTCTTCAGCCGTTTTTTTATTCGAAAATATTTTGTGAAGCGAAAGACCCATTCTTAAAACAAACTCCGATGCAGTAATGGCGCCTAGTGCAAAATGAAGTGGCTATATAAAAGATAGTCTGTTGGTTTGATGAACTCTGGCGATCTCAAATTAAGAAATCTCATTTTGGTAAATTTCCTCCAGGTTGAACCTATTGGTCTATCCGTGCACTAGAAAATGAGTTTTAAAGTGACCTAAACAAAATGCCGAAGATATTAATATGAAAAAAAGATCATATGGTGCGTTCATACTATTGGCCTTTGGCATGTGAACAATGAAGTAAAATAAATTTAAATATGATGTTATTTTTTATATAATTTTTTTATTTTTAACGACTCAGGTTTCATTCGGCGAAACATCAAGCGTTTTGTTGTCTGTTGCATCGACTGGTTTTGTATCTCCGCCGACTGGCCTAAGTCTTACTCACTCTTCGAGAACAAAGACATTTACAGTGAGTTGGAATGCGGGCATTGGGAATGGTGGAACTGGTGGATGCAAAATTCAATTTCTTAAATCCAACGCTATTTGGACAGATCTATTGAGTGTAAACTGTGATAGTGCAGGTTCCTCAGTTGGTACAGTTTCGTTGCCTGGTGATGGTTGGTATGGAGCATCTTGGTCTAATGTTTCTATAAGACTAATTAGGGTTTCTGATAGTACGGCTATTGGGACACTTGGTAGTTTGTCGTGTACTACTATTGCAAGCTCACCCACTAGCACACCAAATATTGATGAGGATTGTAACGGCGCTTGGGATAATGGTGTTAGCGCCGGGCAGTTTATCAGTTATCTTCCAGGGTGTAGTGGGACTCAATGTCAACTCGCTAATAGGCAGTATAGTTTTACTGGTTATGCGGGTAGCTGTAACAGGTCAACGCAAAATATGCAGACGTGTGGGAGTTTGGGGTATGCATATTTGGAAGTTGGATACGGCACGACTTGCTATTGCAGCAGCAGCAATTCTTATACGGCTGGTTCTGCGGATATACTTGTAGTTGGAACTGGTTCTTATAATTAGAAAATTGGGATTCACTTGTTAGTTTATGTTTTCCTGGGCTGTCGAAGAGGGAAGAAGCTGATGAATGAACGTAAATTCTCACCTAAATCAGTCTGACTCAAAAAGTGCTGCAAATTAGAAGTGTTTCATAGTGAGACCAGTTGTTTCATCTTGATTCAAATATTTTTGTTTATTAGGGCACTGAAATAGAAGCTTAAAGTAGAGTGTACATATTGCCGATATATTTAATATGAAAAATAAATCATATCGTACGTTATTGTTTACAGTATTTATTACCTTCACAAGCTTTGCAGCCAACTCTCAGGTATTGTCTAAAGGAATTAGTTTTCAAGGGGTCATCAAGACACCTTCTGGTCAGTTTCCAACTATTTCAGGAACAACAGTCTTAGTTAAAATCCTCAGTCCAAATGATTGTATTTTGCGTGAAGAGACTTTTAGTGGCGTTAATATTTCGAACGGCTATTTGAACCTAGCAATTGGTCGGGGGACACCAACCAGCAATAATCCAGATCCGGCGAGAGACCTGAAAGCTGTAATGAATAATTCTGATAGCTTCTCTGGCTTGTCTTGTTTATTGCCAGATGGTTCTTTGAATGCCAATAAGACGACTTACGAACCACAGTCAGGTGACGTGCGCAAGTTGCGTGTGTCTCTGGAAATCGATCAGCATACAGTTGTGGCTGACTTTAATATGCGTGCAGTGGCTTATGCTATCAATGCAGAATCCGCAGAGAATGCTAGAAAGCTTGGTAATAAAGCAGCTGATGAGTTTTTGCAGACGAATCTTTCAAAACAAGTGACTCAACAGCATATTGAAGAGTGGTTCTCTAGCAATGTGATGGGGCAAATCATGGGTGGCAGTTACAACGCACCCACCGCGACAACAGCAACAACGCTTTCAACAGTGTTGCCACTTAATAAGGGCGGAACAGGTGGGACAACCCCAGAAGAAGCGCGGGCTAATTTGGGATTAGGTTCTTTAGCTCTTAAAAATGTGCATGGTGATGCGTCCCTGGTTTTATATGGTGATGGTAATTGGAAAAGTTTGCCTGCTGGAAACATGGGAACTGTTTATAGCCTTTCGGCGGGAACGGGTTTGAAGACAGATAAAGCCAGCAATGCGGCCATTACTGATTCGGGCGAACTTAGTGTCGATGTCGGGACTGCGCCGGGACAAATTGTGCAAGTTCAGTCCGGTGGTAAACTTCCTGCTTTGGATGGTTCTCAAGTGACGAATGTCACGGCTGTGGCGGTTGCGCCCTATGCAGCTCTTGAGATGAATAAAGACATTAAAACAACTGAAAACCTACAGGCAGCAAAAGCTATTACAGCAAAGACTTTTTATGTTTTTGATCAAGTATTGCCTTCACCAAACTCTGTTGGCTTAAAAGCTCCAGCAGATATGGCGGCAAGTGGGGGGGCTAGTTACGTTCTGACTTTACCAGATCGTAAAGGGGCACCTGGACAAGTCCTAGCTGCTAAAGACGGCACTGGTGCTTTAGAGTGGATTTCACCTTCAGTAGGATCTGTTACTTCTGTACAAGCGACAGCTCCATTAGTGGTTGATGCTACTAACGCAGCTTCACCAAAGATTTCCATTCCCAAAGCCACGGGATCTGTGGATGGATATTTAGATAAAGCAGATTTCGCAAGCTTCGCGGCAAAACAGCCAGCTGGAAATTACATCGTCACTTTGCAAGGGGACGTAAGTTCTAGTGCCTTTACAAATGGCACGGTGACGACTTCTGTTGATAAAATCAAAAATATCACGATCGCGGCAGCACCAACTTACAATGGACAAGTATTCCGTATGCAAGATGGACAGTTGCAGCCAGGTTTTATTTCTATGTTGGATTTAAGATCCAATGTCACTGGAGCTTTGGCTTTGACCGCAACTTGTGGAGCCAATCAAACGCTGACTTTTAATTCAGCGACAGATAGCTTGAAGTGCGAAAACATTGCGATTGATAAGACACAAGTGGCAGGTTTAGGCAGTTTAGCTTCTAAATCTGATATCGACTTAGCCAGTGCTGATGTAAAAGGTGTCTTGCCAGCTTCAAAAGGTGGTACTGGCTTAAGTGCTTTGGGTACAGCTCATCAGTTGTTAGGAATGAATGCCGCTGGTGACGCTATTGAATATAAAAACTTACCTACTTGCGGAGCCAACCAGTATCTCACTTTCGCTGGTGGAGCTTTAAGTTGCGCCAACGATGCGGGTGCGACTGGGACAGTAGCCAATTTAACTTCTGGTACGGCAGCATTAACATTTAGTTCGTCAACAGGCAGTGTGATTGCGAATATTGCCGATGCTTCCACAACAGCGAAAGGTTTGGTTAAGCTGGCAGCAGATGGAGAAAATCTTGCTGGAGTTGTCGTTCAAGGTAATGACGCTAGATTGAGTAACGCGAGAACTCCAACAGGCGCAGCGGGTGGGGATTTAGAAGGGACTTATCCCAATCCGACTCTTGCAGTTGTGAACAGTAATACGGGAAGTTTTGGTTCAGCCACGCAAGTAGGAACATTCAGTGTTGATGGCAAGGGTCGTATCACAGCGGCAAGTAATGTTGCTTTGACGCCTGCATTTAATAGTATCACTGGTAAACCAACAGATTTGGCAGGATATGGTATTACCGATGCTGTAAAAAATAATGCGGCAAATACTTTCTCTGTTGGGGGACAAAAGATTAATAACAATGCTGCGGCCACAGTCCCATTAACAATCAAAGGGGCTGCTTCACAAAGTGCTAGTCTTTTAACTGTTACCAATAATGCTGACGTTGCACTTTATTCACTTAAAGCAAGTGGCAACCCCACAGATGCGACGGATCTGACGACGAAGGCTTATGTTGATAATCAGGTCGCTGCAGCGAATGCGGGGGCTAATGCAAAAGTGTCTAGCGTGTCAGGAACAGCTCCGATCGCTGTTACCCCAGGTACAGACCCACAAGTTAGCTTGAATTTAGGTGCGGGATTAGAAGTGGCTGCAAACAACTTGGCAGTAAAATACGGAACAGTCGCTGGAACTGCTTTGCAAGGTAATCAAACACTTGTGGGTGATGTAACAGGAACAGTCGGTGCGACCTCAGTTGGAAAAATCCAGGGACGTAATGTAGCAGCAACAGCTCCTGCAAATGGCCAGGTTTTGAAATGGAATAACACCACAAGTGCCTGGGAACCGTCAGCGGATGCTAACACAGATGCCGTCGCAAGTGTGGCTGGTAAAACAGGCGCCGTGGTTCTATCAGCTGGTGATATTACTGGTCTAGGAACCGCAGCTACATTAAATGCAGGAGCTTCTGCAAATAATTTGGTGCAACTAGATGGTTCTGCAAAAATCCCAGCTAGTTTGTTACCTAGTTCAGTTCTTTCAAGTTCATCAGCAGCAGGTGGTAACCTCTCTGGAACTTACCCGAATCCGACAATTGCAAATAACGCTGTGACTTCAGCGAAAATTGCTGATGGTGCTGTTGGAAACTTAGCCAAAGTGGTCAATGCGCCAGGCAGTGCAGGGACGAACCGACTTCTAGCGACGGATACTACCACTGGTACAACGATTAAAGATTTCTACTGCAATACAGTAGGGCAATATCTAAAATGGACTGGAGCATCTGGTTTTGGATGTGTTGCGATTGCAAGCGCAGATATTAGTGATGCAACCGCTTCGAACAATGCAAACACAATTGTTAAACGTGACCCAAGTGGAAATTTTTCGGCGGGAACTATCACCGCTAAGTTGAATGGATCGGTGCAATCGGCAATTGCTGTAAAGACCAGTAACTACTCAGTTGCGGACTCTGACAGTGTCTTGTTGGGAAATGCTGCAAGTAACACTATTACATTCACACTTCCTTCCGCAGTTGGAATGACGGGTCGTCAGTTTACGATTAAAAAAACAGACAGTAGTGCAAATGCAGTGACTATTGCGACCAGTTCTTCTCAGAAGATTGATGGTGGTACGACGGCAGCTCTATCAAGTCAGTGGCAGTATTTGACGGTGATGTCTGATGGTAGCAATTGGATGGTTGTGAATTCTTCAAGTGGATCTGGTATTGGTGGGATGTTTAGCTTTAGCAGTCATACTTTTACAAACTGTGGTCAGACTGGACGCACAGGTCCTACTCTTGCTCAATGTCAGTCATCTTATTCTTCGGCAAGTTGGAGCTCGAACACATCTTTTTTTGCAATAAACACACAAGGTATTCAAGAGTGGACTGTTCCTGCGTCGGGTAACTATCGTATAACTGCGGCAGGTGCTTCAGGTGGAAGTAATGGCAGTTATAATGGTGGAAGTGGAGTGATTGTTCGTGCTGATTTCACTTTGACACAAGGGCAAAAATTAAAAATTCTAGTTGGCCAAAGAGGTGGGAATGGTCCTTCAAATTGTGATAGTGGTAGTGGCGGTGGATCGTTTGTTACAACAGATTCGAATTCTCCTTTGATCGTTGCTGGTGGAGGTAGTGGTGCTTCTAATGGTATTTCTGGACAAAATGGAGTTTACACCCAAAATGCCGGAAGCGCATGTACAAGTGGAGGCACTTCTGGAGGTGGAGCAACTGGAGCTTCTAGTGGTGGCTCTGGAGGAGGTGGGCTCCTCGGAAGTGGTTCAGCAGGGAACTATAGTAACACTGGAGGTGGCTCTTTTGTTTCAGGCGGCTTAGGTGGTACTACTGCTTCTGATGCCTCTGTGATTGGTGGATTTGGAGGAGGCGCTGGTGGTCACGGGAATTGTTATATCGGTTCTGGCGGAGCTGGTGGATACTCCGGTGGAGGTGCTGGTGGATATTGTGGTACTCTGCCCGGGGGAGGGGGAGGTTCATATCTGTCCGGTGTTAACCAAGTCAATGTAGGTCTACATAACAATACAAGCCATGGATATGTAACTATTGAAAAGCTTTAGTTTTGTGAAATTGTTCCTGACCCCAATTTGATTTGGACACCCAACCCAGGGGTTCTTTATGGAAATTACATCTAACAAGAGGAAATATTTTACACAGGAAAAAAAGGCGTTTAATCGTCCAAGAACACTATTCTCAAGGAATTTCCATCGCAGTACTTGCCAGGAAATATGGGATTCATGCTATCACTCTGTACAGTTGGAAGAGGCAAATGAATCAGAAAAAAGACGAATCCCCAATCAGTGCTGAATACATTCAAAAGTTGATCGAAGAAAACGACAAGTTAAAAGGTGAAGTGCAAACCTTGAAAGCCAAAGTCGGCGATTTAACGATCAAGAATGACATCTTGAAAGATGGTCTAGAGATCGTCCAAAAAAAAGCGATTTTAAAAGCACTGCAACCGCCAAAGAAGTCAAAGCGCTTAATCGGTATGAAGTAACCCACATCGCGGAAGTTTTCGAAGTCAGTCGAAGTTCACTTTACTACGAACCAGCTTCTGAGGAGGAAATTGGAATGCCTCGCTATTACCAAAAATCAGAAGATGAATCTATTTTAGAAGAAATTAATTTAGATCTTGAGGAACGAGCTACGTATGGCTATCGCCGAGTAACAACGATGGTGAATCGCAATCGCACCATCAATGGTCGCAATAAGATCAATCGCAAACGTATTCAGCGAATTATGAGAATGAATGGTCTTTCGTTGCCGCAAACCATGCCACAACAAAGGCGACCGCACACGGGCGTTGTAATGACATTGTTCCCGAATGTACGTTGGTGCTCAGGTGGAATGGAGATTCGCTGTTTTAACGGTGATAAAGTCTTCGTTGCATTTGCGCTGGATTGTTGTGACCGGGAGTCGTTCGCCTACGTCGCAAGGACTGAACCGTTGTCTGCTGATGACATTGAGGAGCTTATGATAAAGGCCGTAGAAACTAGATTTGGCGAGTCCTTAAGGTGTCCGCGCGAGATTCAATGGTTGTCAGATCGTGGCGCAATTTACAGATCTAAGTCAGTACAAGCTCTTGCAAAGCAAATAAATCTTCAATGCTGTTATACCAGGGCCTACAGCCCAGAATCCAATGGAATGGCAGAAGCCTTTGTTAAAACAATCAAAAGGGACTACGTCTATCAAGCAGACTGCGCCAGCGCAGAAACGGTTCTTAAGCTTTTACCGCAATGGTTTGCGGATTATAACAACGTCGCTCCGCACTCTGCACTTGGCATGATGAGTCCAGTCGAGTACAAGGAGTCTATCAACTTTTAATAGTGTCCAAAAAATTGGGGTTCACTCCAATTAGTCAAATAAGATTTGGCTTTTCATTTAGCGCCTGAGTATTACTGACGAAAAAAACGAAGACGCATTAAGCGTCTTCGAGGTGTAAAAAGTTACTCTTTTCTACTTCAAAAAATCCGCGTTAAAACGAATACCAGCAATGATATCGCTTGTTCTCGGAGTTTTTGTTTGGCCGTCGCCTTTGAATTCAACGTTGTTGTAAACCAGGTGGTAACGGAAGTTTTCTTCTGAAACTGGTTTGTATTCAACAGCCAAAGAAACACCCGTTTCTTTGTTTTTTAAAGTTGTTGTAGAACCAATTGTTTTGTCTTCACCTTCAGAAGAGTAGTACTTCACCATCGGAGTCCACTCGTCCATTTTGTAAGCTACAGTAAGTACATTTGATGTGATTGAATCTGTTGTTGTATCAGCATCACTGTGTTTGACTTCTGTTTTAAGAACGTCCGCAGTGAAGATGATATCGTTGTAGGTGTACTGAGCACTGACGGAGGTTAGTGCAGTTGATTTAACATTATCAGCACTAGACTTAGCTTCGTCTTCATTGTGATAACTTAAAGCAATCTTCAATGTTTTATCCAAGAAACTACCACGAACGATAGCACCTGCAAAAATATTGGTATTTCTGTCGTTATCAGCGTCTGAGTTCGGGTTGAAGGCCATCAAAACAGTTTCAATGGGTCCTGTTTGAATGGCAGCTTTCACACCTGATGCGTAGAGGTAGGAGATCGTGCCACGCTTGTTAGTAGTGTCGCTATTAGTAATAAGGCTTTGTCCTGAAATTGCAGAAGTGCCTAGGTAAGAGCCTGATCTTAAATACAACTCAGGACTTTGAGTTTGTCCTTCGAAACCACCAATTTCACTGCCCATTTTTCCTGCAGTGACAGTGAGGTTGTCAGAGAACTTCTTCTGAAGATAAGCCATATCCAATTGAGGTCCGACAGTGTCTCTTTTTTGTGAGACTCCTGCTTTGTCTAGTCTTGCACGAAGACGCATATTTGTCGTTTCGTTTAGTTGACCTTTGTAATCAAGACGAATGATGTTGAAGGTAAAAGTTGAATTACTTCCACCACCAGCATCGTCATTATAAGTTTTAGTCAAATAGTCAAAGCGACCATCCATATTGATTGTGCCGGCAAAAGCACTTGATGCCATAATACTCACGGCGAGAGCTGCTGAAATTTTTTTCATAAAAAAGCCTCCTTGTTGCTTATGGTAAGAATGATAAGTCTGGAATTTTATTTAGGATACAGAAAGTTCTGTTTTAGGTGCGTGGCACCTAAATATTAGCTTCAGGGTGGATTTTTAGAAGTTTTTTAAAAAGTTAAAGCCTGGGCATTTTTATAGGTTTGACCGAAGAAACGTCCACTAAGATAGATAAACCCGTTGTCACCGATATTTGTTCCCCAACTGTTTTTAACTTTCAAAAGCTGTACTTGCCCTTTGCTGTCTTTCACATAGCCTACGACAGCCATGGCATGGCCTTGAGGAGCAAGCCCAGTGGATTGCTCAACGAGACTGCTCTGTGAAAAGTCGGCTACAGTAGAATTTAACCCAATGAATACCTCTTTACCTTGATCTATTGATGTGCCGATACGATTAAGAATCTCATGGATGTCGATGATATTTTCGTTTGGATTCATTCTTTCTATTTTTAATGTCGACGGCAATTTTCGTAATAAGTTCTGGGAAGGAAGAGGACCAACAATATTAGCTACAATTTTTTCGGCGTCATGATTAAAGGCATTCTCTAGTGAGTAGGTACCTTCAATATCTCTTCGCTCCATTGCAGATTTAAAAAGAGGATGATAAGAGTTTGCCAGCTCGATAAGGGGCTTTAGTACTCGAGTCCTATCTCTGTATATGTCAATAGAGGGTTGCCAATCACTGTTTAGAGCGTAACCATGTTTTTTGACAAGTGCAATGTACTCGTTCATGGTACCACCTTCGGTAATATCATCACCGAACATTGATTTGTTGCGAGATCTGTCTATAAGTGATCTGAGATAAATATACTGCTCGGAAATATCAATTCGTTTTTCCTTAGAAAGAGTGCTTTCCAGAACGGACGTGGACGAATTAATCCAGCATGTTCCTGTAGCACACTGGTTGATTACTTTTTCAGATAAAAGAGTCTTGTAAACAGGAGAATTTAGATCTGTAACATAAGTGTTGTCGATGATCTTGTTGTAAGCTTGAACGTAGTCTTCAATCATGGAGTCTGGAACTCTCAGTGAGGCTAATGAAGGATGTTCACGAAGTAATTTTTTTTGCGTTTTGATCGAGATATTGTTGGCTCTGAAACTTGCAAAAAGATCTATAAATTCGCCGTTTGTTTGCGCATAGGGAACCACTTGTCGATAGCGCGGCGTGAATCCGGTAGATGGAAACACTTTACCAACGAGTTTTGCAATATAAGTTGGTTGACTGACAGAAAACGGCTTTACTGTGGAAAATATTTGGTCGCAGATCTCCGCAGAAATGGCCGGAGAGCTGATTAACGAAGTCATGAGTCCAAGTAAAACGAGTGTTTTTTGAGTCTTAGTCATGCTCCGTTGAAAGAGCAAAGAAAGTGCCATGACTTAAAATGAGACAGTATACGACTCAAGATTTAGTTCAAAATCGTGGCCCAGAGAAAGCAGAACAGAATTGCGATCGCACTTAAACTCAGCAACAAAACAGCACCGGCGGCGCAGTCTTTAGCAACTTTAATTGAGGGGTGCAGTTGTGGATGCATAAGATCCATAAAATGCTCTAAGGCCGTATTAATAAGTTCTGCGCTGAGAACTGCAGCGATATTGAGAGTAAATAGGCCCCACCAGAGGGGACTAGCTTTCATCACAGCAAGAAAAAGCAAAGCGCCAACAGCAGCAATCAATTGGAAACGAAAGCTGGATTCAGCCTTTGTTGCCTCAACAATACCGTTGAAGGCATTTCCAATGCGTTTCACAAAAGGTGCGTTCTTTGTTGGCATGATTTCCTTTTTAGCGGCGTAAAGCCTTCGGATCGATCGCGTCCTGCAAGCCATCGCCAAGATAGTTGAAGCTGATGGTCGTCATCAAAATCAAAATACCTGGTAGGATTGCTAAGAACGGAGCTTGGTAAATCAACTCTTGAGCGTTGTTCAACATATTTCCCCAGCTCGGTGTTGGCGGCATGATTCCTAAGCCCAGGAAGCTCAAAGCTGCCTCAAAAAGGATGGACTCACCAACGCCCAAAGTGATCGATACCAACATGGGAGCAATCACGTTAGGGAACATGTGACGAACGATGATCGTGCTGTCTTTAGCACCAAGAGTGCGGGCCGCCAGAACGAACTCACGTTCGCGAATAGACAGAATACTACCACGAACCAAGCGCGCCACAGTCATCCACGAGAAAAGACACAAGATGATAACCATCTTAAAGATACTCTCGTTGGAGGTGCTTACGATTGCTTTCAGCCAAGGAATTTTAGTTAGATCAATCGCTGCCATGACTATCAAAACCGGAATAGTTGGTAGTGAAAGTAAGGCGTCAGTTACACGCATCAAGATGGTGTCAATCAAGCCACCGTAAAATCCTGCCAAGCTGCCAATCAACAACCCAATAAGGGCTGAAGCGATAGCAACAAGGACACCGACACCCATGGAAACTCGAGTGCCATAAACCAAGCGGATAAAAACATCGCGCCCTAGTTCGTCAGTTCCAAAAAGATGAAAGGTCTTAAAGCCATTAAAGATTGATTGAAGGTCTGAAGCTTCAGGAATGCTAAGAGATTTCAGTGCATCCTTCGCGGCACCAAGATCACCTGCTGCAAGCTCGTAAATAGCATCTGCTTCGGCAACTTGGACAACTCCTTTTTCCACCAATAACTTTTGAATTTTATCAGCTGCTTCTGGATTGGCGTTGATGAAACGTTCTACTTCTGTTTCACGCACATCTTGACCAGCTTCAGCTGTTGTCATTGGAGCCAAATAACGATTCGCCACATTTTGTGCGTCAGGATCTAGCTGCGTGATGCTTTGAATTTGGTTGGCGAAAATCGAAATCAACATGAAAAGAGTGATGATGCAGGCACCAACCACGGCCAACTTATGTTCAAGGAACTGACTCAAAACCATTTTCCACATGGGTTGGGCTTTTTCTAGTTCCTCACGGTCTTTTGTTGAGATCGTTTGTGTTTCGATTTCTACTTCGTTCATAGTGATATTGCCTGAGCTCATAAAATTTATCCGCCCTCTTATTGATAAGTGATTCGCGGATCTGCGAAACCGTAAAGAATATCAGCAATAAGATTCGCTAAAAGAACCATGCTGACGGAAATAACGAAAGAAATCATAGCGACGTTGTAGTCGTTACCGATGATAGAGTCATAAACCAATTTTCCCACACCTTGGTAAGCAAACACTGTTTCAGTTAGGATTGCTCCTGAAAACAGACCAGAAAAGCTGAGGGCCAAAATTGTGATTAAAGGGATAAGTGCATTGCGGAAACCGTGATTCCAGATCACTTTGCGACGAGAAAGTCCTTTGGCTCTTGCTGTGCGAATAAAATCATTGCGCATAGCTTCGAGCATTGCTGAACGAGTGAAGCGAGAAAAACGACCGATTTGTTGGATCGATAAACTGAGGACGGGAAGAATTAAATACATTGAGCGATCTGCTATATCTGCCCAAAAGCCCGCCGCATCTGTTCCGATCGTTTGCGTTCCGCCGGCTGGTAGAACTGGAAATTTCACGGCGAAGATAATGATCAAAACGATGGCCAACCAAAAGGAAGGGATAGAAATACCTGCGAAAGAAAACAGATTCATAAAGTAATCTGTTTTACTTCCAGGTTTTAAAGCTGAAACAACGCCAAGGGGAACCGCAATCAGCAAAGATAGAGTTAAGGAGGCGAAAGAAAGAAGAAACGTGTTCCAAAGACGGGGACCCATCAGCTCTTGAACAGGTACACGGTAGGTGCGGCTGTAGCCCAAATCGCCCTGACTAATAGATGCCACCCAATGAGCGTATCTTTTATAAACAGGTTGATCCAAACCATAAAGAGACTTCAAACGTGCCACGTCTTCAGCTGTGATTTTTGGATTCGAAGCGACCATCATGTCCACGGGATCTCCGGGCATTAAGCTCATCAGATAAAAACACACGTAAGATAGCACGGCTATCACCGCGAGTGTTTGCAGAATGCGACGAGTGATGAATGTGGTCATGATGGTTCCTCCACGAATACCTATGGGATAAAAAAATTAGTTCAAGTTCCAGTCTTCGATATTATTTGTCTCGTAGAACTGGTGTCCTGACATTTTATAGTTCTTCATGTTTTTAGGCGTTACAGAAATATCAGAACGGTAGTACAGCGGTAAAACTGGAAGTTCTGCAGTGTAAGCTTTCAAAATACTGTGAACCAAAGTAGCCCGTTTTTCAGCATTAAACTCTAAATCCAATGCATCTAAAGCCTTTTCAACTTCTGGGTTGTTCCAACCGTGGAAGTTTTGTCCAGACCAGCCATTCGTTGAAGTCGGAATCGCTTTTCCAGAAACAGTAGAACGAGGGCTGCTTTCTGGTGAAGAAATCCATGCAAAAAGAGCCAGACCTTCAAACTTACGCTTAGACATTGTTTCGCCGAAGAAAACACGTGCTGGTTCGTTTTTCACAAGAACCTCAATACCAGCTTGTTTCCATTGGTTTTGCATATAGACCTGAACCAACTCACGAGTTTTATTTCCCGCAGTTGTTTGGAATACAAGAGACAACTTTTTGCCATCTTTGTAACGGTAACCGTCTTTTTCCATTTTCCATCCCGCTTCGTCTAGCAACTTACCAGCTTCGCGCTTAGAGTAACGGTAAAGAGTTACAACTTTTGGATCTGCCGTGTACCAAGAATCTTTTGGCGATACATTGTGCAGAGCTACTTGTTGTTTTCCTTCAAAAAGGGCTTTTACCAAGTCTTCGCGATTGATGGAAAGAAGCAATGCTTTACGAACACGCACGTCTTTAAGGATCGGATTGTCCAACTTCAGATCAATGTGTTCATAAGTTACAGAAGGCACAAAGTGCACAACGAATGGCAACTTTTCCGCTTTTGTTTTCTTCTCAAATGCCAAAGCTTGGTCAAAATCCAAACCCAAAGTTGAAATCATATCAATGGTGCCAGAACGCAAGTTGGCTTCCATGGTTCCAGTGTTTGGGATCAACTTAACAATCACTTTTTTGATGTTCGGTTGTTTTCCGTAAAAATGCGGATTTGGCGAGAAGCTGACATGAGAGCCTAACTTTACATCTGAAATCACGTAAGGCCCATTGTACAATCCAGGATTGGTTGGGTTGCGTACGTAATTAGAGTTCTTTTCGTAGCCTTCTTTTTGTTTTGAGTTCTTTTCAAAGACAGCCATTTCCAAATGGCTTGGCAACGGGAAGAATTGGGCTAATTGATAGAAATCCCATTTTGCTTTGTCGTACTTGAAAGTACATTTTTTAGGATTCTTTGCATCGATTTCAATTTTTTCAACTTGCGTCCATTGTTCTTTTTCACCTACGCTGACAGTAGGGCTGGTCGCAATTTTGTGAGATGTGATGAAGTCTTGGCAGATGACAGGTTTTCCGTCACCCCATTTTGCGTTTTCCAAAATTTCCCAAGTGGCAACGATTTTCTTTTTGCCGCCATCTTCGATAATTTTTGCAGTACCTTTGTCAAGCGAAGGAATTTCTTTCGCCAACTGAGCCACCCATTTTCCTTCAGGAGTCAAGACCACCAAAGAACGTCCCACCATACGATACATGTAAGCGGAAGCAGCCATGGTCATGATCAACGGGTTCATGGTTTCGAACTCTTGCGAAATACCAATCTTCAGTTCGTTATTGTTTGGTGCAGCCAATGCCGGTGTCGCGACGCTAACGCCAGTGACAAGCATGAGGCCCTTTGCAAAATGTTTCAACATACGTACTCCTTGTAATTCAAAATTAATTTTCATTTCCAATGGATGGCGCTGAAGTGAGCCAGCACGCCTTTTTGTGCGAGTCTGTTCCTGTCAAGTGTGGGATGTCTTTGGCGCAAACATCCATTTTGTAAGGACAGCGGGGATGAAACGAACAGCCCGACGGTGGGTTGATCGGACTTGGGACTTCTCCGCCCAAAGATTTTTTCATCTTCTTTTTGCCTGCACCCACGCGAGGAATCGCGCTGATCAAAGCCTGCGTGTAAGGGTGTTGTGGGTTGTTGAACAGCTCATCACGAGTGCCAATTTCCACAATTTTTCCTAAGTACATCACAGCAATACGGTCACAAGTGTGTTCAATCACGGAAAGATCGTGCGAAATAAACACATAAGTCAGATTGAGCTTTTCCTGCAAATCCTTTAGCAAATTTAAAATCTGTGCCTGAATAGAAACGTCGAGCGCACTGACGGGTTCATCACAGATAATCAACTCAGGATTCAAAGCAATCGCGCGGGCAATGCTAATACGCTGACGTTGTCCTCCGGAAAACTCATGAGGGTAACGGTTGACGTGCGCTTTTCTCAGGCCCACAAGCTCAATCAATTCAATCACTCGCTGATTGCGTTCTTCAGAAGTGCCGACATTATGGATGTCCATTGGTTGACGGATGATTTGTCCTACAGTCATGCGCGGATCTAAGGACGCGTAAGGGTCTTGGAAGATCATCTGCATGTTTTTGCGTTTTAGACGTAGAGCTTCACCTTTGAGCGCTAAAAAATCTTGGCCCTCAAACTGAATGCTGCCACCAGTAGGTTCATAAAGGCGGATTAATGTGCGTCCCAAAGTGGACTTACCACAACCAGACTCACCCACAAGTCCTAACGTCTCACCTTTGCGCACAGTCAAAGTCACATCGTCTACCGCTTTTACGCTAGCCACTTGACGTAATAAAAGACCTTTTCGGATCGGGAAGTGTTTTTTTATGTTTTTCGCTTCCAGAATAATTTCATTCATAAAACGTCCTTCAAAAAACTATAGCGGATTGAAGCAAGCCACCGTGTGACCTGGTTTAATTTCAACAAGTGGTGGTTTGTGGCCTGCACATTCGCTTTTCACGCGTGAGCATCGGTTCACAAACGGGCACCCCTTAGGAAGTTCAAAAGGTGCAGGAACACTGCCCTCAATTGTTGCAAGACGTTTCACACGTTCGCCAAATTTAGGACGAGATGCAATCAACGCTGCTGTGTAGGGGTGGCGAGGATTTAAAAACAATTCCTGTGTTTCGGCCTTTTCACAAGTTTGCCCACCGTACATCACCATCACGCGATCAGAAATCTCAGAAATAACACCTAAATCATGAGTGATGAACTGCACAGTCATATTGAGCTTCTGCTGCAGAGTTTGGATTAACTCTAGAATCTGCGCTTGAATCGTCACATCCAGAGCTGTCGTCGGTTCGTCAGCAATCAAAAAAGTTGGATCGCAAGAAAGGGCCATCGCAATCATCGCCCGTTGTCTCATGCCCCCAGAAAGTTGGTGAGGGTAGGCGAGGTAACGCTCTTCTGGAGAGGGAATGCCGACCAGGCGAAGCATTTCAATCGCCCGCTCGCGTGATTCTTGCGGCGAGCATTTTTTGTGCTTCATGATCTGTTCGTCCATCTGATAGCCGATGGTCAGTACAGGATTGAGTGCTGTCATGGGCTCCTGAAAAATCATGGCCATTTCGCCGCCACGAACCTCTTCCATCGCAGCTTCTGAAAGTTTTAAAATATCCCGGCCGTTCAGTAGGACTTGCCCGCCGCTGATTTGGCCCGGTTTTTCAATCAGGCGCATCAAAGAGTAAGAAGTGACGGACTTACCACAACCAGACTCACCAACGATACCCAAAGTCTGTCCACGGTCAATTTCGTAGCTGATGTTGTTGACGGCTTTTACCGGGCCGGCTTTGGTATGGAAAGTCGTCTCAAGATTTTTTACTTCAAGTACAGGATTTTGCACAGGCTCGCCCTCAATTACAAAAATCGACGTGTTTCAAGTTCTTCAAGCAATTTAGCTCCGCCTTGATGTAAGGCTTTGCCCATGATGCCTGAAAGCTTTTCGCTTAAACTTTCGTGATGTTCAAATTTAACTTTTACGATCTGATGTTTTTCGGAGTGTTCTAAAAGATAATCGTCGCTAGTGCGAATTTCATCCACAAGTCCCTTTTTCAGAGCTTGTTCGCCATACCAGTATTCGCCCGTTGCCACTTCTGCGAGGCTCATATTGGGGCGGTATTTATGAACGAAATCTTTGAACAGGATATGAGTGTCTTCCAATTGTTCTTTAAACTTCTCTTCGCCCTTTTCAGTGATCTCGCCGAGCAAGCTGACAGTGCGCTTATACTCACCAGCAGTGTATTCTTTGTAATCAACGTCAAATTTCTTTAAGACTCTGTGCAGATTCGGAACCTGCGCCACGACACCGATCGAGCCGACAATAGCAAAGGGAGCGCAGAGGACTTTATTAGCAGTACAAGCCATCAAATAACCACCACTGGCAGCCACTTTATCTACACAAACGGTCAAAGGGATTTGTTTCTCGCGAACTCGCAACAACTGAGAAGCAGCAAGCCCGTAACCATGAACAATGCCCCCTGGGCTTTCTACGCGCACGACAACTTCATCTTGAGGGGTTGCGATAGTCAAGACAGCTGTGATTTCTTCACGCAGATCCTCGACAGCACTTGCTTTGATGTCACCATGAAAATCGACAACGAAAATTTTCTTTTCATGATCACGTGATTCGTTTTCTTGCTTCTTACGTTCGTCTTTGAGTTTTTTCTTTAATTCTTTGCGCTCGTTCTTCGTCAAAGTTTCTGCTTTGAGAGCGTTGCGGAAGTTCTTATATTTTTTATTTAGAAGCTCGATTTCAATTTCAGGTTTATGGCCGGCTTTGGCCGCAAGCAGGGCAATGACTACAATCACTGCCAAAATTGCAAAAAGGATAAGAAAGGTCTGAGCTGCGAATATTCCAATGTTTTGCAAAGCGTCCATAGGTCTCCTTCAAACGAACGTTTAAGTTATTCAGGAATTAGCCAAAGGTCGAGGATCTTTTTTGTTTGGTAAAAAAATTATTAGAGTCCTGGTAGAATGGAACCACCAATGAATCACACTCGAGCTTTATTTTTTATTTTAATCACAACATTGTTCTGCCTGAGTGTGCAGGCGCAGATCTCAGAAAAAGAGCGCCTTTCTGGTTTCGCTGAGCATCAATTGAAGCAAAAGCGCTTCGAAGAGGCTCGAATCAAGGGCGAACGTGCTTATTTAGAGGAAGAAGAACAGTGGGAGCACGAAAAAAACCGCAATTTACAAGAATACAAGACGGAAAAAAAGAAGGCCGTCGTCAATGATCTGGGGCCGGCGGCGAAAGCTGATGCGGCGGCTAAAAAAGCCTACGAGGATGAATATGAATTGGCTCGGCGCGCCTATACAAAAAAGCGCTCGGATCAACAAAGTGTTGTTCGTGATTCAAAAACTTTACCTTCAGAAGCACAAGAGTTGGGGCTTAATGAAGAACGACCGCGTTATGATTATAGCAAGCGAGTTTTGTTTGGTGCTCAACCCAAATATGGCAAATCGGTATCTGGGGGCGGTGTTCGCGGTGGTGGATCTCGAGGAAGTATAAGTCCTGGAGGCACTTCGTTTCCACCTCCACCAACATTTGATGATTTTGGGGGCGGTGATTCTGGGTACGTGCCAGCTCCAACTATGCCTGAAGATTTTGGCGATATTCCGCCACCACCTCCACCACCTTTGCCAATGGATGACTTTGGCGGTGGTGAGTCCATGGATTTCCCACCACCACCACCTCCTCCGCCTTTTGGTGAAGAGGGTGGTTTCTAAAGGAAACTATTTTCCTTCGTTGATCAACTCTTCCATTGAAATTCCTGCGTGTTTTTTGATTCCACGCATTAGGTACCAAAAAACGCCCATCAAAAAGATCATCGATGGAACCATGATGACGGCCATCGACCAGGTCGTCATTTCGGCAATTTGATCATTTAAAACCAAGGACTGCGCTTCCGGAGTCAGGGTTGGATCGATATTGATGAAGATCCTACGGGCTAACACAAAATTCAGTACGGCACTAAAGGCAAAAGAGAGTGACAGCCAGATCGTGGCATTTTTTAGATGCAAATGAAACTCTTGCTGTTTTCCATGCTCTTGCAGGCGTTGCTCTAAAAGATCCACTTTCATCATTGCAGGGTTTAAAAACAAGGTCTCAATGAAGGGGCTTTTTGTGAAAGCGGAGCCTAAAACAAAAAGACCAACCAGAGTCGGAAATGCCGCTTCTTTAACTGCGAACCAGAACCCGTTAAGTCCAAGAACCGCCAATCCCCCCGTTAATAGGACGTTAAGCAATCCCAGCACTGAAAAGGCATTCATTTTCTTTCTTTTAACCAAATCGTAAGCGCCATATGCCAATGGGAAGGCTAATGCCAGGATCAGAGCATTGAGAGGACCAATAAATTTACTCAGTCGATTTAGGATAAGAACTGGCAATAAAATATTGAAGATTAAATTTAGGAAAGCGTTCTCTTTTTGGGGCGTCTCTTTTGTCATAAGATAAGATCCTTCTCGGTCTAAAATAAAAAGGCAAGTCGCGGGCTGTTGAAGAGTCATAGCCCTATAAAAGGGGCCTTTGCAGCGAGCTGTGTCTGAAGGAATGGGCCGAGCGGGGCCTTCTTGAGAGCAAAAAAAATACAAGAGTGGTAAAAAAGCAAGATTTCTTCTTTGATTCGATATAGGAATGCGATTTCAAAAAATGACATTCTTTTTGTTCGGAAGAGGAAAGTTGAAAATGCGAATTCTTGCAAGCTTGTCTATCTTCGTTTTTAGTTTTGTTGGTATTTCATTGCCGGTTTTTGCAGAAAACTTAAATTGTGCTGTTGAATCTTACCAAAATAAAAGCTTGGCAGCAGATTCAGTAGAGGCACAGGAAGCACCTGTTTTGTTGTACGTGTTTTCTAATAAAATGATTCTTTCCATGACCGAGATACAATCTATCATCGATATTGCAGAAAAACGTGGCTGGACTTTGCGGCTCTTGTTTGATGGCGAGAAATGTTTTGATGAAAAGCGCTTTCAGATTCTTCTTAAGAAAACTGTGAAACATAATATCTTTCAGCTGCAATCTTCTAAAGTCACAGAGCAAACACAAAACATACATTATCCCGCAAGTTTTTTTATTCTCCCTTCTGAAAAAATGAGTCGTGTTGTTTACGGCGTGATGCCAGAAGGTATTTGGGAGTCGACCCTGAACTTGCTTCTTGAGGAGGCACAAAAATGAGTCAGAAAGTTCAACTATTAAATATTATATTTCTATCTATCTTGAGTTCCCAAGCTCAGGCCGTGTCCGAGGCTCCGTCGACGGCACCCGTGCCGGAAGCGGAATGTGTACCGGCTTATGAATACATCCCATTTGTGGGAACAGCGGCATCGCCTGAGTCTGACGGTTCCGTGACTTTGGGCAGTTATTCTCGCGTCAGTCCTGATGGAAACTATGTTTTGCGCTCCCTTTCTGGCAGTTATCTTTCAGCGGTGACTTTGATGAAACTCTCATCTGTGGGAAGTGATAAACCTGGATCGACCGCTATTCAAACGCCGCTGCAAGTGGAAGCTTTTCCTATGATGGGCACTTGGCGCTTTCTTGCCAACCCTTCTGGAGCTTATTTTCGTTTTGCTGATATTGTTAAGCAGGGAAAAAGCGCCCGTCCTCAGTTCAAGGCAGGGATGAGTGGTTTTTACACGACAGCAGCAGAGATGAGTGCAGTGGATGGGAAGCGAATCACGTTCCGCTCTCTCAGTTGGCCGCAAGGAGATGCCACGAATGGGACGCAGGGGCAGGGGCAATTAGAAAATAAAATCACGGTGATTGAAAAATCCAGCGCGGGTACGTACTCGGTGATCTCTGATTCAAGAAGTCAGTATCTTTGTGATAACTTGAAGGGCAGCGAAGGGACGCTTTTTACTCTGCCGATGATTTCGCAAGATGGTCGTGAATTTTCAGCGATGCCCGTTATGCCAGCGAATCGAAAATCAAGTATGCGCATTTATGAGTTTGGAGCAAATCATAAAGATTGCAAGTTGACGGATGATTTAAATACGTTAACAGCAAAAGTGATCTTTGGCTTTCCGGGAAAATACTTTTCTAAAACACCCGTTGTTTTTCGCGTCGGAAGCACAGGCGCTCCTGGTGCCACAGGCGTATACATCTATGATAGAACTTTGAAGCGCTCTATCGAAGTGGTAGGGGCTCCATCAGCAGTCTCAGCTAGTGATTTCCCAGGGCTTACGAAGGATGGACGAGTCGTCTTCAGTGGTTACTGGCAGGCTTGTAATAGCGAAGGCAAATGCAAGCGCACCGCGGGCTATGTTCGTATCGACCCTTTTCAAACGCCGCTTTTTAAGAAATTGAAACAGGAAAATCCTGAACGAGCGGCAAGTTGGCCAGCATGTATCTTAAAAAGTGATGTGCGCCAGGTTGAGGCAGAGTTTTTGAAGATGACGGGGATATAGATTGGGGGATGGCCCTCTTGGGCCATCTTCTTAGTTCTGTTACTTGCTTCCTGGATTCAAATCAGAGTTGCAAATGGGAGAGACATGAGTCTGATACAATTTTTGATCCTCTGTCTTTGAAGGCAATGTCGAAATCAAACTATAGCTGATACCAGTTTGTCCTTTTATTTTGCATGAAGCTCCTGATGAATCAGGGACAATCAGTGAAAATCTTGTTTCATCGCGATTGAAGAAACCTGCAGGTTTTCCTGTTTTTTTAGTTTGAAGAATGAGAGTTGGAACAATCTCATCCAGTGTTCCTTGAAAGACGTGATCTCTCATGTCGTGTTCTAGATTGTAGATTTCTTTAAACTCTGCGGGGAGTAAGGCTTGTACTTGCTGGGTTAACTTTCCTCTTTTTTTCAGTTGAAAGTTCGACATCATTTTCATCTGCTCAACGATAGGAGTCGTTGTGGAAATTGGTTTAAAAGGAGAGATTTGCATTCTTTCCGAAAAAACAAAGCCTTTTTCGGGAACAATTTTGTGACAAGCATGGCATGCCGTTTCTTGGGCTTTAGGATCTTCTGCGAAAGTAAGTTTATTTGCATCAAATAGGGCGTATCCCCAACCATCCGTTTTTTTGTGTTTTTTAGAGTCTTTGACCATCAATTGATAGCGGAGTGTTCCGGAAGGTACTTCTGAACTTGGAAATTTTGGATCAATGGCTGTTATCGCACCAATTTTTGCGAAAACAGAACCATCTGGATATTGATTACTTCCAGATATAAGTGCTTTGTATGCAATATCGTTCGCATAAGTAAAACGCATTTCTCTTTTATCAGTTCTAAAACGAACCGTGACTAGTCTCCATTCGGAATCAAAATTTGGATAGTCATTAATAGAGTAGCCATTCATTTCTGATTTACCACCAAAGTTCGCGGCCTGGCTATTGAAGGGGAGCAAGAGTAAGAAAAGGAATAGTTTTTTCATTCATATATTACAGCATGGTCCTATGGCTTTATCAGCACCTTTCCAATAATTTCGGACCTATTGACTGGTCCAAATCTGGAAGAGTCTCGAGAGTCACCTCCCTGTGATCCGAATACAAAATATTGATCTGAAGGCAAGATGCCCTTGAATGAGTCTTGATATATTTTGAGCATATCGAATGCCTTTTCAGAAAAGCGATATGTTTTATTCTGAAAGTTTTTAATAGGTTTTCCGTCCACCCATAGTTCAGCTCCAGTTCTGTTTCCGACTAATTTGAATTTACTGCCGGGTGAAGCAAAAATTTGTTTTACAATTTCTGCGGGAAAGCCGGATTTTTTTATTGTTATCACATCGCCGATTTTTGGTTTGTGGCAAGAGTAAAAGTTTTGATCGATTTGTATTGTCTGTCCAGGAGCTAAGACCCCCTGCATGGAGTATCCACGAACTATTCTTTCGACCAGCTTGGGTTGGCAGTTGTTCGCAAAGGATAAGATGCTAATAAAAATAAATGAAATCATAAAAGGCTGCTGTGTCTTGTGTGTTTAGTTTTGTTTTTCATGAACATAAAGTCGTATAACCCCCATGCCGTCAGCGTTGTCTTTTGTTGGATTATTGTATTCAGATACGACTTTGTATTCATGTGTAGGATTTATTGTAATACCTTCTTTACTTGAAAAATAGGATGTGGATTCAATCTGGTTTTCTTTGTTGTAAGTAGCTTTACCCTCCCAAACTACTTTTTTTAAAGTATTATCGATCAGTTTGACATTTTGACCAAAGCGATGAAGATGAAGTTTAATAAAATGAATTTTAGATTGATTCTTGAAAAAACCTGGCGCGTAGACATTCTCATAAGTGGTTTTTCCTGGTTTAACGAGAAAGTGTGCACTGAGACCTGTTGTTGTGACAGATGAGTCACAAATTGCCCCATCTTTAATTTCTACTTTTGGTCCAAGTACAGACATTGGTATTTGTTTTAGTGGTTTCATATTTAAATTAGAATCTTGTTTCTCTTCTAAATATTTTATTTTGAAACGATAGTTTATATTTTCATTGTAATTTGGATTGTCATTCATCGCTTGTGCTAATAAATCTACTTTTGCGTTTGGTGTAATTGCCATACCAAAACCTTCAGGAAAATCAAAGCTTTCCATTCCCTCAGAAATTGTCATGAGGCCGCCTAAAGGGTCTGTGCCGTATAGATTTTTATCTTTGAGTGTCATCCAAGCATGGCATAAATAAGTGAGTGGCTGTTCTTGTTCTTTTTGATTGAGAACTTCCACAGACAGTGATTTGATCCACATTTTCTTAGTACCTGCGCTTCCTTCAAGAGATAAAGTTTTCTGTTTTGTTGGACCACTCATTGCCGGCATAGTCTTGTTAATTTTGAAATTATTAATGTTTATAGTTTTTTCTTTCCAGAATCTCGAATGGTCTTTTATCGCATCTTGCTCTTTCAGATTTATTTTATTTTTTTCAATCGTGTTTAAAATATCTTGAGGGCTCCAGCTATTAGATTCCCAGCGTTGGATTTCCTTCAGGTCCGGACCTAAAAGCACTGTTGTGGGCGTGTGATCTATTTTTTGTGTATCGCTAAGCCCCGGATGTCCAGCGGCAGAGAAGTGGGAAAGAAGATCTGACACATTTTCTGGCTTGCCCGTAAGTAGGTGAAAATCGGTTAAGTTGAGGTGATGTTTTTTTGCGAAGTCTTGAAAGGCTTTCGGTGTATCTGATTCAGGATCGAGTGTGATAAGAAAAAATTGTAACGGAACTTTATTTTTCGCTGGGCTATTTTTCCAAAGAGAATGCGTCTGATTCATCAGTGAAGTTGTGAACGGACACATTTTAGCAGCTTTGCATGTTGTATAAATGAATGAGATCACTTTATAGGACCTATCATCCTCAAAAGCGAATCGCTTTCCGTCTTGATTTACTAGTTCGATGTTCTTTAAGTCATTTGTAGAGCCCAAGGCGAAGTAAGGAATTGAGACCGTAGTAAGTAGCATCAAAGATAGTTTCAGAAGGTTCATGCTGTTCCTTTTTTTGGCGTACAGAATTTGAGTATAGTATTTATTTAATTGAATAGGGCTCCATCAAAGGTCTTATTTGTTGTTCCCAACAGGCAAATTTAGAGAATGGGACATTTTGGTATGAGAGAGGAGGTTGTTCAGTGGGTATGTTTTAAATGGAGGGTACAGAGACTTTTTGAATTTTTAGTAACAATGTATCTCTTTGGGATTCAGGATATCCAGACTGTTTACTTATCATTTGGACATAAGTCTTACGCTACCAAATTGTGCAATGAACTTCATTTCTTACTGGTAATACTTGAGACCAGTTTTTTGTCTCAAATTTGAAACACAGGGGCATTTTGATACAAATAACAAGCTTTAGATTCCGAAGTTATTTGCCGATAAAATTACTATGAAAAAACAATCATTAGTTCGGGCGTTTATATTTCTTAGTGGTGTTATTCTTTTCAATTCTGCATCATATGCCCAATCAAAAGGGATAAGTTTTCAAGGAGTTATAAAAACTCCATCTGGAGTCTATCCGAATGTGTCTAATGTGACCATTACTGCAAAGATATTGACCCCAAACGATTGTATTTTGAGAGAAGAAGTTTTTTCTGGGGTTAATATCAAGGATGGTTATCTTTATCTAAATATTGGTAAGGGTGTTCCAACAGCAAATAACCCAAGTCCTTCTCGAGATCTCAAAAAAGTGATGAATAATGCGGAGGAAATAGCTGGGTTAACGTGTTTGCACTCGAATGGCTCTGTGAACTCACTTGTCAGTTCTTATAGCCCCAGTGAAACTGACACGCGCAAACTACGCCTTACCTTTAGTATAGATAGTGAGTCCGTTGTCGCTGATTTCAATATGCGTGCAGTAGCATACGCAGTAAATGCAGAGTCCTTGAATGGGAAGACGGACAGTCATTTTTTAAATATAAATACGGGTAGTAGTTTGACACAAGCCAATGCTGAGAGCGTGTTTCAGCGTTTTACTCATCTAGATGAAATTTTAAATGGTCGATTCACGGGTGACGTCTCCGGTACTGCAAGTAATGTCAGTGGAGTTGTAGCAATTGAAAATGGTGGTACTGGAGCTAGTAATGCAACAACCGCACGAGAGAACTTGGGACTAAAGCAGCTTGCCGTGATTGATCTTCCAGTTCCTGCTGATCCGAATCAGTACCTCAAAGGGGATGGAACATGGGGGTCCATTGTTGGTGGTGTGTCTTCCGTAGCAGGGCGCAGTGGTGATGTTGTTTTGTCATCTTCAGATCTTTCTGACTTTCAATCCGCTTCAGATGCCCGAGCGCTCGGACAGATTAATAGCCAAAAGGGCGTAGCTAATGGCATTGCGACTCTCAACAGTTCAGGCCATGTTCCTAACAACCAGTTGGCGTTAAATGCTGGTGACATTCCGAACATTGATGCTAGTAAGATCACTTCTGGAATAATAAACAGAGATGTTGCTGCAAACAATATCTCTGCTGGAAATGGAAGTTTTGCTGTTGCTCGATTGTATGATGGTGTTGATAAATATTTATCTTTCAGCTACCCAGCTGGCGGCACTGGTTATTCTTTAGCATGGCCAAAAAATGCAGGATCTGATGGAAACTTTTTGAAAGTCGATGCTGTGGGACAGTTGTATTGGGCGAGTGATACAACTGCATCTAGTGCGGGGTGGTCTCCTTACGGTGTGATGGTCTCCAACGCATCGGGTTCTTTGAGTTCACTTCCGGGTGGATTGAGTGGTTCGGTGTTACAGTATAGCGCCACAGGGCCTGTATGGGGGATGGTTGCGTTTCCAGTTTCAACAACTGCACAACAACTTTTATATTCGACAAATAACAATGTTATAAATGGATTGCCAACAACGAACGACGCTGTATTGATTACGAATTCATCTGGTGTGCCAGGTTGGAGTGTTCTGTCGAACGATAACTTTGTTCAGTACGTCCTATTAGCTGGTCGCGCTGGTGGGCAGGTTTTGAAAGGCGGAACGGACCCATCTGAAAGTCTTACGCTAGAATCAACAGCGAATTCTGTAAAAGGAAACGTATTGATCAATCCCAATGGCGGTAACGTAGGGATCGGGACGAGTGCTCCTGGTGCGAAGCTTGAAGTTGCAGGGCAAGTTAAGATTACTGGTGGAAATCCAGGTGTAGGTAAAGTTTTGACATCCAATGCAGCTGGTTTAGCCGCATGGGAAGCTCCCGCTGTCAACCCAGGAACTGTCACGACAGTGTCTTCGGGGAATGCATATTTAACAGTAACGAACGGTTCGTCAGCTCCAGTTGTCACCGCTCAAGTAGGTACAGGGGTTAATACTTTAGCAGCAGGTAATGACTCGAGATTTCCGGCTTCAGCCTGTGCTAGTGGCAATAAAATGCGTTGGACTGGGTCTTCTTGGATTTGTGAGCCGACTCCTGCCGGAACAGTTACAAGCGTAACTTCATCTAGTGGTTATATTGGAATCGTTAACAACGATTCCACTCCAACTTTAACTGCAAACGTGGGGACAGCAGCCAATACTCTTGCAGCCGGTAATGATTCTCGAATTGTAAATGCCCTGCAAAAAGACGGGTCGGTTGTGGTCACCGGTGATCTCAATTTGGGTAGTAATAAAATTCTAAATGTTGGTGCTCCAACAGCAGCATCGGATGCTGCGACGAAAGAGTATGTGGATGCTGCTGGAACTAGTGGTGGTGGTGGGACATGGCAGGTGAGTTGTGGTTATGCAGTTAACGGTAACTACTCTTCAGCAATGTGCATTCGTGTGAATACAGTGACTGGTAATGTAGAGTGTCAGCTTAACTCTAATTTGGCTGGTTATTCTAGTGCTGGCTCTTGGGGGACATGCTCTGGTGGAGCACCTTTTGGGGGAGGATCGGGTGTGGCTTCGCACATAGATTTGCCTAACGGATATTTTGTAATGACCTATTACACCTATACTGGCAACCTCGGTGGATTAGCTGGAGCCAATGCAACATGCTTGAATGAACTTACAAATTATCCATGGGCTGGAAAATCGGAAGCGCAAGCCCGTGGACTATTAGTGTCTAGTAATGTCAAAGCATTTCTGTGTGATGGATCATCCTGCAATTTCGGAAAACCATTTACGCGCTATCAGTTTGCTGCCGTTGGTTACACGCAATACGGTGGTTCTGGATTTTCGACAGATAATAACGGTTATGGTCCTAATGACACAGGTAATTGGTCAGGCACAGCGTATTTTGGTCAGTCTACAAAGGCGTGGACGGGGATTTATTCAAACCCCGCAACCACAAGTCCAACGTGGACTAGTTGCGGTAGTTACGTATCAAATTCGACGTCGTTTGCACCGATTGCAAATTTATTCACAACAAACTCGGTCAATCATTGTACTGGATGGACTTCGGCATCGGCATCAGTAAAAGGTGGTTATGGTCTAACTGGCTCTGCAAATGGCAATCGATGGGGAGCCGTGAATTTCACCAGTCAAGATGGTTATGGTAACTGTTATGGTCCGGCGCAAATGACTGAAAATTGTTCTACATCTAAGCGACTTCTTTGTTTTGTTCACCCATAAACGACGAGCTTCATATATGAGTACATCGAAAGCATCCAGTTTTTTGCAGAGTTTAGTGGCGGGATTCATAGGCGGTATCGTTGCTTTGAGTCTTTATAATATCCGGTTTGATTTTGCTCGTTTTTTTCAACCAGCCCCAGCGCAGCCCGCAGAGTTGCAAAGAATGGTGCCACCTCAGATTTCTGAAGTTATGCCACCAGCTCCTGTTGTGCAGTCTGAATACTTAAATAAATGCATATCTGAGATCAAGCAACATTGTGCTCTGGAATTCGAAGGCAAAGGTGAGGGGGGAGTCGTTAGTTGCTTATTGGATCAAGAAATTCTGAGTGATGAATGTAAATCCTCATTAAAATTCTATGTAGATCGCTGGCAGCCTTGTTCTGAGGATATAAAAAAATATTGCCCAGGAATAAAGATGGGACGTGGTCGATTGCTTCAATGCATGCAAAAAGTAAAAGATAAAATTACGAATCCAAAATGTGCGGAGCTTTTGTAGTATTTGTATCCTTTTTTTTGTCGAAAAGATATAAATATTTATCATCTTAAATGAAGTTAAGATGGGTAGTATGTTGGGTACAAAGTAAGAAGCAGGTGAGAATGTTTTTCGCTAAACGAACGTATAGGACGATAGTAACAGCGGTTTTTTCTCTACTAATCTATAGTCATTGTGCATTTGGCGATTCGACAATCGTCTCTTTTTTTGGATCAGCAGTAAACTTTGTCAGTGTCCCGACAGCCTTAAGTTTAAGTCATGCCTCGCGGTCAAAGACATTTACTGTCAGTTGGACAGCTGGTAAAGGAAACGGGGGTGTTGCGAGCTGCAAAATTCAGTTTCTTAATTCTGCCTCTGTATGGACGGATTTGTTGACTGTGAACTGTGATGAAGCTGGGGCATCTGTTGGCACCGTGACTCTTCCGAATGATGGGTGGTATGGAGGTAATTGGTCCAGTGTTAACATTCGCTTGGTAAGAAATAGCGATAGTTTGGTTGTCGGAGTATTAGGCAATTTAACCTGTAGTGCGACTGCGGGTAGTGCTTCTAGCACGCCAAGTATTGATGAAGATTGTAATAACTATTGGAACAACAGTGCTGCTTCATCTGGATGTGCATCAGGAAGTGCGTGCTATCAAGTTGCAACATATCAAGGGTATTCAACGGCGTTGGATGCAAACTATCAGACACCGGTATGCTGGATTGTTTTTGGGCAAAATCGTATCTGTTCAGCTACCAATCCCTATCCTTCACCTTTTCATATGCCTGGTTCGCAGGGGTGCATGCCATACAATGGGAATGAGTATGCAAAGGGTACTGTAGCTCCAATTGGAGAGTGTAGTTATACTGCTTACTACTAAAAGCCAGACTTCTCAGGTTTAAATTCGAAAGATTGGGATCGAGGAGTTTAGAAGTCATTTTTTTTTTTTTTTTTTTTGGTAACGAACTTCTTCTGGAAAAGGTGATTAAGACTTTTGTTTTGATCGAATAATGTAGGTCTCCTATTTATCTCAATAGTCTTAAGGCTCAGTTTTTCCTTGCCTCCAACACGGGCAAATATCGACAATATAGCTTGAGCTCCTCTGCAGAGGGAAAGGCTAAGTTGATGCAGTTTTTAATTTTAGTATCCTTGTTTTTGACCTCCCTTGCTCAAGCCTACGAAGTTGATAACTTCACGAAGCGCTATCAACGCTTAGAACCGGCTGATGCCATACTTGATAAAAAAGTAAATGAAACATTTGCGAAAGTGGTTGAAAGAGCCAATGAAGAAAACATTGGTTGCTCGAAAGTATCTGATGACGACAAAAGGACAATGGATGGTCATCGAAAGTTTCGGGCCCTCCTGCGAGAAGCCGTCGCACCTGGTGAGGTGGTTGGTGTTTTTGAAGATATGGTGGATGGAAATGGAAGTTGGTTGAATGTTGTTTTGAAAAAAGCTGGCGTATCTGCTGGTGGTAATTCGAACATTCCGAAACATACTGTTGAGTTAGACCAATCAGTTTATGGTGGAGGAGCACAGAATAAATTAATTCTTGCAGCTGCAGGGGTGAATTCAAGTATTCGTCTGGGTGGGGAATATATCGGTGCTGATAAGTTGGGCCATTTTTTTGATCAAGGTTTTCAGTATTTCAGGGGTTGGACTCTCAATGGCTCAAAAACCTGGGCCTTACAAGCTGGAAAAAACTCAGAAGAAGGCGGTTTTGGTAAAAGCACTACGGGGATTATGTCGTATGGAGATTTAGCTGCAAATTATTCTGGCTTTCAGTTTTGGCAATCTGTCACTACGGGTAACAATCCTTATTTTCGTTGTGATAATGGTAAGTGGTCGCAAGTCAGAAAGTTTGCGTGGGCTGATCATGTGAATCCGGGATGGGATGAAGCCATCAACTGTAATAAATATGCAACGAAAGAAATGGCAGAAGCGGTACTAGAAAATACGAAAAAATTAGAGGCGCAAGGTGGAGGACGTCGATATGTATGTCCTGTTGACGAGGCCGCTTGTGCAAAGTTAGCAAGGCAACCTAATGCAAATCACTATATCAGTCCAGATTGCAGAAAATTTAAAGATGCAGCTGATTCTGGCGGATCCTCCTCTTCGAAAAAAGGAAAAGGTGTGCGATGAGGTTCTTATTTATTACTCTTTTCTTTTTATCTGAAGTCTCGTTAGCTGGTGTTACTCTTAATTCCACTGATGCTGAAAAAGTTTTACGAAAAATTCAAGCGTGTGCCAATGATGAATGTTGGAATGAAGCTTTAAGTAATGATACGTCAAAACTAGAAAAAGCTCGGACACGTGATTGGCTGAAGGCTTTTAAAATTCGCGACTCAAAAAACTGGAGTGCTTGTCAATTTAAGTTGCGAAAATTGGCAGAGGATGAAGTTTGTTTTGCTCAACAAGAAGATTCAAAAGGTGAAAACGAAGTTCGTATTTTTTTTAAATATGAAGACAAAACTTGGCGTTTGAAGCATCTCAGTTTGCCTTCTCCCGCTTTGGGTTGGTAGTGCTTCCTTTTCACTTTTCACTTTTCACTTTTCACTTTTCACTTTTCGCTCAAGCCTCAAAAAAATGGTTTGGATATTAAAAATAGGAAGATCGCAATCCCCTAAGATCAAGGTCTTATCTGTAACAGTTCTTTTGTGAAATAAATTTGTCTCTACTTGAGGCATGAGTACTACAATTCTCTCCCAAAAAACCGATAATACCTCTGGTATGGTTTTGGGAGGAGCGTTTGTATGAAATATTCTCGTGGGCAATTTAATTCCGAGTATTATCGCCTTTGGGAGATGAGTTGACTCCTTCCTTTCAAACCTAGTGATTCAACTTATATTGTTAACTATTTACTTGGAGTTGATGAGCAATACACTCGCGTTACAGTTAAAGCCTGTAGCGTTAGCGAAGCGCTAGAAAAAGCCTGTTTCGCAGTGACTTATCTAACCTCGTGGGGTCCAGAGGATGTAGAGCTGCAGGCTGTCTTTGAGTCTGACGATAATATTTTGTGGGTGGATGAACCATTTTATTCACTCATTCAAAAAAAAATATGTTTCAAGGGATGGAACGTAGAGAGTTCCTGAAAAGATTTGGCTTAACCAGTGCCGTGATTTTATTAGGTCTTCGTCCCTCATCCTCTTCGGCATTGACGAGTTCCGTCTCTTTGGCTGGGAATGCCACAGGTTTTCCGCCGTCATCTCAACTATTTTCAACAGCTGGTACATTCACCTTCACTGTTCCTAGTGGTGTGACTTCCGTCAGTGTCGTTTGTGTTGGTGGGGGTGGTGGCAATCCTTCTTCTTCAGCAACTAATGGAGGCAGTGGCGAATGTTATCAAGGAGCGGGTGGCGGGGCTCTGGCGTGGGCCAGTGGCATCACTGTTTCTAGTGGAAGTAATTTTTCTATTGTGGTCGGCGCAGGAGGAAGTGGTACTACAAACGGTGGAAATTCTTCTGCTTTTGGGATCACGGCAGGAGGCGGAAAAACTGGAGGTCTTAGTCCCTTTAACACCGGCACATCATCTTGTACTTCAGGTGTCGGGGGTGGAGGTGCCGGAGGCACCTATTCAGTAGGTTCCGTTGGAACTTCCAGAGGTGGTGGCAATGGGGGAGCTGGTGGCGCCCAAGGTGATACGACTTATGAGCCAGGAGGCGGGGGCGCTGGTGGATACTCTGGGAATGGTGGTAGTGGAGGGCGATCTGGCTATCTTCCTGGTTATACGGGAACCTGTAATGGAATTGGGGAATCTGGTTCAGGTGGTGGTGGCGGTGGAGGTTATGGAGGTGGTGCTGCAAGTGGAGGCGGTGTTGGTGTGTTTGGCGTTGGCGCTTCTGGTTCCGGTGGTCAAGGAGGGTCCGGAGGACAAAATGGAGACACTGTAACTAGGACCGGTGGAGCTTACGGGGGTGGCGGCGGAGGCGTCGGCGGGAGTCCCAATAATGGAAGCACAGGTGGTGGTGGGGCAGTGAGGGTCATTTGGGGGGCGGGCCGAAGTTTTCCCAGTAATGCATCCTAGCTTTCAAGTCTTTTGTTTTAAATCTCAAAGCTAGACTTAAGTTTTGTTGTCATTTTATTCGCTCAGTAAAAACGCATTCGATGCAATGCGTATCAATTCGATACGTGAGGTTCCCTTGTAAAGTTTTTCCAAAAAAATCCGATAACAAGTCACCAACTTAGAATAATAAGGGGCGTTTTCCATGTTGAGAACTTTAATTAAGTCCAAGTCACTGGTTGTCTCTCTTATCATGTCGATCGGTTTTTTGAATCCCGGTTGTGATGTTTTGCAGGGATCAAAGGATTTCTCTAAGTTATTTGATGAAGGACTAGCGCCCTCTGGAAGCTACCAGTTCAAATTAGATGGGGTCACCACGATGCCGCAGGCTGATTGTCAACCAGTGGCACTCTCCATCGTCGATAAAACCATGTTAGCGGTGAAATACGGTACGAATGTCACTGCCGAATTAGACGGCAAAGGTGTGTTCTCTTTTCATACAAATGGCAATTGTTCGGATGAAGCAATCACTTCTGTTGTTGTCCCTAAAGATGATAATGCGGTTGTTTTCTATATAAAAGGTCTTCAAGCTGCTAACGGAATTATTCAAGTTAAAGCTGTTGATAATATCTCGTCCGCATTTTATCCCGTGAAGGTGACTTCTATTGAAGTGCCAGTGTCTGCTATGCGTTTTTCATTTTCCGGTAAACCGGCTGTTGTCGTAGGAGCGTGCGAACCTTATATCGTGAACTTGCTCAAAGCGGATGGTTTGGCTGCCAAAGCTCCGTCTGTGATAACGGTAAATCTGTCAGGTTGGGGGTCTGGAAGTTTTTACTCTTCTCCTTCTTGTACGGGCGATGCGATTACTTCTTTAAATATCGGAAAAAATTCAAGCTACGGTGTTTTCTATTACAAAAATCCGGCCATCGAAAAAGTGATTTTACAAGCAGATTCAACTTCTGATGTGGACTCTTCTTATCAAATGGTTGACGTGAATTCGAACATCAGCAGTGTGGCGACTCAGTTCCTTGTGAATGGTGCGGGATCTTCTCTCACAGTGGGACAATGTTCTGCTCCGTTTTATGTGAAGGTTGTGGATGCTAGCGGAAATCAAACTCCGGTAGCGACAAATACCTCAGTCAATCTTTCTATTTCTGGTGGGGCAGGCTCATTTTATACTTCGCCTGATTGTAGCAGCGGAAGTGCCACAACTTCGGTTGAGATTGCTGCGAATCAATCCTCTCAGGCCTTTTACTTTAAAGCATCTTCAGACTCCATGGGTGCAATTATTATCGCGGACGATACGGGTGCCATGGTTGCTGGTTCAATGAATATTAATATCTTTGGTGCTGGTGGAAGTCAGCCTACCAAGTTTGCAATGACAGGTCCAGGGAATGTGATCGCTGGGCAGTGTTCATCGGCTTACATGATAAAGACTTTGGACGCTTCCAATGTGCAGACAGCTGTTACGTCAACAGTTGTGGCGAACTTAACTGGTAAGGGTGCCGGCGAATTTTATTCTGACTCTGCTTGTACGATGGTCGTTTCGAGTGTGACTTTCAATGCGACTGAAAGTGCAAAAAATGTGTATTACAAAAATGACTTTGCGGAAAGTTTGAATTTCAATGTGTCTGAAGGGGGAACTCTTCTGGCGGCGACATTGGGTCTTGCTGTCAACCCTGCGCCTGCAAGTCAGTTGCGCATCAGTGGTGCTGCGAGTATTTCTGTGAATGAATGTCGTGGATATATTCTTTCTGTGCAAGATTCCTTGGGTAATTCTACAAGCATTACCGCTCCTAAGACATTGTCCCTAACGAATTCGATTGGATCATTTTACTCTGACTCAGTTTGTTCGAACAACATTTCAAATCTAGTGATGACTTCTGGTTCTTCGACAGCTGTGGTTTATTTCAAGAGCGCGGTTCCGGGAAGTCCGACATTATCGGTTGTTGATGGGGGCGGTCTTACCACAGGCACATTGTCCCTCACTGTCGTGGATCTTCCTGCCACTCAGCTAAGTTTGAATCAGCCCAATGTGAGTGCTGGTCAGTGTGTGATTTTTACTGCCAGTGTTTTAAGTGCACAAAACTCTGCAGTGAATGTCAGTTCACCTTTAACAGTGAATGTGGCTGAAGTAGGCTCTGGCAACATCTACAGTGCAACAGATTGCTCGGGGGCACCTACTGGAACTCTGACATTGACTTCTGGGTCTACTTTACAGTTCGGCTTCTTGAACACGAAAGCAGAAAACGCTTCTGTCACAGTGAGCGCTGCCGGACTATCTGGTGCTACGAAAAACTTCACAGTGACACCGGCAGTGGGCAGTAAACTGGCAATGAGCGGACCGGGCTCGATGAGTGTAGGTACTTGTTCTGCTTACACCGTGCAATTGCTTGACGCTAACGATAACGTCAGTAACGCGGCGAACTCTGTAGCAGTGACTTTGTCAGGTGCTGGATCGGGTAAATTCTTCTCAGACCCTGCTTGTACCGCTTTCGTGGCTTCTGCGACCATTTCTTCGGGTTCTTCGCAAGCTATCTTCTATTTTAAAAATACAACTGCAGCGACGGTGAGTCTTGTTTCTAGTGCTACGGGTTTAACAAGTTCTCCTGGTCTTAGTGTGCAGACAACTGATTTAGGTCCTCAGCAGTTGGTACTTTCTACACCGACTTCGATTCTTGCTGGCTCTTGTGCGACCTTGACTGTTTATGTTATGGATAGTTTGTCAAATTTAGTTCCTGTTGCTGCACCGACTAACATTTCGATTGTCGATAGTGGAGTAGGTTCATACTATGACTCAGCTGATTGTTCTGGGGCTCCTGGGACAGTTGTGGCGCTAGCTTCAGGTAATTCTCAAAAGACTTTCTCTTATCGTAACAATTCTTCTGAGTCTGTAAGCATTGCTGTGACGGCTTCTGGGTTGACTCAAGCTAGTGGTGCTTTCAACGTGACGCCTGGCCCAGCTTCCCATGTGCGAGTGGTAGGATTGGCATCAGCAGAAGTAGGTTCTTGTTTGCCTCTGACTATTCGAATCACTGATAACGTTGGAACAGGCAATAATGCAACACGCGTATTCACGACGGCCTTATCTTTGACAGGTAATTCTGCCGGAAAATATTATTCAGATGCCGGTTGTTCATCACAGACTTCATCGATGGCAATTCCTGCGGGTCAGTCCACGGCTCTGGTTTATTTCAAAAATAACACTGCGGAAACTGTGAATCTTTCAGCGACAGCTTCTGGATTAACGTCAGTTCCTTTGAATTTCCAAAGTACGAATTTGCCAGCTTCTCAGTTGACTCTTAACGTGGCATCGAGTTTCCAGGTGAACACTTGTAACGCTGTGACTATCACTTCAAAAGACTCATTGAACAACTCTGTGAACGTCGGCAGTCCTTTATCAATTGCTTTGGGTGGATCCGCGATCGGGTCATTCCACAGCAACTCAGGTTGTAGTTCTGCGATCACTTCTGTGAATATGTCTGCGGGATCTTCTAGTGTGGTCGTTTATTATCAAAGCCCAACCGTTGAGAACCCAACTTTAACTGCGTCCGCTTCCGGATTCGTTGACGGATCTAAGTTGGTCAGTGTTCTAGCTTTAGCTCCAAGTAAAATTGCCTTAGCAGGTTTGACATCCATTTCTGCTGGATCTTGTGCTGCATTTCAAGTTCAAGTCCAGGATTCTGGAAGCAATCCATCTACATTAAGCGCAGATAAAACATTCAATCTTTCAGGTGCGACAGTTGGTGGTTTCTACTCTGACTCTAGCTGCTTGTCATCGATTTCAAGTTTCACAATGTCTTCTTTACAACATACTCGCAATGTTTACTTCAAATCCATCGATGGTGGAAATGTGACTTTAGCAGCTTCCGATTTAGGAGCTCCTGATTTAACGAACGCGACCTTGGGTGTAACTATAGTGGCCTCTGGCGGAGCTGTCGTACCTACAAAACTTGCGATCGAAGGAAGTTCTTCTATTTTCAAAAATGCCTGTGCACCTTATCTTGTTTTGGCAAAAAACAACTTAGATCAAGTGACCAACGTCAGTGTTGATTCTATGGTGACTTTGTCTGGTAATGGGTCTGGATCTTTCTACTCTGACGCTTCTTGCTCTGTGGCTGCTACAGAAGTCACGATTCCAAATGGAAATAACAAAGCTTATTTCTATTTCAAAAATGGCAGCAACGAGAATCATATTTTCACAGCTGAAGCGACGGGATTGTCATTAGATACTCACACCGTGGCGGTTATTTCAGAAGGGCCTTCTGGTGGTGAGTCTGGACCAACCTTCGTTCCAATTAAACTTTTAGTCAGTGGACCTACTGAAGTCCTTACAGGTTCTTGCGGTGGCCAATACACAGTTTCTGCAGCCGATTCTAACAACAAAGTTGTGCCAGTTCAGTCAACTGAAGTGGTGACTTTGACCAATGGTGCTGGTAATGGCTTGTTCTATTCAGACAGTGCTTGTGCTTCGCAGATCACTTCTTTGACTTTCACTTCTGGTCAAAGCATAAAAACTTTCTACTTCAAAGACACTCAAGCAGAAAGTGTTAGCTTGCAAGCTTACAGTGACAACTTGATCTATGGCAGCTTGTCTGTCCAAGTGAAGTCTTCGGGTCGTTTGAATTTGACAATGAACAGCTCTGCCGGAGCCGTTTGGCAAAATTTCATTTATCGCAACCGTGGCACGATTTCAGATCGTACTGTGGTTCTACAGAACGTTGGCTTAACTCAAGCCAATTCTGTTAGCCTGGCAACACCAAGTATTTCTGGAGCATTCTCATTCCGTGGTGGTTCATTCCCGGGTCTAGGTGGAACTTGTTCTGATGGTTCTGTGTTACTACCAAATCAGCAATGTTCCATCGTGGTTCGTTTCCAACCGACGAGTGAAACTTCCTTCAGTGATAATTTGAAGATCACTTATACAGTGGGTTCAAACAGCATGGAATCGAATTTGCCATTGGCTGGGCAGGCCAACACAGGCTTGAATCCTTTGGCAGTGGCTGCGGGTTCAAACCACACTTGTGTGACTCTGACAGATATGTCGACGAAATGTTACGGTTTAAATGGCAAAGGTCAGTTGGGTGTTGGTAATACAGTTAACTACGGTGTTGCTAATGCAGACATCGAAAAGCTTTCTTGGACTCCATATGGTCATTTCGCAACACAAATCGTAGGCGGAGCAGAGCACAGTTGTGCATTGTTAGCGGATGGAAAAGTCATTTGCTGGGGTGACAACACTTACGGTCAATTAGGTCGTGGCAACAATCCTGCAACAGTAGGGGCCTCGAATACAGATCTGGCTCAAGTCAGTTATACTTTTGTTAATTTAGGAACTGGTAAAACAGCGACGAAGATTGCAGCAGGTGCTTCGCACACCTGTGCCCTTCTTCAGGATGGAAATGTAAAATGCTGGGGTCGTAACAACTACGGTCAGTTGGGTTACGAAGATAGCACCAGTCGCGGTCTTGCAGGTAGTGATATGGGTGACAACCTAGGCAATGTTTCTTTTGGTATCGGCCAAACAGTGGTTGATCTTGCCAGTGGTGCCAACCACAACTGTGTGGTTCTAAAAGGTGGTCAGTTAAAATGCTGGGGCCGCAATATTTTCGGACAATTAGGTATCGGTTCAACGGCTGATATGGGTGACAACACCGGTGAAATGGGAACAGGTCTTCCACCAGTCAGTGCGCATTCAGGCGCAACAGTATTGTCAGTCGGTGCCGGTGTGGATCATACTTGTGCGATCATCACAATTCCAACTTCTGCGGATCCAGTTGTGAAATGCTGGGGACGTAACGATTATGGTCAATTAGGAATTGGCGATGCTCTTCAACGTGGTACAAGTCCTTCGCAGATGGGTGATGCTTTACCAATCGTATCTCTTGGACTGAGCGGCGTTCCTAAAAAGCTTGCTTTAGGTCGCGTGCATTCTTGTGTATTGTTGGCGACAGGGTCTGTGAAGTGCTGGGGATCTAATCAGTATGGGCAGTTGGGATTGTCAGTTGCTACAACAGAACACCGTGGTGATGGTGCTGATGAGATGGGTAACAACTTGCCGACATTGGTTCTAGGTAACTCGGTGTTAGCGACAGATATTACTTCTGGCGATGATCATTCTTGTGTGATTATTGATACGAACAAAGTTCGTTGTTGGGGACGTAACGATTCCGGACAGTTGGGGCACAATCATAGCGGTGCCAATGTAGCTTCATGGGGACATAATACGAAAACTATGGCTTCATTGCCAGATTCGCATGTTAATAACTATTCATACTTCGAGGGGATAGCTCTAGATAATAAATATACGTGTGGTATTTCTCGCTCAGAGAACGAAGTTATGTGTTGGGGACATCAAGCTCAGTCGGGTGTGAGTCATCCGACGAAGTATTTTGATTTCTCGTCGAAAGGTGGCGTGAAGCAGCTTGAGGGTGGTAACGGATTTATGTGTGCTTTGACGAAATCTCCTAGCAATGTTTATTGTTGGGGGAATGATGCTTGGTTTACCGATCGTGCGGGACAGACCTCATTCTCGTATACAGCTCCGAATCTTGCGGCAGCAACATTAAGTGGTTACAAGAAGATCGCAGCTGGGGAGAACTTCCTGTGTGGTATTAACACTTCTGATGCGATTAAGTGTTTTGGTTGGAATATTGCTGGAATATTAGGAGCGGCAGGTGCTGGTACTTATATTGCGCCAGCTTCAGCAGTGACCATGACGATTCCAGCAGGGGTGCCAACAGATCTTTTTGCTGGGGCTTCCCATGCATGTGCGATCAATGCTTCTGGTGCTCTATCTTGCTGGGGGGCTAATAACTTCGGTCAGCTGGGTGATTCTTCAACAACAAACAGAACCGCACCGACTGCGATTACTATTGGTGGAGCAGCAGCTAAGGTTTCTTTGGGCCGTCATCATTCCTGTGTTGTTTTAACAGATGGAGCTGTTCAGTGTTGGGGTGATAACCAATACGGCCAATTGGGCAATGGTTCTGCAACAACGACATTCAATTCTCCGCAGGCGATTACGCTTGGTGGAACTGGAACTGCGAAAGATATTAGTTTAGGTGAAGATTCGTCTTGCGCAGTGATGAGTGATGATAAACTTCGTTGTTGGGGGCGTAATTCGAAGGGTGAGCTTGCGATTGGTTCTACTATTAATGCAAATACTCCACAAGCAACTGCTCTTGGTGAAGACTTCCGTGTATTCAGTGCAAAAGCTCCGAAGCGAGGTCAACATCGTTGTGCTATCGGTTGGGAGAATGCTCGACAAGTTCCATTCCAATTAAAATGCTGGGGTGATAATACTGCTGGTCAGTTGGGGTATGGGGATAATAATGATCGTGGGCAAAATACTGCAACTTTAAGACGCGGATTGTTGGCTGTTGCGCAGAATTTAGGTTCTACTTTGGGTGCGGTGAATGGTGTTCCAGAAATATTTGGAAGAAGTGGTAGTGGCGCTTTGGCATCGACCGTTACGGCACATGCTGGTGTCTATACTTCTCCTAGTTCATCAGCGGTGGTGGTTACGGCGGCATTGCCACCATATCCAACTGGTGCAAGTGCAGTTTCTTTGGTTGATAGTAAACCCTCAGGTATGACTTTATCTGTTGCCTCTGGTATGCGTATTAAAATCTGGGGTGGTGGTGGTGGCGCTGGTAAGGGTGGTGCAGGAAACGGTGGATTCGGAGGAAGTGGCGGCGCAGGGGGAGCTATCATCGCGGATATTCCAGCCAATCTTATGACAGGCAATCTTCAAATTTGGGTTGCTGGCGGTGGTCAAGTTACAGATGGTACAAATCTGGGGCGGACAGGGTCTGGTGGTGGAAGTTCAGCGGTTTCAATTAATGGGACTTTGATGCTTGTAGCTGCTGGTGGTGGCGGTGGTGGTGGATCTTACAATGGCACCGCAGGAAATGGTGGTTCTAGTGAGTCAAATGGTACCAACAACAGTCAGAGTGGTTCCTACTACGGTGGTGGAGCAACAACGAGTGGGCCAGGTAGTCATACGGGTTCAAATTGGGTAACACCTTCCAATGGTCTAGCATTTTCCTCCGGTGGTCATGGTGGCTCCAACAGCGGAATATCAAGTAATATACCCGGCGGTGTTGGTTGGTCTTCCGGAGGTGTAGGGCAGGACACGCGTGCTGGCGGTGGTGGTGGTGGTGGATATCATGGTGGCGCTGGTGCTGGAACTTGGTCATCGCAGTGTGGATCAGGCGGAGGTGGGGGATCTAATTATATAAATGCCTTACTTTCTGGTGCCGCTACAAAAAGTATTGGATCTGGTCGAAACCCAGGAAATACGGGTGATCCTGATTATGCAGATTCTGCTGGATTGGGTGGAATTGGTAGTGATGGATCGACAAACAGCACCACATACAACGGTGGTAATGGTCGAGTTGTCATACGCTTCTACTAAGTATTATCTTCAATATAGAGTCACTAATTTTAATCCAAAAACTCACCGCAAGTGTAGCCAGCACTGCGGTGAGTTTATCTCGGACTGCCACGTCTTTTGTGCATCCCGCCTACATAAGTCCCGGTGATACGTCTAAGGTAGTTACTTGGAATGGAGTTCAAGCGACCTGTTCAGCGTGGATAGGTAACATTTGTGATTCACCCAAAATTATGATTACAGACAGTGCTAGTTTTGCAGAAGATTTATTTTCGTTTCATAAAAAAATTTGGATTGTATCAGGAAATTTAAAAGATTTTTGCTATTATGCTTCCAAAGGTACTAGTACTGGTGCACCAGTCGACAATGGTGAAAGTACAACTTGGTCTGCGGGGGTGACTATCATCTCTACGGGATTTGGTGGTGCTCGCCCCTCAACAACAAATGGTCCCTACGCGCAGGATCTCGGAAGTTATATACGGTATTGGAGTGTGATAGATATCGGTGTGATGAATCCTCCTGCACATCATGAATATCCAGGGCCTTATACGTCTAATTTTGGCTATGCACTCAGTCATAGTGACGGCACCCAGTTTAAAGCACGTCGAGTGAAGTGTGCTTATTGGTAGCCGTTCTAAGTTTTGTCAGTTGATAAATTTCACGGCTCAAAGCGAACTACTATCCGCGTAAATAATAGTAACAACAAAATCTTCTCCGAAAAAAAGGACTTCAACAACACTAGGATTTGCCCGCAAACTCTGCTATCGTCCCCTCATGACAACAACAGACTTAATTCAAAAATATTACACCGCATTCAACTCCTCTGACGTTCAAGGCATGCTGGATTGTCTCACTGAAGACGTCGTTCACGAAATGAATCAAGGAAAGACTCAGATCGGAAAAACAGCTTTTCAGAAGTTTCTTGATCACATGAATGAATGTTATAAAGAAACTCTAACAGATATAGTTATCATGCCATCTTCTAACGGAGACCGCGCCGCTGCCGAATTTTTGGTTCTTGGCAAATATCTTAAAACAGATGGCACCTTGCCGCCAGCAAGCGGGCAAGAATACAAAATAAAAGCCGGAACTTTTTTTGAAATTCGCGATGGAAAAATCAGTCGTGTCACCACCTACTACAATCTACCAGCTTGGATTGAGATGGTGAAATGAGTCTCATCTTTCGCCACTTAAAAGGGGAAGATTTAAAAAAGTCTCTTCCAGATTTAGCACGCTTACGTATTGAGGTGTTTCGCGACTTTCCTTATTTGTATGAGGGAAGTCTTGACTACGAACAGCAGTATCTAAATGTCTATACGAGGTCCCCACGTTCAGCCGTGATTGCTGTTTATGATGGGGATCTGATGGTGGGTGCTGCAACAGCTTTGCCATTGTTGGATGAATCCTCTGCTTTTCAAGAGCCTTTTTTGCAAGCTAATATAGATCTTTCAAAGGTCTTTTACTTTGGCGAAAGTGTTTTATTAAGAAAATATCGAGGCCAGGGGATTGGTCATATTTTTTTTGATGAGCGGGAAAAAGTCGCTCGCCAGTCGGGGGACTTTAAGATCACTTGTTTTTGTGCTGTGCAAAGACCTGAAGATCATCCAGCTCGTCCTTTAGATTATCGTCCTCTAGATGACTTTTGGATGAAGCGGGGATATCGGAAGGCGCCAGAACTGACTACGCTGTACTCTTGGCAAGATTTGGGTGAAACTGTTGAATCACAAAAGAAAATGATCTTTTGGTTGAAGGAGTGGAATTCGTGAAATTTCGAGTCGCAACAGCACAATATCCTTTGCAGCAACATGGAGATCTCAAAAGTTGGCAAAAGTACGTTGAATCATGGGTGAAAGAAGCCACCAGTCAGGAAGCCAGCCTGTTGGTATTTCCAGAATATGGGGCCATGGAGCTTGTCTCCACAATGACGACTGACATTCAAAATGATTTGCAGCGACAAGTGCGAGAAATCAACAGTCTGCTTCCTCTATTCATTGAAACTTACAAAAATCTTGCAGCTCAATACAATTGCTCGATACTGGCGCCGTCTTTGCCGGTTCTAAATGCAAACCAGCAGCCGATCAACCGTGCTTATTTTTTCACTCTTGATGGAAACGTTGCATATCAAGATAAACATCATATGACCCGTTTTGAAGACGAGCATTGGGGCGTGAAAAAAGGGGATGAAAATCTACAGATATTCAAGCATCAAGAAGCATCCCTCGGAGTTTGCATCTGTTACGATGTTGAGTTTCCTGGTTCAGCAAATATTTTAGCAAAACAGGGCGCAAAAATATTGCTGGCCCCCAGTTGTACAGAAGGACTTTCTGGATGCAATCGAGTGCATATCGGAGCGCGTGCACGCGCACTTGAAAATCAGTATTACGTCATCGTCAGTCAAACAGTGGGTGAAGCTGAGTGGTCTGAAGCCGTTGATAAAAACACAGGTTATGCCGCTGTCTATGGCCCCAGTGATGTGGGTTTTCCAGAGGATGGGATTGTCGCCAAAGGCGAACTCAACCAACCAGGTTGGTTGTATGCAGATTTAGATCTTACCAAAGTAGATCACGTGCGCAAACACGGACAAGTTTTTAATTTTTTACACTCGTAGGATATTTTTATATTCCAATCAGTGTGACTATTTTTTTTGTATTTATGCGGCTTTCTTTAGTCTCTCAAGTCCATCTAAGATAAAAACTCGAATTAGTACTTGATAGGGTATTCCTTGTTTTTCAGCAATGGCCTTGAGTTCGTTAATGGTTTTTTCGTCAAGTGCAACACTTGTTGGTTTTTTTTTCGCATCCTTGAAGCGCTTCATTGCAGCGACAATCTTCTTCGAATCTAGTTCGAAAGGAGTATCGTATTCTTTAAGTGATTTTACGTAGGATTTCTTCATATTGAATTCTTTCCTTTTTGTGTGCTGGTCTTGCGCTAATGACTCGGACTCGTTCCTCGCGAAGTACGAACGCAATCTGTAGTAGCCTACCATTTAATGTAGGTCCAACAAGCCCCAGTCTTTGTTCGGGCGGAATCGGACTAACTTGAATTCCAAGTGGTAATGCCAATCCAGATCTGAAAACAGCTTCGATTTCATCAGTCGAAATGCCGTGTTTTACTTCATTTTTAGAAATGTTTCCCTTGTCCCATTAAAAATCGAAATAAGAGGTTTCCAAGATCCAAAATAATAGCCAATCCACAAATTCCCACTGAGCCATCTAAGCACTATATAAACACTATCTAAATAGTGTCAAATTTTTTGGGTTTTTTGCCCATAAATGATGTTTTTATGCATTACTTATTCGCTTTTTTGGGTCGATGGTCCTGCGTCAAGTGGTGAAATTCGCTTACATCGACGGGGAAAATACATTCTAATTTAGGTAAGGAATCCCTTCAGTATTACCTACAAAAATGCGAGGAAAAAATGTCAACTCTTAAGGATAAAGTGGTTACTGGTGCAGCAATGGGTCTTGGATTGTCTACGGCACAAGAGGCCGCAAGGCAGGGTGCGAAGTTGTCTCTTGTGGATTTCAACGAAAACGCATTGAATGATGCCAAAAAGAAAATCGAAAGTGAGTTTCCTGGTGTTCAAATGCTGACGATCGTTGGTGATGCCTCTAACGAAGAACATGTAAAAAATTACGTTAACAAGACAGTTGAGAAATTTGGCGCGATTCATGGCTTTTACAACAATGCGGGAATTGAAGGTCGCCAAGCCCCGATTACAGATTACGACATGAATGTTTTTAAAAGAGTGATCGACATCAACCTTATGGGTGTCTACTACGGCCTGAGATATGTGATTCCTGTCATGCAAAAACAACAGTATGGTCGCATCGTGAACGTAGCATCTGTGGGTGGTATTCGCGGAGTGATGAATCAAATGCCTTATGTAGCCAGTAAACATGCTGTTGCCGGAATGACTAAAAACGTAGCCTTAGAATATGGTAAAGAAGGGATTACAGCTAACGCTATTGCACCAGGTGCAATCCTGACTCCGATGGTGGCAGAAGCCTTTAAGCAAATAGATCCAGCGGACCCTAAAGGCGCAGAAAAAGAGTACGCAAAAGCAAATCCGACCAAGCGTCTTGGTTTGCCTGAAGAGGTTGCTAATGTGGTTTGTTTCCTTATGAGCGATGCCGCCTCCTATTTGAGTGGTCAAGTCATCGCCATTGATGGTGGTCAGAGTAATATTTACGGAAATGTGTAGTATAACTTAAGAAAAAAACAGGTGTTCACGTTTTATCTTGAGCACCTGATTTTGTTAGAAATTCATGCTCGTCAGTGCTTATCTTTTCAAAGCACACCAACCATCCGGATGCGAGAAAAGTGGTGGCATTTGGTCTAACCAACAAGGTTGTCAACGGCTGCGGGCACAGTCGGGTAAAGGAATGAAACAAATATTTATTTTGAGCTTTTTTGTATGCTTGTTTCAAGGTGAGACTTCGAAACAGAAGGAGCAGACTATATTGATGCTGGTCCCGTATTTTATTCATATCAAAGGGCTTAGTGAAAGAATCAGCCCGCGGTGAATTTAATTTCCCTCTAAATATTGAATTCCCATAAGATTCTTTAGTAAAGCATCCTCTTCGACATAGATGGATCCGCCATGTTCGCAGCGAACAGTCTCGTCTTTTTTGTAACCGTCACAGGAAGGACCCCAGCTGTTTCGGACTTGGTAAAAACATTTTCCGTTGATAATTTTTCTACCAATAATCGAGCTCGAATGGAGTGCGTGAGGGCCTGAGTCTTTCGCCGTGATCACTCGAGACTGGTAGGCCATGGCTAAGATTTTATCATTATTTAGTATATGATTGATCAGAGCAAGTGCTTCTTCACGGTACTCGGGATCCATTTCTTCTTCGGGTTTGCGATAGAACTCTTCTTTCACGGAATACACTTTTTGTTTTTTCACTTGGTGAGAGCATTGTGACTTAAGAAAGTTTTTTTGATCCTCAATGATTGACATTGCAACATCAGCCAGGTCGCCTCTGTTCGTGTCTGTTGTGTTTTTTTGGAGGGTATCGCATTCACTTTTTTTTCTATTCTGTTCTTTTTCCAGCTTGTATTCTATTACCGACAACGTTGCGCTCGGATCTAGCATATCATTTTCGTATTTCGCCAAATCAGAAGTTAAGCAAATTTTATCTTGAGCCAGGGCAATTTCTAGAGCATTTTCTACAAATCCTCCTGTGGATTCTTGTAATCTGCTTTTGTTATTCTTATTTCTTACTGCCATAGCCTGGCGAATTTTAAAGGCCTCGGTGTAGATGTCATTTGGAACTTCAGAGCCTCGACTTTTCCAATTGCGAGCATAAAGGCGGTCAAACTCACTCATCGAGGTTCCGTCATATAAAGCACCGGTCCACAGCGCTGAGACTTGTTTTTTAGGGCCGAGCCCTAGCTCGTGAGTTAATAAATCAGCAGCAGAGTAGGCGAAGCACCAAGAAGTTCCGCCTTGATCTCGAGTGAGGCCTATCTTCTTTTCTTGAGATTTAGGTGAGCAGCGTTTCTGAATATCTATTTCACTGAACTTACTCGCTGTATTATTGTCTTCGGCATTGGCAAAGGTGATAAACGTGTAGATAAGGAATAGTATGATCTGCATACTCTCATTATCTCTTTGCCTTGCTTAAAATTACAGAAAAACTGCTGTAACAGGACCATCGTATTTTAGAAAATAATTGGGTAAAAGAATTTATATTTGCGCTTGCGGCTCTGGTTGGATAAGTTGATCCCGTTATAGGAGACACTTGAATGAAATTAAATTCTGCACAATGGTTCAAGAAAAGTATTCAGCCAAAACATCTCATTTCGGTCTCCTGCTTTCTTGTGTTTCTCTTGAGTAAGCCTTTTGTCGATGTAAGTCATTGGGTTTCAGTCACTTCTGCTGTGTTTCTAGGTATCGCTGTGATGTCCTCTGTGCATCATGCCGAAATCATTGCGCACAAAATCGGTGAAGGTCTGGGGACTCTAGTTCTAGCTCTGAGTGTGACTATCATCGAGGTGGGTTTGATTATTTCCCTTATGAATCAGGGAGGTCCGGATGCCAGCTATTTAGCTCGAGACACCGTTTTTGCCGCAGTCATGATCATTACGAATGGAATGGTGGCCCTATGTTTGATTTTGGGAGGCCTTAAGTACAAAGAGCAGGAGTTTCAAGTTCAGGGTTCCAAAAGTCTTCTCGTCGTTTTGTTAACCTTAGCGACGATTGTTTTTATTTTGCCAAATTATACGACCACAACGACAGGTCCCACTTATAACTCCCCTCAGATGATATTTATTGGTGTTGTGTGTGTGTTGCTTTATTTGCTATTTGTCTTTTTTCAAACCTCTACGCATAAAGATTATTTCGAACCCGTCGGCGAGGCGAAGGTGCCAGACCCAATTCATGATCTGTTACCAACTACAACGGTTGATGCTGTTTTAAGTTTTATTTCTCTTTGTGTCAGTCTTGTGGCTGTGATTGGTTTGGCTAAAGTGATCTCACCGATGATTGAGCAGGGTGTGGCTTATTTGAATGCTCCCAAATCTACGGTAGGTCTTTTAATTGCCGCGATTGTGCTGCTTCCTGAAACTTGGGCCGCGATCAATTCGGCACGGGCCAATCGTTTGCAAACGAGTTTAAATTTGGCGTTGGGTTCGGGAATAGCCAGTATTGCCCTGACTATTCCAGCAGTGATCGTTTTTTCTTTGGTGGAAAGTCGTGACCTCGTTCTGGGGCTTGATCCCAAAAATATGGTCTTCTTGATGCTGACATTTATTGTAGGTGCTTTAACTTTGGGAACAGGTAAGTCCACATTACTTCAAGGGGCCGTTCACGGCGTTATCTTGCTCACTTATTTTGCCATGGCATTTATGCCTTAGTTTTGCGGCGACCTCTAAGAATCTAGCAAGGATAACAGGTTCCAGCGCGGACTTTTTATCCTTGTCTGGAATAGTTTCCTAGAATACATGATGGCATGCCGTTTTTTCTATTCGTCGAAATCTTTATATCCCTAAGCATCTTTTCTTTGGTTGCGACAACGATTAAGGTTATTGAAGCAGACCCTTTTACAATCGGAATCTTTCGCCTGGCTATCGCAAGTGTCGGCATGCTGGCATTCGTTTTTTTGAAACACTCTTGGGCAGAATTTAAAACTCATACCCAACAAAGTTGGAAAGGTTTGTCGTGGATTGGTATCGCCTTTTTCGGGCACTGGCTGACTTACTTTTTTGCCATTAAATGGTCTACTGCCAGTCTGGGCATTTTAACCTTGTCAACATACGGTGTGATTCTTGGCGTCTTAGGTGCGCTTCTCCGCAACGAGCCCTTCCATCAAAAAGACTTTTTTGCCGGGCTATGTTGTTTGTTTGGTGTTTATTTTTTGATTCCAGACTTCAACTTTCAGAATGAACACACTCTTGGGATATTTGTAGGTCTGCTCTCTGCGGTCTGCTACGCGTTTGTACCTATGGCTCACAAGAGAGTGAATCACGTTCCTTTGCGTATTCGTATTTTTTATCAGTTTTTCGTGGCGTTTATCGGCTTTCTCTTCACCTTTCCGTGGAGTCACTGGAGCCTTTCACGAAAAGACTGGGGAGGTTTGATCTTCCTTGCCGTCGGGGCGACGTTAATTGCGCATTCTTTGTGGAGCAGTGTATCCAGTCGTCTTCATGGTAAAACCGCTGGATTGATTTATTTCACTTATATTCCATTTTCTGTCTTATTTGCGCACTTGTTTCTTGGAGATGAATTGGGTGTGAAGAATCTTTTAGGGGCTCTGTTGATATTTTCAGGATTGCTATTGAGTATTTTACTACCGCAAAGAAAATATTTCTAAGCGGTAGTGAAAAAGATGATGAGGATTCTTAGTACTAAGGAGTATTCCATGCCTCAAGTGCAGACCAGGCATTCATGTTTGTCAGTTGATTATAATCGTAAATATCAATTCCTGGTGCGATGTCTTTGACACTGTTAAGGGTATCGGACAGGTCAGTCACCGTTGGTGTGACAGTCCCGGCAGATCCAGAAAACGGCGAAATTTCGACATGGACGATTGGGAAGCTGCGGTTGTTGATATATTTGAGAAATGCCAGAGCAGCAGATCTTGTCCATGCTGGGTTGAAAACAGCACTACCATATTCCGAGCGCCATTGTTGCCACATGAACTCACCAGAGATGATATCCATTTTTGCATCGCCGGATAAATTCAAGATGCCATCGAAGTCAAAACCCATTCCATCGCGCAAAGAAGCGGTTGAATACAAAGAACCATCTTTAGCGACAGACCAAGTTTGGACGACCGCTGAGAACTTATTAGCTGCATGTGTTTTTTTTGCCATGAGACCTAAGAGTTCTGTCAGTCCTTGCGCACGAAACTTTAACCAATTGCTGTCGCCGAGAGTTCCTTTGGGGAATCTTTTTTTGAATTCAGTGTTCGAAGCGGCGTTGTAGTCAGAAGATTTGTCCCAAAAAAAATCGACCATAGGTTCTACAGCCTCAATGCCATCTACCGTCGGAAATTTTTTAAGGAAATCCGCATAAAAGCCATCAAGCCAAAGGCGAAATTGAGGATGCCATGCTGAAAGTAAAAAAACGGTAGAGTAAGGTTTGTAGTCAGTGCCATTTTTCTTTTTAACTCGCCAATCAGGTTTGTTGGACCATACATGTCTGAAGTCATTGAGTGGCATCACTGCAATCACATTAAGACCAGCTGCTTTTGCTTCGCTAAGAACCACACCAAAGATGTTACTGACTCCCAGTCCACCCTCAGTCCTGGTCATCGTGTAGTTGCTTGGATAGAAGGCTCCATAATAGGAGTTGTAAGCGTAAAGAAAAAGCGTATTAACCTGGGCACTCTTAGCTTGGGTAACAACCTTTTTAGCAATCTGGGTCGGTGTTTCATTTGGGTACAAAGAGTAAAAATATGAAGGGTCTACTCTAATACTTTTAATAGCAGGGTTTGCAAAAGAAGGGGAGTGGATTAAAAAAGCACCTATGATGAGCAGTAGCAGTTGCATGATGAATCTCCGTTTGTAGGATATTCATCGGCGCTTAGGTAAATTACTAAAATGAGTTGAATGTGTTTATAGGCAGACCAAGAGCCAGGTGATTTGAAGGCAAATCACCCAGCTAGAGCTTGGTATCTAACGGTAAATTTTGATTTTATTGAGTGTATTGCTTAAAGGTAGATTTATTTTCGAAATAAACAACAGAACCATCGGGTCTTGCTCCGATGATCGCAGAAGCTTTATCCACCATTTTTTTTGAGATTGGATCGAAAGCCGTTCTGGCGCTAGGATCTTCGGCTAAAGTTTTTTTGCAGTTTTCACAGCACCCATAGTAGGTTTTTCCTGCTTGTTTCACTGGTATTTGATCTCGAGGAAATACCATGTTGGTGACCATGCATACTTTTTGATTTGGAACGAGCAATAGTTTTTCCTTTGCATCGGCATCGGATGTGACGAGCATGAAAACGCTCAAGGCAGTGACAAGTAAGGGGCTCAAGAATCTTAAAAAGGGCATAGAATCTCCATATTTTTTTTAACTTTACTGCTATAGGAGGCGTTAGGTGCACTTGTGACATTTTTTTTAAAAAAAGTGCCCTCTCCAGGGGGGAGAGGCACTTGGCCAGTCCGCGAGCTTCCGTTTCAGTTGAGGAATTTAACTAATCAATTAAGATCAGTTTTACCAGCCCTGTCTTTTGGGGGAAGTTCAGTTGAGCTGCCGTCCGCACTGTTTTAATAAACTGTGCATTGTTCTTTGCTGGGCAGGCCGAAATATTTAAAGTGACCTCGGAAAAAGTTGTGAAGTCCGCAGACTCTTTGGCCGAGACGAGTGTAGCGCAAGTCAGATAGTTTATGTTTTCTTCGTTTGTCAGGTTGCCACAACCAATGCTTGAAATCACTTTGTAAGGAGCCGTGAACTGTGCCAGTTGTGGTCCCTTTGCCAATCCATAGCAGCCAATAATGGGTGCTCTTTCTACGAAAAAGGCCTCTGACTGAATATCCTGAACCACGATGTAGGCACGACTATTGGCATCGGCCGTTGCTGATTTGATGCAAAAACATAAAGAACTCAATTCCATTTTACGGTTTGGGCATCTTTATTATCGGCAAAACATAAATGTTTCGGTGATCGTTACCAATATCGGTTCCTTGGGATTAAAGAATGCCCTGGTTCCTTTGGTTCCATTCAGTCGGGCCTCCCTCATGTTGTCCGTAGGAAAAATCACGAAAGAACCAAAAGTCATCGAGGATCGTATCGAGATTCGTCAGATCCTCTCTCTCGGTGTCACTTTCGATCACCGCTTTTTCGATGGTTCCCATGCTGCTATGATGGTCAAAGACTTCGAAGACAGTCTTTTGCAGCATATGAAGTCAGCGTCTCAGTAAATGACCTCAGAAAAAGAACTACTGCAGTTGTCTTTGCAGTAGTTGAAAGTAAAGGCCTTCGGTATCGCGACAAAGATCTTCATGTCTTCCAGTTTGAATGACCTTTCCTTCTTTCAGAACAAAAATAACATCCGCATCTTTAACAGTCGCCAGGCGGTGGGCGATGACTAAAGTGGTTCGACCTTTCATGAGTCGTTGTAAGGCATCTTGCACCAAGTGTTCACTGGCGGTATCTAAGTTGCTTGTGGCTTCGTCTAATATTAAAATTTTAGGATTTTTCAACAAAGCTCGGGCGATGGCGATGCGCTGCTTTTGACCGCCTGATAGCTGCAGACCCTTTTCACCCACGCGGGTAGCAAAACCATCGGAAAATTTTTCTATGAACTCTAGAGCATTAGCTGCTTTGGCAGCTTCTTTAACTTCAAGATCCGAAGCCGTGGGTTTTCCGTAGCGAATGTTTTCTTCAATCGTTGAAGAGATTAAAATGGGCTCCTGTGAAACAATGCCGATTTGTTCACGCAACCAAGATATTTTGAGTTCGTTGAGATTTCTTTTATCTAACGTGATAGAGCCTTGAGTAGGTTCATAAAAGCGGGGAAGAAGATTAGCAATCGTTGTTTTGCCACTTCCCGAAGAGCCCACAAGTGCGATCATCTGGCCAGGCTCGATATTAAAGTTGATCCCTTTTAAAACAAGAGAATCGGGTCTTGAAGGGTATGAGAAGTGAATCTCCTTAAACTCAATGGCCCCCTGAAGATTTGCAATTTCATCACCGCGATCTGAAACCAAAGGAGTTCTTTCGATGATCTCAAAGACCCTTTGGCTCGCGCCCAGCGCTGCCATGAAGTCCCCCCAAAGACTGCCAAGACTACCGACACCCAGGGCCACAATTCCTAGATAGAGTAAAAACTGGGTGATGTCTCCTGCTGACATGCGATCTTGGATCACTTCGCGGCCACCATACCATAGCACAAAGCAGATAGCTCCAAATCCTGCGACCATGGCTAAGGAAATGAATTCTGCCACGGCTCGAACTCGTTTTTTAACAAAGACCAAAGCCTCTTCCATCGAGTTGCGATAGCGCTGAACTTCTTTTTCTTCTTGAACAAAGGACTTCACGGTGCGAACACCAGAAATAGTTTCTTCGGCAACGATACTGGCTTCGGCAAGAGCTAACTGGGCTTCTTTGGCAAATTTTCGAATGCGTTTACCAAAAACCGCTGCCGCCAAGGCGACTGGGGGGATTAAAAGCAACATAAGAATTGAAAGTCGCCAAGAAGTGTAAAACATAAAGACCAAGCCGCCAACAACTTGACCCAGGTTTCTGAGGCCCATTGAGACATTAACGCTGACGGCATTTTGTAAAGTCGTGCAATCAGAGGCCAGGCGACTCATCAACTCGCCCGTTCTATTTTGATCAAAAAAGCCCACTTCTTGTGAAAGGATTTGCTGATAAAGTTTTTGTCGCAAACGAATCACAATTCGTTCACCACTTAAAGTGAAAAGATAAAACCTTAAGCTCGAAGTGATTCCTTGAATAATAAAGGCGACAAAAAGACCTAGAGAAACACTGACTAGCAAATCAAGTCTTTTGGGAGTCAATACATTATCGATCATCCAACGTATTAACTGAGGATAAATCAAACCTGCAGAGCTAGAAAGGATAAGGAAAAATAAGCCCCAAAGAAGTGGTTTAGCTTCACTGCGAGTTAAAGAAAATAGTCGGGTCCATGTGGATTGGTTCATAGTATGACTGTTCCTGAATAAGTGGTGAAGAGCAATAGAATCTCAATAGATTCAAAAAAAATAAATCCAGCGAAGAAATCAATTTGAAGACTTTTGCAACTATAGCTAATCTGAATATCGTCAGAAGGACGGAGACTCCATGAAGAAAAATCGTAAGACAGTCGCACTCATCGCCCACGACGGAAAAAAAGCAGATATGATCTCCTTTGTGAAGGACAATCTGGAGTTTTTTAAAGGCTTTGACCTCGTCGCAACAGCGACAACGGGAAAGCTTATTCAGCAAAGCGGATTAAAGGTGAAACGCTATTTGTCAGGACCCGTAGGTGGGGATGCGCAGATTGCCGCTCTGGTAGCGACTAGAAAATGTCATGCTGTCATCTTTATGCGAGATCCGTTGGGAATGCATCCTCACGATCCCGATATTTCCTCATTATTGAGGATTTGCGATGTGCACAATGTGCCTCTAGCAACAAATCCGTCGACGGCTCAGTTGATTGTAAAAGGTCTGGCGAAGAATTTGTTAGATTAAAACTACATAAGATTTTCCCGAGGAGTTGATTTTTGGGTCGGCTCCTCGGATATTTCCGTTAACGTGGCTTCTGTGAGTAGAAGCGTTCCAGCTACAGAAACAGCATTTTCTAAGGCTACGCGAACCACTTTTGTGGGATCGATTATTCCTGCCTTAATTAAATCGACATATTCATTTTTGGCGGCATCAAAGCCGTAAGCCCCCTCGTGAGTAGTCATTTTTTCCACCACAACACCTCCATCGACACCTGAGTTGATCGCGATCTGTCGGGTAGGAGCTTCAAGTGCTTTGCGAAGAATGCGCAAGCCTGTTCTTTCTGCAGCTTCACGGATCATTTGTGCGCCCAGATTCTCTTCGTGATCTTTAAGTTCGACGGCTTTTGCGATTGTCACGCCATCGATTGCAGATAAAATGTTGAAGAAGCAAGGTATTTTTATTTAGAAGATTGCAAAGAAGATTTTTTTAAAGAACTGCGAATTTTCATTAACAGCAAACCCAGTTTGTTCCTACCGCTTCGATCACCACAATCACCCCAGTAGCAATCGTTTACAGTGTGTTCGAAAATTTGTGCTTCGCCAGTGGAAAGTAAAAGCTGAGCCAATTCTGGATATCGCGTGAACTTATCCAGAACTGCTTTTTCCATAAATTCGTCTTTTCTTTGCTCCCAGTCGGGTATTTTGGCAAGGGACTTATCTCTACCCCTCAACGCGGCCTCATAAGGCGTTGGAGCCTCTCGCACCCACTCACGTAGAGAATCTTCGCTGTATTTATGGGCCTGATAATAATGTTCGCTGGTGGGCCACCACACATTGTCGACATAAACAGGGAACAGCGCAAAATTAGAAAACTCACCATAAGGGCTTTTGGTTGAGTAAAAATCAAGAACCTTTTCGGTATAAGGAATCGCAGGTGTTTTAGGAAAATGTTTATAGTGAGAGGCTGTGCGGTGAGTGCACGAGATCAAAGTGACTAAAAGAGCGAAGGCTAAAACAAGTCTTACCAGATTGAAAATCTTCATTCTCCGATATATTTCATTAACTCAATGAAATCTCAAATAAGAATTCAATGTAACGGGTAAAAGTTGCAGTGCGCCGGATTTGCGGGAGATTCTTTGCAATAACAAGATTCTGGAATAGATTCATCACATGAGAAAAATCATACTTCTTCTGATATTTGCTAGTTTTTTCAGTTTTTTCACACAGGCGCAAGCTGAAGTCGTTGTAGCTGTGGGCGATGTTGGCAAAGATAATCTGGGACAGAAAGCTGTTGCTGAAGCGATGACTCGCCTTTGTGAATCACAATCTTGTGATGTTGGATTTTTGTTGGGCGATAACGTGTACGATCGAGGCATTACAGATCCCAAAGATCCACTCATGGATCGCATGTTTCGCAAATACTATTCGGCTTTGAAAATTCCTTTTCAAGTCATCCTCGGTAATCATGACAATGGGAAGTGGTCCAATGATTGGGAGCGCGGTCAGGCTCAAGTGCGCTATAGTCAACTCAACCCGCAGTTTTTACTTCCGAGTGAGTTCTACTGGTTTGAAACAACGGAAATGGTGGTCGCAGCCTTAGATACAAGTCGTTTGATGTGGGATAAGGATGTGGGACCTCAGGCTCAGGTTATCGAAGAGGCTTACTTCCGTGCTCAGAGGACAGGAAAGTGGTTTGTCGTCATGGGGCATCACCCCTATATTTCCAATGGTAAACATGGAAATGCGGGAAAGTATGACGGAATTGGTTTTTTCGGACCTGTGTCTGGGAAAGAGGTAAAAAAGTTTGTCGAACGCTATCTTTGCGGTCGAGCCGCCTTGTACATCTCGGGGCATGATCACAATTTGCAGGTTTTGGATGCCCAGCAAAAGGGCTGTAAAATGATCCAAATCGTTTCCGGGGCTGGAGCCAGTGTTGAAGAGTGGCGTGAAAAAAATGAATTAATGTACGGAGCTTTAGAGCTTGGATTTTTCAAGCTTGATGTCACAAAGGAACGCATTCGCATTCAAAGCTTTAACGAGCAAAACAAAGAGCTCTATTCTTATGATCTTCGTCGCTAAGTTTTAAGAGTCGTTTAAGAACCTGGACCTTGTTTGGAAAAGAATAGATTTGGTATTTAACACTCCCTACAATATTTTCTTGTTGGGGTGTTGATGAAAAAACTATTATTTTCAATCTTAATTTTTTGCAGTTTAAGATCCTTCGCAGTCGAATCAGCCACTGTTCCTGTTCAACCCGAAAATGGCAACGGGTACGCGGGTGAGCTTTCATTTAAATACGGTTTCGCCAACTGTTATGGCAAAGTCTCCGTGGCTTTTGGTAACCAGAATCTGCAAGCCAGAAGTTACCTCTACGAGGGCAAGGGTTATACTCCAGTGGACCTTGGATTGACCGAGTTCAAAAAGCCCACAGTGAGTGGTGCCACCATCGTAGCCGATGTCTACGATGGTGGAAGCAACCTCGGCAAAGTTGAATTTAAAAATGTCACATTCTTTTCTGGAGTGGGGTGTTTCAGTGAGACTTATTCCGTCATCGAAATGTTGGGTTTAAATAACACGGACTATCGAGAGCGTTTTAAAGATCTCAGACTCGCTAATATTTCCATCAAAGCAGATTCCCGAAACTTCAAAGTAGAAGAGCTCATTTACAAAAAAACTCAAAACGAAATTGCGCAAAAAAACAATTTGGAAAAAGAAGCGGCACAAGCACAGGCTAAAAATGGAGTTTCTGCGAACGTAAATTCATCGCAGGCGATTGGGAATTCGAGTGCTCCAGAAAATTCCGCTGCTCAAACAAAAAAATCTTCAAACAACTCAGCAACCACGGCTGGTACTCAGATTCCGTCTCAGGCAAAAAAAGATGCCTCAGGCGTAAAGTCTGAGCTTGAAAAGCAACAAGAAATAGAAAAATCAGTTCGCGCTGAACAGGAAAGTTTTAATAAGACTCAACAAACTGTTCAAAATTCTTCAAATGAAGCTAGTCAAGCTGTTGGAGGATTCGCAAGCGGAATTAGCGGCACTGGGGATGGATTTGGTTTTTCAATTTTGTCAGATAACGCCAACGACAGTGATTCGCCCTTTGTGCCTTTTTTTATCGGGTTGGTTTTCGGTAAAGTGAAAGATCCAACATTACCTGAAAATATGAAGAGCTTTTTATCCGGTTTAGAATTTCAGGCGGCCTTTAATCTAGAGTGGTTGGGATCGGAGCCCGAGGAGTTTAAGACGAATCGTTATAGTAAGAACAATCGCCGCTGGGATATTTTGTTAGAAACAAAACTTTTCGGAAATTTTTCGGCCTTGGGGCATATTCAACCTTATTTGGCTTTAGGTTATGCTTCCTATACAGATTTCGATCGACGAGTGAAAAAGATTGGCTCTGATTGGACTTTTGTAACTGGATACGGATTGTCTTTTGTTGGTACAGGGGGCGTTTTTAGTATCGGTTTAAATCCAGATCTCAAAGTTTTGGATCTAAGCTTTATGCTTCATATGTAGCTTTAAATCTCAATATTTTGCCCACGGCCTAACAGTGTCCTTTCTAGTTTAGCATTGTAGACATTGAGTAAGGCCGTTTTTGTGTCTTCGTTTTCTATGACCCCTAGTGCATGAGCAATGGCCTGGAGGGTCGCCATGCCTTCAGGTGTATTTTCGGCTCGCAAATGAAATTTGGAAGTATTTGATGTTTTAATCATCACGCGAGGAATGTCTTTTAATTCTTTATGGCGATAATGAACTTTACTGGCTTGGCGCCAGTTTCCGTCGGGAACTAACAATTGAATAGGTCTTGGGTCTTGCTCTACAAATTCTCGCGTGAGGTCGTGGGCATTGTCTGCCGGATAGAAAAGAAGTGTGCGATAAAGAGGATTCAACAGGTCACTGAGATCCAAGGTCTCACGATCTAAACCGCGAACTCGCATTTCGCTATTCACGAGAGATTTGACTGCGAGGCGTCCCGTATTGGTCGTTCTTTTAAGTTCTTTCGCATGTACAATGAGGCAAACTCGTGTTTGTAAGGTGATTTGTGGAATCAGTTCGCACATGCATAGATGTTGGCTCAGAAAACATTCGGGGCAAGGCTTTTTAGTTTTACGTTTTCGTTCCGAGTTATCAGGTTTATCCATGATTCTTTCTTAGCAAGTGAGAACTTAGTGGTTGTATCAGAAGCTATGCGATATTCACGAAGAAAGTCAAATTATCGGAAGAGAGACTACAAAATAGGATCTTATTAGAGTATATTTTAGTACGAATCAGACGTCATACATTTAGATGTGGAGCTTGCGATGAAACTTGAGATTATTAGTGCCGTACTTTGCCCTTTTGTGCAGCGATCAATTATCACCCTTCGCTATAAAAATGCGGATTTTAAAATAACTCATATTGATTTAAAAAATAAACCTCAGTGGTTCCAAGAAATTTCACCACTTGGGAAGGTGCCAATTTTAAGGGTGAACGACGAGACAACAATTTTTGAATCGGCTGTTATTAACGAATTTGTCGATGAGACGATCGGACAACCTTTAATGCCCAAGGAGCCCCTCCAGCGAGCCCTGGAGCGAGGTTGGATTCAGTTTGGAGCAGAATTGTTCGGTTTGCATTATATGATGACCTTGGAACAAAACCCAGAAGAGCTTGAAAATAAAATAAATAAATTGTTTTCAGAACTGCAAAAAATTGAAATTAGAGTCAGCGGTGGGCCTTACTTTCATGGCTCTGATTTTTCGCTGATTGATACGTCCTGGGCACCTTTATTTATGCGTCTGTTTTTGTCACCGTCCTTGGAACAAGATGCGCGTTGGCAGAAAGTGCCTAAGGTTCGCCATTGGGGACAGGAGTTGTTAAAAGTCTCTGCTGTTCAGCAATCTGTAGTGCCAGATTTTTCCCATCAATTTTTAGCATATTGCCGAGAAAATAACAGTTTGCTGTATAAGAATGCTTCGAACTGATATTAGGTCCTGAACATTATAAGAATGAAACTGTTGCTCTGTTCAAGATCCTGTTAGAACCAGGATCTTGAATAACAAACAGGAGTAATTCTATGTTAAAACTGGTTCCAGTGTTAATGGTGTTCACATTGAGTTTTCATGCTCACGCTTTTTTTGTCCCAATTTTAAGTTGTCATTCTCAATCTAAAACTCATAATTTGGAAATCAAGCAGAACGGGTCCGATATCACACTCTCTCTGGGCAACCGAAAGCCTTATTCTGTAGGGCATGTGGGCGGAAAGAAGCCTGGCGCTAAGAAGTATCGCGTCAGTGCATCAATGAATAACTCATTTATAATTCATAATCGAATGCTCGCAGAATTTTATCACAGTGGTGATGCTCAAGAATTGGTGGCAGGTCTCATGTATCAGCGACCTGAATTTGATGGTGATCAAGATCTCGTTCATGGTTATGCCAGCGATCTTGTACATGAACTGGTATGTCGATAATTTTTTATAACTTCCATAAATTAAAAAACCTGCCAGTCAACTGGTAAACCTCCGTTGACAGGTTGGATGTGTTAGCGGAATGATGAAAAAATGAAGATTTTATTCCTACTCATTTTTTTATTGCAGCCGGCATTTGCAAAAGAAGACCTTAAGAAAAATTTTAAGAATGAAGTTTTTCGAGCAGAGGGAAACTCACCAGTGTGGGGATTTGATTTTTTAAATGAATCGACCCTGATTTTTACGGAAAGATTGGGGCACTTTAACACGTTGGATTTAAAAACAAAGAAAGTCACCCGTCTAAAAGCGGATCTAAAAGTTGCGACGGGTGGGCAGGGCGGACTTTTAGATGTAAGGGTTGACCCTGAAGCAAAAGATAAATTGTTTTTCACTTTTTCTCATCCTGTCGAGGGCGGTTCGACGACAGCTCTTGGTGTGGGCTTTGTCCGAGGCGATGAAGTTAAAGATATCCAAGTGTTATTTAAGGCAAATGGCAACTCTTCTGAGGAAATTCATTTTGGTTCTCGTATTGAATTTAAAGATGGTTATGTGTATTTCACCGTAGGCGATAGAGGCACTCGTCCTGAAGTGCAGTCTTTAAAATATCATACCGGTAAAGTTATACGCTTGCACAAAGATGGAAAAGTTCCTGTCGACAATCCATTTCAGAATGTGACTTCAGCAAAGCCAGAGATTTGGGCTCTAGGGATTCGAAGTCCCCAGGGGCTCACGCTGCATCCAGAAACACAAGAACTGTGGGAGTCTGAGATGGGGCCTCGAGGTGGTGACGAAATTAATATTATCACCAAAGGCGCTAATTACGGATGGCCCGAGATCACCTATGGCAAAGAATACTATGGATTAAAAATCGGAAGCGGAACTCATAAGACTGGGATGGAACAGCCGATTGCCTACTGGGTCCCGTCTATTTCACCTTCTGCAATAACCTTTTACTTTGGAAACCAAATCCCTGAATGGAAAGGGAATCTTTTTGTAGCTACATTGAGCGGCACTCATTTACGGCGCCTCGTGATTAAAAATAATAAAGTGATTGAACAAGAAGAGTTGCTCAAAGATCAGGGACAGCGCTTTCGTAACATTCGTACGGGACCAGACGGAGCTCTTTACTATTCCGGAGATTCAGGAATGATTGGAAGACTAGGCAAAAATCCCTAATGTTCTTTTACGAGAGGCCCAAAAGCCAATGCCAAATTGTAGGGCGATATACGCAATCAGAAAAAAAGTCATGGCGAGGAACCTATACTTAATCCGTATAGGTTTCAATCTTCAAAAAAGTCCTAACTATTTTTCCTCATGAGCTTTTGGATTGTACTGGAATTTCCCTAGCACCTGAGGTTGTGTTAGTAATGACTGATAAATTTTATAATTGCGTTTGATAAGCCGTACGTATTGGCGAGTTTCACTGTAAGGAATCATTTCGACAAATAAGTCCATATTGCTGGTCGGATAGCGCTTTTGCCACTGTCGCACGATACCTGGTCCTGCATTGTAGGCAGCCAAAGCCAACTCAACAGATTCGAAATCTCGGATCAGCTGAGCCAGAAATTCAGATCCAGCTTGAATGTTTTTTTCTGGCATTAATAGTTGTTTGGGTTGATTAACTCCAAACATTTTTGCCGTTGAATGCATGAGTTGCATCAGACCCGAGGCACGCACGCGACTTTTTGCTGCGGGATTAAAGGCACTCTCTTGTCTAATTAGGGACTTCACCAAAACCGGATCTACACTTTTACTGTTCTCTATAATTTCCTTCCAAAACCGCACGGGGAATAAGAGCCCAGCCAACGCAGGGGTCATCATCTCTGGGTTGTCAGACAAGTACTGGTGTAGATATTGAAAGACTGAAAGGTCAGCGCCGTTGTAGCTAAAGACTGTTAAAACAGAAGCTTGAAAACTGAGAGGCAAGGTTTTGAACTTTTCGTAATTCATTTTTCCCGAAAAGTATTTCACAGTGCTGCTTTGCCCTTTTTCTGTCAGATCCATCAAGGTGACCAGAAATCGATCCCATTCTTCTACGCCACTGTTGGCTCCCAGTTTCCAGATAGGAAGCTCTTGAGCTTCTGGGGATTCTTGATGAAGAAGAATTCCGTAGCCCCCAAGTGGGTTTCTTTTTGTCACGGTGACATTTTTGTCGCAAAAGGTCTTCAAGTAGGCCACGCGATCTAAAAGACCACGTTCTTCTTTTTCAGAAAAGGTGTTTAGGTACGTCAATGCCTTTGAGCAATCTTCTTTTTGAATAGAAAAAATCGCCAGGCGTAAATAACTGTCATTTTTAAAGGGGATATCGCAACTGAGAACTTTTTCATGCAAAGCCAAAGACATTTCTCGAGGTTCGTTGTCTGGAAAATCCACTTCAAGGGCAAACCCCATCGCTTGGCTTTCTAGTGCCTTAGAGCACTCAAAATTCTCAGCTAAAGACTTTGCATGCTGGATTTTTTTCGTGACGCTCCAGTTTTTAAAAGTGCGAATAAAATGGATTTGCTGATTTTTTTCAGTGGATGATTTTGTGATTCGTTCACTTTTGAGCTCACTAGGAATATGTTCAAAAGGGTTTGATAAATTCGAAACTTCATAAGCTTGCGCTGAAGTCAGAGAGCGCAATTCACGCATAGTTGCGGAAGCTCCCTGTTCTAAAGCTTTGCTAAGCTCAATAGCACCAGGATATTCTGTGGGCGCTTCACTTTTGGAAACATGTGAGCGATTGGCACAAGCTGTTACGAATAAAGCTATAAGGAGTAGATACTGCATATTATACCCATCGGTTTTTTGCGTTAACCCAAGAGTCATGTTGCAGTATTTTTGACTTTAAGCCCAGATAAAAAAAATCCTGAGATAAGTCACTACCGGACCAGGGTCTATGGGACTCTGGGCCGGTTTGACAAATTTTTAATAACAGAAATCGTTTTGAGTTTAAATCACCGATTCATCATGGCCAAATATTTTACGATATTTGCCAAGGAACCAGTTTTGGAAGCGATCGACATAAATATGAATCGCTGGAATTACGATCAAAGTCAGTAAGGTAGAGCTGATCGTTCCACCGATAACGACGATACCTAAACTTGTTCTTGATTTAGAAGCTTCGTTAAGTCCGATAGCAACCGGGATCATACCCGCGATCAAAGCCAAGCTTGTCATAATGATTGGGCGAAGACGAGTTTCCCCAGCCTTCAGGAGTGCGTCAATGCGATCTACTCCATTTTTTTGCATCTCAGTAGCAGAGTCGATCAGTAGGATTGAGTTTTTTGTAGCTAGACCCATCAACATCACGCAACCAATCATTGAAAATAAATCGAACGCAGAGCGAGTCAGGTAAAGAGAGAAGAAAGCGCCACAAGCTGCCAGCGGGATCACCGACATAATTGTGATTGGCGTGATGAAGGAACCATAGAGTGATGCCAATACAAGAAAGATAAACATGACTCCAAGCCCAAGGGAAACGAGCATGTTTGTCATAAGCTCGGCAAATCGTTCCGCTTCCCCGACGAAACTAATGCTCACACCAGCTGGTGGCTTCAATTCGTTTTCAGAAGCTTTTTTAATTTCTCTCATCACGCCCCCGATTCCAGCCCCGCCAGGAGTTAAGTCTGCCGAAAGTTGGATATAGCGGTTGCGATTTTCACGCAAAATAACCGAAGGGCCCTTCGCTTCTTTAAGGTCCGCTACGTTTGCTAGAGGAACAAGACGTTGATTTAAGTTTGGCACTTTGATCGACGAGAATTGTGTGCGCAGATCTCTTTCTTCAGGTCTCAAGCGAACACGAATGTCATAGTTAACCCCGTTTTCTCGGAAGATTGCGGGCTTTTGTCCTTCGATCAAACTTCTAAGTTCTGTACCGATAGAAGTAATTTTGACCCCAGACATTTTAGCTGTTTCTGGTTTTATAAGAACCTGAAACTCAGGCTTACCTTGGCGGTAGCTACTATCAACTTGTTGAAGGGAGGCATTATTTTTTAAATAGTTCTCAACTTTTTGAGAATACTCAATCAACCCCTTCATATCTTGACCGACGATATTAAGATTGAACTGACGGCTATTTTGTTGGCCAGAGTTGTCAGTCACAATCGGTTTGTATAGTTCTAGATCTTTAAGCTCTTTCTTTAGTAGCTCTTTCATTTGTGTGGTATTGGCAGTTCTTTTTTTGGACGGAACCAGACGAACAAAGAGACTTCCTTTGTGACTTTCTCCGTTTCCAGAGCCAATCGTTGTCAGGACATCCTCAACTTCAGGATGTTTTTGGAGGCGTGATTCAATTTCCTGAGCCACTTTGTCTGTACCATCCAAACTAGCTCCTGCAGGTAATTCAAATTGAATATAAAATTCACCATTATCTTGCGGAGGTAGGAAGGTGAATGGGACTCGAGTTGCAATAACGATGGAGAATACGAAAATACCTAACGACGCCAAAATTGTTTTGATTGGGTGAGCTAGCGCCCATCTTAAAATAGCGACATATTTTTGTTCCAACCACGTTTGAAACTTATCGAAGTCCTTTAGAAGTTTTTGATTCCAACGGCCAAATCGTGTTGTCGGTTCCTTATGAGAATGTTCACCTGCTACATAGGCTGATAAAGCCGGAGCCACAAACAGACCGTCAAACAAGCTCACGATCATGGCGAAGCAAATTGTAAGACCGAACTGTTTGAAGAATTGGCCGACGATCCCTTGAAGGTTTCCGATCGGACCGAAGACGGCTAAGATCGTAAGAGTTGTCGCAATAACGGCCAAGGTCACTTCATTGGTTCCCACGACAGCGGCTTTTTTCGGTGACATCCCAGCTTCGAGCTTACGGAAGATGTTCTCTCGCACAACGATGGCATCATCGACCAAGAGACCAACGACCAAGCTCATTGCTAACAGACTCATGATATTGATTGAAAATCCAAAAATGCCCATCACGATGCAGGCACCAAGCAAAGAGTTGGGCAAGGCGAAGCCTGTGATTAAAGTAGACTTCATACTTCCAAGGAAGAAGTAAACCACAAGAATAGTTAAAATGACCCCAAAAATAATAGATTCATAAACGTCATAAACGTTGTCACGAATTTTACGACTGAGGTCGCTGACGACTTTCATCTCAGCATTCATACCTTTGGCTTTAAAATCAGCATTTATTTTTTCTACCTTAGCGCGAACATCGTCCGCAACTTGGACCGAGTTTGCACCACTTTGACGGAAAATACTGAAGTTGATTGCTTTTTTGCCATTTAGACGACTTCTTGAAACTTCGTCTTGAAGTGCATCTTGAATTGATCCTAGAGAGTTGATCGTGATTGGGTGGTAGACATCAGCGAGGCGTAGGGGCGAGCTGCCAATTTCAGCAAGAGATTGATACTGCGCTACTGTTCGGAATGTGAATTGCTCTGCACCAGCTTCGATTTTTCCTACGGGAATATTGCGTCCACCATTACGAAGTGCATCTGCAACTGCTGTCGCAGAGATATCAGTGCTATTCAGTCTTTCACGCGAAAGGTTGACATGTATTTCTCGTTTGCGTCCACCTAAAATATCGACCTGACCTACTTGATAAACTTGTTCAAATTGTGGAGCGATCACTTCTTTGGCTAAGTCATATAGTTCACCATCGGGCAGGTCCGCTTTGAGTGAGATACCCATGATCGGGGCGTCGGAGGGGCTGACTTTACGGATGACTGGAGCATCAATATCTTGAGGAAGTAAACGCAGGGTGTTTGAAACTTTTGCACGGACTTCTTGTTCGGCAAAGTTTAGGTTTGTCTTTAAAGAGAACTCAACGATCAGAAGACTCACGCCTTCCATGTTTTGCGAACTGACTTTTTGCACGCCAGAGATCGTCGAAACTTCATCCTCAAGGACTTTCGTGACTTCGCTTTCTATTTCTTGCGGACCAGCGCCAGGGTAGACCGTGTGCACAACGACTGTCGGTAGGCTGATGTCAGGATAGAGGTCGATCGGCAACTTCTTCAGGGACATATAGCCCAAAACTAGAAGAAGGATGGTTATACTCATAATAAAAATTGGATGGCGGACTGAAAGTAATGATGGTGACATGGGCGGCACCCTAACAAAGTTCTTTCGATTGGGAAAGTAAGATAATATTTTGGGATACAAAGAAAAGTGTTTTTTAGAAACTGGGGAGGTGTGAACTATTTTTAGGCTACTCACGAGCTTCTTGCTTTGCCGGAAATTTTGCTCGAAGTTCCAGCACTCTATTGGGGTGGGAAATTTATGAATAAGTTAAAAGTAACACTGTTTTTTCTGGTGTTCCCTTTGGTCACTCATGCTGTTTATCCAATTTGGTGGGCTAAAGATCAGGATATTGCTGTTGAGTGTGAGGCCATGAAAGAGGTCTTCCCTCATCTTGGGCGCATTTCATTGTACGGAAGAACTCTTACAGTTGAAAAAAATGGCGAGACCTTAACTTGGACAACGCGTATGGGTCAAAGCTCAAACTCAAAGTATTGGGATAATGCAGAGATCTCTCTCTCAGTAAGTTTAAAGCCGTCGCACTGGGGCAACTATCACAACGGCACCCTGGTTTTTGAAGGCAAGGAGCCTGAATTTATACCCTTGTTTTGTTATCCGAAGTAGTAGAACCTGCTACTTCCATCCTTTGGTGAGTCCGTCAGTCGACTGGCGGGAACATTTGAAGCGGGTGACTTTAAAGCCCCGCTTTTTTTCATGTTTCAAGTGCCCCTGTTCATTAGCTCTTCTGCGCCAACGTTTAAATGGTTCTGGAGCGAGCTCAGAGCGCATAAAACGAATAAATTCATTTTGCGTCAAACCAAACTGTTTTTCAATCACTTCAAAAGTCGAGCGGTCCTCCCAGCCCAAGCGAACCAATCGGTCCTTGTCGCTGATACTGAGAGCCTCCAGTTTGTCTTTTAACTTTTTAGAAATTCCCAAAAGATCCCTCCGCAAATTGTCTACGAATGCGATTCTTTTAAATTTGTTTTATTGAAAAAATAAATAGTTTAATATATCTTAAACTAAATGCAATAAAAAATATCCAAACTTGGGCTTCGGCATTAAAGGGTTCCTGTATGAATGTGATACTCGTTCTGGGTAATCAGTTGTTTCCAGTCTCGACATTAATAAAAAACTACAGTTCTAAAGAACCGTTTGAAGTTTTCATGAGAGAAGACCAAGAGTTGTGCACTTATTATCGTTTTCATAAGCACAAGTTGATCTTCTTTCTTGCGGCCATGCGAACGTACAGAAAGAGTTTAGAGTCTCAAAAAATTTCTACCCACTACGAGGAGCTGAGTCCATCTCCTGGTTCTTACGAGCAATCGCTCTTAAAGTATTTAAATTCTAAAAAAGCCAAAAAGGTCTTCTTTTACGAAATAGAAGATAAATTTTTTGAAGAGCGCATCATAAAACTATTAGACAAGCATAAAATATCGTTCGAAGTTTGGCCATCTCCGATGTTTTTAACGTCTCGCGAGGACTTTAAATCGTATCTAGCGAAGACCAAAAAGCCTTTCATGAAAGTGTTTTACGAAAATCAGAGAAAAAGATTGGGCATTCTGGTTGATAAAAACAATCAGCCTGTTGGCGGGCAGTGGAGTTTTGATGAAGAAAATAGGCTGTCTCTACCAGCCAAGATTCAGCCGCCAGAGCCTGACTTATTGAGACCCAGTGTCATTACGAAAGAAGTGCAGGGAGTCGTGGACTCTCATTTTGCGACACATCCGGGTAATGCCGAAAATTTTTGGTTGCCCGTAGAAAGGGAAGGGGCCTTGAAGTGGTTGCATAAGTTTTTGGGCGAAAGACTTTCCCAATTTGGTCCCTACGAGGACGCCATTCCCCAACACAGTGATTTCGTTTTTCATTCAATCCTCACCCCTTTTCTGAATTGCGGTTTATTAACCCCAGAAGAAGTTGTGCAAGAAGTGCTGGCGTATGCAAAAAAACGAAACGTACCAATAGCCTCCACCGAGGGCTTTATTCGTCAAGTGATTGGTTGGCGAGAGTTTATTCGGGGAATATATCGAAACTATTCAGATATTCAGGACACCTCTAATTTTTTCAATCATCGTAAAAAACTAACTCCCCATTGGTATGATGGGACAACAGGTGTTGCGCCCTTAGATAACGCCATTCGAAAAGCAGTGAAGTTTGGATATACTCATCACATTGAGCGCTTAATGATTCTCGGTAGCTTGATGCTGTTGTTAGAGGTCCATCCGCAAGAGGCTCATCGCTGGTTTATGGAGATGTATATTGACTCTTCAGATTGGGTGATGGGTCCCAATGTCTACGGCATGGCACTGTTTTCAGACGGTGGTATCTTTGCAACCAAGCCTTATTTCTGTGGAGCGAATTACTATCGCAAAATGGGTGGCTATAAAGCGACAGAACCGTGGTGTGATGCTGTAGATGGTTTGTACTGGGGATTTATTGAAAAGCACAAAGAATTTTTCTTAAAAAATCCGCGCATGTCTATGATGGTCCGAACGGTTGAGAAGATGGATCCTGCGAAGAAGAGCAGGATCTATGCAGCCGCCAAGAAATTGAAAGAAAGAATCACTGAGTAAAGGATTCTCGGCAGGCCGTTGAGAAATTGGTTTACGGCGTTCTTGTTTCGCAGTAGGGGCTGTTCTCGCAGCCTGCCGATCTACGTGGCAAGTAGGGGCGAATCACTACAAAACCTCTGTAGCCAACGTTGAGCACGCAGCGGACTGATTTTTTTTGTGCAAGTACTGCCAGTTTTTTATATTTCGGCAATTGCTCCCAGATTGCGATGAAAGCATCAACCCCAGTTCTTAATTCACCAGAGGGTGTTTTTACATGCATTACTTTGTGAACAAGAAAAGGGTCTAGACCCTCTGAGGCAGCGTCGAAATGAGGGTTTGTTATATCTATAAATTCAATAGAGTCGCTACCTTTTTGCCGGCGGTAATGATCGATTTCTTTTGAGCAAAGAACGCAAAGTCCATCGTAATAAACTCTTGCTTTCATGACGCCTCTCCGAGGTTTTATAGTTTAAAACATCTTAAACTATTATTTAGAACAAAGCAAGAGGTCATTTTGCTGGCGGACTTTGTCTCGTAAGTGTTGAAATGAAAATGCCTTTTTGGATTTCGAATTTTTCCAAAAAGGCATTTTAAGATAATTTGAGGCAGGTTGTTTCTTAACAACCATGCCATGGAATTAAACTTGAATGAATCTTGAAACAACACCATTCACAGTATCGATTTGCACGATACGCAGGAACTTCACTCCAGTTAAATTAAGGTTGTTAACTGAAATCGAGCTTCTTGCCTGGAAAGGATCCGGAGTAGAAATTGGACTTGCTCCTAAAAAGTTTCCAGCGTGATCGAAAACATACGCCGAATGCATGTAGTGCGAATTAGATTGCCCATGGCACTCATTGACGGAAACACTATTTCCACTCAATGAAGCATTAAAGTAGTGACCGGCGAATGATGCAGAACCTGAGTACAGAGTTCCACCACCATCGTTACGACCAGGAATACGAGGCAAATCGATCCAGCCCGGGCCACCGACGATATTTAAGTTCGTCGTTCCGCGTCCTTCCTCTGCTGCTTTGGCAAAGATAAGGTTTGCATCGTTTGTAACCGTACTGCCATTTCTTACTACTTCCAAGCTCACTTCTTTATAATAATATTTTTGTTTTGCTCGATCGTTAATAACTACGATTGCGGATTTGCCTGGACCATACTCACTTGGTGCAAGCACTTGATATCCAAAAGAGGCGGCATTGAAGTTTTGAACTCCACCGGCCTCAGTGAATACTCCACCAATTTGGCTGTAAACGCTGCCATTTGATGTTTTTGCAATTTTGCGATGGCCTAAGAGGGCCCGCGTGTCTTTACTGAAGACCATGATCTCAGAGACGTCGGTTCCAAGCTTATCATTGTCATAGCTTTGCAAGAGGTAGGAACCAGCAAAAACTTGAGATCCAAGACCCGTATAAATAATTCCAACTGTTGCCGATGTCGAACCAAGAAGGGCTTCACCAAACCGAACTTCGAACTGTGAATATCGTGTGCCTTCACTGCTAGACCATTGATTTACAGGGATCCCGTTAATAGCGAAAGGGGCTTTTCCGGTTCCGTTATTAGGGTTTGGAGAAAGGGATGGATTTGGCGTCATAGACGGAGGATTTTGAATGACTGGTGTAGGCTCTTTCTTTACGTTGTCTGGTACTTTAATTCCAGCAGACGCAAGAGTTTGCATCTCAGCGGCAGTGAAGCCTCCAGCACAATTTTGAAAAAGAGTCGCAGTGCCGGCAAGCAGTCCAGCAGCTCCTAAACCTTGCAGTAAATTCCTTCTCGAGATTTTCTTATCTGACGACATACCCATTCCCCCCAAAAGATTCGGTTTCCCTCTTGTTTAGTTTAGGCAGATTCAGTGTATGATTCACCTTTATTTTTTCTAGTTTCTAATATTGAAACAAAGAAAGATCATTTTTTTTCATTGTTCTTGGGGTTCAAAATGAGTTCGTTTTATTTTGATGCATATTCGGAAAATCGAGAGTTAATAAAAATAAGAACTTTCAGTTTTGTTGTCATTTGCTTTACTCTGTTCATAACGAGTATAGAAAGATAGTCTTGATGAAAATGAGGATGAAAAAAACATTTTTAATAGTGATTTCTGGGCTATTTATGATGGTTTTTTTCAATAATTGTGGTCAAGGTGGATACACGGCCTATAGTAATGATGGTCTTTCTTTAGGGTCTTCGGACGGGAAAGACATTCTTGATGAACAACCAACATGTGAGAGTGAACTAATCAAAGTCTATGCTCAGACTTGGCATCCTGTATTGGAGCAAAGCTGTGCTTCCTGCCATGGTTATGGTCACGGAAATTCGGACCCTTCGACTTCTTATAGCGGGTTTACCGCAAAAGGGGAGACTCGCATACGAGCTAATGCTACCACATCACACAAAGGCTTGAATTTTTCACAAAATGCTTCCGTGGTGAACGGATTTTTATCCCAGTGGGAAGAGGCCAAGATGGTCTATCAGTCTTGTAGGGCGAATTCGCAGTCTGAGTTCTTCGACGACAACTATTAAAATATCTTGAAAATCTTTTCTTTCAATGTGTGTGGCAGCTGATTTGCTTTTTGGTGAGGAGTTTGGCACAATTGAAATTACACCTTAGGAGGGTTGTTAAATGGCGAAAAAGAAAGTTGCAAAAAAAGCATCGAAAAAAGTAGCTAAGAAGGCCGTCAAAAAAGCAGCAAAGAAGGTTGCGAAAAAAGCTGCGAAAAAATAGTTTGTACTAGTTCATTTAATATCCGGAAAAGCAGAAGGGAGGTCTAAAGCCTCCCTTCTGCTTTTATTAGGGTAGTTTTTCCAAATAATGCAAAAAAAATATCTTTCAATGAAGATTTTATTAGTCCTTCAATGCGTTCAAGATATAGAGTGCGCCATCATCAAATTATTTGAATAAGGATCAAACAGCATGAGCAAATTCGCAGATTTTGGTTTATTGCCCTCTCTTTCTAAAACACTTTCTAAATTGGGTATTGTGAAACCAACTGAAGTTCAAAATAATTTAATTCCTCTTTTGATGGGAGGTCAGTCTGTTGTTGGTGTTTCCGAAACGGGTAGTGGAAAAACATTAACTTACGCCTTGCCTATTTTGCATATGTTGAAATCTCTTGAAGAAGGCGGACAGCCAGTTACTATGGAAGCCTCTCCACGAGCCATCATCATGGTTCCGACACGAGAGCTAGGAGAGCAAGTTTCAAAAGTATTTAAATCTCTGACACATGATACTCGCTTGCGTGTACGCCCTGCACTTGGGGGAATGGCAATGGAGCAGGCACGTCGGAATACATCTGGTGCTTTTGAAATTCTGTTAGCAACACCAGGACGATTGGTTCAAATGATGGATCAAGACCTGATTAATCTTACAGATGTAAGATTGTTGATTTTTGATGAAGCCGACCAAATGATTGATCAGGGATTTTTGCCGGATTCTAATAAAATTTATTATGCGTGCCCTAAAGAGACTCAATTGGCTTTATTCTCGGCAACCGTTTCACCTGCTGTTCAGGATTTAATCAACGATCTTTTTGCAAATGCCGAAGTGTTTCGCAGTTCAGGAAGTGGTAAGGTCGTAAAAAGTCTGACAACAAAAAACATGATCGTGAAAGATGGAAAACGTTGGCCCGTCCTGGAGAAAATCCTTAAGCAACCAGTTGAGGGCGGAACAATTCTTTTCACGAACACTCGCGAACAATGTGACAATCTTGCTAAAGAGCTGAATGAAAATGGATATGAAGTTGTTATCTATCGCGGAGAACTTGAGAAAAGCGAAAGACGCACGAACTTGAAAAAGTTTACTGAGGGTAAAGTAAAACTTCTTGTAGCTACAGATTTGGCCGGTCGTGGTTTAGATATAAACAACGTGGATCGCGTTATTAATTATCACCTTCCTAAGCAAAAAGAGAATTACCTGCATCGCGCTGGAAGAACGGCTCGCGCTGGCCGTCCTGGCTTGGTCATCAATTTAGTGACAGAGCGGGATGAAAGAGTTTTAGCACAAGTCGAGGGACGTAAATTACCAGAAGTTCGAGATCCTTCTAAGTACAATTCGAAGGCTCCTGCGCAAAAGAAGGAAACGAGTTCCATCAAAGAAAAACGTCCTTCTAAAGTGACTGCAAAGGCTCCTGTTAAAGGAAAGTCTAAATTTGAGACAAAAGCGAGCCCAGTGGCCCCATCAAAAAAACTAAGCAAGACGAATTCAAAATTCAGCAATAATAAAAAACGAAGATAGTTTTCATGTGGTCGAAGTTCTAATGAAGAGTTTCGATTGCAATCAAAGAAAGACATTTGTTTTTGTTTGAGACAATATGAAGAAATATCGAGATTAAAAGGACCATCGCATATTAAAATATCTAAGGAGCCCGAGTTTTAAGATGTCTGGGGCTCTGTCAGATTTTCATAATTGTGGATGGGAGTTTTATGAGCGTACCGAAAAATCTATTTATGCGTATTGCAACTTTGATCGGGGCGACAATCTTGATGTTTCTCTTTCAAAATTGTGCAATGTCAAAGCTCGACCCTAATACAAGCGTTAAAATAGAACGAACATCAGCAGCCGAGCGATAGATCGCTGGGCTTAATGGCTGCAGTAAATATTCGTCCAGGCATTTACTAAGACATATGGGTGATACGCATAGACGTAGGCGTAAGCATATCCTTGTGCTGGTATGTAGGATGAGAACCAAGATTGAATTGGCTGTCCTGTTTGTGTCATTCCGTAAGCATAACCTTCGCAATAAGCTAGGAATGGTGTCGTGTTCATGACCTGAACTTGAGCATAATTGGGCGTGATTGCAAATTGCGTGTATGGGATCCAAGCGAATGAAGTTGCTGGTATTAGAAAAAATAGGATCGTTGCGAAAACCTTTTTCATTTTTTTCCCCTTGTCGAATCAAAAATTTGCCTAGACCTAGCATCAGGTTTTTGGCGCGGCAAGGATGATCTTAAATAAAAAAACCAGCTTTGGCAGAGCCTGTTCAAGCTGGTTTTAATGCAACATAATGTTTCGCGCTGTGGCAATAAGCGCTTCGACCGAATCAGTTATTGTAGAACGCAGTCAGAGGCTCTATCGATTTGATAAATACCCCAATTTTTAGTGTTGTGATCGTAGTGATCATAGTACGAGCTAGAAATAGTGACATGGTAAGTGTCGTAGATAAGTTGATCGATCCTTTGGTTGACCGCAACGACAGTCTCATAAGTATAGTCAGTAATTCCTTGATCAACTTTGATTGTAGAAGTTTTGTTTTGAACGATTTCTACATGGCCTCTTGTAAGGCCGCATTTTGCGACAGCTGCATTTTTAATAAGCTCCTGGTGACGAGCCTCAAGACTGCTGTCAGCCAACTGCGCATGAGTTGTTAATGATAAAAAAGAAAGCGATAAAATAAGAGCGAAAATTTTCATAGAAACTCCTGTCTACATGTTTTTTGTTCGAGGAGTTTCTAGCACAAAGATTTGAAATGTATTGTTGGTTTTTTGTTAGATTGTTGTTGTGGATCTATTTAACTAGAATCCTAATCCCGGCAGTTCACTTTGAAGCGCCGAAATTTCTTTTTCAAGATTATCTTTTTTTGCTTCCATGTTTTTAACTTCAGCTTCGGTTTGATTTAAGGTGGATCTTGAGTTGATTAGATTTGTGTTTAAATTATTGATTTGTGAATCTAAAAGATCCGTCATGGCAGTGTTTTTTAAAGCTAAAGCGCTATTTTTTTTGTGCATCTAAAAGATTTTTCTGAGACTCTAAACTGGACACGGCTCCACGAGCATAGCTTAGGTCGTTCCTTTTCGTCACAAGTTGCATTTCCAGTCCTCGGATTTCTTCTTTCTTAGTAGAGATCAGAGTGTCGATATATTTCTTTCGACCTTTTTTGTATTCAACCAAAAAATTACTTTCTAATTTTTTAGGACAGATGTTTTGATATTTTTTTCCAGAGGCTCCGGCATTAAATCCATTTTCTTTTGCACAATATTCTTCAACGCCTCTTTGATGTTCAGTGTTCAGGACTTGCAGTTCAGGGCCGTTGCAGATGTCCTGCGAAAAAAAGTCACCACTTTTACCTTTAAGAAAAATATTTTCTTTACTGCAGTATTTTTGGACTCCACTCTTGAAGCCACGATCCAAGTCGGACTCACGAACATGAGCCTCTGCTGCGCGGCACTCATTCACCGTTGTGTCAGCCTTGAGCCATTGGCCCTTCATAGCGACGGATTGACCATGTTCGAACCAATTGATGGATTCGCATTGTTGACGTTTGAAGTAACTTGCGCAGCCAAATTGTGCTGACGCCGCTAGAAGAATCAGAAAGCACTTGGTTAGATCTTTCACTGTCAATCCTTTACCGCATTTGTTGTTTATATAGAAGGATAGCGAATAAAATCCCAACTTGTCACTTTTATTGGATATTCTAATTTTTCGTCATAAAGGATAGGAAGGATGTTTATTTCTAGTTGGGATGGAGTTGTTTGTTGACCTCAGATTTCAGTGATTGAATGTGTTCAGCTTGCTTTAGGAGATCTTGCATAACCGTTTTAATTTTGAGTGCATTTTCTTTACTGAGGTGAGGACTGTGAGTCTGGTCCATGATCTTCTTGATCTCGAGAAGAATCTTCTGGTTTTCCAACTCCAACAAATGAACCATATTTTCCAACTTTTTACGTATACTCACGACGACCTCATTATTCAGTTGAAAGAATAATAAAAACGACCAGATTTCACATTAATTGAAGAAGGCATTTATTTTAAGTCTAAGGCAAACAAACAAGACTAAATTCATCACGGGGTGGACGCTCGCGATGTGGACAAAAAAGTTTTAAAATAGATCTCGCGTGTCCTGTTACTCTCGTGGGCGAACTTCGAGTAATTCCACATAAAAAATCAGGTTTGAATGAGGGGGGATTAGGCCTTTTTGTCGTTCCCCATATGCAAGATGTGCAGGAATATGAAGAGTGCGTTTTCCGCCTTCTCTCATTCCCATAAGTCCGAGGTCCCAGCCCTGGATAACTCTTTTTGAACCAATAACGAACTGAAAAGGTCTGCCGTGGTCATAAGAAGAGTCGAATTTGACGCCATTTTCTAGGAAGCCTTCATACTGAACAGTGAGGAGGGCTCCTTTAATCGCTGCTATTCCTGATCCAACAACAGTATCGGTAATTGTTAAGTCTTGCATCAGCGTCTCGTGCTTTCGGGAAGTCGGTCTAAATATTATCGCAGAATACGAGCTAGCGACGTTGGAAGTGGGAGGGGTTTTGGCTTGCCCGAAGCAACTTTAACAAATCCACTTAAAAGAAGTGCAAGAATGATAAAGATCCAATTACTGGGCGTGAATTGCATTAACATAAAGTCCTACAAACTTTTGCGGTTTTTTAAATATCCAAGATAGTATTCGATGCCGCTTGTTATACTTAAAATCACGCTGATCCACAAGGCTCCGTAGCCAATTTGATCGAAATAAGGCCATTGAGGTTCAATATTTCCAATAATTACAACGGGAATGGCTACCATTTGCATTGCGGTTTTCCATTTTCCGGCAGGTTTGGCTGCAATGATAATTTGATCAGCCGCAGCAACAGAGCGTATGCCGCCAATAAAGTTATCCCGGGCCAGGATGATAATGACCATCCAAACATCGATTTTTCCTTGAGCCAGGAGCATAGCGAGCACGCTGGTCACGAGGATCTTGTCTGCAATCGGATCCATGAATTTGCCGAAATTACTGACAGCATTGTATTTTCGGGCGTAGTAACCATCATAGTAGTCGGTGATTGAGGCTAACATAAAGAAAACGGCAGCAGCGATATTCCACGAAAGAGTGTTCGGCCACATCATTGCCACAATAACAGGCACTGCAAAAATACGGCTCAATGTGATTCTCATCGGTAGTTTTTTTTGAAAATCCGTTACAGTCATTTTTGTCCTTTTTGTTGCTTGAACGTACCAGTTTGGCATAGAAATAATCAATGTTTATTCATTGCCACAAAGTACAGTTTTACGAAACGGACCTGATGGGGATTGTTCATCACAGCAACTACCTTCGCTTTTATGAGGAGGCTCGTGTTGCCTGGGCGCATTCAAAAGGTCTTCTTGATTATCAAAAGCCAGGGTCTGCAAGTCATTTTGCAGTGTATGAAACTCAGGTGAAGCATATCAAACCGACTTTTTTCGGTGATGATTTGGAAATTGAGGTTCAAGGAACGACTCAAGGGAACAGAATTATTTTTCAGTACCGTCTGAGAGGACGAGGAAAAGAAGTGTGTTCCGTTGCAAAAACGGTTCATGTGGCATTGGGACCTGATTTGAAACTATTAAGATTGCCGGCTGAAATGAAAGCCGCATTGGAGAGTGAACAATGGACAGAAACCTGGCTTTAGAATTTGTACGTGTGACCGAAGCAGCAGCCTTGGCATCAGCGCGATGGATGGGCCGTGGCGATGAGAAGGCGGCGGATGCGGCAGCTGTGGATGCTATGAGGAAAGCTTTCGATGTCGTTCGTATGGATGGCACTGTCGTTATTGGTGAGGGCGAGCGCGATGAAGCTCCAATGCTTTATATTGGTGAGAAAGTAGGTATGAAGTCGGAGGATGCTCCGTCGTTAGATATCGCCTTGGATCCTTTAGAAGGCACGACTATTTGTGCGACAGGGGAGCCCGGCTCGATTTCTGTTATTGCCGTGGCGGAGCAAGGTAAATTCTTGCATGCACCTGACACTTACATGGATAAGATCGCCTGTGGGCCTGGAGCTCGTGGTTGCATTGATATAGATAAATCACCTACTGAAAATATTCATGCAGTGGCAAAAGCTTTGGGTAAACCCGTGAGTGATTTGACTGTCGTGATTTTGAATCGACCTCGTCATACTGATTTAATTGCTGAAGCAAGAAAAACAGGAGCAAGAATCAATCTGATCGGGGACGGCGATGTCTCTGCCGCTGTAGCTGCGGCTTGGCCTGATTCAGGAATTGATCTTTTGTTGGGTATTGGTGGAGCGCCTGAGGGAGTTATTTCCGCTGCAGCCATGCAATGTTTGGGTGGAGACTTTCAAGGTCGTTTGAAGTTTAGAAATCCTGAAGAAAAAGCAAGAGCAGTAAAGATGGGGCTTTCAGATCCTGAGAAGAAATTTACTATGGATCAATTGGCCTCAGGTTCAGTTATGTTTATTGCAACAGGTGTGACTGATGGGGCTCTGCTAAAAGGGGTTCGCTTTTTAGCTGGTGGAAAAGCCAAAACTCATTCTATTGTTATGAGATCAGCAACCGGTACAATTCGCACAATTGAAGCGCACCACGATTTAACTCGCAAACCAAAAGGCTAGGGTTTTAGTAAAATGGACATCACCCTTACGTGTTTTCAGTGCAGTAAAGAATTGAAGTTTTCTGGAACCATTGGCAGACGTGAGGAATGTCCTCAATGTCGCAGTGATGTGCACGTGTGCAAGAACTGCGACCATTATGATCCAAAGGTTTATAATGAATGTCGTGAGACTTCGGCAGATGTTGTTCGAGAAAAGGACCGCGCTAATTTTTGTGATTACTTTACTCCGCGCAAGGGCGGAGTAGGGGCTGTCGATAAAGCCGCAGCATTGCGTGCGGCTGCGGAAGCTCTTTTCAAAAAATCCTAATTTATTCAAAAATATAAAGACTTCGGATCGATGAGCACAAGTTGATCTGAGGCGTGTTCTGAAGCAAAGGGTCTTGGGATAAGACCCTCCTAAAGAGATAAGGTTTCAATAAATAAAAAGTAATCATGATCCAGGTACTTCCTCATGAAAAAGTATCTGGCGTTTGGATCCTTCATCTTTCGTTCTACTTCTTTAACAGACACCGTTTTAAGGCACTCTAAATCCAGTCGTTTTTCTTTTTCGCAAAGTTCAGAGACCGTGACTTTACGTTGAAAAGGTATCCACGTCAGAGTGAAGTAAGATCTCTTCGTAGGGTGAATGTTATTTTGAATCCAGGCATTGGGTGACAGTTCATTGGCCTCGGCCTCGGGTAAAAAAATCCAACAAGGTTTCAGGCAATTTTGGACAGAAATCAGATTCTTGGGTTCTTCCCCAGCGAGAATTTTAACCTCAGTTTTAAACTCTCTTTCATACCGCTCTTTGAGGAGGTTCAAAGTTGTCTGTGCTTCTGGTGAGTTTTGCGGAAATCCGAAAATAACATAATCTGCCTGCTGAAAATCAGGGAACAAGCGGAGAAATATACCGAACGGAACGTTGTGGAAGTCTTGTGAAACAGCGGAAGGCTTTATAATTGGAGCTGTTCGGATGCTCACCCCTGCTCGAGTAATATAGATGATCATGGCTGTGATGAGCGTAAAGCAGACTGTTAATATTGCGACGATGGTTTTCATAGTTCAGATCTTTTAGCAGAAAATAGCCTCTGTGCTTTCTTTGGCGCACATGCGTCACGACAAAAACTTTTTGTAAATTTTATTGCAAAACTCGAATCTGATCGAGTACATCTGTTCGAGGTTACTCGAATATAAGTCGGAAATATGGTCCGACGTTTCTACCTGCCACCGTTAATGGCAGTCTATTTGGAGGGGATATGGTAAAGAGCACTGCTCTTTTCGCTTTGTTGTTCGTTTTGTCACTGACGTCGCACGCTGTTGACAGTTTTCCAAAAGGTCCAGACGAAAATCTAACTCCTGGTGTCCTTTGTAACAGTCCTGATTCTTATCGCTACCCTGAAAAAATTAAATACTGTGAGCGCGATGTATCTCCTGGCGAAAAAGCGCAAATCTTCAATAAATATGATCAGTTGGGTTACAGAACCCGATCAATGAAGCGCCAAGCTTTCAAAATTGACCACTACATCCCACTTTGTGCGGGTGGCGATAATGATGAAAAGAATCTATGGCCACAGCATGAAAGCGTTTACAAAATCACAGATCCTTTAGAAGCTTTGGTATGTGAAAAAATGGCAGCAGGCCGTCTTAAGCAACGTGATGCCATCAAGTTTGTAATGGAAGCTAAAAACAATTTGGATTTAGCACCAGCAATCATCGAGCAAGTTCGCGCTCTTTAATCTAGAAATTTTATATTGTTTACTAAATTTTCTCTCGAGGGGAGTTAGCCCGCGTTCCTAGTGAACGTGGGCCTTTTAGTCTGAGCTTAATGAAGCTCGTCTTTCTTTTTGGGCGTCTTTGTTGTGAACATTTTAGGCCCAGAGATTTCCTCGTCCTCATCATTCACTTCTATCTCGTCTTCATCACGTGGTGGTGAAAGTTCTTCGCTGATTTCTGCTCTACTTAAAGCATCCTCTTCATTGTCGTTTTCTTCGTGTAAAAGAGTTTCTTCGTCGATTCCGAGAAGTTTATTGGCAGCTTCTTCTAAAGAAGAGTTTTCGGTATTGAATTGAAGATAGATCTTTTTGCCTTGGAATGGGACTTCCTTCCAGACGTAAGGAAAATCAACTTCGCCGTCATTTTCCAAATACTCCATCATCATGCTGGCGGCAGCGTCGACACAGTTATGAATACGCTCTAGAGCATCCTGGTCAGATTGCGAGTAGTTCATGGAAACTTCGAAGTTGGCTTGGGCAAGTCGCCCGTTCTCAAGAAACCCTACTCGGAGCGTTATTTCTTCAGGGTAAATGCGTCCTTCGATAACCAGCTCACCTTTATCTAAATACTGAGCAAAGTTCTCTTTAAAAACCACTTGCATCTGGTTGAGGTAGTCTTTTGGGAAAGAAGTCCATTTTTTTGAGCTTTTGAGCCTTGGATTCATATAATTGGGGCCTCCGTTGAGCACCTTTTGAACAGAGGTGCTTCTGCCGACACCCTTTTCAGGGGCTATGCGATAAACGCTGTCATGGCATTTTTTTGACATTTTTAATAGGGTCCTCTATAACTCACTTTCTTTAATGACACAAGAGGTAAGAGCCGTGGAAAACACTTCGCAAAATCCTGAAACTATTAAGCAAAATAACGATGTGGGGCAGGGGCGTGGTGTTTACATCTCCACCTACGGTTGCCAAATGAACGTGAACGATACTGAGCGTATGTATTCCCTTTTGGAAATGCAAAACTTTACGCCAGTTGAAAAGCCTGAAGATGCGTCTTTGATCATCATCAATTCTTGCAGTGTCCGCGAAAAGCCTGTTCACAAGGTCTATTCAGAAGTGGGCACATTCCGCAAAATGAAAGAAAAAAATCCTGAGTTGAAAATCGGTGTCGGCGGATGCGTTGGACAGCAGGAAAAAGAAAATCTTATTAAAAACCAACCGATGATCGATTTCGTTTTTGGAACCGATCAAATTGATAATCTTCCAGCCTTGGTTGCCCAGTCCTTCGATGGCGAGAAGAAGCTGATCAATGCGAAGTTTCAGCACCGTGAGCCTTACCATATCGAAACTATGGTGAGAAACCCTGGTGTGGCGACTTTTGTGAATATCACAAAAGGCTGCGATAATTTCTGCACATTCTGTGTTGTTCCTTACACTCGTGGTCGCGAAAAATCTCGCCCGTTACAGCATATTCTCACTGACATTCGTGGCTTGGTAAAACGTGGTGTTAAGGAAGTGACTCTTCTTGGACAAAACGTGAACTCTTACAAAGGTGAAGAGGGGATCGACTTTGCTGATTTGTTAGCGAAGGTGGCGACAGAGACAGATATCGAAAGAATCCGTTACACGACTTCGCATCCGAAAGACTTCAATCAAAAGTTGGCAGACACTATGGCCGCTCATCAGGATAAGGTGATGGAGTACATCCATTTACCATTCCAGAGTGGTAATAGCCGTATTTTGGACCGTATGAATCGCAACTACACGCGTGAGCACTACTTGGAAAAGATTGCGATGTTGAAAAAGACTATTCCGAATGTGGTTTTCTCGACAGATATTATTGTTGGTTTCCCAGGCGAGACAGAGGAAGAATTTCAGGATACAGTGAGTTTGGTGCAAGAGGTTGGTTTTGAAACTATTTTTGCATTTAAATATTCACCTCGTCCGTTCACGAAAGCGGCTAAGTTTGAAGATCAAGTTGATGAAGAGGTAAAGACAGAACGATTGAATCGTCTGTTTGATGCCCACGATAAAATGGCTTTTGAACTTGTGAAGCGTTACGAAGGACAAGTGATGAAAGTCCTAGTTGAAACGGTCGATCGTGAGCATGGAAAAATCCAAGGCCGTAGCACAGGCAACAAGCTTGTTCACTTCTTGGGATCTCCAGATTTGATTGGTAAAACAGTTGATGTTAAGATTACGAAAGCGTTTCCTGCTGTATTTAGAGGAGAGATGATTTAATTCATGAAAGAACTTCTGGATTTTAATAACTTGAAAACGCAAATCGTTTTTGCGCAAGAGACTCAGGAAGAAGAAACCTTTCATCAGAAAGATCTTGTCCAACTTTTTCCTTATGGTTTGTCAGTCAGCACAGATGCGTCTCGTCCGTTTCTACTTTTAAAGGATGAGGCTCATCAGTACACGCTGCCGGTTGCGGTCAGTCCGATTGATGCCGGCGTGGCTCTGGCTCAATCCAATAAAGCTATTTTGGAATCTTCACCACACAAATTCACAGCGATGCTTTTGCAGTCTCTAGGTGTTGAGATTAAACAAGCGGTCTTTGTGGAAATCAAAGGCTCTCATCAGTTTTTGCGACTTTACATTAGTGGTAATCCTGTTGTGAGCTCATTGAAAATTCGCTCTGACGAAGCGATGTCCCTTTGTTTGTATCTAGGCGTTCCATTGTATGCTACGCGAAACTTTATTGGACGCTCTCGTGTAATGAGCGCTGCAATAGAAGCTGGTGCACAAAAGATTCAAAATCTTGGGTTGTTTGAGAAAGGCCCTGGATATCTGAATTAATTTTTGTAAAGATGGGGTATGATTCATTTACCCCATCTGATTACTGATCTTGGTTTTATTCTTGTTATTGCTGCCTTATCGACTCTTCTTTTTAAGAAGTTAGGTCAACCATTGGTATTGGGCTATCTTATCGCGGGCTTTCTTGTCAGTCCCCATGTGCCTTTTTTCCCAACAGTCGTAGATCGTGAAAGTATTCAGGTCTGGTCCGAGATCGGTGTGATCTTTCTTCTTTTCAGTTTAGGGCTTGAATTTAGTTTTAAAAAACTTTTCAAGGTCGGAGGATCTGCGGGGTTCACAGCAGTTTTTGAAATCGTTTTCATGATGGGACTCGGGTTTCTCGTCGGTCGTTTATTGGGTTGGAACAGTATCGATAGTTTATTTTTTGGTGCCATTTTATCGATGTCCTCGACCACTATCATCGTACGGGCTTTCCAAGAATTAGGTATGAAAGGCCATAAGTATGTTGATTTGGTTTTTGGTATTTTAATTGTCGAGGATATTGTCGCAATTTTTCTTTTGGTGATGCTTACGGCCCTGTCTGGGGCAGCGGTCGTTTCTGGAATGGAGCTAGCCGTTTCAGGTCTTCGACTTTTATTCTTTGTCGCTTTGTGGTTTGCGGTGGGTATATTCCTCATTCCTATTTTTCTGCGAAAAATTCGCGACTTGTTAGAGGACGAGACCACTTTACTTGTGGCCATCGGTCTTTGTTTTGCGATGGTGATGATTGCGGCAGGGGTGGGTTTTTCGCCGGCACTGGGAGCTTTTGTGATGGGCTCTTTGTTAGCGGAAACACCTGAGGGGCATAAGATAGAAAATCTTATGCAATCGGTGAAAAATCTGTTTGCCGCTATTTTCTTCGTATCAGTCGGTATGATGATTGATCCTAAGGTGCTTTGGGAGCGTTGGGATCTGGTGCTTATCGCGACAGGGGTCACAATTTTCGGAAAGTTTCTCAGCACCTTTCTTGGAGCTTTGTTGTCAGGACAATCTCGTAAGAAATCATTTCAAGCTGGTATGAGCCTGGCGCAAATCGGAGAGTTTTCTTTTATTATTGCCTCATTGGGTGTCACATTAAAAGTCACGAGTGACTTTTTGTATCCACTAGCCATCGCAGTTTCTGCTGTGACAACGTTCACGACACCTTATTTGATTAAGATCGCTGAACCTGTGTATCTTCGCGTTGAATCGTGGTTGCCGCAAAACTTCAAGACTCATTTGGATAGATACCATAGCTCTTTTCAAAATACAGGTGGTGTCAATTTGAGGTCTCTGATCATGAAGGCCTATGGGGTGAAGGTTCTTTTAAATGCCGTGATTGTTATTGCAATTATTGGTGCTTTTAAGGCTTTACTCGATGGAAAACTTCAGCAATTTGTTTCGGGATCTTCTTGGGCTGGTAGCATCTCATTGCTTTTATGTTTGTTAATATCAGGACCTTTTTTGTGGGGCATTGTTTTTGGGAGGCCGTCCCTGTCGGCACAGCGAGAATTTGAAGAGCTTAAGAAGTTGAAGGGCCTTCAGGTTGGATTGTTTTTTGGCCGTATGGCTCTTGGTGTGGCTTTGGTCTCTGCTATACTTTCACAATTTTTAACTCTTCATGTGGCCTCTGGATTTGTTGTCGCAGTTGTCTTGTTGATGGTCTTTTTAGGTCCAGTTCTGATGAAGAATATTTATCAGAAAATCGAGGGCGATTTCTTGAAAAATCTGACCGAGAAAGAGCGGCTTGAGTTGGATAAAGTCGAAGTGGGCGTGCCATCGCTCTTGCCTTGGGAGGCGACACTAGGAACTTATGAAATAGATCCTGCCTCTACACTGGTAGGAAAAACACTGAAAGATTTGTCCTTCAAGGAAACTCATGGGTTGACAGTGGCTGCGATATTTAGAGGGAGCAAGCGTATTTTTGCACCGGCCGGTGATTTAGTTATCTGGCCATTTGATAAACTCATTTGTTTTGGAAGTGAAGAAGAACTGCAGTCCTTTCATCAATGGGTAGAGAAAGAAAAAAATCAGAATCTTCAGCAGTACGATAAAGCCTCCGCAGAGGAGGCCTATAAGCTTACTTCATTGTTAGTGACGGCAGATTCTGCTTTTGTAAACACCACTATCAGAGACAGTCGACTGCGTGAGACATTAAAAGGTGGGATTGTGATTGGAGTTGAGAGAGGAAACGAAAAGATTTTGGGGCCTCGATCTCAATTTCAAATAAAAGAAAATGATCTTTTGTGGATTATTGCAGATCAAAGTGGCTTAAAGGAGATTAATACATGAGCAGTCAATTCGTAAAAGCCAGAGGCGTATCCCCAGTCGTGGGAGAGGATGTTTTCATTGCCGATAATGCTCGTATTATCAGCGATGTTGAGATCGGGGATCGTTCGTCGATCTGGTACAATGTTGTGATTCGTGGTGATGTTATGCCAATTAGAATTGGCAAAGAAGTGAACGTTCAAGATGGTTCTGTTATTCATGGGACCTATGGAAAATGGGGAACAACCTTGCACGATCGAGTGACTATTGGGCATTTAGTCATGCTTCACGGATGTGAGATTGGTCGAGGTACTTTGGTCGGCATGGGTTCTATTGTTATGGATGGGGTCCAGGTCGGTGAACATTGTTTGATCGGAGCTGGATCTTTAGTGACAGAAGGAACAAAGATCCCGCCCAGAAGTTTGGTGGTCGGGCGTCCTGCGAAAGTTAAAAGGCCTTTGACGGATGAAGAGGTCGAGTTGCTCGAGAAGTCTGCCGACAATTATCTTTTGTACAAAACTTGGTACTGATAAAGATTGAACTTCCTGAATGAAATGTTGAAAATATTTAAACACATCATTCAGGAGTTTTTTCCATGGAACGTGAAGTCCAATACGCTTTAACATTCGATGATATTCTTCTTATTCCTCAGTATTCAGAAATCACTCCGACCGAAGTGGTCCCTCGATCTTTTTTCGCTCGAGAAAAATATCTAAACACACCAATTATCTCAGCTGCCATGGACACAGTGACAGAAAATCGAGTCGCTCGAGTCATGGCCCAAAATGGCGGCCTCGGTATTATCCATAAAAATATGGATATCGATAAACAATATCTAGAAGTCGAAAAAGTTAAAAAATATGAAGCGGGAATGATTTTAGATCCCATCACTTTAGGTCCGGATCATCTTGTTCAAGATGCGGTTGATTTGATGGAAAAATATTCTATCAGTGGTGTGCCGGTCACTGTAGACGGCGAGCTGGTGGGAATCTTAACCAATAGAGATTTGCGCTTTGAAGAAAATTTTGCGCAGCCTATCCGTAATATTATGACCAAAGAAAGTCTGGTCACAGCAAAAATTGGGACAACACTAGAGGAAGCTAAAAAGATTTTACAAAAACATCGTATCGAAAAATTACCGGTCGTCGATGAGCACGGTAAGTTAAAAGGCCTTATCACAATCAAAGATATTGAAAAAGCTCGTAGCTATCCGCAAGCGACTAAGGATTCGCATGGTCGACTTTTTGTTGGGGCCGCTGTTGGTGTTGGTGCGGACTCTTATCAACGAGTAGATGCTTTAGTGGCAGCTCAAGCGGATGTTTTGTGTGTTGATACGGCCCATGGACATTCAAAGAATGTGATCGAAATGGTGAAGTACATTTCACAGAAGTACAAAGATGTCATCATTGTGGCGGGAAATGTGGTGACTGCGGAAGGAACCACAGCCCTTATCGATGCAGGGGCGGATGTTGTGAAAGTGGGTGTTGGGCCTGGAAGTATTTGCACCACTCGCGTCGTTGCGGGGGTTGGGATGCCACAGATATCTGCAGTCGTTGAGTGCTCCAAAGCAGCTCGATCACGAGGAAAAACCATCATTGCAGATGGGGGGATCAAGTACTCTGGCGATATTACGAAGGCCCTGGCTTTAGGAGCTAATACGGTGATGATTGGAAATCTGTTGGCCGGAGCGGAAGAATCGCCAGGGGAAACGATATTGTTTCAGGGAAGAACTTATAAAGTCTATCGTGGAATGGGCAGTATTGGCGCGATGGCCAAAGGTTCAAAAGATCGTTATGGTCAAATGGATGTGAATGAGAACGAAAAACTTGTGCCCGAAGGAATCGAAGGAAAAGTAGCTTATAAAGGAGCTGCTTCGGCAGTCATTCATCAGTTGGTGGGTGGTTTAAAATCTGGGATGGGATATCTCGGTGCCAGAAACATTGATGAACTTCAGATGAAAGCAAAATTCGTTCAGATCACTTCACAAGGACTTCGTGAGTCCCATGTGCACGATGTGAGTATCACAAAAGAAGCCCCTAATTATCGTATGGAGTCGTAAGATGCGTGGATTTATTATTTTGGATTTTGGCTCTCAGTTCACGCAGTTGATTGCAAGACGTTTAAGGGAACTAGGATATTATTCAGAAATTCATTCTTATAAATATTCAACTGAAGAGATTCGCCAAAAGAAACCCTTTGGTGTGATTCTCAGTGGTGGGCCCAATTCAGTTTATGAAGAAGGTTCGCCAAAAAGAGATCTTCAAGAACTACGTAACATAAGTCCTTTGATGGGTGTTTGTTATGGGATGCAATTACTAGCTCATCAATTGGGTGGTCATGTTTTGAAGTCTGATCATCGTGAGTACGGATTGAATTATGTAACATGGACTTCTGTCTTGAATGGTGTTCCAGAAAAACAAAAAGTATGGATGAGTCACGGTGATGTTGTTGAGAAAGTTCCTGAAGGTTTTAAACTAATTGCGACTTCTGAAAGTGGGCATCCAGCTGCAATGTCAGGGCCAAATATTTTGGCAGTTCAGTTTCACCCTGAAGTGGCGCACACCGAGCATGGAAATGATTTATTAAGATATTTCGCAAAAGATATGTGTGGAGCACCCGCAGATTGGGATGCGCCACATACAAAAGAAAGACTGATTCGTGAAACGCAAGAAAAAGTCGGTCCTCAAGATCATGTGTTAGTGGGATTAAGTGGTGGAGTTGATTCAACAGTTGTTGCTACTTTATTGACCCAAGCTTTGGGGGCCAATCGTGTTCACTGTGTTTTTGTTGATAACGGATTTTTGCGCAAGAATGAGTTTAAAAAAGTCTTGGAAAGCTATCAGCGCATAGGCTTGAATGTTACTGGGGTGGATGCTGCAAAAGACTTTTTAAATGCTTTGACTGGTGTTGCAGATCCCGAACAGAAAAGAAAAATCATTGGTCGCGTGTTTGTTGAAGTTTTTGATAGAAGTTACGATCACAACTTGCCAATTAAATGGTTGGCTCAAGGCACTCTTTATCCTGACATTATCGAAAGTGTTTCCTCTGTTGGAGGTAGTGTAACGATCAAATCGCACCACAATGTTGGAGGCTTGCCGGAAAAAATGAAATTGGGCCTCGTTGAGCCTGTTCGTGAGCTCTTTAAAGACGAAGTTCGTGCTTTAGGTGTGCAGTTGGGACTGCCGCACGAAATGCTTTGGCGCCATCCATTTCCTGGGCCAGGATTGGCGATTCGAGTTCTGGGGGAAGTGACAGAAGCCAAGTTGGAAATTTTGAAAGAGTGCGATGATATCTTTATTTCAGAGCTGCGACGCTGTGGAATTTATGAAAAAATTTGGCAAGCTTTTTGTGTTTTATTGCCAGTTAAAACAGTCGGGGTGCAAGGAGATTCTCGTTCGTATGAGCATGTTCTAGCTTTGCGAGCAGTCACTTCGAGTGATGGAATGACAGCCGATTGGTACCCTTTTGAATTTCAATTTTTGCGTGATGTTTCAAATTTAATTACGAATAAAGTGAAGGGTGTCAATCGAGTGGTTTACGATGTAACGAGTAAACCACCTGGTACTATTGAGTGGGAGTAGATTTAAAATCCTAAAGTCACAGCTAACGCAACGGAGAGTTTAGCAAACTTTTCCGTGTAAGCAGGCTTTATTAAGTTATCTACTTTATCGTTGATAGTGTGGATACGACGGACGGCTGTTTCAAACTCTTTTTCAGCTGGCATGATGGAGCGAAAGTTGTATCGTGTCCAGCTTGCATGATCACTGCAGGCATAACCACAAGTCGCATAAGATATTTTTAAACCGACATATCTGCTGGCGAGATCGGCAGCTGTGCTGGTCAGAGTTTGACTGGTATAATCTGTTATAAAAGTGATTTCGTCTGTAGCTCCGGATGAGAAAGCAGTCATGTCTGTTTGTATAACTCCTAGAACTTCTTTACCGGAGTTTGCGTAACTCTGTGCGATTTCTTGACTGCCAACTAGGCCGATCTCTTCGGCTGCATACGTATAAAAAGCAATGGAGGCGTTGGGCTTTTGGCCGCTTTCTACGAGTACTCGGAATGATTCTAGAACTGACGCCACTCCAGAGGCGTTGTCATCGGCGCCGGGGGCAGGAGTGTCGACAAAAGATCGCGAATTAGGACTTTGAATCGAGTCCTGGTGGCCTCCGATAACGAAGAACTTATTTTTATCAGGTCCAGAGCCTTCAATGATGGCTTCGACTGAAGGTTGAGGTGTATTTCGATGTTCAACGAGGCGAATGCGAATGTCCGCTCTGCCATTTGCGATTTTTTGAAATTGAGAAAGGATCCACTCCGGAGTTCGGCGAGGAGTGCTTGAGGCGTGGTATCTCGTTGGTCCGACAGTCGTTCCGTCACTGAGTGAAGAGATTGTGCGTAATATTTTTTGTGCATCAGTTTTATTGACAAGTTCTTTGATGATGTCTTCTTTTGTTCTGGTGGGGGTCTTTTCTCCAGGTGAGGGATTGTCTTCTGGTGGGCCTTCAATATTGCAGTCGTTTGCTTCTGCAATTTGTTTTTGTAAAGAAGCGCGATCCAAGGTTATTTTGAATTGTCCGGTTTCATCGAGCTCTGTAGGTGTGTCAATTTCTGCAAAAAAACCAGGACATTGAACTCTGTCATCAGAAGACGTCTTCCAGTGAGCTTTTTGAATTAAATTGTGCATTTCCGCTTCTGTGACTTTTTTTCGTGTTCCACAAGAAGTGCTGATGGGATTTTGGATTGATTCCGCAGTCTGAAAGCCAGCTTGCGAGCAGTTCTGAAATGACGCAGATAAAAGAATTCCTGTACATAAACCTAAAAGATTGAAGAGGGCTACTTTGTGCCAAGCCCTTAAATGGTGAAACCAAGGAAGCTTCATGATGGATGTCCCCCGACTTTTAAATGTTAATTCGGCAAAAGTTCTATAGCGAAGAAATTGTGGTAAAGTGGTTCCAATTGTGCAAATCTGTATCATTATGAGACAGTATTTGTTTTCGAAATGGGTATTGATGTTTTCTATGACACCTTTGATTATGGCATGCCATAGTTTTCCTTATCATGATCCAGCAAAGAAGCATTGGGGTCCTGATACTTTTTTGAATAACTACGATAATTCCCCCAAAGAAAGTTTTTGGAAGTGGCAATGGGAAAGGTTAACAAAACCCAAAGTTGTCGAGCCACCTTTTCAGCCAGTGGTTGTGAAAACCGATCTTCAGTTTTTAAAAAATAATCGCTCTGCAAAGTCTTTGACCTGGGTGGGGCATTCGACTGCATTGTTGCAGTTGAATGGATTGAATATTATCATGGACCCCGTTTTTTCTGATCGAGTTTCACCAGTTTCATTTTTTGGTCCAAAGCGAGTTGTTCCTCTTCCTTTTGAGGTCTCTGCTCTGCCTGCAATGGACATCGTTTTGATTTCACACAGTCACTATGATCATCTGGACTATTTCAGCGTAAAAAGTATCGATGCGCAGAATGCTGGAAAAACATTATTTTTAGTACCACTCGGGGTTGCATCTTGGTTTCGGGAACATGGTATTGAAAATGTCAAAGAGTTCGATTGGTGGGATGAACTCAAAATTGGAGAAATGATTTTTACATTTACACCAGCGCAACATTGGACCCAAAGAACGCCGTGGGATTATAAAAGAAGTCTTTGGGGTGGATGGTCCGTAAAATTAGAAGCTTTTCATTTCTTGTATACTGGGGATACGGGTTACTCGTTGGATTTTAAGGATATTAGGTCTAAGCTAGGTAAAGTCAATGTCGCGATGATTCCGATTGGAGCCTATGAACCTCGTTGGTTTATGGGTAAGCAACACGTTGATCCAGATGGTGCTGTTCGTATTCATCAAGATTTAGAGGCCGACTTTTCTGTTGGAGTTCATTGGGGAACATTTCCTTTGGCTGATGAGCCTATGGCAGAGCCCCCTCTTGAACTCGAAAGAGCTCGCGAGCGGCAAGGGCTTTCGCCTTCTGCCTTTCGAGTCTTAAAGCATGGTGAGATTTGGATGATGGAGTAGTGGGATAGCGGGATAGTGAGAAGTCTAGACTGGATTCTTATCTAGTCTAGGTTGGAATTAGGCACAGCCTCTGAAACAATGAAAGCATGAGTCTTGATTTGGTTTCAAAAGAATCCGTTGCCGGCACAAAATTAATGCTGAATTTTTCTTTAAGAACCGTGGGTGAGTGGCGCGAGCTTCTTCAGCGCACACCTCGGACTCCTTGGACGCAAACATTTCAATATGCATCGGCTCTTGCAAAAGTAGCACATCAGTCTACACGATTTGCGACAATTGAAAGAGATCAAGAGATCATCGGACTGGTCGCAGTTCAGGAATTGAAATTCGGTCCTATTCATCAAATTAATATCAATCGTGGACCTTTGTGGTTTAAAGGTTTTGGCGGATCCCAGGATATGAAGGGCTTTCTGGAGGCTCTTAAGGTCACCTTTCCGAAGCGTTTTTTACGTCGTTTGACTTGGATGCCTGAATGGAGTTTTTCAGAAGACCAAGCAATGCATTTTCTCGAAGAGACGGGTTTACAAAGAACGAAGAAGAGCTTTGAAACTTTATGGATGGATATTTCCCCTGAGATGGAAGTACTTAAAAAGCGTCTTCATCGTAAGTGGCGTAATCATCTGCATAAAGCGGAAAGATCTTCTTTGGAGGTTGCCGTCGATTTCAAGGGAACTCATTTGGACTATTTTTTACGGGCTTATGACTTATTTAAAGCGCAAAAAAAATTTGAAGGGCCTGATGGGAATTTTTTTAAGCATGAAATTGAAGCGGCTTTGCCTTTTAAAGATGCGATTATTTTATGGGCCCGTTTAGATGGAGTACCAGTTGCTGGAGTTGTTGTTATGAAGCACGGAAACTCGGCGTCTTATAGAGTTTCTTGGAATACAAAAGAAGGCAGACGAAACAATGCACACTTTCTGCTTTTGTGGAAAGCGATTGAAATTCTAAAGAAACTCAATGTTGTAACCTTCGACCTTGGTGGTATTCTTCCAGATGATAATGATGGATTGAATATTTTTAAGCTTGGGATGAATGGTGAAAGATTTAAGACAGGTGTACTAAAATAGCTATTGTCTTATAATGAGTTGCTTCAAGTTTTGCTGCGGAAAATACAGATTTAGTCTGTTAAATTGGCCACATGGTGTTTCTATTCTAACGTCCAAGCTTTGCATGTTGAGTGTATTGAGGTTCCGGTATGAAATATACAAAAGGTCAATTTACAGCCGAATATTATAGACTTTGGGAGTCGGGACTTTTGTTGCCAGATCCGTTGAATGCCTCAGTTTATACGATTCAATTTAGAAAAAATAATTATGATGAATTTTCGAGAGTGACTCTGGATGCATCAAGCATCAACGATGCTTTGGAGCGAGCTTGTTACGCGATCACTTATGGAAGTTCTTGGCGACCAGAAGATATTGATTTGCACGCTGTTTATGATCAAGAAGACAACCTTCTTTGGGTTGATGAAGTTTATTATGATCTTATTCAAAAGAAGAATATCTTTCTTGGGATGGACCGTCGTAGTTTTCTTTCGCGCTTTGGACTTACTAGTGCGGCAATTTTGTTTGGTATTAGATTGCCTCAATCAAAGGCCGCTACAACAGCTGTGACTTTAGGCGGAGATGCGAACGGTTTTGGTGGAGAGCAGATTTACACATCAGCTGGTGTTCATAGTTGGACTGTTCCAGCGGGAGTAACAACAGTGAGTGTTGTTTGTGTTGGTGGTGGAGGAGGTGGTGGTTTCACAGGGGCTTCAACAGCAGCGGGTCTTAATGCTTGTGCGGGTGGCGGTGGAGGACTTCGTTACATTACATCTTATACTGTAACTCCGGGTGCTAGTATTTCGGTAACGGTGGGTAATAAGGGCTTATCTGCTTATAACAATGGCTATACTGGCGGAAACAACACGGGACAGGGAAGCGCTGGCGGAAATTCGATTTTCAGTAGCACTTCGGTTTTGTATGCAGGTGGTGGAGGAGGAGGAAGTGCGAATCCCACACTTTCTGGTGGCGGAGTTGGTGGAACTGGTATTGCAATTGGTGGATCAATTGGTGGAGGCAATGGTGGCGCCGGTGGTGGGACTAACACGGGCGATGATACTTTAGGTTGGACTATGCGCGGTGGAGGTGGTGGCGCTGGAGGCTATTCTGGCAATGGGGGAGTTGGTGGTAACGGTATTACGACGGGCTCTAATGGAGGCGCTGGCTCCGGTGGCGCTGGTGGTGGTGGAGCTAGTGGTAATGCTGCTAATGGTGCTGGTGTTGGTGGTGGTGCTGGCTTGTATGGAGCTGGTGCTAACGGCGCTGGGGGTATTTGGAACGGCTCGAGTGTGGCAGATGCCTCGACGGGTGGACGACATGGACAAGGAGGCTCTGGTGGAAATGGGGGGCAATCTGCTGCAGCATATGGCGGCGGAGGTGAAATATCAGATGGTCGCCCTGGGGCTGTTCGTATCATTTGGGGACCTAGTCGTAGCTTTCCAAATAATGCCAGTTAATATTGTCCTCTTTTGAGACTAAGCATTCGTAAATGAATAAGTCGATAATGAAGTGCAAAATATTTTATTCAAGAAACATTTATATTCTCCCGATCTAATCCGGTACCTACATAGTATTAAGGACAAGTTTTTCTAGGAGCGTCCATATGAACGATCAAAGATCATGGAACAGTCTTTTTGCCTATTTATTAATTCCGGTTCTTATTCTTTCAGGCTGCTCCTTTACAACAGATCTTGATGAAATCATCTCTACATCTGTCGACTCCTCTCGCTCAAAAATAGTTGTTCCAGATCCTGCGCAAGGGATTGCTGATGGTGAGTCTCAGCTGCCCATCCGTGTTTATGCAATGAACGATGAAGGTTCTCCAGTAAAAAACTATACTCCTAAACTTGGGGTCTATGGTGCCGGTGAGCATACGGTGACCTGTGAACCTATGGGATCGGAGTATGCCGAGTGTAAGCTCACAGCTAGTCAGGGTGGAGAAAAATTAATCTATGCCAAGAATGCAATTATTCTTGAGCCAGGGCGCGCTTTCTTTGCCGAGAATTCTGCAACCGGATCCATGGTAGTTAAGAAGTCCAATGTTCCTGCCAATGGGGCAGCAAAAGCTCTCATTGAAGTTACACTTTCAACAACTTCTGGCAGAGGTCGCTCGGGAATTCGTCCAGAGCTTTTTGTGGAATCACCACAGAGTTTAAATATTCAGTGCTCAGTCACTTCTGCAAATGGAGTGTCACAGTGTCAGTTGTCTTCTAAAGAAGCTGGCGTATTCAAGGTTCAGTCCAAATCTCCGGCTCTTCTGCCAGTTGAGGTGGAGTTCGTGGCCGGCAAGATCAAAGTTCTTGAGGGACGAGCTTTTGCTGGTGTCGCAGACTCTAAGGCGCAAGTTGAAATCACAGCTTCCTCATTGCCGACGATTGTTTTAAATCTTAGCGCCAATGGAACTAGCAGTTGCTCTGCAAAACCCGCTGGTAAATATCTTTGTAACATAACGTCTTCAGTTCAAGGAACACGAATCTTAAGCGTGAGCTCTCCGGCTGGAATCGATGAGACCGTGGAACTTCATTTTGCGAGTGAGAAAAATGAAGCAGACGTGGCTCCGGGGCAATCACCAAAAGCAGATGGTAGCAGTGAAGTTGTTGTGGATGTGGTGCTGAAAGATGCCTCTG